>DASYKI010000016.1:0-952863 GCA_035995545.1 Candidatus Dormiibacterota bacterium
AGCGGGAGGGCGAGCCCGGAGGAGCGTCAAGGTCCTCGACCCCAGGGGCGGTGCGTTCCGGTGATCGACGTCGATCTAAATGCGCTTCACCCTTCCGTGTTGATCGCGGACATGTTCGCCTCGTCTTGACGTTCGCCGGTGCTGGTGGTGGTGCGGCGGACGGCCTGCGCGCATGGGTCGTCGATGTCGGGTAGTTGGACGCCGTAGACCCCGCTGACGACGGAGGCGTCCCGCATGACATCCGCCGGAAACCCGAGGGTGGGGCGGCTGAGTGCGTCGAGACGGTCGAGGTGTTGCTTGCTGAGGTGCACGTCGGTGGCGGCGAGGTTGTCGCGGAACTGTTCTTCGGTGCGGGCCGCGATCAGCGGGATGACCGGGCCGGGCTGCTGCCGCACCCAGGAGATCGCCACCTGCGCGGGTGAGCAGCCGATCTCGTGCGAGATGGCGACGACGTCGCGGACGATGTCGTCGCTGCCGACATGTGTGTAGGGGCGTCCGACCTCGGTCACTCGGCCGGTGTGGCCGCTGAGGTATTTGCCGGTGAGCCGTCCTTCGGCAAGCGGGCCCCAGGCAAACACCGGCAGGTCAAACGCGGCGGCCATGGGCAGCAGATCCCGCTCCGGGGAACGGTCGAGCAGGTTGTACCGCAGCTGGACCGCGGTGAACGGCGACCAATCACGCAACCGAGCGGCGGTGTTGGCTTCGGCGATCTCCCACGCAGCCCAGTCCGAGACTGCGGGGTAGAGGATCTTGCCGAGGCGCACCTGGTCGTCCAGCGCACGCATGAGCTCCTCGACCGGAGTAAGGAGGTCACGGGCGTGCACCCAGTACAGGTCGATATGGTCGGTCTGCAGTCGACGCAGGCTCGCCTCGATCGAGGTGACGATCTTCTTGCGGTGGTTGCCCGCACTGTTCGGGTCACCCGGGTCGGTTTGGTTGGTGAACTTGGTGGCCAGCACGAACCGGGCGCGGCGCCCCTTGAGCAGCTCGCCGACGATGGTTTCCGACGCCCCGTTGGTGTAGACGTCGGCGGTGTCGATGACATTGCCCCCGGCGTCGGCGAACAGCTCCAGCATCCTCGCGCTGACATCGGGGGATGCCCCCCAACCCCAGTCTTCACCGAAGGTCATCGTGCCCAGCGCCACCTCCGAGATGCGCACGCCGGACGTACCCAAAAGCCTGTAACGCATGAGATTTGCCCTCACTCCAGGTTGGTGGCGGCCAGCGAGACTTCCCACAGTCGCGCGGCCGCGATCGGATCCAGCGCGTACGCCGCGACACCGCCCGCGCCGTCCGGGGTGCTGTCGACGATGACCGCCGCCTCGTTGCAGTCCTCGAGGTAGCGACCGCCGATGCCCTCCAGCAGCGGTGAGGTGGCGGCCAGCACGGTCGTCGCCGCGCCCTGCTCGACCGTCTTGAACGCGTACGTTCTCGCGGCCACGATGCTGGCGAGGACAGCGGCGTCCATGTGCCGGGACAGGTTGGTGGCCACGATCGCGCCCGGATGGACCGCGTTCGCGGTGATGCCGTCATCGGCCCACCGGCGGCTGGCCTCGACGGCGAAGAGGACATTGGCGGTCTTCGACTGCCCGTAGGCGAGGCTCGGGTCGTAGGGACGGGACGTGAAGTTGAGGTCGTCGAAGACCACCGGCGACCTCAGGTGCCCACGTGAGCTGAGCGACACGATGCGGGCACCTCCGGCGGAGGCGAGTGCGTCGTGCAGGCCCACTGCGAGCGCGAAGTGGCCGAGGTGATTGGTGGCCAGTTGCATTTCCCAGCCCGCCTCTGTCAGCTGAAGGGTGGGCAGCCACATCACGCCGGCGTTGTTGATGAGCAGGTGCAGTGGACCGTCCCACGCCGCGACAAGAGCCGCGACCGACGCGAGGTCGGCGAGATCCACCTGGGCGACCGCGACTCGCGCGCTGTCCGTCGTCGCGACGATGTCCGCGGCAACGCGCTCGCCCGCTTCGATGTTGCGCACGGCGAGCGTCACCTCCGCTCCGGCGCCCGCGAGCACGCGTGCCGTCTCGATGCCGATTCCTGAGGCGCCGCCGGTGACGATGGCGCGGCGGCCACTCAGGTCGATTCCCTCGATGACCTCGGCGGCGGTCGACGTCGCGCCGAAGGGCGTGCGGACAGGCGTGGTCACAGTCATGTTGGTCTCCCGTTCGTCCGGCGATGCGGACCCGGCTCGGACGCGGTATTCTCTGAATCGGAGGGTCCTCCGGTAGAGTGAAGTCTAACCGGAACCGCCTCCGTTTAGCAAGCCGCCACCTGTGCACGTGTGCGGATCGAGAGGACGGACACCACATGTCGGAGACCCGCGTCCGGCCGCTGCGCGCCGATGCCCAGCGCAACCGTGAGCAGCTGCTCGCTGCAGCCGTGCGCGCGTTCGCCAGCGACGAAGGGGACGTGACTCTGGACGCGATCGCACGGACCGCGGGGGTCGGCATCGGGACGCTCTACCGACATTTCCCGACCCGCGAGGCGCTCGCGGAGGCGGCCTATCGCCAGGAGCTGGCGCGTCTCTGCGATGCGGTCCCTGAGCTCCTCGCGTCGCTTCCACCCGACGAGGCGATGCGCGCGTGGTTGGATCGCTTCATCGACTACCTGGCGACCAAGCGGCACATGGCCGCCGCGCTTCGCGCCGTGATCGCGTCCGGTGGCAACCCCTTCGCTGAGAGTCGCGATCGGCTCATCGGTGCGATCACTGCGCTGCTCGATGCCGGCGCCGCCGCCGGCAGCCTGAGGGCGGACGTCGAGCCCAACGATGTGCTGGCGGCGCTGAGCGGTGTCTCCCTGGCGGCTGGCGACCAGGCGCAGCGGGACCAGGCGGGGCGCCTGCTCGACCTGCTCGTCGACGGTCTCCGCTACCGCGCGCCAGCGGGCTGAGTTGGCCGGGGGTCGGTGGGGCCGGGAGGGGAACATATACATGCAGTCTTGACTGTATGTATGCGCGTGGGCTATAACCCCACCCGTGGTCAGCACTGCTCCCCGCCGCCGCACCCAGGCTGAGCGCCGCGCGAGTACCCGGGCTCGCCTGCTGGAGGCGACCGTCGAGTGCCTCGCCGAGCGTGGCTACGCCGGGACCACCACCATCGAGGTCGCCCGCCGTGCCGGCCTCTCGCGGGGCGCGCAGCTCCACCACTTCGGGACCAAGACCGACCTGGTCACCAGCGCGATGGAGCACCTCCACCTGGTCCTCCTCGACGAGTTCCGCCGCGCGATGGCCTCCTTTCCTCCGGGCGTCGATGCGCTCGACGCCTCCATCGACGTCATCTGGGGCCTCTATTCCTCCCCGTGGACCGTCGCCTGGATGGAGCTGTCGCTGGCGGCACGCAACGACGAGGATCTCCGCCATCGCATGGCGATCCTGGAACGGCGGTTCCTGGAGAGCGCTCGGGAGGCGTTCGCTGAGATCTCCCCGCTGGGTGGGGCGGATCCGATGTACTCCATCGCGCCGCTCTTCACCTTCGCGCTGCTCGACGGCCTGGCGCTGCGACGCCAGGTCGTGCGCGACGACGACGAGGTGGACAACGTCCTCAACGCCCTCAAGGCGGTGGCACATCTCATGGCGTCCGTGGCGGCGCCGACAGCGGAGGAAGGAATATGAGCACAGTCATTGCGACCCTGGACGAGGAGCAGACCGATACCTGGGAACGCCTCCTGGAACGCCTCAACCGTCAGTCGGTGCTCAAGCACTTCGACGCCTACGCCGACGTGCCCTGGGACGATCCCGCGATGGCCATCGACGCCGCCGACCCACGATGGGAGCTCGACAGCGATCATCCACTGGGCGGGACCGACTGGTATCGGACACAACCGGCGGAAACACGCGCCCGCATCGGGCTGCACATCGTCGCCACCCAGATGAAGGTTGGGCTGCAGTTCGAGAGCAACCTCAAGCGCGGGCTGCTGGAGTGGGCCGCACGGTTGCCCAACGCCTCCACGGAGTTCCGCTACGCCTATCACGAGATCATCGAGGAGGCGCAGCACTCGCTGATGTTCCAGGAGTTCGTCAACAGGACGGGCTTCGACGTTCCCGGCCTGTCTCCGTTCATGCGCTTCCAGGCACGCCAGGTGGTGCGCTTCGCCCGCGTCTTCCCCGAGCTGTTCTTCGTCTTCGTTCTCGGCGGCGAGGACCCCATCGACCACGTCCAGCGAGTCGCCCTGCGCCGCGGTGACGCCCATCCGTTGGTGGAGCGGATCATTCGCATCCACGTCACGGAAGAGGCGCGCCACCTCTCCTTCGCGCGCCATTACCTGCGCCGCCAGGTGCCTCGACTCGGTCGCCTGCGGCGTGCGCGACTGGCGCTGCAGGCGCCGATGATCCTCGGACAGATGGCGAGCACGATGATGCGACCATCAGCACAGGTCGTGCAGCTCTACGGCATCCCCAAGCACGTCATCCGGGCCGCGTACGACGACAACCCTGCGGCTCGCACCCAGGTGCACGAGTCACTGCGCAAGGTGCGCGCGCTGCTGGTCGAGCTGGGGCTGGTCACCCGCGCTGCTCAACCGCTGTGGAAAGCGTTCGGCGTCTGGGAAGCCTGACGGATGGGCAATGCCCACGTCAGGCGAGTCTTCGACACGTTCGCGCCGAAGTACGACCGCTCCATGCAGCGCTGGGAGCGGTACGTCCTCGGCCACAGTCGCCACTGGGCGACTGCGCGGGCCCGGGGCGAGGTGTTGGAGCTGGCCGTCGGAACCGGTCTGAACCTGCCCGACTACGCCGCCGGCACGGCGGTGCTCGGCGTCGATCTCTCGGAGAACATGCTGGCCATCGCGCAGCGACGGATCACCGACACCGGGTTGGGCGATCGCATCCACGTCCAGCTCGGGGACGTGCAGGCGCTAGACCTTCCCGCCGAGAGCCGCGACACGGTGGTGTCGACGTACACGTTCTGCACGATTCCGGACCCCGCCGCGGCGGCACGCGAGGCCTTCCGCGTGCTGCGGCCCGGCGGCCGCTTTCTGCTGGTAGAGCACGGCCCATCGACGAACTCCGCAGTGTGTCTCGCGCAGCGCGCCATCGAGCCACTGACTCTACGATTTGGCGCCGACCACCTCCTGCGTGATCCCGTTCCGTTCATCCGCGCCGCCGGTTTCCACGTCGATGACGTGCAGCGCAGCCGGGCCGGGATCGTCTTCCGGGTGGCGGCGAGCAAGGCTGCGTAGCCGCGGGCATCCAGGCCACTCTAGGCGAGGTCGGGTCTCGCCGGGTTCCAGAGGCGACCGCTGTGTTCACGCTCGTAGGCGCGGCCGTTGGGATAGGAGATCAGCTCCAGGGTCATCCCCCAGGGGCTCAGGAAGTAGACGAAGTAGGCGCCCAGCCCAGCCTCGGGACCCGGCGCAGGCAGCTTCTCGCCGAGCACGCGGACGTCGTGGCGCTCCAGATGTGCGACCGCGGCGTCGATGTCGTCGACGTAGAAGGCGAGGTGCTGGCCGCCGACATCGGCCATGGTGGGGGGCTGCGTCAGCCGCTCCGGCGCCGAGCACTGGAACAGCTCGAAGTTGAGGTTGCCGCAGCGCAGCAGGCGGATCTCCTCGACCACGGTGCGCGGGTGCAGGTTGAAGAAGCGCTGCATCGAGTCTCCATCGTCGTCGCGGAACGGGCCCAGCGAGTAGAACTCCTCGCAGCCGAGCACGTCGACGAAGAAGCGCACCGCCTGCTCCATGTCGGGAACGGTGAAGCCGCAGTGGTCGACGCCGCGAAAGCCGGGCAGGCTCACAGCCGCACGTTGCCGCCGTTGACGGCCAGCGTCTGTCCGGTGATGAAGGCGGCGTCGTCGGAGGTGAGGAAGGAGACCGCGCCGACCATGTCGGCGGTCTCCTGGACGCGCTTGATCGACTGGGTGTCGACCATCTCCTGGAACCACTCCGGGGTCAGCCGCTGCTCCAGCAGCGGGGTGCGCACCAGCGACGGCGACACGCAGTTGACGGTGACGAACTGCGGACCGACCTCGGTGGCCAGCGCGCGGGTGAAGCCGACCACGCCCATCTTGCTGGTGACGTAGTGGCTCATCCGCGGCACCTCGGGCATCCAGCAGGCGCTGGTGGTGACGTTGACGATGCGACCCCACTGCCGCTGTCGCATCCCCGGCAGGAACGCCTTGCACATCAGGAACAGCGAGTCGAGGTTGACGGTCATGCAGCGCCGCCACTCCTCCAGGGTGATGTCCTCGAACAGGTTGTACGGCGAGATGCCGACGTTGTTGACGAGAATGTCCACATCGCCGAGCTCGGCGAAGACGTCGCGGGCGAACCCGGCCACCGCCTCGGGGTCGCTGACGTCGACGCTGCGGTGGAGCACGCGTCGCCCGGTGGCGCGCACCCGCTCGGCGGTCTCGTCCGCGGCCTCGATGTCGGCGATGGCGATGTCGGCGCCGTCCTGCGCCAGGCGCACCGCGTACTCCGGCCCGATGCCCGCTGCCGCCCCGGTGACCACCGCGACGCGACCGTGCTTGTCCAGTCCCATGTTTCGATGCGCTCCGTTGGTGAGAACAAAATCCTACGGCTCGACCACCACCTTGACGGCGCCGCTGCTGCGGTCACCGGCGGTGGCGAAGGCGCGCGGCGCCTCGTCGAGCGGGAAGCGATGGGTGATCAGCAGCCGCGCCACCGCGGAATAGGCGCCGAGCAATTCGGCGGCATCGTCCACGTCGCGACGTCCGTTGTGGGTGCTGTAGCCGACGCTGGCGACGATGCGCAGCTCCTTGGCCGCGAACACGGCGCCGTCGACGGGCACCGGCCCGGTGTGGATGCCGACTGCGACCACGGTGCCACCCTTGCGCACCATGTCCATCGCGGTGGCGATCGACGATGCGCTGCCCGCGGCGTCGACGGTGACGTCGTAGACGCCGTGCGCCGCGGTGGCGCCGAGCGCTTCGGCGACCTCCATCTGCCGCGCGTGGCGGGCGACCACGCCCACCTCGCAACCGAGTCGTTGTGCCGCCGCGACGGTGCACAGGCCGATGCTGCCCGCGCCGACGACGGCGACCCGCTGTGCCGCGCGGACACCTCCCTTGCGCAGGCCGTGAAAGCCGACCGCCAGCGGCTCCACCAGGCAGGCGTCGCGCACGTCGACGCTCGGCGGCAGCGGCACGATGCAGCGCTGCGGCACGCGCACCACGTCGGCCATGCCGCCGTCGAGCACGGTGAGTCCGAGGCAGATGTCGACAGAGTTGCCGCTCGGCGTTCCCGAGCAGAGGTGGTACGCGCCGGCGACGCACTGCTCGCAGCGCTCGCACGGCAGCAGCGCCTCGATGGCCACCGCGGTGCCGTCGTCGAGCCAGCCGGACAATTCGTGGCCAAGGATCACGGCCGGCGGATGCTCGGCGCCGATGAGGGCGAGGTCGGTGCCGCAGATCCCGCTGGCCGCGATGCGCACACGCACACCGACACCGCTCGGCTCCTCCGCCTCGACGACGCGCACCGCGCCGTCGCTGCACCGTACCGCGCGCATCGGCTTCGGCCTCAGGCCGGCGCGACGCGGCGGCTGGTGCGGACCGACAGTCCCACCGCAATCAGCAATGCGCCGCCGTTGAACACCGGCTCGACCCAGCTCGGCGCGCCCCAGAGCTGCACGCCGGTGATGCCCACGGCGAGCAGGAACACCGCGACCGCGGTGCCAACGGCGTTGAAGCGACCCGGATGAATCGTGGTCGAGCCGAGAAACGCCGCCGCGTAGGCGGGCAGGAGCAGGTCGGGACCGTCCGACGGATGCGCCGAGCCGATCTGCATGAGGTGGAGCACGCCCGCCATGCCGCCGACCATGCCGCTGATCACGAACGCCTGCAGCTTGATGCGGTCGACCGGCAGGCCGAGCAGCCGCGCGCTGCGGGGGTTGGCGCCGGTGACGCGCAGGTAGCGTCCCCACGGCGTCATGTCGAGGACGAACCAGCCCACCGCGACCACCCCGATCCAGAAGATCGCCGCCAGGGGAACCTGGGAGAGGATGGTCGCGGTGCCCAGGTTGATGAACTGGGCGTTGATGCCCTCGGATATCACCAGCCCCGCGGTCGCCCAGATGGCAAGGCCGCTGAGGATGATGCTCATCGCCAGGGTGGCGATGAACGAGCTGATGCGCAGCTTGGTGACGAGCAGGCCATTGACCAGCCCGATCGCCGTTCCCACCAGCACCGCGACCACCACGGCGAGCACCAGCGGCCAGCGCCAGGTGCCGTTCATCTTGGCCAGCATCAGCGACGCGAAGCCGGTGACGGCGCCGACGCTGAGGTCGAACTCGCCGGCGATCAGCGGGAACAGCGTGCCGATGGCGACGATCACCAGTACCGCCTGAGTGCTGGCCAGGATGCGCGCCGTGTCGACGCGGGCGAACGTGTCGGGCAGCGCGATCGAGAAGACGATGCTGAGCACGACGATGCCGATCAGCCCGCCCCACCGCGCGAGCTGCTCGTTGATCGCCGGACGGCGCCGCGCCGGCGTCGCCACCGTGGTCGCGCTAGCCACTTGTCCTGCACCTCATGAAGTGGGTTGGGGAGGGACGGCCTGCGCCGTCCCTCCCTTTTCTGGCACCGCTGCACGGGACGCGAGCCAGTGTGGAGTGCCGTGAAATGCTGGGCTAGCCGAGGCCCCAGAGCTTCTTGTACTCGGCGTGGAAGTCGAGGCCGGCCTCGACCCCGGTGTAGGCGATGCAGCTCGACTTGCAGAGCGTCGAGATGTTGTCGGCCGCGGTCAGCAGCGGACGGTTGGTGTTGGTGACCGGCTGCTGGCCCTGGAAGACGCGGAGCAGGTTGTCGATGCCCGCCCAGCCGGCCCACTCGTCGGGCGGCGAGGTGGTGGCGACGAAGGTCGCCGGGCGGTCGCTCTGGATGAGCTGCAGGGTCTGCTCCTCACCGCCGGTGCCGCCGACGACTTTCACCTTGCCGATGAGCTGCACCTGCTTGATGGCGCTGATGGCCAGACGGCCCTCGGCGTCGAAGGTGCTGTACAGGTAGTCGGTCTGCGGGAAGCGCTGCAGCAGGCTGGCCACCTCGCCCACCGCCTTCTGGAAGACGTCAGCGGTGGGGATGTTCTGCTCGGCGAGCAGCTTGCATCCCGAACAGGCCTGGATCTTCTTCTTGAAGTGGTCGGAGATGTCCTTGAGGATGCCGAAGTCGTCGTCGCGAATCATGATCACGTTTGCCTTGCCGCCGGAGGCGTTGACCACGTAGTCGCCGATGATGTCGCCGGCCAGCCCCTCACCGGCGCCGACCTTGGTGTCCGACGGGTCGGTGAAGGTGTCGTCCTCGGAGCGCACGGTGATGAACGAGACGTTCTTCGCCCTGGCCATGGCCAGGGTGTCCTGCAGCAGGGGACGCGGGATGCAGACGCAGACGATGCCGTCGACGCCTGCCGCGATCATGTGCTGCAGCGCGGCGTTCTCCGACGACGGGGTGAGCGCCGGCGGGTTGTAGGTCTCGACCACCGTCCAGCCCAGCGCCTTGGCCGCCTCCTGCATGCCGTTGAGCATGCGCGGGCACGCCGGCGAAGTGACGCCGCACGACACCAGTCCGACCTTCTTCCCGGTCACCGCCTTGACGGCCTGCGTCGGTCCGGGCCACGAGGTGAGCGGCTGCTCGTACCCCTTGACCTTGGCGGCGAGGTCGCTGCCGATCGCGGTTGGCGACGCCGAGCCCGTTCCACTGCTGCCGCCGCCGCCGCCACTGGAGCCGCACGCGCTGACGAAGACGGTGGCGAGCGCTGCCGCGGCCCCCACCCACCGTGCACGTGCCCTGGTGCTGACTGGCAATGCGCTCACTCTGGATCTGTCCTCCAACTCTGCGATGGCCGGCGTGGCTAGCCGTGTGCCTTTGCTGCAAGTGACGTCGCATCTCGCTGCTGCGCCACGTCGTGACTGTCGTTGCCCGCCACCGCGTCGCGGGCGAACATCGCCGCGCTGATCGCCGCGGGCGTGATCTCCGGTGTGCGCAGTTCCGCCGTGGCGACGCCGCGTTGCAGCACGATCACCCGGCTGCACAGCGCCGCCAGCTCCTCGTGCTCCGCGCTGCTGATCAGGAACGCGCAGCCGCGCCCGGCGCTGTCGCGGATGTGCGCGTGGATGTCGGCCTTGCCGACCACGTCGACGCCCTGGGTGGGCTGGTCGATCAGCACCACCTTCGGCTCGGTGCGCAGCCACCGGGCCAGCACCGCCTTCTGCTGATTGCCGCCGGAGAAGGACTCGATGGTGGCCTGCAGGCGCGGTGGCTGGATGCCGAAGCGCTCGGCGAGGTGGCGGCGCTGCTGGTGCTCGTGACGGTGGCGGACGCGCAGCCGCGTGGCCACGTCGTGCAGCTCGGCGCCGCTGAGGTTCTCGCGCAGCGTCATGCCGGCGATCAGCGCGTCGCCGACCCGGTCAGCAGGGATGTAGGAGATGCCGTGGTGGCGTGCGCTGCGCGGCGAGTGCGGACGCACCGCGCGGCCCGCGCTGGTGAGCGCGTCGGCCTGCGCGGGGACGTCGCCATAGATGGCCGCAAGCAACGTGGCCACACCGGAGTCGAGGTCGCCGGCCACGCCCACCACCTCGCCGCGGGCCACCTGCAGCGACACGCCAAGCAGCCCGGGGGCGCGGAGGTTGCGCACGTCGAGTGCAATGTCGTGCGCGTCGAGCGTTGACGGTGGGGGAGACGGTGGTGCGGCACCGAGGCGGAGCACCCTCTCGCCGGTGAGCGCGCCGACCACGTCATGCCGCGGCGTGCTCGCCTCCCCGTCGAGCACCACCGCGCCGTCGCGCAGCACCGTCAACGTGTTGCAGACGCGGGCCACGTCGTCGAGCGCGTGCGACACCAGGATGACGCCGATGCCGCGCCGGCTCAGCGCCGCCGCCGCTTCCAGCACCATTCGCGACTCGTCGGGCGGCAGGCCGACGGTGGGCTCGTCCAATACCAGCACGCGCATCGGCATGCTGTCGTCGCCGCCCAGCGCTCGCATGATCGCCACCAGCGACTGCTGGGCGCGGCTGAGGTTCCCGACCAGGTCGTCGAGGTCGAAGCTGACGTCGAACTGGGCGAGCAGCGCGGTGGCGATGCGGCGCTCCGCGGTCCAGTCGATGAAGCCGCGGCGGCGCAGGAACGGACGCCCCAGGATGAGGTTCTCCAGCACCGGGCGGCGCTCGACCAGGCCGAGGTCCTGGTGCACGAAGCGGAGGCCCGCGCGGCGCCCCTCCGCGGGCGGCACCGGGAGTCGCAGCGGCTGGCCGCCGACGCTGATGCCGCCGCTGCGCGCGTCGGGCTCGTAGACGCCGGCGAGGATCTTCACCAGCGTCGACTTGCCCGAGCCGTTGGCGCCGATCAGACCGCGCACCTCGCCCGATTGCACGCGCAGCGACACGTTGCGCAGCGCGCGATGGCCGGGGAACGTCTTGGAGACGTCGTCGACCTCGAGCTGAAGTGCAGCGGCGATGACGGAAACCAACCTCCGCAGGCGCGCCCCGCCGTTCGCGAGACGGTCACGGCTCTGCTGGCGCGATATTCTATATATTATGTGGTCGTTCGACAAGCAGGCCGGGAATTCCCCCCCCCCGCTGTCAGACCGCGATGGCGACGTACTTGGTCGACAGGTAGTCGTCGATGCCCTCGGCGCCGCCCTCCCGGCCGATGCCGGACTGCTTGACTCCGCCGAAGGGCGCGGCCGCGTTGGAGACGATGCCCCGGTTGAGGCCCACCATGCCGGTGTCCAGCCGCTCGCTGACGCGCATCGCGCGCTGCAGGTCGCGCGTGTACACGTAGGCGACCAGGCCGTACTCGGTGTCGTTGGCGGCGAGGATCGCCTCCTCCTCGCCGGCGAAGGGAAGCACCGGCGCCACCGGTCCGAAGATCTCCTCGTGCAGCATGGCGGCGCCTGGTGCGACGCCGCTGAGCACCGTGGGTTCGAAGAAGAATCCCTTGCCCGGCAGGGCTTTGCCGCCGGTCAGCAGGCGTGCGCCGCGCTCCAGCGCATCGCCGGTGAGCTGCTCCACCTTGTCGCGTGCGGCGCCGTCGATGAGCGGGCCGACCTCGACGCCGGGCTCGGTGCCGCGCCCGACCGGCATCGCTGCTAGGCGGGCGGCGAGACGCTGAGCGAACTCCTCGGCGACTCCGGCGGCCACGTGGAAGCGGTTGGCCGCGGTGCAGGCCTCGCCGGTGTTGCGCATCTTGGCCAGCACCGCGCCGTCGACGGCGGCGTCGAGGTCGGCATCGTCGAAGACGAGGAAGGGCGCGTTGCCGCCCAGCTCCAGCGAGACGCGGGCCACCGTGCCCGCGGCCTGCGACATCAAGATCCGGCCCACGGCGGTGGATCCCGTGAAGGACAGCTTGCGAATCCTGCCGTCGCGGAGCAGCGCCGGGACCATCTGCTCGGGCTTGGTGGTCGTGAGCACGTTGAGCACACCGGCGGGCAGGCCGGCCTCTTCGAGCAGTCGTGCCAGCGCGAGGGTCGACAGCGGCGTCTGCTCGGCAGGCTTGACCAGCATCGTGCAGCCCGCCGCGATCGCCGGCGCGATCTTGCGCGCCGCCATGGCGATCGGGAAGTTCCACGGCGTGATCAGCAGGCAGGGGCCGACCGGCATGCGCATGGTCAGCATGCGCGCGTCGGCGTTGGGGAGCACGGCGTAGCGGCCGTGGATGCGCGGCGTCTCCTCGGAGAACCAGCGCAGGAAGTCGGCCGCGTAGGCCACTTCGGCGCGCGCCTCGGCGAGCGGCTTGCCCATCTCCAGCGTGGCCAGCAGCGCGAAGTCGTCGGTGCGCGCCACCAGCGCGTCGTAGGCGGCGCGGAGGATGTCGGCGCGGCGGCGTGGCGGGGTCGCCGCCCACGTTTGCTGCGCAGCGCAGGCGGCGTCGAGGGCGCGCAGCGCGTCCTCATTGCTGCAGTCGGGAACCTCGCGCAGGGTCTGCTCGGTGGCGGGGTCGAGCACCGCGAATGCCGCGTCGGCGGACGTCCATCTGCCGCCGACGAGCACGCCCGCAGGCGCGAGGCCGAGGGCTCGCTGTTCTATGTCGATCATCAATGTGTGCTCACACGCAGCAGCTTCGGCGCCGTGGGCTTGCTGGCGGCCTCGAGCGCTTCCTGCAGGGTGGCACGTCGCTGCAGCATCTGCCGCATGCGCGCCACAGCACCGGCGCGGCCGAAGCCGAGCACGCCGGTGAGCATGCCGTCGCGCGCGTAGAGGGCGACCAGCTTGCGCGCGGACTCGTCGTTCTCGACCACGTGCACCTCGTCGTCGGGATGGGGAACGCCGGCGAGCTGCAACTTGACGCCGTGCTGGTCGGACCAGAAGTACGGCACCGACTCGAAGCGCGTCGCCCCGTCGCCGTGCACGATCGCCTGGGCGACGGCGCGTCCCTGCTCGACCGCGTTGGTCCAGTGCTCGACGCGCGCGGTGGCGCCGAGGAAGTCGTTGTGCCAGCGGGCGACGTCGCCGGCCGCGTACACGCCGGGCTGCGAGGTGGCGCCGTGCGCGTCACAGACGATGCCGTCCTCGACGTGCACACCCGAGCCGTCGAGCCACGCCGTGGTCGGTGCGCAGCCGATGCCGATCACCACCGCGTCGGCGTCGACCGCGGTGCCGTCGCGCAGCCGCACCGCCTCGACGCGGCCGCCGCCCTCGATGGCGGACACGCCGTCGCCGCAGCGCAGCACCACACCGCTCTCCATGTGCAGGCGCGCGCACGCGGCGGCCATGCGCCTGCCGAGCACGCGCACCAGGGGGAGCTCCAGTGCCTCGACCACGACCACCTCGAGCCCGCGCGCGCGTGCCGACGACGCGACCTCGGCGCCGATGAAGCCGCCGCCGACCACCACCAGGCGCGACGCGCGGGCCAGGTCGGCGCGCAGCGCCAGGGCGTCGTCCAGACTGCGCAGCAGGTGGACGCCGTCGAGCTCAGGAACGTTCGGGAGCGAACGAGCGTGAGCCCCGGTGGCGATGACTAGGCGGTCGTACTCCAGCTGCTCACCATCGGCGAGGCGCACGCGGTGCGCTGCGGCGTCGAGGCTCACCGCGCGCCGGCCGAGCAGCAGTTCGACGTCGAGCTTGAGGGCGAGGCCCTCGGGCCAGAAGGCGATGCGCTGCGCGTCCCAGTCCTCGGCGAGCACCTGCTTGGAGAGCGGCGGCCGGTCGTAGGGAACGTGCGGCTCGGCGCCGGCAACGGTGATGGGACCGTCCCAGCCCTCCTCACGGAGCGACTGCGCAGCGGTGAGCCCCGCCATCGAGGCTCCGACGACGAGGGCGCGCAGCGGTCAGTCCTCGATCGCGATGGCGCGGGTGGGACAGAGGTGCACGGCGCGGTCCAGCCTGGGCCGCATCTCCTCGGGCGGATTCTCGAGGATGACGTAGGAGACGTTCTCGTCGTCGTCCATCTCGAAGACATCGGGCGCCTCGATCACGCAGGTGGCGTAGCCGAGGCACTTCTTGCGATCGACGGAAACCTTCATGACGGACGGATTGTATAGAAATTTTCCGCGGCGGCAAGGGACCTCCGTTCGTACCGCTGCCGGCTGCCGGCGCGGCCCCGCGGCGCCGCCCGATCGTTGGGTTCCCACCGTTCGCAAACTCCTTGCGATGGCTCGGAGAATCGGCGATACTGCGGCACGGCAACGGCCCGGCGCCAGCCCGCTCCCGAGGGTCGCGACCGCGGTCACGAGGCAGCCCGCCGCGCCTTGACGCTCGCCAGCATAATACTATAGATTATAGCGAACCGCGTTGGAGGCAAGGAGACACGCCCATGGCCTTGGTCGACGTCGAGCGAGCCCTCACTCAGAGGCGGGCCTACTGGGACCCGGAGATCCATCAGCAGGAGTTGGAGCGGATCTTCCGCAAGTCCTGGCTCTTCGTGGCGCACGAGAGCGAGCTGGCCCACAACGGCGACTACGTGACGCGCCGCATGGGTTCGGACCCCGTGATCGTGGTCCGCGACGAGCACGGCAAGGTGCGCGTGTTCCTCAACAGCTGCCCACACCGCGGCGCCGCCCTGTGCCGCGCCGACATGGGCAATACCTCGCACTTCCGCTGCAGCTACCACGGCTGGACCTTCGCCAACGACGGCGCCGCGCGCGGCATCCCCGAGATCAACGAGGTCTACCCCAAGTCGTTCGACAAGAGCGCCATCCATCTCTTCGAGGTGCCGCACGTCGAGGCGTACGACGGGCTGATCTTCGCCAACTGGGACGAGGACGCGCCGTCGCTGCAGGACTATCTGGGCAACTTCTCCTTCTATGTGCACGCGCTCTTCGGCAAGGCCGACTTCGAGGTGGTGGGGCCGCCGATGCGCGGCATCGTCAAGACCAACTGGAAGATCGGCGTGGACAATTACGTGGGTGACGGCTACCACCTGTCGACGACGCACAAGAGCGCCATCGACATGGGCATCTTCGAGACCGGCCGCGAGTCGGAGCGGATCGGCCGCTTCTCAGAGCGCACCCCGTCGCACTGCATCTCCGCCGACAACGGCCATGGCATCCGCGTGCAGCAGATGCCCATCGAGTTCGACACGCCGACGTTCCTGGGCTGGCCGCAGCGCTACTGGGACACCTTCACCAGCCGCCTCAACCCAGACCAGGTCGAGATGCTGCAGGCGCTGGCCGTCGCGCACGGCAACATCTTCCCCAACGCCTCCATCCTCGAAGCGCTGGCTCCGCACGTCGGCTCGGACACCTTCCCGGCGGCATACCTGCACCTGCGCCAGTGGCACCCCATCTCCGCCGACACCACCGAGCTGTGGATGTGGTGCTTCGTGCCGAAGGGCATGAGCGCCGACGAGAAGATGGGGTCGCAGCGGGCCTTCCTGCGCCACCTCGGCTTCGGCGGCTGTTTCGAGACCGACGACTTCCAGAACTGGACCAGCGCGGCCAGCAACAACCGCTCGCCGCTGACCTGGGACTTCACCTTCAACCACCAGGGCCGTTCGGTGGAGGCCGGCAACGACGTGCCCTGGCCGGGCAACGTCTTTCCCGTCGACCACACCGAGGTCAACCAGCAGAACCTGCTGCGCCGCTGGCACGACCTGATGGAGGTCGCGCCCAGCAACGGCAACGGCAACGGCCATCCGGCCAACGGTCACTGAGGAGAGACGAGGCATGGCCACCA
Organism: Candidatus Dormiibacterota bacterium; assembly: GCA_035995545.1. GTDB lineage: Bacteria > Chloroflexota > Dormibacteria > Aeolococcales > Aeolococcaceae > DASRDZ01. The sequence continues at coordinate 16,061 of DASYKI010000016.1, forward strand.
CCATCGCCACCGAGCACACTTCGGTGATCGTCGGCACGCAGGACAAGCCGCTCTGCGACTTCGAGACCCACTGGGGAGTCACCCAGTTCCTCACCCGCGAAGCCGAGCTGCTCGACGGCTGGCGCTACCGCGAGTGGGCGGAGATGATCACCGACGACTTCAACTACGGCATCCCCGTCCCGGTGACGCGCGACGACCCCGGCCGTCCGCAGTACGGCGACGAGACCTACCTGGTCGAGGAGACCAAGGCCTCCCTCGACCTCTGGGTGCGCCGCTACGACAACGACGTCTTCGAGTTCGCGTGGGGTGAGAACCCGCTGCAGCGCACGCGCCGCTACCTCAGCAACATCCGCGTGCGCGAGGGCGACAAGGCCGGCGAGTACGAGGTGCGGACCAACGAGATCCTCGCCTTCACCCGCCAGTCGGACCCGACGATCCTCACCACCTGCCTGCGCGTCGACACCCTGCGCCGCGACGGCGAGAGCTGGAGGGTGGCGCGCCGCCGCGTCTACCTCGACCAGAACATCCACCACCTGACCCACCTGCGGCTGGTGTTCTAGGAGACGCCGGGTGCCACAGAACGGAGCAGGATCGGGCAGCAACGCGGACGACGACATCACCGTGCTGGCCGAGTTCAAGCTGGTCAACGAGTACGCGGTGGTGCGGGTGCGCAAGATCCTCACCCGCAACGGCGAGCGCATGGAGATCCACGCGCCGCGGCTGGGCTACACCATCCGGCTCGACGCGCTCGCCTGTGAGGGCCTGTCCTGGCAGTCTCCGCAGACGATCGGCAAGTTCCTGGAAACTCCGTTCGGTCCCGGGCACTCCGAGTCATGAGCATCGCGCCGGCAACCTCGCCGATCACCCACGTGCGCTACGTGGGCATGGCGGTCCCCGACCTCAGCCGGGCGACGCGCTTCTACGAGGACACCTGGGGGCTGCAGCCGGTCGCCGGCGACAGCGGCATCGCCTTCTTCGGCGCGGGCAATCCTGAGCAGTACATCCTCCGGCTGCGCGAGGACGAGTCGAAGCGGGCCGAGGTGGTCGGCTTCGGTGTCGCCACCGACGGCGACGTCGACGAGCTGGCGGTGCGCCTGGCCACCGGCGGCGTGCGACTCGCCCACGAGCCGCGCGTGCTGGACACGCCGGGCGGCGGCTACGGGCTGCGCTTCTTCGATCCCGACGGGCGCTGCATCGAGGTGTCGAGCAATGTTGCCCAGCGCGGCTTCCGCGAGGTCGAGCCCGGCGAGGGACGGCCGCGCCGGCTCAGCCACGTCGTCTTCAACACGCCCGACATCAACCGGCTGAAGACGTTCTACGAAACCGCGTTGGGATTCCGGCTCAGCGACTGGCTGGAGGACTTCATGTGCTTCCTTCGCTGCCAGTCCGACCACCACACCGTCGCGCTGTTCCAGAGCCCGCACGCGTCGCTCAACCACGTCAGCTTCGAGATGCTCGGCATCGACGAGTTCATGCGCGGCACCGGCAACCTGATGCGCCGCGGGCATTCGCCGATCTGGGGCCCCGGCCGCCACGGGCCGGGCAACAACACCTTCGCCTACTTCCTCGACCCCAACGCCTTCGTGGTCGAGTACACGACCATGCTGGACCGCGTCGACGAGGATCGCGGCTGGTGTCCCAAGGTGTGGCGAGCGATTCCCGAGGAGTCCGACCTGTGGGGCACCGCGGGGCCGTTGACCAAGCCGGCCATCGACGCCATGCTCAACGACCCCGACACGATCTGGCAGGCGCCGCCGATCTGACCGTGGCAGAGCAGTTGCGTGGCAGGACCGCGGTGGTGACCGGCGCGGGCAGTGGCATCGGGCGGGCCATCGCCGTCGAGATGGCGGCGGAGGGCGCCCGCCTGGTCGTCCTCGACTACGACGAGGCGCGTGCGCGCGACACCGCGCGTGAGATCGAGGCCGCGGGCGGCACGGCCCGCTCTGTGCGCGGCGACGTGTCGGTCGAGGTCGACGTCGATCGTGCCGTCGAACTCGCCGTCAGCGAGTTCGGCGTTCTGGACATCATGGTCAACAACGCGGGCGTCTTTGACCAGAACGCGCCCTGCGTCGAGACCTCGAACGAGCTGTGGGACCGGGTCATGGCGGTCGACGTGCGCGGCACCTTCTTCGGGGTGCGCCGTGCGCTTCGCGAGATGCTGCCGCGGGGACAGGGCAGCATCGTCAACATGGCCTCGGTGGCGGGCTTCGTCGCCGAGGGTGGCGGCGCCGTCTACACCGCCGCCAAGCACGCCATCGTCGGCCTCACCAAGCAGGTCGCCTGCGAGGTGGGCGCGCAGGGCGTGCGCGTCAACGCGCTGGCGCCGGGGCTGGTCTTCACCGGCCTGTTCGACAACAGCTCCTCAGTTCTCGGCGGCCTCAACCCCACCGGGCCGCTGGCCGCCGCCGCCAAGGAGAGGATGACCGGCAGCTCGATCGCCGCCATCCCCATGGGCCGCGGCGCCGAGCCGCAGGAGGTGGCGCGCGTCGCCGTGTTCCTCGCCTCCGACGCATCCAGCTACGTCACCGGCCAGACCATCGTGGTCGACGGCGGCTACATCGCCCACTGATTCACGCAGCCCGAACATCAGGAGCAGACCGCGAATGGCACCAACGCCCTCCTCGGCGCACGCAGCAGAAGGTGAACTGAAGAGCCTGGGCAACGGCATCCACGCCTACCTGCAGCCCGACTGGACGTGGGGCCTCAACAACACCGGCTTCGTGGTCGGCGGCGGTGCTGTGACGGTGATCGACGCTTGCTTTACGGTGCACCGCACGGAGCAGTTCATCCGCTCGATCCGCAACGTCACCGACAGGCAGATGCGCACCCTGGTCAACACCCATCACCACGGCGACCACACCTTCGGCAACATGCTCTTCCCCGAGGCGACCATCGTCGCCCATGAGCTGTGCCGCTCCGAGGTGGTGCGCCAGCAGCTCAGCCTGCTGCCGCTCTTTCCCGGCGTCGACTGGGGCGAATTGGTGGTGACGCCGCCGGCGGTGACCTTCGAGGACCGCATCAGCCTCTACGTGGACGAGCTGGAGCTGCAGCTGATCCACGTCGGTCCCGCGCACACGCCCGGTGACGTGGTGGTGTGGCTGCCGCAGCAGAGGATCCTCTTCACCGGCGACATCGTCTTCAAGGACACCACCCCGTTCGTCGCCGAGGGCAGCATCGCCCACTTCTTCGAGACCTTGCAGACGCTGCGCGACCTCCAGCCCGACGTGGTCGTCCCCGGGCACGGCCCACTCTGCGACGCCGCGGCGTTCGACGAGGTGGAGGAGTACCTGCGCTTCGTCGACGAGGTGGCCCGCGACGGCTTCGCCGCCGATCGCAGCCCGCTGGAGCAGGCGCGCCACATCGAGCTGGGCAGGTACGAGCCCTGGAACGACAATGAGCGCATCGTCGGCAACATCGCCCGCGCCTACAGCGAGCTGCGCGGCGAGCCGCTCGGCGCCACGCTGGAGCTGCGCGAGGTGGTGCCGCAGATGGTCGAGTACGCCGGCCATCCGCTGCGGTGCATCGCATGAAGCTGGGACGGATCAGCGTCGACTCGCCCGACGGTCCGGTCGCCCGTCTGGTGGCCGCCCTTCCCGAGGAGGGCCGCGTCGTCGACCTGGCCACCGCGCAGCGCCTGCGGCTGGAACGCGGCAGCGCCTCGCCCGGCGCCGCGCGACGGCTCGCGGCCGCGCTGTTTCCGCCAAGCATGGCGGCCGCCCTTGAGCTCGGCGAGGTCTTCACCACCGCCTGCGCCACCGCGGTGGCGCAGGCGGGAGACGCCGCCAGCCTGGCCATCGACGAGGTGCGCTGGCTGCCGCCCGTCGACGCGCCGCTGCTGCGCGACTTCCTCGCCTTCGAGGAGCACCTGCACAACTCCTTCCGGCGGCTGGGCAACGCCGTGCCCGCGGTCTACTCGCAGATTCCCATCTACTACAAGGGAAACTCCTCGACGCTGGTGGGCCACGACACGGAGATCGCCTGGCCGCTCGGCTGCGACTCGCTCGACTATGAGTTGGAACTGGGCTTCGTGATCGGACGCTCCTGCATCGACGCCACGCTCGAGCAGGCGCGGCGGTCGCTGTTCGGCATCACCATCCTCAACGACTTCAGCGCCCGCGACCTGCAGACCCGCGAGATGGCGGGGCTGCTCGGCCCGGCCAAGGGCAAGGACTTCGCCACCGCGCTCGGCCCCTGGATCACCACCACCGACGAGCTCGACCCCGCGGCGCTGACCATGTGCGCGCGCGTCAACGGCGAGGAGTGGTCGCGGGGCAGCAGCGCGACGATCACCTGGGCGGTCGAGGAGCTGATCGCCTACGCGTCGCGCAGCGAATTGCTCGCGCCCGGCGAGGTGCTCGGCTCGGGCACGGTGGGACGCGGCTGCGGCCTGGAGCTCGACCGGGAACTGCACACCGGCGACGTGGTCGAGCTGGAGGTCGAGGGCATCGGCGTGCTGCGCAACCGCATCGGCGAGCGGCGCGCCGGCGGCTGGGTGCCCACGCCGCGGGCGCCCGCCGTGGCCGGCGCGCAGCAGTAGACGAGAAGCAATCGCAACGGAGAGATCGATGACCAGGTATCAGCCCGGCGAGGCCCGCGAGTGGGCGATGGCCGAGATGCGTGGCGTGGTGGGATGCGTGCAGCCGACGCTGAAGCACGACATGTCCGGCGTCAACGAGAAGGCGATCCGGCACGACGTCGCCCTGGAGCGCGAGCTCGGCTACGCCGGTTGCCTGCTGGTCGGCGAGTGCGGCACCACGCCGGCGGAGATGCGCGACGTGGTCGACATCGGCGTCGACGAGGCGCGCAGGCAGGGCATGCTCACCGTGCTGCAGGCGGCCGAGCCGACCCTGGAGCAGAACGTCGAGCTGATCCGCTACGCGGCCCAGCAGGGCGTCGACCTGGTGCTGCCGTCGTACCCGCTGAGCTTCTACCCGCAGAGCGAGGACGACGTCTTCGCCTACACGCGGGCGATCTGCGAGGCGTCGCACCTCGGCGTCATCCTCTTCGCGGTGAACCTGTGGAACTTCGGCAGGCTCCATCCCAGCGACATGTCGCCCCAGTTCATGCAGCGCTGCGTCGATGAGCTGCCCAGCATCGTCGCCATCAAGACCGAGACGGGCATGCCCGGCGTCGCCGGCATCTCCGAGGTCTTCGAGCGCTTCCGCGACCGCGTGGTGGTGACCGACCCCTTCGAGATGAACGCACCCGCGTGGGCCAGCGCGTACGGCATGCGCTTCCTCGGCACGTCGAACTACGAGTACTTCGGCGGCATGGTGCCACGCTACTTTGCCCTGCTGCAGCAGCCCGACGGCTACGACGCGGCGATGGAGATCTATTGGCGCGTCCACCCCGCGCGGCAGGCCAACTCGGCAATCCTCCACGAAGCCGTGGCGGGCACCAATATCGTGCCGCGCATGATCTGGAAATACCAGGGCTGGCTCAACGGCTTCAACGGCGGGCCGATCCGCTCGCCGCACACGCGCATCACCGACCGGCAGATGGCAGTGCTGCGCCGTGGCCTGCAGTCCTGCGGTCTGGAGATCACCAGCGATCCCGACAGCGCCTTCTTCGAGGGACGCAACCCTGACTGATCGGTCTAGGTCATGACCCTGCTGCTCAGCGCCGCCGATGTCGAGTCGCTCGGCGACATGGCGCTGCTCGTGCGCGCCGTCGAGCAGGGCTACGTCGAGGAGTCGCAGGGGCTGGTCGACCTTCCGCCGCGGCTCAACATGACGGCGGATGTCGGCTTCTTCCGGGTCATGCCGGTGGTGCTGCGCGGGTCGCACGTGATGGGCTACAAGGCGTTCCAGGGCTCCGCCGCGAACGGCGTACGCTACATGATCGCGCTGTACGACGAGCGGAGTGGTGCGCTGCTCAGCCTGATGGACGCGAGCTGGCTGACCGCGGCGCGCACCGGGGCCACCACCGCGGTGGCGACGCGCTACATGGCCCGCGATGACGCGCGATGCGTGGCGGTGATCGGCTCCGGATTGGAGGCGCGCACCAACCTGCTCGCGGTCAGCACGGTGCGCCGCGTCGAAGCGGTGCGCGTGTTCAGCCCGCGCGCCGAGCGACGTGAGGCGTTCGCCACCGAGATGTCGGGGCGGCTGGAGATTCCCGTGGTTGCTTGCGACTCGGCGCAGGAGTGTGTCCAGGGCAGCGACGTCGTGGTGGTCGCCACCAACACCGGCAACGGCACCGGGCGCGTCGCCTTCGCAGCGTCTTGGCTGGAGCCTGGCATGCACGTCAACTCTATCGGCTCGACGATGCGCGTCCTGCGCGAGCTGGACGAGCGCGTCTTCGCCGCCGCCGGCCGCGTCGTCTACGACTCGGTGGCGCAGGTCGAGGGCGAGTCCGGCGACGTGATCGCGGCGCGCGAAGCCGGCGCATACCAGGGCGTCGACGCGCTTGCGCTGGCCGACGTCGTCGCGGGTACCGTATCTGGGCGCGCGTCGGACACCGAGATCACGCTCTTCAAATCGGTGGGCACCGCTGTGCAGGACGTCATGGCGGCACTCGCCGTTCACCGTGAAGCGGTACACGCCGGCGTGGGCAACGAGGTCGGCGACTTCCTGTCGCTAAAAGCGTTCTGACGTACAATTCGAGCGTGACAGCGGGCTCCACCCCGACCGCCGCTGCCGAGGGTATGCCGCCGTCGCGGACCGACTGGATCACCAACGAGATCCGCAACGCCATCCTTCACGGCGACTTCGCGCCCGGCGAACAATTGCGCAGCAGCAAGATCGGCGAGCGCTGGTCGATCAGCCAGACGCCGATTCGCGAGGCCTTCCAGCGACTCGCCGCCGAGGGCCTGGTGGTGCACAGCTCGCAGCGCGGCGTTCGCGTCGCGCCGCTGTCGATGCAGGACATGCGCGAGGTGTACGAGCTGCGCCTGCTGCTCGAACCGATGGCGCTGCGCCGCTCGCTGGAGCGCGCCGACCAGCCGTGGGAGGTGCAGGTGCGCCGCGCCTTCAGCGACCTGCTCGCCTGGTACAGCCTCGGCGCCGGCGACCTGTCGGGCTACGAGAGCCCGCACCGCCGATTCCACGCCGCCCTGGCGTCGCGTTGCGACTCGCAGTGGCTGCTGCGACTCGTCGACATGCTGGCCCAGCAATCGGCCCGCTACCGCACCCTGTCATGGGAACCGCGCGGCGGCTCGCCGGGCACGGCGCGCGAACACGAGGAGCTGTTCGGCGCCTGCATGCGCCGCGACATCGACGAGGCGGTGCGGCTGGCCACCCTGCACATCCGCACCACCTTCGACGCCGTCGAGGGGCAGCTCAACGCGCCCGACGCCACGGCGCCGCGCGCCCCCCGCCGCAAGGCGCACACCGCCGGCTAGCTGTCGGCCGTGGTTGCTGTGCCGATGATCGCGGAGAGCACGCCCCACCATCCCTGCCACCGGGTGCCCTTCTTCGCACTTGCCGGAGGCGGCACTTTGCGCGCCGGCCAAGCCCCTACTACCCGGCCGCTCCGTCCACTCCACCGTGAGAACGGCGGCTAATCCACCACTGAGCGGCGTCCAATCCACCATCAATGGCCGTCCGATCGACCGTACTAGGCCCCATGGAGCCGGTCCCAATCCGCATCCACCTACGGCCCTCGCCATGCCATGCCGCTGGTTCGGGAGGCTCTGGCGGACACCCGGGTCGTGCTGATCGCCAGTCCTCGCCAGGCTGGAAAGAGCACCCTGGCTCGGATGGTGCTGGAGCTCGAGGGAGGCTCGCGGGCGCTGAACCTCGACGACGAGGTCCAGCGTGCCCCAGATCTTCTGCTGGCCATCAAGGCGCGAGTTGACAGAGTCCGCGGCCCGGGACAGTTCCTGTTGACCGGGTCCGCGAACGTCCTCCAACTGCCGCGAATCGCGGACGCGCCGCCCGGCCGAATGGCGATCATCGATCTGTGGCCTTTCTCCCAGGGGGAACTGACGGGACGCATCGAGCGGTTTGTCGATCGAGCTTTCGCCGGCTGGCAGGGCACCGACGTCAAGACTGACCTCGGCAAGCGGCACTACCTACAGCGCGCAGTCGTCGGAGGCTTCGCCGAGGTGGTGGAGCGGCCGGATGCACGACCCCGAGCCCGGTGGTTCGACAACTCCGTGCGAACGATGACTCAACGCGATCTGCCCGAACTCTCGAACATCGAACGCGCTGACGACCTGGCCCGTCTTATCCGACTCCTGGCAGCCCGCAGCGGCCGGTTGTTCAAGGTAGAGGAGGTCGCACGCGACGCCGGAATCCCAACGACCACGGCGACGGTATGTCGCCTTGCTGCAGGCAGCCTTTCTGATCAGCATCGTGCCGGCGTGGGCGAACAGCCGCACGACCCGGGCCATCCACGCGCCGAAAGTTCTAATGACCGACACTGGATTGATGGCACACGCGATCGGGGCCGACGTCGAGGCACTGTCGCGACCGGGCGGAGGCGCCGGGCCGCTCCTGGAAACCTTCGTCGGGATGGAAGTGCGCAAGTCACTCGCTTGGTCGACGCAACGAGCAACGATTCACCATTTCCGCACAAAAGATGGTACCGAGGTCGATCTCGGTCTGGAGAGGCCAGATGGTCGCATCGTCGGTATCGAGGTAAAGGCGGCTGCAACCGTACGATCGACGGACTTCCTCGGTCTGCGCCACTTGCAGGAACGCGTTGGTGACCGCTTCGTGGTCGGTATCGTCCTCTACACGGGGAGGGAGACCCTGCCGTTCGGTGACCGCCTGCGGTGCACTCCACTCAGTGCCCTGTGGCAGGCCTGAGGCGGTTGCGATCAACCGCGGCGCGCTGAGAATCCGATAACCCGCGACGCTCTAGCCGCGCTACGTCAGCTCGAAGGTGCCGTTTTCCATCGCGGCCTTTGCCTGTCGAGCCTGCACGAAGTCCGGGTTGAGCGCATGAAGCCGGGCAAGGTCACGAACGGCGCGACTCCGCTCACCAAGCAGATAGCGGGCAATAGCGCGCACGAATAGGCACTGTTCTAGGCCAGAGTTCAGCGTTCGGCGTTCAAGTGGTTGAGCGGCCACGAGCTCCACAGCCTGCGAAATGTCGCCGAGCGCAATGTAAGCGAGGGCCAAATGCGCCACGATAGACGCGCGACTATCGTCGGTCAACGTGGGGTTCTGCCGCACCGCTTCCAATGCCTCGACGGCACCATTCCACTCGGCAAGCTGTACATGCGCGCCGCCAACGTCTGCGCGAACTCTCACGTCGTTCGGACGCAAGGCTAGTACGCGCGCGTACAAGTCGCGCGCTTCCACCCAGCGCTTCTGGTTGCGTCGCAGATCGCCAAGGCACGCGATGAGGGTTGGGTCTTGAGGGCGCCGCTGGAGAGCCGTGGTCAGCAACTCGTCGGCCTTCTCTGGATACTTCCGGACCTTCTCCATGACATGCCGATCCTTGGTCTCCGTCTGCAAAAGCGTCCACCACGAAACGCCGATCATGTATAGCGGCACTACTATGGCGCCCACTCCCAAAGGTGGAAAAGCGACGAGCAGAGCAATGCAAGGCAGGAGAAGGACGAACCCGCAGGAAATGGAGAGGACAGGGGAGTGGCTCGCCAAGCCGGTCAAACTCTGTTTGCGAGGCGACTGACGCGGCCTGAGACGACTCTTGCCGGCTGGAGGATCGTCCCAGAAGTTGTACTCGACCAACCCTCCGGCCAGATTCAGACTAGCGCCCCGACGCGACAAGCCGATGGCGATGCCTGGGGCGACCGGCAGGTTGAACCGCAAAGAACCCAACGCAACTCACCCGTCTGAGAGGAATGACCTAATCCTACGGGGATTCCGTCGCCAACGAGCGTTTCACTAGTGGAGCAGTCGTACCCCGTATCGGATTTGAACCGATGATCTCCGCCTTGAGAGGGCGGTGTCCTGGACCACTAGACGAACGGGGCGCGCAGGCCGCCGCCGCGGAAGCCCGAGGGCCCGGCGGCGCGGGCCCAGATTATACGGGGCGTCCCCGACCAGCCCCGGGCGGGTGGCGCCCAAGCCGCCCCGCAGGGGACAATGCGCCGCCGTGGACGTCCGTCACTGTGTCATTCCCGCCGCCGGCCTGGGGACGAGGTTCCTGCCGGCGACCAAGGCGCTGCCCAAGGAGCTGCTGCCGGTGCTCGACCGGCCGGTGATCCAGTGGGGGGTGGAGGAGGCCGCGGCCGCCGGGATCGAGACGTGCGTGATGGTCATCAGCCGCGGCAAGGAGCTGATCGCGGCCCACTTCGACCGGGCGCCCGAGCTCGAGCAGACCCTCAGGCAGCGCAACAAGCACGAGGGCCTGGAGGCCATCCAGGCCACCGAGCGCCTCGCCAAGTTCGCCTACGTCTACCAGTCGGAACCCGCCGGGCTCGGCCACGCGGTGCTCCAGGCGAAGCCGGTCACGGGGCGCAACCCGTTCGCCTGCCTGCTGCCCGACGACGTCAGTTACGCGAAACGTCCTATCCTCGCGCAGCTCATGGACGCCTTTCGCCAGACCGGGACCCCCATCCTCGCGCTGATGCGCGTGCCCAAGACGGTCATCTCGCGCTACGGGTCGGTCGCCATCGCCGAATCCAACGGCCGCCTGCACCGGGTCACCGCCATGGTGGAGAAGCCCCCCGCGGACGAGGCGCCCAGCGACCTGGCGATCATGGGGCGTTACGTGCTCACCCCCAACGTGATGGACGCGCTGGAGCACACCCAGCCCGGCGCCGGCGGGGAGATCCAGCTCACCGACGGCATCGCCTCAGCGCTCAGCGAGGGGCCGGTGTGGGGGCTGGAGTTCGAGGGCGAGCTGCTCGACGTGGGCACCCCGGAGGGATGGATCAGGACACTGGTGCGGACGGCGCGTGACCATCCCACCTTCGGCCCGGCGCTCCAGCAGGCGCTGGAGGAGTACGTGGCGTGAGCTATCTGTGGCGTGTGGCAAAGCGGGAGTGGGGCGCGGCGACCTTCGTCGTCACCGTCGTCATCGGAGCGATCGCGGTGGCGATCTCGCTGCTCATCAACGGCAGCCACTCCGCGGCCATCGCGCCGCCCCCGCCCTGCCCTAGCTACACGCCGTGGCCGTCGCTCTCGCCCGGGGCGACCCTGGCGCCGACGCCGACCCCGTCGGCCACGCCGTTCAACGCCGCCTTCGCCAACTGCCCGACGCCGCCGGTACGGCCGACCAACCCGCCGACGCCGACCCCGGCTCCGACGCCCACGCCGTCGCCCGGCACCACCCCGACGCCCGCGCCGAGCGGCACACCGGCGCCGACGGGACACCCGACCCCGCTGCCCTGACCCCGCTCCGGCAGGCCGCGGCAGAGGCCTAGGCCCCGAAGAGCAGCACCGTCCCGTTCTGCGGCCAGATCGCGCTGCGCTCGACCTCCAGGTCGATCACCTGCGACTGGCCCGCGTCGAGCACCACGGCGATGCGCTCCGCGAGCCGCAATCCGCCAATGCGCACGCAGTCGCGCAGGAAGGTGAAGGCCATGGGACGCACCAGGTTCCACACGTACTGGCGCGCCACGGCCGCGGCCGCGTCAGCGGGAGAATCCGCACTGCGGTCGCGAAACGCCAGCACGCAGACCTCGTCGCTGAGCTGGATCGGCGGCGTCCACGTGTACGCCTCGTCCTCCGCGTCGTCCACCAGTCGCGACTTCTCCGGCAGCAGCGCGAGTCGCTCGACGAGCACGCGCATGGGACGCGCCGGACCCTCGACGAACACCGGCACGTCGCGCAGCCGCGAGTGCAGCTCCTGCGCCGGATAGCGCGCGCTGAATCCGAGATCGTCGACGCCGCTGAACGGCGCCGGCACCTTGATGACGAGCTCCTCCACGGTCAGTGATCCTCCTCGTCTCGATGTGGGATATGTGTGGCTGTGCCGGCCCCGGCGCCGGAGGTGTCTCGACCCGCGTCGCCGGCCGCACCAGCAACGCCCGCGCCCTCCAGCCGCGCCGCCTCGACCTCACCGCGATCCTCGCGCTGCTCCGGCGCAATCCAGCGCAGCCCGAGCACCGCGTACACGTCCTCCTCGGTCTCACCGGCGACGCGCTCCCCGCCCTCGATGCGGAACACGCCGTACTCGTTGAGCGTCAGCCCCAACCGCAGGGCCATGCCGCGCAAGCGGATGTTGTGCGCCTGCGACCCGGTGAAGTACTGCCACGCCGCGCCGAACTGCCCCGGCGCGACCGCACGGCAGTCGACCTGCATGCCGTCGATGACCACCGAGCACTTGGTGTCCCCGCGCAGCAGCACGCGCGCCACCTGGGGCAGCGCGCCGAAGTCGACCAGCACCTCCCGCGGCGCATCGGTCGCCACCAGCACGTCGAGGTCGCCGACGGTCTCGCGTCCGCGCCGGTACGAGCCCGCCACCTCCACCCGCGACGCCGCCGGCAGCGCCCGCAGCGACTCGAGCAACCGCGCAACCAGCGGCGACACGTCAGCGCGCGCCCGCCGCTGCACGACCCCGGCTTCGCGACGCGTCGCGCACGCGGCCAGGATCTTCTCGACCGTCCTGGCACCCATGCGGGGCATGCCGGTGAGCCGCCCCGAGCGGCACGCCTCCTCCAGGTCCCCCAACGTGGTGATGCCCGCGTCGCGCCAGAGCATGGCCGCGGTCCGCGGTCCGACGCCCGGCAGCCCGATGACCTCCAGCAGCGTCGGGGGGATCTCCGCCTCCAGCCCTTCGAGGTACGGCGAGCGCCCGGTGGTGAGCAGCGCGGACACCTTGTCCGAGATGGCGGGGCCGAAGCCCTCGATGGAGTCGAGACTGCCCTCGCGGGAGAGGATGTCGCTCAGCTCCTCGCCGAGGTTCTCCACCTGCACGGCGGCGAGCCGGTAGGCCCGCGACTTGAAGGGGTTCTCCCCCTTGATCTCGACCAGGTCGGCGATCCGTTCGAGAGTGCGGACGACGTCGGTGTTGCCCACCATGTGCAGAGGTGCTCCTTTGGGCGAATCTAGCACAGCCTTCGGCGTCGAAAGACGTCCTGAGCCACTTGCTACACTCGGCCGCCGACATGCCGCTCTCGGGCCTCCGCGTCCTCGACCTCTCCCGGCTGCTGCCCGGTCCCTTCTGCAGCCTCCTCCTCGCCGACCTCGGCGCCGACGTCATCAAGGTCGAGGACCCCGTCGGCGGCGACTACGTGCGCTGGTCGCCACCGCTGCACGGCGAGTACTCGGCGATGTACTACACGCTGAACCGCAACAAGCGCTCGATCAAGCTCAACCTCAAGAGCGACGAGGGGCGCGAGGCGCTGCTCAAGCTCTCCGAGACGGCCGACGTGGTGCTGGAGACGTTCCGGCCCGGCGTGATGGCGCGACTCGGCGTCGGCTACGACGCACTCAGGCTGCGCAACCGGGGCATCATCCTCTGCAGCATCAGCGGTTATGGCCAGGATGGGCCATATCGTGATCGTGCCGGACATGACCTGAACTACATGGCCCTGGGCGGTGCCCTTGGCATCACCGGCACCGCCGACGGGCGCGTGGCCATGCCCGGCGTGCAGGTCGGCGACCTGGGTGGCGGCGCGATGAGCGCGGCCATCGCCATTCTCGCCGCCCTGCAGCACAGGAACCAGACCGGCGAGGGCCAGCACTGCGACGTCAGCATGCTGGACGGCATCGTCTCCTGGCTCTCGCTGCACGCCGGACGCTTCTTCGAGGAGGGCGGCGTCCCCGGTCCCGGCACGCTTCACCTCAACGGCCGCCATCCCTGCTACAACGTGTATCGCTGCAAGGACGGTTGGATGAGCGTCGGTGCCCTGGAACCCAAGTTCTGGAGCGCCCTGGTGACCGCGCTGGGGCTGCCCCACCTCGAGACCGAGGCCTTCGCCGCGGGGGAGGCGAGCAGGCGCGTGCACGCCGAGATCGAGGCCGTCTTCCTCACCCGCACGCGGGCCGAGTGGGCCGAGCTCTTCGACGGCAGGGACGTCTGCTGCGAGCCGGTGCTCACCTTCGCCGAGACCTTCGCCAACGAGCAGGTGCAGCACCGCGGCATGGTCATCCCCGCCGGCGAGGGCGGCCCGCTGCCGCAGACCGGCTTCCCCTTCAAGCTCTCCGCGACTCCGCCGGCGGTGCGGCGCCAGGCGCCCGGCTACGGCGAGCACACGCGCGAGGTGCTGCGAGAAGCCGGCTACGACGACACCGACATCGACGCCCTCATCAGCGCGGGCGCGGTGGGATGAGCAGCGCACCGAGCCCATCCGCCGCCAAGGGCCAGGCCCAGAGCCGCCCCCGCGGCACGCGACGCAGCGCGCGCACTCGCGAGCGCATCCTCCAGGCCGCCACCGAGGTCTTCGCCCGCCGCGGCTTCCACGGCGCCCGCGTCGCCGACATCGCCGAGGTCGCCGGCATCGCCTACGGCCTCGTCTACCACCACTTCCGCAACAAGGACGAGATCCTCGCCGCCATCTTCTCGGAGCGCTGGTCGGCGTACGTGCGCTACATCGACGACATGTCCGGCTCGCCCGAGCCCTTCCGCGCCAAGATGGCCCACCTCGTCCACTTCTGGGTCGAGAACTGGCGCCAGGACCCGCACCTGATGACGGTGATGATCAACGAGATCTCGCGGTCCTACGAGTTCCTCGAGTCGCACGACGTCGAGACGGTGCTGGTCGCCTTCGACGCCGTGGAGCGGCTGCTCACCATCTCGCAGGCACGCGGCGAGGTGCGCGACGACCTCGACGCCAAGCTGGTCACCTACGCCATCCTCGGCGTCGCCGAGATGGTGCTCACCGGCTACGTGATGAACCAGCTGCGCCGCGACGCCGCCGGCGCGTACGCCAAGGACGAGGCCCAGCTGGTGACCCTCCTGCTCGACGGCCTGGCCACGCGCTAGGCGAGACCGGCGGGCACGCGCGACGTCACGTCGCCGCGCCCACGTGCTCGTGCCACCACGAGTCCACCTGGCGCGCGGTGTCGACCAGCGGCCCGGAGTTGTCGATCAGCCAGGTGGCCAGCGCGCGCTTGTCGTCGATCGGCATCTGCGCGGCGATGCGCTGCCGGGCCTCCTCCTCGACCCAGCCGTCGCGCTCGACGAGGCGCTGCAGCTGCACCGCCGGCGGCGCCCACACCAGCAGGACGCCCTCGAACTGGTCCTGCCGCGCGCCCTCGAAGAGCAGCGGGATGTCGACCACCACCAGCGGCGCACCGCCGGACAGCGCCGCCGCGATGCGCTCCGCCATCAGCGCGCCGACGCGGGGATGGGTGATGGCGTTGAGCCGCGCCCGCCGGGCACCGTCGGCGAAGACGATCGCCCCCAGCGCCCCCCGGTCGAGGGTCCCGTCGGGCCGGATCACCGCGGGCCCGAACTCGGCGGCGATCTCGCCCAGCGCCGGCGTGCCCGGCTCGACCACCTCGCGGGCGAGCTGGTCGGCGTCGACCAGGGCCGCGCCGCGCTCGGCGAGCATCGCGGCCACCGTGCTCTTGCCGGTGCCGATGCCGCCGGTCAGGCCGATCAAACGCATGGCTGCGGAGTTTATGCCAGCCTGACGCGCCTGCCTGGTACAGTCCGCGTCCGACATGAAGGGATGGCGCCGACCGCTCGCACTGGCCCTCCTCGCCGGCGCGGCCGCCCTGCTGCTCGCCGCCTGCGGAGGCAGCGGCGTGGCGTACCCGAGCATCAACTTTGTCGGCAACGCGTCGTGTCCCACCGCGAGCGCGTCGCCCTACGACCCCAAGCCGCCCGCGGTCAACGGCGACAAGATCGTCGGCACCGCCATCGCCGAGATGCCCCACATCCACGTCGGCGCGGGCACCAAGGTCGACTACAACCACGATCCGCCCACCAGCGGCTGCCACTACAGCCAGGGCTCGCCCGACCCGGCGCCGATCGCGCCCGGCTCCTACGACAAGGAGATCGCCGCCGAGTACTGGGTGCACAACCTGGAGCACGGCTACATCGTGGTGCTCTACAACTGCCCCACCGGCTGCACGACCGAGTTCGACCAGCTCCACGCCTGGCAGAAGAGCCTGCCCCCCGATCCGGCGGGCAACGGGCAGATCCCCTACGCCAAGGTGGTCGTGCTCCCCTGGCACACCATGAAGGACCACTTCGCGGTGGTGTCGTGGGACTACTACCTGGGCATGAGCGCCCTGGACATGACCCAGGTCAAGGCGTTCTTCGACAACCACGTCGGCCACTCGCCCGAGGGCTCGCTGACCGGCTAGGCGGCCCCAGCCCTCACACTGGACGCGTGGTTGGACTGATCGTGGTGCTCGCCATCGCCGCCGTGGTGGTGATCGGAGCCTTCGCCCGCCTGGTCGCCCTGCGGCGGCAATGGCGCAAGGAGCCGCCGCCCACCTACTCGCGCCCCTACCAACGCTGGAACGACGAGGACAAGGACCGCTAGGGGCATCCCTGCGCCGGCACCGCGACCCGACCCGCCAGCGCCGGCGCGACGTAGAGGCTCACCCCGCTGCGGTCGTCGAGCATCCGCACCCACTGCGGCGACGCCGACAGGCGGTCGTACAGCGCGCCGGGTCCGGTGATCACGGCTGAGGCGCCGCGGGCAGCCAGCACGCCCAGGGCATCGCCGCCGCCTCCGTAGATGCGCTGGTAGTCGGCGAACACCGCGGTCCCCAGCGACGCCGACTCGCCGTAGAGGAAGAGCTGCCCCTGCGGCCAGAGCTGCCCGACCAGGTAGCCGCTGACGAAGTAGGGCGCCACCACCCGCACCCCGTCGACGCCGCGCAGCGCCGCCGCCGCGCACGTTGGGTAGATCGTCGCCACGCCGCCGGGCGAGGCGTCGTGTGCGGCCCGCGCCACCACGCCTCCCGCCGCAGCGCCGCCCACCGCCACGGTGAGCGCCAGCGCCGCCAGCGACGGCCGCCGCCGCAGCGCCGCGCCCATCGACGCCCCCGAGACGCCGCGCCGAGCCGACACCCGGGTCAGCACCTGCTGCAGCAGCGACGTCCATGCGGGCAGCGAGAGCGCCACCGCCAGCGAGGTGTTGCGCACCGCGGTGAGCGCGGCGGCGAAGCCCAGCAGCGCCAGTCCGGTGTCGCGCAGGGTGAGCCGTCCGCCCAGCGCCACCAGCAGCGCGAAGCTGACCAGCAGCACCAGCAGCCCGAGGTTGCTGGCGTCGGCGAAGTTGGGCGGCTGCCACTCGACGATGGGCTTGGTCCGTTCGCTCATCGGTGTGGCCAGCGCATAGCGGAAGAGCCCAGGCCCCTCCGGGTTGAGGCAGGCCAGCGCCGCGCCCGACGCGGTGACCGCGGCCAGGCCACCGATGCGCCGCCACGGCGCCGCGCCGGTACGACCGAGCCAGCGCCGCACGCCCTCCAGCCCCACGGTCAGTGCCAGCGCGCCCGCGCCGATCACGAACCCGGCGTGCAGGTTGGCCCACACCAGCATCAGCGGGGCGAGTACCCACACCAGCCGCCCTCCCCGCACCAGGTGGCGTTCGGCGATGAGCAGCGACCAGCAGAGCAGCGCGATGGTGAACACCTGCGGCCGGGTGCCCAGCACGGGCTCGGCCGCGCGGGCGCCGAGAAGCAGGGCCACCGCGACCGCGGCGAGCCCGGCGCCACGCTGCCGGGCGCGCAGGCCCAGGGCGACCAGGGCGCTCCAGGCCACCAGCCCCATGACAACGGCCAGCAGCAGCAGCCCGCCCGCCTGGAAGAGCAGCGCGAAGATCGCCTCGCTGCCCCACTCGTGGGCGGTCATCGGGCTGCCCTGGGCGGTGAAGCTGAAGAGCTCGGTGTGGGGCACGGCGCCGTGGTCGAGGATCCAGCGGCCAAGTCGCAGGTGCCAGAACAGGTCGGGGTCGCCGAGGACGTCGACGCAGGCGGCCAGGGCGGCCAGCGCCGCGGCGGCGAGCAGCACGCGGCGCGGCTCGGCGAGCAGCCGGGCGACGCGGCGGGGCGCGGCGGCGACGTGGCCCGTCCGCGGGCGCGGTGCAGTGATTGCGGCCATCCGCAATGGAGCCTAGGAGCGCGGAGGCGCGGCCAGACCAGGGGTCACCGGAGCGTTGCCTATACTGCCGGGGAAATGTCTCGGGAGAACCGTCGCAAGGTCTCGGCGCCGGGTGCCACCGCGGTGGTCGAGCGGCCGGCGCCGAGACCGCTGAACAGCGACGGGCAGACCGGCGGCGGCACGATCTCCTGGCGGCACTGCCTGATCGGCCTGGTGGTCGGCGAGCTCACCCTGCTGGTGCTCAGCGACGGCGGCCTGGCCCTGGCCAACGTGGCCTTCGGCTCCGACGGGCGCAACCGCCTCGACGGCGGCGTCGTCGGCATGGCCACCTTCCTCGCCGTGCTCACCGGCGCCTTCCTGGCGGCGCGCATGGCGGGCCGCTTCGAGCTCTACCAGGGGACGGCGGTGGCGGTGGGCTTCATCATCGTCGGCGCCCTCTTCGAGTTCGGCAACGAGGCTTCGGCGGTGCACACCTCGCTGAACGGCACCAACCACACCCTCATCGACCTGGGTCCGATGAACATGGGCGGCCTCATCTCGGGCGACTTCCTCGCCCTGGTCGGCGGCAGCATCGGTGCGCTGCTGGCCCGGCGCCGCGCCGGCAATCCCTAGCCAACGCAACAGTCCCATCACACGATCGCCAGGCCGCCACGACGGGCCCGGCCGCGGGACTGCCGCATACTCGGTGGCGATGATCCGCGCCGTGCCCACCGCCCGTCCGCTGCCGCTCGCCGGCGTCTTCCGCGATCTCCTGCTCCGCCGGGTGTTCGTGGTCGCACTGGTCGCCCAGCTCCTCGACGCGCTGAGCACGGCGGCAGGGCTGAGCGTCGGGCTCGACGAGCGCAACCCGTTCACCGTCAGCGTGCTGCGCGCCTACGGCGTCTCCGGGCTGCTGCTGCAGAAGGTGCTGGTGGTGGGCCTGCTCCTCGCCGCCATGGCCAAGCTGCCCCGGCGCGTCGCCGTGGTGACGGTGATCGCCACCACGGCGGTGACCGCCTTCGCGGTCTGCGCCAACCTCTCCGCGGTGGTTGCCACCACGGGCCTGCACTAGGGGCGTCGCCGCCCCCGGGGCGGGTGCTCTAGCGGGCTTCGCGCTCCATGCCCATGTGGGCCATCTGGGGCGATTGCGTGATCCCCCCCGTGTCGCTGCCGTTGCCTTCGCCGTAGCCTCGGCCGACCAGGTCGACCCTGCCCAGCTGGCGGGCGAAGTCCATGCAGCTTCCCCGGGTGAAGCGCAGGTGCTTGCCGGGTGTGTGCCACGCGGTGAGCTGGCCCTGGGCGACGGCTCGCCGCAGGGTCGACCTCGACACGCCGCACAGCGCGGCCGCCTCGCCGGTGGTCAGGATCTCGTCGTCTGTCTCGGGCATCGGCTCATTTCCCTTCCCAGCCCCGCCCCCGTAGATAGGTCGGGGCTGGACTGTGGTTGCGGCTCGCGGTGGCTCGGGACACCTACCCCCGCCTAGTCAAGCACAGATTGTGTCATTCGGGGTGTATCACTGTCGACCGTGTGCCGTGTCCGCTTGGTTCAGTGGTCTCGGCCGTCGAGGCCGACCGTATACTTGCTCGACGGGGTGAAAGTGGCGAACCCCAGGCTATGAGGGGTAGAAAGGGACCATGCCGGGGATCGTGCAGCAGGTTGTTCGCCGTCTCGTCGAGAGCGTCGGCACCGTCATCATCGGCAAGCACGACGAGGTGGAGCAGTGTGTGCTCACCCTGCTCTGCCGCGGCCACCTGCTCATCGAGGACGTCCCCGGGGTGGGCAAGACCCTGCTGGCCAAGTCGCTGGCCCGCGCCACCGGCTGCCACTTCGAGCGGGTCCAGTTCACCCCCGACCTGCTCCCCAGCGACGTCACCGGGGTCAACGTCTTCAACCCCCAGCACGCCAGCTTCGAGTTCCGCGAGGGGCCGGTGTTCACCCAGATCCTCCTCGCCGACGAGATCAACCGGGCGACGCCCAAGACCCAGTCGAGCCTGCTGGAGGCGATGGAGGAGCGCCAGGTCACCGTCGACGGCATGACCCGCATGCTCCCCGAGCCCTTCATGGTGCTGGCCACCGAGAACCCCGTCGAGCTGGCGGGCACCTACCCGCTCCCCGAGGCCCAGGTCGACCGCTTCCTGCTCAAGGTCAACCTCGGCTACCTCTCCCTGGAGGACGAGGTGTCGATGCTCGACCGCTTCCAGGCGGGCTCGCCGCTCGACACCCTGGAGCCGGTCACCGACGCCATGGAGCTGCAGCGCTGCCAGTACGAGGTGACCATGGTCCACTGCGACCCGGTCATCAAGGAGTACTGCGTGCGGCTGGTGCAGCGCACCCGTCACCACCCCGACGTGGGGCTGGGCGCCTCGCCGCGCGGGTCGCTCGGGCTGCTGCACGCGGCCCAGGCGCGCGCCGCCGCGGCCGGACGGGAGTACGTTCTGCCGGATGACGTCAAGGAGCTGGCCGCCTCGGTGCTCACCCACCGCATCATGGTGCGGCCCAACGCGGAGCTGCGCGGCGTGACCGCGGGGTCGGTGTTGACGGAGGTTCTGGAGACGGAGACGGTCCCCGTCGCCGGACGGCGATTGGCATGAGGCTGCGAGAGCCCGCTCCCAGCTCATGACCAGCAGGGCCCCGCTTCTCGCCTGCATCGCGGTGCTCGCCTTCTTTGCCGGCATCACCGGGGTGCGCCTGGCCTACACCCTGGCCTACGTCCTCGTCCTGCTCCTGGTGCTCGCCTACTTCTGGTCGCGGGCGCTGGCCAAGAAGGTCGACGTCAGCCGCGAGTCGCCCGACGGCGCGCACATGGTCGGCGAGCCCTTCACCGAGCGCTTCGTGGTGCGCAACCGCAGCGTCCTGCCCGTCGCCTACTGCGAGGTGCACGACCGCACCCGGCTGCCCGGCTACGTGCCGGGCCGCGCCTGCTCGCTGCGCGGCGGCGACAACGTGTCCTGGTCGGCGCGCGGCGTCTTCCAGCGGCGCGGCATCTATGAGTTCGGTCCCCTGGAGGCGCGCCTCGGCGATCCCTTCGGGCTCTTCCCGCGCACGGTGCGCGTCGCCCCGAAGACGGGCGTGCTGGTCTATCCCGCCATCCACGCGCTCGGCGAGATGGGTCCACTCAGCGCCGAGGGCGGCGTCGGCGAGACGGGGCGGGGACGCCCGGTCGACGCGCCCCCCGACGTCACCAGCATCCGCGACTACGACCCCGCCGACGGCCTCGGCCGCATCCACTGGCCCTCGACCGCCAAGACCGGCCGCCTGATGAGCCGCGTCTACGACACCCGGCAGAGCGCCGACGTGCTGGTCATCCTCGACCTGGAGCACGGCCACCACTTCGGCGACGCGCCCGAGTCGTCGCTGGAGTACGGCGTGTCGGTGGCGGCGTCGCTGTGCCACGCGGCCATCCGCCGCGGGCAGGCCTTCGGACTGGTCTGCAACGACTCGCAGCACACCGCCTTCGGCGCGGGTCGCGGCGAGGCGCAGCGGCTGCGCGTGCTCGACTTCCTGGCCACATGCGTCGACGACGGGGACGTGCCGCTGGCCGTCGCGCTGCAGCGCCATGGCGAGGGCTGGCGCGGACGCGGCTCCATCGTGGTCATCACCAGCAACCGCTCGCAGCAGTGGGTGGAGGCGCTGCTCGACCTCGGCGTGCGCGGCCAGCGCCACCTCGCCGTGTTCGTCGAGCCCACCTCGTTCGGTGCGCCGGGCGCGCCGCTGCGCATCCCCGCCGCCTGGCGGCTGGCCCTGGACTGGTGGCAGGTGCGTCGCGGCGACGAGCTCGGCGGCGGCCTGCGCTCACGCGCCGTGGGGTCGTAGCCGCAGCGGCTGGCCGAGTTTGTCCTGATGTCGGCAACAACTCTCCGTCCCCGGCTCGGCACGCTGTCGCCACCGCGGCTTCGCAACGTCACCGTGGTGTCGATCGCCACGCTGCTGATGGTGGCGACGACGGCGTGGGCGGTGATGTCGGCGGGATGGGTCGACGGCACCGGCGCGGTGCTGGTCACCGCCGTCGCCGCGGTGCTGGAGGCGACGCTGATCGCCCGCTCGTCGGTGGGCCGCGTCATCGCGCTGCTGATGCTGCCCGTCGTCGGCGCGCTGGTCGTGGTGCCGCTCACCTACGGGTCGATGCCCGGCGCCGACCAGCTCACCCTGGGCACGGCGACCACCCAGTACCTCAACGCGCTCACCACCGGGCTGTTCGTCCAGGGCGACTGGCCGTTCCTGGTGGGTCTGTGCGGTGTGTTCTGGCTGGTCGGCTCCTGGGCGGCGTGGATGGCGGTGCGCGAGCAGCGCGGCGTGCTCGCCGTGGTGCCGTGCTTTGCAGTTCTGGCCGTGAATGCCCTCAACGCGCCGTCGCTGCACAACGTCTTCGTGCCCGAGGCGGTGGCGGTGGTGCTCTCACTGGTGGTGATCGGGCGCGTGCACCTGCTAGCGCTGTCGACGCGCTGGCGGCGCAGCGGTGTGGTTGCGCTGCCCGGCACCGAACGGCGCTTCGGGCGTGTCACCTGGGCGGCCGCGCTGGTGCTGCTGGTGCTCGCGCTGATCGCGCCGCCGGCGTCGTCGCGCGACGTCTCCGGCCTGTTCTTCCACTTCGGCAACAACAGCGCGCGTCGCACCGGCACCGGCGGCACGGACGGCGGCAACAGCGGCGGCCCGGGACAGATCCGCTTCGACCCCGCCGCCGTCCCGGGCGGACCGCTGCAGAGCTCGCCGGTGTCCGTGCTGTCGTACACGACCGACGCCGAGTCGGCCGTGTACCTTCGCGTCGTCAACGACAACTTCTTCTCGCAGGGCAACTGGTTTCCCAACGGGCCCAACCTCGGCAACGGCTACGGGATCGCCGAGGCGCTCGCCGCCAACGGCGGGACGATCCCGCGCGACCGGGACCCGCTGGCGGGCGGCGTGGGCAGCGCCGCCGGGCTGAAGAAGGTGACCACGCGGATCATCCTCAGCGGTCCGGCGACGGGCGCGGGCACACCGCTGGGCATCTTCCCGGGCGAGCCGGACACCATCACCGTGCCCGGCAACGCGGTCGGCGTCTCGACGGGGAAGGGCACCGGGCTGCTGACCGTCGACCAGTACCGCATGAACTCCGCCTCGACGCTGTTCACCGCGACGGCGATGACCGCGACGGCCAGCGCCAGCCAGCTCCGCGCCGCGGGCACGAGCTATCCCGGCTTCGTCGCCCAGAACTACCTCGGCCTCAACCCGGTGACCGCCTCGGATCGCGCCCAGGTGGCAACCCTGGTGAAGATCGCGCAGCAGTGGACGCTGGGCGCCACCAACCCGTACGACGCCGCCGCGCTCATCGAATCGCACCTCCGCGACTCCACCGTCTTCACCTACACGCTCAAGCCGCCGGCGACGCGCGCCGGAGTGTGGCCGGTGATCGACTTCCTCACCCGCACCCACGCCGGCTACTGCCAGTACTTCGCCGACGCCATGGGCGCCCTGCTGCGCGCGTCCGGCATCCCCACCCGCCTCGTCTCGGGCTACGGCCCCGGCACCACCGACGACAACGGCAGCCGCACCGGCCCCCAGCTCCACACCGTGACCACCAGCGACGCCCACGTCTGGGTGGAGGCCTACTTCCCGGGCTTCGGCTGGGTGCCCTTCGAGCCCACGCCTGACGGGTTCTACGCGCCCATCGTCCGCGGCGCGGACCCCGCGGTGCCCAGCACCCCCAGCGCGTCGTCATCGCCCACCCCGGAGCCCACGCCCAAGCCCGCCGCCACGCCACCCCCGGACAGCAACGGTGGCGCCGGCGGTGTCACCGGCGCCACCATCCCGCCCGGACTCTTGGGCGGCGTCCTGGGAGTGGTTGCCCTGCTCCTCGCGGTGGTGATCCTGCGGCGGTGGCTGTCGCGGCCGGGCACGTTGCTGGGCGTGTGGCGGCGCGTTGCGCTGCTGGGCGCGCTGCTCGGCGTGCGACGCCGATCCTCGGAGACGTACGCCGCCTACGCGCGGCGGCTGGGCGTCGCTCTGCCCGCGGACACCGTGACGTTGATCCACCGCGACGGCGGCGACGTCGGTCCCCGCCCGGTGCGCGCGCGCGTCGTGGCGGCGCTGGAGCAGATCGCCGACACCAGCGGGAAGGCGGAGTTCTCCCTATCGGGCCTCGACGAACGCGAGAGCGTGCAGTGGCATCGCGCGTGGGAGCGCATCCGCCGGGTGATTCCCCTGCTGCTCTGGCGCACCTTCTTGACGCGCGGTCTGGGGCGCGGCTCTCCCGCCGACGCGACGGCGCCCGCCTACTCCCCCTGACGAGCAGCGCGCACACTCTCCGGCGCCTCCGGCAGCGCAACCCCCGGCGCCTGCACGTCGAGCGTCAGCAGATCGTGTGCCAGCAGAGCCCCTCTCACCTGCCTCCGCTCGACGAGATGCGACAGCACGAACCGCGTCGCCGGATGTGCGTCGATCAGCTCACTCACCTCCCCCCACCAGAGATGCGACGGCACCGGCCGATCCCACCCGGTGCACTCACACACCATCAGCTGCGACTGCGCGATCGCCCGCCGCAGCCCCGCGCACAGCGTGCTGTCGCCGCTGAACCCCACGCTGGCGCCATGCGAATCCTGCACCGAGTAGGCGAGGCTCGGCCCCATGCTGTGCACCACCGCATGTGCGCGCACGCGGTACCCGCACACGTCCGCCTCGGCGCCGTCCTGCAAGACCGTCGTCTCCAACCCGAGCCGGTCGAAGATCAGCCCGTGCAGATGCCCGCCGTACCCGGTGTGCACCAGCCGCGAGACGTACTCGCGCGTCCCCGGCGGACCGGCGAGCCGGAGCGGTGGCGGGTTGTCGGTGGTGAGCGCACGCGCGCCCAGCACCACGGGCAGCATGGCGCTGTGATCGGCGTGGAAGTGGGTGACCAGGATCGCCTCGACGCTCTGCAGCTGCATCCCCGCTTCGGGGAGAAGCAGCTGCGCGGGCGAGCCGCAGTCGACGAGCAGGCGTCCGTCGACGCAGTACGAGGCGTTGTGGCCGACCCCGCTGAAGGCGGAGCCGCTGCCGAGGACTGTCAGGCGCATCGGTGATGGCGGAGCGTACGCCGCCGGGCTGGGGTCGGTCAGCCGAGGCGGCGTGGATCGAAGGCCGACCAGCCGGGCGGGGTGCGGCCGTCGAGGGCCATGTCGGCCATGCCGCGTGCCGTCAGCGGGGCGAGCAGCACGCCGTTGCGGTAGTGGCCGCCGGCGACGAGGACGCGGTCGTCGTCGCGGCCGGGGAGGGGGCCGAGCAGCGGGAGGCCGTCGGGGGCCGCGGGTCGCAGGCCCGTCCAGGGGTGGACGCCGGTGGCGTGGTCGACGCCGTCGATGAGGCCGGCCGCCTGGGTGCGCAGGCGCTCGGTTGCCGCGGCGTCGGGCGTGGTGTCGAAGCCGCGGGTTTCCTCGGTGGCGCCGGACAGCACCGTGCCGTCGCGCTTGGCGACGACGTAGCCCTGCAGCCCGGCGAAGACGACGCGGCGCGGCGGGCGGGGGATGCCGTGCAGGACGAGGAGCTGGCCGTGCACGGGGCGGACCGGGAGGGTGCCGCCGAAGCGGGGGGCGAGGTCGCCGAGCCAGGCGCCGGCGGCGAGGATCACGCGCTGAGCGTCGACGGTGCTGCGGTCGCCGACGGCGACGCCGTGGCGCACCTCCGCGCCGCGTGCCCGGGCGGCCGCGACCAGCGCCTCGACGGCGCGACGGCTGTGCACGTGGCCCTCGTTGGGGTACCAGGCGGCGCCCTGGACGTCCGCGCTCAGGGCCGGTTCGAGGTTTCGCGCCTCGGCCTGGTCGACCCAGGTGCCCTCGGCGATGCCGGTCTCCCGCTGCCAGCGCAGGCGCGCCTGCACATCCGTGGCGGCATCCGCGTCGGGTGCTACGCGCAGCAGGCCGTCGAGGGTGAGTTCGGGGTCGATGCCGCCGTCTGCCTGCGCGCGCGCTGCGAAGGAGGGCCACAGCGCAAGGCTTTCGCGCGCGGCCTCGAGGAAGGGACCGGGAGTGTGCGCCTCGCTGCAGGGTGCGAGCATTCCGGCCGCCGCCCCTGATGCGCCGCCGCCGGGTGTGCCGCGGTCGATGAGCAGAACCGCGGCGCCCCGGGATGCGCACTCGTGGGCGATGGCCGCCCCGATCACACCGGCACCGACGATGGCGACGTCGTATGTGCGGCGCGGCATTGCCCCAGGGTACCGGTGCTCCGGATCAGACCGGGCCTTCGTGCCAGAGGGGTTGTGGCGGGGGAACCCTCAGCCGTTGATCGGCAGGGTCAGGCTGAAGCAGTTCCCGCGGACCGAGCGGTTCTCCACCCAGATGCGCCCGCCCATGCGCTCGGTGAGCTGCCGCGCCAGGTAGAGCCCGACGCCGCTGCCACCGCGCTGCCGGGTGAGCGGCGATTCCACCTGGTAGAACGAGGCGAAGATGCGGTCGATCTGGTCGTCGGGGATGCGCCGCCCGTTGTCGCGCACGTCGATGCGCACCGAGCGACCGTCGCGCTGCGCGCTGAGGTGGACCGGCTCGCCCTCGGGCGAGAACTTCAATGCGTTGTCGACAAGACAGGCCAGAATCAGCGCGAGGCGTTCGTGGTCGGCGAGGACGCGGCGGGCCTCGTCGGGGATGGCGCACTGGAAGCGCTTGCGATCGGCCGCCTCGACGAAGCGCGCGAAGACCTGCTCGATCACCTCGTCGAGGTCGACGGGTCCCGTCTTCAGACGGATCTCGCCGGCTTCGAGCTGCGCGATGCAGAGCAGGTTGTCGGTCAACCGGGCCAGCGCCTCGGATTCGCTGCGCAGCACCTCGGTGGCTTCCTTCTGCGCCTCGACGGGCAGGCGGTCGCCGGCGTCCTGCATCAGCATCAACCACGCCTTGATCTTCGCCAGCGGCGTGCGCAGCTCGTGCGACGCCAGCATGATGAACTCGCTCTTGATGCGGTCGACCTCGCGCAGCTCGAGGAACGCCGCGTGCTCCAGCTCGAAGGTGTGTGCGATCTGGCGCGCGCGTGCGCCGGCAACCTCGCGGGCGAGCAGCCCGGTGGCCAGCGCGACGACGTAGTACAGGAAGATGTGCGAGGTGTAGACGTCGGCGGCGGGCAGGGTTCCCGCCACCCACATGCCGACGGCGAGGTAGGTGGCGCTGATCACCGTCGCGCAGAGCAGGCTGCCGCGGATGCCGAAGCGCAGGCTGCTGGCGATCACCACCACGTAGAAGGTGAGGCTGAAGGTCGACGCGAAGCCGCCGGTGAGGTAGATCAGTCCCGACGCCACCGCGATGTCGAGACCGGTCATGGCGTACTGGGTGCGCTTGCCGGGGAGGTGACGGGCCACCAGGGCCAGGGTCATCGCCAGGTTGAACAGGGCCCAGCTGCCCAGCAGCAGGTTGACCTCGCCGACGCGCACCGACCGGGTGGCCGAGAAGTTGGCGCTGACCGCCGCGAAGATGAGGATCAGCCAGCGGCCCAGCTCGATGACGCGCTCGATCCCCGCCCGGCGGTCGCGCTCCACGGTGGTGGTGAGGTCGCGGGCCGGCGGGCGTGGGGCAGCGGTCTCCGGGCGAGCCGGAGACGGAGTCGGAACTCGAGCAGCAGCGAGCACACGCAACCTCAGGGTGGTCCTGAGGGAGTTATACGGGCCACGCCGAGCCGCCAGGCCCACGCTTTGGCAACGGAGGGGTCGCAGGGCGATGCAGAGCGGGGGGAGCGGCCGGGCCGGGCCGGACCCGATGCAGCCGTGCAGGGGAAGCCGAGGCCCCATCTCGGTCCGCGGGCGCGGCAGGCAGCGACGCGGCGAGGGCACCTCGCGGACCGCATCAAGGGGATCCCGGGCACCATGCACACCCATGAGACCGAGGCTGGTCCTCGTCGCCACCGGCGCCGCCGCCGCCATCGCCGCCGCGGCCCTGGCCCGCGGTGCTGCGGGCGCCGCCGTCGCCAACGCCTGGCCACCCTTCGCCCTGGTGCTCGGGCTGCTGCTGGTCGGCGCAGTCGCCGCGGAGGACGGCGTCTTCCTGCGCCTGGCGGCGCTCCTCGACCGGCTGCCCGGCGGCGAGTGGGCGCTGTACGGGGGGTCCATGGCGCTGGTCGCGGTGGTCACCGCCGTGCTCAACCTCGACACCGCGGTCGCCTTCCTCACCCCGGTGCTGGTGCACACCGCCAGGCGGCGCGAAGCCGGCGAGCAGCGCCTGCTCTACGGCTGCGTGTTCATGGCCAACGCGGCCTCGCTGCTGCTCCCGGGCAGCAACCTGACCAACCTGCTGGTGCTGTCCGGCGAGCACGTCTCCGGGTCGGTGTTCCTGGCCCGGATGGCGCTGCCCTGGGTGGCCAGCGTGCTGGTGACCGCAATCGGCGTCGCCGTGCTGGTGCGCGGAGGATCACCGGCGCTCGGGCGCACAACCAAGCAACCAGAGGCTCCTGCGCAAGCCGCCGTTGCGACCGCTCGCCCTCGTCTCGGCGCCGCCGGCATCGCCGCGATCACCGTCCTCACCCTGGCCGTCGCCGACCCCGCGCTGCCCATCCTCGGCACGGGCCTTCTGCTCGTGTCCATCCGCGCACTGCGCAGCCGGCTCCCGCTACCAACCCTCACCCGCAGCATCGACCTCCCCACCCTCGCCGGGGTCTTCCTCGCCGCCCTGTCCCTCGGCACGCTCGCACGAGTCTGGTCCTTCCCCGCCACCATGATGGCCCGCGCCGGGATCGCGGCCACCGCGACGGCAGCCGCTGTTACCGCCATTCTCGTCAATAACCTTCCCGCCGCGGTCCTGCTCGGCTCGGCGACCCCGCCGCATCCGCGCGCCCTGCTCATCGGCCTCGACATCGGCCCCAACCTGGCGGTGACCGGTTCCCTGTCGGCGGTGATCTGGTGGCAGGCGGCGCGCGTCGCCGGGGCGCGGCCGAGTGCACTGCGCTACTCGCTCACCGGCATCGTGCTGGTGCCGCTGACCATCGCCGCCGCCCTGGCCGCCGGCCGCGCCGTGATCTAGAAACGAGCATCGGCAGGAACAGGCCGGTCACGGCGCGGAGGCGTGCCGCAGGCCCGCTCCTATACTGCGGCGATGCCCCGCTCCCTGGTGCTCAGCAACGGGCGCCTCCACGTCAACCTCGACGACGCCTGCCGCCTGCGCGACGTCTACTACCCGTCGGTGGGCTCAGAGCACCACGCCGGCGCCCCCAGCCGCCTGGGATTCTGGTGCGATGGCGTGTTCGCATGGCTGGACGCGTTCCGTCGCACCGTCGCCTACGAGGCCGACACGCTGGTCACCGACGTCACCGCCCATCACGACAACCTCGGCATCGAGGTGCACCTGCGCGAGGCGGTCGACTTCGAGGCCGACGTGCTGATGCGGCAGGTCGAGGTGCGCGACACGGTCGGCCGCGCCCGTGAGGTGCGCGTTTTTGCCCATCATGACCTGAACATCAGCGGCACCGACGTCGGCGACACCGCCTTCTTCGATCCCGAGCTGTCCGCGGTGCTGCACTACAAGGGCAGCCGCTACTTCCTCATCAACGGCGCCACCGGCGACCGTGCCGGGGTGCGGCTGTACACCACCGGTCGCACCGGCATCCACGGCCTGGCCGGCACCTGGGCCGACGCCGAGGACGGCGAGCTCAGCGGCCACGCCATCGAGCAGGGCGCCGTCGACTCCTGCGTCGGCTTCTCGCTGCAGGTGCCCGCGGGCGGCAGCGCGACGGCGCACATCTGGATGTGCGTCGCCACCGCGTACCGCCAGGTCAAGTCGCTCGACCAGATGGTGCGCGAGACGGGACCGGAGAAGATCCTCGACCGCACCCGCAAGTACTGGCGGGGATGGGTCAACAACGCGGTGGACCAGGTCGACGAGCTGCCCCCCGCGCTGCAGGCGCTGTACACGCGCAGCCTGCTGGTGACGCGCGCGCTCATCGACGCCGAGGGCGGGGTGATCGCGGCCACCGACCGCGACATTCTCGAACACGCCCGCGACACCTACTGCTACGTCTGGCCGCGCGACGGTGCCCTGGTGGGCAGCGCCCTGCACCGCGCCGGACATCCCCAGCCGCTGCGCCGCTTTCTCGAGTTCTGCGCCGACCGCTTCGGCGGCGGCCGCGGCTACCTGCTGCACAAGTACAACCCGGACGGGTCGCTGGGATCGTCCTGGCATCCCTGGTTCGGCGACGGCCAGCCGCAGATCCCCATCCAGGAGGACGAGACGGCGCTGGTGGTGTGGGCGCTCGGCGAGTACTTCGCGCGCACCCACGACACCGAGTTCGTCAAGCCGCTGTACCACCCGCTGGTGGAGAAGGCGGCCGACTTCCTCGCCTCCTGGCGCGACCACGAGACCCGCCTGCCGCGCCCGTCGTGGGACCTGTGGGAGGAGCGCCGCGGCGTGCACACCTTCACGGTCGGTGCGGTGCACGCCGGGCTGCGCGCCGCCGCGATGATCGCCGACGAGTTCGGTGAGCGCGAGAAGGCGGCCACCTACCGCACCGCCGCGGCGGAGATGCGTGCCGCGTGCGACGCCCTGCTCTGGAACCAGGAGGAGCAGCGCTTCGCACGCCAGCTGGTGCCGCGGACCGCCGGTTCCGGCTACGACCTCGACATGACCATCGACGCCAGCCTCTTCGGACTCTTCGCCTTCGGCATGTACGAGGCCGACGAGCCGCGCGTGGTGTCGACCATGCAGGCGGTGCGCGATCGCCTCTGGCTGCGCACCGGGATCGGCGGCGTGGCCCGCTACGAGCGCGACTACTACCAGTGCGTCGAGGTGTCCGACGAGATTCCCGGCAACCCCTGGATCATCTGCACGCTCTGGCTTGCCGACTGGCACTCGCGCGTGGCCCGCAGCGTGGCCGAGCTCGACCAGACCGTGCTGCCGCTGCTGGAGTGGGTGCAACGGCAGGCGCTGCCGTCGGGTGTGCTGCCCGAGCAGGTGCACCCGTACACCGGCGGGCCGATGTCGGTGGCGCCGCTGACCTGGAGCCACGCGGGGTTCGTGGCGTCGTGCCTGACCTATTCGGAGGCGCGCACCGCGCTGGTGGCCCAGCGCAGCGGGCGTCCCGACGCGCAGGCGCGGCCCGCCTGAGCCTTCGCCCCTAGGGCCGCTTCTTCGCCGGCGGCGCCGGTGCGGGTGACGGTGTCGGCGTCGGCAGCGTCGACGGCAGCCCGAGCTGCGTGAAGCCCCAGTCGAGCAGCGCGCGCGTGTCGGTGTAGAGCTGCGGCGCGTTGAGCACGACCGCGATGAGC
The DNA here is from genome assembly GCA_035995545.1 of Candidatus Dormiibacterota bacterium. GTDB lineage: Bacteria > Chloroflexota > Dormibacteria > Aeolococcales > Aeolococcaceae > DASRDZ01. The sequence continues at coordinate 47,092 of DASYKI010000016.1, forward strand.
CGGTGGCCGTCGCGCTCGGCCATGGCCACCAGGCAGGCCCCCGCGTCCCCGGTCCAGCCCGGCTTGACGCCGCTGGCCACCGGGTAGATGCGCAGCAGCCGGTTGAGGTTGTGCAAGTCGAATTCGGGATGCTGCGGCGAGGCGGGCAGGACCACGTCGGTTGTGGCCACGATCTGCCGGAACACGGGGAACCGCGACACCGCCACGGCGGTGATCGCGGCGAGGTCGTAGGCGGAGGCCTTCTGCGCGGGATCGTCGAGGCCCACCGGGGTGACGAAGTGGGAGTCGTGCAGCCCCAGCGCGCCGAGCTGCTGATTCATGGCGTTGACGAAGGCATCCATGCCGACGGTGTCGACCGCCAGGGCGTCGGCGGCGTCGTTGCCGCTGACCATCAGCATGCCTTGGAGCAGCTCGCGGACGGTGAGGTGGTCGCCGGCGTGGAGACCCATCACCGTCTCGTCGCCCGCCTGGTTGAGCGCGTCGGGGGTGACGGTGACCACGCGGTCGGGATCGAGGTTCTCCAGTGCCACCAGGGTGCTGAGCACCTTGGTGGTGCTCGCCGGCGGCCGCGCGGTGTGCGCGTCGTGCGCCCAGAGGATGCTGCCGGTGTCGACGTCGACCAGGATGCCGCCGGCCGCGTCCACCTTGGGCGCGCCCCTGTGGTTGGCGCTGTCGTCGCTGAAGCCCGCGTGGGCATGCACCAGCTTCAACGAGGCCAGCCCTGTGCGCGGCGGCACCGCGGCGTGGCTCGCGGCCGCGGCGTGGGCGGCGATCGGACTGACCGCGCGCGCGCCAGCGTTCGACGGCGGCTGGTTGGCGAGCACCACCACGAGCACCACGACGATGCCGAAGACCGCGGCCGCCGCCTGGCGTTGACGCTTGCTGAGACGCAGGACCACCGGGGCCCCCACGCGGCCTCCTCCCATCCACGGGGCGTGGCCCGACGGCTGCGGGCCCTGGCGCGAATGGTACCCGGCCGCCGCCGCTTGCGACGCGGTCTACGCTCTGGCCAGGCTCCCCAGCGCCGCGACCGCCTGGTCGATGCCGGCCTTGACCGAGTCGACGTCGAGCCCCATCGGCGGCAGCACGATGCGGTCGACGCCGAAGCCCATGAGCTGCTCGACGAAGGCCGGGTCGGGCGGGGCGCCCAGGGTCAGCTCGATCGATCCGGGGTCGCGTCCCGCCTTCTCGGCGGCGTCGCGCATCGCCTGCAGGAGCGGGACCAGCTCCTCGGGCTTGCTGCGGCCTGGAAAGAACCCGTCGCCGATGCGCCCCGCGCGGCGCGCCGCGACCTCGCCGTGGCCGCCGATGTGCACCGGGATCCGCCGCTGCAGCGGCTTGGGCCACATCCGCGCGTCGTCGAAGTTGACGGTGTCGCCGTGGTAGGTGGGCTGGTCGTCGGCCCAGAGGACGCGCATCGCCGCGATGTACTCCTCGGTGCGCTTCCCCCGTCCCTCGAAGGGGACGCCGATGGCCTCGAACTCCTCGCGCAGCCAGCCGATGCCCGCGCCGAGCATGACCCGCCCGCGCGACAGCACGTCGAGGGTGGCGAACTCCTTGGCGGTGATCAGCGGGGAGCGCTGCGGGACGATCAGCATGCCGGTGGCCAGCTTGATCCGCTCCGTCTTCGCCGCCACCCAGCTCATCCAGATCAGCGGGTCGGGAATCGGCGAGTCGTCGCCGCCGGCCATGCGCCCGCTGCGGTTGTAGGGGTACTGCGACTCGTAGCCCGCCGGCACCACGACGTGCTCGACAGTCCAGAGCGATTCGAACCCCGCCTGCTCGGCGTACTGCGCCACGTCGGCCGCTCCCTCGGGCGAGACCATGGCCCCGGTGTTGGCAAAGATGAGTCCCAGCTTCATGTGGTCCGTGCCTCCGCACTCCCTGGCGTGTCGGCCGAGAGTGTCGCAGGCGGGACCGTTCTGGCGCTGAGCAGGGCCGGCGCTGGAGGTCCACGGGGCCCCGCCCGCGGGGGTATGCTTGCTCGCGACAACCGAATACCGTCCCGCTGGGGGAGCGTGTAGCTGAGAGGTGGTATCAGGACCACCAACTCCTAGAACCTGATCTGGTTAGAACCAGCGAAGGGAAAGCGGGCGAATCACACGATCGAAGCGGCTTGGCGCCCTCCTGCGGCGCTTCATGTCCGCCAGCCGCGTGTGCACGCCCTGCGACCCTTTGCCGCAGGAGGCGAAGCCCGTGGCACAGATCCTCGACACACCGCAGACCGCCGCGCAAACCCCGATCCGCGGCAGCCGCAAGGCATACCTGCAGGGAAGTCGCGCCGACCTGCGTGTTCCCGTGCGCGAGATCGTTCTGACGGCGATGGACGGCGAGGAGCCGGGCACGGTGCGCGTGTACGACAGCAGCGGTCCCTACACCGATGCCGGCGTGCACATCGACGTCCGCAGCGGGCTCGCTCCGCTGCGCGACGCCTGGATCCGCGAGCGCGGCGACGTCGAGGAGTACGACGGCCGCGCCGTGCAGCCCATCGACGACGGCGTCAAGCGCCCGGAGCACCTGCAGAACCTCACCGCGTTCCCACACCAGGAGCGCAGGCCGCTGCGTGCAACCCAGGGCAGCGCGGTCACCCAGATGCATTACGCGAAGCGCGGCATCGTCACGCCCGAGATGGAGTTCGTCGCCATCCGCGAGAACGTCACGCCGGAGTTCGTGCGTGAGGAGATCGCCCGCGGCCGCGCCATCATCCCCGCCAACGTCAACCATCCCGAAGCCGAGCCCATGGCCATCGGCCGCAACTTCCTGGTCAAGATCAACGCCAACATCGGTAACTCGGCGGTCACCTCCTCGATCGAGGAGGAGGTGGAGAAGATGACCTGGGCGACGCGCTGGGGCGCCGACACGGTGATGGACCTCAGCACCGGTCGCAACATCCACACCACCCGCGAATGGATCATCCGCAACTCGCCGGTGCCGATCGGCACGGTGCCCATCTACCAGGCGCTGGAGAAGGTCGACGGCGACCCCGCCTCGCTGACCTGGGAGGTCTACCGCGACACCCTCATCGAGCAGGCGGAGCAGGGCGTCGACTACTTCACCATCCACGCGGGCGTGCTGCTGCGCTACGTGCCGCTGACGGCGAAGCGGGTCACCGGCATCGTCAGCAGAGGCGGCAGCATCATGGCCGCGTGGTGCCTGGCCCACCACCAGGAGAACTTCCTCTACAGCAACTTCCGCGAGATCTGCGAGATCATGCGCGCCTACGACATCTCCTTCTCGCTGGGCGACGGCCTGCGCCCCGGCAGCATCGCCGACGCCAACGACGACGCCCAGCTCGGCGAGCTGCGCACCCTCGGCGAGCTGACCACCATCGCCTGGGAGCAGGACTGCCAGGTGATGATCGAGGGCCCCGGCCACGTGCCGATGCACAAGATCAAGGAGAACATGGACCTGCAGCTGGAGCTGTGCCATGAGGCGCCGTTCTACACGCTGGGTCCGCTCACCACCGACATCGCGCCGGGGTACGACCACATCACGTCGGCGATCGGTGCGGCGATGATCGGCTGGTACGGCACCGCGATGCTCTGCTACGTGACTCCCAAGGAGCACCTCGGTCTGCCCAACCGCAAGGACGTCAAGGACGGCGTCATCACCTACAAGATCGCCGCCCACGCCGCCGACCTGGCCAAGGGACATCCCGGCGCTCAAGGACGCGACGACGAGCTGAGCAGGGCGCGCTTCGACTTCCGCTGGGAGGACCAGTTCAACCTCTCCCTCGACCCCGACACCGCCGCGAGCTTCCACGACGAGACGCTGCCCGCCGCGCCCGCCAAGAAGGCGCACTTCTGCTCGATGTGCGGTCCCAAGTTCTGCTCGATGCGGATCACCCAGGACGTGCGCGACTACGCCGCCAAGCACGGCATCAAGGAGGAGATCGCCCTGGCCACGGGTATGGAGGAGAAGTCGCGCGAGTTCGTCGAGCACGGCGCCGAGGTGTACCAGCCCCAGCCGTGACCGACTCGACCCGCCCGCAACGGGCCATCAGCCCCCGGCTCCTGCTGGTCGCCGGTCTCTTCGTCGCCACCCTGGTGACGTCGAACATCATCGCCGTCAAGCTCACCGCGCTGGGTCCGTTCACCGTGCCCGCCGCCATCGTGATCTTCCCGCTCGCCTACCTGTTCGGCGACGTGCTCACCGAGGTGTGGGGCTACGCCACCGCGCGCATGGTGATCTGGACGGGGTTCGCGGCCAATATCGTCGTGGTCTGCTTCATCGCCATCGCGGTGGCGGTGCCGTCGTCGCCGGCGTATCCCAACGGCGATGCGTACTCGGCGATCCTGGGGATGACGCCGCGCATCGTCATCGCCTCGCTGGTCGCCTACCTGTGCGGCGAGTTCGTCAACTCGTTCATCCTCGCGCGGCTGAAGATCGCCACGCGCGGCCGTTTTCTCTGGACGCGCACCATCGGCTCGACGCTGATCGGCCAGGGTCTCGACACCGTGATCTTCATCAGCATCGCTTTCGCCGGCGTGCTGCCCTTCCCGGTGCTGCGGGCGGTGATGCGCGACCAGTGGATCCTCAAGGTGCTCTACGAGATCGTGGCCACACCGCTCACCTACGCCATCGTGGCCTGGCTGAAGCGCCGCGAGGGCGTCGACGCCTACGACCACCACACCAACTTCAACCCGGTGCCGCTGTCGGCGCTGCGCTCCTGGGTGGGAGGCATCGCGCGATGAAGCACGGCACCCGGATGATCGACGAGAACACCCTGCAGGTCTTCGACAACCGCACCCCCGAGCGCGACTACACCGTGCAGTTCACCATTCCGGAGTTCACCTGCCTCTGCCCCATCTCGGGATTCCCCGACTTCGCCACGCTCTTCGTCCGCTACGTGCCCGGCCCGCGCTGCGTCGAGCTGAAGTCGCTCAAGCTCTACGTCAACGGCTTTCGCGACCGCGACGTGTTCCACGAGGACGTGGTCAACACCGTGCTCGGCGACCTGGTGTCGCTGCTGGCCCCGCGCTACTGCGAGGTGGTCGGCGACTTCAACGTCCGCGGCAACATCAAGACGGTGGTGCGGGCCCGCCATCGCGATCCGCAGTGGCAGGGTGAGCCCGACCCGTGGTGGCGCGCCCGCGACGAGCACGCCGGTCCCTTCGAGGCCTAGCCCAGGCTCAGGCGGCGATGCCGCCGTTCAGCGGGATGCCGACCACCCGAGTCTGCTTTCCGTTGCTGCCTTCGACGAGAATCCAAGGCTGCGCCTCGTGGGTGAGGAAGCACGACTGGTGCAGCCCTGACAGGGTGACGCTGCTGTACCGCCCCGGCGCGAGCAGCGAGCCGTACCCGTCGAGGAGCTCTCTGTGGTCGATGGCGGGTGACGGCGGCGCCGGCGTGCTGACGGCGGTGTAGCGCACCGTCCCGCAGGTGAGCACGGCGTCGTCGATCGTGGACGAGGGAGAGTGGTAGTTGACGGCAAAGCTCCACACGCCATCACGCACCGGAGAGGCGGTGTAGGTTGCGTGCTCCTCGATGCCGGCCTTGTGCATGTCGGTTCGGGTGGCGGCGATCTGCTGCCCCTGCTCGGTGGTGAACGCGCCCGGCAGGAAGTCGCTCCCCACCGGCGCCGAGCCCTGCTCCTTCCAGTGCTGCCAGTACGCGGCCAGCAGCGCCGGTAGGCCGTCGACGTTCGCGGCGGGGTCGATGGCAGGCTGGCTGTCGAATGCCGAGCTGGTGTCGGGGTGGGCGAACTCGTCGATGGTGTCGACGTTGCTGTAGCTGGTGTCGAAGCTGAGGAACCAGGTGGCGGCGGCCGACTGGCGAGTGAAGATCATGGTCTCCACCAGCGGGGCGACGGTGTGGTACTCGGTGGTGAGGACCTGCGCCATGAACCTCGCGGGGTACGCGTTCTGCCTGGGCACGAACAGGTGCATGTCGCGGATGTTGCGCGGCGCGGGCGGTGCGCAGCCCATGGTGCAGCCGATGGCATCCCACTCACCGGCAGGTCCGTTCTCCAGCGTGCGCACCGCCTTGGGGTCGGCGTGGCTGAGCGCGTTCTCGCGCACCGGCCAGAAGGCGCGCACGAACGTGTCGGCACTGGGCTGGTCGATGATCACTCCCGTTGTCGACGCCGTGATGCCGCGCACCGGCGCCAGCGCGGTGGCCGGGTCGGGCAGCGGCGTGGGTGGAGGCGTCGCGGTTGACGCGGAATGTCCGGTGCCGGTGCTCCTCGAGCGGGTGACCACCAGGCCGATGCCGGTCGCGGCGCCGAGCAGGGCCACGCACAGTGCTGCGGCGATCGCCATGCCGCGGCGACCCATGGGACGCGCGGCAGGCGGCGGCGTCAGCGCCGGCGGGATGTAGGCAGGCGGGGGCGGGCTCGATGCAGGTGGGACCGGCGCGGCGGATGCCGGTGCGGTCGGCGCACCGTCAGCGGCCTGCGGCGGCTCCGGCGCGAGGGCGGTTGCTGCCGCGGCGACCGGTGCGGGATCGACATGGGCGGGCACGACCGGTGCGGGGTCGACGTGTGCAGGCTCCACCGGCGCGGGATCGACATGGGCGTGCACGACCGGCGCGGGGTCGACGTGTGCAGGCTCGACCGGTGCGGGATCGACATGGGCGGGCACGACCGGCGCAGGGTCGACGTGTGCAGGCTCCACCGGTGCTTCCGCTTCGGGCGCATCCGCTTCAGGTGCTTCCGCTTGGGGTGCTTCCGCCTCTGGCGTTGCAGCCACTTCTGGCGAGAACTCGGGACCGGGGGTGAACCCCGGCGTGGACACCGGCTCCACCGGCGCCGCTGCCGCCGCCTCCGCCTGGCCGCCACTGACGAAGTACTGCGCCTGGCGGCGAGCCCCCGGCGCGGCGGCCGCGGGCAGACCCGACGCCGCGACGGGACCACTCTGTTCCAGCTTGGCCAGCACCCTCAGGTACTCCGGCTCGGCGATCAGACCGGCGGTGCGCATGCGCTCCAGGCCCTGCAGCTTTGCCAGCCGCTGCCGATCCGCGTCGGGTTGTCCGGACGGGCGCGCCCCGCTCTGCTCGTCGCTCATGACCGGGAGCAGGCTACCTACCAGGCGGCGCTCCACAGAGGCCCGTGATGGCATCGTCATGCGACGGTTGACGCCCCGTGCCGCCACGCCGCCGGCGCCCCAGTTCACGTTCGTGAGCCCAGGTCACGGGCTCCCGGACAGCACTTCGCACCCCGCATACGCGCCCGTAACAGCGCGTCGGACAAGACCGTGCGTTCTCCCGCGTGGGCCATAGCCTGGGGAAGTGGCCGTGATGACCAGGCCTTCGCCTGCGCACCCGCTGACGCGCTTCCTCCGCCTGCTCGCCGCAGCCGCCGAGGGAGCGCCGGCCGCCATCGTCTACACCCGGCGGCTGGTGACCTACGTCCTCCTCGTCGGCCTTGCCGGGGGCGCCGTGGCGTTCGGGACCGTGCACGCCGTCTCGGACACGGCCTCGCTGGCCGTGCTCACCGGCAGCGTCTTCGTGATCGCGTCGCTCGGCGTGCGCTTCCCCATCAAGACCGACACCGAGTTCAGCGCCACCGCCTTCCTCCACCTCGGTGCCACCCTGACCCTGGGCCCCGCCGGCGCCGTGGCCACCGCGCTGGCCGAGAGCGCCGGCACCGCGCTGCGCTATCGCACCGGCTGGTTTCGCTCGCTGTTCAACGCGGGGTCGTCGGTGCTGGCCAATCTCGCCGCCTGGGCGGCGTGGCTGGCGATTCACGACCTGCCCCTCGACAGCGCCGTGCTGTCCTTCGCCATCTCCGGTGCGGTGGCGGGCGTGGTGCAGCACACCATCGACAAGCTGCTGCTCTCCGGTGTGCTCAACCTGGCCACGGGCAGCCCGCTGCGCCCGCAGCTCAACGTTGCACTGCGCACCGCGCCGTACCACGTGTTCTACGGCTACGCCGCGGTGAGCTTCGCGGTGCTCGGCGCCCGCTGGGGCGTCGTCGGCGTCAGCTTCGCGCTCGCGCCGGTCGTGGCCCTGCAGCTCACCCTGGTGGTGCTCGCGGTGCGCACGCGGGTCGACGAGGCGCAGCGCGCGGAGTACGTCGACCGGCTGCGCGACCAGCGGGTGCGCACCGAGCGCTCCTACGACGCGACCCTGGTGGCACTGACCCATGCGCTGGACGCCCGCGACAAGGAGACCGAGGGACATTCGCGGCGCGTCGTCGAGTACACGCGCATCCTCGCCGAGCAGGTGGGCGTCGCTGGACACGACCTCAAGGTTCTGTGCCACGGCGCATTGCTGCACGACATCGGCAAGATCGGCGTCCCCGACGCCATCCTGCACAAGCCCGGACCGCTCACCGACGACGAGTGGACGGTGATGCGCCGCCATCCCGAGATCGGCGCGCTGATGATCGGCGACGTCGAGTACCTCACCGAGGCGCGCCGCATCCTGCTGCACCACCACGAGCGCTGGGACGGCAGGGGTTATCCGCTGGGCTTGCGCTCACACAACATCCCCGTGGGGGCGCGCATCTTCGCCGTCGCCGACGCCGTCGACGCCATGACCCAGGATCGCCCGTACCGGCGCCGCGTCTCGCTCGACGAGGCGCGCGCGGAGCTGCTGCGCAACCGCGGTTCGCAGTTCGACCCCGAGGCCGTCGACGCCTTCATGGGCATCCCCGAGGAGCAGCTGCTCGCCATCACGGCGATCCGCGCCCGCGTCGGTGTCGACCTCATCAAGCGCGCAACCGGGGTGTTCGTCGTCGACGTCGACCGTTAGGCTTCGCGCGCCGGGCTTCGCGCAGCGGGCGTCGCGCGCTAGGCTTCGCGGCGCCGATGAGTGCCAGCGCCGTGGTGGTCGCCGCCGTCGTCTTCGCCGCCGGCATCGCCGTCGTGGTGTGGGCCACCGGGCGGCTGCTGCACGGGCTGGTGGCGCTGGCCGCCATCACCGGTGTCGCACCGTTCGTGATGTCGGTGGTGCTCAGCGGGATGGAGGCCGAGAACATCGCCGTCGGTCTCGCAGCGGGCAGCCGCGGCGCGGGCGAGGTCGCCCTGGGCACGGTGTTCGGCGGCAGCATCTTCATCGTCTGCGTCGCCCTCGGCGTCGGGGCGATGATCGTGCCGCTGCGCGTTGCGCTGCCGCGCGGGGTCCTCATCGTGTTCGCGCTGGCACCGGTGCTCGCGGGGGTGCCGCTGCTGGCCAGCCCGACACCGCGCTGGACGGGGGCGGTGCTGCTGGTCGCCTTCGCGGTGGCGATGGGCTACGTGGTGCGCCTGTCGCGCACCCATCGCTTCGTCGACGACGACGACCTCGAGGAGGCGCTGGAGAAGCCCGCGACGCCGCTGCGCGCGATCCTGCTGACACTGCTCGGCATCGGGCTGATCACCGCGGGCGGTGAGCTGGTCGCCTCCGGCGCAACGCGGTTGATCGCCGACGCGGGCCTTTCAGCAGGGCTTGTCGGCATGGTGCTGACCCCAGCCGCCATCGAGGCGGAGGAGGTCATCCGCCAGGTGGTGCCGGCGCGATCGGGTCATCACGACGTCAGTGCCGGCAACCTCGTCGGCACCATGCTGTGGTTCGTGCTCTGCAACCTCGGGCTGATCGCGCTGCTGACGCCGGTGGGCGTCTCGCGACTCACCCGGGTGCTCGACTACCCCTTCCTGGTGGGCGCCTCGTGGACGGCCACCGCCTTCCTCGCTCGCGGCCGCGTGGGGCGCACGGCGGGCGCGATGCTCGTCGCGCTCGCCGTCGCGTACGCCGTGCTGCGCGCCACGCTGCACTGACCCGCGGGTCAGCCGGGCAGCGAGCTGGAGATGTTCGAGTAGTGGTTGCCGAGAGTCCCGCCGAGGACACCGAGCATGAGCACCACGACCACGGCGATGAGCACCAGGATGAGGCCGTACTCGGTCACACCCTGGCCCTCCTGGCGCGAATGTGCAGTACGAAGGCTCGTCATCACGCGCTCGATCAACCCGTTCACAGTGCTCCTCCAGTGCTCCAGCCGGTTGGTGGAACCGGCAGTCCCGACCCCTCTCGGACCGTGACACGACTGTATCCCGGTTCCGGTCGATTGGCGACGACGGAGCCGTTGCCATCCCGGCGAAAACTGCAAGGCTCATGAGGGATGGTTGTAAAGAGCGGTGAAGCGGGAACACCCGTTCCCGCTATAATTGACGCCCACGTCACCGGACAAGGATTGGAGGCGCCCACGTGGCCACCATCGTCGAGCCGCAGGTTTCCACCTACCAGCAGTACATCGATGGCGAGTGGACCGACGCCGCCAGCGGTGAGACCTACGACATCGTCAACCCCTCCACCGAGGAGGTGTTCGCCCGCGCCGCCGCCGGCGCCGAGGCCGATGCCGACCGCGCCGTCGCCGCCGCGCGCCGCTCCTTCGACAGGGGCGAGTGGCGCAGCAAGACGCAGCAGCAGCGCACCCAGATCATGTACGACATCGCCAAGCACCTGGCCGAGCGGTCGGGCGAGTGGGCGGCGATCGAGTCGCAGCAGGCGGGCGCGATCCTGCGCAAGACCTCGGTGGTCGACGTGCCGCTCGCCATCGAGCACTTCCGCCACCTCGCCGAGCAGGCGCTGCAGATCCCCTGGTACGAGCCGCTGCCGTGGGTCGACACCCCCGCGGTGTCGTGGAACTTCGTGCAGCGCGAGCCCATCGGCGTCTGCGCCGGCATCGTGCCCTGGAACTTCCCGCTGATGATGGCGATCTGGAAGATCGCGCCCGCGCTGGCAATGGGCAACAGCGTCGTCCTCAAGCCCTCGCCGTTCACCCCACTGACCGCGCTGGAGCTGGCCAGGGCCATCGACGAGACCGGCCTGCTGCCCAAGGGCGTGCTCAACGTGGTCACCGGCGCGGGCCGCGAGGTGGGCGCGCGCATGGTGGCGCATCCCGACGTCGACAAGGTCGCCTTCACCGGCTCCACGCGCACCGGCCGCGAGATCATGAAGAGCGCGGCCGACACCATCAAGAAGGTCACCCTGGAGCTGGGCGGCAAGTCGGCCAACATCGTCTGCGACGACGCCGACCTCAGCATCGCCGTCGACGGCGCACTGTTCGGCACCTTCTTCCACCAGGGCCAGGTCTGCGAGTCGGGCACGCGTCTCTTCGTGCACGAGAAGGTGTACGACGAGTTCATGGACCAGCTGGTCAGCAAGGCCAAGGCCCTGCGTGTCGGCAACGCGCTCGACTTCGACACCCAGGTGGGCCCGGTGGTCAACAGGCAGCAGTACGACAGCATCCTGCGCGCCATCGAGCAGGCCAAGGCCGACGGCGCCACGCTGCTCTGCGGCGGCGGGCGCGCCGAGGGGGTGGGCGACAAGGGCTACTACATCGCCCCGACGATCTTCGCCGACTGCGACAACCTGAGCAGGGCGGCCCAGGAGGAGATCTTCGGCCCGGTGCTGGTGGTGCAGCGCTGGAAGGACGACCTCGAGGTCATCTCGCGCGCCAACAACACGATCTACGGACTCGCCGGCGGGGTGTGGTCGCGCAACACGCGGCGCGCGATCGACATGGCCAAGGCGCTGCGCACCGGCACCGTGTGGATCAACGACTGGCACCTGATCAACTCCCTGGCGCCCTTCGGGGGATACAAGCAGAGTGGCATCGGCCGCGAGCTGGGCACCTACGGTTTGCTCGAGTACACCGAGGTGAAGCACATCCACGTCGACCAGGGTGTGCCCCGGGAAGAGCGGTTCTTCTACGACGTCGTGCTCGGCTAGGAGGCCACCACGAACTGACGCTCCCGCAACGGGGAATCCCCCCTGCGGGGGCTGAAGGTCCGCGTTCGAGGCGCGACGGCGCCGTTACCGGGCGGCTGCGGCGCGTGACCCGGGCGCCAACGGCTCGCGTCTACGCTGGCACTGTTGTGAACGGCACCGCCGAGACGAGCCCCGCTGCCAGCAGTGTCGGGCTGCGGGCTGCCGTCGCCCGCTGCATCGCCGACCTGCAGCAGTCGCTGACCCATCACCGCGGCGTGATGGCCGCCGCCGAGGCGGAACGGGTCGCCCTGGTCGGGCAGCTCCGCGACTGGGATCGCACCGCGGCCACCGCCGGGCCCAGCGGCGCGCGCGCCATGGAGGCGATGCGTGCCCGCCTCGCCGCCGCCGAGCAGCGCGCCTACGACGCCGGCGCCGCCGCCGAGGACTGCGAGCGCGCCCTCGCCGATCTCACCGACATCCGCGAGGAGCCGGGAGAGAGCGGCGTGCAGCAGCGCCAGGTGGGCTCGCGCGAGCTGTTCCAGATCGTCGAGGAGGAGCGCATGCGCATCGCCCGCGACATGCACGACGGGCCCGCCCAGCTGCTCGCCAACCTGGTGCTCAAGGCGGAGATCGTCGAGCGCGTGCTCGACCTCGACCGCACCACCGCCATGGCCGAGCTGGCCGATTTCAAGGCGATCGTCCGCGTCGCCCTGGACGAGACCCGCAAGTTGATCTTCGACCTGCGGCCGATGACCCTGGACGACCTGGGACTGGTGCCGACGCTGCGCAAGTTCATCGTCGACTTCGAGCAGCAGAGCGGCATCCAGGGTCGGCTCAACGTGGTCGGTGCCGAGCGCCGCCTCCCGCGCGAGATGGAGGGCGTGCTCTTCCGCATCGTCCAGGAGGCGATGACCAACGCGCGCAAGCACTCCGGGGCCACCACCATCGACGTCACCGTCATGGTCGGACCGCAGCGCGTCGTCGCCAGCGTGCGCGACAACGGGCGCGGCTTCGACGTCGCCGCCATGGAGGCGCGCGCCGAGCGCACCCACCATCTCGGCCTCGTTTCCATGCGTGAACGCGCCGGACTGGGCAATGGCGTGCTCGACATCACCTCCGTGCCGGGGCACGGCACCCAGGTCCGGGTGAGCATCGACCACGACGGCGAGGGCGTCTAGAGCCCCCCGCCGAGGCGGGTTGTGAACTTCGGCCGCCCCGTGCGTCTAGATTGGAGAGGGGCAGCGAGTTGGCCGCACGTGCGTTCGCGCGGCGCAGAACCGAAGGAGAATGAGCATGCACCTCGGCGGATTCACACCCGGGCGCTCGCGTGCGCTGCTGCTCGGCGGCGCCGTCCTCACCCTGGCCGCGGCCGCGGCGCCGGTCACCGGCGCGGCGTCGACACGAACGCCTGTGTCGCGCGCGCTCAGCCACATCCACGCCATGCCCACGCTGCAGCACGAGCGTGCCGGCGACTGCACGCTGTTCGTCTCGGTCTGCCAGGGCGCGGGCACGCCGATGAGCACCGCCAACGGGCCGATCCAGGTGGCGCCGGCGGTGTACATCGTCTTCTGGGGCTGGAACGGCATCGACCCCGCCGGCATGGGCGCCCGCCAGCAGAACTTCTTCAACGGTGTCGGCGGCAGCGCCTGGAATGCCAGCCAGACGCAGTACTGCAAGACCGCCAACGCGCCGCTCAACACCACGTGTCCGTCGAACGGCACCTTCGTCGGCAACCCGACCGGCGTGCTCAAGGGCACCTGGACCGACAACACCAACGCGGTTCCGGCCAGCCCTGACGACAACGCCATCCAGGCCGAGGCGGTGCGGGCCGCAGCCCACTTCGCCAACACCACCTCGGCGTCGAACGCGGGGACGCAGTACGTCATCGACACGCCGCACGGCAACTCGACGACCGGCTTCGGCACCCAGTGGTGCGCCTACCACGGCATCGCCTCCTCGTCATACGGCGGCCTCGCCTACACCGACTTCCCGTACATCCCCGACGCGGGCCAGAGCTGCGGCCAGAACTTCGTCAACGCGGGCAGCGCGGGCACGCTCGACGGTGTCAGCATCGTCGGCGGCCACGAGTTCGCCGAGACCGAGACCGATCCCGCCGTGGCCAACACCGGCTGGACGGACAGCATCGGCGCCGAGACCGGCGACAAGTGCGCCTGGATCTCCGCCGGCCCGGGCGCCAGCACCAACGTGAGCCTCAGCAACGGCACCTATGCGGTGCAGTCGCTGTGGAGCAACAACGCCAACAGCGGCGCCGGTGGCTGCGTCGTCTTCTACGCGGGCGCGGGCAACCAGCACTGAACCCTGAAAGAGAAAGGCCCCGGCGCACACCAGCGCGCCGGGGCCTTCTCCGTGTCTACGCCGGCTGCAGCGCCGGCTTGACGTTGGCGTTGAGGTGGAACACGTTCTCGGGGTCCCACTCCGCCTTGATGCGGGCCAGCCGCTCGTACTTCTCGGCGCCGTAGGAGGCGCGCACGCGGTCCTCGTCGTACTCCGACATGAAGTTGACGTAGCTGCCCGCGGTCTTCGCGTGGGGACGCAGCGCGTCCCAGAAGGTGCGCACCCACTGGCGCTCGGCCGGCAGCATGTCCGGCGCCGGACACACCGCCGCGATGTTGACCACCCAGCGCGCCGTGCGGCGGCCGCTGAACGCGCTCTCGCCCTCAGCGACGCGCGCATAGGCGCCGTCGACGAGGAACACCGGCATGAACGACAGCGGCGACTGCTTGCCGGGCAGGTGCTCGGCGATGACGTCGATGGCGCCGTCGCTCATCTCGTCGAGGTGCAGCGCCTTCTCGTAGGCGCTGATGCCCCAGGGGTTGCCCTCGTCCATCATCGCCTGCAGCATCGTGTAGGGGATGGGGCTGACGAAGTCGACCAGCGGTGCCTGCTCGCGGATCGGTGCCACCGCGGCGGCGTGCTCCTCGGGCGAGCCCAGCCCGACGACGATGATCGCGTAGCCCGGCGCCATCTGGTGCGCCTCGGGCACGAACGGCGCCGGCGGCGCGTTGAGCCCGGCCACCAGGACGCCGTTGTTCTCGGGGAGGCCGCGGGTGTACTCGCGCGCGAAGCGCAGCACCTCGCGCCCCTTGTCGATGCCCCAGAAGAAGAAGCCGATGTTGACCATGGGTCCGACGGGATGCAGCGCGAACTCGAACTCGGTGACCACGCCGAAGTTGCCGCCGCCGCCGCGCAGCGCCCAGAGCAGCTCCGGGTTCTCGTCAGCACTGGCACGAACGATGCGGCCGCCGGCGGTGACCACCTGGGCGCCCACCAGGTTGTCGCAGGAGAGGCCGTGGGCGCGGGTCAGCCAGCCGATGCCGCCGCCCAGGGTGAGCCCGGCCACGCCGGTGCTGGAGATGAAGCCGCCGGTGACGGCCAGCCCGTGCTGCTGGCCGGCGGCGTCGATTTCTGCCCAGGTGGCGCCGCCGCCGCACCGTGCCCGCCGCGCCTCGGCGTCGACGCTGACCTGGCGCATCGCCGAGAGGTCGACCATCAGGCCGCCGTCGCAGACGGCGAAGCCGGCGAAGTTGTGGCCGCCGCCACGGATGGAGATCTCCAGGCCCGCCGCGCGCCCGTAGGCGACGGCCGCGGCCACCTGCTCGGCGTCGGAGCAGCGCGCGATCACCGCGGGACGGCGGTCGATGGCGCCATTCCACACCGATCGTGCGGTGTCGTAGTCGGGATCGTCAGGCGTGATCACCACTCCCGCGAAGTCGGCGCGGAAGGAGGCGAGATCACTGCCCAGCACCTGTGCCATACCCGGTACCCCATGCGAGTGGACTGCCGGGCAACTCTAGTCGCGACCCGGGCATAGGGCAACGGGTGGCGGCGATCCGCCGCCACGGATCAGGCGGCGCTGACGGGGATGTCGGCGCTGCCGTCGCCGTCGCCGAGGCTGCGGTGGCGGCCGCGGCCCGCCTGCTTGGCACGGAAGAGCGCGGTGTCGGCGCGGTCGATCACCTCGAGCACGGTGCTGCCGGCCTCGATCTGGGAGACCACGCCGATGCTGGCGGTGAGCTGCACCTCGTCGACGTCGCCGACACCGAACGGATGCTTCAGCGCGGCGACGATGCGCTCGGCGACCACGTGCGCCTGGTCGGCGACGTGGGTGCGCTCCAGCAGCACGGCGAACTCCTCGCCGCCCACCCGGGCGACGGTGTCGGGGGCGCGCACCACGCCGCGCAGGCGCGAGCCCACCGCGGCGAGCAGCGCGTCGCCGGCGGCGCGGCCGACACGCTCGTTGACCTGCTTGAAGTTGTCGACGTCGAGGAAGAGCACCGCGGGCAGGCCGCGGGCGGCGTCGGCACGGCGCAGCGCGGCGGCCAGGCGCTCGCTGAAGAGGACGCGGTTGGGCAGCCCCGTGGTGGGGTCGTGCGACGCCTGCTGGCGCAGCTGCTGCTCCACCTCGACCAGCCGCGACACCGACTTCTCCAGCCGCCCGTTCTCCAGTGCGGTGCTGGCGTGCGACGCCAGGGTGGCGAGCAGCTTGATGTCCTCGTCGTCGAAGCTCTTGACGTCGCCGTTGCGGTTGCCCAGAAGCATGGTGCCCATCACCCGCACCTCGCCGTGCAGGCTGACCACCATGGCGTCGCGCAGCCCGCGCGAGCGCAGGTAGGCGTCGGCGACGGGGTCGCGGGGGCCGCTGCGGATGAGCAGCGCACCGGCGCCGGCGAGCAGTTCCATCATGCCCTCGTCGAGCGGCTCGAGGTCGACCGGCACCATCACCTCGGCGTCGTGCCCGCGACCGACGCGGGTGCGGTAGGCGAGCTCGTCGCCGGTGGAGGGGAACAGGGTCAGCTCGCCGAGCTCGGCGTGGAACATGGCGCAGGCGCGCGAGAGCAGTGAGCGCATCGCCGACTCGACGTCGTTCGACGACTGCAGCATGCGGCTGGCCTCGTAGAGGAACTCGAGGTGCGAGGTGCGCTCGTTCTGCGCGCTGTAGCCGCGATACGCGGTGAAGACGACGACAAGCGGCACCACCAGCAGCACCAGGGCCAGCGGCTGGAACCACAGCACCGTGGCCGCGATCAGGCCGAAGCTGGTGACGGCCACCGAGCCGATCACCGCGTCGCGCACGACGCGCCACGCGACGGCGGGGCTGGACACGCTGCGGGTCAGCGCCAGCGCCCAGACGATGAGCAGCGCGCCGGCGACGCATCCCGCCGTGGCGCCGAGCAGCACCGCGCCCCAGCCCTGTGGCGTGCTGGCGTTGTGATGGGCGAGCGCAACGCGGAACACCCACACCGCGATGCAGTTGGACAGGGCCAGGTTGCTGAGGTTGAAGAGCAGCTTGCGCAGCGGCTGGCGGCGGTGCACCGAGAGCGCGATGGCCGCACCGACGAGCTGGGCGACGACGAGGTCGGTGGGACGGGCGAAGAGCAGGCCCAGCACCAGCGGGATCTCGCTCAGCGAGACGCTGTGCGCGTCGCGACCGAAGTACAGGTGGAGGACGCAGACCTCGGCGACGAGGAACAGCGGTCCCAGTGACCACCACTGCAGGGTCAGCGCGCCGTGCGCGGGTCCGAGCTGGTCGAGCGGCCCGGTGATCAGCAGCGCCGCGGCGGTGCCGATCAGCGCGGTGAGCAGCCAGAGCGGCGAGGGACGGTGCAGGCGCCGGCGCGCGGGCGTCGATGCGGAACTGCCGGCCGCGACGGTGGTGCGCGCGCTCAGTCCCACGTGCCGGTGAGCCAGTTGCCGGCGCTCCAGGTGCTGCCGGACCACGTCGAGCCGGACCACGTGCTCCCGCTCCACGTCGAGCCGCTCCAGGTGCTGCCCGACCACGTCGAGCCGGACCACGTGCTGCCGCTCCACGTCGAGCCGCTCCAGGTGCTGCCACTCCACGTCGAACCGCTCCACGTGCTGCCCGACCACGTCGAGCCGCTCCACGTCGAGCCGTTCCACTTTCCGCCCGACCAGGTGCTGCCCCGCGCCTCGGCGCGTGCCATGGCTGCGCTGTTCCACGCCCGGCCGAAGATGTCGCGCTCGCCGCTGAGGACGGCGCCGTCCATGACCAGGTGCGCGGACCCGCGCGAGCCCTCGAGTGTGCCGGTGCCCAGCGCACGCGCGCCGCTGCTGAGCGGGCGGTCGTCGGACCAGCCAGCCTGGCCACCCCGGTCGCCGCCGGCGCCGGAGTCGCCGCCGTGCCGCGAGTCCTGGGCGAGCGCGTTGCCCAGGGCCAGCTCGCCGGCGCCCTGCCGGGTCACGGGAGCGCGCTTCAGCGTCTGCGCCGACTCGACCAGCGCCTGCTTGACCTGGTCCGGAGTCATGTCGGGGTGCTGCGAGAGCAGCAGCGCCGCCGCACCGGAGACCACCGCCGCGGCCTGCGACGTGCCGCTGCCGCGGAAGAAGCGGTCGCCCACCGCGCCCGTCGAGCCGTAGGTCTGGTCGATGTACGAGCCGGGGTCGCGCAGCGAGACCATGTGCACGCCGGGCGCGACCAGGTCGGGGTGGCGCACCAGGCCGGTGGACGAGAAGTTTGCGACAGTGTCGTCAGCAACACGCAGGCTGCCCTGGGTGTCGGCCGCGCCCACCGCGATCAGGTTGGGGTCGTAGGCGGGGTCGTTCAGCGTCGTGCTGCCGGCGCCCTGGTTGCCCGCCGACACCACCACCACGATGCCCAGCCGCCAGGCCGCCTCCGCCGCGTAGGCGAGGGGGTCGTAGCGCCACGATTGGGTGCTGTCGGTGCCGAAGGAGAGGTTGAGCACGCGGATGTGCAGGCCGTTGTCGTCGCGGTGCTGGGCGACCCAGTCGATGGCGGCGATCACCTGCGAGACGTCGGTCAGCCCGTGCGCGTCGGCAACCTTGACGCTGACGATGCGCGCGTCAGGGGCGACACCGGTGAAGTGCGTGGGATCCCCGACGTAGGGCGCCACCGCGGCGTCGTCGCGCCCGGCGATGATGCCGGCGACGTGGGTGCCGTGGCCGTAGGTGTCGAGATTGGCGGTCGCGGGGTTCTGCGACTCCTCGGAGAGGTCGGGGCCGAGCACGACCTTGTTGGGCGCCGTCAGCCCGTTGACCGGGACCAGACCGGAGTCGATCACCGCGACGTCGACGCCCTGCCCGGTGAAGCCGGCCTTCCAGTAGGCCTGCGCACCGGTGAGCAGCGTGGTGCTGTACGCGGACCCGACGTCGCCCGTGGGGTCGTACGACGAGGAGAGCAGGTGCAGGGACGCGTCCTCGGTGACCTCGGCCACGCCCGTGGCGGCGCGCAGGGCGCCCACCGCGGCGGCCGGGACGGTGCCGACCACCTGGTCCACAGCGGGGTAGAGGCCGCTGACATGCCCGCCGGCGGCGCCGACGGCGCGGGCCGCGACGGCCGCGGCCCCCGGGAGGGCGCGCACCACGACCCGCACGGGGTCGGTGCCGGCCGCGGTGCGCGAGGTGACGGCTGCCGCCATGCTCCCGGCGAGCAGCGCCACCGCGAGAAGT
Organism: Candidatus Dormiibacterota bacterium; assembly: GCA_035995545.1. Classification (GTDB taxonomy): domain Bacteria; phylum Chloroflexota; class Dormibacteria; order Aeolococcales; family Aeolococcaceae; genus DASRDZ01. The sequence goes on from DASYKI010000016.1 coordinate 66,169, forward strand.
CCGGCGCGCAAGGCAAGGACGCGCGGACGCACGGAGGCGCAGGGCAGGGCACGGCCGGAGGCGGCGGTATCCATCGCCGTGCATCGTCGCGTGCCAGTGCCTCTGCTTCGGTGGCGTCGGGGTAACGGGTGGGTGGGCGCCGATTCCAGGTCATGACGGGTCGCGGCGGACCCGCTGACAACTCTTTACATCGCGCCGGCGGTCGCGGCTACCAGGACCCGCGCCGGCGCAGCAGGAGCAGGGTGGCCGCGATGGCGGCGAGCACCACGGCGGCGACCGGGACGACGATGGCCACGAGGTTCGGTCCGGAGGAGCCACCCGGGCTCCCGCCGCTGGTCGAGGAGGTGCCGGTGAGCACCATGGCGAACCAGCCGAGGCGGTCGGTGTTGGCGGAGATCATGTCGGGGGCGCTGCCCAGGGGGACGGACTTGATGCTCTCCCAGGCGCCTGGCGTGCTCGTGCCGGTGTCGGGCAGGCGGACCATGGCGGCGGTCTTGCCCGTTGCGGGGCCGCGGAGCACCACGGTGATGGGGTGGCCGGTCGCCACCGGGACGGGGGCGCTGCCGGCGGTCGCCTCGATGCGGTAGACGTTGCCGTCGAAGGCGCCCAGGGCGGCGGGCAGCGGCTGGGGTGGGGTCACCGGGGTGACGGTGAGGGCGACGCTGGTCGTGCCTGCCGGGACGGTGAAGGCGCCCTCGCCGGCCAGGACCTGCGCCTGCGGGGGGAGCTCGTCGGTGGTGACGAATGCCGCCTGCGTGGCGCCGCTGCTGACCGGGAGTGACTTCGTCGCCGGCGACGCCTGCTGAGTCTGGTGGTAGCCGGGGGGCGGCGAGACGTAGACGTAGGCCTGGGCGGGGCCGCTGAGGCCGTCGTAGAGCGGCGGCGCAGGCGCTGGGGCGAGCAGCCAGGCGGCGGCGATCAGGGCTGCGCCCGCGACCAGGGTCCGGGTGGCGGGGCTGACCCGGCGGGTCGGGCTCATCGCAGCCACCACGTCGCGATGTCGGCGAGGGTGTGGGCGACCGCCGGGGCGCCGGCGCCGCCGCTGCGCAGGCGCAGGCCGCCGAGCCAGACCCCGACCGCCAGGTCGAGGGGGAGCACCACCCAGCCGTAGAGGGGGACGTGCAGCAGGGCGAAGGCGACGGCGGCGACCGCGACCGCCCCCTGCGGGCGGGCGCCTCCGCGCAGGAGCGCGGTCATCAGGGCACCGCGGAGCAACGCCTCCTCGGCAACGGCGACCAGGGTGATCACGGCTGCCCAGAGCGGGAAGCCCGCTGCGGGGGAGCCGAGGTGGAGGGCTGGCGTGGTGCGGAGGTGAAGCAGGACGGGAGCGGCGAGGAGCAGCGTGGCGCCGGCGATGCCCCAGGCGGCGGTTCGCGCCGCCGGGCGGCCGGGGCGCCAGCCCGCCGCGGCGGCGAGGAGGAGGAGGGCTGCGGCGAAGCTGCCACCGGCTGCCGGTGAGCTCGTGCCGGCGTTCCCGCCGATGGCGAGGCGGAGGGTCACCGCGATGGCCAGGCCGGCGAGCAGCAGGAGGGGCGTCAGCAGGGGTGCGGCGCGGCGGGCGGCGGCTGGGGACAGCACGGAGGCGACGATACCGGCGTCGCGCTGGGCTGTGGCGGCGCCTCCAGGCGGTCCAGCCCCCACCGCTTCGGCTTGCATACTGAGGCAGCCCCATGAGCACCCAATCCTCCCGTCCCCCCGTCATCGCCGTGCAGTCCCTGGTCAAGCGCTACGGCAAGCTCGAAGCCGTCGCCGGCATCGACCTCAGCGTCAGCGCCGGCGAGATCTTCGGCTTCCTGGGCCCCAACGGCGCCGGCAAGACGACCACCATCCAGATCCTCTGCACGCTGCTGCGCGCCACCGAGGGCACCGCCACCGTGGCCGGCTACGACGTCACCACCCAGCCCGACGCCGTGCGCTCCTGCATCGGCCTTGTCTTCCAGGACCCCTCGCTCGACGAGCAGCTCAGCGCGAGAGAGAACCTCGAGTTCCACGCGATGATCTACGACGTCCCCCGCAGCGTGCGCAAGCGGCGCATCGACGCGGTGCTGGAGATGGTCGACCTGCACGAGCGGCAGAGCGCGCAGGTCAGGACGTTCTCGGGCGGCATGAAGCGCCGCCTGGAGATCGCCCGCGGCATCCTGCACGCACCGCAGGTGCTCTTCCTCGACGAGCCCACCCAGGGCCTCGACCCCCAGACCCGCGCCCACATCTGGCGGTACCTCAACGAGCTGCGCCGCAGCGAGGACATCACCATCTTCATGACCACGCACTACATGGACGAGGCCGAGTACTGCGAGCGCATCGCCATCATCGACCACGGGCACATCGTCGCCCAGGGGAGTCCGGACCAGCTCAAGGAGATGGTCGGCGGCGACGTGGTCACCGCCAGCACCGGCGACGACGCCGCGGCGGCCGCTGAGCTTTCGGCCAAGCTTGGCGTCAACGCCACGGTCGTCGAGGGCGGTGTGCGCGTCGAGGTGAGCGACGGCGCGGAGTTCGTGCCGCGCATGATCCACGCGCTCAGCGTGCCGGTCCGCGCGGTGACCATCCGCCGTCCCAGCCTTGACGACGTCTTCCTCAAGCTGACCGGTCGGGCGATCCGCGACGGCGAGGCGGGCGGGCTCGACCAGCTGCGCAGCATGGCCCAGATGTTCCGGGGGCGCCGCTGATGGACGCGGTCACCGAGCTCGCGCGCGACGCGGTGATGATGCGCCAGTCGGCGCAGCGGACGCCGCGCTGGCAGCGCAGCCTGCGCGCCGTCTACGTGATCTGGTACCGCGACATCATCCGCTACTGGCGCGACCGCAGCCGCCTGGCGGCGTCGCTGGCCCAGCCGCTGCTCTTCCTCGTCGTCTTCGGCGTCGGCTTCAGCTCGGCCCTCGGCGCGGTGGGCAATGCCCGCGGCACCGCGTCGTTCGGCAGCAGCGGCGCCTCGATCAGCTACGTGCAGTACATCTATCCCGGCGTGGTCGGCATGGCGGTGCTCTTCACCTCGATGTTCACCGCGATGTCGATCGTGTGGGACCGCGAGTTCGGCTTTCTCAAGGAGATCCTGGTGGCGCCCATCGACCGCTCCGCGGTGGCGGTGGGCAAGGCGCTGGGCGGTGCCACCCAGGCGATGTTCCAGGGGCTGGTGATGATCGCCGTCGGCCCCATCGTCGGCGTCCACCTGACGCCCCTGACGGTGCTCGAGGTGATCCCGATTCTCTTCGTGATCGCGCTGGCGCTCACCTCCTTCGGCGTCGCCATCGCGGCGCGGATGCGCTCCATCCAGGGCTTCCAGGTGATCATGAACTTCCTGCTGATGCCGATCTTCTTCCTGTCGGGAGCGCTCTTCCCGCTGGTCGGGCTGCCCGCCTGGATGTCCGTGCTGACACGGATCGATCCCGTCGCCTACGGGATCGCGCCGCTGCGCACCGCGGTGCTCAGCACCACCGGTGCGCCCGGCGCGGCGACCCGAGAGCTGGCCTCGGTGACCTGGTTCGGCTGGTCGGTGCCCAGCATGCTGTCGCTGGCCATCGTGGCCTGCATGGGTGCGGTGTTCCTGGGCATCGGGATCCGTTCGTTCCGGGTCCGCGACTGACCTACGGCGTGCGCCGGGGCCGCGTGTGCACGTGCACCGCGTAGACAACCAGTGCCGCCGGCAGCGCGAGCAACGCCAGCAGTGACGTCGTCGCCATGCGCGGCGCCGGCGCGAACGACGGCTGCGGCGGCTGGGTCACGGCGGTGGACGGCGGTGTCCCCAGCGAGGCGAGGCGGATGCTGCCGTCGTGGGCGACGCTCATGTCGTAGGTGACGCTGGGGCTGGCCGCGTTGAGGGTCAGGTGGGTCACCCACCCAGTGCTGGGCACCCACGACATGTTGCGGTCGCCGGCGAGGTCGTCGTGCAGGCGCTGCGGCATCGTCTCCTGCTGCTGCACCACCAGCCCCGGCGCGCCGGCGAGCTGGTCGCCGACGCTGCTGCTGCCGAGCCCGAACAGGCCGTACTCCTGGCCGCTGCTGGGCCGCGTGTCGGTGATCAGGAAGATGTCGGCGGCGACCGGGTCGGACGCGTTGGCGAGGACTTCGAGGGGCACCCACAGGTGCGGCGTCGGCATGGTGATCAGCACCGGCGTGCCGTCGCCCTGGAAGCGCCCCAGCTCGCGCGCCCTGGTGACGTCGTAGCGCGCCGCCATGAAGACCGGGCTGGCCTTGGCGTACGCTTCGATGTGGGCGCGCGTCTCGTCGTTGATGGCGAAGTTGTTCTGGCCACACCAGACCAGAACCTCCTGCGCCGAGCCCTTGAGCACGGTGAGGTCGACGGCCTCGACGGTGGTCTGCAGGATCACCTGCGCCGCTCCTGCGGACGCCGCGGTAACCGAGTCGGCGGCGAACCGCTGCACCGGTGGCGGCGGTGTGAACTCCTGGACCATGCGCTGCAGCGTCCAGCGCCCCGCGGCCTCGACCTTGGTGGGCACCGCGGGCAGCGGGACGATCCAGCCCACGTCGCTGGCGGCACCCTGGTAGCTGAAGCTGGTCACGTAGTGCTCGACGCCGTCGTGCCAGGCGGCCATGGTGGTGGCGCGGGCAAGGCGCACGGCGCCGTTGCGGGCGACCAGGCCGCCGCACGCCGCGGCGGACACGGTTGCCAGGGCCATCGCGGTGCCGGCCAGGGCGGCGGCGCACAGGGCTCGTCGCAGCATGGGGTTCTCCTCCGGGCGGAAGCTGTGCCCTTCACGACGCAGGCAGGCGCCCGAAGGTTCCCGCCGCCGTCAGCGCCGCGTCAGGTCGAGCGCGGAATCCAGAACCCGACCACGGTGCCGCGCCCCGGCGCCGACTCCACGCCGAGCCATCCGCCCGCGATCTCCGCGCGCTCGCGCATCGTCGAGAGGCCGAGGTGGCCCGGCACCTGCGCCCGGCGCGCCTTCTCGTAGTCGAACCCGGCACCGTCGTCGCGCACGCTGGCGAGGACGCCGCCGTCGTGGTCGTCGAGGTGCACCTCGACGCTGTGCGCGCCGGCGTGCTTGGCGATGTTGGCCACCGCCTCCTGGACGATGCGGTACGCCACCGCGGAGGTTCCCGGCGGCGGCGCGATCGCGAGCGAGTCGACGACGTGCGTGGTCATGCCCTGTGGCAGCGACTCGTCGAGCAACTGCTCCACGGCCTCGCCCAGCGTGCCGCTGTCCAGCGCGCCGGGATGCAGCTGGAAGAGCAGCCGGCGCAGCCGCGTGGTGGCGGCGTCGACGTCGTTGAGCAGTGCCTGCAGGGTGCCGCGACGTTCGTCGTCGAGCGTCCCCGCCAGCATCTCCAGGCGCATCTTCACCGCCGCCAGGGCGGGCAGCGAGTCGTCATGCACGTCGGCGGCGATGCGCGTGCGTTCCTCCTCCTGCGCGTGCACCAGGTGGGTGAGCAGGCGCAGGCGCTCGGCGTCGCTCTTGCGCAGGCGGTCGTTGCTGTCGCGCAGCGCCTGCTCCATCCGGCGGCGCTCGGTGATGTCGGCGACCTGGTGCACGCAGTAGTCGAGCGCACCCGAGTCGTCGTGCACCGCGGTGATGGTGACCAGCATGTGCACCACCCCCCGGGAGGGATGGGTGTAGCGGCGCTCGCCGAGGTGGACGCTTGTCTCGCCCTGGTGCATCCGCTGCAGCATCTCGTCGTCGTCGGCACGGTCGGCGGGCGCGACCAGCTCGCGCACCTCGTGGCCGAGCAGCTCCGCCTGGCTTCGTCCCAGCATCGCGCAGAGCGCCGCGTTGACCTGGCGATAGCGGCCGTCGCCACCGGTCACCGCCATGCCCACCGGTGAGTTGAGAAAGCCGCGCTCGAAGCGCTCGGCGTCGCGCAGCACCTGCTGCTCGGCGCGGTGTCGCTCGGTGACGTCGATGGCGACGCCGACACCGCCGACGATCTCACCCCCGTCGTCGTGGGTCGGGCTGTGATAGATCTCGAACAAACGGTCCTCGACGTGGAGCGTCCCGTTGCTGACCATCCCGTCGAGTGCTCGCTGCGCGCCCTCCACCATCTGCGGCAGGCCCGCGGCCACGCCGGCGATGTGCTTGCCAACCACCTCGTCGGGATGCAGGCCAAGCACAGCCAGGCCGCGCCCCTCGGCGGCGGTGCACACCATGTCGCGGTCGAATGCGACAACCATGACCGGAAGGCTGGCGAGCACGGCGCGCAGCCGCTGTTCGCTCGCGCGCAGCGCGGATTCGCGGCGTCCCCTGGCCGCGTCGTCGAGTGCGGTCGCATCGCCCTGCGCGGTGCGAACGCTCGCGTCCTCTCCATCCACCACGGCGAATGCTACACTCGCGCGGGCCGGAGAAACTCTGGCCACGCGGACTGCGGCCGCGATGACCCACTCGAGCGGAGGGTGGAGAATTGGCGCAGGCCCTGTCCCGGATTCGGCTGCTCGTGGTCGAGGACCACCGCATGTTCGCGGAGGCGCTGACCGCGATGCTGGGCAGCCAGGATGGGATCGACGTGGTCGGCACGGCCACCTCGGCCGCGCTCGCCGTCAGCGAGGCGCGCCGGCTGCGGCCCACCGTGGTGCTGATGGACTACCGCCTGCCCGACGGCGAGGGCACCGTGGCGGCCCGGGCGATCCGCCAGGACAGCCCGCACACGCGCGTGCTCATCCTCACCGCGTCGGCCGAGGATTCCCTGCTCCGCGAGGTGCTGCGCGCCGGGTGCAGCGGCATCGTCACCAAGGGGCGCACCGTGCCCGAGCTGGTGCGAGCCGTGCGCGCCGCCGCCGCCGGGGAGACGGTGGTGAGCAGGGGGCTGCTCGACAAGGTGGTGTCACGGCCGCGCGGCGAGGGTGGCAGCGGACTGCTCACCGACCGCCAGATCGAGATCCTGCGCCTCGCCTCCGAGGGGATGAGCACCGCGGCGATCTCGGCCGAGCTGGGGCTCAGCCTGCACACCGTGCGCAACCACCTGCAGGCGTGCATCCACCACCTCGGGGTGCATTCCAAGACCCAGGCGGTCTCGGCGGCCATCCGGCGGGGGATCATCCCCACGCCTGGATAGGAAGTGGTGAAGCGCGGCCGGGACAGGGAACCCGGCCGCGCCTCGGGAAGGCTTGGCCTCCGGCAGTGCAGGGTGGCGGGATGCGGCGCAGGGCCGGTCCGCCGAGCAGGGCGTGCCGTCGGCAGCGTCGACAGTACCGCCGGTGCCGCCGAATCCGGGCATGCATCGGCCGTTTCGTGATCCGGTCTTGGCTGGCCTTAACATCCGGTCGCAGGGATGTTGCGGCGATCAGGCCGAGTGGGTCAGCTCCGGCTCGGGGGCAGTGACCGCCCGTTCAGCACTTCGGGGGAGCATGAGCAATGGCCCCAGTCCCGACAGCGCCACCACCACCGTGGCCACCAGGAAGGTTGCCGTCACCGAGCGCGCCACCACCGGGCCGGAGATCGCCGAGCCCAGCGGGTAGCCGAGGAAGTTGAGGCTCATCGACACCGCGAAGGCGCGGCCGAGCCAGGCGGGGTCGGTGACCCGCTGGCGCAGCGAGAACAGCCCGATGTCGAGCGGGCCGTTGGCCAGCCCCAGGATGGCCATGGCCACCGCGGCGAGCAGCAGCGACCCGGAGAAGGCGAGCAACAGCATCCCGACCACCGAGCCCGCGCAGCCGGCGAGCATGAACTCGCGCTCGCGCCCCTCCGAGTCGAGGCGCCCGGCGAGCAGGCCGGCGACGATGCCGGCGCCGCCCATCACCGCGAAGAGGATGCCCACCTGCACCGAGGTGCCGTGCAGCCGGCTGAGCACCAGCACCGGCAGCCCCACGGTGATGAAGCCGAAGCCCATGTTGAACACCGAGAGGGTCACCGCCAGGGCGCGCAGCCCGCGGTTGCGGACCACGTAGGCGAGCCCGTCCCAGGCATCGCGGACGATGCCTCCCGAGGACTCGGTGTGGCTGCGCGGCATGCGCAGCCCGATCAGCAGCAGCGCGGCGCCCGCCCAGATGCCGGCGGGCAGCAGCAGCGCCGCGCTGGGACCCACCAGGGCGACGACGAGACCGCCAAGCCCCGGCCCGACCACGGTGGCCACGACATAGGCACCGCTGTCCACCGCGTTGGCCCGGTCCCACATCGCCCGCGGCACGATCACCGGGAAGAGCGAGCGCGTTCCCGAGTTGCTCAGCGGCGCCGTCAGCGAGCTGATGGCCACGACGACGATGAGCAGCCATGGCGGCAGCATCCCACCGCGGGCGAGCAGCACCACCAGCAGCATCGCCGCCGCGCCCGCGCCGTAGTCGAGACCGATCAGCAGCGTGCGGGCGCCGCGGTCGAGCAGCGCGCCGGCCAGCGGGCTGAGCACCAGGCCGGGGACGACGGAGAACAGCACCACCACTCCGGAGAGCTGCGGCGAGTGGTAGCGGTCGAGGACGAAGAGCACGATGAGCAGCGCGGTCATCATGTTCGCGGTGCGCGCGAACAGCGCCGAGGCCATCAGGCGGGCGAACCCGGGCACGGCGAAGAGGGCGCGGTACGAGGGAGATGGCTGCATGGCGCTCATGGACGAGTGAGTCGCGGCGCGCCGGCGGCCCGGCGCGTGCATGGTGCCGGACGAGCTTACCGTGCCATCGCAAGCGGGCACATCCCGCGCCGGGATGTCGCGGAGGGCTGGTCAGTTCGGTCACGGATCGCCGGTGCCGCTGGGCCGCCGCTCGTGGACGCGATGTACGCTCTTCCGCAGGGCTCGCCTGCGGTGCGCCCGCGGAGGGGATCTGCCAAGGAGGTGGCGGCCATGGAGCTGTCGAGCGGACACGACCCGGAGGTGATGACGCGCGCCATCCGCGCGGTCGCCCGTGCCACCGCGCTGGCGACGTGGAGCGAGGAGGTGATGCAGAGCGCCGTCGACATGATCGGCGAAGCGTCGCAGCTCGTCGCCATGGAGGCAGCGCCCGACGACTGGGTGTCCCAGGTGCGCGCCCAGACCGCCGTCGTCGGCGCCGAGGCGGCGCGCACCGGCGCGGCGGCGGTGTACGAGCACATCGCCTCGGCGGCAGCGTCGCTGGCCAGCGCGGCCGGCCGCATGGGTGACTTCGTCGACGAGCACGAGACCGCCACCGATCACCTGCCGCGCGAGTGGTACGCGGAGCTCGGCACCGCCTGACAGTTGCTGCCTGATACGGCAGAAACTTGGTGCTCAGCTCACCAGACGAGGGGGATCAGCCGCCTGGTGCGCCGCGCGTACTCGTCGTAGTCGGGGAACGTCGCACCCAGCAGGCGCTCTTCGAGCCTGGCGCGGACGATCTGCAGGGCGACGAAGGCGGCGTACGACCCCGCCGCGATCCACCCCGGTGCACCCAGCAGGATGGCGAGGCCGGCGAGGATCTCGAACAGGTAGAGGGGATGGCGCACGAAGCGGTACGGCCCGCCGGTGACCAGGCGCCGCGCTTCAGGCATGACGCTCAGTGAGCGTCGCAGCGTGCCGAGGCCCCACACCGCGCCGGTGAAGGCGACCACCGCCAGCACGCTGCTGGCGTCCGACATCAGCGGCGGCGGCGAGAAGATCAGCGGACCGGCACCGATGAAGGCGCCGACGAGCAGCTGCATGGTGGTGCCGGAGAATGCCGCCATGCGCGCCACCAAGCGCCCGTCGCGCGCCCGCGGGCGTGGCCGGGTGAGGTACAGCACCACGGGGATGCTGCAGAACGCGGTGTACAGCGCCGGCGAGACGATGGTCCCCGCCACCCTGCCGAGGGTGGGCGAGGCGGGCACCGTCTGGATGGCCAGGATCAACTTGTTGAGCTGGATCCAGCCCATCAGCCCGAAGAGCGCCGCGGGCACGGTGCGGCCGAACAGCAGGAAGCGGATCCCAGCCCAGTAGGCGGCGCGGCTCTCGCGGCGCGCCGCGCGCCCGGAGGCAACGGCCTGGGGAGTGCCTGCGGCAACCTGCATGGAACGTTTCCCAGTTGCGTCGTATGTCGGCCCGCGCTATGCCGTGCAGAGTGGGGGCGGACGCACCTGCGTGGCGTTCGGATCACGGCTTCGTGGGCCCACCTTGACAACTCTTCCCCCGCGTCACCCTCGCGTGACCCGGTGGCATCATCCGAGGGTGACCGCCTCCCGCCCCGGCCCGTCCGCCTCGGCCCCGCCCGCCCCCCGCCTGCTCCTCCTCCTCATCCGCCACGCCGAGCAGGCCACCATGCTGGTCCGCGACTCCGAGCTGAGCGCCCGCGGGCGGCTCCAGGCCGAGCGGCTCGCCGAGCGGCTGTCGCACCTGCCGCTGACCGCGGTGGTCAGCAGCTCGATGCGTCGCGCCCGGGCCACCGCCGCGGCTGTCGCCCTGCCGCATGGCCTCTCCGTGGACGTCGAGCCGGATCTCGACGAGGTGCGCATCGACGAGAGCACCCGCCAGAGCCGCTACCAGCGCCGCTCGCCGGAGACGCGCATGGAGCCGGGCGAACACGAGTACGCGTCCTCCGCCATGGCCGCGGTGCGCGTCGTGCCACGTCTCACCTGGGGCGTCGACGGCGGCGAGTCCGGCGCCGAGCTGCGCCATCGCGTGATGCCGGCGATGGAGCGCGTCGTGTCGCGGCATCCCGGCGGCGTCGTCGCCTGCGTGGTGCACGGCGGTGTGCTCAACGCGGTGATCGGCGAGTGGGCCGGGCTCGCCCAGGACATGTGGTTCGTGCCCTGGCACACCGGCGTCTCCAGGTGCTCGTCACCGGCGACGAACGCGTCCTGCTCGGCGTCAACGACGCCTCGCACCTCGCCCGCGACGAGGACATGCTCCACCTCGTCGCCGCCGACGTGCGGGCGCGGTCGGGGCGCTGAGCCGGGCGCGCGGTCGGGATTGAGCTCACTCCGCAATGCGGAGTGCAGTGCCAGTGTCTTTGTGCACGGGCCTTTATCAATGTTGACGGCTTGGTGCCGCACATCGCTGCCCCGAAACGGGACGCCTATGGTAGGTTGACGCTCTTCGCTCTGGGCAGAGTTAGGGAATTCAATCCGGTGGCACGACGCCGAATCGCCGCAGTGGCGGTCGCCTTTCTTGTCTGCGGCTTGGGGGTCGTTCCCGGGCTGGGGGTGTCCGACGCCGTCGCCGATCTGCTCGGCTACACGGGTTCGTCGACGAACAGCGGCTGGTTGGACCTCGGCAGCGGCAACGACCTGCTGCCCACCGAGGTGCATTCGGCCAGCTTCGGGCAGCAGTACGACCACGCTGTCAGCGGGCAGGTGTTCGCCCAGCCCGTGATCGCCGACGACGGCACCGGGCGGCGCGTGCTCATCGCGGCAACCGCGAACAACAACGCCTACGCGCTCGATCCCAACAACGCCGCTGCCGCCCCTTTCTGGCAGAAGGACTCGTCGCTGTTCGGGTCGCCGTGGGTCATCGCCAAGGACACGGGCACCGTCAACTGCACCGACATCACGCCCAACGTCGGCATCATCAGCACGCCGGTCATCGACGCGTCGACGCACACCGTGTATCTCACCGCCAAGATGTCCGACCCGGCCGACTCCTCGGGCGTGACGGCCATCTACAAGCTGCACGCGCTCAACCTCGCCGACGGCAGCGAGCGCCCCGGCTTTCCGGTGACCATCTCCGGCGCCGCCGACAACGACCCCTCCATCACCTTCAACCCCAATCGCGAGCTGCAGCGCCCCGGGCTGCTGCTCATGAACGGCGTGGTGTACATGGGCTTCGGCGGCCACTGCGACACGAAGTACTACTACGGTTGGGTGGTCGGCGTCGGCGCCTACAGCTCCGCCAACGCGGCGACGATCAGGGCGCGATGGGTCGACCAGAAGGCGTCCGACGGCTTCGGCGCCGGCATCTGGATGTCGGGGTCGGCGCTGGCATCGGACGGTGCCGGCCAGATCGTGCTCACCACCGGCAACGGCACCCTTCCCCAGGCCAACCCCTCAGGCGCCACCACGATCAGCGGCCACTCGCCGCCGAACAACCTCGGCGAGGCGGCGGTGCACCTGACCGTGCAGGGCACGGGCAAGCTCGCCGCTACGGACTTCTTCAGTCCCAAGGACAACGCCACCTACAACGCGACCGACCTCGACCTCGGCTCCAGCGGCATCGCCGTGCTGCCCGACTCGTTCGGCACCACCCAGCATCCTCACGTCGCCGTCTTCGGCGGCAAGGTACCGGTGCTGCGCTCCATCGATCTTGCCAACTTCGGCGGATACAACAGCAGCGCCGACCAGGTGATGGGCGCGGCCAACTACGGGGTCAACGGCGGCACCACCGGGACGTGGGGGCGGCCGGCGGCGTGGCCGGGCGACGGCGGCTGGGTCTACATCGTCGCAATGGGAGACCCGGCGACGTCCGGCCCACGCAAGAGCGGGCTGGTGGCGCTGCAGCGCACGGTCGACGGCTCCGGCAACGTGCAGTTCGTCGTCAAGGGGACCGATCCTGCCGCCGATGGCAACTGGATCCAGACGTCGGGCTCACCGACGATCACCTCCAACGGCACCTCACCGCTGACCGCGGTGGTCTGGGTGGCGCAGGCCTTCGGGCACAACCCCAACGAGACGCGCATGCTGGCCCTGGGGCCGGTTCCGGATGCGAGCGGCAACCTGCCCCTGCTGTGGCAGGGCCCCAACCTTGTACGCGGTGCCAAGTTCACCTCGCCGGCGGTCGACCAGAACCACGTCTATATCGGCACTCGCGACAGCCCCGTGAACTCGGGTGGTACCTCGCACATCTTCGGCTACTGGCTCTCGCAGGTACCGGGCCTTTCCGAGACGCCGTACTGGTTCGGGTCGCAGCCGATCAACGGCGCCAGCACGATCACCAACACGCTCACGGTGCGTGCCAATCACGCGGTGAAGATCACCGGTGCGACATCTGCCGACACCCACTTCACCATCGGGGCGAGCAACCCCGTGAACGGCACCAGCCTGGCACCGAACACCACCGTCCAGGTGCCGGTGACCTTCACGCCCACGAGCACGACCGAGGTGCGCAGCACCATCACGCTGACCCTCGACGACGGCACGAGCGTGGACATCGGCGTCGGTGGCACCGGCCACGCCTCCGCCGCGCAGCTGACGCCGAGCACCACCAGCTACGGCGTCGGCAAGCACGCCACCGGGACCACGACGACGTCGTCCTTCCAGCTCACCGACACCGGCAGCGATCCGCTCACCTTCGGCAGCAACAGCATCACCGGGGCGTCCGACTTCAGCCTGGTCAACCCGCCGAGTTCGGGACAGGTGCTGGCTGCAGGCGCGAGCACCCCGGTGACGGTGCAGTACGCGCCCGTCAACTCGACCGGCAGCACGCCGGACACGGCGACGATCACCTTCAACTCCAACGGCGGGACCGCGACGATCACCGTGAACGGCACCGCGGCACCGCCCGGCATTCTCACCGTGACGCCCAGCCCGCCGAACCTCGACGCCGGCAACGTGCAGGTCGGCAGCCAGGCGACACTGCACTTCACCGTGTCCAACACGGGCGGGACGACCCTCACCCTCTCGCGGTCCAAGCCACCGGGCGGTGACTTCATCCCGCCGCCGAACACGCTTCCTGAGGCGTCGACGATCGATCCCGGCGTGACCATTGGCGTCGACGTCGTGTTCAAGCCGAGCACCCCCGGTCTGCACACGGGGACGTGGTCGCTCAACACCGGGGACGGACAGGGCGGTCCCATCACGGTGAACTTCAGCGGCACCGGCACCACTCCTCCGACGCCGACTCCCACGCCGACGCCGACACCGACAGCCACACCTACTCCCACACCCACGCCCACTCCCACACCCACGCCTACGCCCACTCCCACGCCGACGCCTACTCCCACACCCACGCCAACGCCCACGCCCACGCCCACGCCCACAACCACGCCGACGCCGACGCCCACACCAGCGGCAACGCCGACTCCCACGCCAATACCGAAGTCACCGCCTCCGCCCGTTCCGCCGCTCACACCTGGGCCCCCGGCCGGGTACTGGATGACCGGCACCGACGGCGGCGTCTTCTCCTTCGGCGCAGCCACGTTCCATGGCAGCACCGGCGCCATCGCGCTCAACCAGCCCATCGTGGGCATGGCCTCGACGCCCGACGGCGGTGGCTACTGGCTGGTCGCCGCCGACGGTGGCGTCTTCTCATTCGGCAACGCCGCGTACCACGGCAGCACCGGTGGCATGCACCTCAACAAGCCCATCGTGGGGATCGCGGCCACGCCCGACGGCGGTGGCTACTGGCTGGTCGCCTCGGACGGCGGCATCTTCTCCTTCGGCGACGCCGGCTTCCACGGCAGCACCGGCGCCATGCACCTCAACAACCCCATCGTCGGCATCGCCGCTCCCGACGCGGGCGGCTACTGGCTGGTCGCCTCCGACGGCGGCATCTTCTCCTTCGGCGACGCCGCCTTCCACGGCAGCACCGGAGCCATGCACCTCAACAGCCCCATCGTCGGCATGACCGCGACGCCCGACGGCGGCGGCTACTGGCTGGTCGCCTCGGACGGCGGCATCTTCTCCTTCGGTGACGCCACCTTCCACGGCAGCACCGGGGCCATGCACCTCAACAGCCCGATCGTCGGCATGAGCGCAACACCCGACGGTGCCGGCTACTGGCTGGTCGGCGCCGACGGCGGTGTCTTCACCTTCGGCACCGCGCCCTACCTCGGCGGGATGGGCGGCACGCGGCTCAACCGTCCCGTCGTCGCACTCGCCACCTGACGCTCGCGCCGTGTCGCCAGCGCGCAGCCGGCGAGGATGAGCACGAAGCCGGCGGCGGTGCCGGCGGTGAAGGGTTCGCTGAGCAGCAGGACGCCGAGGCCCACCGCCACCGCGGGATTGACGTAGGTGATCACCGTCGCGCGCACCGGCCCGACCTCGGCGATGAGCGCGAAGAACACGATGAAGGCGACGGCCGTGCACACCACGCCGAGCAGCGCGACGGAGGCGATGACGTTGCCCTGCGGCATGTGATGGGGCAGCTGTGTCGCGGCGATGGGCGCGTACACCACCGCTGCCAATGCCAGTGACGCCGCCACCACGCCCATGGCGGGCAGGTGGCCGAGTCGGCGCGAGATGATCGCCGGGCCGATCGCATAGCAGACGGCGACGATACCCATCTCGACGACGGCCACGACGCTGCCGCCGCCCACATCGAGGCCGAGCAGCGCGACGACGCCGCCGAGACCGACGAGCAACCCGAGCAGCCGCCGCCTGTCGAGCCGTTCGTGCCCTGTCGACGCGGCGATGACGGCGCCGATCAGCGGCGTCGCGGTGAGCAGCAGTCCCGTCAGCGAGCTGGTCAGCTTGCGTTCCGCGTCGGAGAGCAGCACCCAGGGGATGGCGATCTCGACGACGGTGTAGACGGCGATCACCCGCCAGTGCGGCAGCAGTGGACGCAGGTGTCCGCGCGCGGCTGCGATGGGCACCAGCAGCACCGCGCCCATGCCGGTGCGCATGAACACCAGCGCCACCGGGCTGATCTCGCGCACCGACACCTTGATGAGCAGGTAGGGAATGCCCCAGATCACGCACATCGCCGCGAAGAGCAGCCAGCCGCGGCGGGTCATGGCCGCAGCCCCGCCACTCGCTTGGGCACCACCATCGCCCAGGCGTCGAGCACGAGGTCGCGCATCTCGGCGTCGTCGATCTCGGCAAGGCGGACCAGCACCCAGTTGTAGCGCTGGTCGGCGACCGCCGGCATGAGGAACTTGTGCGGCTCGGACTCGATGAGCGCCTGGCGGTAGTCCTTGGGGAACGCGAAGCCCATGATCGCCTGGTCGCGCGAGAAGGCGAGGTAGACGATGCGACCGACGCGGAACTTGACCCGGCCGCGCACCAGCGCTTCGTAAATGCGCGGCAGGGTCAGCGCGTACTCGCGAACGCGCTCGAGGCTGGTCATCGTGCGCGGAGGATACCGCCGCGCAAAACCTCAGCGCGCGGGTGCGGGCCGCCGTGTGTTGGTGTTGCCGCCGTGCGGCGCACCGGCTCCAGGACCGGGCCGCGACACGCGCGGACCGCCACCGCGGCGACCGCGGTTGGGCGGACCACCGCGATACGGCCTGGCCGCGCCGCGAGCGCCGCCGGCTTGCGCAGGACGTCCCTGCTGCGGACGCGGCAGCACCGGCGTCTCCAGGAACACCAGGGTTCCGTCGTTGAGCAGTGCGTCGCGGTCGACCCAGCGCAGCGCGGGCGCGCCGAGTCGCTGCAGGCGCCGCCACTTCTCCATGTCGTCGTCGCCGAGGAAGGTGAGCGCGGTGCCCTCGGCGCCGTTGCGCGCGGTGCGGCCCACGCGGTGGGTCAGCCACTGCGGCGTCTCGGGCAGCTCCACGTTGACCACCAGGCCGACGTGCGCGACGTCGAGTCCGCGGGCGGCCACGTTGGTGGCGACCAGCACGTCGGCGCGGCGATTGCGGAAGTCGTTGATGGCGCGGTCGCGCGCGTTCTGCGAGAGATTTCCCTGCAGTGCCAGCGTGCGGTGGCCGAGCCGGTCGAGGTCGCGCGCCAGGCGCGCGGCGCCATGCTTGGTGCGGTGGAAGACGATCGCCGAGTCGCCGTGGCGCTTGAGCAGCTCGGAGAGCATCGACACGCGCTCGTCGCGACCGACCCGGACCAGCCCGTGGCGCAGCAGCGGTTCCTGCTCGCGCTCGACGACGATGTTCACCGCGTCGACCAGGTGGCGGACGATCATCGTCTGCACCCAGTCCGGCATGGTGGCCGACGCCAGCACGGTCTGTCGAGAGATGGTGCTGCCGGCCGTGCGTGCAGGTGTCAGCGCGATGATGCGCTCGACGTCGCGGGCGAAGCCCTGGTCGAGCATCTCGTCGGCCTCGTCGAGAACGAGGAACTCGACGTTGCCGAGCCTGGCCACGCCGCGGTCGGCGAGGTCGAGGATCCGGCCTGGGCAGCCGATCACCACGTCGGCCGAGTTGCGCAGCGTGGACATCTGCGGTCCGTAGCCGACGCCGCCGAGCAGCAGCGCGACGCGCAGTGCGGGGTCGACGGTGCGGAGCACGCCGGCGATCTGCGAGGCCAGCTCACGGGTGGGGGTGACCACCAGCGCGCGGGGGCCGACGGTGCGGTGTCCAGCCAGCCGTTCGACCAGCGGGATCAGGTAGGCCAGGGTCTTGCCCGAGCCTGTGGGAGCGTGCATCACCACGTCGCGGTGCTGCAACAGCGGGGGAATGGCGTCGCGCTGCACGGGCAGCGCCTTGTCGATCTTGGTGCGAGCGAGCGCGTCGACGGTGCGCGTGCGCACGCCGAGCTCGGCGAATGCGGTCATCGGGATCCTTCTACGGCCAAAACGGCCGCCTCCCCCTCGAGTGCAACGTATGCCGGGTTCTTGAGGACCCGCGATTCGTAGCGGGGAGAGGGACCACCAAGAGGCACGCCCTGGGTGAGGGCTGTCCGCACCCTAGCAGGTCTGGGGTGTCATGTGATCTCAGTGCTGTGACGAGTCACGCTTGCGCAGCGGCTGCGAGACGTTTCGGTCTACAGTGGCTGAATGGCACAAGCCTCGAAGTCGTTTGCCGATCTCCAGCGCGAGCTCATCACCACGCAGATGGAGCGGCGGCGGGCCGCGCAGAAAGAAGCTGCGGCCTCGTCGTGGCGCACCCTCACCGACGATCTGGCGTGCGCGCCGTCGTCAGAGGAGCTCGCGCCGGTCAAGGGCTGAGCACCGCCGGCCACCGCGAACGATGGCCGGCGAGGGCTCAACGAGACGGTGTTTAGGCCGCCTTGACGTCGCGGGCGCGAAGGCCCTTGTCGCTGCGCTCGGTCTCGAAGGTCACGCGCTCGCCGCCACCGAGGCGGTCGAAGTCGAGACCACTGTCGAGTCCGCCGCGATGGAAGAAGTACTCCTGTCCATCGTCACCGGCGATAAATCCGAAACCGCGCTCGTGGACGAGCCTCTTGATGCTTCCTGTAGCCATCTGTGTCTCCAGTTACCTTCCCAAGACAGGGGACGCACGCGTCCGTTCGAGAAGGAGGGAGGAGCACGAGCGCGTCAGCCGAACAAACCGGCGACTGCGACCCACGATAGCACAGGCGTCAGGCAACCAGTGTCGAGGCCAGCTCGCGCCACTCCTGCCGGGGCAGCGCCCCGTCCTCGCGCAGCACCTGGATGCACACGTGCTCCGCGCCGAGCTGCCGGTGCTCGTCGATCCGGCGGCGTATCGCGTCTGCGTCGCCCGATGCGATCAACGCGTCGACCAGGCGGTCGCTGCCTCCGAGCTCGAGATCCTCGGGGGTGAAGCCCAATCGCATCCAGTTGTCGGTGTAGTTGGGGAGTTGCAGATAGGTGCTCAGGAATTTGCGGGCCACGCGCCGTGCGGTCTCGGCATCGTCGCTCAGAACCACGGCCTGTTCGGGAAGAACCAGGCGGTCGGGCCCAACCGCTTCGCGCGCGATGCGTGTGTGTTCGGGCGTGACGTTGTACGGATGGGTTCCCGCGGAGCGGTCCCTCGCGAGCTGCAGCATGCGAGGTCCCAGAGCCGCGATCACGCGCTGATCGCGCGGGACGGGACGGGGCGCGCTGTCGAGCTCGTCGAGATACTCGGACATGGTGCCGATCGGCCGCGCGTAGCGGCCGGGCTCGTCAGCGTCGACGAGGGGCCCGTGGCTGATGCCGAGCCCGAGCAGGAATCGGCCCGGGTAGGCGTCGGCGAGCCGGTTGTGCTCGGCCGCCACCGTTGCGGCCGGGTACTCCCACACGCTGACGATGCCGGTCGCCACCGCCATTCGCGAGGTGGCGGCGAGGACGGACTCGGCGCGCTCGAACACGCTGTCGCGGTCCGGCCCAGGACGTCCGGGCAGCCAGAGCGTCCCGTAGCCGAGCCCGTCGAGCTCGACGGCCGCGTCCACCGCCTCGCCGGGCGAGGCGCGGCGCAGCGCCCCGCTCCAGATGCCGACGCGACCCAGCTGCACGGCCCAACCGTACCGCAACGCCATCGGACCGAGGAAAGGACGTTCGATCGGGGTTGCACTACCCTGGGTGAGCGATGAGCCAGTCGGTAGTGGTCAGCGGCGGGCGGCGGCCGATCGGCTTCGCTCACCGCGGCGGCGCGCTCACCCGGCGCGAGCAGAACACCATCCCCGCGTTCCGGCGCGCGGTGGAGATGGGCGCCGGCGTCGAGAGCGACGTGCTCCTCACCGCGGACGGCGTGCCCGTGCTCCTCCACGCACCGCTGGGACTGCATCGCGGACGCCCGATCCGCCGGCTGCACCGTGCACAGCTGCCCTCCTCGGTCCCCACCCTCAACGAGCTCTACACGGAGCGCGGCACCGGCTTCCCACTGGCGCTCGACATGACCGATCCCGGTGCCGCTGCCGCCGTCGTCGACGTCGCGCGCCGCCACGGCGCGCTGGACAACCTCTGGATGACCTACTGGCGGCTCGACCGCATGGCGCGCTGGCGGGAGCGGTGGCCGTCGGTGCACCTGGTGTACGCGTCGATGGTGGTGCGCTCGCCAGACCGCTTCATGGCGCGGCTCGCCGCCGCCGGCGTCGACGCCGTCAACGTGCACCACCGCACCGTGTCGCGACGGCTGGTGGCGTCGGCCGAGGCGCACTCGCGGTTGGTCTTCGCCTGGGGCGTGCGCGGGCGTGCCTCCGTCGGCTCCGTGCTGGCTCGCGGTGCTCACGGCGTCTTCGCCGACGACGTCGAGGCGCTGGTGGCTGCTCTGCAATCCGCGCACGCCGTAGTACCGTCGCGCCCATGAGCGAGCTGCCGCCGCACGCGGCCGTCAATCGAGACGCGTGGACTGCAAAGAACCGCGCATTCACCGACGCACGGGCGCGCGCGGCCTGGGCGGAGGAGCAGATCACCTGGGGCGTGTGGGGTGCGCCCGAATCGGAGCTGAACGTCCTGCCCGACGTCGCCGGCCGCGACGTCATCGAACTGGGTTGCGGGACCGCGTATTTCGGCGCCTGGCTCAAGCGACGCGGCGCCCGCCGTGTCGTCGGCGTCGACGTCACGCCCGCCCAGCTCGAGACCGCGCGCCGGTGCGACGCGGAGTTCCGAGTCGGCCTGGAGCTCATCGAGGCCAATGCCGAGCAGGTGCCACTGGCCTCCGCGCAGTTCGACCTCGCCGTGTCGGAGTACGGGGCGTCGATCTGGTGCGACCCCGCGCTGTGGATCGCCGAGGCGTCGCGGCTGCTGCGTCCCGGCGGTGAGCTCGTCTTCCTGCGCAACACGCCGCTGTCGATCCTCTGCATCCCGGGCACGGGAAAGATCACCACCTGCCTGCAGCGCCCGCAGCGCGGCATGTACCGGGTCGAGTGGGACGACGACGATCCCGGTGTGGAGTTCCATCCCAGCGCCGGCGTCCTCCTCCGCCTGCTGCGCCGCAACGGCTTCGAGGTGCTCGACCTCGTCGAGCTCTACCCCTCCGACGACGCGCCGGACCACCCGCACTACGACTACGTGCCGGGGGAGTGGGCCAGGCAGTGGCCCGCCGAGGAGATCTGGCGGGCCCGCAAGATTTAGGCCCCGGCTCCTGTCCTTTTCGGTTGAGAGCCAGGTGTCGGGTGCGAGGGGACGCGCATCGGGCCCGGAACCATCGCCAAGGAGAGGCATGTCCACTCGTTCGTCGTCGCTGCGGCTCGGCCTGGCCACCGCCGCCCTCGCCGGCATCGCCCTGGCACCCCTGGTGGTGCGCGCCGACGCCGCGGTGGTCAACACCTACACCGCCTACAAGATCGACCTGAAGACGGGCGAGCCCTCGATCGGCTTCGATCCCAACGCCAAGGCGGCCATGTACGGCGCCGGCATCCACACCAAGCGGCTCACCTGGGACGCGGCGGGCACGATGACCCAAACGGCCGTCGACGCCCCCACCGCCAAGGCCAGCCTCGACGCGATCACCTTCGTCGATCCCGCCACCCATCGCACCTTCAACTCGCAGCTCGCCGGTGCCTGCAGCCTGACGTCCTACAGCGACGACGGCGGCGCCACCTGGACGCCGTCCACGGGCTGCGGCATCAACACCCTGCTCGACCATCAGAGCCTGGGTGGCGGCCCCTACCACGCGCCGCTCGACGCCGTCCCCAACCCGGTCTATCCCCACGCCGTGTACTACTGCGCGCAGAACGGCTTCAACGCCACGTGCGCGCGCAGCGACAACGGTGGCGTCACCTTCGGTCCGGGCGCCACGATCTCCAACGGGCCGGGCAACAACGGCACCGACCCGCTCGGTGGCTCCTGCTCCGGACTGCACGGTCATCTCCGGGTGGGCGCCGACGGCACCGTGTACGTGCCCCTCAAGGGCTGCGGCGGAACCCCCTCGGTCAACAACCTCACCAACGAGGAGTACGTCGGCGGCCATCCCACGCTGTCGGTGAGCGAGGACAACGGCATCACCTACACGCTGCGCACGGTCGCGGCCGGCAACAACTCCGACGAGAGCGACCCCTCGGTGGCGACAACTCCCGACAACACCGTCTATTTCGGCTGGGAGGACGGCGTCAACCCGGACGACTCCCACAACGGCCAGACGTCGTCCGCGCGCATCGCGGTGTCGAAGGACCACGGTCAGACATGGACGAAGCCGGTCGACCTCAGCGCGCCGCTCGGCCTGCACAACGTCCAGTTCCCCGAGGTGATCACCGGCGACAACGGCCGCGCCGCCATGGCCTTCCTGGGCACCACCGGCATCGGCGACGACCAGACCAACGCGTTTGTCGGCGTGTGGCACATGTACGTCTCGACGACGTACGACGGCGGTGCCACCTGGACGACCGTCGACGCCACTCCGAACGATCCCGTGCAGCGCGGCTGCATCGACATGCAGGGCATCGCACCCGGCTCGCCGCGTGTCGACGTCTGCAGCCAGCGCAACCTGCTCGACTTCAACGACATCACCGTCGACGCGCAGGGGCGCGTCCTGGTCGCGTACGCCGACGGCTGCATCGACGCGTGCGTCACCGATCCCGGCAAGCCGTCGACCGCCAGCCAGGACATGGTGATACGCCAGACGGGCGGGCGCGGGCTGATCGCCGCCTTCGACGGATCGCTCGGCGGGACGACGACCTCATCCGGTACACAGCCGGCGTCGCCGGCGAGCCCGGGCAGCGCTGCGGGTCCCGCGGCTGCCGCCGGCCCGAGCCTCCCGAACACCTCGTCCTCCGGCGGCGTGGCACTGGGGCTGCTGCCGTTGCTCGTTCTGGGCGCGGGGGCTGGCGCGGCCCGGCTGCTTCGCCGGCGGCGGCCGGCTGGGCTGCACTGACGATATCTTCGTGATATCCTCCAGATATCATGGAGCGTGAGACCGCCGCCACCGATGCCGTCCCTCTCTTCGTCCGCCTGCCCGCCGCCACCGCCGGCAAGCTGACCCAGGTCGCCTCCGACCTCGGCACGTCGAAGAAGAACGTCATCACCGCCCTGGTCGCCGGCTACGCCCCGCCGCCCGGCGTGGGGCGCGCGGAGTTCTTCCCGGCCGACCCGCCCGAGGTTCTGACCGCCGCCGAAGCGGCTGAGCTGCTGCGCGTCGACGTCGCGGTGGTGGAGCAACTGGCGGCGTCGCACGAGTTGCCCGGGCGCCGCGTCGGCGACAGCTGGCGCTTCTCCCGCGCCGCGATCCTGCGCTGGCTCGACCACCACGGGGAGCCGCCGGCACACTCCTGACCGCGCGGTCCGCCGGATCTTCACAGGGTGGTCTCGGGCTCCTCACCGGGAACACTCACGAGCTGCTTGCAGACTGGGGTCAACCCAACCGGCTCACTCTGGCTCGAGAATTCCATGACCCCCAAGCAGAAGTTCCTCAGCAGGCGCAACCTCACCACCGCCGTCGCCGCCGGTGCCACAGCCATCGGGCTGGGATTCGGCGGCTACGCGATCGCCCACTCGACGACGAGCAAGGGCGTGACCGCCAGCGCGACGGTTCCGTCGTCGCAGCCGTCGCCGTCCGTCTCCGGAACCGCCATCCCGTTCCAGCCGGGTCAGCCCGGCGCCTCCAAGGTGGTCGGCCAGGTCCCGGCAAGCTACCGCGCCGGCACCGGCACCATCGTCACCGGCGCCGCAGCGGACAAGGCAAAGGCCGCCGCGGTGGCCGCCTTCCCCGGCGGCACCGTCAACCGTGTCGTCCTGCTGAGCAGCGGCGATTACAACGTGCACATCATCGGCGTCAACTGGCCCCACCACGTCTTCGTCAACAGCACCTTCACCGTCATCGGAGCCGAATAGCGCAGCGCTGTTGACTTCCCTTGCAATCCTCATCAACATTGCAATGATGGAGAAGTACGCAGAGTTCGACCACCTGAGCGTCAGCATCGAGGGCGGCCTGGCAACCGTCCGGTTCAAGGCCGCGGAAGTGGAGGACTTCGAGCACTCCTTCTTCACCGACGTGCGCGACGTGTTCGTTCCGCTGGGACGTGATCCCGAGGTTCGCACGGTGGTGCTGGCCGTCGAGCCGCCGCCCACCAGCACCACCACGTTCTCGCGCCTGATCACCGAAGCGACGCTGGAGCAGCGCGCCGGTCGCTTCCTGACCATCCAGCAGATCTTCACCGAGCTGGCCACCTTCCGCAAGCCGATCGTGTCGGCCGTCGTCGGCACGCTCAGTGGGATCAACGCCAACCTCGCGCTGTACTGCGACGCCGTCGTCGCCGCGCACGGCGCCAAGTTCGGCGACGGCCACGTCGGCATCGGCATCGCGGCCGGTGACGGCGGCACCGCGCTCTGGCCGGCCCTGGTTGGTCCCAGCCTGGCAAAGCAGATCCTCCTCGAAGGCCGCCTGCTCACCGCTGCCGAGGCGCACGCGCTGGGCCTGGTGTCGCAGGTCGTCTCAGAGGACGACGTGTTGCCGGCGGCCGTGGCGCTTGCCCAGCGTCTCGGTGCGCAGCCGCGCGTGGCCTACCTGTCGACCAAGCTGGCCGTCAACAATCACCTTCGCATGGCGGCCCTGCTGGCATCCGACCTCACCGCCGCCTACGAGGCCGTCACGGTCACGGAGCCCGAGTTCGCCGCGGCGCGCCGCCTGATGCAGCCTGCTACGGCTCCGGATCCCGCCAGTCCCTAGTCACCAGGTCGGAGACGGCGTTGGGGATGGCAACGTAGGTGGTGCGGCGCTCGGCGATGACCCAGCGCTCGCCGGTGTGCCGGAACGAGTCGTGGTACCGGCCCACGATGGTCATCACCCACATGCCGTCGCGCGGCTCCATGAAGAACATGTCGGACACCGCGCGCGCCGACGTCGCGTCGACGTCGCTGATCGAGGTGTTCGCGGTCCAGTGGCGCGACAGCCTGCCGTCGTCGAAGTTGCGCGCCAGGCCGGCGATGACCGCGTCGACGCCGGTGAGAATGCGCCCGTGCAGCCAGTAGCGCGACTCGCCGTCGAAGACCTCGTGCAGCCGGTCGAACTCGCGATCGTCGACGACGCGGTTGTAGGTGTTGATGACGTCCTGGATGGCTTCGATCGGCGTCACCGGCGTTGCCCCGCGCCGCTGGGCACCTGCACACCCTCGATCCCCGCGATGTCGAGCTCGTCGAGCAGGGAACGAAGCTGCGCCAGGGCGTCGGGATCCTGCAACGCCAGCCGGGGTCGCCGCGGCACGCCGCCCGGCAGTCCGAGCAGGCGCATGCACGCCTTCATCGCCTGCACGTTGCCGAACCGCTGGCTGGCGGCGCCGAGCCGCACGACGCGGCCCAGCGCATCGTTGGCGCCGGCGTAGTCACCGGCGGCACATCTGTCGACGATGCTCTGGCACAGCCGCGGCGCCAGATTGCCCTCCGAGCTGAGGAATCCCGAGGCGCCGAGCGCGATCGCGGTCAGCCCCTGCGAGGCGATGCCCACGTGCACCTCGAGACGGTCACCCACCGCTGCCAGCACGTCGACGAGATAGCCGAGATCCGGCGTGGTGCAGTTGACGCCGGCGATGTGCGGGTAGCGGCGCGCCAGGTCGGTGATCAATGGCACCGGGAGCAGGTACCCGAGCGACATGTGCGTCGACAGGATCACGGGCACACGGATTGCGGGCAGGACGTCGTCGTAGTAGGCGCGCAGCTCGCCGTCGCGGGGACGATGGCCCATGCCGAGATCGGGCGGATACAGCTGCATCGCCTCGAGGCCGGCGGCGGCCACGCGGTCCGCGAAGGCGATCATCTCCGCCGCGCGGCGCGGCGGTGCTCCCATCGCCCGCACCGGCACCCTCCCGTGCAGCACCCGCGCGGCGATGGCCAGGACGCGTTCCTGCTCGTCGGCGGACAGGCTGTACGCCTCACCGCTGCCGCCGCCGACGACGTAGACTCCGATGCCCGCCTCGGCCAGGCGCTCGAAGTGCAGGCCCTGGCCCTGCTCGTCGAGATCGCCGGCTTCGTCGAAGACCGTGTAGCTGATGACGAACGTGCTGAGTGCGCTGCGCGCCACGCGACGTCTCGCCTACGCGCCGAACTTGAAGAGGCGCAACGCGTTGCCGGCCAGGATGGCGCGCTGGTCCGCGAGCGGAACGCCGTCCAGTGCCAGCTTGATCGACTTCCAGGAGTACGGCCAGTCCGAGGTGATGTGGGGGTAGTCGTTCGACCACAGCATGCGGTCGGCACCGATGCGGTCGAGGTTCTTGATGGCGAAGGAGTCGTTGATGAAGGCCACCGGGAAGAACTCGTGCATGTACTCGCTGGGCAGCCGCGTCAGGGTGTTGTCGCGCAGGTCGGCCCTGGAGTGGCGCAGGAAGTTGTCGTCCGCCTGCTCCTCGAAGTAGGGGATCCAGCCGCAGTCGACCTCGGTGAAAACGACCCGCAGATCGGGGAAGCGGTCGAGCACCCCGGCGAAGATGAACTGCAGCATGCGGCCGGGCGCGTCGTAGAAGTGCACGGTGCCGGGGAGCACGGTGACCGCGTGATGCCCGGTGGTCATCGCCGACGACAGTGAGACGTGGATGGTCAGCGGCTTGCCGGTGGCCTGCACCGCCGCCCACAGCTCGTCGTCCTCCGGCGCGATGTCGAGGTCGCCGTGCGGATAGCACATGAGATGGAAGGCGACGCATCCCGGCAGGTCCTTGACCCGCTCCACCTCGGCAACGGCCTGCGCCACGCCGCGGTTGGGCAGGCGGAACGCGCCACCGAGCCGGTCGGGCGCATGGGCGCAGAACTCGGCGAGGAAGTCGTTGTAGGCGCGCACCATGGCGAGGTGCAGCTCGGGATCCTGCGCCGCCGCGACGTATCGCGCGCACTGGCCCGAGGGGTAGATGACCTCGGCGTCGACGCGATCCTCGTCCATCTCCAGCACGCGAGCCCTGGGATCGTAGCTGCCAGGGTTGATGTCCTCGAAGCGGCACCAGTTGCCGAGGTCTTCCGGCTTCTTGCCCGCGCATGCGCCCCAGCCGAAGGTGACCGGGCTGGCAATGCCGGGCAGCACCCACGCGTCGCCCTTCTCGAACGACTCGATGCGGGGAACGTCGTCGACGAACTTCTTGGCGACGCGCGACGTCCACAGGACGCCGGGCTCGTTGAGATGGCCGTCGACCGAGATGAGTCGATAGCGACGGGTACCGGCCGCAGGGCCGGCGTGTGGCTCAGCGACGGCCGTCGTCATGCCTGATCCCTCAATTGTAGAAACATTCGAAGGATGAGAGGCTAGCCGCGGCAGAAGGACGGTGTCAAGCCCCGGCCGGCAAGCTCAGGATCGGCATTGACTTCGCCACGGACGCGTGCCATCATGCGCCCTCAAATCCTATAAAGGTTAGAAGGATTCCGGGCGGTGCGGTTGGTTGGAGGTTGTCACGGTGCAGCACCGCAGGCAGCGTCGGTGATGGCGGTCGAGGTGCCGACGTCGATGACCGTGCGCTCTGGCGAGAGCGACGGTGAGCCGCGTACCCAGGCGCAGGTGCCACCGGCGAGCGCCGATCTCAAGGTGTCCGCCGTCGGCGTCGAGCGCACCTTCGGACGCCATGGCAAGGCCGTCGACGCCCTGGGCCCCATCTCGCTCGACATTCACGAGGGCGAGTTCGTCTGCATCGTCGGTCCGTCCGGCTGTGGCAAGTCGACGCTGCTGCGTGTCGTGGCCGGGCTGATCAATCCCACAGCGGGCGAGATCCTCATCCACCCGCGTCCCGGCACCGCCACCGCGGTGGCCATGGTCTTCCAGGACCACAGCATCTTCCCGTGGAAGAGCGTGCGCTCCAACGTCGAGTTCGGCCTGACAGTGCGAGGCACGCCGCGGGGCGAGGCGCGCCGCGTCGCCGATCGATGGATCGAGCGCATGGGTCTCTCCGCCTTCGCGTCCGCGTACCCGGCGACGCTCTCCGGCGGCATGCGGCAGCGCGTCTCCATCGCGCGTGCCCTCGCGGTCGAGCCCGAGATCCTGCTCATGGACGAGCCCTTCGCCTCGCTGGATGCGCAGCTGCGCAACGTCATGCAGGAGGAGCTGCTGCAACTCTGGCAGGCCGACCGGCGCACCGTGATCTTCGTCACCCACAGCCTCGACGAGGCCATCCTGCTCGGCGATCGTGTCGTGGTGATGACGGCACGTCCTGGCAAGGTGCTCGGCGAGTATCGCGTTCCCTTCGCGCGGCCGCGCTCCGGCGCCCTGCGGGCCGAGCCGGAGTTCGCCAGGCTGCAGAACGCCATCTGGGACCAGCTGCGCGTCGAGGTCAACAAGACGCTGCCGCCGGCGCCCACGGGTGACACCGCACCGGTGACGCCGGGATGAACGTCGCCACCCACCGCCGCCGCACCGCAACGGCTGATGCGACCCCCACTGTGCTGCGGCGCAGACCGGGGCTCGCCGAGCTGCAACCCGGTCGTTACCAGCGGCGCCGGCGCCTGATCGACACCGCGCTGGCCTGGGGCGTGCCGATCATCCTCATCGGGCTGTGGGAATTGGGTGCAGACCGCGGCGTCTTCCGTGTGCAGTTCTTCCCGGCACCGAGCTCGATCGTCGCGGAGGCGGTCAGCCTGGTCAGGTCGGGAGAGTTGCAGAGCAATCTCGCCATCAGCCTGGAACGAGTCGCCATCGGGCTCGCGCTGGGTGTCGCCTCAGGCGCGATCGTCGGTCTCGTCATGGGCATGAGTCACCTGGTGCGCGCGGCGCTCGATCCGCTTCTGTCCGCGCTCTATACGGTGCCGAAGCTCGCGCTGCTGCCGGTGTTCCTCCTCATCTTCGGACTCGGGGAGGTGCCCATCGACCTCTCCATCGCCGTGTCGGTGTTCTTCTTCATGTGGATCTCGACCATGGAGGCCATCCTCGCGGTGGGCGAGAGCTATCGCGAGGTGGCGTCGTCATTCGGGGCGTCGCGCTGGCAGATGTTCCGTCATGTGCTGCTCCCCGCCGCGCTGCCGGGCATGATGGTGGCGCTGCAGCTCTCCGCCGGCGTGTCCGTGCTGGTCATGGTCGGCGTCGAGTTCGTCATGGGCAGCGATGGCATCGGGAACATGATCTGGCTGTCGTGGTCGCTCTTCCTGGCCACCAAGATGTACGTGGGAATCGTGGTCGTGGCCGTCGTCGGACTGGTCATGATCCGGCTCGTCAGGCTGCTCACCCGATTCGTGGTGCCGTGGGCATCCACCAACTCCGCACGAGGTATTTGACATGCACAGCGATCGTGTCCATCAGCGAACTGGCGGGGCACTGATTGCTGTCGTGCGCCGGTGGCGGGTGGTGACACCGCTCGTCGCGGCGATGACGTTCGTCATCAGCGGATGTGGCAGCAGCAACAACACCCCGGCACCGAGCGGTCCGGCGTCGTCGGCGAGCGCCGGCGTGTCCACCGCCACCGGCCCGGGCACTCCGGCGCCGAAGCCGCTCGCCCAACTGACCAAGGTAACGGCCGCCGACGCGGTGTCGCTGGAGGTCTACGACACCATGCTGCTCGCCGACTACTTCGGTGAGTTCCGCAAGGAGAACCTCGACGTCTCCATCAGCACCATCCCGGTGCCCGCGGCGGTTGCGGCGCTGCAGTCGGGATCGCTCGACGTCTACACCATCGGCGTCTCCGCCGCCGTGCTCAACGCCCAGGCGTCGGGGTCGGACATCCGCTTCGTCGCCGCGACCGGTGGCGTCCCCCAGGATTCCGACCTGCAGGGCTTCTGGATCCGCAGCGACCTGGTGCCCGCCGGCGGCACCTTCGACCCCTGCAAGATGAAGGGGCTGACCGTGTCGGTGGGAGGCAGCGCGGGAACCGGTGCGTCCGACCTGCTCTTCCTGCAAGGCTATCTCACCAAGTGCCAGCTCACCATCAAGGACGTCAAGATCTCCTCTCTGGGCGGTCCCAACGAGCTGATCGCGCTGCAGCAGAAGTCGATCGACGCCGGATTCCTCGCCGATCCGCTGTGGCAGACCGCGCAGAGTGGCGGCTACGCCAAGCCACTCATCATCCCGGGCAAGAGCACCCCGACCCTGGGCGGATACCTGATGGGCGCGCTGCGCACGCAGCATCCCGACGTCGCTCAGGCCTTCGTGCGAGCCATGATCCGCACCTCGCGCACCTACCTGCAGGGTGACTACCACGCCAACCCCACCGTGCTGAATGCGCTCGCCTCGGAGCTGCACCAGACGGCCTCGGTGATCACCACCGCTCCGTCGCAGGTGTTCGATCCCGACCTGATCTTCCGCACCGACGGCGCATCGCAACTGCAGCAGATCTGGCTCGGCGTCGGTGGCGTCCTCAACTATTCGACGTCACTGTCGAGCAACCAGATCTATGATCCGTCCATCCTCAAGGCCGTGATCGGCAAGGGCTGACAATCCAGGAGGCCGGCGGCACTGCTACGCTCTGGTTGCAACGCAGGTACCGACATCTCGCACCGCCCACGGGGGAGCCATGCCTAGCAGCAGCGCCGCGCGCTCGGTCCGGCCACGCAGCCGCCCCGTCCGGCAGCCCATCCTCGCCGAGGTCGTCGCCGACAAGCTGCGCCAGCAGATCATCTCCGGCGAGCTCGTCGATGCCCTGCCACGCCAGGAGGATCTGATTCTGGAATTCGGCGTCAGCGCGGCGTCGATCCGGGAGGCGCTGCGCATCCTCCAGACGGAGGGCCTCATCGAGGTGAAGCGCGGCAGCGTCGGTGGTGCGGTGGTGCGGCCCCCGTCGCTGGACAAGGTGGCGTACCTGCTGGCGATGCACCTCGAGGCCGCGGCGGTTCCGGTCGAGGCGGTGGTGCACGCGGTGCGCCAGCTCGACCCCGTGTGCGCCGCGGAGTGCGCGCGGCGCGAGGACCGCCGCGTCACCGTGATCCCCAAGCTGCGGCGCATCGTCGAGGAGTCGCGCAAGGTCATCGACCAGCCCGTCGAGTACGCAGCGCTGGCGCGGCGTTTCCACCAGGAACTCGTGCTGGGGTGCGGCAACAAGCCGATGTCAGCCATCGTCGGTGTGCTCGAGATCCTCTGGACTGCGCACATGAACACGCTGACGCGCAGGCCCGAAGGACACGGACTGCTGGAGAGCGAGGAAGCGCGCATTGCCAGCCTGCACGAGCACGAGGCGATGGTCCAGAGCATCGCCGGGGGCGATCCGCACGCCGCGGGCCTCGTCGCCCGCGAACACCTGAACGAGATCGGGCGCACCAACCTCCTGGGACAGCACCTGTTCGTCAGCGCCGGGTTCGTGCGCGATGCCGCCGTGGATCCGTACTAGCTGGCGAACCGTGACGCGGGCGAGGTGCCGGGCGTAGGCCCGCGCCGCCCGTCAGCCGACGATCTCGCTGGCGTGGGCGGCGAAGAGTGCCACGAGCCGATCGCGATCAGGCGGGGTGCCGCCCGAGAGAAGTTGGCCGACACCTTCGACCAGCCCCATGAGGCGACCCGGCACAAAGAGCTCCAGCGCCCTGGCGGGGGCGTCGCCTTCGTTGGTCAATGTGTGCGCCGTCCCGGGCGGGATGTGCAGGCAGCTTCCCGCGGCGGCCTTCACCGTGGAACTGGCCATGGGGAACCAGAGGGTGCCCTCGAGCACATAGAAGGTCTCCGATCCCTCGCGGTGGATGTGCCGGGGTGGCGCGGGCGCGCCGGGTGGGATCAGCCATTCGATCAGCGAGAACGCGGCTGCAGGTTCGCCGTCCTCCACCTTCACACTGACACGTGAGGTTCCCACCATGAAGCTACGGCCGTCCCCTGGGTCACAGAACCGCTCCGTCGTCATCGAGTCTCTCCTTGCCCCGTCTGCTGGTTTCGTGTCCAGCGTGCGACAGACCCGGGCCTTGCCGCCATCCCCGGATTCGGGGAGGATTACGCGGGCCCCTGCCCGCACCCGAGGTTGCCGTCGATGACCACGAAACTCCTACCTCTCGGCTCGCTGAGGCGGCTGTGCTCCGTCGCAGGGGAGACGACCAGCCTTGCGGACGGCGTCATCGCAGAGCTCGGTGCCGCGATCGGCTTCGACTGCGCTTTCTTCGCCACCACTGACCCTGCCTCGCTCCTGTACACGAGCGCGGTCCGTCGGGACATGCCGGTGGGCGCGAGCGCCGCTTTCATGCGCACCGAGTTCGGCGCGGACGACGTCAACCAGGTGCGGCAGCTTGCCAGGGCACGGCTGCCCGTCGGATGGCTCGACGAGACCACGCGGGGCGACCGCCGGCGTTCGCTTCGCTACCGCGAGGCAATGCTTCCCTTCGGGCTGGGCGACGAGATGCGGGTCGCGCTGCGGACGGGGGACACCTGCTGGGGTCTCCTGTGTCTCCACCGTGGTGCCACGGCAAGTGGCTTCCGCCGCACGCACGCCGACCTCCTGCGCCGACTCGCACCGCACCTCGCCGCCGCGGTCCGGCGCGACGTCGTCGCCGAGAGAGCGGCGATGACGGACGCTGACGCGGACGGCCCGGGCATCATCGTCGTCGCGCCGGATCGGTCTGTTCACTCCACGACCGGAGCAGGAGCGCGCTGGCTCGAGGAACTCTCCGAGCTCGACACCCCACGCACCACCCACCCCACCGTCCTGCGCGCTGTCATCGAGGCACTCGATCAGCGCGGCGGGGTCGCATCGGCCGCAGCGCGCGTCCGCGCACCATCCGGGCACTGGCTCTCCATCACCGGGGCGCATCTGCGACCCGCGGACGGTTGGGTCGCCCTGGTGATCGAACCCGCCGCTCCGGCCGTGCTGGCTCCACTGATCGTCGCCGCCTACGGGCTGACCTCCCGGGAGCGGGAGGTGTGCCAGCTGCTGCTGCAGGGCCTGGCGCGCAAGGAGATCTCCTCCCGGCTGCGCATCTCGCTCCATACCACCGGCGACCACACCAAGTCTGTTTTCGCCAAAACGGGCACCAACAGTGCGGCGCAGCTCCGGTCCCGCATCTTCGCCTCCCACTTCGCGCCGCCGGGGCGGAGCGGCGCGGGTGCTGGCCCAACGGTTCGCTGACCGCCGTCATCGCGGCGTGCGCACCGGCGACTCCACGGCGGGAGGGCACCGTTGCTGGTCAGCGTCAGCGTGAGCCGCTTCCTGACGACGCCGGTGCGCACGGGCCTTCATGGCGTGATCGTCAACTGTCCAGGGGTTGTCGTCGTGGCCACTATCCTACCTGTGGTAGGATGATGTCATGGCTCAGTCATCCCACGCGATCAAGAAGTCGGTGACCATCGATGCCGACGTCCTGTCGGCGCTCGACCCGGAGCGGACAGCCAACCTTTCGGCGACCGTAAACGAGAGCCTACGGCTGGTTGCAGTGCTCGACAAGGAACGTCGGCTGGTCGAATCTTGGGAAGCCGAACAGGGCCGACCGTTCACAGACG
The DNA here is from genome assembly GCA_035995545.1 of Candidatus Dormiibacterota bacterium. Taxonomy (GTDB): domain Bacteria; phylum Chloroflexota; class Dormibacteria; order Aeolococcales; family Aeolococcaceae; genus DASRDZ01. The sequence continues at coordinate 98,717 of DASYKI010000016.1, forward strand.
AGGAGCTGCGGCCCTACATCGAGTTGATCCTTACCGCAGAGGTTCGCAACGGCGTGCGGACCCGCAGCGCGTCGCCCTCGGCCAAAGCAAGCTGAGGCATTGATCGGGTGGCGGGGCCGCGCGGCCGGCGGCGACGGCTGCACGACATCACGGTCGTGGCAACCGTGGACACAGGCTGGGTCGTTGCGGCCGAGGAGAACGTCACAGCCGCGCGGCGCCTGATCGCCGCCTTCGCCCACCTCGGTCGGATGCTCGTCGTGCCGCCAATCGTGGTGGTCGAAGCTCGGCAACGCTCGGCGTCACTGGGAGCCGTCGACGACATCCTCGCCCAACTCGAGGGCGAACCTCACACACCGGCGGACGGTCGGCGGGCCAGCGACTTGTTACGGGAAGCCGGAAAGCAGGCACCAGCCCAGGGGATCCTCCCCTCGACGCGCATCCACACGATCGGGACGGCCGACGCTCTTGTCGCAGCCATGGCGGAGCGACTGGGCGGCATCGTTTACACCGCCGACCCTCAGCACATGGAGTGGCTGCGGGACGCAGGCGCGCAGATCACTGTCCAGCCCGGATCGCGGCTCTCCGCGCGGCACAACGGGCGATCCCCTTCAGCGTGAACCGCGTCGGCCTCGCATCCGCGCTTGCGGCACTCGAGAGCCACGAGTTCGTCGACGGCGTGCGACGCGAGAACGAGAGCCGGCGCGCGTGGTTTCGAGCACAGCTGGAGGCCCGTGGATTTGCGCCGCTGCCGTCGGAGACCAACTTCGTGCTCGTACCGGTCGTGGACGCACCGGGTGTCCCCGTTGCCTTGGACGAGGAATTCGGCATCAAAGTTCGCGACACCACAGCATTCGGCATGCCAGGACATGTCCGCGTCTCGCTGGGCAGGGTCGACGAGATGGGACGGGTGCTGGCCGCGCTGGAGTCCGTCGCGAGTCCCGCACGCCACGCTGTCGCACCAGGAATATCGCATTGATGGAGGCGGTCACATGACCATGCTCGTCGTCGTCAACCATGAGGAGCAGTACTCGATCTGGCCGTCCGGTCGCGACGTCCCCGACGGCTGGCGGGCGGTCGGCTTCGAGGGCTCCGAGGAGGAGTGCCTCGCGCACATCGAGGTGATCTGGACCGACATGCGGCCGCGCAGTCTGAGAGAGAGGCTCGCCACGACCTCAGGCGATGCCGCACCAGGCGACCCTCCCGCCACGACGATCGACAGCGAGCGCATCGTCCTGCGGGAGATCCCGCCGGTCGAGGCCGCGGGCCTCCTGCGCGGCGAGCATCCCGACGGAGTGGTGTGGACGCCGGGATATCCGCTCGAGGGGACTCTCATCGCCGCCAGGGCGCAGGTCGACCAAGCGCACGGCGGAGCCCTGCAGCCGGGCTTCGGCATGTACCAGGTGATCCGGCGTGCCGACGGTGCGGTGATCGGCGACATCGGCTTCCACGGACCGCCCGACGAGTCGGGACACGTGAGTGTGGGCTTCGGCATCGTCCCGGAGGCAAGGGGACAGGGGTACGCGACGGAGGCCCTGGTCGCAATCAGCCGTTGGGCCGTCTCTCAGCCGGCGGTGGAGTGCGTCCTCGCGGACACCACACATGACAACCCGGCGTCGCAGGGAGTGCTGCGTGGCGCCGGCTTCCGGCACATCCGTGACGGGGACGACCTGACGTACTACGAATGGCGAACCCCATGACCGACAGCGACGTCCGTCGTCGCCTGACGCCGCGCGAGGAGCAGGTCTGGGTGGCGGAGCTCCTCCATCCCGACGTGCCGACGCACAACCTCGGCATCGCGGTGACCATGGCTGGCCGGCTGGACAGGGGGGCGCTGCGACTCGCGCTTCGGGAGGTGGCGGCTCATCACGAGATGCTGCGCTCCTCATTGACGGAGCAGGACGGCGAGGCCTGGTTCACGGTTCATCCGCACGCTGGCGACATGCTGGCCGAGACCGCCGCTGCGAGCGCATGTCTTAATGCTGCCAACCAAGCCGCGGCGCAGCCGATATTCGGCGCGTTGCCGGATTTTGTTGCCTCCCTGATATTGCCGGCGATCGTGGCCGTGATTGTCGAAGTGGTCAGGCGCAGTCAAGATCGAGCAACATAGGGCGTGTTCGCGACGTCGGAAGGCCTACCACCGACGAATGACTGTGGGGACGGATGCGAACTGAAAACGGGAAGGCCGAGGTCGCCCGCATCGCCGACGGCCAGGACGACTTCACGACGCGCAAGGCCCTCCTTCGAGTCTTTGTCGAGGAAGTCAGGATCGACGGCCGCGACGCCATCTATCCGACCTTCCGCATCCCGGCGGATCCGGTTCGACAACTGGTCCGGGTGGTGGGCCTGATTCAACACCTTTCAAACCGTGAGTACCGGGAGAAGCTCGACGGGCTCCTGGAATACGAGACGCAGGTCGTACGTTTGTCCGGTCGCCGAAGGCAGGTCCATAGCAGGAGCCTGGGCACCGTATCGCCATGCCAAGGTTGTTCGACGACGCAGCAAGTGCGTCCGGCGGAGGCCCAAGTAGCCGGAGGCTAACCTTCGGTCGAACTCTCTGTCCATGTCGAAGGCAAGCTGGCCGGACAGGCATCGCCGCCTTCGGTCGCGTACTTGCTGCCAGTGATGACTGAGCCGCGTGGAAATCGTTGTTTTCGTGGCTCTTTTGCATGTTTCCTTGGTTTGCCCTAGGCTGTTGCGAATGTCGCCTCGCGGCACAAGGAATGGAAGTGGAATGTGGAGATTGGTGAGATGCAAAGGAAATCTTTACGGCGTGTCCTCGCGGTGATGGTCTGTGCCACCGTGCCGCTGCTGTTCTCGGTTCTACCAGTGGCGGCCGCACTCCCCGCCGCCGCGAATTGGAGTGGCGGAGCCGACAGCGTGGCATCCTGCAGCTACACGAACGGATTTCCGGGATCGTTCACGTGCGCCGCTGTCTCAGGAAAGGCCGGCGGCGCGTTCGGCGGCACGTGCACGTATGCACCGACCACGATCGGTGCGCTGTCCGGTGTCTGCTCAGTCACGCTGAGCGGAGCTGTCAACGGCCTCTACCACGTGGAGTCTCAGAGCACCACTGTTCAGGGCCATAGGGTCGTGACGACTCACAAGATTTGCAGCAGCAGCGGCTCCGACGGAAGTGGTGTTCTGTACTTCCAATCGCTGGACGGTGGCGCAGTGGCCGAGAGTGTCCCAGTCGGATTCACCATCATGGGCTTCGGACAGACCAACTACACGTCGGTGGACGTTGTACAGAATTCCATGAGCGTGACCCACGCGGTGACTATCGCGTACGCGGGCACCTTGCTCAAGAATGGTGCCGTTGTGCACGTCAACGGTACGATCTCGCTGACCTGTGGCGCAAGCCAATCCTTGTCGCCCGACTTTTCCGGCAACGAATCTGCCACGTCGTAGAGTGCGTCGAGAGAGGGGACCCTTAGCGGTCCCCTCTCCTCGGTCGACAGCCAGCTGCCGCAAGGCGCCAAGGTCTGGTGTGGACGCGGTCACCCGGGGGCGTATCCCGGGGCAGTGTGCTCGACGAGGGCGTCTACGGGCACACGACCGCGGGGGCTCCGAGAAATCCAAGGCTTCCATCGCGTCCAAGCCGGGAGCCGCCGCAGCAGCTGATTGGCGGAGGGTGACTGGCACCGTGGCACGTCTCGCCATCGGTGGTGGGGCATGCGCAGCGGTCGGCGCCGAGCCGGCCGTCCCGTTCTGTGCAGCTGCCGGGGCACCGGGGGGCTCATACTTTGGAGGCAATTAGGGAGCCAAGGTGGGGCACAATGTGGCCAACCGGCTACATGGCTTGCTCGACCTGGACGGCCGAAGTGATGGTGGTGCGACCACGAGCGCGCGACAGAGTGGTGAGTGGGCATGGGCTAGATGAAAGCTGCGTTGCAGGGGCTGGAGCAAGCCGACGCGCGGTGGGGGAGATTGCTGCTGCGGTCGCGCGACTCCGGAGTAAGAGTAGGGCGTGTGATCCATACACGTTTTCCGCGGTGGGTTGGCCTGCTCCTCGCGGTGCTCGTCGCCGGCCTGATCCCACTCGGGTTGGTGTTGATCATCGTTCCAGACGTGCAAGCGCGAGGAGTGCTCGCCGTGGTCCTTCCTGCGTTTGGCACACTCGGTGTAGGTTTGAGCACGCTCCGAGCCATGGGGAGAGAAAGGCGCAAGACGTCTGACGATCAGACGGTGTGAGCGCTGAGGGGATGCGTCATACCAACTGACGTCATCGACAGCGTGATCTCGGAGTTGGAGCACTCTGAGCCACCATCAAACCCAGCGCGATTTGTGATTCGGTGCGCTGGACTTCTTGGCGTACGTGCTGAGGACGTCGACCGATCCTTGGCCTGCACGCTGCGCTTCGACCCCTTTGGCGATCCCATCCGCGGGAGCGCCACACGAGCCGCGCAACACAGGCGGCACACTCAGGCCCAGGTCGCCCGGCTTCTTGCCCAGGACGACGTCACGACCCCGCATGGCCGTGCCTCGGGTGATTTGTGAACAAGGTCAGGATCGACGCCCGCGACCCTGTGCATCCCGGCGGACCCGGTTCGACAACTGGCCCGGTTGGTGGGCCTAATTCAACAGCTTTCAAACCCGGAGTTCCAGGAGAAGCTACATCGGCTCTTGGGTACCTAGCGCGTGGCAGTTACGCAAAGGGCAGGACCCCTTGACCGGTCTCCGGCTCGGGACGCCGTCCCGACCGAGGGTTGCCGGCATCGTCCCTGTAAGCCCAGCCGCCACGCTCTAGGCGGACCATCATGGCGGTGGCGGTGACCCGGAATTCCTCGGCCAAGCGGTATACGGGCGCCCAGCCTACCCACCGGGCGGTGGGTAGCAGCGGTCGTATGCAGTCGGTAGGGACTAGGAAGTACGAGGCGAAGCGATCCGCCTGGATTTCGGACGGCTCCCGCGACCCGTCGCGGCACCACGTACGACCTCCATCCAGCAGGGGCAGGGAGCCCATGTGCGCCTGGTCGCTGTGAAACAGCCAATGACCGATCTCGTGGGCTGCCGTGAAGCGCTCCCACCCCGGATTGGCCTGGAAGTCGGCCACTCGCAATTCGTTGAGGATTACCACCGCCTCAGCAGGCTTCAGCGCGCCGAGGACGTCGCGAGGCAACTCATCCCAGAGCAAGCTCAGCCCGATGCCGTCGAGCACCATCTCAATGTCGAATCCCGGTTCAAGACGGTACCGCCGCCACAGGTCAGAGGCTCGGCTCTCAAGCCGGGCGTCGGGGACGAAGGTCACGGCGAAGGCGGTTGGCGACGCGCGGCGCGGTAGATGCGTTGGAGGACATCTTCGGACAGGTTCGGCAGCCGTCTTAGGAGCATGGCGAACTCCGGGTCCTCAGCTGCTTTCGCTCTGAGCTCACTCGGGACCTTCCCAGCCAGGGCGAATAGCTCCTCCTCGTCGGCCTTGAGTGCCTGAGCCAGGTTACGGATGGTCTGGTCGCCCGGAGGGTCGCCCCGGCTGTTCTCCAGCTTGGAGAGGTACGTGAAGTCAATGCCGAGCTGCTGCGCAAGCTGGCGCTGGGTCAGTCCGCATGCCCGCCTGAGCTCCTGGATGCGTTTGCCGAACGATCCACTCTCGTCACGGGCCGCTGGGCCAGGCATGCCCACCTCCAAGGCATCTGTGCTAGGATGTTGGGTAGACTACCCAACATCAAGTTGGAGGGAGCTCCTCCAACCTCAGAGTAACAGGTCCCCGGACGGGTAGGCCGGGGAAAGGAGATGTGAATGAGCGACGAGACCGAACAGCAGCATGAGGAGCGCGCGCTCATCTCGGCCGTGGTCACGTTCTCGCTGGGTAAGAAGGAGCCGTACCACCACGGCTACGCCAGGTCGACGACTGTGGGAGCCGTGCTCGATGATGCGCGCAAGCACTTCGACGCCAAGGACGAGCCCAACGTGGTCTGGTACCTGTCGGCCCACGACGAGCGCCAGCCCAACGACAAGACCCTTGAGCAGTTGGTCGGCCACGAGGACGAGATCAAGTTCCGACTGGTGAAGGAGGTCACTCAGGGCTGATGGACATCGAGACGCAGACGGCGCTGGAAGAGGATGAGCCAGCAGTCGCGGCGTTCCTCAAAGACCACCAGGGCCTCCTCCAGCGGGACGAGCAGGACAAGCTTCGCTATTGGCTTACGATGACGCCGCGCAGCGCCCCTACCGAGGAGTACTACGTCTGCGTCACCTGGACAAAGTACCCGCACGCTGCACCCTCGGTGAAGTTCGCCGACAGTACCGGCGGCAGCCTGACAGTCACCACTGCGTGGCCGCTGATTCCCGGCTATCGGCCGAGCAGCTTCGACATCTGCAAGCCCTTCACTGCCGAGGGATACGGCATCCATCCGGACTGGGTCACCGGCCCAGAGGCATGGCCGGTGACCGGCAATCCGTTCGTGTGGGTTGTCGAGACGCTCCAAGGCGATCTGGACTACCACTACTCCGGGCGTTCCGCATGACAGACGCCGAGCGCCTCGTTCTGCCCGACAGCCTCAGCGCGCCAGTCGCCGCCGAGGTCAAGCGCTACGGGACGCGCGACGTGGAGACAGGAGGATTTCTCCTCGCGCCCGAGGCTCGTCCGATGTGCGTTTCCACCGTTGCCCTCGCCGGCCACAACGGCGTCACACGGGGCCGTGGGATCTTCCGCATCAGTGGCAAGGCGATCGACCGACTCTTCGGGTGGGCCGAGGTCGCGCAACTCCGCATCCCGGCTCAGTTCCACTCTCACGGAAGCGAGGCGTTTCTCTCCTGCGTTGACCGTCGGGACGGCTTCAACGTGACAGAGTTCATCAGCGCTGTGATTCCGCAGTACGGCGATCCTCCGATGGACCCGCACACGTGGGGCTGGTGGCAATACGACGGTGACGAGTGGCTCGAACTGGATCCGCCTGAGGTCATTGCTGGAAGCGTGCGTGTGGTCGTTTTCGACGAGGATGGTGTACGAGCTCATGGGTGACCACTCTCGTGTTGGGCGCCTGGGGTCGTCGGTTGCCGCTCTGTCAGAGGAGGACGTGCTAACCCGGCTCGACGCCAGCTGCGTCTACGTCTCTGCCGAGCCCGACCTCTCTGGGGCGAGCCTGACGCTGCGAATCGCTCTCAACACCCTTCGCCGGATGCCCGGTCGCCTCTACCTCGACCCGCGGGGACTGGAGAAGACGGAGATCGCCGCCTTGCAGCAGGCTGCAGAGGCGATTGACCGCAGCCGCGGACTTCAGATCGGCGAGGCGGTGCCGGAAGGTGCGGTACACCTCCACATCGGGACAACGGCGCCGTCGGAGTACGCCATTCGCGCCGTACCCGACGGCTACGGCCTTCACGTTGCGCGCGACGCATCAGTTGACATCAGCCAGGCCCGACCACCTCACGTCCTCGGCTGCGTTACCTCAGCAGCATTTGCCGTCGCGGAGGTATTCAAGGACTTGGCGCCCGTGGTTGATGACAAGCGGGTCGACCACGCTCATCTCAGGTGGTGTCCGGTAAGCCTGTCACACGACCTCACCCGGGCGCCCATGCTAGCGACGCCACTGCAGCTGGACCTTGCTCTGGCAGGATGTGGCGCGATTGGCACAGCGGTCGCGATGATCCTTGCAGAGGTCGATGCGAGAGGACAGGTCCTGCTCCTCGACCGTGAAACCTTCGCCAAGGAGAACATCGCCACCTATTCGATCGGCGGGGAGGAGGACGCTCGCCGCAGCCGGCGCAAGGTGGACCTGGTCGCGGAGCGCCTGCAGACCAAGTACACCGTGACCACCCGGGATGGCGATGTCGAGACACTCGTCGGCGCCGTGGACCAGGGAGTGGTGCGGTGGCCCCGACTAGTAATCAATGGTCTCGATAGCGTCAAGGCTCGCCATGATATTCAGCTGCTTTGGGCCGATCGTGTCATTGATGCCGGAACCGGTGGCACCGCCGTCGCGCTTCACGACATCGTGGCAGAAACGGGGCCATGCCTGATGTGCTTCTTCGGCCGCGGCGCTCAGGTATCTACTCAGGAGCGACTCGTCGAGGTGACCGGGCTTGCGCTAGAGCTGGTAGGACGGGGTGACGATGACCTCCTTCCTGAGCACATCGGCCACCTGAGCGAGGAGCAGCGAGCCCTTCTCGAACCTCAACTGGGCAAGAAGATCTGCAACTTGGCGAACGCCCTCGGCCTGATCGCGGGAGCTAGCGACTTTCAGGCTGCGGTAACGTTCGTAGCCGTCCAGGCTGCGTGCTTGGCAGTGGGGCGACTGATCGCGGTTGAGCTGGGTATGGACGATCTTCCCAACTTCGTGCTGTATGACACGCTCATAGGTCCACGTGATGATGCGATGGAGCAGCGGAAGCCCACCTCAACCTGCTACTGCCAAACAAAAGCAGGCCGGGTTGCGAAGCTACGCGTTGAACGGCTCGCGCGGAGTTGAGCTCATAGGGAATCGGCCCGCGGCAGCAAGGCTACTCCATACCGCCCTCGGTCTCCGAAGTCGGCCATGGGCCTGATTGAACGGCTTTCAAACCGGAGTTCCAGACAGAGCTTGACCGGCTCCTGAAAGGCACCACCTAAGCTCGCATTTCTGTCCGCTCTGATCGTCGTGGCCGCCGGCGAAGTTAAACCTTGTGTATTGACCGGGGGTCAGTAGGAGGAGGTGACTATGCTTACTCAGCCATGGTGGGATGGACCTCCGAGCCACTTGACAATGTTTGGCGTCGAAGTCTTTACGCAGTCCCGCCATGATGTGGTTGGTTCTGGGATTGGCACTGAGCGGCCTCGGCGCCGTGCCCGTCATGGGAACGGTCGTCTACCTCATTCGTGAACGCAGGGGCGATCTTGCCGGGTACTGGTATCAAATCACCTATGGCCCCGGTGATGATGTGATGAAAGGGCCCGTTTGGTCCATCGAGCTACTAAGGTTGCACCACTACAGGGACGCTGCACGCGGCTCAATGTGGCGGATCTACCCACACCACTTCGAGCGCTGCTGGGACTGGAAAGCGACGTGCGAGGGCTCGCTCGTGATGGGCTGGTACAAGGCTGTCAGCGGCGACGGCAGGTCGGGGCTCCTGCTCATGTCATCGCTTGACAGAAAGCACCTGATCGGCCATCACTTCGCGGCGTCCGCCGCCGGAGGACCGGGACCGCCGGTCGTTTCGGTAACACTCGAACAGGCTCCGATGGAGTGGGTCGCTCTGGAGAGTTGCCGGGGCGCTGCTCTCGCGGACTGGATCACGACCCTCCCTGACCGAGGTTGCACACGCTTCTTGTCTTGGGGCGCCAAGCGGTGTCTGTTTGGTTGGCGCGAAGCTCGCGGAGCGATCGTGCATAGCCTCGGATACGGAGCGTCGGCGACAAATCCCTTGCCTGCGCTTGAAATAGCGCGGGCTGCAAGAGAAGACCGAGCCCGCCGCGCGGCGAATCCCTTGCCGCCCCCAAGCGCATTTCATCGCCAACATATCGTCGGCGTTGAGCCCTTGCATCCGAAGGACACTGAGGGCGACGCAAACCAAGGGTAGCGAGTCCCTGTTGGCTCTGGCGCGAGCGGACCAGCGCCGGGGCCGCCGATGCGAGGATGAGCTGGCCTAATTCAAACCGTATCAAACCAAGCATTCCAGGAGAAGCTCGACCGGCTGTTAGGTGAGGACGGGGCCTAGAGCGTACGAATGTGCGTCCCGCACCCCGTCGATCGCCCACTCTGGCCATGCGGGTGGGTCACGAGCGAGGTTGTGGCTTCCGCCCTCGCGCCCACTTCACGCGCGCAAAGTAGTCGAGAAATTCTTGGCGGCCCTTGAAAGCAGATAGCCCACCTTTCTGAACCTTTAGGTGCTCTCAGTGGCTGGTGGGGATGGCATCCAGGTAGTCATGCGGTTTCGAAGCACCTTGTGCTCTAAGGGCTGTCAATAGATGCAGGGAGAAACGTGCGCGCGTCATACCGACGAAGAAGACGAGTGGCGATGCTTGACTCATGTTGACCTGATCGAAGCCAATAATCATCACATGATCCGCGGAGAGGTCCTTTGGCTCCAACCATCGACATCATCTCGACCGGGGAAATCGTTCCGGCTGTCTCAACGGGCTCCTCTTCCTCGGAGCGAGACAGATCACCAGCAAGCGGGAAAGCCTCAAGGTCAGCAACAAGGCGTTCGAGATCCTCCATCAAGATCACATCGCCGAGTGTATCGACCTTCTCTTTCGGTGTGGTGTTCGCGTCACTCAGAACTTGACCTACCTCGCGACCTTTGGCTATGGCAGACGCGATTACCGTGTGGTTGGCGGCAGCGAGGGGGACATTGCGCGTTAGTGCGTCGGCAAGGGCGGCATGCACTTCCTCAAGTGCAGCTTCTTCATAGTGCAGCACTTTTCGCAGAGTAAAGTTATCGGTCGGTTCTGATGGACAGCCGATGATACGTCAGAAGTCGATAGTAGTCGGCTCCTGGGCCAGCAGCTTCCAAGCGCCACTCCTCGACGATCCCTAGAAGACGATCTCCCTGCTTCTTCGTGTAACAGCGCCGCACATCCCGCAGTGGGCTCAGGATCAATAAGAAGGGGTCCTTAGCCTCCCCGGCCACAATGGCTTCCCGCCGGGCTTCAATCTCCGCATGGTGCTCATTGATGAAGGCTTCGATGTAGTCAACAGCGGTAGCTGGAGTGGTACAGGCGGCGACCCGTATCATTGCGGCGTCTTCATCAATCTTCAGCGGCAAGTAGAGCTTATGGATAGATTCGCTCGAACGTTTCGCGGCAATGAAGGCGGCAGCTCCCATGGCAATGTGATAACTACACCTGCTACAGAAGGGGAGCATCGCGTTGGTCCAGGTAGTATCCGCGTAGTAAGAGCGAATGATTTCGGGGTGGCTCGCCTTCAGCTGCTGATAGAGGGCTTGATCGTCATCGCCGGCCAGAAGAACGCCGTCTGCCGCATCGGTGCAAGATTTGAGAAGCGCATCCTCCGCTGTGTTGAAATCCTGAAACTCATCGATGATCCACAGAGTGTGATCAACAAGCTCTGGATTCGCACTCACGGCATCAATCGCGTGTGTGATGGAATCTGCGAAACCAACAGCATTATAGAAGCGACTCAGGCGAAAATAGTCGGCGCGAAGGGTGCGCCAAGGCTCGTCCGGTTCAAACGCAAGATCATGGAATTGACGCTCCAATTCTTTGAAGGGCGGCCTGGTGCCTAGACCGGGATGGAGACTTAGGACGTCGTCCCATACCATGTCCTTCCAGCTCTGGCCGATCACGCGCACATGAGCAGTCAAGGGTAGGGCGGCTGTGCCACTATTGCGCTCAATGAGGCTTCGAGCCAGACCATGCAAGGTTGTTGCAGTAACTAAGGCTCTCTGTTCATCTGATAGGCTGCTCCCAGTGACGTCGCTTATGAGATCACCGTACGAGCTTGCGCACGAAGCTCGATACATAGATCGGCTTCCCAGGATATCTAGCAGCCCACGAACGTATCCGCTCCATGAAGAGAAAGCTCTTGCCCGTACCCGGGCCCGCCACAATGAGAAGACGAGGCGCATCAAGCGTGGCTATGGCAGAGGCATTCTTGTCGCGGAAGCCGAGTCGGTCGGGATTGGAAGCCTTCTCTAATCCCGCGCGCCACTCGGTCAATTCCTCCTCGGAGAATGGCTCGCCAAACTCCGATATGAGGGAAGGCAAGTCAGACATAGAAATAGCATGCTCTCATCTGTAGGCGAGAGCAAGGACCGACATCTAGCGGTGTGGCAAGCCCGCTCGCGTTTCGGGCTTCGTCTCCAGAGGAGCTCCATCCTCGCGTGAGAGCGCTCAATCTCATCCGTGTGCGACATCAGTTGGTCGAGAGCCCTGAGCCGCAACGATGCGACTGCGGTCCGGGAACAACTCGAGGCCGAGAGAGTCAGGTCCGGTCAGATCCCAAATAGCTCTCTCCACCAACTGCGCGCGACAAAGCCGCGCCCGAGGCAACGTGGGCATTGGCGTACGCCGTGGTCGCAATGGTCGCAGGGTCGTCCGAGTTTGCGTTTGCGTCCGCACCAGAAGCAGGGAACCATGCCCCCGCCCCGCGGATCCGCGTAGGGCATCAGGCCCTGCTCGTTGCAATGCGGGCATCGCGCTTCACCGTCCCCTCCACAAGCTGCGCACTGGACCTTCCCGTGGGTGTTGCATCTAGGGCAGGGGCGATTGTGCATTACGACCTCCTTATGTCCGGCGCGACGCGACTACGTATGCGGTCGCCCGTCACTGGGTGCGGTTGCTGAATGCTTGTTGTCCTGGCCCAGCAGTTCGTCCCGCAGGCATTCCGTTCGACGGGTCATGCGCATCGATTCCAACGACGGCATCAAAAATTGCCGCACCACCCGGACGTATAGACGCTCGACGCGTCCCAGTTGCGGTCAAAGGACACAACCTTGAGGGCTGCGCCGACGATCCCCAGCACCTCTAGTGGCCGGGGCAGCCAACCGGGACGACTACGCAGAGCTCGGTGACCGCCGGGCTCTCAGGCAGCTCAGTTGCCCGGAAGCGGCGTGGATGGCCGCGGCGGGCTGCCCGATTGCGGGCGCCAAGCCTGGCCGTCCCAGGTCCATGTGTCGTTCGACGGCGCGCCGCCACCGCGACCACCAAAGAGCACGACTTGTTGGTGCTCAGGATCATCCGCAAGTGCGGCGTCAGATCGGGCTTGCAGCGCTGGGACCTGCGGCGTTCGGGCCCAGCGGTTGCCCGTAAGGGTCCACTGTGCCGTGGACCCGACGACAAGAAGCGAGTTCCTTGCTGGGTCGGATACCAGCCGCTCATCCGTCCATGAGCACGGAAGACCCGCGTTGGTGATAGGCCGCCAATTATCCCGAGCAGTGGCCGCCAGCACGACGAGTTGCGCCGACGCCCTTCCATCTCCACAGACGGAGTTGGCGCCTTCGGCGGGAGCAACGTAAGGCTTGCAAACGTCCGGTGTCACCTCGGGGGGCGACGAGGCCGGCGAAGCCGACTCGCCAAACAGGGCGGGTCCGTGCCTCATCAGTTTGCCGCAGGCCTGCTCTCGGCTCATTAGCATCACCACTTCTCGCGCGCCCGAATTCCAGGCCATGGCCACCGGGACGTCCGAGACGTTGGAGAGATCGAGCGCCAGGCGCTGGATCCACCGCTTGCCATCCCACACGGACAGAGCCGGACCGAACGTCCCCGCCTCCTTCGTCTGGCGGAGGGCGACCACCGTGCCCGAGTCAGGGTCCGCGGTCATCAGCAGCGGTCTGTCAGGACTGGGTAGACCAACCGTCCATTCCGTCCACCACTGGTCTGTCCAGGTCGACCCGTCCCAAGACCAGACCGTCGGCGCAGCAGTCGTGCTGTCTCCCAACGGTCCTCCCGCATCGAAGGCCAGCACACGGTGCGACGCCGGATCGTACACCAGCTTGGGGTTAGCCATGGATGGCGGATGGACCGCCGCATGTACCTGGTTCCACTGGCGCCCATCCCAGCGCCAGGTATCGGTCAGCTCGCCGGCGAGGCCATGGCCGCCGAAGAGCAGCACGCCGTGCTGCGCCGGGTCATACACCATCGCGGCCCCCCACCTCGCTGGGGGGATCGGAGTGGGCCGGGTGAGGTCGACGACGAGAGTTCGGGCCGCCACGGCGGTGAAAACTACGACCGGGACGAGCAGCGCGGGGAGCAGTGCGTGCAGGCGGCTCCACGACGTCCGAGTGCTGTTCCGCCTGCCGACCATGTCTCCTCCCGCCTGCGAGCTTTCGAGTTCGCCGTACATGACGGGAAGAATGCCGAGGCGGTCCGGATGTTTCAGGCGCCGCTGCGTCCGCCCTCCGCTGCCGCCTGGTGATCTACCCCGTACGCGGGGCGGCTCGCCGCTTCGACAACGCGGGCGCCGAGCCTCCCTTGCCGTCTGCCGCTTCTTCCGCTTCCTTCAACAGCTCCCAGGCGGCACAGCCGAGCCCGGTGGCGAGGCTCCGAAGCGTATTGATCGAGGGCACCCGCCTCCCGGTCTCAAGCCAAGAGATATAGACCGGCGTGAGCCGGGCCTGCTCGGCAAGCGCCTCCTGCGACAACCCCGCGGCTAGTCTCCTGCGGCGAACGACGGTGCCGAACGTCGGCTGCAGGCTGGGGTCAGGCGGCATCGCCCCATCGTCGGGCGTGGCTTGACGGCGCCACCATATACAACGGTCTAAGTTACGTTGGCGGCGGGAGGCAATCGGGGCCCCCTATACAACGTCTCCCGCCGCCACTCAGGAAGGAGTTCGCCTCGTGGGTTTAACCAGCGACCTATTCGCCGCCATCCTCGACGGTGACCTGCTTGAACTGGATTCCGGCTTGCTCGACTTCGGTTACAAGCCGGAAGAACCCTATTGGGTCGTCGCCTTCGGGGGCGGAGACCGTCAACGCGTTTGGGAAGCGGCGTGATCTCTACGGCCCCTCTTCGTCGGCGTCTGCGTGGTCCCCCGCGGTGACTGGCAGCCGTACCACGTCCCCGTCATCGTGCCGGGCGGCAGCGGCACCGTCACCCCACCAGCTTTCCCCAAGCGGTCGACTACGTTGTGGCGCGAGACGGGGTCATGGCCGCCACCCAGCCGCCGAGCTGCGGAGCGGCCGGTCTGCGGTATCGGTATCGCCTGGCGGTCACGAACCTGCTTATCGCCGCGCGCTTGTCACCCGAGCCGCGGCACGTTGCCGCGGGCGACGTCGTCCTCCCACGTGCGCTCCTCAACCTCGACGCGGAGGGGCAGCAGCACCTCCTCAGGCCTTTGGCCCCGGTGCGCGGCTTGCCCAAAACCTCCCGCGACATCTACTTGCGAACCATCGAGATGTTCTTTCAACGGACCCGCGGACAAGAAGCTACCGCGAGAGCCGATGCACATCCATCCCAACACCTTGCGTTATCGCCTCGACGGCTTGAGGACTTGACGGGGCTGGATTTGGCCATCCCAGCCTCGTGCATTGACCTTTTGCTCGCACTACATATCCATCGATTGCAGGAGAAACGACAATGAGCCGCCGACATCGTGCGCAGTGGTACGCGATGCGTCGCCACCTAGAGGCGTTTGATGCCCTTCACGATGAGACGCAGCAGCTTCTCGACCAGGCTGAAGAATACTCGAACAACCCCGCTCGTTTCACTCCCGAATGAGGCGTCTGGTTAGCCTGTCGGTCTCGGCGGGTGGGCAGCCCTACCGCCACTGCGGTCGATATCACTCATCGTCCTGATCCTAGATCTATAACGCAGCACGAAAGAGAAGAGGGGTTGCTCACGTGAGCAACCCCTCGATCCAGGCATAAGGTGTGCACATCCACTGCTTAGGGGAAGCCACTTACTGGAGCTGAAACTCTGAACTCTTGGGTGACGAGCCGAACTCGCGCCACGACGCGCTGACTGTGTACTTACCAGCGGGTGCCGCGGGGTCTGGTTGGGCGACGTCCCGGTTGCAGAACGGCCAGCAGGCATCCTGGTTCCAGTACACCGTCATCACGACGTGCTGGGTGGCTTGGCTGAGTACCGCTGTCGTTCCACCGCCGCATGATCCGGCGACCTCTCCGTTGGCGTGCCAGACGTGCTGTCCGCTGCCATCCCAGACGGTGACGTCCGGGAAGCAGGCGACCTTGAAAAAGCACGCCTGCAGGCCCTTGAAGCGGGCATCGACCCGGATCATCACAGTCTCTCCACTGTTGTACGCGGAATGCTCGGGCGCTGCTGACAGCGCGACGTCATTCGGGCCGCACCGTGGGTTGACGATCGGTGAATCAGCGGCGGGCCGGAGCACGATGCCTCCGGCGTCATCGAGCCATGTGATGCGGGCGTTGGGGTTGATCATGGTGGGAGTAGCCACGGCCCGGGCAGCAGAGCCGGTGTCTGCCGGATTACTTGCCGAGACGTGACGGAGGGCAAGGGCTCCTACGAGCACTCCGCCCAAGAGGCCGGCCGTTGCCAGGCCGACCAAGCCTGTCTTCCAAGGGAATCTCATGACGAATCTCCTCATCCTTCCTTATCGGCTGAACGCCAGTCCGACGTAATTTCCTGCGCCTACCACTCCACTCGCTGGCCCGGTCACGTTGCCGACGGGGTAGGTGATGGCATTGGCGTCGAGCATCAGCGCGCCCCAGCGGTCGAAGTTGGCAGCTGAACCAACCATCGCCGTATTTGATTCGCAGACGGCACTGCCGAAGAACGGGGCCGGATTGCCCTTCGCGTTGGTGTCCGAGTGGGGGCTCATGTCGCCGATGTTGCTGATGTTCCAGTAGCCCAAGCCCTCGGGAGAGGCGTTGATGCCGATCCAGCTCGATACGCTGATGTTCCGGCAGCCATTGGTACTGCCAATGTCGTTTTGGAAGTACAGGGCATCGCCGAAGGAGAACACCCCGCCATCGGCGGCGATCAGCCAGTACCCCTGGCCGTCTGGCGTGGCTGCCATTCCGGTGACGCGTGCATTGAGATGCTGCCCGCCCATGCTTCCGAGGAAAGGCGCGTTGCCGAAGGTGAACACCCCTCCGTCAGCGCCCACGAGCCAGTAGCCGCCCCCGTCGGGCGTTGAGGCGATCCCAACGATGGGGGCTACGGGTCTGACGTTCTGGCTGGGCAAGCTCTTCAAGAACGGTGCGCTTCCGAAGGCAAACACGCCGCCGTCCTGACCGACGAGCCAGTACCCTTGATTTGACGGATGCGCGGCGACGCCCGAGATGGGTGCGCTGAGCGTCAGACTACAGGTGTCGCCGTGGGGCGCCGCACTGCCGCTGGAGCTAACACAACCAGCCTTGGATGTGATCCAGTAGCCGCTCTCCTGCTGCCCCATACACTGCCCGGCGCCCTTGTCGTAGAACTCCTGGGCGGTTGCGAAGCGGACGCCTGACAGCAGCGTGGAATACCAGTTGCAAACATCACCTATCTCGTCACCGCCATCGGTCCACCCCGTACCAATCTGCGGATCGGTGGCCGTTTCGACGATTTCGTGCGTCATCGACGCCTCATCGGAGTTCTGCACCGACGCGGTACGGTCCGTCACGCATGACCCGATGTAGTTGGCGTTGTCGAAATTCGGCAGGGCGATATAGCCGTACGACAGGTTGGAGTTCCAGCCGTGAAAGGCGCAAGCGTTCGCTCCGGTAGCGACCGTTCCGGCGATGACGTAACCGCTCTCCGGGACAATGACGTAAATGCGGTTGCCGCTGCCGTTGCCCCATCCCGTTGCGCCGTTTACCCGGTTGATCTCCGCCACGAGGTCTCCGCTGGTCAGCGGGTTGTTGAGTGCCCCATCGTTGTTGACGTCGACATACGTGGCGCCGTAGCTCAGTCCGCTCACACCGTATTGCGAGAGGCGACTGGCATACTGACTGCCGGGTAGATCGCGGGCGGTAGCCATCAAGGAAGCGGGCAAGGCGTCAATGTTGGGCGCGTTGTATAACGAACCCCAGAAGATCAGATAGATCTGAGGGTTGGGCAGCACCGTCCCGCCGCTGGTGAAATTGCAACCAACGTCGGCGCAGTTGCCACCATCGTTGGCGGCCGCCGTATTCGTGCCGACGACGCGGACCCAGATGTTGCCATTGATCAGCGGTTGACTGGCCTGCGGACCAGCGGCCTGCACCCGGTATTCGTACGCTCCCAGCGGCGTGGTGGGCAAGGTGGTGAACGTCAGCACTTGACCGCTGTACGGATACGACGATTCGTTGACGGGTTGACCGTTGCTGAACGTGGCCGTCGGCGGCGCCGTCGTTGCCGGACTGCCCGGCAGGAGAGTCACCGCCATAGCGACTTGGCCCTGGAAGCCGTTCTGCGGTACGACCGTCAGCGTGGTAGAGCTGTTGCCTCCGGCCGATACTTTGAGCAGCGAGGACGACACGCTGATCGCGTAGCCAGGCTGGGCCGGTGAGAACCCGTAGCCCCCGGCGCACAGGCTCTCCGGCGGCAAATTGATGTGCGACGGATCCGGCGCACAAGAGGTCTTCCAGAGCTGAAACGCGCTCGTGCTGATCGACTGCCCTGCCAGTGCCGCGACGGCGGCCGCCAGAACAGCCAGACTGCGCCACCGCTTTCGCTGGCGTCCGTGGGGTGTTTCCGGCGGCCCTTCGGCGCTGGAAATGTGGTCGATGGTCTTTCGACCCGCCATGACTAAGCCCTCCCTGGCTTCCGCGGTACGTCTAGACATACCGATGTGAAGTTGCGGCCCTCGCGCGAGTTCCATTGTTAGAAGGCGAGCGAAGGATAACCTTCTATTTATATGCCGGCTTCGACCTTCCTTCAAGCACAGGCGGCATCCGGTGAAACGCCAGCAGGCGCGGGGGTTCCCGCGACAGGACATCGGTCTGGGAACTCGCCCGCGGACTGCGAAGTTGGAGAACCGCCGGAGCGCGACGGCTCCGGCGGTCAGGGAAGGATGGGCCAGCCGAAAGGCGTAGTCGACCCTTGTTGCAAAAGCCAATTTCCGCCGTCGCCACGTCCTAATCTCCCTTCCACGGTGCCCCCGCGCATTGGGGGCGCACGCACTATACGTCCTGACTGAGTGAAGGCGTTACTGACCACCGGTCGGTGACGAAATTGGGCGACTGCCTCGGCATAGCGCTTCCCGGGGCCCGCTCCATCTCGCGCTTTGCGGTGCCGTCTTGCTCAACGCGATGGCGCATGTGCCGCCCTTGTCACCGGACACGTCCGACCCGCTCATCACCCTTGCATGCCTACAGCGACCCGTCGGGGATCACGAACACCACCACAGCTATCCCAGCCTCTGCCTGGGCTAGGGGTACGTCGAAGGAGTCGCTTGGGATGATGCCGCGATCCACCAGGACAAGTGCTACATCGCCGTGACTGATTGGGCTGGAAAACGTCCGACCGTAGACCATCACCCCGGCGGCTCCACCGGCACCGATAGTGGGAGCCTGCAACGTGGTGCCGCCGCCGTAGCTTGCGTTTGAGCCAGCCTGGTCCCACTCGCTGAAAAACCTGGCGTCGTTGGGATTGGTGTAGAAAACTCCTTGGCTCCCGGACAGAATGGATCCGGCGATGCAGTAGTCGGGATGCCCTTTGATCGGCTCACACGCCGACTTCTCGGTCTCGTTAGCTCGCGCGCCGAGTTGCTGCCATTTGGATGTCGTGTAGGCGAGCGTCCAGCCTGCCGGGGCAGTCGCCGGGCGATCCATCTGCAGATTCTCAAGCGTAAAGCTGACGTTGAGTTGCCCCCGCTCGTGTATCGGCAAGTTGCTTCCGGTGGAGTACCCGAGCTTTACCTTGCTCGCCCGGAAACGATATCCCGGTGTAGCTGTACCGGGCGGCCCGGTCCATGAGACTGAGGTTAGTTCGGGCAGAGCCGTCGCGTATGTCGGAGCGGGAACGGCGGGCGTGTCGACGCTCTGGGCGCTACCGGCCGTCGGTTCTTGAGTGGTCGGGAGGCTGGCACTGCCACAACCAGCAAGGCACATGATGATTCCGAACGAGATCAGCAGTAGGGGACGCACTCGCACCCTGGTCTCTCCGCACAGGGTTAGCCGACGCGACCTGCCCTCGTACCCGGTGGGCTCCAGCGGCACCGCGACAGCGCGCAGGGCCTGCCCGGCGAAGCACCCGCGGCGTGCTCGGCCGGACGAGTGGTCGGTGGTGTCGGCCGCCATGTCTGGCCCTCTCTGTCCGTTCCACCGGTCCGCCCGGCGGTGCGGGCCACTATAGCCGACATGTGACAACTATGGGCGGTAGACGGGCAACACCGCGGCCGGGGAGCGTGGCCCCATGCCAGAAAGCACCGACTTACCCGTCCGGCTGGGTCGCGCCCTGCGGACGCTGCGCGATGCCCGCGACCTGTCTCAAGAGACGCTCGCCGGCGACGCGGGCATCAGCCGTACCTATCTCGGCGAGATCGAGCGCGGCACCAAGTGCCCATCCGTCTGCATCGTCGACGCCTTGGCCCAAGCCCTCGGTATGCGCGCCTACGAGCTGCTCAAGGTCGCAGATGACCTGGATCAGTTGCTGCCGCCGTCCGCGCATCGGAGGGCCTAAGCAGTCACAAAGCCGCGACACGGAGCTTCGACCACCACGAGCTCAGCCTAGATCGACGTACCTGTATGGCTCCGCCATCGAAAAGGACGGGGTCCACAACGTGGTCAGTGGCGCGGGCCCAACGAGCAGGCGATCGTGCCACCTGACCCGGCGGTCAGCACCCGCACATTCGACGCGGCCCTCGCGAATCAAGGAAGACCTGTAAAGGGCCTCGTCCGTACTCCGTTACAAGGGCCATCATCGGTGCTCTCCAATTGTCGCTGAGCGGGACGGGCCCGCCTCACCACCAATCAGACGGGGAAAAGCTCTTGCGGCAGCGCATCGGCACAGGGGGTTGACACCATACCCCGGCATCGGTATAGTCACGGCGCTCTCGGACGCGGGGCCCTTCGGTGTTGTTGCCCTGGCTCCGAGGAGGGTTTGGGGCGTTCCCAGTGGCGGACCCGCCTCCCGGTTGGATGCATAAGGGAACCGAAAGACCAGCTGTACGTTGCCTGATGGCTTGCGTGCGCCTGGTCTTTCTCATTTTCACGAGTCGGGAGGAGGCGGAAATCGACTCACCCTTCGCCTACTCAGAGTTGGAGGCTAGGTGAGCGATGGAAGTACACGAGCTTCAGATAGGAAGCAAAGTCGCCGGCGTCGTCACTCGGATCGATAGCCGTGGTGCTTGGGTCACCCTAATCATCACCCGTCACGAAGTCCTGCTCCGTATCGATCAGGTCGCGACCACTCGCGTGACGAATATCACGGATCACCTGAAGGAGGGTGATCGCGTTGAGGCCAAGGTGATCGGCGGGCGATGGCCTAACGAGCGCTATCTTAGTCGTCGCGCCCTGCTCCTTCCCGAACTTCCTCCATACGGTACCGAGGTCGAGGGAACCGTCGTCCGCGTTGAAGACTTCGGCGCATTTGTCAAGGTTCTTGAGCAGGACATTCTCCTCCCGATCGGAGAGATCGCCTGGGAACACGATGTCGACATCAAGGCGCAGTTCAAAGAAGGACAGCCAATCAAGGCACAACTGATCAAGGGCCGACCGCCGCACGACTATGCGCTTTCCATCAAGCGGCTGAAGCCGAGGCCCTCAGCCCCTGTCGATCCCCGCCTGCTTCCGGGTGCGCGGGTCTCGGGCGTCGTCGCACAGATGTGGCTTGCAGGCAATGGCGCAACCGTCATGCTGGACCGCCTCATCACGAACGACGGAGAAGAGGAGCTACCACAGATACGCTGGCGGCTGCAAAAGCGAGACATTGCCGAGGAGTTCGTTTACGATGCTCGCGACTATCTCCAGGAGGGTGGACGGGTCCAAGGCCAGATCGTGAAAGACAGGCGCACCGGAGAGCCCATCCTCTCTCTCAAGCCACTCCCTGCTGGTCGTGTGATGCGGGAGTTTGCGTACCTCGGCGAGAACTATGACGCAAGCCTGATGCGCTTAGCCGACATGGCTCAGCGCGCCAACGAGCATTGGGACTACTACGACCAACAGACGGGTGGCGTTCCCATTCTCGATGAGTACATCCGACACACTTTCGCTAAGGTGTACTCGGAGGGGGAAGTTCGTTTGCATGAGCACTGGGCAGCGTTCAATACCGGGCTGATGACCGATTCGTACTACGAAATCTTCGGGCTGTTCAGTCGGACTCCCAGAAAGCGGCCCGAGTGGCATTTTCAAGGCTTCTATCCTCGGCCATCGCGGGAAATGATGGCGTTTCGGGACGATCTACCACGTCCCGCCAACTACGTCGGCACGAACCACGCTCACATGATGTACGACCTCGGTCTCCAACTCGAACCGTTGAGCCACCACATCCTTGTCGAACGCGGTTGGCGGTTGCCTCCCGAGCTTGAGCATGCAGATCTGGGCTACAAGGGACAGGTTCTGGAGGCCGCCATCACGCAAGCGCTCCATCGGGTTCGCCTCAATTTCAAGACTGCGATTCCGCAGTGGTATCTCGGTCGACTGGGTCTACTCCTGCCTCTCCGGCTGACGCCCGATCAGCGCAAGACCGATGTCGCACTCCCCGTCATGCGCGAACGTACACCCGCTGGGCAAGAGTTTTACCGCGGATCAACCGTCCTTCCGCTGGCGTGGGCCTATCGCTACGCCCGGTTGATTGCCCGGCCAGACCCTGAATGGTTGATGCCGGTCGCACCACAGGCTCCAGATGAGAACCAAGCAGACGTAGCGTAGCCGCGCTATATCTGACTTGACAATTCTGTGTTTTTACCATATTTTGTACTAACGGACTTGGCAACTCCAGCGATGAGAGGTTCGAGAACGGGCCGAGCCTTGAGAGTCGCTGGCTGGATGCTAGGCGCGGGTCCCTACCGCCTGAGGAACAACATCGAACCCCATTCGCCCACAGTGTACTAGGGGAATGGGCCAGTCGTCGTTCGATGCCTTGGAGCCTGCAGCGTCTCGAAGAGGCGTAGGCACTGGCACCACTTGGGGAAGCCGCGGAAGGCCCTCACCGTGGTAGCGCCTGGTTGCCTGATCAGCAGCTGGGACAATAGATGATGAGGCCCAGGTAGCCACCTGCCTTGTGGCTACGTGCTCGTAGGGTAACGGTGCTCGAGAGCCGCCCTTGCCAGCGAACTCCAGTCGCGCTTGATCAAGCCAACGACTGAAGACAGGCAAAGCCCCTCCATCGACCGCCAATGGCGTGTCGGGAGGGGCCTCTTCTTTTTCTTCTCTTGACAGCCCCTTCCTTACCCGCCAGGAACCCTGATACGGTAAGCGCACCCTTCGGCGCCAGGGAGCCGGAGGCCGATGGAGAACCAAGCCACACCCGCTCAGCGGGATCGTCTTTGTCGGTCGAATCGAACAGCTGACGGAGATGCTGCAGGCCAAGGGCTTGCGCGCGTTGCCCAGCAAGCGGTCAGGGGCATCGCTGCCGATTCATCTGTCGCGGGTGGCCCACATGCTCAACAACCGCTACTACCTGGGGTACGTCGAGTTCCGCGGCGTCACGTACCAGGGCCGACATGAGCCACTGGTCACCCGGGAGACCTTTGACCGGGTGCAGGAGATCCTGCGCAGTCGTGCCCGCGCTGGTGAGAAGCAACGCAAGCATCAGCACTACCTCAAGGGCACGCTGTACTGCGGGCAATGCGGGTGGCGGATGTCCTTCATGCGCGTGCGGGGCAACGGCGGCGAGTACGACTACCTGTACTGCCTCGGCCGCCATAACGGGCAGACGGAGTGCAATCTGCAGGCGATGCAGGCCGACGTCGTGGAGCGGGCCGTCGAGGACTTCTGGCGCAGCGTGCGCTTTCCTGACCACATCCTTGAACGGGTCCGGGCCGACTTGCTGAGCAAGATGGAAGAACAGCGGGAGATGGGCGCACCGGCTCTCGCCATCGCGCGGCGCCGCCTGACCGAACTCGAGACTGAGCGGCGGCGGCTAGCCCGAGGCGTCATTGACGGCAGCGTGCCGGGCGACTTGGCCCGGGATGAGTACGCCCGGATCGACCGGGAGCGCGAGGAAGCTGAGCGCATCCTGGATACCGCCGAAGGCGTGATGGGCAACGTCGAGAGGGTCCTGGAGCAGGCACTCGACCTGCTGGGCCGGTGCGACGAGGTCTACCGGCTGGCTGGGCCACATGGGCGGCGCCTCGCCAACCAGTTCTTCTTCGAGAAGCTCCTGATCGACCGCGAGAAGGTCGTGGCCGCCGAGCTCAAAGAGCCCTGGGGCACGCTCCAGCAGGTCGCACAGCAGCCGCCGATTTCGATCGGCGCCGGTTTGAATGAAGCCTTTTTGGTGGCCCCGGCAGGAATCGAACCTGCGACACGCGGTTTAGGAAACCGCTGCTCTATCCACTGAGCTACGAGGCCCGGGGCGACCGGCCGGAGCCTAGCACAGGGTCCGGAGGCGGTCAGGCAGGGGTGCCATGGCGTCCGGCGCCGGCAGCGAAGCGCTGGGCGCCCGTGACGGTTTCGCCCGACTGGACGACGGCGAGGCCGTGCTCGAACTCGTTGCCAAGGGCGTCCGAATCGGGCAGACCCCACTGCTCGTAGGCGGAGAGGCGGTCCGACCGCATGCAGCCCTGCGGGAACTCGGCAAGCGAGTGTGCCAGCGCAACGGCGGCAGACAGGGCGGCACCGCGCGGCACGATGCGGTTGGCCAGCCCCATCGACAGCGCCTCGGCGCCGGAGACGCCGCGCCCGGTGAGGATGAGGTCCATGGCATGGCTGTGCCCGATCAGCCGCGGCAGCCGCACGGTGCCGCCGTCGATGAGCGGCACGCCCCAGCGGCGGCAGTAGACACCGAACACTGCGTCCTCGGCGGCAACGCGCATGTCGCACCAGAGCGCCAGCTCCAGCCCGCCGGCGACCGCGAAGCCCTCGACGGCGGCGATCACCGGCTTGCCCAGCAGCAGCCGCGACGGCCCCATCGGCGCATCGCCGTCAGCAGCGAGCCGGTTGGCGCGAGAAGCATCCCCCGACGCGACCGCCTTGAGATCGGCACCCGCGCAGAACATCCCGCCGGCGCCGGTCAGCACCGCCACCGACAAGGACTCGTCGGCATCGAACGCCCGAAAGGCGGATGTCAGCGCCTCGGCCGTGGGCCCGTCGACAGCGTTGCGCACCGACGGCCGGTCGATGGTGACAACCAGCACAGGCCCGTCAGCGTCGACGCGCACGGTGGCCTCCAACACGTCATCCATGAGGCGCACCATAGCGCGCCGGGCCCACTCAGGAGGTGGCGTCGGCCGTCAGGTAGAACACGCCGGCATCGAGACGCCCATCCGCGCTGGCGATGCGCTGCAGCAGCCGGTCAGCCGCCGCGAACGCCTGGTCGCGCAGCGCGATGAAGTCGGCGAAGCGCGGCGCGCGCAGCTCGATGGGGGCGCGGGGGCAGATCAGCGTCACCGGCAGGCGGGAGCTGAAACGGTCGAAATCGGCCACAACTCGGGAGTGCAGGGCAACCTGCATGATCCGCTCCAGGACCGCCTCCCAGCTGGAGAACACCGGCACCGGGGAATCGGCCGTCAGGTCGATGGCGATGATGCGGGTGGGCTGCAGGGCGTACGCGGTGCTCAGCCCGCAGTTCTCGGTGACGCCACCGTCGACGAAGAGGTGCGAGCCGACGCGCACCGGCGGGAACACGCCCGGGATGGCGCACGAGGCGCAGAGCGCGTCTTCGAGCGTCCCCGCCGAGGCATCACTCAACACCACCGGCGAGCCTTCGGAGAGGTCGGTCACGATGATGTGCAGCGGGATGCGCAGGGTGTCGTAGTGCGAGATGTCGACGACGCTGGACGCGAAGCGCACCAGGTCGCGAACGCACTGCCCGCTGCGCAGGTAGGGCCGGCGGCGCAGCCGGTTGGTCACCATCTGCAGGCGCTGGGCGCGAAACACGGCGCTGGTCTGCTGGCTGCTCCAGATCCGCTCCAGCAGCGGCACCGCCTCCCGCAGCCCCACGGCCGCGATGGCGGCGGCATTCAGAGCGCCGACACTGGTACCGACCACCGCGTCAGGTTCGATGCCCCGGTTGGCCAGGGCGCGCAGGACACCGAGCTGGGCCGCGCCGCGACCACCACCACCGCCAAGGACCAGGACGGTGCGCTCGTGGGTCGGTGCTGCGGTCTCCATCGATCTCCTACCTTGGCATGACGTACCGTGCCATGGTCCTCTTGCGGTCGCGCGGAGGTTTCGCGCCTCCGTCACGGACCTGGCCTGGTGCTGCCACAGCCCGCATGGCGTCACGCCGCCGTGATCGGGGCGGGCGTAGAGTTCGGGCAATGGGCCACAACGGGTCAGCGAGATCCTGGTCTCACATGGCGCCGACCGCCCTGCGAGCCGTTGCAGCCGGGCTGCGACCCAGTCCCACCGCCAGCAGCGGAGAGTTGGCCAAGGCGGGCGCCTACCTCTACGGAGCCGGAGGGACCCTGGTCGCGGCCTCGCTGCTCTTGAACGTGCCCGGCGCCAGGGCGGCGATCATCGGCCCGGTGGCGGCCATGGCCCTGACGGTGGCCTTCGCCCTGTGGCGCTGGGGCCATCGGGTCCCACCGGAGCTGTACCCGGTCCTCACCGCACTGGGGACGGGGCTGGTCAGCGTCGTGGTCCGCTTCGGCGGTGCGGGTGCGCCCGGACTGGCCTTCCTCTGGGTCTGGGCCGCGCTCTACGCGTTCTACTTCTACGAGCCCGGACAGGCGATGCTGCAGGTGGCCTTCATCGCCATCGCCGCCGCGCTGGTCGGCGACTTCGGCGCCTCGCGCTCGGTCGAGTGGCTGATGGTCGTCGGCACCGTCATCGTGGTGGGACGCTGGACGCAGCGCTCGATCCGTCGCGTGCAGAGCCTGGCGCGCACCGATCCGCTCACCGGAGTGCCCAACCGCCGAGCCTGGGACGAGGAGCTGCATCGCGCGGTGTCACGCCGCAACCGCGACGGCGACCCCGTCTGCGTGGTGATGCTCGACCTCGACCACTTCAAGATCTTCAACGACGAGCAGGGACATCTCGCCGGCGACCGCATCCTGCAGAACGTGGTCACCGCCTGGCTCGGCGTGCTGCGCGGCGGCGACGTGCTGGCGCGCTACGGCGGCGAGGAGTTCGCGGTGGTCCTCAACAACTGCGATCTCGACGGCGCGGGAGCCATCGTCGAGCGGCTGCGCGAGCTGGTGCCGCGCGGGCTCACCTGTTCCGCGGGGCTCGCCGAATGGGACAAGCTCGAATCCGTCGTCGGGCTGATGTCGCGCTGCGACGCCGCCCTCTACGAGGCCAAGGCGCGCGGCCGCAACCGCATGGTGCTGGCGCCCGCGCCGGCCGACGCCGACGGTGGCGGCATCCTCGCCCAGTCGGCGCGCTGGGCCGATACCGTGCTCCAGCTGCTGGCCAGCCGCGACGTCGACATCGTCTTCCAGCCGGTGATCCGGCTCGCCGACCGCGGCATCATCGGCTTCGAAGCGCTCTCCCGTCCCTCGGGCTGGACCGGGGGCAGCGTCGAGGGACTCTTCGCCGCCGCGCAGCGCATGGGGCTGGTGCGCGAGCTCGACCACCTCTGCCGGCGCACCGCCATCGACGTGTCGGCCGGACTGTCGCACGGGCTGCCGGTGTTCATCAACGTCAGCGTCGCCGCGCTGCTCGATCCCCTGCACGACGTCGACCAGCTGCTGCTGCTGCTGCGCTGGGCGGGACGCGACCCGCACGACGTGGTGCTCGAGGTCAGCGAGCGCGAGAGCGTCACGAACATCGCCCGACTGGTGGCGGTGATGTCCGCGCACCGCGAGCACGGTGTGCGCTTCGCCCTCGACGACGTCGGCGAGGGACGCTCCACCTTCGAGACGCTGGCGGCGGCGCGGCCGGAGTTCATCAAGATCGCCGGCAGCTTCGTCGAGCGCGTCGACCAGGTCGGGCAGCGGGCCACCATTCTGGCCGCGCTCGCCTTCGCCAAGGCGAGTGGAGCGCAGGTCATCGCCGAGGGCATCGAGAACCAGCGGGTCATGGACCTGCTGCGCGAGCTCGGCGTCGAGTACGGCCAGGGCTACCACCTGGGTCGCCCCGCGGCGCTCACCTCCATCGAGATGGCCCAGGTCGGGGGGCGCTCTAGACTCCCCACCGCCCCGGCGCGGAGGAGCGTCATCCGCCCTATTGTTGGCGGGTGACTTCGCGGTCCCGCCGGCGCGAGCTGCACCGGCTGCTCCCCACCGCCGTGCTCGTGCCCGCCGTGGTCCTGCTCGTCTCCTGCGCGCCCGCTGCGATCGCCCAGCCCGCGCCGGGCGCATCGCCATCGCAGATTGCCGCACTGTCAGGATCCGCACCCCGGCTCTCTCTGCAGGCGGCGATTCGCCAGGGCCGCGACCTCGGCCCCATCGCCGCGCAGGCGCCGATGCACCTGGAGATCGGCCTGGCACCGCGTGACGCCGCGGGCCTCGACGCGCTCATCGCCCGAGGAGTTCAGGTCGGTCCTGGCGAGTACGCGAGCCGCTTCGCGCCGTCGCCGGCGGCGGTCGACAGCGTGCGTCGCAGCCTTGCCGGCGCCGGCCTGACCCTGGCGTGGACCACCGGCGACCAGCTCGCCTCCGTCGACGGCAGCGCCGCGGCGGTGCAGCGCTTCTTCGCCGCCGACGTGCACCAGTACGTCGCGCCCGGCGGCGAGCGCTTCTTCGCACCCCGCACCGCCGCAGCCGTGCCGGTGCCCGCGTCGCTGCAGGGCGCGGTGACGTCGGTGATCGGCTTCGACGACTGGAGCCTGCGTCGCACCCGGGCGACACCCACCGCTCACGGCGTGACGCCGCTGGAGATGATGGGCTTCTACGACATCGCCTCCCTGCGCACCGCGGGCATCGACGGCAGCGGGTTGACCGTGGTGCTGCCCGAGATCGACAGCTTCGCCCAGAGCGACCTCGACGCCTACGCCGCCAAGTTCAACCTTCCCGCCTTCAGCGTCGAGGTGCACCGCAGCACGCGCTGGGGCAGTCCCGAGGGCATCCAGAACGAGGCCAACATGGACCTCGAGATCGTCCACGCCATCGCGCCCGCGGCCAAGCTGGTCGTCTACTACTCGTCGCCGAAGAACTCCGACGCGCAGCGCATGCTGCAGGCGCTCTTCAGCGAGCAGGGTGGAGCGCACACCATCGTCAGCAGCAGCATCGGCACGTGCGAGGCGTCCCAGCTGCGCCCGGTGGCCATCCAGGAGGATGCCATCACCCGCGCCGCTGCAGCGCGCGGAACGTCGATCTTCGTCGCCAGCGGTGACCGCGGCGCTTACGACTGCCTGCCCTTCGGGGATCCCAACACGCTGGCCATCGACCTCGACGGTGGCCTGACCACGGTCACCTCGGTGGGTGGCACCACCGCGTACCTCGACGCCGGCGGTGGCTGGGGCAGGGAGACGTCGTGGGGCGAGCCGGTCGAGCAGTGGGGCGGCAACGGCGGCCTCAGCATCTTCTGGCAGCGTCCCAGCTGGCAGGCCGGCCCCGGCGTCGACAACCGCTACAGCAACGGCATGCGCCAGACGCCCGACGTCTCCGCCAATGCCAACGGGCAGAGCGGCTGGGAGGTGATCAGCGGCGGCAGCGTGCATCGCATCGGTGGCACCTCGGCGGCGGCCCCGCTCTGGGCCGCCATCACCGCGCTGCTCGACCAGGTGCTCACCAGGTCGGGCCACCAGACACTGGGATTCGCCAATCCCGCGCTGTACTGGATGGCCCAGCATGCATCGTCGCTGCCGTCGCTGCCGTCGCCGCCGTACCACGACATCACCCAGGGCACCAACCTCTACTACCCGGCGACGCAGGGGTGGGACTTCGCCACCGGCCTTGGCAGTCCCGATGCCGCCGCGCTGGCCACCGACGTCGTCAAGTACATGGAGTCGCTGGGACGATGAGCGACATCGACGGCGCGCCGGCGCCGCTGGTCATCTGCATGCACTGTGGCGAACAGGTCGCGCCGGGCGGGTACTGCGGCTCGTGCGGCGGCCATCTCAGCGACGCCGACGCGCAGCACCGCCTCCATGCCTACGCGGCGTCGCCGCACGAGAGCGTGCACCGCGCCGCGGTGGTGACCACCCTGTTCCCGCAGCTGCCGCACCGCGACACGCACGTCTTCCGCGAGGTGCTGGTCGGCGGTGTTGCCCTGGTGCTGCTGCTCGCCGCGCTGCGTCTCTACACCCCCGCGACGCTCACCGCCGCGCTGCTGCTGCCCGTGCTCTATGCGCTCTACCTCTACGAGGTCGAGGTGTACCAGCACGAACCGGTGGTCGTCCTGGCGGCGACGCTGGCGCTGGGTGCCGCCCTCGGCGCCGTATATGCGCTGGTGCTCAACGCCATCTCCACCGACGCACTCGGCGGTACGGATCGCGGCCCGCTGTTCTCCGGCGTCCTGCTCCCCATCGTGATGCAGGTGCTCATGGTCGCGGGGCCGCTGCTGCTCCTCTCGCGCAGCCACTTTGACGGCGTGCTCGACGGTCTCACCTTCGGCGTCGCCGCCGCGCTGGGATTCACCGTCGCCATGGTGGTGGCGGGCGAGTGGCACGTGCTCACCGCCGAGCTGCGCGGCATCGGAGTGCCGGCGGACTCGGTGCTGCGCATCGTGCGCGCGGGGCTGATCGCCGCGGTCGTCAACGCCTCGACCACCGGGCTGATCACGGCGACGCTGTGGGTGCGCCGCCACGGGCGCTCGCGCGCGGCGCGGCCCAGCGCCTGGCGGGGATTGGAGGTCTCGGCGGTCGTCGCGCTCCTCGTCCAGATCGGGCTGGGCCTGGCCACGTACTTCATCCACGACCTGCTGCTGCAGGTGGTGGTCTGGGCGATCGCGGCGGCGCTGTTGCTGGTGTGGCTCCGCGTGGTGCTGCACCACGCGCTGCTCGAGGAGGGTGGGACGCACCACGTCGGTCCGCCCGGAGTGTGCCCCGAGTGCCACAACCTGGTGCCCACCATGCTGTTCTGCCCGTCCTGCGGTGTGGCCAGGTCGGCCGCGCCGCGCCACGCGCGCGGCAGCGGCGGCGCCACCGGTGAGGTGACCGCGTGAGCGCGGCGGTGCTGCGGCCCTATCCCGTCACCCCGCGCGGGCGGGCGGGGCGGCGCATGTCCGATCGCGGTGTGCGCGCCCGGGCGATCGCGGCAGTTGTGGTCATCGCCGGCATCATCACGGTGATCGCTGTGCTGGTGCGTCCGGTCTCACTGCCGTGCGGTTCCGCCTGCGGGCGCCCCACCGACGCGGTGGTCCAGCCTCCGGCCACGTACGTCAACTCCGCCCACGGGTTCGCCATCGACTACCCGCCCGACAGGCTCACCATCGCGGTCAACCAGGCGGACGTCGTCGAGTTCCACTCCGGCGGTGGTCCGATCTCGTTCAGCGTGGTGCAGGCGCCGAGCGTCGACGCCGCCGTCAGCCAGGCGGTCAACGGCCTCTCGACGTCGACCTTCCAGGACCTCCAGGTGATCGGGCCGGTGCGCGGCGCAGAGATCGGCTACGTGCTGGGGGCGGGCACGGCGTGGTCGGCGACGTACGTGCCCCCCGGCGGCGGTGGCGCGTCCCCGGTTCGCATCGCGGTGCTGGCGGCGCAGAGCGGGGGACTGATGGTGGTGGCCACGATGTTCAGCTCGTATGATCCCGACACCGCCCATGTGCCGTACGGACTTGCCGCTGATTCGCTGTTCGACTACCCCATCTCGAACTTTCACTTTCCCGGAAGCCGCTAGCCTCGCCACCGTGGCATGAACCCGCGTCTTCGCCGCCTGCTCAGCGGCCTCGGCCTGCTCATCCCCGGCGCGGGGTTCGCCGTCCTGTCCGCCTACGCGGCGATGGGCAACGGCGGCGGCTGCAGCGGCACCAACGCCGCGCACGGAGTGACCTGCGCCACCGACATCACCGGCATCGCCCTGGTGAGCTTCCCGGCAGCGATCATCTGCATCATCCTCAGCGCCGGGGTGCTTCGCGGCGCGCGGTGGGCGCGCTGGCCCGCCGTCATCGTCGGCGCGCTGCTCGGCACGGTGACCGCAGCCGCATCCGTGGCGGGCATCACCGCGCTCGCCGGTGACTCCAGCGACCCCAACGCGGCGACGGTGCTCGGCGTCATCGGTCTGGTCGCGGCACTGCTGTGCGCGCTTCCCGCCGTGCTGCTTCCCGGCGAACGCGGCGCTCAGGCTTTCGCCTAGCCCTTCAGCCCGCCAGCACGCTCTCCGGCCGCGCCCCGAGCAGCTCCAGCGCCGCTCCGGCCACACCCTCGGCGTCGAGCCCGAACCCGGCCAGCAGCGTCGCGGGCGGACCGTGCTCGATGAAGGTGTCCGGCAGTCCCAGCACCCGCACCGGCACGTGCACACCCGCCTCCGCGAGAAGCTCCAGCACGCCGCTGCCGAACCCGCCGCGCACGGTGCCGTCCTCGACGGTGACCACGGCGCGATGCCGACCGGCGAGCGGCGCCATGTCGGGATCGATCGGCTTGACGAAGCGTGCGTCGACAACCGTCGCGTGCACGCCTGCAGCACCCAGCCGCTCCGCCGCGGCCGACGCCACCGCAACCATCTTGCCCACCGCGAGCAGCGCGACGTCGGTGCCCTCGCGCACCACGCGCATGCGCCCGACGGGCACGGGCTCCAGCGGACACTCGTCGCACACCGGCGCGCCACCGCGCGGGTAGCGGATCGTGAACGGCGCACCGTGCTGCACCGCGGTGGCGAGCAGGCGGCGCAGCTCGGCGGGATCGCTGGGCGCGCTCACCGTCATACCGGGGATGACGCGCAGGTAGGCGAGGTCGAGCGTGCCGTGATGGGTGGGCCCGTCGTCGCCGGTGATGCCGGAGCGGTCGAGCACGAACACCACCGGCGCCCCGTGCAGCGAGGCGTCGCAGGCCACCTGGTCGAAGGCGCGTTGCAGGAAGGTCGAGTAGATGCACACCACCGGACGCAGCCCGCTCATCGCCAGCCCGGTGGCGAAGGTGACCGCGTGCTGCTCGGCGATGCCGACGTCGAAGAAGCGCTCCGGGAAGCGGCGGGCGAACTCCAGCAGGCCGGTGCTCGAGGCCATCGCCGCGGTGATGGCCACGATGCGCGGGTCGCGCTCGGCCAGCTCGCAGAGCGCCTCACCGAACAGGTCGGTCCACGACGTTGTTTTTGCCTTGAATGTCCCATTCTCGGGATCGAAGGTCGACACGCCGTGGAACTTGTCGATGGAGTCGTCGACGGCCGGACCGTAGCCGTGGCCCTTGTCGGTGACCACGTGCACCACCACCGGGCCGCGGTAGCGGGCCGCGTCGCGGAGCGCGCGCTCGACGTCGCGCACGTCGTGCCCGTCGATGGGTCCGCCGTACTTGATGCCGAGGGTCTCGAAGATCGAGTGCGGCGCCACCAGCTGCTTGAGCGAGTTCTTCATGCGCCGCGCGGTGTCGTACGCCGAGTCGCCGACCACGGGAAGCCCGCGCAGCATCGACCCGGCCGCGTCCTTGGCGGCCTCGTACTTCGGTGAGAGTCGGAGCTGGCCGAGGTTCTCGGCGAGGCCGCCGACGGTGGGCGCGTAGGAGCGGCCGTTGTCGTTCAGGATGATGATCATCTCGGGCTTGAGCTGCCCGATGTTGTTGAGCGCCTCGTAGGCCATGCCGCCGGTGAGCGCGCCGTCGCCGATGACGCAGACCACCTTGCCCTCGTCGCCGCGCAGCTCGCGCGCCGTCGCCACGGCCAGCGCGTAGCTGAGACCGGTCGAGGCGTGCGAGTTCTCGACGAGGTCGTGCTCCGACTCGGTGCGAGCCGGGTAGCCGCTCAGGCCGCCCATCTGGCGCAGCGTGTCGAAGCGCTCGCGGCGACCGGTGAGGATCTTGTGCACGTAGGCCTGGTGGCCGGTGTCGAAGATGATCCGGTCGCGCGGGCTGTCGAAGACGCGGTGCATGGCCACGCTGAGCTCGACCACGCCGAGGTTGGGCCCGAGGTGGCCACCCGTGCGCGAGACCGCGTCGACGAGGAAGTCTCGGATCTCGGCACAGAGCCGCTCCAGGTCTGCATACCCCAGAGCGCGCAGGTCCTCAGGGCCTGCGATTTCCTCGAGGATCACGGCTCGGATCATAGCAATG
The DNA here is from genome assembly GCA_035995545.1 of Candidatus Dormiibacterota bacterium. Classification (GTDB taxonomy): domain Bacteria; phylum Chloroflexota; class Dormibacteria; order Aeolococcales; family Aeolococcaceae; genus DASRDZ01. The sequence goes on from DASYKI010000016.1 coordinate 132,166, forward strand.
GGCCCTCAGGGAGCCTGTGAAAACTCGTCCCCGTGCCCCTCACGAGCCCTGCAGCGCCAGCATCGCGCTCGGCATGAGGACGGGGCAGCGCACGCCCGCGTCGCGGTACTCCGCGATGCGTCGCAGGCACTCCTCGCGCGTGCCCACCACCGCGAAGCGGCGCATCGCCGCGTCGTCCCACCGGGCGGGTGGGCCCACCTGAGCGGCCAGCCAGCGGCCCTGCCCGGGTTCGGCATGCAGCGCCGCCAGCTCGCCCCGCAGCCGCTCCAGGCGCTCGGCCGCCCCGGGCCCATCGGTGCGCACGACGAACAGGAACCCGAACACGTCCACCGCGCTCGGCTCCCGTCCCGCTGAGCGCGCGCCCGCCGCCACCTCGGCGACAGCCCAGCGCACGTATTCGACCGGCGCGCCGTAATTGAGGAGCACACCGTCGGCCAGCGCCCCGGCAAGGCGAAGGGTCCGCGGGCCGGTGGCGGCGAGCAGCAGCGGAACGGGGTGCGCTTCGACGCCGTCGCCATCGCCGGCCTCCGCGCTGGACGCCGCTTCGGCGACGGTGACATTCGGGCCCAACCCTGCGTGCTCGGCGAGCAGGTTGCTGCAGGTCCGGACCGCGTCCTCCAGCGCTGCTTGCGAGGTGACCCCGCCCAGCGAGGCCACCCACGCCGCATCGCCGCGGCCGATGCCCAGCAGCGCCCGCCCCGGGGCCACCCGCTCCAGCGTTGCCGCGCCGCGTGCCAGCGCCACGGGGTGCCGCTCGACGACGTTGGCGATCCCCGGCCCGCAGCGCACCCGCGAGGTCGCGCCCAGCACCGCGGCCGAGGCGACGAAGGCGTCCACCCCTTCCATGCCGGCCTCGCCGATCAGCACCGCCTCGTACCCCAGGCGCTCCGCCTCGCGCGCCGCCTCGACGATGCGCGCCAGCGACAGCGGCCCCGTCGCCAGGGCGAAGCGCTCGTCGCTCACGGCTTGGCCACACGGCGGGACCCCGGCATCGTCGCGGCATCATACGGCGGTGACCGCCGATCCCCGGGCAGCCCTGCTCGCCTGCGCCGCCGCGCCCGACGGCGACATCGCCGAGGCCGCCCTCTGGCTCGCCGCCGAGGACAACCCCGGGCTCGACCCCGCGCCCTGGCTGGCCCGCATCGACGAGCTCGGCGAGGAGCTGCGCACCCGCTGCGGCGCCGGCACCCCGCCGGCCATGGTCGTCCCGGTCATGGCGGGACTGCTCCGCGACCGGCTCCGGCTGCACGGCGCGGGCGGCGGCGACCCCCAGGCGCACTACCTGCACACCGTCATGGACCGCGGCGCCGGCATCCCCATCGCCTGCAGCGCGCTGTGGATCGCGGTGGGGCGGCGCGCCGGGGTGCCCGTCGAGGGCGTCGGCCTGCCGGGACACTTCGTGGTCCGCGTCGGCGCCACCCTGGTCGACGCCTTCTCCGGTGGCGAGCCGCTCGACCACGAGGCGGCGCGGCAGCTGGTCTCCAGCGTGGCGGGCACCGAGGTGCGCGACCTGCAGGCGGCGTGGCTGCAGTCGGCGAGCGTGCGCGAGATCCTCGCCCGCATGTCGCGCAACCTTCGCGGCTGCCACGCCGGCCGCGAGGACTGGGACCGCGCCCTGCTCGCCGCCGACCGCTGCGCGGCCCTGTTGCCCGACGCGCCCGGCGAGCGCCGCGACCGCGGCCTGCTGCGCTGGCGGGTGGGCCAGGCCTCCGGCGCCCTGGCCGATCTCAACGCGTACCTCGAGGCGGCTCCCGACGCGGACGACGCCGCCGAGGTCCGCGACGTCGCCTCCCGCCTGCGCGCCTTCCTCAACTGAGCAGCTGAGCCGCCGGCGCCATGGGAATCCACCTGCTCGGCTTTCTCGGCCTGGCGCTCGCCCTGGTGGGCGCCGCGATGATGCTGGCCCCGGGCCCCCTGCGATTCGTCCTGCGCCTGCTCGGGTTCCGGCACGACCCCCACGGCGCCAGCCGCGTCGCGGCGTGGGGCCTGGTCCTGCTCGGCCTGGCCATCGTGGTGCTCACCCGCGCCGTGCGCTGAGCGGCGCTACCCGCCGATCAGCACCGCCAGCAGCCAGACCAGCCCGACCAGCACCAGCACCGCCAGGGGCATCAGCGCGAAGACGACGAAGGAGAAGACCAGCCGCTCGTCGTCGACCGCCTCGGGGTTGCGCGACCGCAGCCGCACGTCACGCACGTACCAGGCCATGCCGCCGAGGATGAATCCCAGCAGCAGGAAGAGGATCCCCGCCAGGGCGCTGGCGGCGCGCACCTGCTTGGGGGCGAGGGTGAAGCGCCAGAGCAGCCCGAAGGCGATGGCCAGCAGCCCGCAGGAGATGAAGCGCAGCAGGACGGGGATGGCGCTGCGCCGCTTGGGCGCGTCCGGCGCGTCGGGCGCGGCGGTGGGCGTGGTGTCGGCCATGAGCGCTGGCGAGTATAGGTGGCGTCGCTAGACTGCCCGAGCGTCAGCCATCCCACTCCCGGAGGACGTCCCGCCATGGCCCTCGCCGCCGGCGACACCCTGCCCACGTTCGACCTCGCCACCGGCGGTGGTGGCCGCGCCAGCTCGGCGAAGCTGGCCGGGCACCGCGCTGTCCTGTACTTCTATCCGAAGGACGACACCACCGGCTGCACCCTCGAGGCCCGCGAGTTCACCAGGCTGGTCGCCGACTTCAAGAAGCGCGGCGTCGCCCTTTACGGTGTCTCGCCCGACAGCGAGAAGTCGCACGACCGCTTCACCGCCAAGTGCGACATCGGGTTTCCGCTGATCAGCGACCCCGACCGCTCGCTGTGCGACGCCTTCGGCGTGTGGGTCGAGAAGGCGATGTACGGACGCAAGTACATGGGCGTGGAGCGGGCGACGTTCCTGGTCGGCGCCGACGGGCGCATCGAGCGCGTCTGGCGCAAGGTGAAGCCGTCGGGACACGCGGCCGAGGTGCTGGCGGCGCTCTGACGCGGCGCCAGGCTTACGCCACGGTGGCCTCAGCCGATCGCGGGATCACCACGGTGTGCTGCTCCTCCTGGCGGCGGGTGAGCCGGACGACCACCGCGGCGGCGAGTCCCGCAGCGACGAGGAACAGCACGTCGGAGGCGATGGACAGGACGGTCGCCCCCTGCAGGGCGTCCAGCGTGTCGGCGCCCTTGGCGCTGCCGGACCGCGCCACCAGGTTGGCGACCAGGTAGGTGCCCCACCACGCCCCGATCAGCGCCGGCAGGCGCATCGAGGTGCGCTGGTCGGGAAGCGACTCCGGCGTGCGCGGATCGGCGGCGCGCCAGCTCTCGGCGACGATCTGGAAGGGCCGCACCAGGTTGACGAAGGGAACGAACCACCAGCCGACGGCGCCGCGGGGGCTGAAGCGCAGGACGCGGGCGCCCAGGGCGTGGTTGTTGGCGACGATCCGAGCCAGCCAGGCGAGGAAGACGGCCGCGCAGACGACGAACATGGCGACGTCGGCAATGGCGCCCACCCGCACCAGGTTGTCGCTGGCGGTGGCGTCGTCCGGAGTGACCGACTCACCGCTCATCAGCTTGTTGACGATCGACAGTCGGCCCACCTCGCTGATCAGCGCGACGAGGGTCGCCACGCCGCTGAGGGCGAGGCCCGCGATCGCCAGGCGGGAGCGCAGCCGGGGCGAGCGGTAGCCGTTGAGGTCGGCGCCGGTCGGCGCCTGGGGAACCCACTGGGCGCCGTCCCAGCGCCAGAGCCCGTCGGCCGACACCAGGCCGGCGTGCGACGTGCCGGCCGAATCCGGGCTGGCCTGCGGAATGGCGCCGCCCGTGTAGGCGGGCAGTGTCTCGTCCATGGTCCTCTCCCTCTCTCGTCGGGTGTGCTACCCGATCCAACGTCGATGGGCCGCCGGAACTTACGGCGCCGCAGAGGCGCCGGTCCGGACCCCGCCGGCCGTCCTCCAGGGTCAGGCGCTCCGCCGGCCGCGCGCGGGTGGCCATAATCGTTGGTTATGGAGACGCGAAACCTCGGTACCACCCCCGTCTCGGTGTCGGCGATCGGCTTCGGCGGCTGGGTGCTCGGCACCTCCTGGTGGGGCACGCTCACCGAGGAGGAGGGGACTGCCCTCGTCCGCCACGCGCTCGACCGCGGCATCACCTTCTTCGACACGGCCGACTCCTACGGCGACGACGGCATCAGCGAGACCCTGCTCGCCACCGCCCTGAGCGGTGTGCCCCGCGACCAGTACGTGCTGGGCACCAAGTTCGGCTACGACATCACACTCCCGCGCAGCGCGCACGGACACAGCGAGCGGCCGCAGAGGTGGGACGCCGCCTTCATCCGCCGGGCGTGCGAGGACTCCCTGCGACGCCTGGGCACCGACGTCATCGACGTCTACGAGATGCACAACCCGCGCATGGACGCCATCGACGACGACGAGGCCTTCGCCACCCTCTCGGCGCTGCGCGACGAAGGCAAGATTCGCAGCTTCGGTGTTGCGCTGGGTCCGGCCATCGGCTGGGAGGAGGAGGGCGTGCGCGCCCTGCGGGAGCGTCGCGTGCAGGTGGTGCAGACCGTGTACAACGTGCTCGAACAGGACCCGGGCCGCCGCTTCCTCGCCGAGGCGTCCGCCGTGGGCGCGGGTGTGCTGGCGCGCGTGCCGCATGCGTCGGGGGCGCTGGAGGGGAAGATCACCAAGGAGACGACCTTCGCCGCCGGTGACCATCGCTCCTTCCGCAACCGCCAGATGCTGGTCGACCTGCTCGACAAGGCGGAGACGCTGCGCTGGCTGCACGAATCGGGGCAGCGCACCATCGCGCAGCTGGCCCTGCAGTACGCGGTTGCGCAGCCCGGCATCTCCAGCGTGCTGCCCACCATGACCACCGTCGAGCAGCTCGACGAGTTCACCGCCGCAACCCAGGCGCCGCCGCTCAGCGACGACGAATTGCACCGCGTCGACGCGCTGTACGCGGACAACTTCGGCGTCGAGCGGCGCGAGTACGCGCGCCGCTGAGCAGCGCTCGCGGCGCCGCCGCCCGTTCGCAGCGCGCTGAGGCCGGCGTCCTCGACGGGCTGCTGGAGCGCCGGCTGCTCTTCGTGGCCGGCAAGGGCGGCACGGGCAAGAGCACCATCGCGGGCGCGCTGGCGCTGCTCGGCGCGCGCGCCGGCAAGCGGGTGCTGGCCATCGACGTCGACGCCAAGGGCGACCTGGCCGGCGCGCTGGGATCGCCGCCGGTGGGCTTCCAGCCGCGCCCGGTGCAGCCCAACGTCGACGTGCTCGCCCTGCATCCCGAGGAGTCGCTGCAGGAGTACCTGCAGGTGTACTTCAAGGTGCCGCGCTTTGCACGACTCACGCCGCTGGCGCGCGTGTTCGACTTCATCGCCACCGGCGTGCCCGGCGCGCGCGAGATGCTGGTCATCGGCAAGATCGCCTTCGAGGAGAAGCGGCGCAACCGCGACGGCTCGCCGGCCTGGGACCTCATCGTCGTCGACGCCGCCGCCACCGGCCACTTCGTGCCGCAGATCCGCGCTGCGCGGGCCATGCTCGAATTGGTCAAAGGTGGCATGATCCGCTCGCAGGTGGAGTGGATCGACGCCATCCTCACCGACCCGGTGCGCACCCTCCTGACCATCTGCGCGCTGCCCGAGGAGATGCCCGTCGTGGAGGCGCTGGAGCTGCACAGCCGGGCGACGCGCGAGGTGCACATGCGCACCGGGGCGTGCTTCCTCAACCGCGTCATCCCGCTGTCGATGACGCCCAGGCAGCGGCGGCTCGCCGAGCAGATGCAGGCGGCGCCGGTTGCAGAGGCGCTGCGCGAGCGCATCGGCGGCGACGCGGCGCCGGTCGCGCAGGGGGCCCTCCTGGCGCAGCGGCTGCACGACAACGGGGTGCAGCATGCCAGGCGGCTGCGCGCGGGGATCGACGCTCCGACGCTGGAGGTGCCGCTGCAGGTGGAACCGCGCGCGGGGCTGGCGATGACCCGCGCGGTGGCGGCGGCGCTGGTGGCGGCGCAGGCGTGAGAGGACGTGCGCTGTCTGCCGCGTCCGGCGCGGGTGGTGGCGCGGGGTCGCCGGCGCCCTCGGAGCCGGCGGCCGGCGTCAACCTGGCGGCGCGGCTCGCCGAGCGCGAGGTGATCGTGTGCGCGGGCAGCGGCGGCGTCGGCAAGACGACGATCAGCGCCGCACTGGGCATGGCCATCGTGGCCGAGCACGACCTGCGCGTGCTGGTGCTCACCGTCGACCCGGCGCGGCGGCTGGCCACGGCACTGGGCATCGAGAGCATGGGCATCGATCCCGTGGCGGTGCCGCGGGCGCGGCTCAGGAAGGTGCTCGGCGCGGCGCCCAAGGGCGAGCTGGTTGTGGCCATGCTCGACATGAAGTCGACGTGGGACCGCCTTGTCGAGCGGCTGGCGCCGGACCGGGTGACCGTCGAGCGCATCTTCCGCAACCCCTTCTACCAGGGGATCAGCGACGCCTTCATCGGTTCGCACGAGTACATGGCCATGGAGGCGCTGTACGAGCTGCACACGGCGCGCGAGTACGACGTGCTCATCATCGACACGCCACCGTCGCGCAACGCGCTGGACTTCCTGGAGGCGCCCAACCGTCTGGGCGACTTCGTCGGGGCGCGCCTGCTGGCCTGGCTGGCGGGGCCGACGCGCGTCGGCTTTCGCGCCATGGGCTTTGCGGCGACGCCGTTCCTGCGCATGGCCGACCGGTTGCTCGGTTCGGAGATGCTGGAGAACCTCTCGGTGTTCGTGCGCGACCTGCAGGGTCTGTACGGCGGCGTGCAGCAGCGTGCCCGTGAGGTGTATCGCCTGTTGCGCGCGCCGGCGACCGCGTTCGTGGTGGTGACCACGCTGGAGCCGGCGCCGTTCGCCGAGGCGGAGTTCTTCGCGTCGAAGCTGCACGAGTTCTCCATGCCGCTGCGCGCGCTGGTGGTGAACCGGGTGCTCCCGGAGTCGCTGCGCGACCGCGAGGCGGTGGCGGCGGCGGCGTCGATGGAGGAGGATCCGTCGGGCGCGGCGAAGGCGCTCAGCGAGGTGCTGGGGGAGAAGGTGCCGGCGGACGCGCCCCGGCGCATCGCGGAAGGGTTCACGCTGCTCAGCCGGCTCGCCGAGCGGGACAGCCGTCAGGTGCAGCGGCTCTCCCGGCTGGGTCGGGTGCCGGTCGCCAGGCTGCCGCTGGTGGACCACGACATCTCGGATCTCGAGGGGCTGGCGATCATGGCGGCGGGGCTTCGGGGGCAGGTTCCGGCGTAGGCGGGCCATCGTCCGCGTCGCGTTCGCCGCGCTCGTAGCCGCGGCACCGCAGCACCGGCAGGCGCGGGTAGCGCGGAAAGCTCGGGTCGGTGGCCGAGAGGCGGCACATCCAGAACAGCGATCGCGCTCCCCGCACGGTGGCACCGTGGCGGCACGTGGAGCAGAGTCCTGGGTCGGAGGCGGCCGCCGTGCGCTCGCCTCAGCCGGCGCCGTGCATCAGGTGGGTCACCGAGGCGCCGCCCTGCGCGGTGAGCAGCGGGGTGCGGCCGAGCACGACGACCGCGCAGTCCTCGCCGCCTTCGCGGGCGACCTGGTCGGCGAGGGCGGGATGCGTCGTGGTGATCACCACCTGGTTGGTTTCAGCCACGTTCAGCAGGAACTCGACGGCGGCGCGGCGGCGCGCGGGGTCGGCGGTGAGCAGGGGGTCGTCGAGGAGCAGGGGCACGGGCTCGCCGGAGTCGCCGAGCACGTCGGTGAGGGCCAGACGCAGGAGCAGCGACACCTGGTCGCGCGTGCCGTGGGAGACGAGGTCGAGCGGGACCAGCTCGGGACGGTCGGCGCAGTGCAACGCCACCGCGAAGCGCTCGGCGTCGACCTCGACGGCGTCGTAGCGTCCCTCGGTGAGCAGGGAGAGGCGTGCGGTCACCGACGCGGCCAGGCGGGGTGCGACGTCGCGGTGCACGCGGCGGGCAGCGTCCTCGATCAGCGCCTCGGCGCGTCGCAGCGCGGCGAGCTGGTGCAAGCAGTGCTCGCGGATGGCCAGCACCGCGGTGCGCTCGTCCTCCAGGTCGGCGATGGCGGGCAGCCCGGCGAGCAGGCCGGCGAGGCGCTCGCGGAGCCCCGCCGCCTCGACGCGCGCGGCAGCGGCCGCGTGGCGCGAGTTCTCGACGGCGTTCTCCAGCCGCTGCAGGGCGGCGGCGTCGAGGGGGGCGGCCGTGTCGGCGTCGTCCGGCGTGCCGCCGCGGCGGCGCAGGTCCTCGACGAACTGGGCCTGCTGCCGGGCCAGGCCCTCGGTGTCGGCGCCGAGCACCGAGACGCGGCGGCGCACCTCGGCGAGGCGGGCCAGCGTCTCCTCGAGCTGGCGCCGCGTCGAGCAGCCCTGGCGGAAGGCGGCGGCGGCGCGCGACGGGTCGGGCTCGAACTCGAGGCCGGCGGCGAGCAGGTGGCGGCGCATCTCCGCCTCGAGGGCCGCGCGAGCGGTGGCGCGCGCCCCGGCCTCGGTGCGGGCGGCGCGGCAGACGTCCTCCTCGCGGGCGAGGCGACCGTCCTCCTGCTCCAGCTCGACGATGCGGCGGCGTGCCGAGGCGGCCTCCTCGATGGCGGCCAGCGCCGAGCGGGCGCGGGCGAGCAGGCCGGTGGCGGTGGTCTGGAGCAGCGGCGAGTCGTCGCCGCCGACGGGGACGGGGATCGAGGCGGCCAGGGAGAGGCACCGGGTGGCGAGGTTGGCGGCGTGGGCGGTGGCCGCCTCCAGCTCCTCGCGACCGGTCTCGACCAGCAGGTCCTGGCGCTGCAGCTCGGCGTGGAGGGCGCGCAGGTCGGGGAGGCGCTGCGCCGCGCGAGCCAGCCCCGCGGTGCCGAGGTCCATGCCCGGGCATCGGCGGGTCAGCTCGCGGCGCGCGTCGGCCGCCGGTCCACGCCCACGTCCGGCGATGGCCAGGACGAGCACGGCCGCCGCGAAGGCCACGCCGCCGACCACGGCGGCTGCCTGGCGCATCCCGGCCACGGCGCACACCGCGGCGAGCACGGCGCCGAAGCCGGCCAGAGCGCCCGCGACGGGTGCGGCCCGGCGCGTCTCGCCACCCCGCGAAGCAACGGCCACCAGGTCGGCCACGGCGTCGGCACTGCCCACGGGGACGGCACCCAGACCGGTGGCGGCGATCTCGGTGCGCAGCGCCGCGCCGCGGGCCTGGGCGGCCTGGACGGAGGCGGCACGGCGCTCGACGCCGCCGGCCTCGGCGACCTCGGTGGCGAGCACCCGAGCCTCGGCCAGCACGCCGTCCTGGACGCGGGGGGCGAGTCCGAGCAGGCGCAGCGAGGTGAACACCTCGAGGCGACGGCGCTCGATGCCGGCCAGGCGCTCCTCCGCCTGGGCCCAGCGCTCGGCGGCCTGGCGGTCGAGGGCGATGGCCTGGGCCAGCTCGTTGGCCAGGGCGCTCACCCGCTCCTCCAGCTCCAGCGGGAAGGCGGCGTAGGGAGTCCAGCCGGCGGCGACCATCTCCAGGCGGCGGTCCTCGTCGAGGGCGTCCGCCAGCTCGCGCCGCTGGGCGGCGATGGCGGCGAGGCGGCCCACCAGCCAGGCCCGCTCGCAGCCCGCCTGGTGGCGCTCGGCGTCGACGGCGAGCTGCTCCAGCTGGCGCAGGCGGTCCTGGTCGCGACCCACCGCGTCGGTGCGGCGGCGTGCGGAGTCGAGCTCGGCGTCGAGCTGGCGCAGGCGCATGGTGGCCTGGCCGTAGGGCGTGCCGCTGCGGCGCTCGGTGCCCACCCGCGCTTCGGCCGCGCGCAGCCGGGCGAGCGCCTCGGCGGCGGTGGCCCGGCTCGCCGAGTCGGCGAGGCGCTCGATGGCCTCCTGGAGGCGGTCGGCGCGGGCGGTGACGGCGTCGGGACCGTCGAGGCGCAGCGAATCCTCGCCGATGCAGGCGGTGGCGCAGAAGACGGCCTCGTCGATGCCGAGGTGGGCGCGGCCGGGCACCACCGTGCGGCCGACGCGGAGCTGGTCGGTGACGTCGCCGCCGCCGCCCATCTCCTGCACCTGCACCGCCTGGTCGCGGCGGCCGAAGCCCCGGGCGACCCGGAAGCGGCGGCCGTCGCCGAGCAGGTAGGTGAGGGCAAGGCCGTACTGCTCCCCCGTCCACGGCGTCCAGCGGGCCCACTCGCTGCGCTCCACCGCGCGACCCTGGCCGCCGGCGTCGAGGCCGTAGAGGGCGGCGCGCACGGCGCGGTGCAGGGTCGACTTGCCCGCCTCGTTCTCGCCGAGGACGACGGTGACCCGGGGGGCCAGGTCGAGGTGGACGTCGCGCAGCCGCCCGAAGCCGCTGACCTCGATGCGCTCCAGCCTCATCGCAGTCCCACCTCGACGCCGCCGAGCGCCTGCAGGCCGTAGCGGAGCGCGTCGGTGAGCACCATCTGCTCGCGGGCGTCGCCCTCGGCGGCGTGCAGGCCGGCGAGCACCTCGCGGGTGAAGGCGCCGCGGGCGGTGGGGTCGGCGGCCGCGGCGTGCAGGTCGATGACCGGCTCGCTGAGGTCGCGGACGGTGAGCGCCGCCAGGCCGGTGGCGTCGCGCCCGGCGGCCTCGATGGTGGGCAGGTCGACGGTGATGTCCGGGTTGAGCTCGCCGCAGAGGAGGATGCGGACCATGCCGCGCTCGGGCGGTCCTCCTGCCGCGGCGGTGCGGGCGGCGGCGGAGGCACGGTCGACAACCATGGCGAAGGAGGTGGCGCCGTCGAGGTCGCAGTGCAGCGTCGACGTCCACCACGAGTTCAGCGCCAGACCCTCGAAGGAGACGTGGCCGCTCTCGGCGACCTCGACCAGCACCGGGCCGCGGCCGCCGTCCTCGTCGAAGGTGAGCGGCTCGGGGCTGCCCGGGTAGACCAGGCCGACGCTCTCGTCGATGCGGCGGCGGTGGTAGTGCCCGGTCAGCGCGGCGGCGAAGCCCAGGCCGGCGACCCGCTCGGCGTCGAAGGGCCCGTGCACCGACTTGCCCTCCGGCCGGCTGCCCATCTCGGCGCCGTGGAAGAGGGCGAGGTGGACGCCGCCGTCGCCGCCGACCGGCGCGTGGGCCAGCGGGTCGCCGCGCCAGGCCGGGTCGAGGTGGGCGAGGCCCCAGAGGGTGAGCCCGTCGTCCAGCCGCAGCGGCTCCAGCGAGGTGGAGCGGAAGAGGTGGACGTTCTCCGGCCACTCCATGCGCGCGTAGATGGAGTCGGGGAGGAGGGGATCGTGGTTGCCCGGGGCGAGGACGACGCGCATCGGCTGCCACTCGGCGAAGGTCTCGGCCAGGAAGCGCCCGGTCTCAAGGTCGGCGCGTTCGTGTTCGTAGAGGTCGCCCCCGATGCTGACCACCTGGCAGCCGCCGGCCCGCGCCACCTCGCCCGCCCGGCGCAGGGCGTCGCGCAGGCCGAGGCGGCGGCGGCGGGCGAGATCGCCCTGGCAGCCCATGCCGGCGAAGGCCCGGTCGAGGTGGAGGTCGGCGAGGTGGAGGATGCGGAAGGGCACGGGTTCATCCAGGATGCCGGCCGGAGCCGGCTGGCGAACGTCGGTTCGCTGAACACTACCACAGGGTTGTGGGGTGCGCAATCTGTCGCGGCGGCCCGCCAGACCCAGCCGGGCTGACCGCGGGACTGTCAAGAAGCAACAAGCAAGCTTGGCGAAGATGCCATCGCCTTCCGGCAACCGAAGTCGCAGCATTACTCGGGCAATGTCGTGGATCGGCGTGGAGTCCGCTGACGAACCGGACCGGCGCGCTCGGAGCCGCGCAACCCGCGCCGCCCTGCGCCGCGACTGGGTGCTGCGCACGACGCTGAGCGGGCGCACCATCGAAGCCCGGCTCGTCGCGCTCACCGAGGGCGAGGCGCACGCCTATGCGCGCAAGCTCAGCGAGCGGTACAGCCTGCACCCCGCCACCGAGCGGTAGGGCGCGGCCCTCTTCCATTCCCTGGCAAACAAAAAGGCCGACGGCGAACCAGCAGCACTAGCCGCCGACGGCCCAAGGAAGGGATGAGCAAGATTGGAACCACCGCAAGTATAGGACGGCCTCCCGCTATTCGGCAGCAGCGTGCGAAGTACGTCACCCGTGCTGGTTTTTCGCCAGGTACCCGTTGACTTCTACAGCGGGACGCGCCGCGACTGGAAAACGGTCCGGGCGGTGCGTTGTCGGGAGGGATGTCAGTGGGTGAGTTCCTGACCACAGGCGAGGCCGCCGCCCTGCTGGGCGTGAGCAAGCCGACCATCGTGCGCGCCATCCAGCGCGGCCAGCTGCGGCCGGCACTGGTCACGCCGGGGCTGCACCGCCGCTTCCGGCGCGAGGACCTGCTCGCCTTCCGCATCAGCGCGCTGTCGTTTCCCGCGCCGGCGCCGGCCGCTCCAGCCATCGCGGTCGAGCTCACCGGTCGCGCCGCACAGCCCGCCGTGAGCAGCCACGAGGTGCACGTCCCCATCCTGCGAGCTGTCTGAGTCGCCAGACGGGCGGCCGCGCCGGGTCCGCGGAAAGCGATCCTTCTATAATCGAACCATTCGTCCCCTCAGCGGAGCCACACCCCAGCCGTGACCACCCTCCCCCTGCCTGAGCGCGCCCCCGCAGCCTCCCGCGACGCCGTCGCCGAGGAGCTCCTGGCCATCGTCCCCCGCCTGCGCCGGCGCTTCGAGCGGGAGTTCCCCAGGGAGCTGCGCGAGGAGCTGAGCAGCGTCACGGTGCACCAGATCGAGGCGCTGCACCACCTCATGGCCGGTGGCGGCATGACCATGAACGAGCTGGCCCAGGCCCAGCACATCGCCCTGAGCAGCGCCACCGCGCTGGCCGATCGCCTGCTCCGCCAGGGGCTCGCCCAGCGCACCTCCGACCCCGGCGACCGGCGCGTCGTCCGGCTCATGCCCACCGACGCCGCCGTCGAGCTGGTGCAGCGCTACGGCCTGGCCAAGCGCCGCACCGCGATGCGCGCCCTGGCCGCGCTGGACGACGGCGAGGCGGTCACCCTGCTCGCACTTCTCGCCAAGCTCGCCGACGCACCCGCCGATCATCCCCTGGCTGGTGGCTGACGGCGGCCGGCTGACCGACCGACCGCCGCCGGCGCCGCCGGACACCGCGCAAGCGCGCGAGAGCCACACCGGGCGGCTCGACTACAAGTGGGTCGCCCTGGCCGTGGTGCTGGGCGGGTCGATCATGACCATCCTCGACGCCACCGTCGTCAACGTCGCCCTGCCGACCCTGCAGACGACGTTCAACGCGGGCAGCTACAACGACATCTCCTGGGTGGTCAGCGGCTACCTGCTCGCCCAGGGCGCGGTGATCCCCGTCACCGGTTGGGTTACTGACAGATTTGGCACAAAACGGGTGTACCTGATCACCCTGATCCTGTTCACGGTCGCGTCCGCGCTGTGCGGGCTGGCCTGGAACCTGCCCAGCCTGATCCTCTTCCGGGTGCTGCAGGGCATCGGCGGCGGCATGATCATGCCCATCGGGATGACCATCATCCTGCGCGCCGTGGGCCCGTCCGAGATGGGCCGGGTCATGGGCATCTTCGGCGTGCCGATGCTGCTGGGGCCCGCCCTCGGACCGGTGCTCGGCGGCTGGCTGGTGCAGGACTTCAGCTGGCGGTTGATCTTCTACGTCAACGTGCCGGTGGGCATCGTGTCGCTGATGGCCGCGCAGCGCTTCCTGCGCGAGACGCCGCATTCGAGCACCATGAAGCTCGACTGGATCGGCCTGCTCACCGGCACCCCGGCCGTCCTGGCGCTGATGTACGGCGTCGACCGCAGCAACGAGCTCGGCTGGGGCTCACCGCTGGTGCTCAGCATGCTGACCATCTCGGCGGTGTTCTTCGTCGCCTTCCTGTACCGGCAGCGCACCGCCGACGAACCGCTGCTGCACCTGGAGCTCTTCCGCGACCCGACGTTCTCGTGGTCGGTGGTGCTCGGCTTCTTCCTGGTCACCGCACTGTTCGGCGCCATGCTGCTGCTGCCGCTCTACCTGCAGCAGGTGCACGGCTACGACGCCATCAGCACCGGCCTGCTGCTCATGCCGCAGGCGATCACCGCCGCCATCTTCATGCCGCTGGGCGGATATCTCACCGACCGCATCGGTCCACGCCCGGTGGTCAGCCTGGGGCTGGTGCTGCTCGTCGCCGGCGGCGTGCTGCTGGCCCAGATCCACAGCGACACGCCGGTCTCGCTGATCGTCGCCGCCCTCGCCCTGCGCGGCATGGCCATGGGTTTCGCGATGATGCCGGGGATGTCAGCCGGGCTGGCACGCGTCCCGCAGCACCTCACCTCGCGCGCGTCGAGCATCACCAACACCGCGCAGCGGGTGGGGTCGTCGATCGGCATCGCCATCCTGGTCACCGTGCTGTCGTCACAGGTCGGCACAGCGGCGAGGCAGGCGCCCTGCGACCCCTCTCCCGCGGTGCTCAGCTCGCCGGCGACGCATCGCCTGCTCGGCGTTTCTCCCACCGCGCCCGTGACGGCCACACAGCTCTGCGACGCGCTGCGCGTCCGCCTGGCCAGCGGGTCGCAGACGACCCGCAGCGCTGCCGCGCCCGCGTCCACGGGCGACCCGGTTGTTGACAGCTTCGTCAAGAACTACGCTGACGAGGCGCTCAGCATCGCCTTCGACCGCACCTTCGCCTTCACCGCCGTCCTCACCGGCTTCGCGCTCATCCCAGCCTTCTTCCTGCGCCGTCCCGACCGCGCCGGGGCAGGGTCTTCACGGGCGGCACCCGTCGCGGCGGCCTAGCCGCCGGCTTCGCGATACCGGCGCATGCGCTGCGCAACGAGCGCATCGCGGTCGATGTCGACGATCTCGTCGAGGTGCCGCACCAGAGCACCGCGCAGGGCGGCGATGGCCACGTCGGGAAAGGCGTGCGCACCGGGCGGCGGCTCGGGGACGAGTTCGTCCACCAATCCCAGGGCAAACGCGGTGTCGACACCGGGCTTCATCGCCAGTGCCGCGCGGGCGCGCTGCCCGGCGTCGCGGTAGAGGATGGCGGCGCAGGTCTCCGGGGGGGCGACGGTGTACACCGCGTTCTCCCAGGCCAGCACGCGGTCACCGAGCCCCAGCGCCAGCGCGCCGCCGCTGCCACCCTCGCTGAGCACCGCGCTCACCACCGGCACGCGCAGTCGCAGCGTGGTCATCAGCGACTCGGCGATGGCCCACGCCTGGCCGCGCTCCTCGGCGCCGACACCGGGATGGGCCGCGGGTGTGTCGATCAGGCAGATCACCGGCAGGCCGAACTTCTCGGCCGTGCGCATCAGGCGCTGCTGCTTGCGGTAGCCCTCGGGATGGGGCATGCCGAAGTTGTGCACCGCACGCGACACGGCGTCGGTGCCCTTCTCCTGTCCCACCACCATCACCCAGCGACCGTCGAGGCGGGCGGGGCCGCCGACCACCGCGCGATCGTCGCCGAAGAGGCGGTCGCCGCGCTGCTCGGTGAAGTCGGTGAAGGCGCGCGAGATCACCTGCAGGGCGCGCGGACGGGCGGGGTTGCGGGCGAGCTCGACGGCCGCGAAGGCGTCGCGCTCGCGCTCGGTCTGCGCCGTCGCGGTGCCGACGAGGGTCAACTCAGCCACACGCGGCGCCGTACGCGGAGAGCAGCCGCACCAGCACGCTGCGCAGCGCGCGGCGGTCGACCACCATGTCGACCATGCCGTGGGCGAGCAGGAACTCGGCGGTCTGGAACCCGTCGGGCAGCCGATCATGGGTGGCCTGCTCGATGACGCGGCCGCCGGCGAAGCCGATGCGCGCACCGGGCTCGGCGACGATCACGTCGGCCTGGGTGGCGAACGACGCGGTGACCCCGCCGAAGCACGGGTCGGCGAGCACCGACACGTAGGGAAGTCCGGCGCCGGAAACCATGGAGACGCCGACGCTGCAGCGCGCCATCTGCGCCAGCGAGGCGATGCCCTCCTGCATGCGCGCGCCGCCCGAGGTGCACACCACGATCAGCGCGCGGCGCTCGTCCACGGCGATCTCGCACGCCTGGGCGAACACCTCGCCCGCGGCGCTGCCCAGCGAGCCGCCGAGGAAGGCGAACTCCATGCAGGCCAGCATCGCCGGCACCTCGCCGACCTGGGCGCGTCCGACCGCGAACACCTCGTCGGCGCCGCTCTCGCGACGCGCGCTGGCGACGCGCTGCGGATAGGGCACGCCGTCGTCGAAGTGGAGCGGGTCGCGGTCGGCGACCCGGATGTCGAGCATCGACAGGCTTCCGCGGTCGGCGATCTGGTATGCGCGCAACGTGGCAGGAACTCGCGCGTGCCGCCCGCACCCCGCGCAGACGCGCAGTGCACGCTCGTGGCGCTCGCCGACGATGCGGCGTCCGCATCCCGCGCATGCCACCGCGTCCGGCGACGTCGTCGCCTGCAGGCGTGGGCCGGGAACGGGAAGCGAACCCGCCCGCGGTCCACCGATCACGGAGGGCCGTCCAGCGACCATTCCAGCGCTGCGCCGCCCCAGGTCGTCCCGGCGCCGAAGGCGATGAAGAGCAGCCGGTCGCCGGCGTGCAGCAGCCCGCGGCGGTAGGCCTCGTCGAGCGCGATCGGGATCGAGGCCGCGCTGGTGTTGCCGTACTGGTCGCCGTTGAAGTAGACGCGCTCCATGCCCACGTCGAGCCGCTTGGCCACTGCTTCGACGATGCGCAGGTTGGCCTGGTGCGGAAAGACCATGCGGATGTCGCCGGTGGTCCAGCCGGCGTCCGCGCACAGCTTCTGCGCGGTCTCGGTCATGCGCTCGACGGCGACACGGAAGGTGCCCCGTCCGGCCATGCGCACGGCCGCGTCGTCGTCACTCTGGCCTTCGACGGGGCCGTAGTAGATGAGGTCGGCGTCACCGCCGTCGGCGCCGGTGCGGGTGGCCAGGATGCCGCCGCCACCCGGCTGGGCGGCACCGACCACGGCCGCGCCCGCGCCGTCGCCGAAGAGCACGCAGGTGCCGCGGTCCTTGTAGTCGATCAGGGTGGTCATCGCCTCGCCGGCGATCACCAGCACGGTGCGGGCGGTGCCGACGCGGATCATGGCGTCGGCCAGGCTCAGCGCGTAGACGAACCCGCTGCAGGCGGCGGCCACGTCCATGGCCATGATCCCGCCGAGGCCGAGCTCCCGCTGCGCCAGGCAGGCGCTGCTGGGGAAGAGGGTGTCGGGCGAGCTGGTGGCGAAGAGGATGGCGTCGACCTGGGGGTTGCCCGCGTCGGCCAGGGCGCGGCGCGCGGCGATGGCACCGAGCGTGCTGGCCGTCTCGCCGGAACCCACCCTGCGGCGTTCGCGCACTCCGGTGCGCTCCAGGATCCAGCGGTCGGAGGTGTCGACCAGGGCCTCGAGGTCCGCGTTGCTGAGCACGTCCTCGGGGACATGGCTGCCCAGGCCGAGGATGGCCGAACGCAGGGGGAGGGGAGGGCCTCCGTCCCGGTCCGGCGCGAGCGCCTGGCCGGGCGTCGCCGGGAGGGCTGTCATCGTCGGTAGAAGCGTACGGCGCGCCGGCGGGTTACGCCATGGGGCGCCGTCGCCAGGATGCCGCGGGCTCGCTTTGGGCGGCGGCATCCCGAGCGGGCGCCGTGCCTAGTTGATGGTGACCTTGACACTCTTGAGCGTGGCATCGACGGAGCTGGTGATCGTCCCGGCGTCGCCCCCGACCAGGCTGACCGCGCCGTCCACCCAGACGTTGACCCGCAGGGTGCCCGCAGGCAGGTTGCCGCCGGCCTGGTTGACGAGCGTCGCGCTATAGGTGACGTCGAAGCTCGACTTGCTGGCGCTGGCGCCGTCGAGGGTGATCATGACGGGCCCGCCGGTGTTGACCTGGCAGCCGTTGCCGGCACACGGGTCGTCGAAGATGTTGATGGGCATGTCGATGCGGCCGCCGCCGCCCTTGCCGTAGCTGCCCGAGAAGGTGATCTTGGCGCTCTTGACGTGCACGACCACGGTGAACGTGACCTTGGGCGCCGGGCTCGCCAGCTTGGTCGTGGCGGAGAGGCTCATCTGGGTATGGGCGCCGACGCTGTCCAGGTTGGGCACGCCGGGCGACGAGGCCGACAGCTTGTAGGTGTAGTGGCCGCTGCTCGCGGTGACGGTGGCGGTGGCCGAGCACGTCCCCGCGGTGTGGTGCGCCCCGTCCCAGCAGCTCAGGGTCTTGTACGACGACGCGTACGGCGCCTTGAGCGTGGTCGTGGTGGACGCGGCAGCCCCGAGCGGTGAGGCCAGCAGCACCCCGGTGCCGAGCACCGACGCCGCGATGACGTGCCGCCGCCCGCGGCGGCTCAGGAAGGTGGCGACTCCCATGGCTCCCCCTCTCAGCAGTATGTGCCGGATCGGTCGCAAACCCTACCATCGACCCGGCCCGTCTGGCATAGTCGGGGCCAGGCGCTGACACCGAAACGCCCCGCGGCATCCCGGCGTTGTCCCCCCCGAAAGCCGATGTCCAGCATCTCCGTACCCTCCGTCCCAGCACGTTCTCGCAGGCGCCGCCGCGTCCTCGTCCCCGTGGCAGCCCTCCTGGTGCTGCTCGTTCTGTGCGGGGCCGGCGCCTCGGCGGCGGTCTGGAAGTCGCAGCAGTCCGATCTCACCTCGGCACGGAGCGACCGCACCGCGGCCCAGTCGGCGCTCGACTCGGCGATCTCCCACGCGGAGTCGGACGGGCTCGCCAAGGCCGACCTCCTCCCCGTCACCACGCAGCGCACCGCCATCCTCGCGGAGGCCGCCGTGGCCACCAAGGCGTTCGGCTTCGACGGCGGCGAGCGCACCCACCTGGCCCACCAGGCCGGCGCCCTGCGCGCCCTGATCGCCCGGGTCGACCTGCTCCAGCAGGGCTTCACCGACATCGCCCGCGGCGCGGCCACCACCCTGCTCGACCAGATGCAGGCGGCCATCGCCACCGCCAAGGGCGCCGGTATCGAGGTCGGCGGCGAGAGCTCGACCCTGGACCAGACGCGCGCGGCGCTGGCCGCCGCCAAGTCGCCCAAGGCGGTGCAGACGGCGATCATCGGCATCGACACCCGCATCAGCGCATTGCAGACCCAGACGCAGGTCAAGCTCGCCGCCGACGCGGCGCTCTCGTCCAGCCGCACCGCCGCGCAGTCGGCGCTGGCGCGTGCCGACCGGCTGGTCAGCGCGGTGCAGCCCTATCCCAACCTGCAGCCCACCATCAGGGATTGGGCGGCGGCGATCACCGCGCAGCACCAGGCATTCCTGGCGTCCACCGACATGGCCGGCTTCGACGCCATCACCGCCGCCACCACCGCGGCGGCCAATCCCATCGACGACCTGCTCACCTCGCGCAGCGGCGCCTACGGTGACATGGCCTCGGCGCGGCAGTCGGTGCAGGACGCGATCAACTACAAGGTCGACCCCGGCGACATCCCGCACCGCCTCGACGTGCTGCAGGCGACGCTCGACGGGGCCAGCACCACCGCCGTCTACGAGTTCGTCATGAACCAGGTCGACGGCATGATGCCGCCGCTGCTCGACCGCATCGGCATCGCTTCGCTCGGCGTCGGCAAGGTCATCGTGATCAGCCTGGCCCGGCAGGAGCTCACCGCCTACCAGGACGGTGTGCCGTTCATCACCACGCTGGTCACCACCGGGCGTCCCGAGCTGCCCACGCCGCCCGGCAACTACACCGTGCTGCGCAAGAACCACCCCTGGAAGATGACCTCGGACTTCCCGCCCAGCTCACCGTACTGGTACGCGCCGACGTGGGTGCAGTACACGCTCTGGTTCAGGAGCGACGGCTACGCCATCCACGACGCGCCCTGGCGCGGGACGTACGGGCCCGGCACGCAGGCGGCCGGCTCGCACGGCTGCGTCAACACCCCGATGCCGACCATGGTCGACCTCTTCAACTGGGCCGAGCTGGGGACGCGCGTCATCGTCCACTAGGCGCCGCACCGCACCGCTTGCCAAGGCGGATCGACGGTGCGCTATCCTCGGCCCCGATGAACTTCTTCACCGGGATGACCGACCGGCAGATCATCTCCGCGATCCTGATGGTCGCCCTGTTCAGCCTCTACGCGATGCTGATGGCCGCCTCGCTGGCGGCGTTCTACATCTCCAGCAAGCCGAGCCGTGGCGGGCGGGTGCGCACTGCCGCCCTGTGGCACCTGGGGGGCACCTTCTGGTTCCTGATGGCCGCGGTCAGCACGGTGTGGGCGGCGCCCGCGGAGAAGTCGTTCGTCGACCCCAACGGCACCATGTTCGCCGGCGACCGCTTCACCAAGGTGATCGTCGGCCTGGTCTTCACCGTGATCGGCCTGGTCTGCATGGCAGTGGGCGCGTTCGGTGCCGCCAGCCAGAAGCGTGAGGCGGCGCGCCAGAGCCTGGTCTCGGGCTGACCTCGGCTCCGGCTAGCGCTCCGAGAAGCTGAGGATCGTCGCCGGGTTGAGCAGCGCGAAGCCGCGCTGCAGGGCGTGCGTCTCCGCCGACAGCGAGGCCACCCACAGCGCCGAGACGTTGGTCACCGGGATGAAGTCCGTCCGGTAGCGCTCCAGCTGGTCGCGCAGGGTGTGGCGGGGCTCGAGGTGGACGTCGGCGACCATGGAGAACGCCTGGGTGTGGATCGCCGCCGGCTGGGCGAGCTTCTCGCGCCACATCGCCGGGTTGCCCACGATGTCGCCGACCTGCTCCTTGGGGCAGACCAGGATCACCGACTGCTTGGCGATGGTGGTGCGCGCCTCGCGCTTGCTGAGCACCGGGTAGTTGACGCTCAGCGGCTCGGCGACGGCGTTGCGCAGCTCGACGAAGTCCCCGACCCGGTTGACCACGTCGGTGAGGCGATGCGGCGGGGCGATCTCGATCTCGCCGACCACCTTCATGAAGGTGGCGTAGATCTCGACCGGTCGCCAGTAGGACATCGGGGCGCCAGGCTACCAGGGGACCTTGCTGCCGCAGGCGGAGAAGGCCTGTCTCTCCGGCGCGCTCGGACGCGCGCCATACCGGGGGAGCAGATCTCCCCCGGCCCCCTCTCGGCGCGACTCCGCGCCGGGCGCGGCCGAGGCCGCGCTGGGCTCTTCGCCCCAACGTCGCCTCGACGCCACGACACCCCGGGCCGGTCGTCTATCCTGTGCGCCGTCCCGCTCAAGTCGACCCGGAGACCACACGGTGGAGCGTCTGATCCTCGCCCTTCGCACCGACTTCGGGTGCCTGGCCATCGCCGTCGCCTTCCTGGTGATCATGATCTCGACGATCGTCTTCGCGGACATCATCACGCCCCCCGCCTCGACTCCCTTCACGTGAGCAACCGGCGTCGTTTGCATGGGTAGAATGCCCCAATCGCCATGGCTGTGAATCCCTACGAGACGCCACGCGGGCGCCTCCACGTCCTCGCCGACGTCACCCGCCGCCAGTTCCTCATGATCATGGGGACGCTGGGGGCCCTGGGCGCGACGCTCTTCGCCACCGCGGAGATCCTCAAGTTCCTCTTCCCGGGGGCCACCCAGGAGGAGCCGCTGGCGTTCAAGGTCAGCGTCGACCCCAACGCCATCACCGTAGGCAACCCGCTGCAGATCACCGCCAAGCGCGTCTCCATCATTCGCGACGACGGCGGCTACTACGCCGTGTACCTGATCTGCACCCACCTCGGCTGCACGCCCAACTACACGACCACGGTCACCCAGGGCACCGGGGTCTCCGACAGCGTGGCCTCGT
This sequence comes from Candidatus Dormiibacterota bacterium, assembly GCA_035995545.1. Classification (GTDB taxonomy): domain Bacteria; phylum Chloroflexota; class Dormibacteria; order Aeolococcales; family Aeolococcaceae; genus DASRDZ01. The sequence goes on from DASYKI010000016.1 coordinate 153,705, forward strand.
CGCGCGGCGAGCGCGGCAGCGCCGGGCAGCCCAACGGCTGGGCCTGCCCCTGCCACGGCTCGCGCTACTTCATCGACTCGACCAACTTCTACGGCCCGGCCCCGCGGCCCATGGACTGGGTCGACGTGCAGTACGCTCCCGACGGCTTCCTCGTCGTCGACCGCGGCAAGCTCGTGGTGCAGCGCAGCGCGGGCGACACCGTGCCGCCGCAGTGGCGTCTCGACCCCAAGACCAAGAAGGACAACGGCCAGACGCTGGGCGTCTGACCGTGAGAGCAGGAGAGGAGAACCGAGTGCAGAGGAGGCGTTCGTGAACGCAGCCGGCGGCGGCAACCCGATGGTGAAGTTCCTGAGCCAGGTGTGGGGATCGATCTTCCGCCACGGCCTGCCCACCACCGACAAGGTTGCCGCGCGCACCGCGCTCACCAACTTCTTCCTGCACATCCACCCGGTGCGGGTGAAGAAGTCGGCGATCCGGGTCAGCTACACGCTGTGCCTGGGCGGGCTCAGCTTCTTCCTCTTCATCCTGCTGACCATCAGCGGCCTGTTCCTGATGTTCTATTACATCCCCTCGGTGGACCAGGCGTACCAGAACATCAAGGACCTGGAGTTCGTCGCGACCTTCGGCCTGGTGATCCGCAACCTGCACCGCTGGGCGGCGCACGGCATGGTCATCACCGTCTGGCTGCACATGGCGCGCGTGTTCTACCAGGGCGCCTACAAGCCGCCGCGGGAGTTCAACTGGGCGATCGGCACGCTGCTGCTGCTGACCACCCTGCTGCTGTCCTTCTCCGGCTACCTGCTGCCCTGGGACCAGCTCGCCGTCTGGGCCATCACGGTGGGCACCAACATGGCCAAGTACGCCCCCATCGCGGGCCCGTACACGCGGTACATCATGCTGGGAGGTCGACAGGTTGGTCAGGGCGCTCTGATCCGCTTCTACGTCTTACACGTCGTCGCCTTACCCCTGATCGGGTTCATCCTGATGGTCATCCACTTCTGGCGCGTCCGCAAGGACGGCTTCACGGGAGGCCTGTGACGCCATGGCGACCGTAGTCGGTCCAACCGGACCAGGCGCTGACGGCGCCCCGCGCGGAGGCGCGGTGCCCGTCGCTCCACGCCGCGGCACGGGGCCGGAGCTGGCCTCGCCGCCGCTCGTCGTCCGCCGCCGCGAGGACGAGGAGACCGTGGTCACCTTCCCCGCCCTGGTGTGGAAGGAGTTCCTCGCCGCGCTGGCGATCACCTGTTTCCTCTTCCTGGTGTCGATCTGGGTCAACGCCCCGCTGCTGCAGCGTGCCAACACCGCGATCACGCCCAACCCGGCCAAGGCGCCGTGGTACTTCCTGGGACTGCAGGAGCTGCTTGAGCGCTTCCCGCCGGTCATGGCCGGCGTCGCCTTCCCGACCTTCGTCATCGTCGGCATGATCCTGACGCCGTACATCGACAAGAACCCCAGCCGGCGTCCCCAGGACCGCCGGGTGGCCATCACCCTCTTCACCAGCTACGTGATGCTGGCGGTGGCCTTCGTGGTCATCGGCGTCTTCTTCCGCAGCCTGGCCTTCAACTGGGACTGGTTGAAGATCCTCGGCCACCCGGGGGTGAACCCCCAGGTATGAGCACGCCATGACCAAGCTCTTCCTCGGCCTGGCCGCGTTCGTGCTGCTGCTCATCGGTGTGGCAGCCGCCAAGGACGCGCACGACCACGGCTACCTGTCGGTCCAGGAGCAGTACCTCAAGGACTACCCGTCGTCGGCGAAGCTGATCGACGTCAAGACGCAGCAGCTCTTCCCCTCGTTCCCCCAGGCCAAGCAGGGCGACACCTTCCGCGTCGAGCGCTGCATCTCCTGCCACGTGCCCGACATCGCCACCATCGGCCCCCAGGAGGCGGCCAAGCGCCTGGCCCAGGACTTCTTCAAGTACGACCCCAACGCCAAGCAGATCGCCGACGCCAACCACCTCACCGGGGTGCATCCCTCGGTGGTGACGCAGCAGTACTACGACACCTACGGGCAGAGCGCGGTGGCCACCAAGGACGGGTTCCACCCCTACGTGGCCAGCGCGCCCGCGAGCAGCGGCGCCGCCGCCGGAGCCGCCGGCACCAGTGCCAACACGCCGACCGGCATCACCGGGTTCCTGCCGTCGTTCCTCAGCCCGGCGCAGAACAACGGGTCGCCGCTGGGCATCGACCAGACCGGCTGCATCGTCTGCCACAACGGCGGGCGCCTCTCGCTCGACCAGACGAATGCCCACCTCAACCTGATCGTCAACCCGGAGTACGCCTGGACCGAGGGCGCCGCGCTCTACTACCAGTACTGCGCGTCGTGCCACGGCAACCTGGGCGAGGGCAAGATCGGTCCGCCGCTGAGCAACCAGGACCGCCTCGGCTTCTTCAACGAGGACTACTACTACCGCTGCATCGAGTACGGCATGACCGACTTCGAGCACATCGGCAGCGTGATGCCGAACTGGGGCTCGATCGCCCCGGACTACACCGCCGACAAGACCGTGGACAAGGTGCCCGCCCAGAAGACGCGTCAGCTGAGCGAGGACCAGATCAACCTCCTGGTGCAATTCATCCGGCACTGGGAGAACTACCAGACGCTGCCATGACCGGAGCCTGAGAAATGCGACGCAGCACCTTCGCCCGCGACCTGCTCGGGACCATGCTTTTCTTCGTCATCCTGCTGGTCGTCACCTTCGGCTTCATCCTCGGTGAGAAGGCACTGGAGGCCTTCAAGTCGCACTGATGCCCGCAGCAGCCATGACCCATCTCATCGCCGCCCTCGACCCCGGTGACGCCGGCTGGGGCGACGTGCTCTTCGTGTCCATCTGGGCGCTGGCGTCGTTGCTGCTGGCCGCCTATTACTGCTACCGGGCCTTCCTGGCGCGGTAAGCAGGACACAGTGCGTTCGTGACCCAGCAGGCGGCGACGGACGAACGTCGCGACGTGGTCGGCGCGCAGCCGCCTGCGGACACGCCCCCGCAGCCGCCCGTCGTGGTGCGCCGCCGCAATCCCGTCGTGGCAGCCTCGCTGTCGGTCCTGCCGGGACTCGGGCAGCTCTACAACGGGCAGGTGCGCAAGGCCGTCGCCTTCTTGCTGGCCACGCTGTTCACCCTGGGTCCCTCGGTGCTGCTGATCATGGCGGGCGAGAGTTTTGGCCATGACCTGCTGCAACGCAAGGACTTCGGCGTCTTCCTGGTGGTCGCCTTCGGCTCGATCATCGCCTTCCTGGTGCTCTTCCTGCTCGGCCTGACCTTCTGGGCGAGCGCCGCCGTCGACGCGCGTCGCTCCGCCATCGAGCTGAGCGAGGGGCGCCGGCCGACGCAGCGCTGGATGCGCCTCAAGCTGTGACCGCGACGCCGTGACCGCGAGCAGGCTGCAGGCCGCCGCCGGGGCGGCGCAGCGACTGCGTCCACCGAGCAGCAGGGGGCTCGACTGGCCGAGACGCGGGGAGGGCTCGCGCACGCGCAGCGAGGAGGAGCGTGCTCGCCTGGTCCACTACGACCGGCTGATGGGCCTGGCCCACGTCGTCGCCGTGGCCACCGCGCTGGTGGCCACCATGGTCCACCTCGACTTCATGTCGCGCCCGGCGACGGGCTGGTTCGGGCTGCTGCTCGGTACCACGCTGGTGTTCGCCGCGGTGTACCACTGGCTGCTGCCGGCGGCGTGGTGCTCGCACACCAAGGTGGTGCTCGGGCTGGTCATCGACGCCGCGCTGGTCACCGCCGTGGTGCACCTCACCGGGTACCACATGTCGCTGCTGGTCTTCCTGTACTACCTCATCGTCATCGCCGCGTCGCTGACCCTGGAGACGCGCGCCATGTACGCCCTCTGCGCGGTGATCACCGTATTGTTCCTGGCGATCTTGCCGTGGGACCCGATGATGGTCAGCGCCTGGCGGGAGCACGCCGGGCACGTCGCGCTGTTCGTGCTCTCGGTGTGGCTGGTGGGGCTGGTCAGCGGCGCGGCGACGTCGCAGCTGCACAAGGCCGAGCGCCGCCTGCTCAGCTCGCTCAACGTGCAGCGCGACATCGCCGCGGCCAACCTGCAGCTCTCCGCGGACCTCGCCGAGCAGCTCGACGCCACCCGCGCGCTGGCGGTGTCGCTGGAGCGGCAGCGCCAGGAGACGCGGCGGCTGGCCGACATGGTGATCCGCGCCCAGGAGGAGGAGCGCGGCCGCGTCGCCCGCGAGCTGCACGACGAGGCCAACCAGATCCTCGCCGCCCTGATGACCACCGTCGACACCGCCGACGCGCTGCAGAGCGCCGACGCGCAGGGCGGCAACCCCGCGCTGCGCGAGACGCTGGCGCGGCTGCGCAAGCTGGCCGGCACCGCGCTCGGCGACCTGCAGCGCATCGCCACCGAGCTGCGTCCGCCTGCACTCGACGAGTTCGGGCTGCTGCCGGCGCTGACGCGCCACGTGCGCGATCGCGTCGAGGGGACGTGCCTGCGTGCCGACGTGCAGATCGAGGGGCGGCGGCGGCGCCTGCCCCAGGCCGTCGAGCTCGCCCTCTATCGCATCGCCCAGGAGGCGCTGGCCAACGTGCAGAAGCACGCGCGGGCCGGGTGCGTGCACGTGCGGCTGCGCTTCCTGCCGGACGCGGTTCGGCTGGACGTCAGCGACGACGGGGTCGGGTTCGCCGACGGCGCGGACGGCGCCGACGTGCACGGCGCAGGTGGCCTCGGGCTGCCGGGGATGCGCGAGCGGGCCAGCATCGTCGGCGGCTCTGTCGAGGTGTCCTCCTCGCCGGGCGGGGGCACGCGCGTCAGCGCCCGCATCCCCCTGGAGCGGGCCGGCGCCCGGCTCCTCGACGCGGCGGCCTCGTGACGCCCGCGCCGCGCCAGCCGGGCGGCGGGGGCGCCCCCGCGGCGGCCGCCGGCACCGGGCGCATCCGCGTCCTGCTCGCCGACGACCACGCGCTGTTCCGCGAGGGCGTCTCCTCGCTGCTGGCGACCCAGCCCGACATCGAGGTGGTCGGCGAGGTCGAGGACGGGCGCGCCGCCGTGCAGCAGGCCCTGGCGCTGCGCCCCGACGTGGTGCTGATGGACATCACCATGCCCAACCTCGACGGCATCGAGGCCACCCGCCAGATCGCCCAGCGCGACACCGCCGTGCGCGTGCTCATCCTCACCATGCACGACAACGAGGACGTCTTCCTGCGCGCCCTCGGCGCCGGCGCCGCCGGCTACGTGCTCAAGAGGAGCGGTGGTCTGGAGCTGATGAGCGCCATCCGCTCCACCCACGAGGGCAACTCGTACCTCTCGCCCTACCTCGCCAAGGCGCTGATGAGCGACTACCTGCAGCGCAGCGCCCGCGGCGCCCCCGAGCCGCCCCCGGGCAAGCGCCTCAGCGCCCGCGAGCAGGAGATCCTCAAGCTCATCGCCGAGGGCCACTCCAGCCGCGAGATCGCCGAGATGCTCGACCTCTCGGTCAAGACCGTGCACAACCACCGCACCCGCCTGATGACCAAGCTCGACATCCACCGCAACGCCGACCTCGTCAAGTACGCCATCCGGCTCGGCATGGTCCAGGTGGGTTGATCCCGTCAGGCCCGCGTCTCGCCCTGGTATCGTCCTGCCGCCATGAGAATCCCCCTCCTGCGACGACGCACGCCGAAGCCGGAGTATCGGGACGAGGTGACCGGGCGGGTCATCCCCGACCCGGCCAAGGTGCCCACCGCACGGGGGACGTGGGAGGAGGCGGCGCTGACCAACGTGGACATCACCGAGGTGGTCAAGCGGCAGATCCGCACGGTCACCCGGCCGTGGACCAAGTAGTGGGGTCTTCGCCCTACGCTGGGACGCGCTCCCAGCACGCTCGCGACCTCGGGGATTGGGCCATTGGGACCAACACCAGGCCGTTTGACGACGGCTTCCCGGGGGTGCCATGATTCCGGCGGCCCGGCGCCGGGCTCCACGTGCGATCACACCCAGGGACCACATGGGGGTTTCGTGCCGGTGACAGTGCTGGCCAACACCAACGTTGCCTTTGTGGACATGTCGCCGCTGCACCCGCAGGGGCCGGTGGCCAACCACATCAACGACGTCTTCTGGCCCCTGTTCTGGGTGTCGGTGGTGGTCACCGCCGGCGTGTCGGCGGCCATCCTCTACAGCGCGCTGCGCTTCCGCCGCAAGCACGACGACGAGGAGCCGGTGCAGACCCACGGCAACAACAAGCTCGAGGTCGGCTGGACGGTGGTCCCGTTCCTCATCCTGGCCTCGCTGTTCGTGCTCACCGCGGCCAACATGGGCGTCATCGCCAGCACCCCCGACAACGCCATCCAGATGAAGGTCACCGGCGTCCGCTTCTATTGGCAGTTCGACTACAACGTCAAGAAGTCCAACGGCAAGGAGCTCACCACCATCAAGGACCTGTACATCCCGGTGGGCAAGCCGGTCGCCTTCGACGTGTACTCGACCGACGTCAACCATTCGATCTTCCTGCCCAACGTCAACGGGCAGATCAACGCCATCCCCGGCCAGACCAACCACACCTGGATGCAGATCGACCAGCCCGGCGACTACACGGGCCAGTGCACCGAGCTCTGCGGTGACGGCCACTGGCTGATGGACTTCACCGTGCACGCGCTCTCGCAGAGCGCCTACACGGCGTGGCTGAACAAGCAGATCAGCGGCAGCACGGCGAGCGCCGGCAGCGGCGCGGGAGGTCAATAGCATGGCCGTCATGGAGGCGCCGCTCCCCCAGGCGCGCCACGCGGTGAGGTGGGACAAGAACCGGGGCATCAAGTCCTGGCTCACCACTGTCGATCACAAGAAGATCGGCATCATGTACCTGTACACGACGTTCTTCTTCTTCGTCCTCGGTGGCGTCATGGCGCTGCTGGTGCGCATCCAGCTCGCCGAGCCGCAGAACAAGTTCCTCACCGAGGCGCAGTACAACCAGGTCTTCACCATGCACGGGACGACGATGATCTTCCTGTGGATCATTCCCGTCCTGGCGGGCTTCGGCAACTACGTCGTGCCGCTGATGATCGGCGCCCGCGACATGGCCTTCCCGCGCATCAACGCGCTGAGCTACTGGCTGATCCCGCTGGGCGGCATGGTGATGTACAGCGGCTTCATGTTCGGCGGCACCGGCAACGCCGGCTGGACCGGCTACGTGCCCCTCACCGAGAAGGCGTACAGCCCGCAGGTGGGCACCGACCTCTGGGTACTCGGCCTGCACCTCCTCGGCATCTCCTCGATGCTCGGCGGCGTCAACTTCCTGGCCACCATCCACAACATGCGCGCCAAGGGCATGACCTGGTTCCGGCTGCCCCTGTTCGCCTGGTCGCTCGAGGTCACCTCGGCACTGGTGGTGCTGGCCTCGCCCTTCCTCGCCGCCGTGCTGCTGATGGTGCTGCTCGACCGCCAGGCGGGCGCCGCCTTCTTCGCGGTCAACCAGGGCGGGCACGCGCTGCTCTACCAGCTCATCTTCTGGTTCTACTCACATCCCGCCGTCTACATCATGATCCTGCCGGCCTTCGGCATCGTCAGCGAAGTCATCCCGGTGTTCGCGCGCAAACCGATCTTCGGCTATCGCGCCATGGCCTACTCGATGGCGGTGATCGCGGTGCTCGGCTTCATCGTCTTCGTGCACCACATGTTCCTCACCGGGCTGCCGCTCGCAGTGCAGACCTTCTTCTCGGCGACGTCGATGATCATCGGCGTGCCCACCGGGGTGAAGATCCTCAACTGGACGGCGACGCTATGGGGCGGGTCGATCCGCTTCGACACGCCCATGCTCTTCGCCGTCGGGTTCCTGCTGATGTTCCTCATCGGCGGCGTCGACGGTGTCTACCTGGGCTCGCTGGCGGTGGACTACGCGCTGCACGGCACCTACTGGGTCGTGTCGCACATCCACTACGTGCTCTTCGGCGGCAGCGTCATGGGCGTGTTCTCGGGGATCTACTACTGGTTCCCCAAGATGACCGGGCGCTTCCTCAACGAGAAGCTGGGCAAGCTGCACTTCTGGCTGATGCTGCTCGGCCTCAACCTCGCCTTCATGCCCATGCACATCCTCGGCATGCTGGGCATGCCGCGCCGCATCGCCTCGTACAACAACAACCGCGGCTGGGGCGACCTCAACTCGCTGAGCACCTTCGGGGCCTTCCTCATCGCGGTGAGCGTGGCCATCTTCCTGATCAACTTCTTCGTCAGCCTGCGCTCGCCGAAGAACGCGCCGGACGATCCCTGGGAGGGCAACACCCTCGAATGGGCGACCAGCTCGCCGCCGCCGGCACACAACTTCGACGTGGTGCCCGAGGTGCGCAGCACGCGTCCGGTGCGTGACATGCGGCGTTCGGCGAGGCCTGCCGCGGTATGAGCCCGGGCCCGGGAGTGGCCGCCGGCGTGGTTCCGTCGAGCCGGTTCAGGAAGCTGACCGTCGCCGCGGTGCTGGCCACGTTCCTGCTCGTGGTCGCGGGTGCTGTCGTGCGTGTCACCGGCAGCGGCCTCGGCTGCGGCGAGGCGGGGCAGGACTGGCCCCTCTGCCATGGGCGATTGGTTCCTCCCGCCGACGCGGCGACCCTCATCGAGTTCTCCCATCGCATGCTGGCCACCATCGCGAGCGTCCTGGTGGTGGCGGTGGCATGGCGGGCTTGGACCAGGTACCGGCACCTTCCCCGCCTGGCGACGACGATGGCCGTCGCCGTGGTGCTGCTCATCGTGCAGATCCTCCTCGGCGCGGCGACCATCCAGTTCCGCCTTCCCGGCGGCATCGTGATGGCCCACCTGGCCAATGCGCTGCTGCTGCTCGGCGTGCTCATCTCCGTCGCCGTGATGGTGCACTCGCCGGCGGCGCGCCGGGAGTCGACGCCGTCGCTCAGCGACCGGCAGCGCAGCGCCGCCAAGCAGATGGCCTGGGCCGCCGGCGCGACGTACGCGCTGGTGCTGAGCGGCGGCCTGGTGGTCGCCAACGGTGCCGGCTATGCCTGCTCGGGCTGGCCCCTCTGCGGCAACGGGTTCCAGTTCGACAGCTCGCACTACGCCACCATCAACCTGTTCCACCGCTTCGTGGCCGGCGTGGTTGGCCTGTTCCTCGGCTGGACGGTGTCACGAGTGATGCGCGCCTTCAGGGGCGTGCGTCCCGTGCGCGTCGCCGCCATGGTCGTCAACGTGGCCCTGCTGCTGCAGATCATCGCGGGCGCGGTGGTGGTGGAGACGCGTCTGCCTGGAGCGGCGCGGGGCCTGCATCTCGCGCTGGCCAGCGCGCTGTGGGCGACGGCGGCGGCGCTCGCCCTGCTGGTTCGTGCTGGCGCGGTACGACTTGGCAAGGCTCCCGAGGAACCCCGCCAGCAGCCGGTCTCCGCCGGCCGTCCTGAGGCGGTGGCATCGTGAGCATCGCCCTCGACCTCCCCGTCCGCCACCCGCGCGCATCGCGCGAGGTCGTCGCCGACTACGTCGCGCTGACCAAGCCGCGCATCATCGTGCTGCTCGAGATCACCGCCTTCTTCGCCATGGTGATGGCGGCGCACGGCTGGCCGGGCTCGGGCCTGGTGTTGGTCACCATGATCGGCGGCGCGCTCGCCGCCGGCGGCGCCAACACCATCAACATGTGGTTCGACCGCGACATCGACCAGGCGATGACGCGCACCTGCTCACGCCCCATCCCCAGCGGCCGCATCGAGCCGATGCACGCGCTGCTCTTCGGCATCGCGCTGGAGGTGGTGTCGTTCACCGTGCTGGCGACGTTCGCCAACCTGCTCGCCGCCACCCTGGCGCTGAGCGCGCTGCTCTTCTACGTGCTCGTCTACACCATGTGGCTGAAGCGCACGTCGATGCAGAACATCGTCATCGGCGGCGCTGCGGGGGCGATGCCGCCGCTGGTGGGCTGGGCGGCCGTCACCGGCAACATCAGCCTGAGCGCGCTGTTCCTCTTCGCCATCATCTTCTACTGGACGCCGCCGCACTTCTGGGCGCTGGCGCTGCTCATCCGCCGCGACTACGAGCGTGCGCGGGTGCCCATGCTGCCGGTGGTCAAGGGCGACCACGAGACGCGCACCCAGATCGCGCTGTACACCGTGGTGATGGTGGCGGTGACCCTGCTGCCGGTGTTCACCGGCACCCTCTCCTTCGTCTACCTGGCCGGTGCCGCCGTGCTCGACGGCATCTTCCTGGCCTACGCCGTGCGCACCTGGCGCGACGCCAGCGCCCGTTCGGCGGGGCGGTTGTTCCACTATTCCCTGCTGTATCTGGCCCTGCTCTTCGCGGTGGCGGCGCTCGACAGCGTCGTCCTCGCGCACTAGGGCATCGAGGAGGACACCAACGATGGACAAGCAGCTCGCCCGGAAGAACATGCGGCTGGGCATCGTCCTCTGCGTCGTCCTTCTGCTCATGTTCGGCGTCGCCTTCCTCTGGGCGACCATCTACAACAGCACCATCTCGTAGTCGGAGTAGGTTCGATGGCTGACGACTGGCACGAGGAGCACAGCGACGGCGACGCGGAGCACGCGCACGCCGAGCACATCCACTTGCCCCCCAACAGCTGGTCGCCGATCAACGTGGCGCTCTCGCTGACCATGTGCTTCATCGGCACCCTGTCGGCGACGTGGGTGTGGATGATCGGCCTGGTCTGGCTGATCGGCAGCCTCTACGCCTGGTTCCGCGCCGCTCGCAACGAGTACCTGGAGCTGCCTGAGTCCCTCGAGCAGCACTGAGGCAGCGGCCGCGCGGGCGTTCCGGTAGGCTGGCCGAACCATGCAGCAGGCGCATCTCAGCCTGACCGACTGGACGTGGGATCCCACCGTCCTGCTCGGCCTCGCCGGCCTGGTGGCGGCGTACGTCCTCCTCCACCGCCGCGGCGTGCTGCGCGCCGAGGACGACACAACGCCGTGGTTCCGCCGCGCCGGGCTGCGCCCCTGGTTCTTCGGCGCCGGGGTGCTGCTGGGATTCATCGCCCTGCAGTCGCCCATCGACACTGGGGGCGACCGCTACCTGCTCTCCCTGCACATGGTGCAGCACCTCGTCCTGATGATGATCTCGCCACCGCTGGTGCTGCTCGGCATCGCGGGGATGCGGCCGCTGCCCGGCGACGTCGCGCCGCGCCGGCGCCGCGTCTGGACGGCGATCACCCGTCCCTGGCCGGCGACGCTGATCTTCAACGTGGTCCTGCTCGCCTGGCACATCCCCTCCTGGTACGACGCCACCCTCACCACCGAGTGGATCCACATCGTCGAGCACATCACCTTCATCGCCGTCGGCGTGGTCTTCTGGTGGCCCATCGTGGATCCGCTGCGCTCGCCCACGACGCGGACGGTGAGTGCCTTCTCGAAGATCGGCATGCTCGGCCTCGCCGGGGTGCCGCCCACCGTGCTCGGCTTCCTCTTCGCCCTCTTCGGCCACGCGGTCTACGACTTCTACGCGCGCGCCCCGCGCCTGTGGGGGCTGTCCGCGGTGAGCGACCAGCAGATCGCCGGCGTGATCATGTTCGGCATCGGCAACATCGTCTACTTCGTCGCCATATCCGTGATCTTCCTGCGCCTGCTAGGGAATCCCGGCGACGACGAGGCCGAGATCGAGCGCACCTCGGTGGAGCAGCGCCCGGCCTGACTGCGCGGAAAGCGGTCACGGGGCCGCACTGGCGCTTAGAATCGGGCCGCTATGACTTGGTTCCACTTCTGGCTGTTTCTCCATGTGACCGCGGCGATCATCGCCTTCGGTCCCACCTTCGTCTTCCCGCTGATCGGCATCGCGGCGCGCAACGAGCCGGCCCACATCGGCTTTGCGCTCAAGCTCGACGCCGCCATCGAGGACAGGCTGGTCATCCCCTTCGCGTTGACCATGCTGGTGAGCGGAATCGGGCTGTCCGCCGCGCTGAGCATCGACTGGAAGAGCAACCCGTGGCTGACCATCGGCCTGGTGCTCTACCTGGTGGCCCTGTTCATCGCCGTGTTCGTGCAGCGGCCGGTGGTGCACCGGCTCATCCACCTGGCCGCGGGGATGCGCGAGCCGGCGCCCGCCGGGCCGGGTGCCGCTCCCGCCGGGCCTCCGGTGGAGTTTCTCCGTCTCATCGGCCGGGTGCGCATCTTCGGCATGGTGCTGAGCGGCCTGCTCATCGCCATCATCGTGCTCATGGTGTGGAAGCCGGGCGGCAACATCTGAGCCCCGGGTGGCTCAGTCCAGCTCCCAGCGGAAGAGCTTCACCGCCAGCGCGCCGCTGATCAGCAGCCACACCGCCATGCCCAGCAGGTCGGTGCGGATGTCGAGCAGCCCCCAGCCGTCGTAGGAGATGTGGCGCAGGCCGTCGACCAGGTAGGTGAGCGGCAGCAGACCGGTGAGGCTGTGCAGCCAGCCGGGCATGCCACCGCGTGAGAAGAAGACGCCGCTGAGCACGATCATGGGCAGGCCGACCAGGTTGGCGATGGGCGCCGCCGACTCCACGCTGCCCGTCGAGCCGCTGATCGCGAAGCCCAGGGCGAGGAACACCGCGGCGCCGAGCACGGCGACGAGCAGCAGCCAGCCGACGTTGCCGTAGATCTGCACCCGGAAGACGAGCAGGGCGATCAGCACCAGGATCAGGGTCTGCGCGGCGGCGAGGATGAGCCGGGTGCCCACCTGGGCGGCGAGGAAGTCGCCGGCGCGCAGCGGGGTGGCCTTGAGGCGGCGCAGGATGCCGCGCTGGCGCAGGTGCACGAAGGTGTAGAGCACGGTGAACAGCCCCGTCTGCATCACCGACAGGGCGATGATGCCGGGGATGAGGAAGTCGGTGTAGCCCTGGTTGCGCCCGTTGTTGACAGTGCTGACCGCAACATCGGGGCTGGCGCCCCGGGTCGCCTCGTCGACGACCACGCGCGCCGCCTCGACCTGGTGGCTGTGCGCACCGCTCAGCAGCAGCGAGAGGTGCTCGGCGCGGTCGATGTGCAGCAGGGCGTCGCGGTCGCCGGAGTCGAAGGCGGCGCGCTCGTCCTGCAGCGCGCCCTGGTGCACCGACACCAGGCTGCTCGCCTGCAGCGCCGACACGATGCGCTGTGACGTGGCGGTGTGCGCGTCGTCGACGACGGCGAGCTGCGCGCTGACCCCGCCGCCCAGGTTGAGCAGCGCGAAGACGCCGAGGATGACCACCGGCAGCAGCAGCGTCCAGAAGATGCTGTGCTTGTTGCGGTAGAACATCTTCAGCGAGGCGACCAGCAGGGCGCGCCGCGGGCTCACCGTGGTGCGGGGCAGGCTCACGGTGGCGCGTCGCCGTCGCGCAGCCCGTGCCCGCAGAGGTCGAGGAAGACGTCCTCCAGGGTGGCCTCGCGCTCCCGCTGGGGGCGGCGAAACCCCTTTGCCAGCAGGGCTTCCACCAGTGCGCCGGGGGTGTCGAGGGCGACCATGCGTCCGGCGTCCATGATGGCCACGCGGTCGCAGAGCAGCTCCGCCTCCTCCATGGAGTGCGTGGTCAGCACGATGGTGGTGCCGTCGTCGCGGAAGGAGCGGACCAGCTCCCACATGTGGCGGCGTGCCTGCGGGTCGAGCCCGGTGGTGGGCTCGTCGAGGAAGAGGATGCGCGGGTTGTTGACGAGCGCGGCAGCAACCGCGAAGCGCTGCTGCTGCCCGCCGCTGAGCTGCTTGACCTGCGACTGCGCGCGGTCCTCGAGATCGACCCGGCGCAGCAGGGCGCGGGCTTCGACGGTCGTGCCGAAGATGGCGGCGAAGAGGTCGAGCAGCTCGGCGAGGCTGAGCTGGTCGAAGAAGCTCGACGCCTGGAGCTGGACGCCGATGCGGCCCTTGACCGCGTCGGGGTCACGGACCACGTCGACGCCGGCCACCTCGGCGCTGCCGCCGTCGGCGGTGCGCAGCCCTTCGAGGATCTCCACCGTGGTGGTCTTGCCCGCCCCGTTGGGACCGAGGATGCCGAGCACCTCGCCCTCGCGCACCGAGAAGCTCACCCCGTCGACGGCGACGCGATCGCCGTAGTGCTTGCGCAGCCCCTCGACGCGGATCACCGGCGCCGCGGCGGCGTCGAGAGGGCGCCCGGCGACGCTCAAGGTGCGCCCTGCAAGGGGGCGGCCCGGTGGCCGATCATATGGGCCGCGCGCCACTGGGGCGCCACCCGGCGGAGGGGACGTGGCATAGGGTGTTTGACCTAAGATTCCGCACCAACGCGTAGACGTTATACCCCACGGCGGGGTGGCCACTGCCCGCGCCCGGCGTGGCGCGGCACGACCCATCCAGGAGGTTGACCGGACATGATGAAGGCTCGGCTGGGAGTCGCGGGCCTCGGCGTCGCGGCGGCGCTGCTGTTCTCGGCCTGCGGCAACGGCCCGCCCGAAGGCTCGGCGGGCACGGCGGCGGCCGGCGGCGGCGGCGACGTCGGCAGCAAGGTCACCGGTCAGACCGCGGCGACCACCGCCAAGGAGACCGACGACCTCCACTTCAACCCGAGCAGCAGCACCGTCAAGGTGGGCGACGTGGTCGAGTGGGACAACGCGGGCTCGGTGGCCCACAACGTGACCTTCGACCAGTACTCGGCCATCACCTCGGACACGATGAACAGTGGCGACAAGTACCAGGTGAAGTTCACCAAGGCCGGGACGTACCAGTACCACTGCACCTTCCACCCGGGCATGGACGGGACGATCACCGTCTCCTGAGGTGCACGTCTCCGGCGAGCAGGCGGATCGTCTCGGTGCCGGTGTCGACGAGGAGAGCGCCGTCGTCGGCGATGTCTCTGGCGATGCCCGTGATCGGGCCTGCCGGGGTGTCCGCTGAGATCTCGGCGCCGAGGCCGACGGCGTAGGGGCGCCAGGCGGCGACCGTTGCGGGGATGCCTCCGTGCTCGAGCTGGCCAAGCCGGTTGCCGAGGGCCGTCAAGAGGCGAGCAAGCGCTTCCTGCCACTGGACCTCCCGCCCGACAAGAGAGTTCAGATTCGCACGGGAATCGGAATCCAGGTCCGTACCCCGTGCCCCCAGGTTCAAGCCGACGCCGAGCACGATCGCGCCCCCACCCCGCGGCTCGACCTCCGCGAGGATCCCGGCCAGCTTCCCCCCGTCAGCGGCCAGCACGTCGTTGGGCCACTTCAGCCCCACCCCAAGGGCGCCCAGGGCCCCGACCGCGTCGGCCACCGCCACGCCGGCCGCAAGCGGCACCCCGCCCGCCACAGCGGCCGGAACCCGCAGCAGCACCGAGCACAGCAGCGCCGACCCCGCGGACGCCGTCCACACCCGCCCCTGCCGCCCCCGTCCGGCCGTCTGCTCGCCCGCCACGCAGCACCACCCGGCCGCCGCGCCCGCCCGCGCCGCCGCCCGGACGACGTCCTGCGTGCTCGGTGTCCGGGCCACCACGCGCAGGGCGAACCCGGGGAAGGCGGCCCGTCCGGCCGCTTGCACCACGGCGAAATCGGTTGTCAAGGGGCGGCCTGCCAGAACCGGCGCGGGTAGCGCCGGCAAACCCGGCCCTTGACGGGCACGTCAACCAGCCATAGCATCGCTGGGGCGCATTGGGCTGGTCGCCCCATGTCCATCCGAGGAATTGTCCACATCCAAGTGAGGTCGGGATGATCGAGGAGACCTGCCTGGAGATCAGTCAGCTCTATGAGCGCTGGCAGGCGGAGAAGGAGCAGCGCTATGCCCGCCGCAACAAGATCCGCTACATCGACCAGATTCTCAACGAGTTCGAGATGCTCAACCTGGCCGAGGAGGCGGCGATTCCGGCCGAGCTGATCGGTCGGGTCAAGCGCTTCGTCGAGCAGGAGGAGCACCCTGTCTGCCGCCGTCCCCCCGGGGAGGTGGTGATCGCCGACTGGATGGAGGCGCTGTACGACATCCAGGACAGCCTGATGCTCACCGTCGAGGACGACATCGACTGAGGCGCAGAGCGGGGGGCCTGGTTGTCCAGCTTGGTTGGAGGGGTTCCTGCATGCCCATCGCTCAGGTCAACGGCCGCCGGGTCGCCTACGAGGACACCGGCGGCGGCGGTCCCGCCGTGATCTTCTCCCACGGCCTGCTCATGGACCGCGAGATGTTCGCGCCCCAGCTCGAGGCCCTGCGCGGCGAGTTCCGCTGCATCGCCTGGGACGCCCGCGGCCACGGTGACAGCGACGAGGCCACCGAGCCCTTCACCTACTGGGATTCGGCCGAGGACATGTTCGCCCTGGCCGCTCACCTCGGCGTGGAACGCGCCTTCCTGGTGGGCATGTCCCAGGGGGGCTTCCTGTCCCTGCGCGCGGCCCTGCGCCGCCCCGACTTCCTGCTCGGTCTCGGCCTCATCGACACCCAGGCGGGCGTCGAGGATCCGGAGATGGCCGACAACGACCGGGCGATGGGCCACGTCTGGAAGGAGCACGGCCTCAACGACGACCTCGCCGAGATCATCGCCGCGATGATCATGAGCCCCGGCTATCCCGGCAATGCCGACTGGATCGCCAAGTGGAAGCGGCGGCCCACCGAGCACATCGACATGCCGCTTACCCCGCTGCTCAACCGCGAGGATCTGCACGACCGGCTCGGCGAGATCGCCGCGCCCGCCATCGTCGTCCACGGCGAGGTGGACGCCGCCATCAGCGTCGAGCTGGCCCAGCGCCTCGTCGACGGGCTGCCCAACTGCGAGCGGCTGGTGCTGGTGCCCGGCGCGGGGCACGCCTCCAACCTCTCCCACCCCGAGCCCGTCAACGCGGCGCTGGGCGACTTCCTGCGCCGCCACAGCGGCGTGGCGGCGCAATGAAGCTCGGCCTGTCGGTCGGCTACTGGGGCGCGGGCCCGCCGCCGGGCGTGGAGGAGATGGTCGACGAGGCCGAGCGCCTCGGCTTCGACTCGGTGTGGACCAGCGAGGCCTACGGCTCCGACGCGCTCACCCCGCTGGCCTGGTGGGGGACGCGGACGCAGCGCATGAAGCTGGGCACGGCCATCGTGCAGATGTCGGCGCGAACGCCCGCGGCCGTGGCCATGGCCGCGATCACCATGGACCACCTCAGCGGCGGCCGCTTCATGCTCGGCATCGGGGCCTCGGGACCGCAGGTCGTCGAGGGCTGGTACGGGCAGCCCTTTCCCAAGCCGCTGGCGCGCACCCGAGAATATGTCGCGATCGTCCGCAACATCCTGGCCCGCGAGGGGCCGGTGGAGTTCGAAGGCGAGTTCTACCAGCTCCCCCACCGCGGCGGCACCGGGCTCGGCAAGCCGCTCAAGTCGACGGTGCACCCGGTGCGCAGGGACCTGCCCATCCTGCTCGCCGCCGAGGGACCCAAGAACGTCGCATTGGCCGCGGAGATCTGCGACGGCTGGATCCCCTTCTTCTACTCGCCGTTCCACGACCAGCACTACCGCGACGCGCTGGCCGAGGGCTTCGCCCGCGACACGGCGCGGCGCACTCCGGACGACTTCGAGGTGGCCGGCGTTGTTCCGGTCGTGATCGACGACAACGTCGAGGCGGCGGCCGACTGGATCCGCCCCATGCTGGCGCTGTACATCGGTGGCATGGGCGCGCGCACCCAGAACTTCCACCGCGACGTCTTCGTGCGCATGGGCTTCGCCGACGTCTGCGACCAGATCACCGAGCTCTACCTGGGCGGCGAGAAGCAGGCGGCGGCGGCCGCGGTGCCCACCGCCATGGTCGAGGAGGTGGCCCTGGTGGGACCGGTGGCCAAGCTGGGCGACGAGGTGGACGCCTGGAAGTCCTCGCTGCTGACGACGATGATCGTCGCCGGTCCTCCGGCGATGCTGCGGCAGGTCGCGGAGCTGATCCTCTGAGCAGCAGCCGGGGCCGCGTCAGCCGAGGCGCTGCAACGAGAAGCGGCTGATGTCGCGCGCGGTGCTGCGCTGCAGGGCGAGATCGGCGGCGATGTCGCCGATCACCGGCGCGAACTTGAACCCGTGCCCCGAACAGGCGCTGACGACGGTGACCTGCGGCGCGCCCGGCAGCGTGTCGACGACGAAGTGCTCGTCGGGAGTGTTGGTGTAGACGCAGACGATGCTGCGCACCGGGTCGGGGTCCATGGCCAGCATCCAGTCCCCGGCATGTTCGCGCAGCGGGGCGAGGTCGTCCTCGCCGACCTGGCGCGACACCGTGTCCGGATCGACCGGTGCGCCCTCGTGGTGCACCGCGAGCTTGACCGTGCCGTCGGGTGCGGGCACGCCGTAGACGTAGTGATCCTCGTTCATCTCGCGGATGAAGACGGCGAAGCCCTCGGCGGCGAACTCGCCGGCGTCGTGCACCGGGAACCAGGCGTTGACCTGCCGTTCCACCGACAGGTGCGGCGCCAGCTCGGGGACGAGCCGGCCGGTCCAGGCGCCGGCGCAGATCACCGCACTGCGCGCCACGACGATGTCGCCGTCGACGCTGATGCGCACCCCACCGTCGACCGGTTCCACCGCGTGCACGACGGTGCCGGTCATCACCTGCGCGCCGCGATCGCGTGCAGCCCGCAGCGCCGCCGCGACGCTCAGCTCGGGACGGAGCACGCCGCCCTGTTCCTCGTGAAAGACGACGTCGTCGCGGCGCAGCCGATGCTGCGGGAAGCGGCGCGCGGCCTCGGCGCCCTGGAACATCCGGTGGGGCAGGCCGTACACGGTTGCGGTCCGCTGCGCGCCCTTGATCACCTCGGAGCCCATCCGGCCGATCATCGCGGCGCCGGTCATGGTGAGCAGCTCCGCGCCGGATTCCTGTTCGAGCGACCGCCACAGCGGGAAGGCCTCACGCAGCAGCGGCAGGTAGGCGGGGTCCTCGAAGTAGGCGGTGCGGATGATCCGGCTCTCGCCGTGCGACGATCCGCGATCGTGCGGCGGGTCGAAGCGGTCGACGCCGACGACGCGGGCACCACGGGCGGCGAGGCGCCACAGCGTCGCGCTGCCCATGGCGCCGAGGCCGATCACGGCGACGTCGAAGGCCGGCTGCATGAGCACGCATCTTGCCCGGCCGGGGACGCGTCTCGGATTCCGGGGCCGCCCGGTCCTGACGCCTAGCTGCGGGCGACCTTCCCGTTGGCGGGCGCGGGCAGGGGATCGGGAGGAGGTGGGGGAGTGGCGCCCGGCCAGGGATACGCCGTGAGCGTCGCCCATTCCTCGACGTTCATGTGCTGCCACACCCAGAACGAGGCGCCGATGGCGCCGTCGCGCCGGGCCACGCCGATGAAGCGGTTGAGCTCGGCAGCGCTGGGCTGGTCGATGCGACCGCCGACGTCGCCCATGCCGAAGGCCTGGCCGATGACGTGCACCGGCTTGTACGTCGCCAGCCTGGTGACCCCCTGGTCGGCGGCGGCGCCGGGATCGCTGCACTCCCAGTACATCATCGGCGCGTAGGCGTCGACGTATGGGGCCATGGTGGCGTAGGGGTAGCTGGCCAGCCAGTGGTCGGTGGGCGGGTACACGGTGGCCACCAGCGGACGTCCGTCGCGCTGCGGGCGCACCAGGCTGAGGTACACGGCGACGCGCTGCGCCGACAGGGCGACGCCCTCGCTTGAGGTCTCGATGTCGGGCGAGAAGCCGTCGACGCGCTGGCCGTCGGCGGCGCGCCAGGCGAGAACGTCGTTGGTCCATTTCGCGTCGGCGACGGGGTCGTAGAAGTAGGGGAAGCCCCACGCGATGACGGCGAGGCCGCGCGCGTGCGCGACGGGGACCAGCTTGCCCAGCTCGTCGGCGCCGTAGAACCCGTCCTGCGAGTCGCCGACGCGCACCCAGATCTGGGTCAGCCCGGTGGCGGCGGCGCGGTCGACCAGCGCCTGCGGGTTGCCGCCCTCGGTCTTGCTGTACTGCCAGACCCACATGCCCTTGCCGGTGATGGCCAGCAGTGACGCGTCGGGACCGGCGGCCGGCGCGGGCGCGGGCAGCGCGCTGTCGGGCACGAGGACGTCGGGATGCCACGGCGGCACGTAGGGACCGGGCGGCGGCGGCGGCGGCGGGGGGCAGCCCGCCATGGCCACGTTGTCGGGGACGGCCGGGACGGCCGGGGGCGGCGGCGGGGCGGCGACGGGCGCGACCGGTGCGGCGGCGGCCGCAGGCGGCTGGGCGGCGGGCGGGGAGGGCGCCGCGGGCCTGGCGCTCGTTGGGCGCGTCGGTCCGGCCGTGGCCTTGTGGGTCGCCACGGTGGCGACCGGTGTGGCCCGATGCGGCACGGCCGCCGCGACGCCGAGCACGCCGGCGACGATCAGACCGGGGACGACGAGGACGAGAACCTCGAGACGGAGCCGACGGGGGCGGAGATGCACCGCGCGAAGCCAACCTGAATGGACGTGCTGACGGCTCGGTCGGAGACGGCCCGGCGCGCGCTGCCGGGTGGCCAACGTAGCCGGGCGGAGACTACATGTGGCCGTCCGTTACGGGTCTTCCACGCGCTGCGGCGATTGCATCGCCAGGTCCATTTCCAGCGTTCCTCCGTGCAGGGGGCCGAGCGGAGGTGCCGACTCGGCGACGGCGGCTTCGAGGCTGCGCACGCGCCACAGCGGCGTGAACCGGATGCTGGCGTTGGCCAGGAATCCCAGCAGCGCGGTGGTCCAGATCGTGGTGACCGTGCCGATCCGCGACGCCACCAGGCCGCCGAGCAGGTTGCCCAGCGGCCAGACGCCCCAGAACACGGTGCGGAAGACCGAGGTCATCCGCCCCTGCAGGTGGGGCGGCGAGAGGCTCTGCCGCAGCGTCACCTGGGCGATGTTGCCGATGGTCCCGGCGGCGCCGATGACGATGAAGAGGGGGAAGAGCACGGCCGCGGGCGACACCACCGCGGCCAGGGGGATGAAGACCGCCAGGCCGATGGCCAGGCCGTCGAGGTACAGGATCGCCGGGCCCGGCCCCAGGCGGCGGGTGACCCGGGCGGCTACGAACGTCGCCGCGATGGCACCCACTCCCTCCGACGCCAGCACGGCCCCGAGCAGGCCGGGGCTCATGTGCAGCCGGTCGTAGGCGAAGAGGTAGAAGGGGCCCTCCCACGCGTGGACGAAGATCCCGGCCGCGCCCATGCAGAGAATCTGGGCGCGCAGCACGCGGTTGCCGAAGACGTGGCGGAGCCCCTCGCCGACCTCGCGCAGCAGGTGTCGCTCCTCGGCGGTGTGCACCGTCTCCTGGTGGCGGATGCCCAGCAGCGTCACTACCGACACCGCGAATGACGCCGCGTCGGCCAGCACCGCGCGGGCCGCTCCCAGGGCCTGGACCAGCAGCCCGCCGAGGCCCGGTCCCGCCAGCGTCGCCGCCGAGAAGGTGACCTCGAGGCGGCTGTTGGCTCTGAGCAGCTGATCCTGGTCGACCAGCGCGGGCACCAGGGCCAGGTAGGCGATGTCGAAGAACACGGTGAAGACGCCCATGCCCGCGGTGGCCACGTAGAGGTGCCAGAGCTGCAGCACACCCGCCGTCGAGAGCACCGGGACGACCACCAGGATGGCGATTCGCCCCAGGTTGCAGGCGATCATCAGCGGCCGCTTGCGCACCCGGTCGACCAGCGCGCCGGCGACGAGCGACAGCACCGGGAACGGCAGCCGCGCCGCCGCGATCAGCAGTCCCACCGCGGCCGGCCCGGCGTGGAACCCCAGCACCGCCAGGGTCGGGAAGGCCAGCACGGTGACCTGGCTGCCCACCTCGCTGACCGCCTGTCCGGTCCACAGCAGCGTGAACGCGCCCGGACGCCGCAGGCGTGGACGCATGGAGGTGGCGGACATCGGGCCAGCCTCGCACACGGCGGGCGATATTTGCCAGGACACTTGCGGCCTGGAGTCGCGGCGCATTCCCAACGGGCAATCGAGTTGCGCGGATCGCGCCGGGGCCCGCAAGATGGGGCCCTGTGAGGGTGGATGAGCTCACCAGGGCACAGGCGTTCACACCTGGACGCATCACGCCGCGCAGCGGTGGATGGGGCGGTCGCGCCCTGGACGTGCTGCCGTGGTTCCTCGTGCTCGTCGCGGTGACCACCGTGATGGTGGTGAACCTGGGGCACCTGCCGCACGGCCAGGGATGGCGCGACAGCTATGTCTACGCGCGCGCGGCGTCGGACTTCATCGACCATCCCTCGCAGATCTACGACGGCGCCCGGCTGCAGCTCACCACCGTGTATCCGCGGGCCACGTTCATCTACCCACCCGCGTCGCTGCTGGGCTTCATGCCCCTGGTGCCGCTGACGCGCGCGTTCGGGGTGCCGGCTTCCGCCGTGCTGTGGTCGTGCATCGACGTGGTCGCGCTGGTGGCCGGGCTGGTGCTGATCGGACGCCAGGTCGGGCTGCGTCCGCGCCCACTGGGCTGGGCGGTGCTGGCCCTCACCCTGACCATGCCCTTCCTCAACGAGCTCACCTCGGGGCAGGTGCAGGGCGTGGTCGTCCTGTTGCTGGCCCTGTCCTGGCGGGCGTTTCCCCGGCCCTCGTCAGGGGTGCTGCTCGGCCTCGCCATGGCGGTGAAGCCGGTGGCGCCGCTGCTCTTCCTGCTGCCCCTGCTGATGCGCAGGCCGCGGGTCACCGTCGTGGCCCTGGGCACGTTCGCCGGGCTGAACCTCATCTTCGTGCCCTTCATGGGCTGGGACGCGGTGAGCTTCTACGTCGTCCACTTCGTTCCCTACCTGATGAGCCACGTCATGGTCGACCCGGCCAACCTGTCGCTGCCCTACGTGCTCAACGTCTGGGCGGGGGGGATGCCGCTGGAGCCCTGGTACAACCTCTCCGCGTCACCCCTGCACAGCATGCTGCTGGCCACCGCGCTGCTCTGGATGGTGCGCGGCGGGGTGGTCCTGCTGCTGGCACGCGCGGCCTGGCTGCGCGCCCTGCCGCCGGTGGCGCTCTTCGCCGCGGCGCTGGCGTTGGTGCCATTGATGACAGCAACAGCCTGGCCGCACTACTACCTGTTCATCATGCCCGCCGTCCTGGTGCTGCTGGCGTCGCCCTCGCTGCGGACGCGCATCGTCACCGCTGCGGTGCTCGCCGGCAGCGTGGTCACCACCACCGTGCTCGACATCATGTCGCCGCGGCTGTCGCCCTACCCGGAGAACGTCGTCGTCCGCCACGGCGTGGCACGCATGGTCGTGTTCGTGCAGAGCGAGCTGATGGTGGTGCTCGGCCTCGCCGCCTTCGCCGCGGTGATCTACGCGTCGAGGCCGCGGCGGGGCGGGTTGATCAACGACATCAGCAGCGCGAAGGCGTAGCCCAGGTCGACCGCCAGGCTGGTCAGGGTAAGCCAGACGAAGCCGCCCTGGGCGCGCATGTCGGCGCCGAAGCGGGACCCGGCGCTGAGCATGGCCAGGCCGGTGAGGGCGAGGAAGATCACCCGCGCGGTGGTGTACTGGGTGAGCCAGGCGAACAGGACGCACACGGCCATCAGCACAACCGCGCCGATCACGAAGGCGGGGCCGATGTCGAAGGTCTGGTAGCTGATGGCACCGGTGCCCGGATCGGCGAGCGGCACCTGGATGCGGTGCACCACCAGGCCCACCAGGATCAGGCCGAGCATGGCCAGAACACCGTAGCCGAGGGTGATCGCCTGGCAGACGGTCACCCAGTTGGTGCGGTGCCTGGGCAGGACGTAGTCGCCGGGCGGCGCCGCGCCGGCAGCAGCGTAGGCCGGCTGCATCGCCGGTGACGGTGCCAACCCCGCCGCGACCGGCGCCTGCGCCGGTGGCGCGGCGCGCAGCTCGGCGACGTGGCGCCCGTCCTGGAACAGCAGCGGCCCACCACACGACTTGCAGGTGCTGCGATCGCCGAGCGGCCACCACGTCCAGCAGGACTGGCAGACGACAGATTGCGCCATGACGGCGATTCTCGGCAGCCCTCCGGCGCCGCCGAGGATGCCGTTGCCGCGCTGTTACGGGGAGCGCTCGGGATCCGCCGACGCCGTCACCGGCTCATCGCTGCGGTGCGGCGTGACCGGCAGCCCGGCGGCGGCCCAGGCCGCGAATCCACCGGCCAGGTCGGTGGCGTTGCGCAGCCCGAGGTCCTGCAGGGTCGCCGCCGCCAGGCTGGAGGAATAGCCCTGGTGACACACCAGGATGACCACCTGGTCCGCTGAGGTGATCTCCGCGACGCGGTCCGGCGAGGTCGGGTCGAGCCGCCACTCCAGCACGTTGCGATCGACGACGAGCGCGCCGGGGATCTCGCCGTCGCGGCGCCGCTGCTCGACAGGGCGGGTGTCGACGAGCAGCGCGCCCAGGCGCGCCGCGGCGGCCGCCTGCTCCGGGTCGAGGCGTCGCAGCCGCGCCCGCGCGGCGTCGAGCATGCCGTCGATGGCGCTCATCCCAGGCAGTGTGCCGTCCCGGGCTACGTCTCCGTCGCGAAGGTGACGGCGGCGATGCCCTGGTACGGCTGCAGCAGGTCGCGCCGCTCGCGCACCACGATCACCTCGACGCCGTGCAGCCAGGCCATCTCCAGCAGCTCGTCGACGGCGTTCTCGGTGGGCAGCAGAGGGAGTCCGTCCCAGGGGCACTCACCGGCCTCCAGCGCGACGTGATGGTGCTCGCGGCACACCGCGCCCGGCTGCACCAGGTCGTCGCTGACCAGCAGCGTGCGCACCAAGAAATTGTCGGCAGTGGCCACAACATCGCTGAGGCCGGCGGCGAGCATGCCGTGCGCCGCGAAGTAGCCGAGGTCGGCCAGGCTCTCCGCCTCCTCCCCGGCGCGGCGCCGGGCGAGGATCTCCTGGACGCGGTCCTCGCGGTCGCGCTCGGTCATGCGCGGCACGACGGGGAAGGTGCCGATCACCATGTCGCGCAGCGACCTGGGCAGCATGCCGGTGATCTCGTCGAGCTCGGGGTCGTCGCCGCTGAGGACGATCGCCTCGCACTCGCGTTCCTCGACGATCTGCCGGATCGTCTGGGCCACGTCCCGCATGTGCCAGTGCCGGTGGGTGAGACGGTGGCGCTGCACCTTGCCGGGGCGCGACTTGTCGACGTTGTCGGTGGGCACGAAGGACTCGACGTCGGTGACCTCGTCCTGCTTGCCGGCCCAGTCCACCCAGAAGCGCGCCTGGTCCTTCTCGACGAGCGCGACCAGTGTGCGGCGCTGCGCCGAGAGCACCGCGTCGAGCGGCGCCACGTACGGGTCGACGTCGATGCTCATGCGGTTGGGCACCGGCACCGGCAGGGTCATCACCCGGTTGAGCGCAGCGCCTGCCTTGACGACGACGAAGCCGCGCGCACCCTCGACGTCGAGGTCGTCGCGCAGGAAGCTCTCGATCTCGGCGAGGTCGAGGTCGAGCTGCTCGCGCGCGTCACGCGGCAGCGCGGCGATGACGTCGTTGCGCTGCTCCTGCTCGGTGTGGCGCATCGAGTGCCACAGGCTGAGCACCGGCTTGGGGCCGCCTGGGTCGGTGGGTGCGAGCGAGATGTAGAGCGTGATCACCGCGATCCCGTAGGGATGGGCCATCTCGCGCAGCTCGCGGCGGGTGATGCCACGCCCGTCCTGCTGCGCCTCGGCCAGGGTGCGGGCCAGGCGCGGCGCCTCCCTGGCCACCTTCTTGACGCGCTTGCGGGTGAGCTGCTCGATGCTGCGCCGGCGCTCCTCGGCGTCCTCGCGCAGCGCGTCGAGCGTGCCGTGCGCTCCGGTTCCCGATGCTCGTGCCATCGTCTCAGCCTCCGGTGCGTGTCGCATCGCCCTCGCCTCCCGTCCAGTCTGCCCGAGGGGACCGCGGCGCACCCGCGCAGCCCTGCAATCTGCGTGCCGGCGGGACTGCGTAGACTGCCCCGGTGAACGTGGACTGGCCCACCGTCTCCTCGATCGCCACGGCGGCGGGCACGCTGGTGCTGGCGGTGGCCACCTTCGCGTCGGTGCGGTCGGCGAGCCGGGCGGCGCGGGTGGCCGAGCGGACACTGCTGGCGGGGCTGCGCCCGGTGCTCGCCCCGGCGCGGCGCGAGGACCCGCCGCAGAAGGTCGGCTTCGTCGACCAGCGCTGGATGGTCGTCGCCGGCGGCGAGGGCGCCGCCGAGATCGGCGACGGCGCCATCTACCTGGCCATCGCGGTGCGCAACGTCGGCTCGGGGATGGCGGTGCTGCACGGCTGGGACGTCCACACCGAGCGCGAGCTGAGCAACGTTCCCCACCGTTCTGTCGACACGTTCCGTCGCCTCACGCGCGACATCTACGTCCCCCCTGGCGACGTGGGCTTCTGGCAGGGCGCGTTTCGCGACGCCGCCGAGGCCGTGTTCTTTGAGGTGCGCGAGGCCGTCACCGAACCGCGCCGCTTCACCGTCGACGTGCTCTACGGCGATCACGAGGGTGGCCAGCGCGCCGTCACCCGCTTCGCGCTGACGCCGCACAACGACAGGTGGATCGCCGTCGTCTCCCGCCACTGGAACGTCGACCGGGCGGATCCCCGCTAGGAGCCGTCGGTGGTCCTTGCGATCAGCCCGCTGTCGCCGCGGGTTGCGGCGTTGCGCGCTTCATCACCACCTGGTGCAGGCGCCGGCCGGCGAGCGTCAGGTGCGCTTCGCCGATCGCCTCGCTCAGAGTGGGGTGGGGATGGATGAGGTAGGCGACGTCGTCGGGCCAGGCGCCCCAGCCGCGGATGAGCAGCGCTTCGGCGACCAGCTCGCTGACGCGTGCGCCGATGAGATGGATGCCGAGCACCTCGCCGCCCTGCTCGGCGACGACCTTGACGAAGCCGCCCTGGCCCAACATCAATCCGCGTGCCACCGCGTTGAACGGCATGCGGTTGGTGACGATCTCCCCGCCGCGCGCGCGCGCCTGCTCCTCGGTGAGTCCGACAGCGGCCACCTCGGGGCTCGAGTAGGTGACGCGCGGGACCCACGAGTAGTCGAACGGGTAATGCCGTGCACCGGCAACGTGTTCGGCGACGCGCATGCCCTCGGCGAAGGACGCGTGCGCCAGTGCCAGTGACGGTGGCGGCAGGATGTCGCCGACGGCGTAGACACCGTCGACGTCGGTCTGCAGCGTGTCCCAGCTGGCGGGGACGACGTAGCCGCGGTCGAGCTTCACGCCGGCTTCTTCGAAGCCCATGCCGCCGGTGACGGGACGGCGTCCGATGGCACTGAGCAGCAGCTCCGACTCGACGACGGTCGTCTTGCCGCCGCTCTCGACGGTGACCTTCACGCCGCCGTCGCCCACGGCGACGTCGACAACCTTGGCCGCCGTCATGACGTCGATGCCCTTGCGCTTCAGCGTGCGGGCCAGCTCGCGACCGAGGTCGGCGTCCTCGAGGGGCAGCAGCGACGGCAGCGCCTCGACCAGGGTGACCCTGGTGCCGAATGCGTTCCACAGGCTGGCGAACTCGACGCCCACCGAGCCGGCGCCGACCACCACCGCGGAGGCGGGAACGTGGTCGAGGCGCAGCGCCTCGTCGGAGGTGAGGATGCGCGTGCCGTCGACGGGCAGGCCCGGGAAGGGCGCGGGCACCGAGCCGGTGGCCAGGACCACCGCCTTGTTGGCGGTGATGCGCCGGTCGCCGACGACCACCTCGCGTGGCGAGGCGAGGCGTGCGTCGCCCTGGATGACGGTGACGCCCTCGCCCTTCAGGTGTCCGCTGAGGCCGTTGACGTTCTTGGCGACGACGTCGTCCCGCGCTGCGGCCAGCACCGGGTAGTCGATGCCGTCGACGCTGGCGCGGATGCCCCAGCGCTCGGCGCCCTCGCGGGTGCCCTCGACCAGCTCGGCGGCGTGGAGGAGCGCCTTGGTGGGGATGCAGCCCCGGTTGAGGCAGGTGCCGCCGATCTCGGCGCGCTCGACCAGGGCGACGCTGAGCCCCAGGTCGGCGCCGCGAAGGGCTGCCGAGTAGCCCCCTGTACCCCCCCCGATCACGACGAGGTCGAAGCCGTCCGTGGTTTCCATCGCGGTACATCATGCCCGGTGCGGACGGCGCTTCGCCAGCGGGCCTCGGGCTCCGCCGGTTGTTGCCAGCACCGACCGCAACTCGCAGCAATGTGACATGGGCTGTGTCGCATTGCAATTCCATGGCGGACTAAGGCAGGTTGACATCCACAAAACCCTCGATGACAATGGCCATCCGCCGCACGGGGAACCGCAGCCTCCCCGGAACGGGACCATAGAAAGGGTCGGCGGACGCGCACCTGGGGAGACGAGGGGGCAGTGATGCTGTCAGGTTGGTTGCGTCCACACGCGTGCACGCCTGGCGGCGTGAACGCCGCGGGGACGCGTGGTCGGGCGTCGCTCGCGGCGTTGATGAGTGCTTCTGTCGTGATCGGCGTGCTGCCGTTCGCGCTGGGATCGACGGTGGCCACCGCCACCGGGTCGGCGAGCCAGCTCGTCTTCACCACGCAGCCGGGCGACGGCGCGCCGGCAGGTGCGCTGGCGGCGCAGCCCAAGGTCACCATCGAGGACAGCTCGAACGCGACCGTGTCGACGTCGTCGACGGTCACCCTGACTCTCACCGGGCCGGGTGGCGCGGCACTCACTGGACTGGTGCCAACGCTGACCTGCGCGCAGACCTCGGGCGGCGTGACGTCCGTCTCCGCCGGCGGAGGTGTCGCCACCTTCAGCGCGTGTTCGGTGAGTCGCGGCGGCCTGTACACGTTCACCGCCACCGACACCACCGACAGCCTGACCAAGGTCAGCCAGCAGTTCTTCGTGTCGGGACCGGCGCAGCTCGCCTTCACCGCGCAGCCCGGTGGTGGCGCCGCGGCGACGGCTTGGTCGAACCAGCCGCAGGTCACGGTCCAGGACGCGCACGGAGTCACCGTCGGCGGCTCGACGGCCAGCATCGGCCTGGCCATCGCCTCGGGCACCGGCACCAGCGGCGCGACGCTGGCGTGCACGCACAACCACGTCGCCGCGTCGTCCGGCATCGCCGGCTTCGCCGGGTGTGCCGTCGACAAGGTGGGCAGCGGCTACGCACTCGTCGCCACCGACTCCACCGACGGACTCCTGTCTCCGTCGAGCAGCACGTTCGCCGTCACCTCCGGGACGGCGGCGGCGCTGGTGTTCACCACCCAGCCCTCCGGTGGCGGCGGTGGCGCCGCCTTCGCGACCCAGCCGGCCGTCACCGTGCAGGACGCCGGTGGCAACACGGTTTCGGGCAACACCGACCAGATCACCCTGTCCATCGCCACCGGCACGGGCACCACGGGCGCGCACCTGGCCTGCACCAACCTGTCTGTGGCCGCGGTGGCCGGCGTGGCGACCTTCGCGGGCTGCGCCGTCGACCTCTCCGGGTCCGGCTACAAGCTGAGCGCCACCGACTCGACGGCCAGCCTGTCGGCCAGCAGCGCCCCGTTCGGCATCAGCGCCGGGTCGGCCGCGCACGTCGCCTTCAGCACCCAGCCGGGTGGCGGCGCGGGTGGCGCGGCCTTCGGCACCCAGCCGGCGGTGACCCTCACCGACTCCGGCAACAACCCGGTGGCCGGATCGGTGACCCTGGCGATCAAGAGCGGCACCGGCACCGCCGGCGCGCACCTGGTTTGCACGACCAACCCGATGGCGGTGGCCGCGGGCGTGGCCACGTTCGGCGGCTGCAGCGTCGACCAGACGGGCACCGGCTACAAGCTGACCGCAACGTCAGGAGCGCTAAGCGCCGACAGCGCGGCGTTCGACGTCTCCGGCGGAACGGCGGCGAAGGCCACCTTCACAACGCAGCCCGTCAGCAGCACCGGCGGTGCTGCGTTCTCCTCGCAGCCGGTGGTCAAGCTCACCGACGCGGGCAACAACCCGGCGGCGGGCGCGGTGACACTCTCGATCACCACCGGGTCGGGCACACCCGGCGCCGCGCTGTCCTGCGCGCAGAATCCCGTCACCGCCGTGGGCGGCAGCGCGAGCTTCAGCGGCTGCGCCGTCGACCGGGTCGGCAGCGGCTACATGCTGACGGCGACGTCGGGCTCGGCCGGTGGGCAGAGCACATCGTTCGCGATCACCATCGGGCCCGCCGCGAGACTGGCCTTCACCACCCAGCCCGGCGGTGGCACCGGCGGGACAGCGTGGGCGGTGCAGCCCATCGTCGCCGTGCAGGATGCGGGCGGCAACCAGCTGCCGAGCAGCACGGCATCGATCGCGCTCTCCGTGAGCACGGGCACCGGCGCCGGGACACTGGCGTGCGCGGGCAATCCGCTGCCCGCCGTGAGTGGCGCGGCGCTGTTCGCAGGGTGCGCGATCGACAGGGCCGCGAGTGCCTACACGCTCACCGCTCAGGACGCGCCTGACGGTCTGAGCACCACCAGCGCTGCCTTCGCCGTCACCGTGGGCGCGCTGTCGCGACTGGTGTTCAGCACCCAGCCCGGCGGCGCGGCCGCGGGCATCGTGTTTCCGACGCAACCCGTCGTGTCGGTGGTCGACGCCGGAGGCAACACGGTTGCCGGGTCGAGTGCGAGCATCGCGCTGGCCTTGACGCCGGGCACCGGCGCCGCCGGTGCTGCGATGGCGTGCACCGCGTCGAGCCTGTCCGCATCGGCAGGTGTCGCCGCGTTCGCGGGATGCTCGGTCAATCGCACCGCGGGCGGCTACACCATGACCGCCAGGGACACGGGCGACAACCTCAGCGTCGAGAGCCTGCCCTTCGCCATCCTGGCGCCGCCACCGCAGCCGCTCGGCGTGGCTCCGACCGGCGTGCCGCTGGCCCAGACCTTCGGCGGCAGGGTGTACGGCGCCAACCCGACGTCCGTCGTCGACAGCGTCAACTCGGCGACGGGAGCGCTCAGCTTCGGCGTCACCGACCTGCGGGTGGCCGGCATCGGCGAGCCGCTGACCCTGCAGCGCGCGTACAACTCGGACGACACCACCGGCGGTTCCTTCGGTCCGGGATGGACGTCGCTGCTCGACGTATCGGTCAAGATCGTCCAGTACCGCACCGCCACGGTGCGCGGCGAGGACGGCCAGCAGCTGGTCTTCGCATGGAACCCGCGCGGCGGCGGCGAGGGCGGCGGCTGGGGAGGCTGGGGCTGGCAGGCCCCGCCCGGCGCCAGGGCCGCCCTCTCCTGCGAGGACTGGGGCTGCAGCCTCACCCGCTTCGACGGCGTGCGCATCGACTTCCCCCTCGGTGCCGGCGGTGCCGGTCGCATCGCCAGCTACGTCGCCAGGGACGGTCAGGGCCTGCGCTTCAACTGGCTGCCGGGCAAGGTGGTCATCACCGTCGCCACCACCAACCCGGCGCCGTACAACGTCACCGCGCTGCTCAACGGCGCGGGCCAGGTGACCAAGGTGACCACGCCCGCGAACCGCACGGTGTCCTACGCGTACGCCACGGCCGGCGGACCGCTCACCGCGGTCACCGACGTTCGCGGCAGCACTTGGACGTACGCCTACTCGGCGAACCGGCTCACCGGCGAGACCGACCCGCTCGGACACGTGCGGCTCAGCGCCGGCTACGACGCGGTGAGCGGGCGGGTGACCTCGGTGTCCGCGCAGGGCGGCCCGCAGCACACCAGCGACACCTTCGCCTGGAACGCGGCGACGCAGACGTCGACCCGTCTCGCACTCGCCAACGCCGGCGGCGTCCTGGTGCAGGAGGCCTACGTCGACAGGTACCTCAACAACGTGCTGGTCGCTCAGACGCAGCCGTCCGGCGCGATCACCCGCTACTCGTACGACGCGCAGGTCAACCTGGTCGAGATGCAGGACCCGATGGGATGGGTGCAGCAGCTCGCCTACGACGGGGCCAACAACCTGGTCAGCCAGAGCACGCCGATCACCTCGACGTCGTCGGCGACGGTGCGCATGACCTACGACGAGGTGCATCGCGTCACCTCGCAGACCGACGCCGACGGCAACACCACCTTCTACGTCTACTGGGGCCCGTTCCTCACCTTCATCCGGCCGCCAGGCGCGGAGCGCAACCTCGGAACGGCGCTGCAGTACAACTGGGCCGGCGAGCTCGTCGAGGTCGACAGCGGGATCGGTGGGCAGACGTTCAGCTACGACGCCGCGGGGAACCAGACGCGCGTCCTGCTCGTCGGCCCGCAGGGTCAGGACCAGCCGGGCCCGCCCGGCCAGCCGCTCAACGGCAAGGGCACCCTGTCCACCTACGACGAGGCGGGCAACCTGCTCTCGTCGGTGGATCCACGCGGCACCACCACCGGTCCGGCGAGCGCCTTCACGACGGCGCGCACCTACGACGCGGCCGGCAACGTCCTGGCGACCACCCGGCCGGGGCCGCAGACCACCATCAACACCTACGACGCCGCGGGCGACCTGGTCGGCATCGTCGACGCCAGCGGCCACACGACGTCGTACGCGTGGAACGAGTCCGCGCTGACCCGCGTCACCAACCTGCCCGGCGGTGGCACGGCGACGCAGAGCTATGACCCGTCGGGCAACGTGCTCGTCGAGACCAGCGCCGCCAACCGCACCACCACTCACGTCTACGACGCGGCGGGCCGCGAGGTGCAGACCACCGACCCGGCCAACGTCACCGTGCGCTACACGTTCGACATCGAGAGCAACGTGGTGGCCGTCGCCGACAGCGCCGGCAACACGCTGACGCGGGAGCTGGACAGCCTCAACCGGCAGGTCCGCCAGGTCAGCAACGGCGCCGTCACCCTGAGCGGCTACGACGCGGCCGGCAACGCCGTGTCGACGACCGACCCCGCCGGGTCGGTGACGACCACGACGTACACGCCGCGCGGCATGCCGGCGTCGGTCACCAACGCCGCGGGCACCACCACGTACCGGTACGACACCGCGGACAACCTGCTGTCGCGCACCGACGCCAACGGGCACGCGACGACCTTCGGCTATGACGCGGCCTCGCGGCAAACGTCGATGAGCGTCGGTGCCGCCACCACCTCGTACGCCTACGACATTGCGGGCAACCTGACCAAGGTCACCGACCCCGACGGGCGCACCACGACGTCCACGCTGGACGCGCTCAACCGGCCGACCACGACCGCGTACACGTGGGCCGCGCACCCCTCGATCACCGTGACCCAGCAGTACGACGCGCTGGGACGCCGGGTGAAGATGGTCGACTCCACCGGCACGCACACGTACGGATACGACGCCTCCGGCAACCTGACGTCGGTGACCACCGGCGCCGACACCTTCAGCTACGACTACACTCATCCGGGCAAGATCGTCGAGACCTATCCGGACGGCACGGTCATGACCTACGCCATCGACGACGCGCTCAACCTGATGAGCATGCAGGTCGGGCAGCAGGGCAATCCCGGCTACGTCGCCGCCTCGTACATGCGCAACGCGCAGCGGCAGAAGACCGGTGTCGCGCTGTCCAACGGGGTGCTGGAGACGCGCCAGCTCGACCAGACCGGCAACGTCCTCGACCAGGCACTGCAGGTCGCCGGCACCAAGCTGGCCGACAACGCCTTCACCTACGACGCCGCACAGAACCGCCTGACCCAGGTCGACAACGTCGGCGGCACCGCCACCAGCAACCAGTACGGCTACGACGCCACCAACCGGCTGACGGCGTTCAGCTCGTCGACCGGCCTGGCGCCGCTGCTGGCGTCGGGAGCGCCGGTCACGTTGGCTCCCGCCGCGCCGGGCGCGTCGCCGGCGAGCTCGGTTGCACCGGCCGCGTTCCGGCCGAGCACCGCGACGGCTGTCGCGGGCCCATCCGGCGTTGCGGTGAAGCCCGCTGTGGCGCCGGCGTACACGTACGACGGTGCCGGCAACCAGCGCACCGCCGTGTCCGGAGCGGGCACGACGACGTCCGCGTACAACGTCGCCGACCAGGTCACCTCGCAGTCCGGGCCCGGCGGCGCGACGACGTGGCAGTACGACAGGAACGGTGACGTCACCCAGATCACGCGGCCGGGGTCGACGCAGACGTTCACGTACGACGCCGCAGCGCGCCTGGTCGGTGTGACCACCACGCCCGGCATGGCGGTGACCTACACCTACGACGGCGACGGCAACCGCGTCACCAAGACGGCGGGGGCCAGCGTCACGCAGTACGTGTGGGACACCGCGGGCGCGTACCCGCATCTCGCCATCGAGCGCACCGGCACCGGGACGCTGATCCGCCGCTACCTGTATGGCGATGGGCTGGTCGCCTTGCAGACGCCGGCGCAGACCTACTTCGCCCACCTCGATCCCCAGGGCTCGGTGGCCGAGCTCTCCGACTCCACCGGCGCCATCGTGGCCGCGTACCACTACGACGGCTTCGGCAACGTCACCACCGTGGGTGCCGGCGCGCCGGCCAACCCGATGCTGTTCCAGGGCCAGTACCTCGACAGCGACACCGGTCTCTACAACATGCGGGCGCGCAACTACGACGCGGCCAGCGGTCGCTTCACCCAGCGCGACCCGGTGTCGACGCCGCTGGGCGCCCCGGTCGTCTCCCCGTACGTCTTTGCCGCCGACCGGCCCACCGTCTTGACCGACCCAACGGGGAAGACGGCGGTGACCACGACGGACGTGTTCTGGTCGCACAACTCGGTGGAGGCCAACGTCGGCGCCGACGTCAAGTACGCCGTGGCGGCGATCAGGGTCGGCATCAAGGTGATTCCCAAGATCGCGCCCTACATCGTCAGGGCCTACCGCGCGATCGCGGGGACGGTCACTGGAGAGATCGCCGCCAACACGGGAAAGATCGCGGGCGCAACCGGTGAGGTGGCCACCGAGGTGCGCTCCGCGGGTGGAGTTCTCGGTGAGGCGGGCAGCGAGATCGGCCCCGCCACCAAGGCGCTCTCGGGTGCGAGCAAGGTTGCCAAGTTCGCCGGTGTCGGGCTGGCCATCATCGGCATCGGCCTGCAGACGTTCGTCAGCGTCGAGGACTGCATGCACGCCTCGGTCTCACAGTGCGTCGGCGACGTCGTCGGACTGGCGGTGAACATCGCGTTCACCATCGGCTGCGCCGTCCTCACCGCGGGCACCGCCGCCTTCCTCTGCGCCGTCGGCGGTGCCCTGCTCAGCCTCGCGCTGCAGGAGGTCATCAGCCGGTTCGGGCCGCAGATCGCCGACGGCGTGGTGTCGCTGTACAACGACGCGGCCGCGGGCATCGGCATCGCCCTCCCGGTGATCGTCGGTGCGCTGACCACCACCGTCAACGTGATCGCCAGCTCCTTCACCACGGTGGGCGGCGTCATCGCCACCGGGTTCAACAAGGCCACGGCGGCCATCTCCAGCGGCTTCCAGTCGGCGCTGACCACGCTGGTGAACGCCGGCTACAGCGCCGCCCAGCTCGGCATCGTGCTCGCCGGGACGTTCAGGGACGGCGTCAACGCTGCCATGTCCGCACTGGCAGGCCTGGGCTACAGCATCAACGACATCGCCCAGGCCGTCGCGACCGTCTTCTCGACCACGGCGGCGCAGGCGGCGCAGTTCTTCAAGGACGGCTTCAACTACTCCGTGAGCCAGATCGCGGGCGCGCTGAAGAGCGTCTACAACCTCGGCGACCAGGCGGCGGCCCTGATCCTCAAGGGCATCAACTTCGCCGTGGACGAGGTGGGAACGGCACTGAAGAACGTGTACGGCGACGCCGCGTCCGCCGTGGCCTCGGTGCTGAAGAACATCAACTACGGCGTTCAGCAGATCGGCGCCGCACTGCAGCAGGTGTTCAGCCAGGCCGACCAGGCCGTGGCTCAGACCCTGCGCGCCCTGGGCTACACCGTCGACCAGGTCGGCACCGCCCTGGTCAACCTCTACAACGACGCCGACCAGGCGGTGGCCGGCGCGCTCAAGTTCGCCGGCTTCGCCGTCACCGAGATCGGCACCGCGCTGCACGACGTGTTCAACGACGCGGCGCAGACCGCCGCGTCGGTCCTCAAGACGGCGGGCTTCATCGCCGACGAGGTCGGCAACGCGCTGAAGTCGGCGTACAACTTCCTCGACCAGGGCACCGCCCAGGTGCTGGAGAGCATCGGCTTCGCGGTCAACGACGTGGCCACCGCGCTGAAGAACGTCTTCGGCGATGCTGACCAGGCGGTCGGCAACGTGCTGCGCACCATCGGCAACACAGTGGGCGACGTCGCCACCGCGTTGAAGACGGTGTTCAGCGATGCCGACACCGCGGTCGCCTCGGTGCTGAAGGGCGCCGGCTTCGCGGTCGGTGAGGTCGCCACCGCGCTGAAGAACGTGTTCAGTGAGGCCGACGCGGCGGTCGCCTCGGTGCTGAAGGGCGCGCTCTTCACCGCCGGCGAGATCGGCACGGCGCTGCAGTCGGTGTTCTCCGACACCGCACACGCCGCGGCCCAGGTGCTCAAGAACCTCACCTACGACGTCGTCGCCGTGGGAGGGGTCCTGCAGTCCGTCTTCGGCCTCGCCGCCGCGGACGCCGCCAGCGCTCTCAACGGCGTCTTCAGTGCCGCCGACATCGCCAAGGCCCTCAAGGACGTGTTCGGCCAGGCGGCCGCCGCCGCCGCCAAGATCCTCAAGGACATCGGCATCGCCGCCGCCGACATCGCCGGCGCCCTGTCGAGCATCTTCAGCCAGGCCACCAGCGACATCGCCAACCTGCTGTCGAACCTCGGCTTCTCCAGCAGTACGATCTCCGCCATCGGCGGCGCCTTCACCAGCTTCGGCCAGTCCGTGTCGGACTGCTTCACCAGCTTCTTCAGCAACTGTTGAGCACCGATCCCGACCGCTACCTGGCGGACGTCCGCACCGCCCTCGGCGCGCGAGGCTTCGAGCTCCTGCGCACCGAGGTGGCGGGACGGGCCGTCGACGCTGCGCGACGCTCCGACTTCCGCTGGCGCTGGATGGCGGTTCGCCTGCACACGTCGGTGATCGTCGCGTCGTTCTCGGGTGCCGAGGCGCGCCGCGACGTGCTCGACGAGTTCCTCGACGCCGCCAGCCGCTGGGCGGTGCAGAACCGCGCCGGCCGCGGTCTCCTGGGTTTGCAGTCGGGCACCGCTGCCGTCGCCGTCGCCGTCATCCGCGACGGTGCCGGCGACGCGCTGTCGTGGGCCTCGGAGTCACACGGCCAGCGCTTTGCCGCTCTGGCCTACCCTGTCGCCGTCGACCTCAGCGCGGCGACGATCGTCCAGCCGCGACGCATGGTCGTCGGCCGAGTCTTCACGCCGTTCCTGCGTGGCATCGTCCGCGACGTCCTGAAAGCATCGCTCTCACCGCCGGGAGGCGGTGAGGGCTCGTCACTCTGACGAGTCTTTCCACCCCAGGTGGCGCCAGTTCAGGATGCCGCGCAGGCCGAGCCCCTTCACCGTGAGCTGGTGAAACTGCTCGAATTGGTCGGCGGCGGCGCTGTCGACGTTGAGGTACACCGCCCGGTCGGTGATCCGCTCGACGGCGGCAGCCGGGGCGAGAACTCCGTGATCCCGGCTGTGGTGCTGGAACACGATGCCGTGGAAGATGTCCTCCGCCGGGAGCGCGGCCACGTCGAGCACGTGTCCGACCTCCTTCCCGTCGCTCGCCACCACCGGCGCGTGCGCCGGCACCGCCGTCCACGCAATCTGCTGTTCGTCGTCAGCACTCACGGCGCCGACCATACCACGGGGGTATGTCCCGGACCGCCGCCGTTCCTGCCGTGGTGTCGCGCGGGCGAAGGGCAAACGCCACGCCCGCGGGGTTCTCCGGATGGACCCAGAGGATGGCCTGCGTGAAGTCCAGATCGGCAAGCTCGCGACCGACCACACCGAGGAGCGTTCTGCCACCCCGTTCGCCCAGTGCTCGGGATCGACGTTGATCGCGTACAGCTCACCCGTGTCCTGATCCTCTGCCACGCGCGCACGTGGAGCTCGCCCATCCGTGCGGCATTATCGAGCCGCGCCGTTCGCGCGCCGCTCATGTGCCACGCAACTTTGCCAGCGCTGTGGCGCCACCAACAGCTCCAAACGCCGGCCACGCACTGATCGGCACGAAGAAGACCGAGATGCAACGCCACGCGGGTAGCCGAGGGCGGCATCGATCATCACCCATCCCGCTTAGTTGTCCTCCGGCCATCTAGCCTCCCCGCTCTAGGCTGACGTAGGTGGAAAACCGCCCGCGAAGCACAGGGCGTGAGCGACGCGGTAGGCGTCCTCAACTACTCTCTTTGCGTCTGCGAAGGGGATCGGCTGAGTCTTCGCGCGGCTGGCTAGCCGCCGGACACGCTGGATGCGCTGGTGAGCCTCCTTCAAGGCCTCCCTTTGGTCTTCGTCATCCACCCTGCTCCAGAGGTGATCGACCACGGCGTGCAGGCGATGACTCTCGGATGTCTCGGGCATGTATTTCTTGCCGTCGACGGGGGAGATATATGGCTGACCATCTCCTGCGTAGAGCTGCAAGCCCATCCGCTCCAGCGCGCTACGGGCATCCAAACACGCACTCGCCTCTCTTCCCGGCCTGCCCAGGTTCTCAGCGGCTAGCTCTAGACGATCCAGGGAGTTTCCGCCTGCCGAAAACACCGTTACGGCGTCCGGGCCGAACAGAGCGATGCGAGCCCTTTGCCCGACAAGCTGCTGCAGGACCTCAGATGCGAAATCGTGCACTGCCTGCCGCACCCGCACGATCAAGACGGCCCGCTGCTGGTCGTTGATCAGCGCTGTCAGATGCATCTGGTACTGGGCTTCAGTCTGTCCCGGCTTGAGCGGCTCGGTCTTCGACGTTGCTTCCAGTACGGCCATTGGGGCCGTGGTCAAGATACTCGGCACGTCGGTCGGTAGCGGCCCAGGCTCCGGCGCGGCCGCCATGGCCGCCGCCGTCTTCACCGGATCTTGCATGACGTGTAGTGGCTCCCAGATTCGGTACGCTCCTTGCCGGATGCATGCGCGCGGGCCACGGCTGTAACCGTTGATTTCCCAGTCCAGCCACTGCCGCCGGACGTGGTCATCCACGAGAGTTGTCAAACGTCGGGCGGCCGGCAGAATCTGCGAAAGCGGCTCAGCGCTCTCCAAGCGCTGGAGGAGCTGCCTCGCCAGCAACTCCTCTTCCGCTTGGGGTGACGGCGCCGTGTGCTCCTCCTGGGGAAGCTGCGGGTCTGCTTCAAGGGCAGGCGCGGAACTTTCGGGGCGAGGCACGGCGGGGAGTAGTTGATCGACCAGTCCAACTGCTCTCGCGGCCGTGCTGGCGAACAGGGTTGTGCGCGAGAGAGCATGCTTCCGGAAGTGCTCGGCCTCGCAGCCTAGGTAATCGTCAACGCTGCGAACGCCCTCTAGCTCATGCGCGACACTCTCGTTGACTTGGGCCTGCCAGTCACTCTCGGGGGTACTGCGCGAAGCGTGAATTACGGAGTAGTGCTCGCCACCAAGAAGCATGGCCGCGACGCGCATCTCCTCTGTTGCCAAGTCGGCGTAGTAGATGCGAGGCGGATTGTCCTGCTCCTCGGTTGACACGTAGCGGCGGTACGCGAGCCGCAGGATTTGAACTGCAGCGTCTAGGTAAGGCACGGCCTCAGGGCAGTGCCGCAGAGCCCTGGTCCGAAAGGCCAAGTCGCCATCCGGACCGCGCCAAGGCGTGCCGAGCTGCCGCGGCATCTGCTCGGCCGCCTCCAGCACATCCATCCGGATTCCACGCTGGTGGAGCCTTCGTTGGAGTGCCTTCGGCGTGAGCCACTGGCGGTCCTTCAGGAATGCGTCGAACGCCGCATTGATGAGATCCGTATGCGCCCGGGCCCACGCATCGGCGGCGCCCAGCGACTCATCGTCGTAGTCCTCGCTCACGGTATACACGGCTAAGCCACCACCACCTCGCCGACGCGCCCGCTGTGCCTCTCCATCCTCTCCGCCTTGTCTAGTCCGGGCGGTGTCCAAGTACCGAACACGCCACTTAAGCGAACAAGTGTACCGCCTCATCAGGTTTCGCGGCCACGGTCCCAGTCGCGTGCTGTCTGCCGTTCGATCTCGTCGTCGCGGGCGTGGTCGAGGACTTCGGCTCGCGGGGAAGCATGGTCAGCCCCTTGGGCTCGGCGACAGTCGGCGCCCGGCCGTGCTCCTGGACGAAACGGCGGACTTCGGCGGCCACTTCGTCCGAGCGGGACGAGACGAGCTGCCGCAACTTCGGCGAGCTTCCCTGGACCTCGGTACCGGGCCGCCCGGACGGTGCGGTAATCGAGCTGGCGGGAGGCGTGACGCGAGTTCGGCATGGTAGATGCCGCCGCCTTGGGCCGCGACCCGGAACAGTTCCCGGCTGTCGATGGCCACCCAGCGGCCGCCCCCTCCAGCCCGCTTGGCCATGTTGGCGATGACCACATGGTCGTGAAGCTGCGGGTCGGGGACTAGCCGCAGGCGCCCTGGTCGGCGGTCAGGCGAGAGGTGTGGTGGCGGAAGCGCGACGCGATGATCCCGGCGACGTGCTCGTGGATCACCTCCTCCTCGCTGATCCGGCGCCGGGCGAGGGGACAAGATCCTCGATGTGCTCCAGGGCGGCGAGCACCGCTTGCTCGTTGGCCGCCTCCACGGCTGTCCTCGTGTCCCGGTCGGAGGGCGCCCAGAGGACGCAGACCGCTTTGGGGGCGCTGAACGTGCCGTCCACGCCGGCGTCGTGGTTTCCCGTCGTGCCACGCGTGACCAGGAGCTGCCCGGGCGGGGTCGCGGCCTTCCCATATACGGAGGAGGTAGCCCCGGCGCACGGTTCCCGAGAGCCCAATCTCCTCGGCTCCACGACCATGCCAGGTCCCCGGGGTTCTCGGGAGCATGCCCACCTCTCACGACGTAGTAGTCACCGCGCCGCGCTTCCCCAGCCTTCGAGGTTAGGTAGTCTGCGTAGCCCGGCCCGTCGATCCTGCGACCTTGTGGACCGTCATCATCCAGAAGATAGGTACCCGCCGAAGCCCGGAATCGGTACCCGCCGAAGCCCGGAATCGCGTACAAGGGACCGTATTTCCTTCGCCAGCACAGGAACGCAGATTACACGCACCGCCCGGTGCGCCAGCTCGTAGACTCGCTGAATCGATGGGACGAAAAAAGGAGCAGATCACCATGGAACCCTTGCTGATTGAGCTGGCCAGGCCCTTCCGCGGCAGGCCGCCAACGACCCCGAGCTACTACGACGAGGAGGTCGCCATGACTCGACTCCTCGACGGTCGACTCGCCATCGAGGCCCCAGGCGAACAGCCCACGTCTAAGAAATGTGATGTAGAGAAGGGAGAAGACCAGAAAGACCGCTGGTGACGGTACTGGTCGTCACGAATAAGCAGGACGTCAGCGCCGACTGGCTTATTCGCGAACTGCGAAGGCGGGAACACGACTTCTTGCCTCTTAACACCGAAGACCTGCCGCAGATGGCGACCAGTTGGCACTCCGAGGCGGCGGAATTCGTTGTCAGGCCGAAGGACGGAAGCACCGTGCGGCTTTCGGACATCTCCAGCGTTTGGTACCGCCGTCCCGGCCGTCCGTACGGCGACCGACCATCCCCTGATTCGCCGGACGCAGTGTTGAATGCACAGTGGCGAGCACTGCTGGATGCGATGGCGCTAGCGCGGCCTTCCATCTGGGTTAACCATCCCCTGCGGAACAGTGCCGCGGAGTCCAAGATCCGGCAGCTTCAGGCGGCGGTTGCTTCCGGCTTCCGCATTCCGCAGACCCTCGTCTCCAATGATCCAGACACAATCCGCACCTTCTGTTCGGACGTTCGGGATGTGATCGTCAAGGCTCTTGATAGTCCGTTGGTAGTGGTGGGTTCCACCGAAGCGTTCATGTTTACCACTCATGTCACAGCCGACCATCTCGTGGACGACACGGCTCTATCGGCGGCACCGATGATCTATCAAGAGCGAATCCAGCCTCGGGAAGACATCCGGGTTACTGTCGTCGGAAGCGCTGTATTCGCGGCTCGGGCGGCCAACGTCTCAGAGCAGGATTGGCGGCTGGAGTCGCATCCCGTCTTATTCGAGCCGTGTGACATTCCCGAAGCGGCGGCTGACGCCTGCCGGCGCTTGGTCAGCTCGCTGGGTCTTACGTTTGGTGCTATCGACCTGCTACGTCGGGATGATGCCATCTACTTCTTGGAGGTCAATCCAAACGGGGAATGGGGATGGCTACAGGCTCGCGGGTTGAAGATCGCAGAGGCATTGGCCGATGTCTTGGCCTAGGCGAGTACGCGGTTGGTCGCTGATAGCCCTAGAAGCCATCATGCCAGCCGTCCCAGCGATCCGTGCGCGACCCCGGCTTCCTGATCCAAGCAC
Source organism: Candidatus Dormiibacterota bacterium (assembly GCA_035995545.1). Lineage (GTDB taxonomy): Bacteria > Chloroflexota > Dormibacteria > Aeolococcales > Aeolococcaceae > DASRDZ01. The sequence goes on from DASYKI010000016.1 coordinate 195,492, forward strand.
GCAACAGTTCACGCGCGACTTCAATAGAAGCAGAACTTGGCTTGCCAAGGCCGCTGCTGCACAACCGTACCTCGAGCACATCGAGGAAACGGTTCTCGGCCGTGGAGCGACCCTGGAGGCCAAAGCCGGCGGCGTGGTCGGCGGCCTTGCCGTCCTCATTGCCGTGATCGTCGGCTTGGGCGTTGTCGTCTGGGACCTCGCCGCCGCGTGGCAGCGAGCCCTCCTGCTTCTGAGCGGCCTTTACTCCGTTATCTCGCTGCTGGCGGCTCTACTCGCCCTCCGACCGCGCGCGATGGTCTTACTCGCAGAGGACGTAGTGGAGCGCCACGCTACAAAGGCCAAAGACGCCGAGGAGCTTGGTGCATCCCTCGCGGCCTACCGGGCGGCTGCAGCCATCGCTAACCGAAATCGACTGATCCGACTTTCAAACCTCATCGCGGTCGCAGGTGGATGTGCCCGAAATGCCGTCCTCGTGGGCCTGGTGCCTCTCTTCACCATTGCGGTGGCCCAGTTCCGCTCGTGATCCTCTACGCGTCCGCAGCTCACCGCCCTGTACCTAGCCGCACAGATCGCGCCAACTGACTCCGCTTTTCTCTCTGCGCACCGCCACCGGCAACCCCGCACCGCTGAGCGCCCGGCCCGGGCCCGGCCGCAACTCGTCCAGCAGCGGAGCCGCTACGCCGCGAATGCGGGGAGACGCGACCCCCCGCGGTCAACGTCGCGTTCCGTTCGGCCTCCGAGCCGTTCGACACGTCGACGCCGGCCGGCCGCCCGATGGTGCAGATGCTCGGCGTCTTCGCCGACTTCGAGCGCGGGGCTATCATCGACCGCGTCGTCGCGGGTATGGAGCGCAAGGCCGCGCGCGGTGAGTTGCACGGCGGCTGCCTCCCCTACTTCCCGGACGACCGGGTTCGACTTGCGGAAGGTTGGTACGCCCGGAGGGACTTGAACCCCCGCTCCCGGCTCCGGAGGCCGGTGCTCTATCCAACTGAGCTACGGGCGCATGGTCGCGACGGCCTAGTGTACGCCGAGCCTCACCACCACTCGAAGGGGCGGCCGTCCCAGGGGTCGAGCAAGGGGTAGACCGGGTCGGCGGCGAGCTCGGCAAGGCGGCCGCAGAAGGCGTCGACCTCGGAGGGGGCGAGGAGGGCACGGAGATGGCGCTGGAGTGTGTCCAGGCGCGCGGGGTCGTGTGCGAGGGATTGGACGCGCACCGCGGTGGACTCGGGGAGGGGTTCGCCGCCGAGCTCGATCAGCACGGTGCGCTGGCGCGGGTAGGGGAGGAAGGTGAGGCCGTGGTCGATGCCGCGCAGGGCGCCGCCGGCGGTGACCAGGAGGTGGGCTCGCTTGCGGTCGGCGTTGTTGACCAGTGCGTCGAGAGCGGCGATGTCGCGCAGCATGGGTTCGAGCTCGGTCTCCTCGTCGTCGTTCAGCTCGCGGTCGATGACGTCGATGTAGAGCTGTGCGGAGCCGGGACCCAGTGGTCCGTCGCGCAGCGTTGTCGGTGGGATCAACGACAGCCCGAGTGCCGCTGACACCAGGTAGGTCGCGACTTCGCGGAAATGCAGTGTGCGATGCGGGAAGTCCCACAGCGGACGCTCGCCGCGCGCCGGCTTGTACACCGCGCGCATCGGTCGCGAGGAGTCCGAGGGATCCTCTGCGTCGAGCTCCAGGACGAAGGCGGCGTTGGACGAGTAGACGATGCGGGCCATGCGTTGCACCGGGGCGGTGGCCAGCTCCAGCAGCGTCGCGGCGTCGTCGGACAGTCCACCGTCGTCCGGAGAGAACGCAGCGGCGTCAGGCGCAACGTCGTCGCGCTTGCGCGAAGGACCAGCGGCAGCGCCGGGTGTGGACCGCATCCGCTCGACACGCACGATGCGGCCACCGAGCGGTGGATCGAGGTGCGGGCGGTGCGGGCGGCGCGCGCGCTGGGCGTCGTCGCGAGGAACGGAGGGATCGTCCGGGTCTGCCATGGCGGTCAGCGCGCAGCGTAGCGCGGCGGCGCTGAGAGGGCGGCGTTCAGCGCTGGCGTCGTCCCGCGAAGCTGGTCAGCACCGACACCGCGATCAGCACCACGGGCACCGCGACGATCACGGCCAGGGTGAGCCCCGAGGTGTGCTGGCTGGTCGAGGTGGCCACCCACACGCCGATGGCGACGGACAGCGCGACCAGCACCGCCGACACGATGGAGACCGCGACGGCGAGGCGGCTGCGGTGCGCGTCCTCGTGCGGGCGCGGGGCGGACGCGTCCCAGCCGCGCACGCGAGTGACCATGTCCAGTGCATCGGGATCGTCCGGCAGGTCGCTGCGCTGCAGCATGTCCCACCACACCGGCGCTCCGCGGCCGCGCCGTTGGTCCGGGCGGTTTCCCTGGGCGGAACGTGGTGCGTCGTCAGACATGCCGCTGCGGACCTTGGAGCGGGTTGACTGGAGTCGGAGAGGTCCGCCGGAGGGACGTGGAGGAGGAGGCGGCTCCGCTGAGGACGATGATACGCGGCGGCTCTGCCGTTCACCAGCATGCGATCACCGAACCCCCACCAGCGACAGCTCGACCGTCTCCAGCAGGACCATCGCGCCTGCCGGCGCTGCGTCGACGCCGGCTGGATCAGCGAGGCCAGGCCGGTGTTCAGCGGGCACGCCGGGCAGCGGGTGATGATCGTCGGCCAGGCGCCTGGGCCCGTCGAGCACGAGGCGGGACGTCCCTTCAGCGGACGCGCGGGGCGCCAGCTGATGCGCTGGCTGCAGCGCGCCGGGTTCCGCGACGAGGACGACGCTCGCGACCGCATCTACTTCGTCTCGGCGACCACCTGCTTCCCGGGACGGCGTCCCGACGGCGCCGGCGACCGGCGGCCGGCGCCGCGCGAGGTGGAGGCGTGCTCGCCGTGGCGCGAGGCGGCGATGCGCCTGGTCGACCCTCCGCTGCTGATCCCGGTGGGCTCGCTGGCCCTCTCCCTCTTCCTGCCCGGCGCCCGCCTCGACGACTGCGTGGGCCGCGCCCTGTTCGATGACGGCAGTGATGCGCCCGACGACCCGCCCGCCGCGGCCGCATCCGTGGTGCCCCGGATCCTGCTCCCGCTGCCGCATCCCTCCGGCCAGAGTCGCTGGCTCAACGACCCCGGACGTGTGGCCCTGCTCGATTGTGCCCTGGACAGGCTGTCCCGGCTGGTCCTCTGGGCCGAGCGGAGCGCATCCCCGGTGTTATGATCTGCGGACTTTATGCCAGCGCAAACAGACTGTCACTGAGAGACGACGTGCCGGAGACGCAGGAGCCGGTCAACGTCCCGGTGGAGACGGTGAAGAACGCCGAGGAGATCCTCGAGCGCATCTTCGCGCCCACCCCCAAGGCGAGCCCGATCGAGCAGGCGGAGCGCGTGCTGCGACGTCCGCGCCAGGTGGTCTACGTCGCCCTCAGCAATCGCAACTTCTACTGGCGCGCACACATCACCAAGTTCGTCCTCGACGAGGGCCGCGTGCCGGTGACGCCGGCGATGCTCTTCGACTACTACCTGCTGCACACCGTCCCCAAGGAGACGGTGCGCGAGGCGTTCAACAACCTTATCGCCAAGTGCGACGAGATGTGGGTGTTCGGCAATCTCTCGCTCGGCGTCAAGGTGCAGGTGGGCATTGCCAAGCGGCTCAAGAAGCCGGTGCGCTACTACGACATCACCGATCTGCCGTATCGGGTTGTGAGCATCCCCGAGTCGCTGGTGCGCGAAGAAAAGCGCGACTAGGGCCGCCTTCGGCGGCAGCGCCGCGGTCTCACACGCGCCGGATCAGGTCTCGCTCGACACGCTCGCGCGTGGCCACCACCAGGGCGTGCAATGGCCGGTCCCGCACCGCCTGCTCGATCTGCCGCAGCATCGAGTAGAGGTTCTTGATCGCCTTCACCACGTCGCCAAGATCCGCGCCGGGCGGCGGCTCGATGTTGGCCAGCGGCACGCCCATGGTCCAGAAGTACGCCGCCGCGACGTAGTCGAACGACAGCGGCCGCAGCGTCTCCAGCCCGTGCTCGCGTTCCAGCGTGGCCAGCTGGTAGAGCGCACCGCGCAGGCTGCGAAAGCACTGCTCGACCGCGTCGCTGGGAAAGCGCACCCGCGTCGGCCGGTCGCGCCCGCGATCCTCGTTGACCACCATGACCAGCGCCGCCGCCAGCTCGGCCGGCTCCAGTCCCTCGAACCAGCCCTGCTCCAGCGCCTCGGCGACGAGCAGCGCGCTCTCCCCGTACAGCGAGGCGGCAAGGGCTCCCAGCTCGGTCGGTCGATCCTCGGCCAGGAACCCGGCGGCGGTGAGCACGCCGCGATAGGCGCGGAACTCCTCGCGGTAGCGGTCGCGCGCCGCCCGCAGCTCCGCCTCGCCGCCGCGCAGCGTCTCCTCCGCCTGGTGGATGGCCAGCCGGTGGGCGCGGTGCTCGGCGAGATAGGGACAGTTGCGGCACGGACTCTGATTGAGCTTTGTCTGCTGCTGCTTGAGCTGCCGCCGCATCAGCTCCAGCCGCTGCCCCGGGTCGGCCGCGCGACCGCCGAAGCGACCGCGGCGCGAATCCCGCCAGTGCTCGCGCCGCGAGCGACGGATGCGCGCCTGCAGGTTGGTCACCTCCTCGGCGGCCGACAGGTACTGGGTCAGCGTCCGCTCCGTGCAGGGCACGGTGGGATGCCGGTACACCGTGGCCTTGAGATCGGCCAGGCGTTCCTGGAGGTTGCGTTCCTTGTGCTCCCAGTGCGCGTAGCGTCCCGCGTTCTGGTACTGGCCGAAGGAGCGTTCCATGAGCATCTCGGCCTGGGCCACGCTGCGGGTGCGCAGCAGGTTGAGGGTCATGGTGTACGTCGGCGAGAACTTCGACTCGACCTCCATCTCACCGCCGATGGCGGCGTCGTAGATGTCGCGCACGTCGACGTCCTGCTCCTTGAGGATGATCCCGTGGCCGACGACGTCGATGCCGCGCCGTCCCGCGCGGCCCATCAGCTGGGTCAGCTCGCCCGCGGTGAGGGCATGGAACCCGGTGCCGTCGAACTTGGTGAACGACGACAGCACGCAGGCGCGCGCCGGCATGTTGAGTCCGAGTGACAGCGTCTCGGTGGCGAACACCACCTTGATCAGCCCCTGCAGGAAGAGGCGCTCGACGGTCTCCTTCGCGTAGGGCAGCATGCCCGCGTGGTGCATGGCCAGGCCCCGGCGCAGCAGGTCGAGCCCCAGGGCCTCGCGGTAGACGCGGCGCTCGTCGTCGTCGGCAACCAGCTCGAGGCGGTGCTCGTACTCCCTGTCGATGCGCGCCTTCTCCTCGGCGGTGGTGAGGTCGAGGTTGTGCACCGCGCAGCGGGCCAGCGCCTCACGGCAGCCGCGCCGGGAGAAGATGAAGTAGATGGCGGGCAGCATGTCGCGCTCGCGCAGGCGGTCGACGACATGCAGCAGGTCGTTGTCCGGCGCCGAGCGCACGTAGCGCATGCGACGCTCGTGGAGCATGTCGTTCTGGGCCATCTCCATGGTGCGCCGGTGCACGTTGCCCTTCTCGTCGAAGAGCGGGTAGAAGTCGTTGTCCAGCGACAGCCACAGCTCCAGGCTGACCGGGCGCTCGGTCCTGACGACGGTGGCCATCGAGCCGCGCAGGCTGGTCATCCAGGCGGCCACCTCCTCGACGTTGGAGATCGTCGCCGACAGCCCGATGAAGCGGATGTGCTGCGGCGCCTCGATGATGATCTCCTCCCACACCGTGCCGCGCGGGTAGTCGTCGATGTAGTGCACCTCGTCGAGCACCACGTCACCGACCACGTCGAGTCGCTCGGGCTCGTCGTAGAGGACGTTGCGCAGGATCTCGGTGGTCATCACCAGGACGGGCGCGCCGTCGTTGACGGTGTGCTCGCCGGTGACCAGGCCGACGTTGTGGGCGCCGTAGCGGTCGCACAGGTCGTGGTACTTCTGGTTGCTCAGCGCCTTGAGCGGCGTGGTGTAGACCACGTTGTGCGGCTCGGTGTGCGGCCGGCGCAGGTGCGGCGGCGCCTGCAGGCAGCGCCAGATCGCGTACTCGGCAACCACCGTCTTGCCGCTCGACGTCGGCGCGCTGACCAGCACACCGCTGTGCGTTTCCAGCTTGCGCAGCGCCTCGACCTGGAAGTCGTCGAGCGGCCAGGGCAGCGTCGCCTGGAAGGCGTCGACCAGCTCGTCGATGGACGCTGTGGTGGTCACAGGTTGAGGAGCTCGAAGTGCGAGCCGCCGAGCAGCGCCTCGCCGTCGTCCTCGACCCAGCGCAGCACCTTCTGGCACATCTCGTCGGCGTGGCGCCTATCGTTGCTGACGCACACCACACCGAGGGTGGCGACCTGCCAGGTGTCCTGGTCGCCCACCTCGGCGGCGGCGACGTTGAACTGGCGCCGGACGCGGGCCAGCAGCGAGCTGATCACCTGGCGCTTGTCCTTGAGCGACTGGCTCTCCGGGACCTGCAGGGTGAGCGTGAGGGCACCGATGACCACCGTCTCACGCTAGCAGAGTATGGCGGGGGGTCCGAGGCACTCCCGCTGTGGCGGTGCCGGGGGGCCCGGGCGTCTGCGGGCGGCATGATTTCCGGCCACCGGCTATCCTTTGCGCCTTCTGCCCCACGCCACGAGGCCAGCTCGACTGTGACCAGCACCGCGTCCCCTGCACACCCGCCGGCGTCGCAGGCACGTCCGGGAGCCACCCTGGTCGAGCACTTCCAGCGCCAGCTGACCGCCCGCCCGGCAGCGCCCTCGCTGCGCTTCATGGCCGCGGGGCGCTGGGTGACCATCACCTGGGAGCAGTTCGGCGCCGCCGCACGGCGCATCGCGGCCTTCCTCGCCGCGGACGGCGTGCCCGAGCAGGCGCACGTCGCCATCTGGTCAGGCAACCGTCCCGAGTGGCACATCGCCGACATGTCGATCCTCAGCCTGCGCACCCGGCCGGTGCCGGTGTACCTCACACTCAGTCCCGACCAGGTCGCCTACGTGCTCGACCACTCCGAGTCGCAGGTCGCCTTCGTGGAGAACGTGGCGCTGCTGGAGCGCCTGCTGACGGTGCGCGCGCAGCTGCCCGCACTGCGGCGCGTCGTGGTGATCGAGGGACTCGAGCAGCCCAGCGAGGACGGCTTCGCGATTCCCTGGACCGAGGCGCTGCGCCGCGGCGAGCAGGCGCTCGACCGCACCGGCAGCGAGCTGGCCCGGCGCGCCGCCACGGTGTCGCTCGACGACGTGGCCACGCTCATCTACACCAGCGGCACCACCGGACCGCCCAAGGCGGTGATGCTCACCCACGCCAACATCGCCGCCGCCGTCGCCTCCACCGCGCAGTTCATCGACGTCACCGCGGATGACCGGGTGCTCAGCTACCTGCCGCTGGCGCACGTCGCCGAGCGCAACGTCAGCGAGTTCCGCTCGTACGTGTACGGCAACGTCACGTACTTCGCGGTGAGCATCGACAGGCTGGGTGAGCACCTGCGCGACGTGCGGCCCACCCAGTTCTTCGCCGTACCGCGCATCTGGGAGAAGATGGCCGCCGGGGTGCGCGCGCAGCTGGTCCACACTCCCGGCGTGCGTGGGCGGCTGGCGCGCTGGGCGCTCGCCGTCGGCGAGAAGCGCTCCGCGGTGCGGCAGCGGGGCGAGACGCCGAGCGCATCGCTGCAGCGCAAGCACCGCCTCGCCGACAAGCTGGTGCTGGGCAAGGTGCGCATCGCCGTCGGGCTCGACCAGGCCCGCATCCTGGCCAGCGGCGCCGCGCCGATCGCCCCCGACGTGCTGCGGTTCTTCGACGCCGTCGGGCTCGAGATCGACGAGGTCTACGGGCAGACCGAGAACACCGGCCTGGCCACGATGAACCGGCCCGGACAGGCGCGCTTCGGCACCGTCGGTCCGCCGGTGCCGGACTCCGAGCTGCGCATCGCCGAGGACGGCGAGATCCTGGTCCGCAGCGACATGGTCTTCGCCGGCTACTACAAGGATCCCGAGGCGACGAGCGCCACCATGACCGAGGACGGCTTCCTCGCCACCGGCGACGTTGGCGAGGTGGACGCCGCGGGCTACCTGCGCATCACCGACCGCAAGAAGGACCTCATCATCACCGCGGGTGGCAAGAACATCGCGCCGAGCAACATCGAGACGGCGCTGAAGCGGCATCCGCTGGTGGCCAACGCGGTGGTGATCGGCGACCGCCGTCCCTACGTGACCGCGCTGATCACCCTCGACCCCGACGCCGTACGTGCGTTCGCGGCACAGCGCGGCATCGCTGCGGAGTCGCCCGAGATGCGCAGCGAGGTGCAGCGTCACGTCGACGAGGTCAACGGACAACTCGCACACGTCGAACAGGTCAAGAAGTGGACGCTGCTCGCCGAGGACTTCCAGGTCGGTGTCGAGTTGACCCCGACGTTGAAGGTGAAGCGAAAGGTGGTCGGCGAACGCTACGCAGCCGACATCGAAGCGCTCTATTCCACTGCAACGAAGGCCTAACGGTCGGTTGCTTCGAGACGAGCGGGAGTAGCATCGAGCCGTGGCCCCCCGCCCCCGTGTGCTCGTCGTGGAGGACGACGCCGCCCTCCGCAAGGTCCTCGAACTGCGCCTCGCCCTCGAGGGATTCGACGTCGCCCTGGCCAAGGACGGCCAGGCCGGACTCGACGCGCTCGAGGCGACGCAACCTGACGTGGTCGTCTGTGACCTGATGATGCCGCGCCTCGACGGCTTCGGCTTCTGTCGTGGCGCGCGGAGTCGCGAGTCGACCAGGGACCTGCCCATCGTGGTGCTCACCGCGCGCCAGAAGGACGCCGAGATCGAGCTGCTGCTGGAGCTCGGCGACATCGTCTTCATGACCAAGCCCTTCGACGCCCAGGTGCTCACCGCGACGCTGCGAGAGATGGCGGCGCGGCGCCACGGCGGTGAGAACGCCGCCGCCTCCTAGGCTTCGCTGACCATCCGGTCGGTCAGTGCGGAGGGCTGCTAGAGGACCGAGAGCAGCTTCTGCCGCAGCTCCTCGAGACGTTCGTACTCGTCGACGGCCGGCTTGTTGGCCGGCTTGTGACCAGGGAACTTGAGCCGCTGCAGCGCCTCGGCGAGGGTCTGCACCTCCTCGTCGGTGAGGCGAACCAGGCGTCCGTCGGGCAGGCGCGCGCTGCTGCTGGTGGCGGCGGTGACCGCGGAGCTGGCGCCGGCGGCGTCGGGTGTGAGCGGCTCCGGGCGGGTGGCCGGCGGGTCGCCGTTGTCGGTGCGCGTCGGCGTGAAGAGCTCCTCGGAGCCGCGGAGCTGGGCGCGGCGGAAGCCGGCCATCACGCTGCTCCCGCCGTCTTGTTGCGCTCCAGCACCTGCGCGGCGAGGGCGCGGTACGACCGGGCTCCTGGGGAGTTGTCGGCGTACTGGAGGATGGACTGTCCCGCCAGCGGGCACTCGGCGAAGCGGATGCTGGCATCGACGCGAACGTCGAAGACCTGGTCGCCATAGTTCTCGCGAACCAATTCGAGCACCTCCTGCGAGTGCAGGGTGCGCGGCTTGTAGATCGTCGGCAGGATGCCGGCGATGGTCAGGCCGGGGTTGAGCTTGGCGCGCACGCGGTCGATGGTGCGCTGCAGCTGCTGCATGCCCTTCATGCCGAAGTACTCGCACTGCAGCGGGATGATCACCTCCGTGGAGGCCACCAGCGCGTTGATGCACAGCAGTCCCAGCGACGGCGGGCAGTCGATGACCAGGAAGTCGTAGTCGGGCAGGATCGGCTCCAGCTTCTCCTTGAGCACCGACTCGCGGCCGAACTCGGTGACCAGGGCCAGCTCGGCGCCGCTCAGCTCGATGTTGGAGGGCAGGAAGTCGACGCCGATCTCGTCGGTGTGGAGCCGGACGTCGCTGGCCGCCACCTGGTGGTCGGTGAGCAGGTTGTAGACGGTGAGCTCGAGCTCGTCAGGGCGGCGGACGCCCATGTTGATGGTGAGGTGGCCCTGGGGGTCGAGGTCGATCGCCAGGACCTTCTGTCCCGCCTCGGCGAGGGCGCCCGCCAGGTTGACGGCCGTGGTCGTCTTGCCGACGCCGCCCTTCTGGTTGGCGATGGCCAGGACACGGGTCATGTGCGGGACGAACAGATGCGCTCCACCGAGCCGGTATCATACCGACTCCGCAGCGGCGCGACCCTGTTTTGAGTAACCTTCCCCGGGCCCCACGGCACCCGCTGCTGTCGCGTGCCGCGGGACCTGGCGGACGATCGGCGCACGGGGGCGCCGATGGCATGACCTGCGACACGACCTGTTGCACGGATTTCCCGAGCGTGCACCCACTGGAGTTCGAGCGTGGCTGAAGCGGAACGAATCAAGCCTCGCGCCCTCTACGCCGAGGAGGCGATCCAGCTCGCCCTGGAGAGCAACTGGACGGAGGCCGTGACGGTCAACCGCGCTGTCCTCGACCGCTACGGTCCCGACGAGGACGCTTACAACCGCCTCGGCAAGGCGCTGTTCGAGCTCGGCCGGCTGGAGGAGGCGCTGGAGGCGTACGGGGAGACGCTCAAGCTCAATCCCCTGAACGTCATCGCCCAGAAGAACCAGCGCAAGCTCAGCGCCATGCTCACCCAGCCCGCCCGGGTGGAGGGCGTCACCGGCTCGGTCGACGTCGACCTCTTTGCCGAGGAGCCGGGCAAGAGCGCCCTCACCGTGCTGTCGCGTCCCTCCGGGGGCGTGCTGGTACAGGTGGCGCCGGGCGACCCGGTCGACCTCGACCCGGTCGGCGGCCTGCTGCGGGCCACCACCGTGCGCGGTGTCGTGCTCGGCGACGTCGAGGCGAAGATCTCCCGCCGGCTGCTCCCGCTCATGGAGAGCGGCAATCGCTACAGCGCCGCCGTCGCCCGCGCCGAGGACGACAACCGCATCCAGATCATGATCCGCGAGGCCTTCCAGTCCCCCGAGAACGCCCGCAAGTCCTCCTTCCCCATCGCCCGCGGCAAGCGCGAGGAGTTCCGTCCCTACGCCAAGGAGTCCCTGCTGGCCTCCCGCGGCTCGGACTGGGACAGCATCGAGGCCGAGGAGGACGAGGGCATCCCGGGCGGCACCACCCCCGACGAGGGCGAGGAGGAGTTCGAGGGCATGCAGACCGTCGAATCCGACGCGGAGGACGGCTCCGGGAGCGACTTCGACGAGGAGCCCGACGAGGACTCCCGGCCCGAGGACCAGTACTAGCCGCGCCCGGCCGCGAAGACACTCCGGTTCATCCCCGCGAAACGATTCCCGACGCGCCAGGAAAAGCCTCCCCGTGCCCAATGGGCGCCTGCAACCGCCGGGGCCGGCGGACAGCACGGCCTGGCGCTCCGGGCGCCCGGTAGACTTCGCACGTGGACGACGCCTCTCCCGTCGACGGTGCCGGCGCGCCGCCCGGGCGGGCCGGCGGCTTCAGCGACTGGCTGCCTGGCCCGGCAGCCCGCCGCCGCGCAGTCAGCGACGCCTTCCTCGACAGCTTCGACGCCTGGGGGTACGGCCTACTCGCCACCCCGCTGGTCGAGCCCGTCGACACCGTGACCGCCGGCGTCAGCGCCGACCGCCAGACCTCCCTCTTCCGCTTCATGGACGCCGACGGCAGCCTGCTCGCCCTGGTCGGCGAGCGCACCGTCAGCGTCGCCCGCGTGGTCGCCACCCAGATGCGCGAGGGCCCCTTCCCGCTGCGGCTGTGCTACTCCGGCCCGGTGCTGCGCAACCAGGCGCTGCTCGGCGGCCGCCGCCGCGAGACCCTGCAGGCCGGCTGCGAGCTGATCGGCAACGCGGGGCTGGCCGCCGACGCGGAGTGCGTCGCCCTGGCGGCGCAGGCGCTGGAGAGCGCCGGCCTCACCGGCGTGCAGATCGACGTCGGCCACGCCGACTTCCTCCCCGGGCTCCTGGAGGGCGCCGGCCTCGACGACCCCACCCGCGAGCGCGTCCTCCAGGCCCTGCAGGACCGCGACCTCGTCGCCGTCGAGGAGGCGCTGGACGGCACCGAGGTGGGCGAGGCCGAGCGCTCACTGCTGCTGCGCTTCCCCGCCCTGCGCGGCGGCCGCGACATCCTCGACGTCGCCGCCCAGGGGCTGCGCGCCGCCCGCCCGCTGCGCGCGCTCGACGAGCTGCGCGAGCTCTGGGATCTTCTGGCCGAACATGGCATGAACGGAGGCATCCTCCACCTCGACCTCGGCGCCGTGCGCGACTGGGACTACTACACCGGCCCCACCTTCGAGCTCTTCACCCGCGACCTCGGCTTCCCCCTCGGCTCCGGCGGCCGCTACGACTCGCTGCTCGCCCGCCTCGGCCTGCCCCTGCCGGCGACCGGCTTCGTCATCTCGGTGGACCGCTGCTGCGACGCGCTGATGCGCCGCGAGACGGCGTTCGCCGCGCCGGGAGCGCTGCGCGTCGCCTTCGCGTCCGGGCAGCACGAGGGGGCGGTCGGGCTGGCCCAGCAGCTGCGCGATCGTGGCCTGCGCGCCTGCAGCGACCTCGACCCCAGCGACGCCCCGAGCAGCGGAGTTCATGCCTACGTCGACAGCAACGGGCGGGTCAGCTGGCACCACGGCGCCACCTGGCGCAGCGGCACCGCCGTCGACGCCGTCGAGGCGTTCAGCCGCGACGCGGCGCGACCGCGCGTGCTGGAGCAGCGCGGCGCATGAGCATGCTGCGTGTCGCCCTGCCCACTGGCACGCTGCTGCCCGGCGCCTGCGACCTGCTGCGGGAAGCGGGCGTGGCCACGCTGCAGCCGTCGATGTTCGACGAGCTGCTGCTGGTGAGCAGCCCGAGCCCCGGCCAGGGGTCGCCGCAGAGCCCGGTGATGGAGTTCGTCAAGATCCGCCCCACCGACGTGCCGGTGTACGTCGAGATGGGCGCGTGCGACGTCGGCGTGGTCGGCAAGGACATGCTCTGGGAGTCGGCGCGCGACTGCTACGAGCTGGTCGACCTGCACTTCGGCGACTGCCGCCTGGTGCTGGCCGCACCCGATAGCTCCCCGCTGGCCAAGGGGCAGTGGCCGCCGTCGCTGCGCGTGGCCACCAAGTACCCGAAGGCGGCGCGGCGCTTCTTCGACCGCATCGGCGTCGCCGCCGAGCTGATCAAGCTGCACGGCTCGGTGGAACTGGCGCCGCTCACCGGCCTGGCCGACGCGGTGCTCGACATCACCGCCACCGGTCGCACGCTGCGCGCCAACCGGCTTGCCGAGGTCGCCGAGGCCGGCCGCTCGACGGCGCGACTGATCGTCAACCAGGCCTCGCTGAAGACCCGCGCCGGCGAGGTCAACGACCTGGCCAGTGCGCTCCGCCGCGCCGTCGAGGCCCGCGCCACCGCGGCGCGCGGAGCGGCGTGAGCACCGCCCTGCGCCGCCTCGACGCGGCGCAGTGGCGCGCGGAGATCGCCGGGCAGCGCCGCTTCGTCGAACCGGACGCGGACGAGCAGGGACGCGCCCGCCTGCGCCAACTGTTCGGGCGCGACATCTCTGCGGACGACGCGGTGCGCGACATCGTCCGCGACGTGCGCACCCGCGGCGACGAGGCACTGCGCGAGTGGACGCTGCGCATCGACGCTGTCGACGTCGTCGAGGTGCGTGCCGGCGCTGACGACATGCGGCGTGCGTGGGAGCAGACGCCGTCTGCGCTGCAGGAGGCGCTGCGCCTCGCCGAGCGCCGCATCCGCGAGTTCCACTCCCTGCAGCGCGACGACCGCGTGCGCGGCACCGACGCGCTGGGGCTGCGCCCGATGCCGCTGCGCCGCGCCGGGTGCTACGTGCCGGGTGGGCGCGCCGCGTATCCCAGCACGGTGCTGATGAATGCCATCCCCGCGCAGGTCGCCGGAGTCGACGAGATCGCCGTCGCCACGCCGCCCGGACCCGATGGCAGAGCACACGCCTTCGTGCTCGCCGCGGCGCATCTCATCGGCGTGCAGGAGGTGCTGGCCATGGGTGGCGCCCAGGCCGTTGCCGCACTCGCCTATGGCACGCAGACCATCGCGGCCGTCGACAAGATCGTCGGCCCGGGCAACCTGTACGTCACCCTGGCCAAGCGCGCCGTCGTCGGCGCCGTTGGCATCGACGGGATGGCCGGGCCGAGCGAGGTGCTCGTCGTCGCCAGCGACGGCGCCGATCCGCGCTTCGTCGCGGCCGACCTGGTCTCGCAGCTGGAGCACGATCCGCTGGCGTGGGCGGTGTGCATCACCGACGACGCGGTGCTTGCCGGCGCGGTCAGCGCCGAGTTCACGCGCGCGGCCGAATCGGCCCAGCGTGCCGGGATCATCGAGGCGGCCGCCGGTCGCCACGGTGTCCTGGTGCTGTGCAGTGACATGGATGAGGCGCTGCAGCTCACCGACGACTTCGCTCCCGAGCACCTCGAGTTGCAGGGCGATGCGGCGGAATCGCTCGCCGATCGCGTGCGCACCGCCGGCGCGGTGTTCGTCGGCGCCAGCTCGCCGGTGCCGATGGGCGACTACATCGCAGGACCCAACCACACCCTGCCCACCGGCGGCGCCGCGCGCTTCAGCGGCCCCTTGTCGGTGATGGACTTCGTGCGCTGGTCGAGCGTCACCCGGCTGACGCCGCAGGACGTCGAGCAGCTCGGTCCCGCGGCGTGCACTCTGGCAGAAGCCGAGGGCCTGCACGGCCACACCGAATCGATCCGGCTGCGCCTCGAGCTGCAGACGCCGGCACCCGCGAGGACCACGGCATGACCGCAGCAGCCCGCACCGCGCAGACCGAGCGCAGGACCAAGGAGACGCAGATCACCGCGCAGGTGGTCGTCGACGGCTCGGGACGTGCCGACATCGACGTGCCGCTGCCCTTCCTGCGCCACATGCTGGAGGCGTTCACCAAGTACAGCGGCATGGACGTCACCCTGCACGGCAGCGGCGACATCGATGTCGACGCCCATCACCTCGTCGAGGACATCGGCCTGGTGCTGGGCGCCGCCATCAGCAAGGCGCTCGGCGACCGCGCCGGCATCCGCCGCTTCGGCCACGCCCTGGCACCGCTCGACGAGTCGCTGGTGCGGGTGGTGCTCGACTTCAGCAACCGTCCCTACGTCGTCTACGAGATGGGTGCGCTGCAGGGTCGCATCAACGAGTTCGACGTGCAGCTGCTCGGCGAGTTCGTGCGCGCCCTGGCCCAAACCGCCGGGATCACCCTGCACATGGACTACATCCGCGGCGAGAACCTGCACCACATCGCCGAGGCGGGCTTCAAGGCGCTGGGCCTGGCCACCCGGCAGGCGCTGGCCCACGTCGGCGGAGGCGTCCCCTCGACCAAGGGCGTGCTGTGAGCGTGCGCGTCGCCATCTGCGACTACGGCGTGGGCAACCTCCGCAGCGTCGAGCGCGCCCTGCTCCACGCCGGTGCGGACGTCGTGCTCACCGGCGACGCCGGCGAGATGCGCTCGTGCGCAGGCGTTGTGCTGCCCGGTGTCGGCGCGTTCGGCGCGGCCATGGACGCGCTGGAGCAGACCGGGCTCGGCGACGTTGTCGTCGACATCGCGCGCAGCGGCACCCCGCTGCTCGCCGTCTGCCTCGGGCACCAGATCCTCTTCGAGGAGAGCGACGAGAACGGCGGCCGCCGCGGGCTCGGCCTGCTCCCCGGTCGCGTGGTGCGGCTCGGTCCCGAGCGCGGCAAGGTCCCGCACATGGGCTGGAACCAGCTGCACCTCACTCGGCCGACGCCGCTCTTCTCGGGTGTCGCCGAGGGTGCGTACGTGTACTTCGTCCACTCCTACGCCGCGGTCACCGGCAGCGACGCCATCGCGGCGGTCACCGACTACGGCGGCGAGATGGTTGCCGCCTGCGCCCTCGGCAACGTCTGGAGCACGCAGTTCCATCCCGAGAAGAGCGGCACCACCGGCCTGCGCATCTACGCCAACTTCGTGGAAGTAGCCCGTAACTCTCTCGTGCAGAGAATCGGGAGCCCCATGGCGTCCGGCAGCGGCGATCTGCAACCGGACGCGGGGGCCCCCGCAACACGATGATCGTCATCCCCGCGGTCGACGTCCGCGGTGGCCGGTGCGTGCGCCTGCTCCGCGGAGACTACGCGCAGGAGACCGTCTACTCCGACGATCCCACCCAGCAGGCGATGGGCTTCGTCCGCCGCGGTGCCACCCGCGTGCACATCGTCGACCTCGACGCCGCGCGCGGCCAGCCCGACGTGCTCTCCCGCGACGCCGTCCGCGCCGCCGTGCGTGCCCTGCGCGCGATGCAGATCAGCGTGCAGGTCGGCGGCGGCGTGCGCAGCGCTGCGGCTGCCGCGTCCTGGCTGGAGGCCGGCGCCGACTACATCGTGCTCGGCTCACTCGCGGTGCGGGAACCCTGGGCCGCGGAGGAGATCTGCCGCGCCAATCCCGACCACGTGCTGCTCGGCCTCGACGTCCGCGGCGACGTCGCCCAGGCGCAGGGCTGGACCGAGAGCGCCGGCGACGCCGCCATACATCTGGAGCGCTGGCGCAGCTGGCCCGCCGCGGGCGTCATCCGCACCGACGTGGGACGCGACGGCGCCCTGCTCGGCCCCGACGTCGACGGCCTGCGCGACTGCGCCGAGCGCTACCGCGGCCCGGTCATCGCCAGCGGCGGCATCGCCACCATGGACGACCTCGACGCCTGCGCCGAGGCCGGCGCTGCCGGCGTCATCGTCGGACGCGCGCTGTACGAGGGAAGGCTCGACCTCAGCGACGCGCTCGCCCGCCATTCCGCAATGCCCGCGGGGGGAACCGGCCGCACTCCAGCGGCGGATGATGGCGTGGGGGTGCTCCCCCCACCGGGCGCGTCAGCGCCCAGAGAGACATGACCCTGGCTCGTCGAGTCATCCCCTGCCTCGACGTCGACAACGGCCGCGTCGTCAAGGGCACGCAGTTCGTCGACCTGCGCGACGCCGGCGACCCCGCCGAGCTGGCCGCGCGCTACAACCAGGATCTCGCCGACGAGCTTGTCTTCCTCGACATCACCGCGTCGCACCAGACCCGCCCCATCCTGCTCGACGCGGTGCGCCGCACCGCCGACTCGGTGTTCATCCCGCTCACCGTGGGCGGCGGCATTCGCAGCCTCGACGACATGGAGGCGCTGCTGCGCGCCGGCGCCGACAAGGTGTCGCTGAACACCTCGGCGCTGCAGGACCCCACCCTGATCACGCGCGGTGCCGAGCGCTTCGGCGAGCAGTGCATCGTGGTCGCCATCGACGCGCGGCGCGAGGGCGACGGGTGGGGCGTGTACACGCACGGCGGCCGCCATCCCGCCGGTCGTGACGCCGTGGCCTGGGCGCGGCAGGCAACCGACTGCGGCGCCGGCGAGATATTGCTGACCAGCATGGACCGCGACGGCACTGGCGCCGGCTACGACATCGCGCTCACCCGCGCGGTCGCCGACGCCGTGCCCGTGCCGGTGATCGCCAGCGGCGGCGCGGGCGAGCCCGAGCACCTCCGCGAGGCGCTCACCGACGGACACGCCGGCGCCGCGCTGGCCGCGTCGATCTTCCACTTCGAGGGCCATCCCGTGCCCCAGACCAAGCGCTACCTGCACGAGCACGGCGTGCCGGTGCGGCTGTGACCACGTCGCGCCAGCCGATGCGCATCCCGCGCACCGCGGCCGCGATGCGGTTGCCCCTCTGGCAGCGCGGCCAGGCGCGCATGCGCGAGCGCTACGGCTTCGACCTCAACACGCCTGACGCCCGCGCTCGCGTCGAGCAGATGCTCGCCGAGAAGGCCGACGACCCCGACGCGCTGCTGCTGCACGCATCAGTTCTGGCCATTCAAGGCGACAACGAGGGCGCTGAGCGCGACGCCCGCCGCGCCCTGGAGCTGAAGCCCGACCTGGCACGCGCGCACACAACGCTGGCGACTCTGCTCGTGCAGCGCGGCGAGCGCGACGAGGGATTGAAGGAAGCGCGCCGCGCCGCGGAGCTGGACGCCGCCGATCCCACCGTGCAGTACAACCTCGGCCTCGCCGAGTGGACGGCGGGCACGCGCGGCGCCGCCACCCAGGCCTTCGACGCCGCCTGGAAGCAGCTCTACGGCGAGGTGCACCAGGGTGCCAAGCCACCGTGGTGGCGGCGCATCTTCCGTCGCGGCAGCGTGGGGAGCAGGCCGTGAGCGATCTCGGGGGACCCGCCCCCGAGCCCAGGTTCGGCGCCGACGGGCTGGTTCCGGCCATCGCCCAGGACGCCACCACCAACGCGGTTCTCACCCTTGCCTACATGAATCGCGAGGCCTGGGAGGCGACGCTGCGCACCCGCCACGCGACCTTCTGGAGCCGCAGCCGCCAGGAGCTCTGGGAGAAGGGTGCCACCAGCGGCAACACCCTGCACGTGCGTGCCGTCCGGCTCGACTGTGACCGCGACACCGTGCTGTTGCTCGTCGATCCCGACGGTCCCGCCTGCCACACTGGAAGCGTGACGTGCTTCTTCGAAGATGTGGTCGTGAGCGGCGAATCACCGGAATAGCTGGAGCGTGAGGCCGACCGAGCGCATCGACGGGTACCTGCCCATCTCCGCCTACGGCCTCATCGGCGACTGCCGCAGCGCGGCGCTGGTCGGCCACGACGGCAGCATCGACTGGCTCTGCCTGCCGCGCTTCGACAAGCCGTCGATCTTCGCCCGCATCCTCGACGCCGGCATTGGTGGCTACTGGCACATCGCTCCCCGCGGGCCGCACGACGTCGTGCCGCGCTATCGCGATCGCAGCAACGTGCTGCAGAACACCTTCACCACGCGCACCGGCCGCGTCACCGTCACCGACTTCATGCCGGTGCACGAGAAGGCGATGTCGCGTGAGGGGGCGCCGCACGCCGAGCCGCGCCTGGTACGCCTTGTCGAGTGCCTCAACGGCGAGGTGCTGATGCACAACGACATGATGCCCGCGCCCGACTACGCGCGCACCGGCAGCGACGTCTTCGTCGTCGACGATGGCCTGTACCACGCCGACGCCGGCGACCTGCACATCTGCTTCCGCTCCTCGCGCCCCATCGACACTGCGGCGCAGACCCTCTCGTTGCGCGCCGGCGAGACGGTCGCCTTCGAGCTGTGCACCGACGTCGCCGGCCGTTGCGATCACAGCGAGTGGAATGTCGAGCGCGCTCGCGAGCTGCTGCGCGAGACGCAGGAGTTCTGGTGGCGCTGGGTCACCGGCGTCCGCTACGACGGTCCCTACCAGGAGCCGGTCTGGCGCTCCGCGCTGGCGCTCAAGCTGATGACCTACTCGCCGACCGGCGCGATCATTGCCGCGCCGACGACCAGCCTGCCCGAGATGATCGGCGGCCCGCGCAACTGGGACTACCGCTACACCTGGCTGCGCGACGCGTCGATGACCCTGTTCGCCTTCTTCCAGCTGGGACTCGGCGACGAGGCGCACGCCTTCTTCGACTGGCTGACGCGCACCGGCATCGGCATCAACCGGCACCCGGGGCTCGACAACCTGTACACCCTCGACGGCGGACGCGACGGCCATGAGCACATCCTCGAGCACCTCGAGGGCTACCGCATGTCGCAACCGGTGCGCGTCGGCAACGCGGCAGCCCAGCAGCTGCAGCTCGACGTCTACGGCGAGGTGCTCGACAGCGCGTACCTCTATGCGCGCTTCGGCGGCGCCATCTCGCGCACGCTGTGGCGTGAGCTGCGCGCCATCGTCGACCTGGCCATCGCCCGCTGGGAGGAGCCCGACGCGTCGATCTGGGAGGTGCGCGGCACCGAGCGCCACTTCACCTACAGCAAGGTGATGTGCTGGGTCGCCGTCGACCGCGGCCTGCGCATCGCAGAGCGCTACCGCCTGCCCCACGACAGCGTGCGCTGGCGCCAGGCCCGCCAGGCCATCCACCGCCGCGTGGTCATGCACGGATTCTCCAAGAAGTGCAACGCCTTCACCCAGGCGTTCGACACCGACGTCCTCGACGCCGCGGTGCTGCGCATGTCGCAGGTCCGCTTCCTGCCGGATCGCGACCCGCGCATGCTGAGCACCGTCGACGCCATCGAGCGCGACCTGCGCGACGGTGTGCTGGTGCGCCGCTACCTCACCGAGGAGGTCGACGACGGTGTCGGTGGCGACGAGGGCGCCTTCCTGATGTGCGCCTTCTGGCTCGCGGACGCCTACGCCCACCAGGGCCGCCTCGAAGATGCACAGCGACTCTTCGAGCGCCTGCTCAGCTTCTCCGCCGCCTGCGGCCTCTACTCCGAGGAGGCCGACGGCCGCACCGGCGAGATGCTGGGCAACTACCCGCAGGCGTTCACCCACCTCGCCCTGGTCGGCGCCGCGGTCAACATCGAACGGCTGCGCCACCGCGAGCTGCGCCCGCGGGGCCTTCGTGCCACATCGTCACGGCGCGCCGCGCGATGATGGCATCGACATGCGTGCCATGGTGCTCGACGCCGCGCACACGCCGCTGCGTGCCGCCTCAGACGTTCCCACCGCCTCGCCGCAGCGCGGCCAGGTGCTGCTGCGCGTCCGAGCCTGCGCCGTCTGCCGCACCGACCTGCACATCCTCGACGGTGAGCTCGACCGCCCCAAGCTGCCGCTGATCCTCGGTCACCAGGTCGTCGGCACGGTCGAGCAGGCCGGCGAGGGGGTCGAAGCTCCGCAGGTTGGCGCCCGCGTCGGGGTGCCCTGGCTGGGCTGGACCGACGGCGACTGCCGCTACTGCCGCAGCGGCCGCGAGAACCTGTGCGAGCACGCTCGCTTCACCGGGTACGACATCGACGGCGGCTACGCCGAGTACACGGTGTGCGACGCGCGCTACTGCTTCGCGCTTCCCGACGACTATCCCGACCTGCAGGCGGCGCCGCTGCTCTGCGCCGGGCTCATCGGCTACCGCTCGCTGCGCATGGCGGGCGATGCTGAGCGGCTCGGGCTCTACGGCTTCGGCGCCTCGGCACACATCATCGCCCAGGTTGCGCGCCACCAGCGCCGGCGTGTCTTCGCCTTCACCCGCGCCGGCGACGAGGCGTCACAGCGTTTCGCGCTGCATCTCGGCGCGGAGTGGGCGGGCGACGCCATGGGTCCACCGCCCGAACCGCTCGACGCCGCCATCATCTTCGCGCCCGTCGGTGCGCTGGTCCCTGCCGCGCTGCGCTCCATCGTGCCCGGTGGCGTCGTCGTGTGCGCCGGCATCCACATGAGCGACATTCCGTCGTTCTCCTACGACCTGCTCTGGGGAGAACGCAGCCTGCGCTCTGTTGCCAACCTCACCCGGCAGGACGGGGTCGAGTTTCTCGCGCTGGCACCGCGCGTGCCCGTCCACACCGAGGTGCGCGTGTTCCCGTTGGAGCAGGCCAACGAGGCGATGGAGACGCTGCGTCGCGGCGATCTGCAGGGCGCCGCGGTGCTCGACGTGGCGCTGTGAGGTGATGCACATCCGTCACCGCCGCGAGCCACAGCAGGGACTGGACGAGTGTGCCGCCGATGCTGACCACCGTGGGGACTGGCGGCCGTGAGAGGTCGTCCGCTAACTCTTGACGAGCTGCGTCAACGTGCCAAAAATGTATTCCGAGCAAGGTTGCGCGAGTATCGCATCCCGAGGCACGTGCTCGCGCGCCTCGTCGAAGGATCGGGGATTGAGGGCGACGATGCCATCATCGACGTCTATGTTCCTCAGAATCGACCGGAGGACGCGATTGTCCTCGCGCGTGCGACGTTGAATCGGTGGAGCGGAGAGGGTGAGATTGAGGTGTTCGAAGAGAACATCCGGCGAGCGGCCGACTTGACCGACGAAGAGCCTGAGGTACACGGGATCGACTACTAGCGCTCGTCACTAAGTGCGCGTCGGTTCCGAGGTGGCGCCATCAGCCCGGCGGCGCCGCCCACTGCACCGGCTGCACCACGAGCGGGGCGCGTCCGCCGTCCGGCTGCCACCGTTCCAGGCGGCGCTGAGCGGCCGTCAGCATCACCACCACGATCGACACCGCGATGGCGACGCAGACGAACCCGGCGAGCATGGCGGCACCCTCGCCCGGCCCCGGTCCGCCGTCGAACCGTGTCGCTGTCGGTGCGGTGAGGTGCGTCGCGGAGGCGAACTGCAGCATGGCGACCACGCTGAGGCCGAGAAAGGCGAGCGATGCCAGTGACGACGTCAGCGCCGCGCCGGTGTTGACCGCGCGCCGCGGATCCTCCGCCTCGAAGCGCGCCCCGATGGCGCCGCCGGCGACGCCGATGGTGGTGGCGCCCGCGGCCAGCCACGTGCCCATGAGCAGCAGGGCGACGACGTCGAGCGCGCCGCCGTGATGGACGATGCCGAGGATCAGGGTCGAGGCCAGGGTGGCAAGGGTCATGGGCACACCCACAGCGATCACCTTGGCGCGCAGCAGCGTGGTGATCGGCACGGGCGCGAGGCGCATCAGCAGGAAGGCGCGTCCCTCCAGGGCGACGGCGGGCGCGGCGAGGATCTGGGTGAAGAAGAAGGGCAGCATCACCGACACCGTGCCGCCGCGCAGCACCGATGGCCAGAAGTCGCTGCCGCCGCCGCGCACGCCGGGGGCGACGAGCGGGTAGAGGGCGGCGATGGCGCACAGCGGGATGAGCGCGGCGAGGCGTCGCGAGTCGCGGCGCATCACCAGCCACTCCTTCCCCACCAGCGCAGTCAGCGCGGTGCGCGGCCTCGCCGACGAGCGAGTCCCGGCCAGTGTCGCCACGCGTCGGGGCGACGCGGTGGTGGTGCGGCGCGGCACCTCGCCGAGCGCGCTGAGTCCGCGCCGAAAGGCGTGCACGAACACCGAGTATCCGAGCAGCACCATGGTCGCGGTGAAGAGCAGCGTACTCAGCAGCCACAGCGGCGCTGACGAGTCGCCGCCGGCGAAGCCCGCCAGCGCGCGTGCCGGCCAGGCGATGGGCAGCCACACCAATCGATCGCCCAATCCTGCCGCGCTGCTGGCACCGGTGACCAGCGAGTCGCCACCACCGGCGATGTCCTGGGAACGAACCACCAGCCACACCAGCCAGAACACGGTTCCCATCAGCGCGGCGATGACGCTCACCAGCGTGCGCGCGCGCGCAATCGGGACGACGCGCACCACCGCACTGAGCAGCGCCACCTGCAACGCCGTCACCGCCAGCACCACGCAGGCGATGGTCAGCGGCGCCGCGATCCAGTAGCCGAGCCCGGCGCGCGCGGCGACGCCGTAGCCGATCACCGAGGCGAGCAGCAGCGCGGCGACCAGGGCGCTGCCGCGAGCGGCGACGAGCAGCCGTGCCAGGTAGATGTCGCGCAAGCGGATGGGCGCAGCGGCGAGCAGCAGCAGGTCACGCGCGGTGAAGAACGACACCATCACCGAGGAGAGCCCGACGACCAGCATGATCATGCCCAGGCTGGTGTATCCGAGGGTGAGCAGCCCGTTCGCCGCCGCGGTGCCCAGCGTTGCCGCGCTGGCACCGACGGCGCCGGCGGGGATGAGCACGGCCAGGCCCAGCAGGGGAATCGCGGTGAGCATCAGCCAGAAGCGCCGCCGCTCCACGGCGCGCAGCCGGTTGCGCAGGCTGAGCAGGTCGGTGCGGAGGAGGAGGGCGACAGGCGGCATCGGTTGGGTGGCTTGCGAACCTGCGTTCAGGCGCTGAGCAGGCGGTCGAGCAGGGCGCGGTCCTCGGGACCGCCGGTGAGCGCGAGGAACAGATCCTCCAGCGACGCCTGGGCACTCCCGGTGCGCGCGCGCAGCTCCTCCACGGTCCCGGTGGCGACGATGCGTCCGCGATCGACGATGGCGACGCGGTCGCACAGCGCCTGGGCGACTTCGAGGATGTGCGTCGAGAGCACGATGGCCACGCCCTTGCGTGCCAGCTCGCGGAGCAGGTCGCGCACGCGTCGCGCCGAGCGCGGGTCGAGACCGTTGGTGGGCTCGTCGAGCAGCAGCAGCTGCGGCTCGTAGAGGAGCAGCGCCGCCAGCCCGATCTTGTTGCGCATCCCGTGCGAGTACCCGGCGATCAGCTCGCGCTGCTTGTCGTCGAGCTCCAGCACCTCGAGCAGCCGCCCGATCCGGGCCTCGCGCACGTCGCCCCGCGGCACCGAGTAGAGATCGCCCACCAGGTCGAGGAACTCGCGCCCGCTCAGGTTGGGATAGAGCAGCGGCTCCTCGTCGAGGTACCCGAGCATCCGTTTGGCCCGCAGCGGCTCGCTCCAGACATCGACGCCGGCGACCCGCACCGTGCCCCCGGTCGGTGCCAGCAGCCCGCACGCCATGCGCAGGATGGTCGTCTTGCCCGCCCCGTTGGGCCCGAGCAGCCCGAACACCTCGCCAGGGTGCACCGCCAGGCTCACCTCGTCCACCGCGGGGGCGTCGCCGAACCGCTTGCTCAGGGCGCTGAGCTCGACGGCCGGTGGGCGCAGGGTCACGTGCAGGTCTCCATCGCGGAGCCTGAGCATAGTCGAGCCCCCTGCCGGCCGCGGGCCGATGCCACCGCTCCGCGACGGCGGCCGTGACCCGCCCCAGCGCCGGCCGCCTTGCATAAATATGCAGGAAACCGGTATAAAGGCACGCATGACCGAGACCGGCCTGCGCCTCCGCGCCGCCGTGGCCGGGGCCACCGGCTACATCGGCATGCAGTGCGTCGAGCTGCTGCACCGCCATCCCAACGTCGAACTGGCGCGGCTGCTGGCCCGCACCCACGCCGGCAAGCGCTTCAGCGAGGTGGTGCCGGGGAGCGACGTGGACATGCCCCTCGACGGCGGGCTCGACGTCGACGGGGTCGACGTGGTGTTCACGGCGCTGCCCCACACCGTGGCGGCGGTGCACGCTCGGGACTGGATCTCCCGGGGTGCCGTGGTGGTCGACATGAGCGCCGACTTCCGGCTGCGCGACCCCGCCGACTACGAGCGCTGGTACAAGGTGGCCCACCCCGCGCCCGACCTTTGCGGTGAAGCCGTGTACGCGCTTCCCGAGCTGCCGGGCACCAACCTCGCCGACGCCGACCTCATCGCCGCGCCGGGGTGCTACCCGACGGCGACGCTGCTGGCCACCGTGCCGGCGCTGCATGCAGGGCTGGTCGAGCAGGAGGTGATCGCCGACTGCAAGAGCGGTGTCAGCGGCGCCGGTCGCTCGCCCAGCCTCGGCGTGCACTTCGCCGAGGTGAACGAGTCGGTCCATGCGTACGGCGTCGAGGGCCACCGGCACAAGTCGGAGATGCTGCAGGAGATGCGCCGCGCCGCCGGTGGCGAGGTGCGGCTCACCTTCGTGCCGCACCTCATCCCCATGACGCGCGGCATCCTGGTCACGGCCTACCTCACACCCAAGCCCGGCGTCGCGGTGCAGCAGATCGTCGACGCCTATCGCGAGTTCTGCACGCGCAGCCCGTTCCTGCGCTACGACGAGAAGCCGCCCGCCACCAAGAGCGTGTCGGCGACCAACCTGGCGGCGCTCAACGTCAGTGAGCAGGACGGCGTCGCCGTGGTCACCTGCGCCATCGACAACCTGCTCAAGGGCGCGGCGGGACAGGGTGTGCAGGCCTTCAACCTGCGCTTCGCCCTCGACGAGACGGCGGGCCTGCCGCTGCATCCGGCGTGGCCATGACGGTGCAGCCGATCCACCCAGCCGAGCCCATGCATCCGGCGGCTGCAACGGCGACGCGCCAGGGCGTCTGCGCGCCACGCGGCTTCCAGGCGGGCGCCGCCGCCGCCGACATCCGCCTCCACGACGACGACGAGCGGCTCGACGTCGCCGTGCTGCGCAGCGACGTGCCCTGCCAGGTGGCCGGCGTCTTCACCCGCAACATCGTCAAGGCCGCGCCGGTGGTGATCTCGCAGCTCAGCCTGCGCCGCCCGGGCGTCCAGGCGGTGGTGCTCAACTCCGGCAACGCCAACGCCTGCACGGGCGCGCAGGGCTTCAAGGACGCGCTGCAGATGTGCAAGGCGACCGGCGACGCCACCGATCTCGACCCCTCGCAGGTGCTGGTGTGCAGCACCGGCGTGATCGGCCGCCCGATGCCGATGGACCGCGTCGTCAACGGCATCCGCAAAGCCGCCGCCGCGCTCTCGCAGGACGGCGACGCCCGGGCCGCGCGGGCCATCATGACCACCGACACCGTGGCCAAGGAGGCGAGCACGGTCTTCGAAGCCGGCGGCCGCCGCTACACCGTCGGCGGCATGGCCAAGGGCGCCGGCATGATCCACCCCGACATGGCCACCATGATCGCCGTCGTCACCACGGACGCCCCCGTCGCCAACGGCACGCTGCAGCCCCTGCTCGCCCGCGTCGCCGATGAGACCTTCAACTGCGTGACGGTCGACGGCGACACCTCCACCAACGACACCCTGCTCCTGCTCGCCAACGGCCAGGCCGGCGGTGAGCCCTTCGCCGAGGGATCGGCGGAGCTCGCGGCTCTCGAGGCCGCGGTGCTCGACGTCGCCGACTCCCTCGCCGAGCAGCTGGTCGCCGACGCCGAGGGCGCCACCAAGTACTTCCGCGTCGCCGTGCAGCAGGCGGAGACGCGCGACGCGGCGCGTCTGGCCGCCCGCACCGTGGCCGGCAGCCCGCTGGTCAAGACCGCCATCCACGGCGGCGATCCCAACTGGGGCCGCATCGTCGCAGCCCTCGGCCGCAGCGGCGCCCACTTCGCCCTCGACCGGCTGCGCGTCGCCATCGGCGGCACGCCCGTCTTCGAGAACGGCTCGCCGGTTGTGGCCAACACCGACAGCATCCGGCAGGCCTTCGCCCAGCGCCGCGTCGAGATCGATGTCCAGCTCGGCGCCGGCGACTTCGAGGGGCACGCCTGGGGCTGCGACCTGTCCGCGGAGTACGTCCACATCAACGCGGATTACACGACCTGATGGAGAAGACCGCGATGCCCTCCGAGACCATCGAGGAACGCATCCGCCGCGCGGAGGTGCTCGTCGAGGCGCTGCCCTACATCAAGCGCTTCTTCGGCCACACCGTCGTCATCAAGCTGGGCGGCGCCGCCATCGACTCCGGCGATCCCGAGCCGGTGCTGCAGGACGTTGTCCTGCTGCGCTTCGTCGGCATGCGCCCCGTGCTGGTGCACGGCGGCGGCCCGGCGATCAGCGCCTGGCAGAAGAAGATGGGCATCGAGGCCCGCTTCGTCAACGGGCTCCGCGTCACCGACGCGCAGACCATGGAGCTGGCCAAGATGGTGCTCACCGGCAAGATCGGGCCGGAGCTGGTGGCCACCATCAACCGGCTGGGCGGCGAGGCCTTCGGCATGTCGGGCGAGGACGGCCCCACCCTGCTGGTCAAGCCGCGTGCGGCGGAGGGCGGCGAGGACCTCGGCTACGTCGGCGACGTCGTCCAGGTCAACGCCGAGCCCATCGAGGCGCTGCTCGACCAGGGACGCATCCCCGTGGTCGCGTCCATCGGCCTCGGCTACGACGGCCAGGCCTACAACGTCAACGCCGACTCGGTGGCTGCGGAGCTCGCCGTCGCGCTGCGTGCCACCAAGCTGATGCTGCTCACCGACATCGACGGGGTCAAGGACGCCGACGGTTCGCTGATCAGCGAGCTCGACGCCGAGCGCGCCCAGCGGCTGATCTCCGCGGGCGTGATCACCGGCGGCATGATCCCCAAGACGATCGCAGCCCTGCGCGCCCTCGACGGCGCCGAGGCGGTGCACATCATCGACGGTCGGGTTCCGCACTCGCTGCTGCTGGAGCTGCTCACCGAGACCGGTGTCGGCACCATGCTGCGGCAGCCCGGCATCGTGGAGGCACAGCAGCCGGCATGAGCAGCTCGCAGACGACCACCACGCCCCTGCAGCGCATCCAGCAGGACGAATCCGAGTACCTGATGCACACCTACGGGCGCCAGCCCGTGGCGCTGGCGCACGGCAACGGCGTCTACGTCACCGACGTCGACGGGCGCGAGCACATCGACCTGGTCGGCGGCATCGCCGTCAACGTGCTCGGGCACACCGCCCCCGCGGTGCGCGCGGCGCTGGAGCACCAGTCGTCGGAGCTGATCCACACCAGCAACCTCTACTACACGGTGCCGCAGATCGACCTGGCCCGCCTGCTGGTGGAATCCAGCTTCAAGTCGCGCGTGTTCTTCTGCAACAGCGGCGCCGAGGCCAACGAGACCGCCATCAAGATCGCCCGCAAGTGGGGCCAGAAGCGCAGGAGCGGTGCGTACAAGATCGTCGTCGCGCACAACGCCTTCCACGGACGCACCCTGGCATCGCTCGCCGCCACCGGCACCGAGAAGTACCAGCAGCCCTTCACGCCCATGCCAGAGGGCTTCGTGCACGTCCCCTACGACGACATCGACGCCGTGCGCGATGCCGTCGACGACCAGACGGTCGCGGTGATGATGGAGCCGGTGCAGGGCGAGAGCGGCGTGGTGCCGATGCGTGACGAGACGCTGCGCGAACTCCGCGCGCTGTGCGACGAGCGTGACCTGCTGCTCATCCTCGACGAGGTGCAGACCGGCATGGGCCGCACCGGCCGCTGGTGGGCGCACCAGCACGCCGGAGTCACGCCGGACGTGATGACGGTTGCCAAGGGCCTCGGCGGTGGCGTGCCCATCGGCGCCGTGCTGGCTGCGCCGCGCGCCGACGTGCTCGAGCCCGGCGACCACGGCTGCACCTTCGGCGGCAACCCGCTGGCCACCGCGGTCGGCGGCGCGGTGATGCGCGAGATCGAGCAGCAGGGGTTGATGGACAACGCGCAGCGCGTCGGCGCCCATCTGCAAGCGGCCCTGCTGGCGCTGCGCGACGGCGGCAAGCCGATCGAGTCGGTGCGGGGCCGGGGCCTGATGCTCGCCGTGGTGCTGTCGCAGGACATTGCGCCGCGCGTCGGACGTGCAGGACTGGAGACCGGCGTCATCGTCAACGCCATCGGCACGCGCGTGCTGCGCATGGTGCCGCCACTGATCCTCACCGAAGCGCAGGCCGACGAAGCGGTGCGCCGCCTCAGCGCTGCGTTCGACATCGCCATGACCGAGGGAGGCGCGTGAGCCCGGCCATGGCGGCGGCCAGGGCGTCACGCGCGCCGGGCAAGGCCGAGCGGCACCGGGCCATCCTCGACCTGGTGCGCGCACGTCCCATCCGCACCCAGGAGGAGCTGGTCGACGCGCTGCGCGGGCTGCGCCTCGACGTCACCCAGGCCACCGTGTCGCGCGACGTCCGCGAGCTGGGGCTGATGCGCGTCAGCGACGGCGAGGGACTGCGCTACGCGACCGTCGCCGACGCCGATCCCGGCGCCACCTCGGCGCGGCTGCGCAGCGCCGTGCGTGAGCACGTGCGTGGCATCGAGTTCGTCGGCCACCTCGGGGTGCTGCGGACACGGCCGAGCACCGCGCCGCTGGTGGCCGCCGCCATCGACCAGGCACACTTCGAGGAGGTGGCCGGAACCGTCGCCGGTGACGACACCGTCCTCATCGTGGCGCGCGGCGAGGTCGCGGCGCGCCGGCTGCTGACCAGATTCAGAACGCTGACCGGGAGACACGCGTGACCCAGGACGGGACGTCCACGAACCAGGCGTCCACCAAGCAGAAGTGCATCCTCGCCTACAGCGGCGGGCTCGACACGTCGGTGGCCATCCGCTGGATGAACGACCAGCTCGGCTACGACGTCGTCGCCTTGAGCATCGACCTCGGCGAGGCCAAGGACCTGCGCGTCGCCCAGGAGCGCGCCCTGCGCACCGGCGCCAGCGCGGCGTACGTCGTCGACGCCAAGCGGCTCTTCATCGAGAACTTCGCGTTTCCGTCGCTGATGGCCGGAGCTCTGTACGAGGGCGTCTACCCGCTGGCCACCGCGCTGGGCCGCCCGCTCATCGCCAAGCTGCTCGTCGACCTCGCCCGCGAGGAGAGCGCCGGGGCGGTCGCGCACGGCTGCACCGGCAAGGGCAACGACCAGGTGCGCTTCGACGTCGCCGTCGCCGCGCTGGCACCCGACCTGCAGGTGGTCGCGCCGGTGCGCGACTGGGACATGGGCCGCCCCGACGAGCTGCGCTACGCGGCCGAACACGGCATCGAGGTGCCCGTGACCATCGAGTCGCCGTACAGCGTCGATGCCAACCTGTGGGGACGCAGCATTGAGAGCGGTGTGCTCGAGGATCCCTGGGAGGAGGCGCCGCCCGACGTCTTCGAGTGGACCGCCGACCCGCACGACGCACCGCCCGACGGCGCGCTGATCGAGATCCGCTTCGAGCACGGCATCCCGGTTGCCGTCGACGGCGAGGCGATGGCGCCGCACGACCTCGTCGCCCATCTCAACGCCCTGGGCGGTGGGCACGGCGTCGGCCGTGTCGACCACGTCGAGAACCGCCTGGTCGGCATCAAGTCGCGCGAGATCTACGAGGCGCCGGGCGCCGCCATCCTCTTCGCCGCGCACGACGCCCTGGAGGCGCTGACGCTGTCGCGCGACGTGATGAGGTTCAAGCGCATCGTCGCCGACGAGTGGGCGCGCCTGGTCTACGACGGCCTCTGGTTCAGCGCGCTGCGCCACGACCTGTGGTCGTTCGTGCGCTCCACGCAGGAGTTCGTCACCGGCGAGGTGCGGCTGCGCCTGCAGCGCGGCTCCGTCCGCGTCGTCGGGCGCAAGGGGCCGCAGTCGCTCTACCGCCACGACCTGGCCACCTACGACCGTGCCCAGGATTCCTTCTCGCACACCGCGGCCAAGGGGTTCATCGAGCTCTTCGGCCTGCCGCTGCGCACCCAGACCACGGTGCAGGGCACCCTCGGCGAGGCGTCGCGCAAGCTGCTGCCCGACAAGCTGGAGCGGCTGGAGGCACCGCGGGAAGCCAGGCGTGGCTAGGGGCATCCGCATCGTCGGCGCCGGCGCCGAGGATGGAACCGCCGGAGATGGCACCCCAGGGGATGGCGCCGCTGTCGAGGAGGACGCGCCGCAGTCGCGTCCCAGCCGCGCCGAGAAGCGCGACCGCCGGCGCATCGACGACGACAATGCGCGCCAGGCCGCCCGCGAGCAGACGGTCGCCGCGGGCAGCCGCCGCGCCGCCGCCGCCACCGCCGCGGTGCCGCCCGGAGTTTCCGACGACGCTGACGACAACGCACCGCGCACGGCCGAGAAGGCGTGGTCGGGCAGGCTCGGCGCCAAGACCGCGCGCCGCGTCGAGGAGTACACCACCAGCATCGCCGTCGACCGCCGTCTCTACCCGGAGGACATCGCCGGCTCCCAGGCCCACGCCAGGATGCTGCGCCACATCGGCATCCTCACCCGCGAGGAGCACTCGGCGATCGACCGCGGGCTGCGCGAGATCAAGCGCGAGCTGGACAAGGGCGAGTTTCCCGTCGACCCCGGCGACGAGGACATCCACATGGCGGTGGAGCGTCGCCTCGGTGAGAAGGTCGGCGAGGTCGCCGGCAAGCTGCACACCGCACGCAGCCGCAACGACCAGGTGGCCACCGACCTGCGCCTCTACGGGAAGCGCGTCTGCCGCGAGCTGATGCTGGGCATCGCAAGCCTGCAGGAGGCATTGATGCGCCGCGCGCAGGAACATCGCGAGTCGGTCATGCCCGGCTACACGCACCTGCAGCGCGCCCAGGTGGTCAGCCTCGCCCATCACCTGCTCGCCTACGTCGAGATGCTGCAGCGCGACATCGAGCGTCTCGAGGACGCGCACGACCGCTGCAACGTGCTGCCGCTCGGCAGCGGTGCGCTCGCCGGCACCACCTTGCCGATCAACCGCCGCATGGTCGCCGACGAGCTCGGCTTCGACACCGTCAGCGCCAACAGCCTCGACGCCGTCAGCGACCGCGACTTCGCCGTCGAGATCGTCGCCGCCGCCGCCCTGCTCATGGTGCACCTCTCCCGACTTGGCGAGGAGATCGTGCTCTGGTCGTCGCAGGAGTTCGGCTTCGCCGAGCTGCCCGACGCCTATGCCACCGGCTCCTCGCTGATGCCGCAGAAGAAGAATCCCGACGTGCTGGAGCTTGCGCGCGGGCGCGCGGGCCGCACCCTCGGCGACCTCGTCGCCCTGCTCACCACCCTGAAGGGACTGCCGCTCTCCTACAACCGCGATCTGCAGGAGGACAAGCCGCCCTTCTTCGACGCCGTCGACGTCGCCATGCAGAGTGTCGCGGTGGTCACCGACGTGGTCAAGGTGCTGCGCTTCGACGTCGACGCCATGCGGGCTGCGGCGTCGGACCCGTTCCTGATGGCCACCGACATCGCCGACTACCTGGTCATCAAGGGCGTGCCCTTCCGCGACGCACACCGCATCGTCGGGCGCGTCGTGCGCGACCTGCAGAAGCAGCGCCGCAGCTTCGCCGACATGGCCCTCGACGACTGGCGCGAACACTCGCCGCTCTTCGACGAGGACGTGCTGGAGCTGTTCGACGTGTCGCGCAGCCTGCGGCGCAAGGAGGTCGTCGGCGGCCCCGGGCCGAAGATGGTGTCGCGCCAGCTCGTGCGCGCCGCGACGCTGGTTGCCAAGACGCGGCGCCTGGTACCGGTGATGGCCCGGCAGACCAGCGCAGCCAAGGAGGTCGGCGCAGCGGTGCACAAGCGCACCACCGCCGCGTCGCAGCCGCCGCGTGAACGCGAGCGTGAGCGGTAGCGCCGGGCCGATGCCGTCCGAGTCCGAGGCGCGCTGCGACGTCTGCGACGCCGTCCTCGTCCGCGCGCTGAGTCGCAGCGGTGAGGGCGCGTTCGTCGACGCCGCCGTCGCCCTGCAGCCCTTCGACGTGCTCGCCTGTCCCGACGGGCACGAGATGCGCTACCCGTACACCGGCTGGAGCAACGAGGTGCGCGACGGCATCCTCGACGCGCTGCCCATCGCCGTCGTGGCGCCGCTGCACGCGCTGCGCTGCCGCGCCTGCGAAGAGCCGCTCGACCGTGATGCCGCCGAGCCCGGCGAGGTGTCGGTGCGCGTCGCGCTGTCCCAGGCCTCGCCATTGCTGGCCATCGTGCACGTTCCCCTGCTGCGCTGCGAGCACTGCGGCGTCGAGCAGGTGGTGTTCAGCGACGACCTGGGCTCCGACCTCGTCGACGCCGTCGACGCCGCCCTGGAGGACGCTGGCGTCGAGCCCTGAGACCGGCCAGCGCGCCGCGGCCGGTGGCGCCACGGCGCCGGCTGGCTCCAGCCCGAAAGTCCGGGCCGCCCCGAACACTGCCAAGCTGACGTAGCCCTGCGTATGCTCAGAGTCACCATGACGCGCCCGCTGCTCATCGTCGGCGACGTCCAGGGTGACGCCGAGCGCCTCGACCAGGCGCTGCAGCCCTACCCCGACAGCGACGTCGACACCGTCTTCCTCGGCGACTTCTTCCAGGGCGGCCCGCCTGGCGAGGCGGGCGGCGCGGAGTCGGCGCGCATCGCGCAGCGTCGCGGCAACGCGCAGTCGGTGCTCGGCAACCACGACATCATGCTGCTCTCCGTCCTCGAGGAGGTGCGCACGGGCTGGACGCCGCCGACGGTGGTCAACTTCGGCAAGCGCTCCCTGGCCGAGATCTGGCTGTGGCGCCGCGGCGACTGGGCCGACCTGCGTGCGGTGGCCGACGATCCCGGCCTCGAGGCCTGGCTGCGCGCGCTGCCGCTGATGCTGCGCCTGCCCGACGGCACGCTGGTGCAGCACTGCGACGACGACGCCTACACCCGGCTGGGTGGCGACGTCGCCACCGTCAACCGCACCGCCGCCGAGATGCTGCAGCGACCCCAGGGCGCGTGGGAGGTGTTCTGGTACACGGTCGGCCGCAAGACCTTCCGCGACCCCGCGCGACTGGCCGCGCACCTCGACCACTTCGGCGCCACGCGCATGGTGCACGGGCACACGCCGCACCATCAGGACCTGCCGGTCGCCTCACACGAGGGGCGGATCTGGAGCTTCGACGGCTGCTTCTCGCGCTACTGGGCCCGCGACGACGACAGCACCGCCGGGCCCATCCCGGCCACGGTGAACCTGCTCCCCGCGCTGTAGACTCACGGCCTGCGGGCCGCAGCGAGGAAGGGATCCATGCACAGACCACGCCGCCTGTTCACCGTGCTGCTCGCGGCCGTCGCCGCCGTGGCGCTGGCACCGTCGCCGCTCGTCGCCCACGCGAGCGTCGTGCCGGGCACAAGCTGCAGCCTGTTTCCGGGGGACAACGTCTGGCATGCCGACGTGTCGCGGCTGCCGCTCGACCCCAAGGGGCCGCTCTACATGCTGGCCGCCGGCTCGAGCGCGCTCAAGCTGCATCCCGACTTCGGCGCCTATCCGTACGGGATGCCGGTCAACGTCGCGAGCAGCACGCATGCCACCGGCACGCTGCAGTTCCAGTACGCGTCGGAGAGCGATCCGGGCCCCTACCCGGTCGGTGCCGACATCAAGCTGGAGGGCACACCCAACGACGGCGGCGACGACCACGCGCTCACGGTGAACAGCACCACCTGCACCCTGTACGAGGTGTGGCACGCGCAGCTGGCCACGCAGCCGTACAGCGGCGGCTCCGGCGCGGTGTTCGACCTCAATGCCAACGGGCCGCTGCGCCCGGCAGGATGGACCAGCGCCGACGCCGCAGGCCTGCCCATCCTGCCCGGGCTGCTCAGCTACGACGAGGTGCTCGCCGGCAGTGTCGACCACGCCATCCGTTTCACCATGGTGCACTCGCAGAACAGCTACATCTGGCCGGCGCGCCACCAGGCCGGCACCACCGGGCCGATGTTCCCGCCGATGGGCGAGCGCTTTCGCCTGCAGTCGACGTTCAACGCCGCGGGCTACAGCGCCGCGGCGCGCACCGTCATCACCGCGATGCAGCACCACGGCCTGATTCTTGCCGACAATGGCAGCAACTGGTTCTTCCAGGGCACCCAGGACTCGCGCTGGCCGGATGCGCTCATCGCCGAGCTCAAGACGATTCCCGCGTCGTCCTTCGAGGCGATCGACGAGTCCTCGCTGATGCTCGACCCCAACTCCGGTGCGGCGCGCCAGTGCGGAGGGCCCTGCACCTAGCTCGCAACCCGGCGCGCGCCGGCCTACCCGGGCTGGTCCGCGCCGTCCGACGCTCCACCGCCACCGTGCAGGTGCGGCATGCCCTCCTCGATGCTGAAGTGCTGCCCGCACTCGGGGCACTCGACCACCGTGGCCAGCGGGTCGTCGACCGGGGGCAGCATCGTCGTGCCGCAGGAGGGACAGGTGAGCGTCAGCGGCTGCGCGTTGCGGTCGTGCTGCATCTCGCGCGCCGCCGCCCACAGGTCGACCGCCACCGAGCTGCACGCCGTGCACCGGTAGGTGGCAGCGCGGTCCTGGTGCGTGATGTAGCGGGCGTCGCGCCCGACGATGAGCGGTGCGTTGAGCGCCTCGAAGGTGCCTTCGGTGCAGCCGTTGGGGCAGTACAGGTCGCGGCGGCTGGGGGACATCACCCCTATTGTGCCCGCGGGTGCCCCCTGGGCAACCTCGGCCGCACGGCGACCACGACGGTGATGTCCACGGACACCTGCGGCAGCGGCGGGTTGGCGATCAGCGGTGCCAGGCTGGGATGGTCCGCGGGCAGGTGGACGCTGATCCGGGTGTCGGCGGACTACCGCGGCGGCAGGTAGAACGAGAGACCGATCGTTCCCGGTCCGGCGTGGGAGCCGACGATGGGGCCGATGTCGATGATGTCGGGGGTGCCCTGGCAGTGGGGTTCGAGGCGGTGCGCCAGCATCTCGCAGTCGGCGAGCTTGTCGGCGTGTCCCAGCACGACGCGCGCAGGGCGTCCCGCCTCGCCGGTGGCGGAGATCACCTCGTCGCTCATGCGGTCGAGCGCTCGCGCATAGGTCCGCACGCGGTCGAAGGGCTCGATGCGTCCGTCGAGAAGCTGCAGCACGGGCTTGATGTTCAGCACCGAACCGAGCAGCGCGCGCGCACCGCCGATGCGTCCACCGCGGCGCAGGTATTCCAGCGTCTCGACGGTGAACACGGTGCGCTGCCGCCGCATCACCTCCTCGATGCTGCCGATCACGTCCTTCACCGAGCCACCCGACTCGGCGCATTCGACGGCGGCGCGCAGCAGCAGCGCGTGGCCGAGGCTGACGTTGCGCGTGTCGATGACGTGGATGTCGAGGTCGGGCAGCGCCTCGCGCGCAGTCACGGCGGCGCCGTACGTGCCGCTCATCTCGGCGGACATCGTGGTGCACACCACCGACGAGCCGTCCGCGGTGGCCTCGCGGAAGGCGGCCTCGAACTCGGCGGGGGAGGGCTGCGAGGTGGTGGGATTCCTGGCGGTGGAGCGCATCCGCTGGTAGAACTGCGCGGCCGTGATGTCGACGCCGTCGACCAGCGACTCGTCGCCGAAGATCACCTTGAGCGGCACGGTGATGACGCGGTGCTGCTCGAGGTAGGCGGGCGGCATGTCGGTGGTGCTGTCGGCGACGAAGCGGATGCCAGGCATCGGTGTCACTCCCAAGAAATGCTGCGGCTCATGCGCCGGGCTGGGGCTGGGGAGCCGCGTCGGGTGGAGCGGCGGCGAGGTGGTCGAGGAGGGTGGCCAGCGAGCGGGCCAGGCGGTCGCGCCGGGCGGCGGTGGTCCGGCCCAGGCGGCGCTGGAAGGCGGTCACCTCGGCGGCCAGGGCGTCGGCGACCTCGGCGCTCTCGCTGCCCACCGCGCCGTAGACGGCGGCGACGAACATGGAGAGCGCGGTGGCCGCCTCGGGGGCGGTGCGGAGGAGCTGGCGCAGCCCGGTGCGGGTGCGGCCGGGCAGGCGTTCCGCCTGGGCGAGCCAGAAGCCGAGGTGGCCGGCCAGGTCGAGCCCGCGCGAGGAGCGCTCCACCGCGGCGAGAGCACCGGAGAGGGTTCCCAGCCGGGCGACACTGACCCAGGCGCGGCGCATGGCGCGCTCCTCGGCGAGCGGCGCGGCCGGCGATCCGAGCACCGCGCGCCCGGCGGCGGTGGGGATGAAGCCGACCTGGGTGCGTCCCACCGCCACCCCGGCGCGGTGGGTGTACGAGGTGGCCACCAGGCCGTCGCGCTCCAGCTCGCGGAGCAGGTCGTAGGCGGTCCAGGCGGTGATGCCGAGCGGCGCCGCGACGGCGCTGTAGTGGACGGCGCCGCCCGCTCCTGAGCAGGCGGAGTCGAGCGCCGCCAGGCACTGGCGCCGGCGTGCGGTGAGGCCGTCACTCCCAAGAATTGCCACGGCGGGGCAGACTACGGCGCCGCCGGGCGGCCGTCAAGCGTCCGGGTGTTCGTCGGCGGGCCGACGCGCCCGGGTGGCGGGGCGGAATACTTGCGCGATGACCGGCCCCTCCCTGCCGCTGCGACCCGCCCGCTGGCGAACCCCTCCGGCGCAGCGCGGTCGCGTCGTCGAGGACGCCGTCGACAGCGCGGCGCTGCGCGACAACCCGCTCGGCGATCCGGCCCGCCGCACCCTCTACGTCTGGCTGCCACCGGCCTACCAGGACGACACGGAGCAGCGTTTCCCGGTCATCTACGTGCTGCCCGGATACGGCAGCGGCGTCGAGGAGTGGTGCAACCACGAGCTCTTCGAGCCCACCGTCTTCGAGCGCCTCGACGTGCTCTACGCCGCCGACGACGCACCACCGCCGTGCATCGTCGCCTTCCTCGACGCGGCGACCGCGTACGGCGGCAGCCAGATGGTCAACTCGTCCGCCACCGGTCGCTACCAGGACTACATCGCCGCCGACGTCGTCGCCCACGTCGACGCGACGTATCGCACACTGCGCGGGCCGCAGCACCGTGCGCTGAGCGGACACAGCAGCGGCGGCGTCGGCGCGCTGGTGCTGGCCATGCGGCGTCCCGACGTCTTCGGCGCCTGCGCATCGCATGCCGGCGACGCGCTGTTCGAGCACTGCTACGGACGCGAGCTCGGCGACTTCGCGCGCGCCCTGCAGGAGCACGGCAACGACGTGGTCGCCCTGCGCGACCGGCTCCTCGGCGACGATCAATACCGTCGCCGCACCTTCGGTCCGCTCATGGTGCTGGGCTGCGCCGCCGCGTACTCGCCCGATCCCGATGCGCCGCTGGGCATCGGCCTGCCCATCGACGGGTGGGGACGCATCGTGCCCCGCAACTGGGAACGCTGGCTGGCCAACGATCCCGTGCGGCTCGTCCAGCAGCAGCAGCACGCGGATGCGCTGCGCGGCCTGCGCGCCATCCACCTCGACGCCGGCGACGGCGACGAGTACTACATGGACCTCGGCGCCCGCGCCCTGCACGAGGCGCTCGACAACCTCGGCGTCGTCCACCGCTACGAACGCTTCGGCGGACGCCACGGTGGCATCTCGTATCGCTACCCGATCGCCTGGGAACACCTCGCCCGTGCTCTCGCCGGATAGGCGCGGCCGGCACCTACACTACGCCCCCTGATGCTCCTGGCAATCGACGTCGGCAACACCAACATCGTCGTCGGCGTGTTCGACGGCGACAGCCTGGTCGCCGACTTCCGCATGCACACCGACGAGCACGCCACCGGGGACGAGATGGGCCTGCTGGTCAGCGGCCTGCTCTCCAGCCGCGGCATCGCCGCCACCGACATCAGCGCGGTGGTGGTGAGCAACGTGGTGCCCATCCTCTCGCGTCCCATCGACGAGATGTCGCACCACTACTTCCAGCTCGCGCCCATGGTGGTCGGGCCCGGCATCCGCACCGGCATGCGCATCCTCTACGAGGACCCGCGCCAGGTCGGCGCCGACCGCATCGTCAACGCCCTGGCCGCCTTCCGCCGCTACGGCGGCCCCGCGGTGCTCGTCGACTTCGGCACCGCGACGACCTTCGACGCCATCTCGTCGAGCGGCGACTACCTCGGCGGCGCCATCGCCCCGGGCATCGTCATCTCCCTCGACGCCCTGGTGTCGCACACCGCCAAGCTGACCCGCGTCGAGCTGGCCGCGCCGCCCTCGGTGGTGGGGCGCAACACCACGGCGAGCATGCAGGCGGGCCTCGTCTACGGCTACGTCGGCCTCATCGAGGGCATCGTCGCCCGCATGAAGGCGGAGCTGGGCGACGGCGCCAAGGTGATCGCCACCGGCGGCCTCGCCGAGCTGATCTCCGCCCAGACCGCGGTCATCCACACCGTCGACCAGCGGCTCACCCTCGACGGCCTGCGCATCGTCCACGGGCTCAACGTCCCGGGCTGAGCTCGCACAACCGCGGCGTGCGGAACGGCCTCGGCTACCATCGCCGGGATGGCCCTCGCCCCTGCCCGCACGCCCCCGCTGCGCCTCGGCTCGCTCGAGCTGCCCTCGCCGGTGCTCGTCGCGCCCATGGCGGGCATCAGCGACGCCCCCTTCCGGGAGATCGCGGCGGAGATGGGCGCGGGACTGGTGACCACCGAGATGGTGGCCGCCGAGGCGTTGGTGCGCAGCCAGGAGGCGATCGTCAAGCTGCTCGACTTCCCCGAGGGCGTCGGTCCGGTGGCGGCGCAGCTGGTCGGGTCGGACCCCGACGTGATGGCCGAGGCCGCCCGGGTCTGCGTCGACCGCGGCGCCATGGCGGTGGACGTCAACCTGGGCTGCCCGGTGCGCAAGGTGGTGGGCCTCGGCAACGGCGCGGCGCTGGCCCGGGACGTGCACCGCACCGCCGCGGTGCTCGGCGCCATGGTCGCGGCGGTGCCGGTGCCGGTGACCGCCAAGATGCGCACCGGCTGGGACCACCACAGCATCAACGCCCCCGAGCTGGCCCGCGCCCTCCAGGACGTGGGCGTGCGCATGGTCACCGTGCACGGCCGCACCCGCTGCCAGGCGTACGAGGGCTGGGCCGACTGGGAGCAGATCGCCCGGGTCAAGGCGGCGGTGGACATCCCGGTGATCGGCAGCGGCGACGTCCGCGACCCGGCCGAGGTGGCCCGGCGGATTGCCGACGGCCAGGTCGACGGCGTCATCGTCGCCCGAGGGATGCTGGGCAACTTCTGGCTGGTGCGCCAGATGAGCCACCGCGTGCTCACCGGCGAGGACCTCCCCGAGCAGCCCTTCGCGGACCGCATCGCGCTGACCCGCCGCCACGTCCTGGCCCTGGTCGACTACTACGGCGAGCGCAAGGCCCTGCGCATCGGGCGCAAGTACGTCGCCTGGACGATCAAGGGCTGCAACGGGGCCGCCCGCCTGCGCGCCATGGTCCAGGACCTCGACTCCCGCGAGCGCCTCGACGAGCTGCTCGGCCTCGCCCTGGAGAGCGGGCAGCGGCCCGAGGGGTGGTTCCAGCCCGTCTTCACCAGCGGCGAGGGATGAACCCGGTGCAGCCCAAGGCGCGTCCCCAGCTCGGCGAGCCGATCGAGCTGCCCTGGTGGACGGTCCCGCTGGGCGTGCCGGTGGTCGGAGCGCTGGTCGCCGGCCTGGTGGTGGGGGCGCCGCTGAGCGGCCGGCTGCTGCTGCTGGTGACGTCGGCGCTGATGCTCTGGGTGCTGCTCCGCGTGGCGGTGCGGGTGCGCAGCGCCAGCATGCAGAGCGTCTACATCAGCGCGGCCATGGCGCTGTGGGCGTTCGCCGCGTTGGTGTGGGCGGTGGAGCGCTTCGGACGCTGATCGTTCACCACGGCGAACCGCGGAAACGCTGCGCATAGTTGCGTCGCACGCGTCGAACATCACGGACGCAGATGCGCGCGCACGACGGCTCCCGTGACTGCGCAAATCCCTTGCCGGACAAAGAAAAAGGGCGCCCCCGGAAACCAGGGACGCCCCGAGAGGGGGGGCAATGTGTTGGGCTCCGGCCGCGCATCGGCCGTGAGCAAGTTGGATGATACTGGATGTATCACGTGCTGTCAAGCACTCTCTGACCCCTGGTTGACGGCCACAAGGGGGTCGCGACGCATGCCACAGATCGGTCACGGCGGGACGCACGGATCGCCGGGGCTCGCCTATACTCCGCGACCACATTTTCCATCTGCCGCGCCTGGGCGCTTCGGCAGGTCAGCCTCCCCCCGGGCGGCGTCAGCGCCCCCCAGAGGTCGGACCACGACATGCTCGACAAGCCTGTCCTCCTCACCAAGGAGGGCCTCGACAAGATGCAGCAGGAGCTCGACGAGCTTCGCACCACCCGCCGCTCGGAGATCGCCGAGCGGATCAAGTACGCGAAGGAGTTCGGCGACATCTCCGAGAACTCCGAGTACGAGGACGCCAAGAACGAGCAGGGCATGGTCGAGGGCCGCATCCTCACCCTCGAGAAGATGATCCGCAACGCGGTGCTCATCGAGGAGCACCACGACGGCGTGGTCAAGGTCGGCTCGGTGGTCAAGGTCAAGGACGACTTCGGGCAGGAGACCTACACCATCGTCGGCCCCGCCGAGGTCGACGTCGCCGCCGGGCGCATCTCCATGGAGTCGCCGGTGGGCAAGGCGCTGATGGGGCACAAGGGCGGCGAGACGGTGTCGGTGCCGACGCCCGCGGGCGCGCGCTCGGTGAAGATCGTCAAGGTCGACTAGGTCGCGGCTGGGGCTGCCGCTCACCTCGGGAACGCGGCAACGGGTTCTCCTGCACGCGGGAGTAATGGTTACCCTGTCGCCCGTGCCCGAAGACGATCTCATCGCGCAGCGGCGCCGCAAGGTTGACGAGCTGGCCGCGCTCGGTGTGCCCAGCTACAACGTCGACTTCAAGCCCGACGCCACCCTCGACGAGGCGCGCACGCGGCTGGTCGCCTTCGAGGACGAGCAGGGCCCGGTGCCGGCCGGCGCGCCGCCCGACGAGGGCCCGCGCGAAGGGCCCACCGTCCGCGTCGCCGGGCGCATCGTCCAGCTCCGCCTGCAGGGCCGCGTCGCCTTCGCCCACATCGAGGACGAGGACACCCGCCTGCAGCTCTGGCTGAAGTCCGACCGCCTCGGCGAGCAGCAGTGGAACCTGGTCAAGCTGCTCGATCTCGGTGACATCGTCGCCGCGCGCGGGCCGCTCACCCGCACGCGGCGCGGCGAGCCGTCGGTGCTCGCCGACGAGGTGACGCTGCTGGTCAAGGCGCTGCGCCCGCCGCCCGAGAAGTTCCACGGCCTGCAGGACACCGAGACGCGCTTCCGCAAGCGCTACCTCGACCTGCTCTCCCACGCCGAGCAGCGCCGCCACTTCGCCACCCGCTCGCGCATCGTGCAGTCGGTGCGCCGCACCCTCGACGCGCGCGGCTACCTGGAAGTCGAGACACCCATGCTGCTGGGCCTCGCCGGCGGCGCCAGCGCGCGTCCCTTTCGCACCCATTGGAACGCGCTCGACACCGACGTCTACCTGCGCATCGCCATCGAGCTGCACCTCAAGCGCCTGCTGGTGGGCGGCTACCGGCGCGTGTACGAGATCGGGCGCGTGTTCCGCAACGAGGGATTGTCGCCGCGCCACAACCCCGAGTTCACCATGCTGGAGGCGTACGAGGCGTACGCCGACTACGACGTCATGCGCGAGCTGACCGAGGCGATCATCGTCGACGCCGCCAACGCGGTCGGCGCGGACGGCAGCGCACTGCTGCGAACTCTCGAAGGCAAGCCGCTCGACCTCACCGCACCCTTTCGCACGGCGCGGATGGCCGACCTCATCGCCGGCCAGGTGGGCTTCGACGCCGTGAAGGCCTGGGACGACGGAACGTTGCGGCAGCGCGCCGAGGACATCGGCGTGGTGCTCGGTCCCGGCATGGGCGACGGCGCCGTGTTCATGGAGATCTACGAGCAGAAGGTGGAGCACACCCTCTGGGATCCCACCTTCGTGCTCGACTATCCCGCCGAGGTGTCACCGCTGGCGCGCCGCCGCAAGGACGACGACCGCTTCGTCGAGCGCTTCGAGCTGGTGGTGGCGGGACGCGAGCTGGCCAACGCCTTCAGCGAGCTGAACGACCCCATCGACCAGCGCCGGCGCTTCGAGGACCAGGTGCGCAAGCGCGCCGCGGGAGATGAGGAGGCGCCCCCGCTCGACGAGGACTTCCTCGAAGCCATCGAGACCGGCATGCCGCCCGCCGGCGGGCTGGGCATCGGCATCGACCGGCTGGTCATGCTGCTGACCGACAGCCCGGCCATCCGCGAGGTGCTGCTGTTCCCCCAGATGCGGCCAACTGCGGCCACAACGGGCGAGCCGCCGGCCGAGGCGATGGCTCGCCGAGAACCGGCCATCGAGTTCACCACGGATGCGTTTCCCGTTCTGCCGGAGGAGCAGTCGCCGTGATCCCGCTGCAGCGCATCCGGGACGATCCCGACGCGATCAGGCGCGGTGCGGCGCTCAAGGGCGAGGAGGCACCCGTCGACGAGATCCTCGCCCTCGACGAGCAGGCCCGCACACTGCGCGCCGAGCTGGAGCGACTCCAGGCGGAGCGCAACGCGGCGTCGAAGCAGATCAAGGGCAAGCCCACCGACCAGCAGCGCGAGCAGATGCAGCAGCTGCGCCAGCGCATCCAGGAACTCGAGTCGGAGGTGAGCGCCCTCGACGCGCGCATCGCCGACCTGCTCCTCTACGTGCCCAACCCCCCCCACGAGTCGGTTCCGGTCGGCAGCAGCGAGGCGGACAACGTCACCGTCCGCACCTGGGGCGAGAAGCCCGCCTTCGCGTTCACGCCGCGCCCGCACTACGAGATCGGCGACCAGCTCGGCATCTTCGACTTCGAGCGTGCGGCCAAGATCAGCGGCGCGCGCTTCGGGCTGCTGCGCGGCCCAGGTCCGCGCCTGCAGCGCGCGCTGGCGCTGTGGTTCCTCGACGAGGCGCAGCGCAACGGGTACGAAGAGGTGTCACCGCCCTACCTGGTGCGCCGCGAGGCGATGATCGGCACCGCCAACCTGCCCAAGTTCGAGTCCGAGGCGTTCCACGCCGACGGCGACATGTTCCTCATCCCCACCGCCGAGGTGCCCCTGACCAACCTCTACCGCGAGGAGATCCTCGACGCCGCGCAGCTGCCCATCAAGCACGTCGCCTGGACACCCTGCTTCCGCAGCGAGGCCGGTGCGGCGGGCAAGGACACGCGCGGCTACGTGCGCCTGCACCAGTTCGACAAGGTCGAGGTGGTCAAGTTCACCACGCCGGAGACCTCGCTGGACGAGCTGGAATCGCTGGTGGGTGACGCGGAGCGCCTGCTCCAGGGCCTCGGCCTCCACCACCGCGTGCTCAGCATGTGCACCGGCGACATGGGCTTCGCGCAGTGGAAGAAGTACGACCTGGAGGCCTGGGCGCCGGGCATGGATCGCTGGCTCGAGGTGTCCTCC
The DNA here is from genome assembly GCA_035995545.1 of Candidatus Dormiibacterota bacterium. Classification (GTDB taxonomy): domain Bacteria; phylum Chloroflexota; class Dormibacteria; order Aeolococcales; family Aeolococcaceae; genus DASRDZ01. The sequence continues at coordinate 239,351 of DASYKI010000016.1, forward strand.
TGCAGCGTCTTCGGCGACTTCCAGGCGCGCCGCGCCGGCATCCGCTACCGCCCCGCGCCGGGGGAGCGGCCGCGCTTCGTGCACACCCTCAACGGCAGCGCCCTCGCCCTGCCCCGCGTGCTCGACGCGGTGCTGGAGACCTACCAGCAGGAGGACGGCAGCGTCGTCGTCCCCGAGGTGTTGCGGCCGTACATGGCAGGAACTGAACGGATCAGTGCGGGCGCATGAGCGAGGGCGAGGTCCCGGCGGTCGACATCGACCCCTCCTGGCTCAACGACAGCTCGGAGTTCCAGCTCAACGTGGTCAGCGGCCGGCGCAACGACGCCGGCCTGCGTCTCGAGTACCGCCTGGAGCGTGACGCCGAGGGCCGCCCCATGGTGGTCACCGACTGGACTCCCACCGACGCGCACGTCGGCTTTCCCGGCATGGCCCACGGCGGCCTGGTCGCCGCGGTGATGGACGACATCATGGGACGCGTCGCCGTGCTGCGCCGCCGCTGGGTGGTGACGGCGCGCATGGAGGTGCGCTACCGCAGCGCCGCACCCCTGGGCGTCCCGCTGCGCTTCGAGGCGTGGGCGACGCGACACCGCCGCACCTCGATGCACTCCGAGGCGCGCGCGCTGCTCGGCGACGGCACCGTCGTCGCCGAGTCGAGCGGCACGTTCCTGCCCATCACCCCCGACCTGGAGCGCCACATGCTGAAGCGCTGGCCCGGCTTCGCGGAGTTCCTGGGACGGGAGCTCGGCTAGAGGTTCAGCCGGCGGCCGCCATGCTGCTCTCGCTGAGCGGCTCGCCCGTGTAGGCGACGTATTCGACGTCGGTCCACTCCGGGGGTGAGGCGAGGTGCTCGAGCATGCGCTGGTACTCGCCGTCCACCTCGGGGCGCTGGGCGTTGCTGACATAGCTGTCCCGATCCCGGAAGTGGATGACGGCGATCACGCCGTTGGGGTCCTTGTCCTCGACGGCGATCTCGGCGCACACGAACCCGGGATTGCGATCGGGGGTGCCGCGCTGCTTCATCATCTCGACGAAGGCGTTGCGCTGGCCCGGCTTGGTCTGTGCCCGCATGATGGTCCCGTACATCGGTGCTCTCCTCGCGGTGGGTGCTGCAGGCGCCCCACGATGCGCCTGCGCGGCGGCGAAGTAAAGCTCCGGCGCGCCCGCCTCCCCACCCGCTATGGTTGCCCGCGACAGCGGGACGCGCCCGCACGTGGAGGATCAGCGCCCATGGCAGCTCGGCTCGACGACGTGCTCACGGAGCGGCTTGACGGCCGCCGCCTGCTCGACCACCCCTTCTATCGCCGCTGGTCGCGCGGCGAGGTGAGCATCGAGGAGCTGCGCGCCTACGCGGCGCAGTACCGCCACTTCGAGGCCGCACTGCCCGGCCACCTCCGCAGCGTGGCCGACTCCGCCACCGACGAGGCGCTGCGCGAGCAGGCCCTGCGCAACCTCGACGACGAGCAGACCCACCTGGCGCTGTTCGACGGCTTCGTCTCCGCGCTGGGCGACGCCGCGGGCACCGAGACACCCGCGAGCCCTGCGATGGCCGATCTCCTCGACGTCTACCGCCGCGCCGCCGAGCGCAGCGCCGCCGAGGGCTTCGCCGCGCTGCTCGCCTACGAGGTGCAGTCGTCCGGCGTCGCCGCCTCCAAGGCCGCCGGCCTGCGCGAGCACGGCATCCTCGACGGCGACGGCCTTGGCTTCTGGGACCTGCACGCCACCCTCGACGCCGACCACGCCGCCTGGGCGACCGACGTCCTGTCGCGCAGCGACGTGGCGCTGCCGGTGCTCGCCGACGCCATCGGCAGCGCGGCCGGAGCCTGGTGGGCGTTCCTCGACGAGCGCGAGGCGATGCGCGCGTAGCGGCGGCGGGTCAGCTCGAGGCTGCCATCCGGCGCAGGGCCTCGAGGCGTCGCCGCTGCACGGGGACCCACGTCCAGAGCAGCGACAGGGTCGCCAGGCGCGCCAGCAGGCCGATCCCCGCGGGAGTCCGCCGCATGGCGGCGCGCTGCTGCTCGCTGAGCTGGGTCTGCGCCTCGACCCCGCGGAGCACTACGTTGGCGCCGCCGGCGATCTCCACCGCCTCGGCGTCGCTCTTGCTGGCCATGATCGCCACCAACCGGGCCAGCAGGGCGACGCCGGGCATGATCACCCACGGCCCGAAGGCGGCGGTCAGGGCGAGGGCGAGCTGCCCGTCGCCGGCCAGCATGGTGACCACGGCGAACAGGGCCGCCGCCGGCAGCATCGCGCAGATGCCGAGGGCCAGCGCCCGCGGGCTTCGCGGGCCCAACCTGCGGCCGTTGGCCACCTGGAGTGCCAGTGTGCCCAGCAGCGCGTCGTCGTCGTACGCGGCCACGGCGGCCGGGTTGTAGCGCAGCACCCAGCCGCGGCCGGCGCTGCGCCGCAGGGTGACGGGCGCCATGGTCAGCCCGCGCGCCGCGATGCTGGGTGGGCGACGCAACCCCGCGCGCTGTGCGACGACGCGCATCGCCTCCTCGACGCGGCGCCGCTGCGCCTCGGCGTCGACGCCGCCGCCGCCGCGGACGCGGCGGGCCAGCAGCATCGAGAAGAACCCCGCCATCAGCCAGATGTTGAGCAGGCTCACCGCGAAGGCGATCCAGCCGAGCACGTGCTGCGGACGGGTTATTGCCACCCATGCGCAGAACCCGCTGATGCCGAGCCACTCGACGACGCTGAGCGCGTACATGCTCGCGAAGTAGTCGGGCAGGTTGGCGCGCCGGCGTGCGAACGACATGGCACCCATGCTGCCGCAGGCGACCCCGTGCCGGGAAGTCTCCGTGCTGGCGGCGGGGGTCACGTGATGAGTCGTGCCAGCACGTACGCGGCGCCCGCCGCGAGTCCGCCGATCAGCGTGGTCTGCAGCGCGCCGCGCAGCGGGTTGGCACCGGTGGCGCGTCCCTTCGCCCAGCCGAACAGCACGAGGGCGACCAGGGTGACGGCGAGCGATACCAGCAGCGCGCTGTGCGTGTCGCTGATGGCCAGGTAGGGCGACAGCGGGATGAGCCCGCCGAGCACGTAGGACACGGCGATGGTCAGCGCGCTGCGGCGGGCGCGGCGCGGGTCGGGCCGTTCCAGGCCCAGCTCGAAGCGCATCATGAAGTCGACCCACTGGTCGGGTCGCTTGGCCAGCGCCTCGACGACGGGCGTGCTCTCCCGCTCGCCGACGCCGTAGTCGTGCAGCAGCTCGGCGACCTCCGCCTTCTCCAGGTCGCGCTTCTCGGCGACCTCGTACTGCTCGCGACGGCGCTCGCTCTCGTAGTGGTCGGCGTCGCTGCGCGCGGCCAGGTAGCCGCCGAGTCCCATGGCGATCGCGCCCGCGGCGATCTCCGCGAACCCGGCGGTGACGACGATGTGGGACTGCCCGATCGCCCCGGACAGTCCCGCCGCGAGGGCGAAGGGGACGGTCAGCCCGTCGGACATGCCGATGACGACGTCGCGGACGCTCTCGCCCGCCGTGAAGTGGCGCTCGACGTGGGGGGTCTGGGGCACGAGCGCAAGCCTGCGGGTCGGGCTGTGCGGGGTGCAAGCTCGGGGCCCGCATCCTTGCGCAGGCGATGAAGGGCTGACGGCGCTGACGGCGCCGCTCGCGACGGGCGGCGGCGCGGCCACAATGCGCGGCGATGTCCACAACCGCGACACCCGCGGCATGAGCGCATGAGCGGCGGTACCGCGCTCCAGCTGGCACTCGACGGGCTGGCGGCGGCGGGGGTGTATGCGCTCGTGGGGATGGGCGTGCAGGTCGCCTACGCGGGGTCGGGTGTGCTGCACCTGGCGCTGGGCGATGCGGCCGTGGCCGGGGCCATCACCGGGGCTGCGCTGGTGGGCGGCGGGGTGCCGGCGTGGTGTGCGGCGCTGGTGGGCCTGGCGGTGGCGGGGCTGGTCAGCGCCGGGATGGAGCGCGCCCTGGTGCGGCCGTCACAGGGGCGGGTGGTGCTGGCGGCGGCGGCGCTGGTTGCCGGGGGGGCGGTGCTACGGCAGCTGGTGGCGGCGGTCTTCACCCATGCGGCGTATGCGTTTCCGGCGCTCGCGGGGACGTGGCACGTCGGCGACGGGGTGTTGCGGGCTTCCGACGTGATGACCGGTGGTGTCGCCCTGGCCGGCGCCGTGGTGGCGACGGTGGTGCTGGCGCGGACGCGGGCGGGGGCCTCGCTGCGGGTCACCGCGGGGGGCGAGGAGGCCGCGGAGTCGCTCGGGGTCGACACGCGGCGGGTGCGGGCGGCGGCGTTCGCGGTCGCCGGCGTGCTGGCGGCGCTGGCGGCGGTGCTTGCCGCCGGGCGCGTCGCGGCGACGCCGGCGTCAGGCGTGGCGGTGGGGATGAAGGGGTTGTGCGCGGCGGCGGCGGGGCGGTTCGGGTCCCCGCTGGCGGTGTGTGCGGGGGCGGCGTTGATCGGTGGAACCGAGGTCGGATTCGGGTTCGTGCTCGGCGGGGGCGGTGAGGCGGTGACGTATGCCGTGGCGCTGGCCGCGCTGGCGTTGGGATGGAGGGGGAGGCGGTGAAGGCGGGCGGGCACGGTGCGCCGCGGGTGTGGCTGTTCGCGGCGGTGCTGCCGGCGGTGCTGTCACTTGCCGTGGCGCTGGCCGCGCTGGCGTTGGGATGGAGGGGGAGGCGGTGAAGGCGGGCGGGCACGGTGAGCCGCGGGTGTGGCTGTTCGCGGTGGCGCTGGTGGCGGCGGGGGCGGCGGTGCTGCCGGCGCTGCTGTCGCCGGGGGCGGTGGGGGACACCACGCTGGTGGTGACGCGGGCCGCTGAGGCGGCGGGAGCGGCGGTCGCGCTGGCGGTGGGGCGGCCGTCGCTGGCGATGGCGGGGCTGGGCGGGCTGGCCGCGTACACCAGCGGGTATGCGTCCCTGCATGGGTGGGCCGTGCTGGTGGCGATGGTGGCGGGGATCGCGGCCGCCGGCGTGGTCGGCGTGCTGATCGGGGTGGTGGGGGCGCGGCTGTCGGGCGCGGCGTTCGTGGCGCTCAGCCTGGTGGCGGCGCTGGCGGGCGGGGCGGCGGCGGCGGCGCTGCCGGGTGCGCTCGGCGGGTCGGCGGGGTTGCAGCCGGTGCCGCTGTTGCAGGTGCCGCTGTTCGGCGGGGATACGCTGAGCTTCGGGGCGGACGGCATCCTGCACGTGAGCCTTGTCGTGGTCGGACTGGCCGTTGTCGCGGCAGGGGCGGTGATGCTGGCGCTGCCCGGGGCGCGCTGGCGGGCGATCGGTGGGGACCGGGAGCGGAGCGCGATGGCGGGGTTGCGCCCGCTGCGGGGGACGCTGCTGGCACTGGGAGTGAGCGGGGCGCTGGCCGGGCTCGGGGGGGTGCTCGCGGTGCACGCGACGGGGGTGGCGACGCCGTCGGCGTTCTCGGCGGATGCGGCGGTGGTGCCGTTGCTGGCGGCGCTGCTCGCCGGGCGCGGTGGGCCGCCGCTGGCGGCCTTGATCGGCGCTGCGGTTGCGGCGCTGGGGTTGCGGGTGTTGCCGGCGCTGGGCTGGCAGGGGCCTCCGGGGGCGGAGGCGTTGGCGACCGGCGTGCTGGCGGCGGTGACGCTGGTGGCGATGCCGGTGTTGCTGCGCGGTTCGAGCCCTGTCGTTCCCTGGCTGCTGGCGAAGCGGGGTGGTCCGGCGGCGCGCCGGTTGCCGGCTTCCCACCTGGGTGATGTGCTTCCGGCGCCGCGAGATGATGTGCGCGGGGAATCACGCGGGCAGGATCCGTGGCCGGACATGGCTCCGGCTGGTGGGCTTCGGGCGCTGGTGGTTCGGGAGCTCGACGTCGTTCCCGGAAAAGGGGTGGGGGCCTTGGGGCGGCTGTCCATGGACGTGGCGGCGGGGAGCATTCACGGGCTGGCGGGGCCGAACGGGGCGGGGAAGAGCACGGCGCTGCGGGCGGTGGCCCTGGGGGCGAACCGGGATCGAGCCATCACGCTGGTCGACGAGGCGGGCAACATCGCTGCGGGGCGGCCTGTCCTGCTGCCACAGGCGGGGGGCGGGTGGCCGGGCACCACCGTCGAGGAGACCCTGCGCCTGGCGGCGCGTGCCGGGGGCCGAACGTCGTCGCAGAGCCGCGAGGCGTCGGCGGCGTGGGCGTCGCGCCTGGGTCTCGCGGGCGTGAGCCGGGCGCTGTGCGAGTCGCTGTCGCATGGGGCGCGACGGCGTGTCGAGCTGGCGCGCGTGCTGCTGCTGCGCCCCGCGGTGCTGCTCTGCGACGAGCCGCTCGCGGGGCTGGGCGAGGCGGATCGGGCGCTTGTTCTGGAATGCCTGCGCAGCGCTGCCGCTGCCGGGATCACCGTCGTCGTCGCCGAGCACGACGGCGCCTCGCTGAGCCGCCTGGCCACGGCAACGACCGAGCTGCGGCGCGCCGGCGCCACAGCCCCGGACGCAGCCACGTCTGGAGCCGCGCCGGAATGACGCAGCCGCCGGCCCCAGGCGCGACGGGTGATCACGATCTCAGCGTCGACGAGCTTCACCTCGAACGCGACGGCCGCACGCTGCTCGACATCGCACACCTGCGCGCGCCCGCCGGAGAATGCACCGTCGTCCTGGGCGGCGCCGACGCCGGCAAGACTGTCCTCGCCCTGGCGCTCTCCGGCGCCCTGCCCGACGCCCGCGCCACCGTGCGGTGTGGCCCCCACACGATCTCCGGAACGCCCGCGCAGCGCATGCGCCGCGGACTCGCCGTGGTCGCCGCCGACGCCCTGCGCATCCGCGGCATCAGCGTCGCCGAGGCGCTGGACCTCGCAGCCCGCGGCAACCGCCGGCGAGTTTCTGCCGCATACGACCGATTCCCGATGCTGGCGAGTCGCGGCAGGCTGCCCACCGACCGCCTCAGCGGCGGCGAGCACCAGGCCCTGCGTATCGCCTGCGCCGTGGCATCACAGCCGCGCGCACTCGTCCTCGACAGCCCCACCACCGGCCTGGCCGCAGAGGTGGCAGACGCCGTCCTCATCCTCGCCCGCGACCAGGCACAACGAGGAGTCGCGGTGCTCTGGCTCGATCAGCCCGGCGCCCCACTCCCCGCACCAGCAACACACCGCCTCGACAGGGGCGGCCTCAGTGCGGCGGCGGTGTCGCGAACGGAGTACCCGACGGCACCGGCGTGAGCAGCGCCCCGTTGAGGTTGTTGTCGAGGATCTGGAAGGTGTATCCGCCGGCGGCGGTCCACACCAGCGTCGCGTGCCGGTCGGATTCGCCGAAGTAGACGGACATGTCCACCTTGGTGATCCCCGAATAGCCGAGGGCGCGGATCTGGTCGACAAGGCCGATGCAGTACGCCTTCTGTCCCGCGTCGCCGAGCGCCACCAGGTTGCGCAGGGTGGGCAGCGACTCCGAGGCCACGATCACCAGCATGTCGGTGGCGTGCGAGCGGGCCGTCTGGGTGGCGCTGGGATCCGTCTCCACCACGTAGCCGGCCTGCGCGGGATCGGTGCGCAGCCCGATCTCCCAGTACTGCTTCTGCGAGTAGAGCTTGCGCTCCAGGGCGAAGGCGTCGGCGGCGGCCACCGGGTTGTTGCCGTAGCGGTGGTTGTAGCCGATCGGTGGCAGGGTGCTGATCACGAACGGCGTCGCCGAGGCCGCCGTCTGGTGAGTCACCTGCGCCTCGCTGCAGCCGCTCAGCAGCACGGCGGCGCACAGAGCGGCCAGCGCCGTGCCCGCCGTCGAGACGGTGCGGCGCCCCGACCGTGGCGAAGCGGCGTCAGTGGAAGTTGGCAAGGATCTGGTCTTCGCTGGGCAGCGTCGCCGACAGCGCCTCGTCCTTGACCGGGGCGAACTGCATGTCGTGGATGCGCGCGATGTAGAGGTCGTCGTCGGCGACGCCCTCGTGGTTGTCGGGGTTGAAGCCACGCGCGTCGCCGTTGGCGCTGTGCACGCGAGTCTGGGTCATCAGGTCGACGAGCTTCGACGAGGGCTGCACGCTGCCCAGCTTGCCGGCGGCGGCCGCGAGCAGGTTGACGGCGTCGTAGCTGAAGACCTCGCCGTCGGCGGGCAGGCGGATCGCACGGCCCTCGCGGTCCTTGACGCCGGCGTCGGTGGGTCCGCCCGCGGCGGCGGCGAGGCGGTGCTCGAACTGGCCGAAGCTGACCGAATCGCTCTCGCTGGTGGTGCGCGAGTCGATGAAGCGCAGGCCCTCGGTGGCATCGGCGCCGGCGACGGCGCGCACCGCGGGGCTCTCCCCGGTGGGTCCGGTGAACACGGGCAGCGACGCCGACGCGGTGTGCGCCGCGCTGACCACGCGGGCGACGAAGGTGTCGGTGCCCCACACGATCAGCGCGTCGGAATGGGCGTCGAGCACCGCGCGCACCTGGGCGTCGACGGCGGGCACGTCCTTGGCGATCTCCAGCGTGGTGGTCGGGTGCAGGCCCGCGGTGGGCAGCGCCTGCTGCAGCTGGGTGGCGCCGTCGCGACCGTAGTCGGTGTCGTCGTGGACGATGGCCGGCGCCTTGGCCGACTGGGCGACGTACTTGCTGAGGATCGACGTCGCCGCGTCGTTGGCGATGCCGATGCGGAACAGGCTGGGCCGCGCCTTGGGATCCATCAGCGTGGCGTCGCCATTGTTGATCACGATGATCGGCACGCCCGCGGCGGCGCTGTCCTGGGCCGCGGCGGCCGCGCCGTAGCCGTCGGTGACGATGCCGGCGGCGCCGTCGTGGATGGCGCTCTGCACCGCCGAGCGGGTGCGCTGCGCGTCGAGCCCGTCGTCGTAGGTGCGCAGCTCGACGTGCCGCTTGCTGCCGCCGATGCTCACCCCGCCCCCGGCGTTGAGCTCACGCATGGCCAGGTCGGTGCCGCGGTGCAGCGTCTGGGCGAGGTAGGGATCGGCGCTGGTCGGCGCCAGCACGGCGATGACCAGGGGGGCCGGGCTGGTGCTGGAGCTGCCGCCGCCGCAGGCGCTGAGCGTGGCCAGCACGGCGGCCGCTGGCAGGAGGAGGGCTGTACGGTGGGCGGAGCGGGGCATGCGGACCTCGATTGATCGTGGGACGTCACCCGCGGCGGCGGGCGGAGGCGGCGCGGGCAGCACCGCCACCAGGGGAAGACGCCACCGGCGGCCGACCTCTTGCGCTCCCGGCTCAGGCTCGGCGCTGCGGCAGGTTCTGGATCGGCACCGGCTCGATGGCATCGGCGGGCTCGAACCCGAAGAGCCGGGAGTAGAAGTACAGCTCGCCCTCCTGGGCGCGCACGATGTTCTCCGCCTTGCGGAAGCCGTGGTCCTCACCCTCGAAGGTGACGTGGGCACATGGCAGGCCCTTGGCGTCGACGGCCTCGAACATCGCCTCTGCCTGGCTGGGCGGCACGACGCGGTCGTCGAGTCCCTGGAAGAGGATGACCGGGCGCGAGAGCTGGTCGGTGTGGTGGATCGGCGAGCGTTCGTGGTACGTCGCCATGGCGGCGGGGTAGGGCCCGATCAGCCGGTCGAGGTAGCGCGACTCGAACTTGTGGGTGTCGCGGGCGAGCAGCTCCAGGTCGCCGATGCCGTAGTGGCTGGCGCCGGCGGCGAAGGTGTCACGGAAGGTCAGCGCGCACAGCGTGGTGTAGCCGCCGGCGCTGCCCCCGTTGATGAGCAGGCGGTCGGGATCGACGCGGCCCTGGGCGGCGAGGTGGAGCGCGCCGCTGGCGCAGTCGTCGACGTCGACGATGCCCCAGCGCCCGTCGAGGCGCTGCCGGTACTCGCGGCCGTAGCCGCTGCTGCCGCCGTAGTTGACGTCGAGCACGGCAATGCCGCGCGACGTCCAGTACTGCACGTCGAGGGAGAGCATCGGCGACAGCTGGGCGGTCGGGCCACCGTGCGTCTGCACCAGCAGTGGTGGCAGCTCGCCATCGGGCACGCTGAAGTCGGGGTTGCGCGGTGGGTAGTAGAAGGCGAACGCGTTACTGCCATCGGTGCTGGGAAACTCCAGAGTCTCCGGGGCCGACACCCAGTCCGGCGGGACCTCCACCGATGCCGACGAGCGCAGCACCCGCGTCTCACCGGTGTCGAGCGACACCTCGACGATGGAGAGCGGCGCCGCCGGCGAGCCGGCGCAGAGCCACGCCCGCCCACCGCCCGCACGCACCGACGCCGCGATCAGCGTGTACGGCAGCGGGATCGGCATCAGCGAGCGCGTCACGGTGTCGACGGCGCCGAAATGCGACACACCGGCGTCGATCCAGGTGCAGGCGATGCGCTCGGGTCCGTCGAAGGCATACATGGCCATGCCGAACTGCCAGAGTGGCTGCCCGAATTCGGTCTTCTCGGCTGTCAGCGCCTCGACCGCGCCGTCGCTCCCGACCCGGTAGAGGTTCCACCACCGCGTGCGATCCGAGACGAAGTGCAGCACGCCCTCGGGCGACCACGACGGCTGGAAGATCGACTCCTGGCGGCCGCCGGCGACGAGCTGCCCGTCCGGCACGTCACCGTTGACGTCCAGCCCGCCGCTGAACAGCTCGCAGCCGTCCCACGGCATGTCGGGATGGTTCCAGCTCAGCCAGCACATGCGCGCGCCGTCGGGGGAGATGCGCGGGGACGCATAGAAGTCCGCACCCGAGAGCAGCACGCGCTGCTCGCCGTCGCCGTCCGCGGGCAGCGAGACGATGGTGTTGCGGGCCTCGGCGGGACGGTCGCCCGCGCCCGGAGTCGACGACGGTGCGAGCGCCTCGTGGTCCTCGCGGACGCAGACGATACGGTTGCGGCGCGCGTCGAAGACCAAGTCGGCGTAGCGAAGAGAACCCTCGCGGGTGATCGGTCGCGGTTCGGCCCCGGGGTCGAGCCGGTAGATCCGCCCGTCGGCGAAGTTGCTGAACCAGACCGTGCCGCGATGCACCGTGTAGGCGGCGCCGCCGTACTCGTGGACGCGGGTGCGCACGTTGTGCGGCGCGCCGGTCACGTCGGCGACGGTGCCCGCGGCGTCGCGGCGCACCAGCACCTGGCGGCCGCCGTCGACGGGACGGCCCTCCAGCCAGTAGAGCTCGTCGCCGTCGCGCTGCAGGGCGCCGAGGCGGACGGTCTGCTCGGCGAGCATGTGCGCCGAGATGGGGGAGGTCCAGGAGCCACAGGGGGCGGGCATGGACATGGCTGAGGATCATGCCAGGGAGGGCCGCTGCCTGCACCGCTCCCGCGGTGCGCACCGCTTGCGCGATGCCCTTCCACCATGGTGTGACAGCCCCTTGACCGGCCGCCGCCCCGGCGTGCCCCACGATGCCGGGACACACTCAGCAAGGGGGACCTCTCACCCGTGCGCACCTGGCGCTTCCGTGCGGCCGCCGCCGCGGTGGCCGTCTGCGCCGTCGTGCTGGCGACGGTGATGACCGTGGGCGTTGGCGGCCACGACGCCCAGATGGCCGTCGACGACATCAGCGAGTCGGTCGCGGCCTTCGTCGCCGCCGCCCTCTGCGCCCTGGCGGCGCGGCGTGAGTTCGGGAGAGCGCGCCTGGCCTGGGCCTCCCTGGCCGGCTACGCGGGGGTGTGGGGCGCCGGGCAGACGCTCTGGAACGTCAGGGAGCTGTGGCTGCACCAGGCCATCCCCACCCTCTGGTTCACCGACGCCTTCTACCTGGGCGCGATGGTCTTCGCCCTGGCCGCCGCGTTCCTGTTCCAGCCGCGCGCGCAGACGGGCCTGGCTCGGCTGGCCGGCTTCCTCGACGGGCTGCTGATCGGCTCCGCGCTGCTGCTGGTGGGCTGGACGACGGTGGTCGGTGCGGTCTTCAACGGCAGCGCCGACACCGTGGTGCAGAAGGCGGTGCTGCTCGCCTACCCGGTGCTCGACATCGTGGTCGCCGCCGTGATCGTCACCGCCGCGGTGCGGCTGGGCACGCGCATGCGGCTCACCCTGTTCTTCGTCACCCTGGGAATCCTGGCCATCTTCGTCGCCGACGGCTGGTTCGCCTACCAGAATGCCAAGGGCACCTTCAGCAGCGGCAGCCCGCTCGACAGCATGTGGACGACGGGCTTCCTGATCGTCGCCCTCGGCGGCCTCGGTACGGTCCTGGCCCCCGACGGCGAGCAGCGTGTCCGCGTCACGGCGTCGGGCGACGAGCAGTCGCGCATCAGCCTCGCCCTGCCGCTGCTGATGGTGCTGCTCGCCTGTGCCTTCACCGTGCAGCAGCGCTACGTCCGCGGCGACACCGAGTGGGTGGTGCTCGGCGCCATGGTGGCCCTGGCCATCCTGGGATCGGTGCGCCAGCTGGTGCACATCGCCGCCAACCGCCGCATGGCCCACTCCCTCGCCGAGCAGGCCACCCGCGACGCGCTGACCGGCCTGCTCAACCGCCGCGAGTTCAGCGTGCGACTCGACGGCGCGCTGCAGGCATGCGGGCCCGACCACGCCGTCGCGCTGCTCTTCATCGACCTCGACGGCTTCAAGGCGATCAACGACACCCACGGCCACGCCGCCGGCGACGTCGTGCTCAACGCGGTGGCGCGGCGCATCGGCGCGGCGGTGCGTCCCGGCGACCTGGTGGCGCGCCTCGGCGGCGACGAGTTCGCCGTTCTGCTCACCGGTGGCAGAAACCCGCACAACGCCGCGGTGAGCAGCGCCGAGCGCATCCGGGCGCGGCTGCGCGAACCCGTGCGCGCCGGCGAGCACACCGAGCTGATCACCAGCGTGAGCATCGGCATCGCGGTCACCGACAGCGTGGAGACCCCGGCGGAGACGCTGGTGGGCCGCGCCGACGTGGCCATGTACCGCGCCAAGGCCAAGGGGCGCGACCGCTACGACGTCTTCGACGCCGGCACCCACGACGCCGTGGTCGGCCGCCTGCGCCTGCAGACCGACATCCGCCTCGCCCTGGAGCGGCGCCAGTTCCTGCTCCACTTCCAGCCCATCGTCGACCTGGTGACCGGGCGGGTGGTCGGTGTCGAGTCGCTGGCCCGCTGGCTCCATCCCGAGCGCGGCCTGCTGCACTCCGACAAGTTCGTCCCGGTGGCCGAGGACAGCGGCGTCATCGTCGAGCTCGGCCGCTGGTTCCTCCGCGAGGCCTGCCGCCAGGCGGCGCAGTGGCAGGGCGGGGGCGGTGAGGTGATCTACGTCAGCGTCAACGTGGCCGCGCGGCAGCTGCGCGAGCACACCTTCGTGCGCGACGTCTTCGACGCCCTGGTCGAGTTCCAGCTCCCGCCCCAAGCGTTGGTGCTGGAGATGACCGAAAGTGACGTGATGGAGGAGGGCACCGCCGCCGACGTGGCCCTCGCCGAGCTGCGCCGGCACGGCATCCGCATCGCCATGGACGACTTCGGCACCGGGTTCTCGTCGCTGAGCAACCTCTGCCGCATCCCGGTCGACATGCTCAAGACGGATGGCATGTTCGTGCGTGCGGAGGAGGGCAGCCCGGGGGCGCTGGTGGCGTCGGCGATCCTCGCACTGGGAACGTCGCTGGGCCTCAGCCTCGTCGCGGAGGGCATCGAGACCGCGGAACGCGCCCACGCGATGCGCGACATGGGCTATCGCTTCGGGCAGGGGTACCACCTCGGCCGTCCCGCGCCCGCGGACCAGCTGGTGGCGTTGGGGTTCCTGCCCTCACGCCCGGAGCTATCATCGGGCGGCGATGCCCGAACCAGGTACTGACGCCGCGCTGGAATCGGCGGTTCGCTCCGTACTCGACGCACTCGGCGCCGAGTACGAGTGGATGCCCTGCGATCCCGACTTCGCCGACACCGCCGCATTCTGCGAGCGCTACGGCGTGTCGCCGGACATCTCCGCGAACACCATCGTTGTCGCCTCTCGGCGCGGACCGCAGGCGTACTGCGCATGCGTGGTGCTGGCGACGACGCGGCTCGACGTCAACAACACGGTGCGCCGCATGATGGGCGTGCCGAAGGCGTCCTTCGCGTCGGCGGAGGAGACCGTCGAGCTCACCGGGATGCGCATCGGCGGCGTGACGCCATACGGGCTGCCGGACGGCATGCCGCTGTACGTCGACGCCGGGGTGATGGAGCGCGACGAGGTGGTCACCGGCGCCGGAAGCCGCAGCGCCAAGGTGAGGCTGCGGCCCGGCGTGCTGCAGCGGCTGCCCAATGCCACCGTGGTGCAGGGCCTGGCCACGCCGCGGCAGTGAGCGATCCCTGGCGCCGCTGGGGCCCGTACCTCAGCGAGCGGGCCTGGGGCACGGTGCGCGAGGACTACAGTCCCGGTGGCACGGCGTGGGAGTACTTCCCCCACGACCACGCGCGCTCGCGCGCCTACCGCTGGAACGAGGACGGTCTCGCCGGCATCTGCGACGAGGACCAGATCCTCTGCCTGGCGCTGGCCTTCTGGAACGGCGTCGACCCCATCCTCAAGGAGCGCATCTTCGGTCTCACCGGCAACCAGGGCAACCACGGTGAGGACGCCAAGGAGTACTGGTGGTACCTCGACAGCACGCCGACGCACTCGTGGATGCGCTGGCGCTACGTGTACCCGCAGCAGCCGTTCCCGTACAGCGCACTGGTGGCCGTGAACGCCTCGCGCACCCGCGCCGATCCCGAGTACGAGCTGCTCGACACGGGCGTCCTCGACGCGGGGTACTGGGACGTCGAGGCGCAGTTCGCCAAGGCGTCGCCCGAGGAGATGCTGGTGCGCGTGCTGGTGCGCAACTCCGGGCCGCAGACGGCGACGCTGCACCTCCTGCCAACCCTCTGGTTCCGCAACCGCTGGGCCTTCGAGCCGGGCGTGGCGCGGCCGGTGATCGCAGCCGAGCAGGACGGCTCGATGACCGCGCGGGACGGCGTCCTCGGCACGCGCACGCTGCGCACGTGGCCGCCCGCACCGGTGCTCGCCTGCGACAACGAGACCAACACGGCGCGGCTCTGGGACGTCGCCGGTCCGCCGTATCCCAAGGACGGCATCAACGACCACGTCGTCCACGGGCTGCCCACCGTGTCGCCGGACCGCACCGGCACCAAGGCCGCCTTCCACCACGTGCTCACCGTCGAGCCCGGCGCCACCGCCGAGATCCGGCTGCGGCTGGCAGAAACTCCCGGGGCACCGGACGCCCTCGACACCGCCGCCTTCGACGCCGTGATGGCCGCACGCCGTGCCGAGGCGGACGCGTACCACGCCTCGCTGGCACCCGCCGGCGCCGGCGACGACGAGCGCACCGTGCTGCGCCAGGCGCACGCGGGCATGCTCTGGAGCAAGCAGTACTACCACCTCAACGTCGCACGCTGGCTCGACGGCGATCCCGGCCAGCCGCCGCCACCGCCGCAGCGCCGCAGCGGGCGCAACGCGCGCTGGCGTCACCTCGACAACCGCGAGGTGATCAGCATGCCGGACACCTGGGAGTACCCCTGGTACGCGTCCTGGGATCTCGCCTTCCATTGCGTGGTGCTGGCCCGCGTCGACGCCGAGTTCGCCAAGCAGCAGCTCATCCTGCTCTGCCGCGAGTGGTACATGAGCCCGGCCGGCCAGCTGCCCGCCTACGAGTGGAGCTTCGACGACGTCAACCCGCCGCTGCACGCGTGGGCGGCGCTGCACGTCTTCCACACCGCCGGTGACGAGGACTACCACTTCCTCGAGCGCGTCTTCCACAAGCTGCTGATCAACTTCACCTGGTGGGTCAACCGCAAGGACCCCGACGGCACGGACATCTTCGCGGGCGGCTTCCTCGGGCTCGACAACATCGGCCCCTTCGACCGCTCGGCGATGCTGCCGCCCGGCGCCCATCTCGACCAGGCGGACGCCACCGCCTGGATGGCCTTCTACTGCCTGTGCATGCTCGAGCTCGCCCTGGTGCTGGCCCGTCACGACGACACCTACGAGGACGTGGCCACCAAGTTCTTCGAGCACTTCGTGCACATCGCCGGGGCGATCAACAGCCGCGGCCTGTGGGACGACGAGGACGGGTTCTACTACGACGTGCTGCACCAGCCGGACGGCACCACGGTGCCCATCCCGGCGCGGTCGCTGGTCGGGCTGATCGCGCTCTGCGCCACCACCACGCTGGGCCACGACACCATGCAGCGCCTGCCCGCGTTCGCCGAGCGCCTGCGCTGGTACATCGAGCACAACGCCGACGCCATGCAGGCGGTGTCGCTCGACGTCGACGAGTCGCGGGAGAGCCGGCTGCTGGCCATCGTCGGGCCGGAGCGGCTGCGCCGCATGCTGGCGGCGATGCTCGACGAGGACGAGTTCCTCTCGCCGCACGGGCTGCGCGCGCTGTCGCGCTACCACCGCGACCATCCCCTCGACATCCAGGTCGACGGCGCCACCCAGCGGCTCGACTACGAGCCCGGCGAGTCGACCTCCGGCGTGTTCGGCGGCAACTCCAACTGGCGCGGCCCGGTGTGGTTTCCCACCAACTTCCTGCTGGTCGAGGCGCTGCGCCGCTACCACGCCTACCTCGGCGACACCTTCACCGTGGAGCACCCCTCGCGATCCGGGCAGCAGCGCACCCTGGCCGAGGTCGCCGACGACCTCACCGACCGCCTGGTCAGCATCTTCCTGCGCGACGCCGGCGGCCGCCGCCCGCTGTTCGGGGACGACGAGCGCTTCCAGCAGGATCCTGCCTTCCGCGACAGCCTGCTCTTCCACGAGTACTTCCACGGCGACACCGGCGCCGGACTTGGCGCGTCGCACCAGACGGGATGGACGGGCCTGGTCGCAGAATTGCTGATGCGACGCACATCGCGTCGCCCGGCCGATCGCACAAGGGACACACCATGACCGAACGCGCCGACCTCGTCGTGATCGGCATGGGGCCGGGTGGCGAGGAGGTCGCCAATCGCTGCGCCGAGGCGGGCCTGTCGGTGATCGGCATCGAGAGCAACCTGGTCGGCGGCGAGTGCCCCTACTGGGGCTGCGTTCCCAGCAAGATGATGATCCGTGCCGGCGACGCGCTCGCCGAGGCGCGCCGCGTGCCGCTGCTGGCGGGCAGCACAACGGTGACGCCCGACTGGACCCCGGTGGCGCGCCGCATCCGCGAGGTGGCCACCGACAACTGGAACGACGCCGCCGCGGCGAAGCGCTTCGAGGACGCCGGCGGCCGGCTGATCCGCGGCAGGGGCAGGCTGCTCGGGCCCGGTCGCGTCGCGGTGGGGGACATCGAGATCGAGGCGTCGCGCGGCGTGGTGGTGGCGACGGGAACGTCGCCGGTGATCCCCGACATCCCCGGCCTGGCGGGCACACCGCTGTGGACCAACCGCGAGGCCATCGAGACCGAGCACGTGCCCGAGTCGCTCGTCGTGCTCGGCGGCGGCGCCATCGGCGCGGAACTCTCGCAGGTCTTCGCCCGCTTCGGCGCGCGGGTCACCGTCATCGAGCCGGCGGACCGGCTCATCGCCATGGAGGAGCCCGAGGCCGGTGCCATCCTCGACGGGGTCTTCGCTGCCGAGGGCATCAGCGTGCGCTGCGGCCGCCGGGCGGTTGCGGTCGAGCATGACGGCAACTCCTTCACCGTGCGGCTCGACGGCGGCGACGCCGTGTCCGCCGTCACCCTGCTGGTGGCCACCGGGCGGCGCGCCAACCTGCACGGCGTCGGGCTTGAGACCGTCGGCCTCGATCCCGCTGCGCGCAGCATCCCCGTCGACGGGCACATGCGCGCGGGCGAGAGCCTGTGGTCGGTGGGCGACTGCACCGGGCGCGGCGCCTTCACCCACGTCGCCGTCTACCAGGCGCGCATCGCCATCGCCGACATCCTCGGCCGGCCGCACAGCCAGGCGTCGTACCACGCGCTGCCGCGGGTCACCTTCACCGACCCCGAGGTGGGCGCCGCCGGCCTCACCGAGAAGCAGGCCCGCGAGCAGGGCATCGACGTGCGCACCGGGTCGACGCCGATGTCGGTGTCGACGCGCGGCTGGATCCACGGCCCCGGCAACGAGGGGATCATCAAGCTCGTCGAGGACAGGCACGGCGGCGTGCTCGTCGGCGTCACCACCATGGGGCCGGCGGGCGGCGAGATCCTCGGGCTGCTCTCCCTCGCGGTGCACGCGCGCGTCCCGGTATCCTCCCTGCGCGACATGATCTACGCCTATCCGACGCTGCACCGCGGCGTCGAGGACGCGCTCGCCGCGCTGGCGGTGGCATGAGCCCCGTCAACGACTTCGGCGACGAGCTGGTCGAGAACAACCGCCGCTACGCCGCGGGCTTCGTCAACTACGGCCTGCCCACCGAGCCCTCGCGCAGGCTGGCGGTGCTCACCTGCATGGACTCGCGCATCGACGTCTTCGCGGCCCTGGGCCTGCATCTCGGCGAGGCGCACGTGCTGCGCAACGCGGGCGGCATCGTCACCGACGACGTGCTGCGTTCGCTGCTGCTCTCCCAGTACCTGCTCGGAACCGACTCGGTGATGCTCATCCACCACACCGGCTGCGGCCTGCTCCGCTTCCGCGACGACGAGCTCGCCGACGCGGTGGAACGCGACACCGGGGTGCGTCCGCAGATGCCGCTGGGCGCGATCACCAACCTCGACGACTCGGTCCGCACCTCGATGGCGCGCATCCGCGACGCCGGCTTCCTGCCCCACGGCGACGCCGTGCGCGGCTTCGTCTACGAGCTGGAGACCGGGCGGCTGCGCGAGGTCGTGTGAGGTGCCGCGCTAGACGGCGTGCTGGTGCTCGCCGGCCAGCGCACGGTGGATCTCGCGGGGCAGCGAGTCGAGCACCTGGTCGACCTCGCCCGGCGCGATGTGCGTGTAGAGCAGGCGCACCACGGCTCGCGCGGCCTCCTCCGCTTCGTCGGCGCGCTCGATGAGAGCTTCGCGCTGCACGCGCGAGAAGAACTCCTCGACAGACATCTTCTCGGGTTTGTGGCTGGGGTCCCACGCCTCGTAGAAGATGCCGCGCACCAGCATGGGCAGCTGGGCGCCGAGGTGAGCGGCCTCGTCGACCGGAACGCGGTCGCGCAGCGGATGCAGGACGCCGCGCAGCACCTGGTAGGCGCGCTTGCGCGGCGCGCCGCCCAGCTCCTCGCCGAGATCGTGCAGCCACGCATACGTCTTCTGCACGGTGGTCTCGATGGCGTCGACGCGGTCCCTGTCGGTCATGACGCACCTCCATGGTGGCTGGAGAGATGGCGGGTGAACCACTCCACGGCGAGCCGGCTGACCTCTTCGAGGGCACCGCGCTCCTCGAAGAGGTGGGTGGCGCCGGGCACCACCGCAAGCGCGCATTCGGTGCGCATCACCGCGCAGGCGCGGCGGTTGATGTCGAGGACGTCGCGGTCGTCGCCGCCGACGATGAGCAGCGTGGGCGCGCGCACCTCGCGGAGCGCGGGTCCGGCGAGGTCAGGACGGCCGCCGCGGACGACGACGGCGCGCACCTGGAGCGGGCGCTCCGCGGCCGTCGCCAGTGCGGCTGCACCTCCGGTGCTGGCGCCGAACAGCCCGACGGGCAGCCGCGCCGTCTCGTCGTGGTGCGACGCCCAGACCACCGCGCCGGTCAGCCGCCGGGTGAGCAGCGCGATGTCGAAGCGCAGCTCGGCGGTGAGCCGGTCCTGCACGTCCTCCTCCGGTGTCAGCAGGTCGAGCAGCAGGGTGGCGAAGCCGGCCGCGTTGAGCCGCGCCGCCACGGCGCGATTGCGCGGGCTCTGCCGGCTGCTGCCGCTGCCGTGGGCGAAGACGATGACGCCCGCGGCGCCGGGAGGGATCGCCAGCGTTGCGAACAGGCGCGCGTCATCGGTGTCGACGACGACGTCGCGCGCCGTCACAGGGGTTGCCGGCGCGGGCTGCGAGCGCTGCGAGGACACGATCTACGGTCTCCTCATCGCATCTCTACACCGCATGGGGGAAGGTCGCCGGCACGTCGCCGCGCTCCCACTGGGCGGTGCGCTCCAGCGGTTCCAGCGCGCGCGTCTCGTCGATGTGGAAGACCATGTCGAACTGGTCGGCGACGCGGGCCCGGAAGTAGTGGCTCTCCCGCTCGGTGTCGGGGCGGTAGATCACGCCGATGGCGCGCTCCAGCCGCGCCGAGAGCAGGACCTCGCTGCTCAGCGGCGACTCGCGCAGCGGCAGGACGAAGGACGGTTCGGCGACGTCGTGGAAGAGCTGCTCGACGCTCCCCTGCAGCGACGGGCGCACCGTCTTGCGCTGCGCAGGCTGTCCCCAGTCGTCGGCGGCGGTCACCGTGCCGGTGTGGGTGGTGAAGCCGCTGAGCAGGGTGTCGCCGGGATGGCGTTCGCGGGCGAGACGCCCGAGGGTCAGCTCGCCGACGCTGCCGCGTTCGGTGGCGCGGCTGTCGCCGACGTGCGAGTTGTGCGCCCACACCACGATCCTGGCGGCCTCGCCGCGGCGCTCGCCCAGGTGTTCGGCGAGGGCGTCGAGGGTGTCGGCCATGTGCACGTCGCGGCGGTTCCACGACAGGACGCTGCCGCCGAACATGGTGCGGTAGTACTCCTCGCCGTCCTTGACGGCGCGCGCGTTCATCTCGGCGTTGAAGCGCTCGTCGCCGGCGAGGAGGCCGTCGCCGCTCACGTGCTCGGCGGCGGTGCGCTGCAGCTCGGTGAGCTGCTCGATCACCTCGCGTTCGCAGGACTCGCCGGCGCCGAACGCGGCCGCGTACGCGTAGTTCTGCGCGTCCTCGGCGTAGTGGTCGAAGCAGGCGAAGCGCTCGCGGGCGCGCTCGGCGGCCGCCGGGTCGACGCGCTCCAGGTGGCGCACGATCTCCTCCATCGAGCGGAAGAGCCCGTAGAGGTCGAGGCCGTAGAAGCCCGCCCTCTCCTCCTCGTGGGCGAGGCGGTCGTTGCGCTCGCGCAGCCATCCGACGAAGTCGAGCACCACGGTGTTGCGCCACATCCAGGTGGGGAAGCGCTGGAAGCCGCGAAGCGCCTCCTCGGCATCCTGGTCGGCGCCGCGCCCGTGCACGAAGCGGTTGACACGGTAGGCGTCGGGCCAGTCGCCCTCGATGGCCACCGCGGTGAAGCCCTTCTCGGCGATGAGTCGCCGGGTGATCTCGGCGCGCTCCTCGTAGAACTCGTGGGTTCCGTGCGACGCCTCGCCGAGCAGGACGAAGTGCGCGTCGCCGCAGAGGTCGACGACCGCGTCGCCGGCGCTGCGGCGCGAGCGCCGGGGCAGCGCCTCGCTGCGAATCGCCGCCGCCTCGTCGGGCGGCTCCTCCTCGCGCGCCTCGCGCCGCTGCGCCGGTGTCTGGCGGAGCAGCGCACGCACCTCCTCGTCGAGCACCTGGCGGAAGTCCCAGTACCACTGCCCGACGGCGACGAACGGCGACGGTGTCGTCGCGCAGACCACCTCGTCGGCGATGGCGCGCAGCTCCCGGCACGTCGACGCGGGCGCGGCGGGAACCGCGACCACGATGCGCGCCGCGCTGCGCTCCTGCAGCGCGATCACCGCGGCTCGCATGCTCGCTCCCGTGGCCAGGCCGTCGTCGACGACGATCACCACCTTGCCGGTGACGTCGGGCGGCGGACGTCCCTCGCGATACGCCTGCTCGCGGCGCACCAGCTCGCGGCGCTCGCGCTCGACGATGCGCTGCACGAACTCTGGATCGAGTCGCAGCCCGCGCACCACGTCATCGTCGACGATGACCACGCCGCCACCGGCGATGGCGCCCATGGCCAGCTCCTCCTGCCCCGGCACGCCCAGCTTGCGCACCACCAGCACGTCGAGCGGTGCATCCAGGGCCTTGGCGACCTGGTAGGCGACGGGCACCCCGCCGCGCGGCAGGGCGAGCACGATGACATCGCTGCGGCCGCGATACGGCTCCAGCAGCCGGGCGAGCATGCGACCCGCGTCGCGACGGTCGCGGAAGAGGCGCTCGGCCATGGATTCCACCGTACGCCTGCGTACCCGCCGCTACAGAGCGGCTCCCCGTGCCCACGCGACCAGCGCTTCGGCGAACGGCGTTTTTTCGCTGCGCAGCCACGCGAAACGGGATTCTTGCGATGCTGCTACATCCCGTTCGACTGGCTGAGACCTCAGGTGTTGGTGTCGTCCGGAGGCACCACCCGCGGATCGGGCAGCGGCGCCGCGCGCGCATCACCGCTCGCATCCGGAGCGGCCGCTTCGACCGGCATCCCCACGGTGAACGCCGTCATCGACAGCGCCCCGTACGCGTAGCCGTCCACCAGAACGCCGCAGCGCTCGCCCGCGGCAGCAGCAAGCCCCGCGATGTACACGGCCGGAATGTAGTGGTCCGGCGTCGGCACCGCAGTGCGATAGTCGGGATGCGAGTCCAGTCGAGCCAGCTCCCGCGGATCTCCCACCGTGAGCGCCTCGACCGCCGCAGCACTGAACCTCTCCGCCCAGTCGAAGGCGCTGTCCGCCCGGTTCCAGTCCACCCGCCGCAGGTTGTGCACGATGTTGCCGCTGCCCACGATCAGCACCCCGCGCTGGCGCAGCGGCGCCAGCGCCGCCCCCAGCTCGAGGTGGTAGTCGAGCGGCTGCAGCGCGTTGATGGCCAGCTGCACCACGGGCACGTCCGCGTCGGGATGGACGTGGCGCAGCACCGACCAGGTGCCGTGGTCGAGCCCCCAGCTGTCGAGATCACGCCCCACCCACGTGGGCGCAACCGTCTCGATGACCTCCTCGGCCAGCTCCGGCGACCCCGGCGCCGGATAGTCGACGGCGGACAGCCGGTCGGGGAAGCCGTAGAAGTCGTGGATGGTGCGGGGCCGGGCCATGGCCGTGACCGCGGTGGCGTTCACATACCAATGCGCAGAGATGCAAAGGACTGCACGCGGCCGCGGCACCGAGCGGCCGAACAGCGACCACGCCTGCGTGTAGCGGTTGTGCTCCAGCGCGTTCATCGGGCTGCCGTGGCCGAAGAACACGGCCGGCATGGTCGCCGGGGTGGCCATCGCGCCCCCATGCTACCCGCGGCGCCCGCGCCCCGCCGGGTGCGCCGCAGCCCCCGGCCCGTCCCATCTGATGGCAAGCATTCCCGCCAACGCCTACGGGAAGGTCCGGCTAGGAGTCGCGTGCCGGCACGCTGCTGCTCAGCAGCAGGATGCGATCCCAGCCGGGTGCGTGGTCGTCCCCGGCCGCGAGCAGTGCCAGCGCCACTCCCGCAGAGCCGGTGAGCAGGCCGGGGTCGTCCTTCCACCCGTCCGGCTCCCACGCCTGGTAGCCGCCGGCGCCGGTGCCGGGACGGCGCATGTCGAGCACGCGGCCGTACCACGACGTCGCTGCGGCGGCGAAGGCGTCGTGCCCGGTGGCCTGATGGAAGCGGTGGAAGACCAGCGCCAGGCCGGCGGCGCCGTGGCAGATGCCCGCGTCGAGCACGCCGCTGAACTCGGCGGGACGGCTGGCGGCGCCGAGGGCGACGTCGGCGGCGGCATGCACCCAGTCCGCCCGGTCGAGCGCCTGCCCGGCGACGAGCAGCGCCGTGGCCACGCCCGGGTCGCCGTAGCACCAGGCGAGGCGCGACGGCGACGGCTCGGTGTCGTCGCCGCCGAGTTCGACGGTGTTGGCGTAGCCGCCGCCGGCCTCGGCGGGCAGGCGCTGGGCGAGCAGCCAGTCGACCGCGCCGGTGCACATCTCCTCGGCGTCGCGGCTGTCCACCGCGGCGGCCTGGGCGAGGAAGCCGACGATGCCCGGCACGCCGTGGGCGAGCCCCAGGTTGTGATAGCCGCGGGGGAACCGGGCGGCCTGATGCGCCGGCAGCAGCGCCGCCGGAGTGAACCACGAGCAGCCGTCCCCATCGCGCTCGGCCAGCTCGCCGAGGCGGGCCACGACGTGGTCGATCACCGCGCGACCCACCTCGTCGTCGTGGCGCAGCAGCCCGTAGAGGCCGAAGCCGGCCAGGCCGCCGACCAGGTCGACGTCGCGCCGCCACGGCGATGTCGCGACGTGCTCGATCAGCGCGTCGTCGAGGTCCGCGGTCAGGCTCAGGTCGCGGCTGCCCTCGAGCATGTCCTGGAGGACGGTGGCCACCCAGGCCACGCCGACGAAGCCGCCCAGCAGCGACGCGTGAGTGGCCTGGTTGCCCAGCGTCGCCACCGCGGCGTCGAGGTGCTGGTAGGCGATGTCCGCGGCGCCGTCGTGGCCCTGCGCCGCGAGCTGGGCGAAGAGGAGGGCGAGCCCGGCGCTGCCGCCCGCCGGGCCCGGTCCCGACACGGCGCCGGGCGCGGCCAGCGCGGCGACGATCTCGTCGAGCGCTGAGTCGCGTGCCGCGCGCGCGGTCGGGTCGAGGAGCGCCGGCCAGGGGCCGGCGGCATGCATCAGCAGATGTTGGCCGACAGGCCGCCGCAGGGAATGCTGGAGCACAGGCACGTCGGCAGCTCACTCGGCGGGATGGCCTTGCCGCCGGCGGCCTTGCTCAGCTCGCCGCCGGAGAGCTCGCGAACGGTCTCGCGGACGAGCTTGAGTGCAGGGAGATTGCGCTTCATGGATCTCTTCCTCATGTGTCCCGCCTCAGTGTCCCGCGACGCAGCAGGCCTGCGTCGACAACGGCTACGGACAGGCGACGCTGTCGAGGCACCACATGCCGGTGAGGCACACCGTCGGCTTGCTGAAGCCGCACACGTTGTTGCATGTGTTCTGCGAGACGCCACCACCGACCGCGGCCTTGGCCTCGTCGTCGGTGAGCAGGCGCACGGTCTCGCGCGTCAGGCTGATCTTCTTCTGGCTGCGCTGCATCATCGACCCTTCCTGTTGCGTGCCTTCCTTCACGTCCAGCCGGCACCAACGCGCGGCGCCCGGCTGCTGGCCGGTGAGGCTAGCACCGGGGCCCCTCCCGCCGCAATACCAGCCTGCTAGCATCCCGCTGCAGGCGCGCAAGGGGCGCCGCCGGGGAGGCGTTCGCGCGCAGGAAAGGGACGTGCCCACTCGTTGGGTCCATCACAGGCGTTGCCCTGGAACGCCATCGCAAGGAAGGGTCTGCATGAACGTCAGGATGGGTGTCAAGCGCCTTGCCCTCAATCGCGAGACGATTCGCGAGCTGCAGCGCGACGAGCTCAGCGCCGTCGCCGGTGGCCAGAAGGTTCCCCCGCTGCTCAGTCTTCCCGTCTCGCAGTGTCCGTGCTTCAGCAACGGCGCCCGGATCTGCACCCAGGACAGCTGCTGATGCGCCGCCGAGTATCCCCGCTGCGCTTGAACCGTGAGACGGTTCGCGACCTGACCACGCCGGAGCTGCAGCAGGCCGCGGGCGGCAGGATCCAGAGTGTCGGCGTCGACTGCGTGGCCAGCCTGGTGCCGCCGTCGTGCGGCTGCACCGGCTATTACCCGAGCATCAACGCCCCCTGCACCACCAACTGAGCCGGCACGACCCCGCGGGATTCTTCGTTCACCGCACTCCGCTTCTTCCCATGGCCGTCCTCTTCGAGGGGGCGGCCATGGGTGCTCCGGTTGCCGGGGGAACGTCATCTGATCGCGCCGAGTGGGAGTGCCGCGCCGCGCGGCACCGCGAGGAATTGGCCCGCATCGTCGCCAGGCCCGAGGTGCGCGAGGCCATCTTCGTCGCCTCGCCGGACCTCGACGCGGCCATCGAGTCGTGGTCGCGCGACCCGCTCAGCGATCGCGGCATGCGTGCAGAACGCGCGCTGGTGCGCTACGTCGCACGCATGTGCACGCGCCCGACACCGTTCGGGTTGTTCGCCGGCTGCTCGCTGGGAGAGATCGGTGGCGCGACCCAGGTGCAGCTCGGCGGCGTCGAGCAGTACCGCCGCAGCACGCGACTCGACATGGAGTACGTCGCCGCGCTGGTCGCCGAGCTGGAACGCGACCCCGATGTCCGCCGTCGCCTGACCTACCGGCCCAACAGCAGCCTCTACACCGCGGCGGGACGGGTGCGCTACGTCGAGGCGGTGCTGCGCGACCGCGTGCGCCACCATCGCCTCGTCGCCGTGGACAGCTCCGACTACCTGCTCGAGACACTGGGGCGCGCATCCTCGGGCGCGACTGTTGCCGAGCTGGCTGCGGCACTCGTCGACGGCGACATCACCGTCGAGGACGCCACCGGCTTCGTCGACGAGCTGATCGACGCGCAGCTGCTGGTCTCCGACCTGGAGCCGGCGGTGACCGGCGCCGACCCGGTGACGGCGCTGGCCGCGCGCCTCGACGGCGTCAGCGCCGCGTCGGAGCTGCTGCGCGAGGCGACGTCGCGCATCGCGGCGGTGGATGCGCAGCCACCCGGTGTCGCGCCCGCGTCGTACGTGCAGGTCGCCGACCTGCTCCGCTCGTTTCCCGCCCGCGTCGACCTGCCGCGGCTGTTCCAGGTGGATCTCACCAAGCCGGTGGTGACGGCGCAGCTCGGGCCCGAGGTGGTGCGCGAGCTGGAGACGGCGGCGCGCATCCTCCACTGGCTCGCGCCACCGTCGCGCATCGCCGCACTGGACGCCTTTCGCGACCGTTTCGCCGCGCGCTACGAGGACGGCGAGGTGCCGCTGGAGCAGGCGCTCGACGAGGAGGTGGGCATCGGCTACGACGTCAGCGCCGCGCCATCGGCAGAGGCCTCACCGCTGCTGCGCGACCTCGACCTTCCCGCCGTGGCGGAGGGTTCTGTGCCCTGGTCGCGCACCCAGACCTTCCTGCTGCGGCGTCTCACCCAGGCGCTGCGCGACGGTGTCGACCAGGTGACCATCACTGCCCAGGACGCCGAGGGCCTTGCGTCGGAGGACCAGCTGCCGCTGCCGCACGCGTTCGCGGTCAGCGCCTCGCTGGCGGCGCCGTCGGCCGAGGCGTTCCGGCGCGGCGAGTTCAGCGTGCTGGTGCAGGGCGTCGCCGGTCCCTCGGGTGCCCGCATGCTGGGCCGTTTTTGCCACACCGATCCAGAACTGGAGGGCCGCGTCCGCGCCCATCTCGACCGGGAGGCGTCGTTGACGCCGGAGGCGATCCTCGCGGAGGTTGTGCACCTTCCCGAGGGACGCATCGGCAACATCGTGCACCGTCCCGTCCTGCGCGAGTACGAGATTCCCTACCTGGGACGATCCGGGGTGGCGCCGGACCGGCAGATCCCCGTGTCCGACCTGCTCGTGTCGGTGCGCGGTGACCGCGTCGTGCTGCGCTCGCGCCGGCTGGGGCGCGAGGTGGTGCCGCGCCTGACCACGGCGCACAACTTCCAGGCGCGGAGCATCGGCATGTATCGCTTCCTCTGTGCGCTGCAGCACCAGGGCGTCAGCGGGCAGCTGTCGTTCGACTGGGGCATGCTGGCAGCCTGTGCGTTCCTGCCGCGGGTGGTGTGTGGCCGCATCGTGCTGTCTCGCGCGCGGTGGCGGTTGAGCCAGGGTGACATCGGGACGCTGGGCTCGAAGGACCCGCACGCGCGCTTCGTGGCCATGCAGGGCCTGCGCCAGCGGCTGCGCCTGCCACGTGCCGTCGTGCTCAGCGACGCCGACAACGAGCTCGCGGTCGACCTCGACAACCCGCTCATGGTCGAGACGCTGGTGCACCTGCTGCGGCAGCGCAGCGATGCGGTGCTGACCGAGCTCCATCCCTCACCCGACTGCCTCTGGATCGAAGGACCGGACGGCCGCTTTGCCGGAGAGGTGATCGTGCCATTCACCACCGCCCCGCCCCGGTTGCCTGTTGCACCGGACGTGCAGGCCTCCCGCGCCGCCGTATCGGCACCGACCATGCATCTCCCCGGGGGCGACTGGCTCTATCTCAAGCTCTACTGCGGCACCAGCACCGCCGACGCGATCCTCCGCGACGTCGTCGGCCCGCTGGTGCGCGACGCCATCGCGCAGCGTCGCGCCGACCGCTGGTTCTTCATCCGCTACGGCGAC
The DNA here is from genome assembly GCA_035995545.1 of Candidatus Dormiibacterota bacterium. Taxonomy (GTDB): domain Bacteria; phylum Chloroflexota; class Dormibacteria; order Aeolococcales; family Aeolococcaceae; genus DASRDZ01. The sequence continues at coordinate 266,903 of DASYKI010000016.1, forward strand.
CCCGACTGGCACATCCGCCTGCGCCTGCACGGTACGCCGCCGGCGCTGGCCGCACTCCTCATCGACATCGGCGACCAGCTCGAGCCGCTGCTGGCCGACGCCGGCATCGCCCGCCTCGTCGTCGACACCTACCGCCCCGAGGATCAGCGCTACGGCGGGCCCGCCGCCATGCCCATCGTCGAAGAGATCTTCGAAGCGGACAGCGAGGCGGTGCTCGGCATCGTCTCCCTGCTCAGCGGTGACGACGGCATGGACGCCCGCTGGCGCCTCTGCCTTCGCGGCGCCGACATGCTCCTCGACGACCTCGGCCTCGCACCCGACGAACGCCGCCGGGTCATGCGCACACTCCGCGACGGCTACCGCACAGAGTTCCGCGCCGGCGCCAGCACCCGCGGCCAGGTCGGCGACCGCTTCCGCCGCGAGCGCGCAGGCCTTGTCGAACTCGTCCGCCGCAGTGACGACGGCGGCAGCGACCTGGCTCCGGGCCTCGACCTGCTGGCCACTCGCTCACGGCGCATCCGCCCGCTCGCCGCGCAACTCCGGCAGCTCGAACGGGACGGCGGCCTGCAGCTACCGGTCTCCACCATTGCCCGAAGCCTGGTGCACATGCACCTCAACCGCCTGCTCCGCTCCGCGCATCGCGCCCAGGAGCTGGTCATCTACGACTTCCTCGACCGCGTGTACACGTCGCTCGCAGCGCACCCGTGAACGTCGAACCGGAGCCGCTCTTCCGCCCCGAGGCGGTGCAGGCACAGCAGCGTCTGGCCGCTCCCGGTGAACCGCTGCGCATCCGCGCACGGCGCCGGCGGCGCACCAGGGTGCCCTTCATCCCGCAGATGGAGATCACCGACTGCGGCGCCGCCTGCCTGGCGATGACCCTCGCCCTGCACGGCCGCCACGTCCCGCTCGCGGAGGTGCGCACCGTCACCGGCACCGGCCGCGACGGCGTCGACGCCCTCGCCCTCACCCGCGCCGCCGCCCACTTCGGCCTGCGCGCCCGCGGCGTCCGCCTCGAACCGGACGAGCTCGCCCTGCTGCCACCGGGAACCATCCTGCACTGGGAGCTCAACCACTTCGTCGTGCTGGAGAGCGCCGATGGCCGCGGTGCCACCGTGGTCGACCCCTCGCGGGGACGCCGCCGCGTCAGCCGCGACGCGCTGGGCACGTCGTTCACCGGCGTCGCCGTCGAGCTGGAGCCGGCAGCCGGTTTCACCACGGAGGCGCGCGTCGCACGCAATCGCTGGCGACATCTCAACCCCGTCGTGCAGCGTCGCGGTCTTCTCGCCGGCGTCGTCGGCCTGTCCGCGCTGGTGCAGCTCTTCGCACTTGCCCTGCCCATCCTCACCGCGGTGGTCGTCGACCGCGTCGTGCCCAACAGCAACCGCTCGCTGCTGCTCGCCGTCAGCCTCGGCCTGCTGGCCATGGTGCTGTTCAACCTGCTGACCTCGCTGCTGCGCGGCTGGCAGCTCCTCCACCTGCGCACGCGAGTCGACCTGCACATCTCGCGGCGCTTCATCGAGCACCTCGCCGACCTGCCCTACTCGTTCTTCCTGCAGCGCTCCACCGGCGACGTGATGATGCGGCTCAACAGCAACGCAACGGTGCGCGAGATCCTCACCTCGACGATGCTGTCGGGAGTCCTCGACGGCGCCACCGTGGTGATCTACCTGGGCATCATCGCCACGCGCAGCCTCTCGCTGGGACTCATCGTGCTCGGCGTGGGCATGGCGCAGGTGCTCGTCGTCCTGCTGGCGCGGCGGCGCTACCAGCGCCTCATGGCCGAGAACCTGCAGGCGCAGGCGCGCTCGCAGGCGTACCTGGCACAGCTGCTCGCCGGCATCGAGACGCTCAAGGTGTCGGGCGCCGAGCGCATGGCGGTGGAGCAGTGGAACAACCTGTTCAGCAGGGAGGTGAACGTGTCGCTGGCGCGCGGGCGCGTCTCGGCGATCGTCGACGCCTGCCTGAGCGGACTGCGCGTCGGCGGACCGGTGATCATCCTCGCCTGGGGCGCGGAGCAGGTGCTCGACGGCTCGCTGTCGCTGGGAACCATGCTGGCGCTGAGCGCGCTGGCCGCGGGATTCCTCATGCCGCTGACCACGCTGGTGGGCAACGGACTGCAGCTGCAGTCACTGAGCGGCTATCTGGCGCGGATCAACGACGTGCTGGACGCGCCGCGCGAGCAGGAGGGATTGCCGGTGCGGCCCGCGGGCCGTCTGAGCGGAGCCATCCGTGTCGACGGCGTGCACTTCGCCTACGGGCCGCCGTTGCCGGAGGAGGGTCCCCCGGCGACAGAGGTGCTGCGCGGCGTGTCGCTCGACATCGCGGCGGGGCAGATGATCGCCGTCGTCGGCCGTTCGGGGTCGGGAAAGTCCACGCTCGCTAACCTGCTCCTCGGTCTGCACGCACCGACGTCGGGTGCGGTCCTGCACGGCGGCGTCGACCTGCGCAGGCTGGACGCGCGCTCGGTGCGCGAGCAGATCGGCGTGGTGACGCAGTCGCCCTACCTGTTCGCCACGTCGGTGCGCGAGAACATCGTCGCCTTCGACCCCGGCGCCGACGCCGCCGCCGTGCGCGAGGCGGCGCGCATGGCCTGCATCGACGCCGACGTCGAGGCCATGCCGATGGGCTACGAGACCCAGCTCGCCGACGGCGGCGCCTCGCTGTCGGGCGGCCAGCGGCAGCGCATCGCGCTCGCCCGCGCCCTGGTGCGCCGGCCGTCGATCCTCGTCCTCGACGAGGCCACCAGCGACCTCGACTCGGTCACCGAGGCCCAGGTCATCGAGAACCTCGCCACCCTTGCCTGCACCCGCGTCGTCATCGCCCACCGGGTGAGCACCATCGCGTCGGCGGACGTCATCGTGGTCATGGAGGCGGGCGCGGTGATCCAGCAGGGCACCCACGCGGAGCTGATGCGGCAGGAGGGCCTCTACCGCACCCTGGTCACGATGCAGTCGGGGTCGCGGCGCTAGCGGGCTGGGCATCCGGTGCGCCTTCAATCCTCTATAGTGATGCGCAGTTTGGAGGCCTGCTCAGCACATGGCTAGAATCCCCCTCCCCGATGGCGACGGCGACGAGCGCGAGCGCCTCTGGCGCCTCCGTCCCGAACTGGGCGCCGCCGCCGCACAGCTCGCCGCCGCGGTCTACGCCAGCACCCTGCCCCTGCGCACCTTCGAAGCCGTCCGCATGCGCATCGCCCAGGTCAACAACTGTCCCACTTGACTGACCTACCGCACTGCATCGTCGATGCAGCCGGCACTGGACGAAGCCTTCTACGACGCGGTGGCGGAATGGCGCACCACCCGGCTGCTGACGCCCGCCGAGCGCATCGCCGTCGAATACGCCGAGCTGTACGCCCTCGACCACGAGTCCATCGACGACGCATTCTTCGTGCGCCTCTCGAAGCACTGGGACGCGGGCGAGGTCCTGGAGCTCACCGTCTGCATCGCCCGGCACCTCGGCTTCGGCAGGCTGACCAAGGTGCTCGCCATCGGCATCGCCTGCCCCATCGACGCGACCGCCGCGCAGGCCTCCGGAGTGCACGCCAATGACTGACACCGTCGCAACCGGCGAGACCACAGAGCTTCGCGACATGCTCGACCGCGCCGCGGTGCGCGAGGTGATGGTGCGCTACGCCGCCGGCCTCGACAGCCGCGACTTCGACGCCGTGCGCAACTGCTTCACCGAGGACGCGCAGGCCTCGTACAACCGCGCTCCCCTCGCCCCCGGTGCCGACGCCATCGTCGCCTACGTGCGCGCCGTCGCCAACCTGCAGTCGACGATGCACTCGGTGACCAACGTCGTGGTCGAGCTCGACGGCGACACCGCCGAATGCGACACGGCCTGCATCGCCCACCTGGTGCGGCGCGCCGACGACGGCGAGCTCACCATCCTCATCCGCGGCCTGCGCTACCGCGACCGCCTCGTCCGCCAGGGCACCGCCTGGCGCATCCAGCACCGCGAACACCACGCGGAATGGATGCACAGCGTCCCCGGAACCCCCGTCTGACCCTACGCCGGCGCTGATCGCTCAGGCGCGGGCGCGGTCGCAGCTGGTGCAGTCGCCGACGAGGTCGAGGCGGTGCGACGACAGGGTGAAGCCGCGGCGCCGCGCGATGCGCTTCAGCTCGTCCTCCAGCTCGCTCTCCAGCGCGGGCGGCAGGATGACGTCCTCGACGACGCCGCAGGTGGAGCAGACCAGGTGGTGGTGGTGGCCCATCAGGTGTTCGGCCAGCTCGTAGCGGGCGAAGTCGTCGATGCCGGGCATGCGGTGGACGATGCCCGCCTCCTCGAGGATGGCCAGGTTGCGGTACACCGAGCTCTGCGGCACCCGGGAGGCGGCCTCGATGAGCTGGGGGATGGTGAGCGGCTGGCCGGCCTCGTTGAGCGCCGTCATCAGGGTGCGACGGTGGGTGGTGTAGCGCACGCCGTGGCGCAGCAGGGCCGCGCCGGCCGCTGAGTGCAGCTCCGCCGCGCGCGCCGCCGCGGCCTTGGATCCAGCCATGGCGCTCATTCTGGCACCGGGCCGAGCTCAGGGGACCTGGGACGCGCCGATTTGCGAAACGAGAATGAGTATCGTTATGCTTGGGGAATGAACCGACGCCGCGGCCCAGCCCTCCTGGCGGCAGCCGCCCTCGCCACGCTCCTCGCCGCCTGCGGCGGCGCCTCCGCGGGCACGGGGTCGGCCACCTCCGGCCGCCACCTCAGCATCGTCGTCGCCGAGAACTTCTGGGGCAGCATCGTCACCCAGCTCGGCGGCTCGCAGGTGAGCGTCCTCAGCATCGTCAGCGACCCCAACGCCGACCCCCACGACTACCAGTCGAGCGCCGGCAACGCGCGCGCATTTGCCACCGCCAGCTACGTGGTGGTCAACGGCGCCGGCTACGACAACTGGGCCGGCAGCCTGCTCAGCGCCAACACCAACAGCGACCGCAAGGTGTTCACCGTCGCCGACCTGCTGGGCAAGAAGCAGGGCGACAACCCGCACTTCTGGTACAACCCCGACTTCGTCACCCGCTTCGCCGATCAGGTCACCAGGGACCTGAGCGCGCTGGACAGCGCCGACGCCGCGTACTTCGCCCAGCAGCGCGCCGCCTTCGACACCGCGCTCAAGCCGTACCGCGACGGGATCGCCGCCGTCAAGCAGCAGTACTCAGGCCGCAAGGTGGCGGCCACCGAGACGATCTTCCAGTACATGGCCGACGCCCTCGGCCTCACCGTGATCACCCCACCGGAGTTCATGAAGGCGGTGGCCGAGGGCAACGACCCGCCCGCCGAGACGGTGAGCACCTTCCAGCAGCAGCTGCAGAGCAAGCAGGCCGGCGTGCTCGTCTACAACCTGCAGACGTCCACGGCGGTGACCACCAACCTGCGCCAGATCGCCACCCAGCAGGCCATCCCGGTGGTCGGCATCACCGAAACCATGCAGCCGCCGGAGACCACCTTCCAGCTCTGGATGACCGCCGAGCTCAGCAGCCTGCAGAACGCCCTGAAGTCCTCCACGCCGAGCGGCTACTGAGCACGTGAAGCATTCGGTCGCCGCCGCCGACCGGCTGGGCACGCATCGCGCCACGCCGCCAGCCGACCGTTCGGTCAGCAGCGAACCCGGAGCGCCGGCGCGGCAGCGCGACCCCGCGCCCGCCGCCATGGTGCTCCGCGCGGCGGGGGTCCACCTCGGCGACCACTGGGTGTGGCGCGGCGTCGACGCCAGCATCGCCGAGGGCGAGTTCGTCGTCGTCCTCGGTCCCAACGGCGCCGGCAAGACCACCCTGCTGCGCGTCCTGCTCGGCCTGCTGCGCCTCGACGAGGGCGGCGTCGACGTCCTCGGCCGCGCGCCCGGCGACAGCCGCGGGCTGGTCGGCTACGTCCCCCAGCGCCGCGCCCTCGACCGCGACCTCTACGTCCGCGCCCGCGACCTGGTGTCGCTCGGCGTCGACGGCACCCGGTGGGGCATCGCCCTGCCCGGCGCCGCGCGACGCGCCCAGCGCGCGCTCGTCGACGAGGCCCTCGAGGCGGTGGGCGCGAGCGCCTACGCGGACCGGCCGGTCGGTCACCTCAGCGGTGGCGAGCAGCAGCGCCTGCTGCTGGCCCAGGCGCTGGTCACCCGGCCGCGCATCCTGCTCCTCGACGAGCCGATGGCCAGCCTCGACCTGCGCAGCCAGGCAGTGGTCAGCTCGCTGGTGTCCTCGATCGCGCGCGAGCGGGGGATCACCGTGGTGCTGGTGGCGCACGACGTCAACCCGCTGGTCTCGGTGCTCGACCGCGTCGCCTACGTCGCCCGCGGCCAGGTCACCATGGGGCGGCCCGACGAGGTCATCACCTCGGAGCGCCTCAGCGAGCTCTACGACTACCCGGTCGAGGTGCTGCGCGACAGCCGCGGGCGCATCGTCGTCGTCGGCCTCGACGACCGCGAGTCGCACCATGACTGACGGCGCGTCGCCAGTTCTGGCCATCGCCAACAGTTTCTCCTGGAACCCCGTCGCCGACTGGCAGGCGCTCACCGGCCAGGCCTACATGCGCGACGCGCTGCTGGCCGGCACCATCGCCGCCGCCGTCTGCGGCGTCATCGGCTACTTCGTGGTCATGCGCGGGCTCACCTTCGCCGCCGACGCGCTGACCCACATCGGCTTCACCGGCGCGTCCGGAGCTGTGCTGCTCGGCCTCAGCCCGGTCGCCGGACTGCTGGCGCTGACCATGGCCACCGCGGTGGGCATCGGGGCGCTGCAGCAGCGCATGCGCGGTCGCGACGTGGTCACCGGGATGATCCTGGTCGAGGCATTGGGCCTGGGCGTGCTCTTCCTGCGACTCTCCTCGGGGTATTCCAACCAGACCTACGCGCTGCTCTTCGGCAACATCCTCGCCCTCAGCGTGCGCGACCTCGTGGTGCTCGGGGTCGCCGGCGCCGTCGCCCTGCTGGCGATCGCGGCCGTCTTCCGCCCGCTGCTCTTCGCCTCGCTCGACGAGGAGGTCGCCGAGTCGCGGGGCGTGCCGGTGCGCCGGCTGGGCATCGGCTTCGTGGTCATCGTCGCCATCGCGGCGGCCGCGGCGACGCAGGTGGTCGGCGCGCTGCTGGCGGTGATCCTCATCGTCGCCCCGGCGGCGTCGGCGCAGCGGTTGACCCACCGGCCCCTGCTCGGCATCGCCCTCTCGGTGATCATCGCGCTGCTGGCGACGTGGTGCGGCATCGCCATCGCCTTCTGGCAGCCCTACCCGGTGAGCTTCTTCATCACCTCGCTGGCCGCGGTGGTCTGGGGCGTGACGCGCCTGCTCACGGCGCGGCGGTTCGGGTCGGTGACGCTGCACCACGCACACGCACACGCGCACTGAGATGCACGCACTCACCGGCACGGTGATCACCGGTGTTCCCTTCTCCGCGAACCCGATCGACGACCTGCAGCAGCTCCTCCAGTTCGAGTTCATGCGCAACGCGTTCGTGGCCGGCACGGCGGCGGCCGTCGCCGCCGGTGTTGTCGGCTACTTCGTCGTGCTGCGCAGCCTCAGCTTCGCGGCGCACGCGCTGACCCAGATCGGGTTCGCCGGTGCCACCGGTGCGCTGGCCGCAGGCGTCAACCCCATCTACGGATTGCTGCTGATCAACAGCGCCGGTGCCGCTCTGATCGGCGGCCTGGGGCGTCGCCGGCGCGGGCGCGACGTCGTCGTCGGCGTCGTGCAGTCGGCCGGGCTCGGGCTCGGGCTGCTCTTCCTCGCGCTGTACCGCGCCCACGAGGCGGTGCCGGTGCTCGTCGGCGACGCCTTCGGCATCAGCGCCACCCAGGTGCTGATCACCGTGCTGTGCTCGGTTGCCATCGTGTTCGCGGTGGCACTCGCGTTCCGTCCGCTGCTCTTCGCCTCGCTCGACGAGGAGATCGCCGAGGCGCGCGGCGTGCACATCGGCCTGGTCTCGGTGCTGCTGCTCTTCGTGCTGGCGGTGACGGTGTCGGTGGACGCACCCATCATCGGGGTGCTGCTGACCTTCTCCCTGGTGGTCGGCCCGGCCGCGACCGCGGCGCTCGTCTCCCCGCGACCGGGACGCGCCGTCGCCCTGTCCGTCGCGCTCAGCGTGCTCTACATCTGGGTCGGACTCGCGGTGTCATACTGGGTCGACTTCCCCCCCAGTGTCTTCGTCACCGGGCTGGCCTTCTCCGGATACCTCGCGGCGCGGGCCTGGCGCGGTGGCGAACGTCGGAGTGGCCACGCATGAAGCTCGGCATTCACGTCTCTGACTACACCTGGCCGGGCGGGCCGCCGCGGCTCGGCGCCGACCTGCGCACCATCGCCCAGGCGTCCGAGGCGGCGGGGTTCGACCGCCTCAGCGTGATGGACCATTTCTGGCAGATCCGCCACCTGGGGCCGCCCGAGCACGAGATGCTGGAGGCGTACACCACCCTCGGCTACGTCGCCGGAGTCACCTCGCGGATCAAGCTGCTCACCGTGGTCACCGGCGTGATCTACCGGTTGCCGGGATTGCTCGCCAAGGCGGTGACGACGCTCGACGTGCTCTCCGGCGGCCGGGCGATGCTGGGCATCGGCGCCGCCTGGAACGAGGAGGAGTCGCGCGGGCTGGGATTTCCCTTTCCGCCGCTGGCGGTTCGCTTCGAGATGCTCGAGGAGGCGCTGCAGATCGTCCTGCAGATGTGGAGCGACGACGACGGTCCCTACCACGGCAAGCACTATCAGCTGGAGCGCACCCTCAACTCACCGCAGCCGCTGCAGAAGCCGCATCCACCGATCCTCATCGGCGGCAGTGGCGAGCGCAAGACGCTGCGCCTGGTTGCCCAGTACGCCGACGCCTGCAACATCTTCGGCGCCGGCGACGTGCCCCACAAGCTGGACGTGCTGCGCCAGCACTGCGAGCAGCTGGGGCGCGACTACGACGCCATCGAGAAGACGGTGATCGCCACCTTCGACGTCGGCGAGAACGGCGAGCGCACCGGTGAGCTGGTCGAGCAGTGCCGCGAGTACGCCGCACTGGGGATCCAGGAGGTGCACGGGACGCTGCGCCACGCGCACCGCATCGCGCCCATCGAGGCCATCGGCCGCGACGTCATCCCGGTGATCGCCGAGCTGTAGCGGTTCAACCCGCCTGGCGGTGTTGGGGGCGGCCGGACGGCTAGCGCGTGGCGGGTTGGCGCAGGCCGGCGAAGAGGTCGTCGACGGGCGTGGCGGTCTGCGGCACCGCGTCGTTGCCGCGCACGAACTCCTCGGTGCCGAACACCTCGGTGAAGACGGGCAGCTCGAAGCGGATGAAGAAGAGGTTCTCCGCCTGGCTGGCGTGGGCGCTCACCGCGGCGAACTTGGCCGCGGCGTAGGCACGGCAGTCGACGGTCGCCACGATGTCCTCGTCCGGCTGGCCCATGCGAGTCTCGTCGATCTCCGGCGGCTCCATGCCCATCTCGATCATGCGGTCGCGAAACCCAGCGAGCCGGGAGCGGCGAATCGCCGGGAAATAGAGCCGCGCCGGCGACCCGCTGCTCCGCAGCGCGGCGACGGTGATGCGGTGCGCCTGGATGTGGTCGGGGTGCCCGTAGAAGCCGAAATCGTCATAGGTGACCACAACGTCGGGACGGTACTTCTCGATCAGCGCCAGCAGCGGCCGCGCGGCGACGTCCACCGGCATCGCCGCGAAGGCGCCCGGCGCGTCGTTGGCGTCCCAGCCCGCCATCCCCGAGTCGTGGTATCCGAGCATCTCCAGATGGGTGATGCCGAGCGCGGCGCGGCTCGCCTCCAGCTCGGCGCGGCGCAGGGCGACCACCGCCGTCTCGTCGTGTCCGGGATCGCCCGGCTTGACGCCGTCGAGCGCGTCGCCGAGCTCGCCGTTGGTGCAGGTGACCAGGACGGTGCGGATGCCTTCGGCGGAGTACCTGGCGAGGATGCCGCCGGTGCTGGTCGCCTCGTCGTCGGGGTGCGCGTGCACGGCCATCAGGGTCAGTGGAGTATCGGCCATGGATCTCATTGTCCATGTGCACGGCACCGGACGCGCCGGCCAACCCCTGATCGTATGTGTTCAGGGGTCAGTAAACCACCTATAACTCATGTCACCAATCAGTACAGATAGGGTAGCGTCGAGGCTCGTATGCTGTTCGAGCTGACGCTGTTCTTCGCCTTCGCCTCGCTGGCCGCCACACTGGTGGCGATCCTCCCCGGAGCGCCGGCGTGGCGCTTCTGGGCGTCGTTTCCGGCCTGCGCGCTGGTGCTCAGCGCCGCCGGACTTGCTGTCGCCGTGGTCAGCGACGATCGCGCCGCCGGCGTCGCCCTGCCGTGCGTTGCGTTCGTGCTCACGCTGGTGATGCGCGCGCTGCAGCCGCGCTGGGGCCTGGTCGCCTGCCAGCTCTTCACCAGCTTCGCTCTCGCCGCCGTCTGCTACCTGGCATACGCGACAGCATGGACGGTGACCGCCGGCTACGGCATCGCGGTGTGGGTGGGCTCGATCCTGTTGCTGCTGCTGGAGATCGGCGCCCTCGCACTCGGCGTCTCGTATGCGTTCGAGATCCTCGACGTGCTTGGCCGGCGCGAGCCGCGCGTCAGGCCGCTGCCCACGCCCACCCGGTACCCCTGGGTTGCGCTGCAGGTGCCGACGTACAACGAACCCGTCGATGTGGTGCGCCCCACGCTGGAATCCCTGTCGCGCCTCGACTATCCCAACCTGATCATCCAGGTCGTCGACAACAACACCAGCGACCCCGCCGTCTGGCAGCCGCTGCAGCGACTCTGTGAGGAGCTCGGTCCGCGCTTCCACTTCCTGCACCTGGATCCCTGGCCCGGCTACAAGGCCGGCGCCTGCAACGAGGCGACGCGGCGGCTGCCCGAGGAGGTCGAGATCGTCGGCATCGTCGACGCCGACTACTCGGTGCGCGAGGGCTGGCTGCAGGCACTGATCGGCCACTTCGACGATCCCTCGGTCGCCTTCGTGCAGAGCTCGCAGCACTACCGCGACTGGGAGGACAGCGCCTACCTGCGCGGGCTCTTCTACAGCTACCGCTACTTCTTCGACGTCACCATGCCCGCGCGCGACCACCGCAACGCGATCATCTTCTGCGGCACGATGGGGCTGATCCGGCGCAGTGCGCTGGAGGAGATCGGCGGCTGGAACGAGGACTGCATCACCGAGGACGCCGAGGCCTCGCTGCGCATGCTCGGCCACGGACATCGCGGCGTGTACGACGCGCGCGCCTGGGGCACGGGTCTCATGCCACTCGACTTCGACGGACTCAAGAAGCAGCGCTACCGCTGGGCGCTCGGCGGCCTGCAGATCCTGCGCTTCCACTGGCGCGAGCTGCTGCCGTTCGCGCCGCACCGCCTGCGACTCACGCGCGGGCAGCGCATCCACTACCTGCTCGGCTCGGTGCAGTGGTTCGGCGACCTGCTCACCGCCACCTTCACCGTGCTGCTGCTCGCCACCGCGCTGGCAACCGCGCTGCACCACCGCCTTCCCCTGCGCCAGCTCACCGGCGCGGTGCTGGCCGTGCCGGTGGTGTTCCTGGTCACCGGCGTGGGGCGTGCGCTCTGGGCGATGCGCCGCACCACCGGCTGCAGCTGGCGCGATTCGGTGCACGCGCTGCGCTGCTGGTTCGCGATGAGCTGGGTGGTGACACTCGCCTGCGTGCGCGGGCTGTTCACCTCGAAAGCGGTGTTCCTGCGCACCCCCAAGCGACGCACCGGCGAGGGCTCGCTGCGCCGCGCGCTGTTCAGCTCGCGGGCGGAGACGCTGCTCGCCGGGTCGGCGCTGGTGGCGACGACGGCGATGATCGTGGTGGCGCCGTCGGGGACGACCGTCGCACTGGGCACGCTGCTGCTGTTCCAGGGATGGCTGTACACATCGGCGCCGTGGGCCAGCATGGCCGCCGAGGGCATCACCATGACCCCGGCGCGGCGCGCCTACCTGCAGTCGCCGCAGAACACCGGTGAGCGTCCCGCGCTGCGCCCCACCACGGTGGGCGTCGCCGCCGGCGGCATCGCGCTCGCCGCCGCCGCGGTGGTCGCCTACCTGGTGGCCACCGGGCCGTCGTCGTCGCAGGCGCCGTTCACCCGCGGGCCCTCCGACCTTCCCCGCATCGGCGCCATCGCACCGGCGCAGAGCGCCAGCCCGTCGCCGTCGAGCAGCCCCACGGCGTCGCCCAGCGCATCGGCGCCGGGGCAATCCAGCACCTCGTCGTCGAGCACGACGTCATCGTCGTCGAGCAGCACGTCGTCGAGCAGCACGGCCTCCTCGCCGCCGCCCTCGGCGGCGCCGAGCGGGACGCCGTGAGGACGTCGCAGCCTCAGGGACCGACGCCGATCCATCGCGCGCCGTCCCACCGGTAGGTGTGCGCGTAGGCCCCCTCCGCGTTGGGGCCGGCGAAGAGCAGGACGCCGGAATGCGGTGACGCGACCACTGCGCCCGGGTCCTGGTCGGGCACGTCCCCGCGCCTGGTCCACGCACCTCCGGGCGACCACGTCCACGTCTGCGGACGCAGCGTCTGGCCGAGCCCGGTGAGGAGGAGCTCGCCGCTGCCGGCGTCGAAGCCGATGTGTGCGGGGACGTCGCCGCCCGTCAGCGCCATCAGCGGGGGCGCGTCCGCGATGCGCGTCCAGGTGCCGTCGCGCCATTCCCATGTCCCCGGCGTCGCGCCGCTGCCGCCGGCACCGGTGACCAGGATCAGCGCGCCGGCGGCGTCGTCCCAGGCCATGCGCGAGGGCCCGGACGGAGCCGGGCCGATGGCATCCCAGTCGGTGCCGGTCCAGACGAACGTCTCGGCCGCGCTGTCCTGCGCACCGCCGGACGTGACCAGCTTGAGCACGCCCGACGCCGCGTCGCGCGCCATGACGGCGCGGCCCGCGGGTGGCGTGGTGTGCGGTGCCAGTCGCTGCCAGCGCGCGCCGTCCCACCGCCAGGTGTCGGCGAGAAGCCGCGTGCCGTAGGACCCGCCGAAGAGCAGCACGTCGCCGTTGAAGGGGTCGTAGGCCATCGCCGCACCGCTGCGCGCCGAGGGGGTTGCGGCCGTGCCGGAGGCGGCGCGCTGCCATCCCGCATTCGCCGACCACGTCCAGGTCTCGCCGCCCTCCGCCGTGTGCGCGGGAGTCACCCCGGAGATGACCAGCAGCGCCGCGTCGCGCTTGGTGTCCCACACCACGGTGCCGCCGGTGAGCCCGAACGGGAAGTCACCGGAGGGGCGGAGTGGGTTGGAGCCGGGCGTCGACCCCGCCGTCGCGCCGCGCGACCCGGGGACGAGGGGCCTGGCGATGCCGGCGCCGATCAGCGCCGCAGCCAGGGCGACCAGGGCGCCGCCGACCAGCGGACGGCGCGCCGCGACACGGCCGCCGCGACCGCTGCGTCGCTGCGGCGGTGCCGCGACGGCGGCATGCGTGGGCGGCCGGCTCACGCCGCGCCACGCCGGCGCGTGCCAGGCGGCGGTGCTGTCCTGCAGGTCGCGACGGACCAGCCCGTCGACCTGCTCGTCGGTCAATCCCACAGCGGGACGACCTCCCCGGCGGCGTCCGCGCCGAGCGCCGCGCGCAGCCGCGCCCGGGCGTAGTGGAGGCGTGAGGCCACCGTGCCCTTGGGAACACCGAGGAGCTGGGCGATCTCCTCGGTCGCGTAGCCGTGCACGTAGTAGAGGGCGACCACCGCGCGATGGCGGGCGGGCAACCGGCTCACCGCCGTCCACACCTCCCCCGAGGGGCCGGGACGGGCCGGGGTGTCCTCGCGGAGGGGCGCGTAGCGGCGGATGCGCAGGCGGCGGCGGACGCCCAGGCTCTCCCGCGCGGCGATGCCGAGCAGCCACGGCCGCAGCGGGCGCTCGGGGTCGTACGTCGCGCGGCGCAGCAGGGCCCGCTCGAAGACCGCCTGGGTGACGTCGTCGGCGTCGTCGGGATCGCCGAGGATGACCCGGGCGACGCGATACACCGCGTCCGCGTGCGCCCGATACGCGGCTGCCACCCACTCTGCGTCGGCGTCCATCGCCGCCATGATCGCCGACCACGGTGCGCCGCGCCACAGTGGCCGCCGCACGAGCGTGGCGATCATCGCCGCCGCCTGCGCGCATCGAGGAGTCGCCGGGCCAGCTGGTCGGCATCCGGCCGGGGCGCTGAGCGGCGCTCGGCGACGCGTTCGCGCAGCGCGGCGACGCCGGCGGCGGCCTCGGAGCCGCGCTCGTCCTCGCCGGCGAGCGCCGACCGCCACACCGCGAGGTCGCCGCGGCGGACCTGCAGACGGCGGACGGCGACGTCGGCGATGAGCAGGAGCAGAGAGGCGACCAGCAGCGCGGCGGTCAGGGCATGCGCGCTCTGCACCGGCGGCGGGGCGGCGGCGAGCACCGCTGCCGCATCCGCGAGCACCGCGCCGCCACCGGCCTGGGCGATCGCCGCCAGGGTGCCGCCGTCGCTGCCGAGGAAGCGGTACTCCGGCGAGTACGCGACCGCCAGCCCCGCCGTCGCGGCGTGCACCACGCGACCCGCCGAGCTCACCCCCAGGCGCAGCACGTAGACGCCGGTGGCGGCGGCGGGGAAGTCGGCCTCGAAGCGGCCCGCACCGGTGCCGGCCAGGGCGACGTCGAGGTGCGAGCCGTCCGGTGACACCAGGCTGGCCACCGTGCTGAGGTCGGGGATCGCCGCGGCGCCGCTGAGCTGGGCGACGACGTGCCCGGTGGCGCCGCGCACCGAGGTGGTGACGTTGAGCGCCGGGTCGGCCGCCAGGGGCAGCACGTTGCTGACGAGGTTGGCCAGAACGTGCCCGCCCGCGGGCGAGCGCAGCAGCGCGGCACTCCAGCGCCCGGCCACGTCGCTGGTCCACACCACGACGCGGCCCAGCCCGTACCGTCCCTCGACGAGGATGGGGTCGCGCTGCGGCCCGTTGAGCGCCACCGTGGCGCCGGGCTTGGCCGAGGTGGCGACGTATCCCTGCAGGTCGGGAAGCGAGGCCAGGTCGACACCGGCGAGCACGCCGGAGGGAGAGGCGAGGGCCGGCTGGAACGTCTTCTCGACGATCCAGGGCCGCAGCTCGCGAGAGGTCTGGTCGAGCAGCACGTCGGGCACCTGCGCGGCGTTCTCCGACTGGTAGAAGCGGCCGTGTCCGGCCACGGCGATGGCGCGCATCGCCGCCATCTCGCTCAGGTTGTGGTCGATGTCGACACCAACTGCGGACACCGTGACACCCTGGCCGGCCAGGCCCTCGAGCAGCGCCGCGGGCACGGCATCGGCGTCGCCGTCACCGAGCACGACGATGTGCCGGCTCGCCTCGGGATGGGCGTGCAGCGCGGTCGCCGCCGCGGTGATGTACGGGTCGTACGCGGGTGGATCGCCGAGCTGGGCGATGGCGTCCACCTGGGCGGCCAGCGCCCGGCCGTCGCCCACCTGGGTCAGCGGCACGGCGAGGCCGTGCGCGGCGTCGGTGACGCCGAGGAAGTCCTGCGGCTGCAGGTGCTGCACCACCGAGCGCGCGGCGGAGCGCAGCACGCTGTCGCCCGCCGAGCTCTCCACCGACTCCAGCACCAGCACCACGGCGACGGGCTGCTTGTCGCGCGGATCGCTGACGTTCATCGACACCGGCAGCGTCTCCTCCAGCGGTGTGCCGGCCAGGCCGCCGGGGCCGAAGGCGTGCGCTCCGCCGGTGGCCGCCAGGCCGATGCCGAGGTCGCGCACGGCCGTCTGCAGCGCCGCCATGCGCGCCGCGCCGAGGGCGTCCGCCGGTACGTCGACGAGGGCGAGCGCCTGCCACGAGGTGAGCTCCGCCGCCGACCCGGGCAGCTGTCCCGGCGCGAGCACGTCCACCTGCAGCCCCGCCGCACGCGCGGCCGCCGCCAGGTTGGCGCCCGCGCCGGGGGCGCCCTCCACCACGGCGACGCGCTGGGCGCCGAGCACCTCGACCACCGCGTCGCCGGCGTTGTTCTGCTGCACGGTGTCCTGCGCCGCGTCGACGGCGACACGCACGCGGTGCGTGCCCGGCGCCGGCGGCGGCAGCTCGACGTCGAGCGACGACGTTCCCGCCGGCAGGGCCACGTCTCGCTGCGCCACGGTGGCACCGTCGACGTCGACGCGCAGGTGTCCAGTTGTGGCCACGGTTGACACGATGTCGACCGCCGCGTGCAGGCGCGACTGCTGGGTCACCGGCGAGGGCACGCGCAGCGCGTCGACGCGCACCTCGGGACCGACCGCGACGCGCAGCGGCACGACGTCGACGCGGATGCCCTCGGCGCGGAGCACTCGCGCCTCGGCGATGGCGTCGCCGACATTCTGGCGTCCGTCGCTGGCCAGCACGACGTGGCCGCTGGTGCCGTCGGCGCGCAGCGACCCGGCGATGCGCAGCGCGGATTCCAGGTCGGTGAAGGACGCGTCGACGGTGGCGGGGAAGCCGTCGACGCCCTGCGGGTGCAGGTCGGGGGCGTGCTCGACGACGGGCGCGGCGCCGGCGGCGACGACACCGAGCCGGTCGCCGGAGCGGAGGCCGCGCTGCAGGGCGGCGAGCAGCGCCGGCTCGTCAGCGGCGGCGCCGCCGGTGGAGGCGCTGCGGTCGGCGACGACGACCAGCGTCTGCGCGCTCGAACCCGTCTGCACGGTCACGCCCGCCAGGGACAGCGCCAGCGCACCCAGCAGCGCGATGCGCACGGCCACCACCGAGGTGCGCCGCCGCCGCGACGGCAGCGAGGAGAACACCGAGTGACCGCGCCGGCGGCCGCGCCACATCACGAGGACGACGAGCAGCAGCGGAGCGGCGAGCGCAGCCAGCGCGAGCGGAGTTTCGACGGTGGGCACGTCAGCGTCCCCGTTCCCACACCAGCCATTCGCCGAGCAGCGCCAGCATGGCCAGGCCGACCAGCCAGGGCCACAGCTCCACCCGACCCGCGGCGACGGCGGGCGCCGCCGTGCCCGGTGTGCTGCGCGGGGCGGCGAGCGGCGGGGCTGGGCGCGGTGCCACCGACCCCGCGCCCGGGTCCAGCGCGTCCACGGTGAACAGCGCCTGCACCGCACCAGCGCCGCTGCCCAGCGTCGCGGTGTAGACGCCCACCTGCTCGGTGTCCGCGCCGCTGAGCACCCCGCCGCCGTCGGGAAGGCGCAGCCGTGAGCCGTCCGGGCGCGTCACCGACACCGCGGCGCCGGCGATGGCCGCGGTGACCTGCACGGTGGCGCCGGGAAGGTGGGGCCGCGCCGGCGCCGCGGGCGGCAGCAGGAAGCGGCTCAGGTGGTCGACGAGCACGGGGAAGGCGGGGCGCAGCGGCAGGTCGGATTCGTGCAGGTCGAAGCCGACCAGGGCGGCGCGCGGCGCGGCGTCGCGCACCAGCAGCACCGGTCCCGACGCCGCGTCGACGACGGGACGCCACGGCTGCGGCGCGGCCAGCGTCCGAGTGCGGGCCACGCGCACGGTGGCCAGGTCGACCCCGTCGAGCAGCGGGTCGGCCGCCGCCGGGCGCAGCGACCCCGCGGCGGCCTGGCCGCCCACGCCGAGCCGCCCGTCGGCGGGCGGCCCCCAGATCAGCACCGGTCCCGCCGGCAGCGCGGCGGGCAGCGTGGCATCGAGCACGGTGAGATCCCAGGCGTCCGAGGCCCGGTAGGCGGCGGGGTCGACCACGGTGACGGCGACGTCCCCGCGCAGGCGCAGGGCGTCGAGGAGGAAGGCGTCGCCGCGCGTCACCAGCGCAACCCGGTAGACCACCGGCGGCCGGGCCACCGCCCAGGCGACGTCGTCGAGGGCGAGCACGTCGCTCACGTCGAGACGCACCTCGACCACCTGGCCCGCGGTGGGCAGCGAGAAGCGCACGTCGCGGGCCTGGCCGCCGTCGAGGGCGAGCGGGCGGCGGTCGACGACGTGGCCGTCGAGCACGCACTCCACGGCGAGGTCGCGGTGGGCGTGCCCCTGGTTGGCGACCCGGGCGGCGACGGCCGGCCCGGGGGTGCCCTGGGCGACGTCCAGCCCGGTGATGGCGACGTCCTCGCCGCTGCTGCCCGCGCTGTGCCACTCGACCGGCGCCGGCAGCTGCAACGAGGCGTGCGGCGGGGAGGCGACGCCGTCGCTGAAGACGGCGATGCGGGCGCCGCCGGCCGTGCTGCTGCCGAGCGCCGCCGCCGCCAGCGACAGCGCACCCTCCAGGTCGGCGGCGCCGTTCTCAGGGCGCAGGCCGTCGAGGGCGCGGCGCACGGTGCTCGCGTCGCCCGCCGCGTCGGCGACGACATGGGGGCGCGCCCCCATGGCCACCAGGGTGACGCGCGCCTGCGGTGCCAGCCCGTCGAGGTACGAGCGCACGGCGCTGCGCGCCGACTCGAAGCGCGTCGGCGAGACGTCGGTCGCCTGCATCGTCGCGGAGATGTCGAGCACCACCGCGACGCGCCCGCCGATGCGCTGCCCGGCGGCGAACCCCGGCTGGGTCAGGGCCAGCACGGTGGCCGCGCCGGCGACGAGCTGGAGCAGCAGCGACCAGGAGCGCCGCAGCCGCCGCCACGGCACCGAGCCGCCGACCTCCTGCATCGCCTCGCGCCAGAGCAGCGTCGCCGGCACGACGCGGTCGGGCCGCTGCGGGCGCAGGACGTGGAGGAGGAGGACGCCGCCGAGCAGCAGCCCGGCCAGCCCGGCCAGCGGCGCGGCGAAGCTCATCGCAGCGCCCCGGCGCGTGGCATGTCGGCGAGCAGCACCGTCCGCAGCGGAGTTGTGGTCACCACCCGCAGAAACGTGGCGCCGTGGCCGCGCGCCAGCGCCCCGAGCCGCGCCGTGTGCGCGTCGAGCGCCTGGCGGTAGGCTCGCAGCACCGCCGGCGTGGCGCTGACCTCGACCGCGGCTCCGCTCTCGGAGTCGCGCAGCCGCAGGTCACCGGCCAGCTCAGGGTCCAGCTCGGCTGCGCTGAGCACCTGGATCAGCAGCACCTCCTGCCGCGCCCCCCGCAGCGCCCGCAGCGCCACCCCCCAGTCGGCGGTGGTCATGAAGTCCGAGAGCACCACGCAGAGCCCCGGGCGCAGCCGTGGCGCCAGCGCCACCAGGGCGGCCGGGTCGCCGGCGGCCGCCACCGGCAGCGACGCCAGCAGCCGCCACGCCCGGTGCACCCCCACCCGCCCGCGCACCGGGGGACACCACCGCACGACGGTGCTTCCCACTCCCGCGACGGCGACGCGATCCCCACCCTGCACGGCCACCCACGCCATCGCCGCCGCGATCGACCGTGCCCTGTCCGCCTTGCTGACCGGCTCGCCGAACTCCATCGAGCGGCTGCGGTCGACCACCAGGGTCACCGTCGCCTCGCGCTCGGCCAGCCCGAGGCGGACGCTGAGCCGGTCGCTGCGCGCGAAGGCGCCCCAGTCGACGCGGCGCAGGTCGTCGCCCGGCGCGTAGGCACGGTGGTCCGAGACCTCGACGGATTCGCCGGCGCCGCGCGCCCTGCGCGTGCCGGCCACCTCGCCACCGGGCAGCGGCCGGCGCAGCCGCAGCGTCCGCCGGTCGAGGGCGCCGAGCAGCGCGGCGTCGAGACCGAGCGAGTCGAGCACCGGCACGGCCATGGCCGGTTCAGCGCACCAGCGGGTCGCGCGGCACCCCGTCGACGATGCGCTGCAGCAGCGCATCCGCGTCGACGCCCTCCGCCTCGGCCTCGTAGCGAAGCAGGACGCGATGGCGCAGCGCGGGCAGCACCTGCGCGGCGACGTCGTCGAAGGCCACGTTGGGGCGGCCGTCGAGCAGCGCTCGCACCTTGGCCATGGCCACCATCGCCTGGGCGCCGCGCGGGCTGGCGCCGAAACGGACCTGGCGGCGGACGTCGTCGACGCCGCTGCGCTCGGGGTGGGTGGCGGCGACCAGCCGCACCGCGTAGTCGAGGACGTGGTCGGCGACCGGCACCTGGCGGGCCAGCGATTGCATGGCCAGCAGGTCACCGGCGCGGGCGACCGGCTCCGGCTCCTCGCCCGGCGCGCCGGTGGTGCGGCGCAGGATCAGGGCCAGCTCGTCGTCGCTGGGAAACTCGACGAGGAGCTGGACGAGGAAGCGGTCGAGCTGCGCCTCGGGCAGGGGATAGGTGCCCTCCAGCTCGATGGGATTCTGTGTGGCCAGCACGAAGAACGGCACGGGCAGTGGGCGCGTGGCGCCACCGGCGGTCACCTGGCGCTCCTGCATGGCTTCGAGCAGTGCGCTCTGCGTCTTCGGCGTTGCCCGGTTGATCTCGTCGGCGAGCAGCAGGTTGGTGAACACCGGCCCGTCGTGGAACACGAAGTCGCGCCGCCCGTCGTGCTCCTGGATGACGGTGGTGCCGACGATGTCGGTGGGCATCAGGTCCGGCGTGAATTGGACACGATTGACACGAAGGTCGAGCGCGTCGCCGAGGGCGCGCACCAGCACCGTCTTGCCGAGACCCGGAACGCCCTGGATGAGCACGTGGCCGCCGGCGAGGATGGCGCTGAGCACGCCGCGCACCAGGTCACCCTGGCCGACGATGACGCGGCGCACCTGCTCCTCGATTCGCGCCGCCACGCCGGCGAAACCCTCCGGGTCGATGGCCGGATGGCCCGGCGCCTCCTGCACGGGGATCTCCGTCACGAGCTTCCTCCCAGGGTGCTGAAGTACTGGCGCACCAGGTCGCGGTCACCCGCCGCGACCTCGCCGCGGTCGAGGGCTTCCAGTGCGGCCTGCTCGAAGGCGGCGATCACCGATCGCGCGTCGCTGAGCGGCACCGCCGCGCCGGGCAGCAGCACCGGCGCCTGGCTGGTATCGGGAACCTGCGCGCCCGGCGGTCCGGGGACGAAGACCTGCTCGTTGGCTCCGAGCGCCGCGGCCCGGGTTCCCCCGCCGGAGGCGCCCGCCCCCTGTCCACCGCTGCCGCCGGCGGGCTGGCCGCCCGGTTGCGGGCCGCCCTGCTCCCCGGCGCCACCCTGGGCGGGACCGAGCGCGGAGGCGCCCTGCGACGACGGCGCCTTCCCGCTGCCCTCGCCGCCGACCACCGCGGCCGCCGATCCTGACTGACCGGTCTGTCCGGCGGCGCGCCGGTCGGCGTCGACTCGCTGCGCCGTCTGGCGCTGATCGGCACCGGTGGCGTCGCGCGCCGCGTTGAGCTGCCGGTCATCCTGCTGGCGCTGCTGCAGCGTGTCGAGCTGCTGCGCGACCGACTGCAGCGCCTGCTTCGCGCCTGCCGCATTGCCCTGCTGCAGCGCGGTGGCGGCGGCGTCGAGCTGGGTGGACAGCGCCGAGCCGGACTGCGCCGCCGACGCGGCGGCGGCGTGCAGGGCCTGGGCGATGGACTGGCGCGCCGGCGCGCCGAGCTGTCCGGCGCTGGAGGCCAGCGCGCGCGCCGCCGCGGCGGCGCCGGAGAGGTCCCCCGCGCCGAGCGCTCGCGCCAGGGGACTGAGCGGGTCGACACCGGTCAGCGCGCCCGCGGCCGCGACGGCACCCTGGATCTCCGCCGCCAGCCCGGGATCGGCCAGGCCGCGCAGCTGGTCGCTGAGCTCGGAGAGGCGCTCCAGCACGGACTGCGGCGTCTGGGCGCGGCGCACGTCGCCCAGTGCGGCGGAGAGCGCACCGGCCAGGGCCTTGCGGCGTGGGTCGTCCGGCGCGGCCGCCGCCGCCCTGGCGGCCGCGCCGGCCTGGCGCTGCAGGTCCTGGACGGCCGCGGCGATGCTTGCCTGGTCGGCCCGCTGCATGGCCAGGTCGACGTGCGGCCGGGCGACCAGGACGGCGACGGCGGCGAGGGCGGCGGCAGCAATGAAGGCCAGCCCGCGCGGGCGGTGGTGGCGCAGCGGGAATGCGTCCCGCGCGGGGAGCGCCGCAGCCCGGCCGGCTGCCTCGGCGAGCAGCTGGGCGCGGAAGGCCACGCCGGTGGCGTCGCCGTGTTCGAGCGCGGTGGCGAGGCGCTCCTGCTGCTGGAATCGGGCGTCGGCCATGCGCGCGACCCAGGACAGCGTGGGCATCCGGCGCAGCCCGGCCACCAGCGCCGCGACAAGAGTGGCGGCCGCACCGCCGGCCAGCACCGGCAGCGACTGCAGCGGTTGCCAGGCGCGGCCGAGGCTCCACGCCAGGGCCACCCACATCCCCGCCGCGGTGAGCCCGGCGAGGACGGCGCCGGTGCGGCGGTCGAGGACGGCGCGGCGGCGCAGCCGGGCGAGCGCTTCGCGGAGGCGGCGGGCGTCGTCGGTTGGGGTCACGCCGGCCACCGCCGCCGCTTCACCACCAGGGACGACGCCCCCATCAGCACCATCGCGGCTGCGCCCTCGACCGCAACCGTGACGTGCCACCACGCGGCACCCGGGGTGCCGTCGCCTGGCTGGCCGGCGAGCACGGGCAGAGCGCCGGTGAGCGGGCTTGCCGAGGCCACCACCAGGGCTCCGGTCGACGGCGTGGCGGAGGGGCAGAGCAGGGCGGCGCAGTGGGACGACGCCGTCTGCTGCGGGGTGATCACGCCTACCACCAGGGGCAGGCCGCCGAGGAGGAGCAGCGCACCCCCGGCCATCGCGGAGGCGGCGGCGGTCGACGGTGCCAGGGCCGAGAACAGCACGCCGAGGGCGGCGGTCAGCACCGCGGTGCCCAGGCAGGCAGCCAGCAGCGCGCCCACCGCGCCCGCCTCGACGCCACCGAGGTGGAGGGCGAGGCCGTAGACGGGCAGCGGTGCCGCGATGACCAGGACGAGCAGCGACACGACGTCGAGGACCTTCCCGGCGACCAGCCGCCACGAGGGTAGTGCGGTGGCCCGCAGCAGCTCCAGCGTGCCGCGCTCGGCTTCGCCACTAATGGCGCCCGCGCCGAGGGACGTGCCCAGCACGGCGACGAGGACCAGCGTCGCCGCCGCCGCGCCGCGGAAGAGCGCCGTCGCGGCGTGGCCGGCGACGCTGGGATCGCCGTCGCTGCGCGGGCTGACTCCGTAGGCGACCAGTCCCGCGCAGACCGCGATGGCGAGGCATCCGCCCAGCAGCGCGGCGGTGCGGCGCCGGCGCATGCGCACCCGCAGGTCGCGGCCGAGAACGGGCAGGGCCAACCGTCGCCGCCCCATGGCGATCATGCGGGCACCTCGCGCTCCGCCTCGCGGTGCGGTGCACTGCTCGCGGCCAGGCGACCGCCGTCGAGCACCACCGCGCCGTCGCAGGCGTCCCTGACCAGCCACGGGGATCCGGCCACCAGCAGCGTCTTGCCCAGGTCGCGCAGCTCGACCAGCAGATCGGCCAGGTCGGCGCAAGCGTCCTCGTCGAGCCCGGCGTCGGGCGCATCGAGGAGGAGGACGACGGGGTCGTGGACCAGGGCACGGGCCAGCAGCAGGCGGCGGTGCTGCCCCGGCGAGAGCCTGGCCACCTCGCGGTCCGCGGCGTCTCCCAGGGAGACAAGCTCGAGCAGGTCGCCGGCGATTGCCCGCCGCCGCCCGGGTGCGATGCCCTGGCAGGCGGCCGCCAGCCCCAGCTCCTCGCGCACCGTCTGGCCGTCGACCGTCCCGGCGCGCTGCGGCACGTACCCGACCCGCCCGCGCACCGCGGCCGCGGCGCGGCGGGTGTCGAGACCGGCGATGCGCACCGAGCCGCGGCCAGGCGCGAGCAGCCCGGCGCACAGCCGCAGCAGCGTCGTCCTGCCGCTGCCGTTGGCGCCGAGCAGGCCGCGGCATTCCCCCGGCGCCACGTCGAGGTCGACGTCGCGGAGCACCCACTCGCCGCCGAGCCGGACGCCGGCGCCGCGCAGCTCGATCACGGCCCGGTCACCCGCAGGTCGGGAGCGGCGGCGCTGGCCGCGGTGTTCTGGGTGCGGATGCGCAGGATGAGGTCGCCGCCGCCGAGGCGTGCCACCGCCAGCCGCCCGGTGCGGTGGCCGGTCGCGTCGGCCGTCTCGGGCAGGGGGCGCCAGTCCCCCGCGACGGGGTCGAGCCAGTCGTAGAGCAGCGCCGGCGGGAGCGGGTTGGTGCTCGGCGCGATGCGGAAGGAGACGCAGCCGACGGTCCAGCAGCTCCCACTCAGCGGGGTGAGCTGCAGGGCGCCGCCGGAGGCCGGCACAGGGACGTCGAGAACGGTGAAGTCCCCGTCGCGCAGGGTGGGGGATCCCAGGGTCACGCCGCCCCCGTCGAACCCCTGGGTCGCCAGGCCGCGCATCACCAGCGGGGCGCCGGTCGCCGGCGGGAGGGTGAGGGGCACCACCACCGCGTCCACCGTTCGCACGCCGTCCGCGGCCGGCAGCAGCGGACGCTCAGCGACGCCGAAGAGCACGGGCACGCCCGGGTGCGCCGACTGCGCCCACTCGTCGAGGGCGCTGAGCAGGCGGCCGCGTCCGTCCTGCGCTTGGCAGGCCTGTGTGGCGCAGCTCGTGGTGTCGTTGCCGCTGCCGCCAAGCATGGTCTGCGCGACCGCGCCGGCTTTCGCCGTGCCTCCTGCGGCGACCCGCCCCAGCGACGACGTCGACCCGTCGGAGCCGAGCAGGGTCGCGTCCAGCAGGGCGACGCCGAGGTGGTTGGTGATGGTGCCGTCGAGGTGGGTGTCGTCGCTCCAGTGCAGGTCCTGCGCGATCCCGGTCGCCGCCCTCCGGACGGCGGTCCAGCCGGTCAGGACGGTGCGCAGCGCACCCGGCGGCGCGTCGACGATGTCGACGCGGTCACCGGCCTGGGCGGCACGCCCGGCGCCGCTGTCGAGCCCGGCCACGGTGGCGGCGGCGGCCAGCGGCAGGGTCGCCCCGCCTCCACGCGGGAGCGAGAGGGTGGCGACCGCCCTGACCGAGGCCGTGGACGCTCCGCCGAGGTCGAGGACACGCACCTGGGTGAGGGCCGGGGCCACGTGGGCGACGCCCAGCCCGGTGGCCCAGGCACCGCCGCCGACGGCGACAGCAAGCGAGGGCAGCACGATCCACAGCACGGCTCGTCGCCGGCGGCGGCGGGGCAGCAGCGCGGCCAGCGGGCCGGCCACGATGGCGTAGGCGCCCAGCGCGACGGCGAGCGTGGTGAGCGAGGGCGGCACCACGCTGACCAGGGCCCGCGCAGCGTCCGCCAGCCCGGCGGGCACCGTGGTGCTGTCGGGCAGGGCATTGAGGCTGCCGGTGCGAGCACCCCTCGGGGTGATCGGCTCCATCGACATCTCGGCGGTGCGCCCCGGGAGCGCGGCGGCGAGCAGCTCGCGGAGCAGGCAGTCGTGCCCCGCCCAGCCCGCCAGCGGCGCCGCCGCCGGGTCGAAGCGGGCCACCACGCTCCGGCCCAGGCCCACCTGGCGGACCGCGGCGACGGGTGCACCCGCGGTGTCGCGCACCAGGGCGGTGGCGTCGCCGAGCAGGGCCAGCGAGGCCTGCTGCACCGGCGCCGTCAGCGGCTGGGCCGAGGGCGTCCCACACAGCGCCGTGATCGCGGCGGGCAAGGGGGCTTGCGCGAGCGACCCGGCCGTCGCGGCAAGCAGCCCAGCGGGGATGCCCTCGAGCACCTGCGGGGCGGCGCCACCGCCGCTGAGGAGCAGGCCGCCACCGCCGTCGACGTAGCCGGCCAGGGCGTTGCGCTGCGCGGAGGTCAGCCCGCCGGTGGGGATGCCGTCGATCACCACCACCGCGAAGGCGGCCAGCAGGGCGGGCGTGTCGGGGAGGCGGTCCGGGGCCAGCGGAACGGCGTCGACGTTCTGGGTGTGCCCGCCGAGCACGTAGGTCCCGGCGATGGCGTCGAGGCTGCCCGCCGCCGCCGCGACGGTGGCCACGAGGATGTTCCCCTGGTTGCCGGCGAGGAGGGTGCCGGTGGCACCCGCCAGGCGGGTCCCGTCCGCCGCGCGCAGCTCGGCGGTGACCGTCCCGGCGGCGGCCCGCACCGCCACGGTGACGCTGCGGCTCTGCCCCGCCGTGACGTCGACGGGGACGTCGACAGCGACCGGCGACAGGGTGCCCTCCACCGGGGGTGTGATGCGCAGGGTGCCGTCGACGCCGCCGTCGCCACCGGTGATCCGGGCAGTGACCGGCACCCACAGGCCCGGAGCGATGGGCACCTTGCCGTAGCCCGCCTCGACCTTCAGGGACGGCGGCGTCGCAGCCTGGGCCACCGTCGCGGTGGTGGCCGCGGCCGCGGTGGCCAGGAGCGTCGCGAGCAGAGTCCGGCGGGCCCTCACACCTCCTATCTGCGCGAGAGGCGGCCTTGCTTCATCCGCGGACGGCTCAGGTTCCCGTCCCGATCGCCGGCCGGGTGACGGGCGCCGTCGACCCGGTGACGGTGACATCGCTGGTGTCGCCCGCGCGGTAGTCGCTCTCGGCGATGTTGCCGCGCGTGGTGTGTCCCGCCAGCGCCGCAACCGCCGAGCCGACCGCGACGACCAGCAGGTTGAGGACGATGGCGGCGAAGCCGATGTAGATCTTCCCGCCGAAGCCGAAGTCGTGCAGGCTGGTGGCGAACTTCTCCTGCACCAGGGCGACGGTGCCGATCACGATGCCCGCAGCCCAGCCCGCCAGCATCGCCCACTTGTCGAGACGCTTGACGTAGAGCGCGAGCACCAGCGAGGGAAGCGCGTTGATCATCCACACGCCGCCCGCGGTCTGGAAGTAGATGATGTCGGTTGTGGGCACGGCGAGGATGAAGGCGAGCGCGCCCACCTTGACCAGCAATGAGGCGATCTTGCTGATGGTCGTCTCGCGGCGCATCGACATCTTGGGCTGCACGTACTCGCGCCAGATGTTGCGGCTGAACAGGTTGGCCGCGGCGATCGACATCACCGCGGCGGGCACAAGGGCGCCGATGGCGATGGCGGCGAAGGCCACCCCGGTGAACCAGGTGGGGAACATCTGCTGGAAGAGGTCGGCGATGGCACTGTTGTTGCCGAACTCCTTGGTGGGCTTGATGCCGGCCGCGATGGCCATGAACCCGAGCAGTCCGATCATGCCCAGCAGGAAGGAGTACGCGGGCAGGAACGAGGCGTTGCGCTTGAGCACTCGCTGGCTCCGCGAGCTGAAGACGCCGGTCAGCGAGTGCGGGTAGAGGAAGAGGGCGAGCGCGGACCCCAGCGCGATGGTGCTGTAGCCGTTGAACAGCGATGGCGGCAGGACGTCGGGCTTGGCCTTGCCCGTGGGGGCCACGGCTGCGGCCTGTTCCACCTTCCGGAAGATGCTGCCGAAGCCGCCCAGCTTGTAGGGGATGTAGATGACGGCGACCAGCACCACCAGCCAGATCAGCGTGTCCTTGACCAGGGCGATCAGCGCCGGTGCGCGCAGGCCGCTGACGTAGGTGAACGCGGCCAGCACGACGAAGGCGATGACCAGCGCCACCTCCGGGCTGATGCCCATGTTGGCCAGAACCACCTTGATGCCGAAGATCTGCAGGGCGATGTACGGCATGGTGGCGACGATGCCCGTCAGTGCGATGCACAGTGCAAGGAAGCGCGAGTCGAAGCGGTCGCGCACGTAGTCGGCACCGGTGACGTAGCCGCGGTTGCGAGCCACCTGCCACAGTCGCGGCATGGTGAGGAAGACCAGCGGATAGACGATGATCGTGTAGGGCAGCGCGAAGAGTCCGAAGGCGCCCGAGCCGTAGACCAGCCCGGGCACGGCGACGAAGGTGTACGCCGTGTACAGGTCACCGCCGAGCAGGAACCAGGTGATGACGGTGCCGAAGCTGCGTCCGGCCAGGCCCCACTCTTCGAGATGGTTGAGGTCGGCCCGCCGCCATCGCGCGGCCGCGAACCCAATGCCCGTGACCAGCAGGCCGAGCACGATGAAGATGGCCAGCTCGTCCCAGTGGGTCACCGCCGGTCCTCCTCGTCGCCGCCCCCGTGCAGTGCGTAGACCAGGCCGGTGCAGGTGACACCGAGGATGACCCAGGCGAACTGGTACCAGATGAAGAAGGGGATGCCACTCAGGCGGGGCTCGGCGTGGGCGTAGAAGTTGGGCACCAGCAGCCCAACGAAGGGGAGGAGCAGGAACACCAGCGGCCACCGGCGCCGGCGCCCAGCGGTTGGGGTGGGCGGTGTGGACATTCCGCTGTTATGGATGGCAGGACTGGCGTTGTCAATAGATGTGCAAGGCACGCGCCGATTGGCGCGTGCCTGTGGGTCACCTCCGCTGTGCGCCGCCGGCTACGTTGTCAGGCGGCGATCTCCACGTCCTCGACCGACGCAGCGACCGGCGCCACCTGTGCGCGCCGCCGTGGCAGGGTGAGGGTGAGCGCAGACGCGACCACCACCAGGGCGAGGTCGACGAACAGGCTCACGCTGGCCGCGCCGGCGATGCCCGCGCTGGGCAGCCGGGTGAAGAAGAGCAGGCCGATCAGCGCGACGCCGAGGGCGAGTGAGAGCTGCTGCGTCGTGGTCAGCACACCTGCCGCGGCGCCACTCGATTCCACGGGCACGTGGGCCAGCACGGTGCCGATGAGCAGCGGGATCACCAGCCCGTTGCCGAGCCCGATGACCACCAGGCCCGGCACCATCGCGACGATGCTCGCTTGCAGCCCCGACGTCGCGATCACCAACGACAGCGTCAGCAGGCCGATCGCCGACAGCACCGTCCCCGCGGTCAGCGCGCTGGCGCCGTAGCGCGCCGCGACGCGACGACCGGCGATCGACGCGAAGGCGAATGCGGCGCCCAGCGGGGCCAGGGTCATGCCCGCGCGCAGCGGGGAATCGCCAAGCCCCGTCTGCAGAAAGACGGTGAAGACCACGAGGAAGCCACCGAAGAAGGTGAAGTAGGCGGCGGTGATGGCCAGCCCCTTGCTGATGCCCGGCAGGCGCAGCAGCTGCGGCGGCACCAGCGGCGCACCGTTGCGTCGCTCCAGGTCGCGCTCCCAGAGGGCGAAGCCGCTGAGCAGCACCGCCGACGCCGCCAGCGACCCCCACGTCCACAGCGGCCATCCCTCGTTGCGTCCGAGCACCAGCGGGACGATCAGCGCGCTGAGCCCGGCGGTGAGCGTCACCAGTCCCACCGGGTCGAGCGTCTGGCTGCGATGTGCCCGCGATTCGGGGAGGAGTCGCAGCGCACCGGTCACGGCGAGAATGCCGACGGGCAGGTTGACGAAGAAGATGGGCCGCCAGCCCAGACCCGCGATGTTGAGCTGCACCAGCGCGCCACCGAGGATCTGCCCGGCGATGGTGCCGATGCCGACCGTCGCACCGAGGAACGACAGCGCCCGTGCGCGCTCGCTGGGCGGGAAGGTGACGTTGATCATCGCCAGCACCTGCGGCACCATCGCCGCCGCGCCGATCCCCTGCAGCAACCGTCCGCCGACGAGCACCGCGATGTTGGGCGCGACGCCGCAGAGCAGCGAGGCGACGGTGAACATCGCCATGCCACCGACGAAGAGACGCCGCCGGCCGAACATGTCGCCCATGCGTCCGCCGGTGACCAGTCCCACCGCGTAGGTGAACGAGTAGCCGGCGAGCACCAGCTCCAGGCCGCCCGAGCTGGCGCCGAGATCGCGCTGGATGGACGGCGCCGCCACGTTGACGACGAAGACGTCGAAGAGCGCCATGAACAGCGCGGTCAGCATGATCGGCAGCGAACGCCACCGCCGGGGGTCGCCGGCCGGCTCTGCGGCGGCGGCGAGGAGAGGAGAAGAGCTGGGCATGGACACAGTCTGAGGTGGCTGCTAACCTGGTACAAGATGGCCATTGATACTGGTATCACGACTACCCGGCTCAAGGAGATGGGCTCCTTCCTGCAGACCCGCCGGGCGCGGTTGTCGCCCGACGCCGTGGGTCTGCCCAGCGGGGTGCGCCGCCGCACCCCCGGGCTGCGCCGCGAGGAGGTCGCCCAGCTCTCCGGCGTCGGCCTCACCTGGTACACGTGGCTCGAGCAGGGCCGCGACATCCACGCCTCGTCGGCGGTGCTCTGCCAGATCGCCCGCGCGCTGCGCCTCGACCCGGCCGAGCGCATCCACCTGCTCCAGCTCGCCGGCCACCAGGCCCCCGCCGGCTTCGCCGACGACGGTGTGCGCGACGAGGAACGTCGAGTTCTGGCCAGATGGGAGCCATATCCCGCATACATCATCAACCGCCGCTGGGACGTGCTCGCCTGGAACCGCGCCACCAACCTGCTCTTCAGCTACGACGAGATCCCCGAGGGCCGGCGCAACGGACTCTGGTCGATGTTCCTGGTGCCGTCGCGGCGCGCGCTGTGCGTCGACTGGCAGGCCGCCTCTGCGCGCATGGTGGCGACATTTCGTGCCGAGGCCGGACAGTACCTCGACCGTCCTGAGTTCCAGGTGCTCATCGCCGAGCTGGAGTCCGAGAGCCCCGAGTTCGCCGCGCTGTGGCAGCGCCGCGACGTCAGCGGCCGCGCCCACGGCCTCAAGCAGATGAGCCATCCCCGCCTCGGCCGCCTCGACTTTCAACACGCGGCATACGAGGTCTCGGACCAGCCCGGCTGCAAGCTGATCCTCTACACCCCCGCCGACCGCCGCACCGAGACCGTGCTCGACGGCCTCGACCTCGATGCGCTGACCGACGCGCGCTCGGCGGAGGCGATCGCCTTCTGATCTAGGCGGCGTGTGCAAGATTCACGTTGGCGAACCGTCTTGAGTGCTGAGGGTTGAGTCCGGCGGGCGGACCACCTCACCACCTGGAGGTGTGAGAGCGGGACGAAGTAGATGTCGTGATTCGACCATAACTGCTGTCAGCAATTCGTTTTTCGCCAATGGAAGGGATGTATCTCGTGAAGTACACAAACACGCTCATGGGCGTTGCCGGCGCTGTTGCCGCCTGCCTCCTGGCCGTGACGTCGGCCGCGGCATCGGGACCGACCGACGTCGTCGGCGCGGAACTGCAGAACGCGCAGGACATCGCCAACGCGACGCTCGGCTTCTCAGCCGCCAACATCACCTGCGGCCCGTCGGCATACGGCGGCGCCGTGGTTCAGGACACCAACGTCATCGTCGCCCAGGTCTTTCCTGAGGACTTCGGCGCGGGGCACGTTCCCTGCGTATCGCTCCAGAGTGGGGCCAGCTACACCCTCAGCGCCACCGTCCGCATCGAGTACTGGACCGGTTCGAAGTGGGTCTCGACGGGATGCCAGTCGACCAGCTGGTCGTGGAGCACTGCCGGCGCGGCCGATGCGGCGCCGGTGGCGACGTGCATCTACCACCCGCCGTCCGTGTTGCTCGGCACCTACCATCGCGCCCACCTGATCGCAACGGCCATGGGTGCAACCTTCAACGCCTACAGCCCGGCCATCTGGTACATGGCGCCCTGAGGCACTGACCACGACGTGGCCCGAGGCTGTCTCGGGCCGCGTTTTCCATTGCGACGGTTTTGCAGAGCCGCGCGCCAGCCATAATGTCCGCCTGCGTACCCCCTGGGAGGGTCGCCGGCGTCGGTGTGACATGAGGCTGCGCAGCGGATGGCCAGACTGGTGGACGAGGGGGCCCAGCGCGAGCGGGAGCTTGCCCTGCTGGAGGAGGCGGCCCAGTTCCTCGCTGCCGCGCCGCGCCCGGCCGACATCTACCCGGTGATCGTGCGCCTGGCCGCGCTCATCGGGGCCACGCCGGAGCGCCGCTGGCGGGCGTCCTACCTGGCCCTGGAGGGCGACGTGCTGCGCCGCATCGCCGTCCACGACGACGCGGAAATCGAGCTGGGCACACGGGAATACCCCCTGCACGATTACCCGATGCTGCGCGCGGTCGTCGAGCAGCGCGAACCTGTCTTCACCGACATGACGGCGCCGATCGGCATGCCCGACGAGGCGGCGGCCGCGGTGCGCCAGGCCGACCTCGGCGCCGGCTACATGGTCCCCGTCGCCCAGGGTGGCGAGCTCTACGGCATCCTCGCTCTCACCACCCGCTTCCCGACCGCGGAGCACCACGTCCGCCACCAGCGCCTGCGCGCCGTCGCCCACCTCGCCGCGCTGGCGATCGGCAACGCTCGTCTCCTAGCGGAGGAACAGCAGGTCGCCGAGCAGGCGCGCGCGCTGGAGCTGGCCAAGAGCCGCTTCCTCAATCTCGCGGCGCACGAGATGCGCGGACCGCTCGGCGTCATCCGCGGCTACACGGACATGCTCGCCGACGGCACCTTGGGTCCCTTGACCGAGCCGATGGCGGGCGCCCTGGCCACGCTGGCGCGCAAGGGCGAGGAGATGAACCGGCTGGTGACGCTGATGGTCGAGGTCGCCCGCATGGAGGACGCGCGGTTCGAGCTCAACACCGCCGACCTCGACCTGCGCGACGTCGCCACCGAGGTGGTCTCGGTGCTCTCGCCGCTGATCGGCGAGGCGCATGTTGTCACCGTCGATGCGGGTGACATTCCCCTGCGCGTCTCGGGAGACGAGGATCGCCTGGTGATCGTCATCACCAACCTGCTCGACAACGCCGGCAAGTACAGCGCGCCGGGGACGCCGATCCACGTCGCCTGCGCTGCGGAGGACGGCCGCGCCACCGTGTCGGTGACCGACCACGGCACCGGCCTCTCCGACGACGAACTCAGCGTGCTCTTCACCCGCTTCGGTCGCGTGGTGACGGCCGACAACGGCCACATCGGCGGCGTCGGGCTGGGTCTGTGGCTGGCGCGGGAGATCGCACGCATGCACGGCGGCGACATCGAGGTGGTGTCGACGCTCGGCGAGGGAAGCACCTTCACGTTGACGGTGCCGCTCCGCGCGTAGCGTCTACGCGATGGGCGCCACTCCGAAGCCGACGGTGAATCGCTTGCACCAGATCACCACGCTGCGGTATCGGGACAGGTCGGTGCCCGCCGGCACGCTGTAGTTCTGGTTGCCGCGGTTGCCCTTGAGCGAGCCGAGGTCGACGTAGTCGCCGTAGTCGCGATCGCCTGCGGTCGATGGTGTCGGTGACAGCGTCACGTGCACGTCGGGACCGTTGGACGTGTCGAGATTCTCGATCCGAACCACGGCCGATCCGTCGGCGAGACGGATGACCAGCGCCACTCCCGTGGTGTGATGTTCGAGGCTGCGGAACTCCCCGCGCGCCAGCGTCTGCTCGGGTCGCGTTGTCGCCACGGGCTGTGGCACAACGGCGTTGCCGCTCGGCGTCGCTGACGGCGACGCCGACGCCAGGGCCGCGGCCGCGGGCAGCGGCTCGTCGACCGTGTGATTGATGAACAGCGCCTGGGGCTGGAAGTACACCAGGACGAAGGCGACCACCGCGGCGACCGCGAGCACGCCGCCGCCACTCCACCACGGATGCCGGCGCACGATGCCTGAACCACGCAGGCGCCGGGCCCCGGCGGGGTGCTGCTTCGGCGTCGTCGGGTTCAGTGGCACAGGGCACCTATGGCGGAGGGAGAGGGATTCGACCCCCCGAGGGCTTGGCGGCCCTTGCGGTTTCAAGACCGCTCATGCTCGAACAATTGAGCGAGGATTCGCCATGGTGGCAGGATCGTGCCAGGGCTCGAGCCTGAGAGGGAGACTCGCCGCCTCCCACCCGATGGAACCATTGCTCCTCCCGCGGAGGCGCGTCAGTGTCAGCGCAGGGTATGCCGACTCTCGCAGGGGGCCATTCCACAACCCAGATCCTCGAAGGTCTGATTCTACGGTCGACCCAACGATTTCGAGCACACAGCGGCGATCACCGACGACGGACCGCAGGTGCTCACCCTGCGCGCCGACGCGGTGAGGCTCAGGCCCTCGCCTCGCCTCTTTCGAAACGGAAGCCCGTCTCCATCCTCTCGGCACCGGTCGCGTTCCAGGCCAGAGCGATCGGAGCGCCGGTCTGCAGGGCTTCCGGGGCGAAGGAATAGAAGCGCACGACATCGGGTGCGTCAGGCTCGGGCTCGGCAACGGTGAGCGGCTCCTCGCCCACCCACAGCACGGGATTCAGCGCACGAGTCTCGAACGGCTCGGACACCCGGATCGCGATCTCGACGGCCTCGTCAACGAAACGGTCCTTGCCCTCCTCGGTCACCCGTCGCGGCGGCTCGAAGTGGCGAACGCCTACCTCCAGGTCGACGACCTTGGGCAGTCGCCAGATATCGCGGTCATGCCGTCTGGCTTCAGGGTGGGCGGAATCGAGTGCCATCACCACATCCTACGCTGGGGCGATCTGAAGGTCATCGAAGGCGATGGGGCGCCCGTCACCGCGGTCGAGCCCGAGATGGATCGCCACGATGTGCGCAAGGTCCAGCTTCGAGTTGGCGCCGAAGCAGTGGTCGGGGAAGCGGAACGTCGAAAGCATCGTCTTGGTCAACGCGTCGAAGGCGCGACGGTCGAAGGGTCGGGAGAGCCCACCCACGTCGTCGACGTCGACCCATGCGATGGTCCCGGTGCCGTCCTCCACGCCGACGCGGAAGCCGGTCGCCGTGGCGGGGATGTTGGGCGCCTGGTACACCTCGGCGGCGCGCACGCGCACCTCCATGCGCCGCAGGTCGACAGGACTCTTCAGCGGCTCACGAAAGTCGCCGGCACGCTCGTGTGCGGTCATCACGTTCCCGGTGGTGTTGCCGAAGAAGCTGGAGTTGAAGGCGCCGCCGGCCTGGGCGAACGGGTAGTCGCCTGCGGTGATGCCACCGAGCTGGGCGGTCGCCTGGCCTTCGCTGTCGACGGTGATGGGATGGTTCTCGTAGTCGTCGACGACGCGCAGCCCCTGCACCGCATAGGCCATGTGGACGTTGTCGGTGAGTGCGCCGGCGGGCAGCAGCTGGTCGATCAGGTACGGCAGCGTCGCGCCATTCTGGAGAATGAAGCGGAAGAAGGCGCAGCCGTAGGCCAGCAGGATGCGCTCGTGGTCGGGGCGCGACATGATCGGCAGCACTCGCAAGGGATTGGTGCGGTGTGCGTCGTCGTTGAACCACTGCCGGTTGAAGAAGTTGTGGTTGGCGTGGTCGATGTAGAGCTGCACCTTGATCGAGTCGGGCGTGGCCTGGTCGTAGAACTGCGCGCCGTTGTTGTCGACCACGTCTCCGTCGGCCGCCGGCAGAAACGTCATGAAGGCGTAGCCCTTGGGGCGGCCGGACGTGGCGCCGGAGTTGACAGGCGCAAGCGAGAGCACGGACCTGATAGCCACACCCGCGAGCGTATTGCGCTCCGCCATGGCGATCACGCATTCCGCGCCGCGAGAGTGCCCCATCAACCCCGTCCGAGAGAAGTCGATGGCCCCCTTGAAGATCGGACCGTTGGCATTGAGGGTCTGCAGGTAGGCGATCGATGCCAGGCCCAGCTCCGCTCTGCGCACGATGTTCTGCGTCCACCCGCCCCAATCCGGCTTCTCGTTGGTCTGGTTCTCGTCCACTGACACGACGACGAAGCCCATGCGCGCCAGCGCCGCCTGGAAGTAGTCGTATCCCCTGTAGCTCGGGAAGGCCGGATCATGGGCGCCGTGCACGCAGACGACCAGCGGCGCGGGTCCAAGCCTGGCCAGGCGGGTGTTGAACGGTTGGTCAGCTCCGTCGTCGTCAGCGGGGTAGTAGATGCTGCCGCGCACGTTGTACGTGAAGCCGTCGAAGCTCACCTGCCCGTCGTCGTAGTCGTGGGTTCCCACCGGGAACAGGTCCACGGCTGAGGGATCGCCGCCCGTCGGCGGCGCGACGCAGTGGGACGTGAGCTGCTGCACCGTCGAGCCCTGGCACGTTCCCAGGATCTGCCACACGTCCACCGTGGCGCCATGGGGCACCGGCCCGATCAGAGCGACCACCGGCCCACTCCCGTCACCCGTCTTGACGTTGTTGACGAAGACCTTGATCTCCGAACCGAGCACGAATGCGGTCAGGGTGACCTGGGTCGCGCCATCCTGCACCGGAGCGACCTGCGGCGCAGGGAGTGACGAACACGGAAGCACCTGGCCCGTGCCCGGCGGGCTGGGGCCGTCACCCGGGCAGAGCTCCTGGGTGGCCGTCAACGTGTCGGTGGTGACGAACGCGGGCGACAGCCCGACGATGCATTTGCCGCCCCAGCATGACAAGGTTCCGACGGCGATGCCGTTGCGCGAGAGGGTGAAGTGGGCGCCGTCGGCGATGCTGTTGACGACGAGCTGGGTGCCTCCCTGGTAGATCGGGTCGAAGCCCGGCGCCGGCAGTGGCAACGGCGGCGGCTGCACCTGGTGCTTTTGGGACGGAGGACTGGGGTCGTCGCAGAGCTGTGCCCAGGCACGCACCGTCTGGTTTGTGGAGTAGGCGGGCGCCACGTTGACTCCCTGCGGGTTGTTGGCACCCGCCACCGAGCCCGCGGTGGCGCCGTCCGCGGTGATCCAGGTGTCGCAGCCGACGAGGAGGTTGCCGACGCCGGTGCGCACTCCGCAGTTGTACAGCGGTGTGGGGAAGAGCTCAGGCCGTGGCGGGCCGGCGGGGTAGTCGACGGTGTGGTCGACAACCGTCGCCGCGGCCGCCCATGGGCTGGTGGCGCTGCCGTACGACTGGCGTGCCCGGACGGCCTGCCCGGCGACGAGCGGTGCGGGAAGGTGGATGATCGCACCGAACGGAGCCGGCGAGCCGGCCGCGAAACCGGCGACGACGACGGCTCCGGCGACCTCGATGTCGAGGGTGGCGCCGGGCACGTATCCGGTGACGTTGACCGCCTTGGCGCACGCGTAGAGCGGCTGGGTCAGGATCGGCGGCGAGAGGACCGTGGGGTCGTCGCGAAGCTCGAGCTTGTTGCGTGGAACTTCCATCGCCCAGCCCTACGCCTGCGCGGCGCTCGGTACTCGACCGAGTGCGACACCGCGTCCGTCCACCACCGCCATCGACCTGCCCTCGAGACCCGTCCCGCGCGGATCAGGGCGCGATCGTACTCGCCCGCGTCGTGTTTGTCGAGCGCCCGCTGGACGGCGCCATCGTCTCCTGGACTCGCCTGCCCAGGAGCCAACGGGCCGGACGAGGACCACCGCTACTTTGGCGACCGCCGACCTCTTGGCGTAGCCTCGCGGCCATTGACTGGCGCGCGTCCTGATGGCGCATGTGGCGCAATGGGCGGCACGGCACCAGATTTGTCCACACCCTCTCCGACTCGCTAATCAACGACTGTGCGCGAGCCGATAACCAGTCACCGCCCGAGCGGCGACGACGAGCGCACCAGGCTCCGGGACCGTGGCAGCTACGCTGCGGGCTAAATGCCGAAGCGCATTGGAAGTACGCGGACGAGTTGATTCGGGCGCAGCGAGCGCTCGTTGCCTCCGCACCGGTATAGAACGGCTCCGATTGGAACGCGTCCGGCCTCCTCTTCCCAAGCCCGGACGGCGCGATCTACACCAGCACCGGCTAGAGAGGCATGGCTTCCTGTCCTGCGCGAGGCCGGTTTGCCGAGGCGCGTCTGGCACTCGCTGCGGCATAGGTGCTGCACCGCGATGATCTGTACGGGAGTCCCCGACGGCCGCCTCGCCGACCTGGTCGGGCACACGTCGGTTGCCATCAGCAACCGCCTCTATGGGAACGTCAAGAGCCGGCGCTGCTTTGGCCGGACCGCCCTGAGCGGCCGCCTCTACAGCGCCCTACTGCCCGACGTTCGGCTCCTACCAATTGCTCGGAGCCTAGTTAGCTCGGGGAATCCCTTGTCTGGCGCGGAGGGAGAGGGATTCGAACCCCCGAGGGCTTGGCGGCCCTTGCGGTTTTCAAGACCGCTCCGATCAACCACTCCGGCATCCCTCCGGGCCGCCCTCAGTCTACCCGGCGCCCCGCCGGGCCACCCGCCAGGGCTGCGGGTCGCTCGGCGGTGGGCTCGGTATACTCGACAGCCTCCGCGGGGAGGTGGCTGAGTGGCCGAAAGCGCCCGCCTGCTAAGCGGGTGAGGGGTACTAAACGCTCCTCCGGGGGTTCGAATCCCCCCCTTCCCGCCAGGGAGCCGCCTCCGGCTTGACGGCAAGCACACTGCCCCTGGCCTGAGCCGCAAGCGCGTACGATTCGTCGTCGCCACGGCCATGGCTCGACGGAGGGACGCAGCGTTGCCCCAGTTCAGTCGGCGCTCGCACGCCGCCACGGCGATGGCGGGCCGGCGTGTGCTCATCACCGGCGCCTCGGGCGGGATCGGGGCGGCCACGGCCGCGGCCATGCGACGTCTCGGCGCCACGGTGATTGGGATCGACCTAGTGGCCGCGCCCCCCGACGTGCTCGCCGCCGACGTCCGCGACGTCGAAGCGGTGCAGGCGGCCGTCGACGAGGCCGCCAAGCGCATGGGCGGTATCGACATCCTGGTCAACGGTGCGGGGGTGGGCGTCGCCAACGACGCGGGGGCGTTCCCCGATGCCGCGGCGCGGCGCGTCCTCGACATCAACCTGCTGGGCACCTGGACGGCGAGCGCGGCGGCGCTGCCCCACCTGCTGCACTCGCGCGGGCACGTGGTCAACATCGCGTCGGGACTGGCCTTCGTCACCGTGCCGTTCGCGGTGGCGTACACGGCGAGCAAGCGTGCCGTCACCGCCTACTCGGACACGCTGCGCATGGAGTACCGCGGACGCATCTCGGTGAGCACCGTCTATCCGGGATACATCCGCACCGCCATCCACGAGGCGCCGGCGGCGCAGGGCGTGAGCCTGGAGGGTGCAGTTCCTGCCGAGACTGTCGAGAACGTGGCGGCGACGATCATCCGCGCCTGTGTCGGCCGTAAGCGGGACCTCGCCACTGGGCGGAGCACGGCGGCCGGTCTCTTCCTGGGGCGCCACGCCCCGGCGCTGATGGACCGTCTCGTCGCGCGGGGCTTCGAGAAGCGCTTCCGCAACCGGGCGCGGCCCGCGTTCCTGCGTCGCTTCGACACCGAGACGCCCGACGTCTTGAGCGCCCCGCGCGCAGCGCCGCCAGGACCGAACCGCTAGACGCCGGCGGTCAGCCGCTGGCGAGGCCGCCGAGCTGCGCCGCGTGCTGTTCCAGGTGGCCGACGAGGAATTCGTCGAGCAGGTGCGGCATGTCCATGACGCCGAGCGTCGGGTGCAGGCCGCGCGCGGCCCACTCCCGCGCCGTCATCTCGCTGAGGAAGGCGCGCAGTGCGGCGATCTGGCCCTGCAGCCGCGCCCACAGCTGGTCCACCGCGACGGCACGGTCGCGTTCGATGGCGGCGATGCGCTCGGGGTTGGACTTGACGCGGCCGAAGGGGACGGGCTCGTGGTCGACGCCGCCGGAGGCGGTGAGAACATGGCTGGCCTGCGCCATCCAGTAGGGGACGAATTCGGCGAGGTGTGCCCACACCTGCCCCCATTGCCACTGCTCGCCGGTGCCCGGGTCGGCCTCGGTGAGGCGGTGCGGACCGGGCGCGGCTTCGGATGCATGCGCGTGCTGCGCAAGTCGCCGCTCGACGGCGTCGAGTCGGGCGAGGAATTCCCGTTGCGTCGTGCCGTGCGCCATCAGCGCAGCGCCCGCAGAGGCCGGCCTTCGACGACGCGGTTGCGCAGCACACCGAGGTGTTCCACCTCCAGCTCGACGACGTCCCCCGCCTGCAGCCAGGGATAGCGCTCGCTGCCGTGCACCAGCGACAGCTCCAGGATGCAGCCGGTGCCGCACGTTCCCGAGCCCATCACGTCGCCGGGTTCGACGCGCGTTCCACGGGACGCGTAGGCCAGCATCTCGCCGAAGCTCCAGTAGATGTCGGACAGCGAGGCGCGTGAGTACTCGACGCCGTTGACGCGCGCTGTCATGGCGAGGTCGAAGGCGCGGTCCTTGCGGAAGGGCTCGATCTCGTCGGGAGTCACCAGCAGCGGCCCGAGCGAGGTGGCGAAGTCCTTGCCCTTGACAGGGCCCATCGAGAGCTTCATCTCGCGACGCTGCACGTCGCGCGCGCTCCAGTCGTTCATCACCATGTAGCCGGCGATGTGCTGTTCGGCGGTCGCCGGATCGAGGTCGCTGCCGCCGCGCCCGACCACGGCGGCGACCTCCAGCTCGTAGTCCATCTCTGCGGCGCCGGGGGGGATGGCGATGTCGTCATCGGGGCCGCGGGTGGCGTAGGGATTGGTGAAGTAGAAGACGGGCAGCTCGTACCAGTCGGGGTCCATCTCCAGTCCGCGGCGGGCACGCGCGGTGCGCACGTGCTGCTCGAAGGCGTAGAAGTCGCGGATGGTGGCGGGGCGCGGCAGTGGCGAGCGCAGGCGCACATCGCTGAGCGGCGTGACCTCGGACGCCTCGCGCAGCGCGCGTTCCCCGGCGCTCCGGAGGCGATCGCCGTCGTCGCCGAGCAGGTCGATGAGATGCGTGCCCGGCGGCATGCCGTGCACCACGTCGCCGTGCAGCACACCCGTGCGGTCGACGCCGGTCTCGCGGTGCTGATATGTCACGAAGCGCATGCGCCCACCTTAGTGGTCTGGTCTGTCTGGGCGCTGACGCGCCCGGTGGGGGTGCTCCCCCAAAGCGGCGGGTGTGCGTGGCTGCCACACACCCGCCGCGCTCCCTACGCGGTCAGTTCGACCGCGCTGACCTCGGCGATTCTCGCCATGGCCGTCTCCAGCGCGTCCCTCCGCGCAGTGAAGCAGACCCGAAACCGGTCCGGTGCCCCGAAGGCGATGCCCGGGGCGACCAGGACGAGCTTCTCGGCGAGCGCCTGAGTGAAGGCGAGCCCGTCGTTCCACGGGCTGCGAATCCAGAGGTAGAGGCCCCCCTGCGGCTCGGTGGTGTCGAGCTCGGCGTCGCGCGCGCACTGCAGCGCGTGGTCGCGACGCTCCTGGAACGGGGCCAGGTCGATCTCCCACGACTCAAGGTGCAGCAGCATGCGCTGCATGGTCGCCGGCGCGTTGACGAATCCCAGCGCGCGCTGGCACAGCTCGAGGCCGCGCATCACCTGTGCGTCGGCCATCTCCGGATGCACGGCGAGGTACCCGATGCGCTCGCCGGCCAGCCCGAGGTCCTTGGAGAAGGAGCGCGCCACCACGGTGGCGTCGTAGTACGCCATGGCATTGACCGGATACGCCGGTGGATACACCAGGTTGCGGTACACCGCGTCGACGACGAGTACGACACGGCGGCCGGTGCGCGACCGGTGCGCATCGAGCAGCGAGGCCAGGCCGCGCATCTCCTGCTCGGTGACCACGTAGCCGCTGGGATTGCCAGGTGTGTTCAGGATCACCGCCGCGGTGCGCTCGCTCAGCGCCGCCTCGACCGCGGCGAGGTCGAGCGACATGTCCTCGTCCGTCTCGACGGGCACGAAGCGCGCACCCACCGCTGCGCAGTAGGCGCGGTACTCACCGAAGTAGGGGACGAAGCCGATCACCTCGTCGCCGGGATCGACGAAGGCGCGCAGGGCAAGCGAGATCGCCGCTCCGGCGCCACCGGTCATGGCGATGCAGTCGCGGGTGACGTCGGCGTAGCCGGCGTCGCGGGCGGCGCGCTCGCGCACCTCCGGGTAGCCGAGGTTGGGCATGTAGCCGAAGCGGGCGACGCCACCGCGCTCCGCCGCCGCCCGCTGCAGCGCCTCGCGCACCGCGGGGGACGGTTCGCCCAGCGGCTGGCCTAGGGCGAGGTCGGCCACCGCGTCCTCGCCGTGCAGCGCGCGCAGGCGCTGGCCCTCGGCGAACATGCGCCGCACCCAGGAGCCGGCCTCGACCTGCACGGTGGCCCAGTTGGAGAGGCGGGAAGGCCGCCTGTCGCTCACGACGGCGATTCCGTGTGCCAGGAGTACGGGTACGTCGTGTCCAGAACACTGCGGGCCGCCGACGTCCGGTGCAGCGGCCGGAAGGTATCCACCATCACCGCGCACTCGTCGGTCTCGCGGGGCCGCTCGAACGACGCCTCCAGTGCCCCTGGCTGCGGCCCGTGCGGCACGCCGCCGACGTGATGGGTGATCGACCCCTCGCTGATCCCCCGCCGCGCCGCGTAGGTGCCGCCCGCGTAATACAGCACCTCGTCCGAGTCGAGGTTGCTGTGGTGGTACGGCAGGATCACCGCCTCCGGGTCCCAGTCCACCTTGCGGGGCACGAAGGAGCAGATCACCACGTTGCGCGCCTGGAAGGTCTGGTGCATCGGCGGGGGCACGTGGAACCGTCCCGCGCGCGGCTCGAAATCGGCGATGTTGAACGCCACCGGGTACACCGTGCCGTCCCACCCGACGACGTCGAAGGGGTGATTGTCCAGGCAGTACCGGGTGATCCGCCCGCCGCGCTTGAGCCACACCTCTGCGGGGCCCTCGCCCTGCTCCAGGTCGTCGGGGGCGCGGAAGTCGCGCTCGCTGTAGGGCGCCATCTCGGTGAGCTGCCCGTTGCGGGCACGGTAGCGGTCGGGCGAGTCGACCAGCCCGCTGCACTCGATGACCAGGACGCGGGCCGCGTCGACGTCGTCGAGCTGGAGGCGGTAGATGGTGCCGCGCGGCACGACGACGTAGTCGCCGGTGCGCACCGGCAGCCGTCCGAACTGCGACATCAGCGTGCCCGCGCCCCGGTGCATGAAGAGCACCTCGTCGGCGCTGCCGTTGACGTACAGCGTCTCCTGCTGGTGCGCCGGCACGGCCAGCCCGATGCGCACGTCGTCGTTGACCAGCAGGAACTGGCGCCCGCTGATCACGTCGCCGTCGGCACCCAGCCGCCAGGCTTCGAGATGCGCGTGGTCGTGCACCGGCTGCTCCTGCAGCGGCTCCATGTCGGTGGGGCCGGGCGCGACGTCGTGTGCCGATTCCGGCATGTAGCGGTGGTAGAGCAGCGAGGACGGCCCGCTGAACCCCTCGCGTCCGAACAGCTCTTCGAACACGGGCCGTCCCTCGCGCTCCACGCGCATGTGGCGCTTGCGGGGCACCTCGCCGAGGGTGCGATAGGGGCGCATCAGAGATTGCCCCGAGCGGCCTGCTCGCGCTCGATGGCCTCGAAGAGAGCCTTGAAGTTGCCCTTGCCGAAGCCACGCGCGCCGTTGCGCCGCTGGATCACCTCGTAGAACAGGGTGGGCCTGTCGGCGACCGGCTTGGTGAAGATCTGCAGCAGGTAGCCCGCGTTCTCGAAGTCGACGAGGATGTGGTTGCGGCGCAGCGCGTCGAAGTCCTCGGTGACGCCGTGCTCGCCGACGCGCGTGGCGATGTCCTCGTAGTACGCCGGTGGAGCACTGAGGAAGTCGACGCCGCGCTCGCGCATGGCCGCCACCGTGCTGACGATGTCGTCGGTGTGCAGCGCGATGTGCTGCACGCCGGGACCGTGGTAGAAGTCGAGGTACTCCTGGATCTGCGAGGCCTTGAGTCCCTGCGCCGGCTCGTTGATGGGGAAGGTGATCATCGTCTGCGGGTCGCGCACCACCTTGGAGCGCAGGGCGCTGTACTGGGTGGCGATGTCCTTCTCGTCGAACTCCTGGAAGACGTCGAAGTCGAAGACCGAGTGGTACCACTCCACCCAGGTCTCCATGCGACCCAGCTCGACGTTGCCGACGCTGTGGTCGATGTGGCGCAGCCCGACACCGCCGCCCGAGAGCGACTCGGCGCGGTATCCGGGCAGGTGCGCGCCACCGTACTCGTCGCGCTCGACGAAGCGGTGCACGGTGTCGCCGAAGGTGCCGATGCCGGCGACACGCACGGCACCGTCGGCGTCGGAGACCACGTGCGGCTCCTCGACGCCGACAGCGCCGCGCCGCAATGCGGCCTCGTACGCCGCGCCCGCGTCGTGCACGCGCAGCGCGATGACCTTGACTCCGTCACCGTGGCGCTGCACGTGGTCGGCGACCTCGCCGGACGGGGTCAGCGGCGCGGTGACCACGAGGCGGACGCGACCTTGCTCCAGCACGTAGGACGCACGGTCGCGCACGCCCGTCTCGGGCCCGGAATAGGCGATGACGTCGAAGCCGAAGGTGCTGCGATAGAAGTGCGCCGCCTGCCGCGCGTTGCCGACGTACAGCTCGACGTGGTCGGTGCCCAGGAGCACAGGGACGTCGGTGCGCGCCGGGGTCTGCAGGACCTCAGCCACCCGCAGCGGCTCCGGCGGTGACG
This sequence comes from Candidatus Dormiibacterota bacterium, assembly GCA_035995545.1. Classification (GTDB taxonomy): domain Bacteria; phylum Chloroflexota; class Dormibacteria; order Aeolococcales; family Aeolococcaceae; genus DASRDZ01. Next base: position 310,485 of record DASYKI010000016.1, read on the forward strand.
GCGAGGCGGCGGCGGGTGGCGTCGAGACCGTCCCAGAAGACCTTGACGCCGTCGAGCATCTCGGCCGCGCCCTGGAGGAACTTCTCCTCGTCGAAGCCGGGTCGCTTGTAGGCGTCGCAGAGCTCGGCCATGGTGTGCGCAGCATGCTGGTCTTCGACCCGGTCGTGCCAGGTGAAGAAGGCCAGGCGCAGGTCGGGGCACTCGCGGTCGCGGTAGGCGTCGAGGCCCTTGATGAGCTGCTTCCAGAAGCCGGCGGCGGCCCAGTGTTCGACGGCGAAGGAAGCGCCCTCGGCGATGTCGGGATCGTCGCTGCCGTAGAGGCGGGCCAGCTCGTCGCAGAAGAAGACCGTGCTCGGCGTGCCGTGCTTGCGCTTGCCGAGGTCGTCGAAGTCCAGGTCGAGCGGGCGCGCGAACTGCAGCAGCCACTCGAAGTGCGCGGCGTTGAACTTGAAGGTGCCGCCGTCGACGGTTCCCTCGGTGCTGACCAGCTCGGGGTCGCCCATGCGGTCGATCTGGTCGGCGTCGACGGCCTTCTCCTGGATCGGCGAGGTGCGCCCCCCGCGGAAGACGACCCCCAGCTCGTTGGCCAGGATCTCCTTGGACTCGCGGGCCTGCTCCAGCGTCGGCGCGTTGATCGTCTTGAGCAGCTGGGCGACGATGAACAGGTTGCTGAAGACCGAGAACTGCTGGCAGAGGTCGCGCACCTGCTCGCGGCCGGCCCTGCCCTGGGCGAACCAGTTGCAGTAGGCGTTGCCGGTGACCACGGGATGCTCGAACACGGTCTTGCGGACGCGCTCGAAGAAGCGCTCCCACTCGGGGCTGCTGGGCGGAGCGGTTTCGAGGTGCGTTGCTGTGGCCATGGACGTTCGTCGCCTCCGGTCGCTGGCAAGATGTTCCGAGGGTAATTTTGGCTCTTGGCACCACAGTGTGTCCAGCGAACGTAGCAATCTGTGGACTTTTTGTGCTTCAATACGCCGATCCCGGCGTCGGAGTGTCGCCGGGCGAGCCGGGCCCCGACGCCCGGCCTGGACGGACTGCCGGTCGCCGGGGTGGCACCGGCTCCTGGGAGGCTCCACGCAGCCGATGGGCCGGCACGACGACGACGACCTGGAGGAGGAGGCCGGGCGCGCCTCGGCACCCAGCAGGGGGACCAATGGTGCGTCCGCACGCGGCCACGGCGCCGGATCGGATGCCACTGCCGCCGCCGGACGCCGCCGCCGCGCCGGCGCAGCCACGGCCGCCACGGCTGATGGCGACGAGGCGGTCCGCCCTCCGGTGGCCGTCGACCGCATCGACCGCCACATCCTCGAACTGCTCCGCGACGACGGTCGGCTGCCCGTGGCGGCCCTGGCGGAGCGCGCGGGCATCTCTCGTGCCAACGCGTACACGCGCCTGGAGCGGCTGCGCGGCGAGGGGGTGATCCGCGGCTTCTCGGCCAACGTCGACGTCGGGCGTCTGGGTCTCGGCATCGCCGCGCTGGTGCTCATCGCCGGGCGGCAGCCGGCCTGGCGCGAGCTGCGCGACGAGCTGCTGCACATGCCCGAAGTCGAGTACTGCGTCTTCACCACCGGCGAGTACGACGCCCTCATCCTGGTGCGCGTGCCCGACGTCGAGACGCTGCGCGACGTGATCCTGGAGCGCCTGCAGTCGACGCCGGCGGTGCGCGCGACGCAGACGGTGTTCGTCCTCGACGAGGTGGTGCGCCGGCCCTACGTGCTGCCGTAAGCGACGCCGCACTCGGCTACCCTTGCTGCGCACATGGCCCGCCCCGCTCGCGTCGTGACGTCCGCTCCTGGTACTGCGGGATCGGCGGCGGCATTGCCGGCGAGGCATCTCGGCGCCGTCGTGTTCGTCGCCGGCGCGGGATCGCTGGCAATCGAGATCGCAGCGTCGCGACTGCTGGCGCCCTACTTCGGCAGCTCGACGGTGGTGTGGGCCAACGTGATCGGGCTCATCCTCATCTACCTGTCGGTGGGGTACTGGGTGGGTGGCCGCGTCGCCGACCGCCATGCGTCGCCGCGCGTGCTCGGCCGCCTGCTGCTCGGCGCCGCCGCGGTGATCGCCGTGCTGCCGTTCGTGGCGCGGCCGGTGCTCGACCTCGCCGTGCGCGGCTTCGACGCGCTGTCGGCGGGCGCCGTGGTGGGGTCGTTCTTCGCCACCGTCGCGCTGTTCTCGGTGCCGGTGACGCTGCTGGGCATGGTGTCGCCGTTCGCGATTCGCCTGGCGCTGCGCGACATCGACCAGGCGGGCACCGTCTCGGGACGGCTCTACGCGCTGTCGACGGGCGGCAGCATCGTGGGCACGTTCGTCCCGGCGCTGCTGACGATTCCCTGGATCGGGACGCAGCGAACCATGCTGGGGACGGCGGTGCTGCTGGCGCTGGGAGGCGCATCGCTGGCGGGATGGCGCTGGGTCGTCGTCGCGGTCGTCGCGGCGGGGCTGGTATTCGTGCCGGCACGCGCGGTGAAGGAGGCGAGCGGGCTGCTCTTCGAGTCCGAATCGGCGTACCAGTACGTGCGCGTCGTCGACCACAACGGCGCGCACCAGCTGGAGCTCAACGAGGGCGTCAGCCAGCAGTCGGTGTGGCGTCCCAACACCGTGCTCACCGGTGGCGAGTGGGACATGTTCCTCGTCGTGCCGCCGCTGCTCGACCATCCCGTGCGCGACGTGCTCGTCGTCGGCAGTGCCGGTGGCACGATCCCGCGGAGCTACGGCGTGTTCTACCCCGGTGCACACGTCGACGGTGTGGAGATCGACCCCGCCGTCATCGAGGCGGCGCGGCGCTACATGGGGTTGGACGACATTCCCAACCTGCACTCCGTGGTCGCGGACGGGCGGAGCTTCCTGCGCTCGACGAGCAAGCACTACGACGTCATCGTCGTCGACGCGTATCGCGAGGAGTACGTCCCCTTCTACCTGGCGACGCAGGAGTTCTTCTCGCTGGTGCACGACCACCTCCGTCCCGGCGGAGCGGTTGCTCTGAACGTGGCCCAGGTCCCCGAGGACCACCGCCTTCCCGACGCCGTGGCGGGAACGCTGGCGACCGTCTTCCCGCAGGTGTGGCAGTGGCCGGCGCTGCACTTCAACCAGCTCGTCGTCGGGCTGTCGGCGCCGGTGGTGCCTGGGCAGATGGGTGCACGCATGACGCAGCTCGCGGCGCCGATCTCGTCGCTGGGGCCGCTGTTCGCCTCGCAGGTGCGGCCGTCGTCGCCCTCGCCGGACCCCATGACCGACGACCGCGCGCCCATCGAGTGGATCACCGATCGCATGCTCATCGAGCACATTGCGGGCGGGCACGGGCTCAACGAGAGCCTGCTGCCCACGGCACCGTGATGGACTGTGGCGACGTGTGCGAGGTGATGTGGCGCCGCGAGGACGGCGGCGTCGAGCACGTGCGCGCGACGCTGGCCGGTGACGGCGACGTCGCCGTCGACGGTGTGGTGGCCCAGCGCGGCGACGACGGCGTGGAGCGACGCACGCACTACCTGCTGCGATGCGACAACGCGTGGCGGGTGCGCGAGGTGCGCGTCGAGTTGCCGGAGGACGGTGGCGCGCTGCTGCTGCGCAGCGACGGCGCAGGACGCTGGACGCGTGGTGAGGACGGCGCTGCGATGCCGCAGCTCGACGGTTGCGTCGACGTCGATCTCTACGCCGTCGTCTTCACCAACACCCTGCCGGTGCGCCGGCTGCGCCTTGCGCTCGGCGCGTCGGTGGAGATCGCTGTGGCCTTCGTGCTCCTGCCCTCGCTCGAGGTGAGGCGAGTGCGCCAGCGCTACACCCGAGTTTCAGACATGTCGTACCGATACGAGGGACTCGAGAGCGGCTTCACCACGGTGCTGAGGGTCGACGGTGAGGGCCTGGTGATCGACTATCCAGGGCTTGGTCGCCGCATGTGGGCGACCGCGCCGCACTGACGGCTCAGTAGTCGGAGAGGTACTCGCAGTTGGCGGCGAAGGCAAGGGGGTCGAAGCCGAACTGGCGTCGCACCGAGTCGGGCCGCGTCGTGTTCTGCCGGGTCAGCATCTTGAGCTGGTTGGGCGTCACCGGCGGGTTGGGCAGAACCTTGTCCATGATCATCGCCATCGGCAGGATCAGCTCCACGGGGACGTGCACGTTGGGGCGGCGCGTGCCCATCTGCCCCTTGATGATGTCGAAGATCTCTTCGAGGCTCAGCCAGTCGGGACCGCCGATCTCGGCGACCAGGCGCCGCGGTCCTGCCTCGACGCACTGCACCACGATCTGGGCCAGGTCGGTGATCGCCAGCGGCTGGAACATGGCGCCGCCGTCGCCAGGGATGGGCACCACCGGGTTCCAGCGGATCAGCTTGACCAGGCGGGTGAAGAAGCCGTCGCCGGTGCCGAACATCAGGCTGGGACGGAGGACGTCGACGGGCACCCCGCTGCCGCGCATCGCCTGCTCGCCGGCCCACTTGGTGGCCAGGTAGGGGAAGGCGGGATCGGGATCGACGCCGATGGCGCTGAGGTGGACGATGTGGCCCACCCCCGCCTGGCGTGCGGCCGTGGCGGCGTTCTCCGCGCCCTGCCGGTTGACCCGGTCGAAGGTCTGCGCGCCGCGCTCGCGGATCACCGCGGCGAGGTGGAGGAGGACGTCGCAGCCCTGCATCGCCTCGGCCAGCCCGTTGCCGGAGACGACGTCGCCGCGGACGAACTCGACGCCGGCGGGACGCGCCGTGCTGCGCTTGCCGCGCGAGACGAGGCGGACCTGGTGCCCCGAGGCGACCAGCGCGCGGGTCGTGTGCAGCCCGACAAAGCCGGTCCCACCGGTGATGGCGATGCGGGCCACGGGTTTCCTCCTCAGCGTTTTTCAGCCCTGCACGCGCCGCGGCGGGCGTGGTGCGGCAGGGCGGCGAGCGCCGCAAAGGGTACGGAATCGGGCGACCTTGCTGGCCGAACACATGTTCGCTACACTGTGCCTCCAGCCTCGGTAGCTCTCCCGTCGATCCGCCACACCGCAAGGCCGGACGTGGACACAGCCGGCACCCCGCCGGCGACGCGCACCCCCTGCGCGGCCCGGCGAGAGAGAGGAATGGCAACCACATCCAATTCCCTGGCGGAGGCGATCTCCGCTCTTCAGCGACGCTACGGGACGGCGGCGGTCCGTCGCGGCGGCGACCCCGTGCCCGCCGAGGCCTGGCCCACCGGGCTGCCGGTGCTCGACGGGCTGATCCCGCGCGGCGGGCTGCCGGTCGGTCGCCTCACCCTGCTGTCCGACGGCGAGCGCTCTCCCGGCGGACCCGGCGCCACCGGGCGGCTCACCCTCCTCCAGGCGCTGCTGGCCATCGCCAGCCGCTCCATGCAGGTGGCCTACGTCGACCTGCGCGGCAGCCTCGACCCCGGCTACCTCGCCGACCACGGCGCCGACCTCGACGCCTGCCTGGTGGTCCGGCCCCCCGGCGGCGCGATCGGGCCCGGGCTGGCCATGGCCCGCACCCTGGTGCGGGCCGGTGTGCCGTGGGTGGGCGTCGCCTTCCCGAGTGGCGGTGGTGATCGGCCGGCGCCCTGGGAGCATCCGCTCACCGCGCTCGGCGAGGCGGCGTGGGCGGCCCGCGCCGTGCTGTGCATCGCCGTGCCGGCGCCGCTGCCGGCGCCGCTCGCCTACGCATCGTCGCTGACCCTGGGGTGCAGCCCCATCGGCTGGCAGGAGGCGCACGGCGACGTGGTCGGCCTGCGCGTCCGGCTGGGCGTGGACAAGAGCAGGGTGGGTGCGCCCGGGACGAGCGCCGCGGTGCTGCTGCGCTACCCGAGGCCGCACGCGGTGGGGGAGGTGGTCGGCCTGCCGGCGCTGGTCACCGCCGCGGCGCCGGCACCGGTCGCGCTCGACGACCCCGCCGCCGACCTCGACACGGCGCGGCGCCACACCGGAACGAGCGGGGCACGCGACGTGCCCGCCCTCGCCGGCTAGGGCGTGGCGGAAGCACGGCATGGCCCGCGTCCTCTGTGCCCGCTTCCCCCACCTCGGCCTGCTCGCCGTCTGGAGGCACCACCCCGAGCTGCGCGCTGAGCCCGTGGTGGTCGGCGGGGCCCCGGAGCTGCGCCTGCCGGTGATCGCCGCCTCCCCGGCGGCCGAGGCGGCCGGGGTGCGCCCGGGGCAGCAGCTGCGGCAGGCACAGCAGGCGTGTCCTGCGGCGGTGTTCGTCGCCCTCGACGAGGCCGGGGTGGAGCGGCTGCGCGCCGCGGTGGTCGAGGCGCTGTGCGGCGTATCTCCGGCGATCGAGGTGGGCGACGAGGAGGCCTTCGCGGACCTCAGCGGCAGCCACGCCGTGCATCCCAGTGAGGGCGCCTGGGCCGCTGCCGGGGCCCGCGCCGCCGCGGCCGCACTCGGCGAGGCGCCCGCCGTGGGCGTGGGTGGCTCGCGCTTCGTCGCCCGCATGGCGGCGCGGGCGAGTGCGCCGCACCGGGTGCGGCGGGTGCGCGAGGGGGAGGAGGCGGCCTTTCTGGCCCCGCTGCCGCTGCGCCTGTTTCCCGCCGACCCCGCCGTGCTGGCCCGGCTGGCAACCCTGGGCCTCGACTGTGCCGGAGCCGTCGCCGGCCTGGCTCCCGCCGATCTGCAGCGCCAGTTCGGGCGGGAAGGGCTGGCCATCCATCGCCTGGCCCGGGGGATCGACGGCGACGGCATCCACGCCTGGGCGCCGCCGCGCACCATGGCCGAGCGGCTCGTCCTCGACGGCGCCGTGGCCAACCTCGAAGCGCTGCGCTTCTGCGCCCGCCGGATCACCGACACCCTGGGATCGCGGCTGCAGAGCGGCGCGCTGGCCGCGGGCACCCTGGGCCTGGCCCTGGAGCAGGACGGCGGGCCCAGCGGAACGGCGTGCGGGAGTGGCACGAACGGTGGCGTCCGCGCCGGCATTCCCACCTCGATCCGGGTGCTGCCGGTCCCCGCCGGCAACGCCGGCGAGCTGTGGCCCGCCGTCCTCGGCCTGCTCGGTGAGGCCCGCCCGACCGCGCCGGTGTCCGCCCTGCGCCTCGAGGCGGGACGCCTGTCCGCCGGGTCGGGCCGCCAGGTGGACCTGTGGCGCGCCGGCGACGCCGGACGCGACGCGGTGGCCCGCAGCGTGGTGCGCCTGCAGGACCGCTTCGGTCAGGACACCGTGGTCCGGGCGCGGCTGGCCCTCGACCCCGGCGACCTGCCCGAGCGCCGCTTCGTCTGGGAGGCCCCGGCGGGTGCCGCAGGGGGTGGCAGGGGAGGGGGCCGCCCGTGACCGAGCTGCTCGACCAGCCCACCGAGGTGCGCCTGCGCGCCGGCGGCGAGATCGAGGCGGTGCTGCTCCCCGAGGGGTGGCGGCTGGTCGCCCGTACCGCCAATCGCTGGCTGGTCGAGACCGACTGGTGGCGCCGGCCGGTGCGCCGCGAGTACCACCGCTGCCTGACCCGCAGCAGCGGCGACTGGATCGAGCTGTACCGCGACCTGGAAGCGGGGACGTGGCACCTGGTCCGCCGCTATGCCTGAGCGGCGCCATGGGACGGGAGAGCGCGCCGCCCCCGCCCGGAGCCGCCGGCGCACTCCGCCCTGGGAGGGGCTCGGCGGAGGGCCGGCGGCCGGGTCGGGGACGGCGCTGGGAAGGAGGGAGAGCAACGTCGTCGCAGAAGGAGTTCTGCGATGGCTGACAAGCATGGGAGAATGATACACAAGCTTGTCGTGCTGTCAAGTGGGCGGTGGGTGGAGCTGGCTGCGCGTTCCCACTACTCGTTCCTGCAGGGCTCCTCGTCGCCGGGTGAGCTGGTCGCCGCGGCGGCCGAGCTCGGCATGCCCGCCCTCGGCCTGTGCGACCGCAACGGCCTCTACGGCGCCGTCGAGTTCATCCAGGCGGCGCAGAAGGCCAGCATCCATCCCGTCATCGGCGCCGAGCTCGACCTGCTCCGCGGCGACCGGCTCCGCCTGCTGGCCACCGACACCACCGGCTACCGCAACCTCTCCCGGGCCATCAGCGCCGCCCAGCTCGCCGGCGAGAAGGGCCACCCGTTGCTCGACCTCTTCGGCGACGCGGGCGACCCCGGCGCCGACGTCTTTCTCGCGCGCCACCGCCACAGGCGAACCGTGGAGCCGCCGCCCGAACGGCCCACCTCACTGCGCACCACCGCCGGGCCGTTCCCGGAGGGCTGGCCCGGCCTGCCCTCGACCAAGGAGCTGCCACCGGGACCGCCGGCCCGCGTCGACCCCGCCGAGCTCGGCCACTGCCACGTCCTCGCCGGGGGACGCAGGAGCGCCATCACCGCTGCGCTGCTGGCCGGCGAGAGCCGCGTCGCCGCGCGCCATCTCGACCGGCTGCGCGACGCCTTCGGCCGCGACAACGTGGGACTGCTGCTGCACAACCACCTCCATCCCGCCGACCGCTGGCTGGCCGCGGAGACGGCGCTGCTCGCCGAGCGCTGCGGCGTCGACCTGGTCGCCAGCAACCTGCCGGTTCATGCCACATCTGGCGACAAGCCGCTGCTCGACGTACTCACCGCCATCCACCACCGGGCGACGCTGGACAGCGCTTCGGCGCACGGTCTGCTGCTGCCCAACGCGCAGCACACCGTCAAGGCGGAGGACGAGCTGCGCGCGCTGATGGACAGCTGGCCGCAGGCGTTCGAGAACGCCGCCGCCATCGCCGCGCGCTGCCAGGTGGCACTCGACTTCAAGGATGTGCGCTTCCCGGGATTCCCGGTCCCGCAGGGGGAAACGCCCTTCTCGGTGCTCTGCAAGCTGTGCCACGAGGCGGTGCCGCGCAGGTATCACCCGGTGACCGGTGACGTAGAGGCACGCGTGCAGAGAGAGCTGAACGTCATCGAGAAGACCGGCCTCGCCGAGTTCTTCCTGATCACCTGGGACATCATGCGCTACGCGCGCGAGAACTCCATCCCCGGGCAGGGACGCGGCAGTGCCGCCGACAGCATCGTCGCCTACTTGCTCGGCATCACCCGCGTCGACCCGGTGGAGCACAACCTGCTGTTCGAACGCTTTCTCCACGACGAGTACACCGGCACCCCCGACATCGACATCGACTTCTCCACCGACCACCGCGAGCAGGTGCTGCGCTACGTCTACGACAAGTACGGCGAGGAGCGCACCGGCATGGTCGCCAACGTGGTCACCTACCGGCCGCGCATGGCCATCCGCCAGGTCGGCGCCGCGATGGGGTTCCCCGACACCATCGTCGACCGGCTCGCCAAGTCGGTCAACGGCTGGTACGAGGGCACCGTCGACGACGCCGTCACCGCCGCCGGGCTCGACGCCGGCGTGCACACGCACCACGCATTGCCGTGGACGCAGTTCGTCGACGTCCTGCATCGCATCGAGGGAACGCCGCGCCACCTCGGCATCCACGTCGGCGGCATGCTGGTCACCGGGCGGCCGCTGGTCGAGGTCATCCCGGTGGAGCGCGCCACCATGCCGGGCCGCGTCGTCGTGCAGTTCGACAAGGACGACGTCGAGGACCTCGGCCTGATCAAGATGGACCTGCTCGGCCTGCGCACCCTCAGCGTCATCCACGAGTGCCTCCAGCTGGTCGAGCAGACCCACGGCACGCGTCCCGACCTCGACGCGCTGCCGCTCGACGACGTGCGCGTCTACGACATGATCTGCGCCCCCGACACCATCGGGCTGTTCCAGATCGAGTCGCGCGCGCAGCTGCAGTCGCTCCACCAGTCGCAGCCGCGCGAGTTCAACGACCTCATCGTGCAGGTGGCGATCATCCGGCCCGGGCCCATCCAGGGCAACGCGGTGCATCCCTACCTGCGCCGCCGCCAGGGGTTGGAGCCGGTCACCTACGCGCATCCCTCGTTGGAGCCGATCCTGTCAGAAACCCGCGGGGTGATCCTCTACCAGGAGCAGATCCTGCGCATCGTCATGGAGGTGGCGGGCTACTCTCCGGGCGAGGCCGACCGCTTCCGCAGGGCGATGAACCGGCATCGTTCGCGCGTCGAGATGGAGTCGCTGCACGAGGAGTTCGTGTCGCGCTGCATCGCGCGCGGGCTCGACGAGGCCACGTCCGAGCAGATCTTCAGCGCCGCCGCCGGGTTTGCCCAGTTCGGGTTCTGCAAGAGCCATGCCGCCGCGTTCGCGCGCACCGCGTACGAGACGGCGTGGCTCAAGCTGGAATATCCCGCGCACTGGCTGTGTTCCCTGCTCAACGCGCAGCCGATGGGTTTCTACCATCCCTCGGTGCTGGTCGAGGATGGCAAGCGGCACGGCGTTCGAACCCTTCCCGTCGACGTCACGCGCAGCCATGCGCGGTGCACGCTGGAGCGCGTCGCGGCGACTGCGCGCACGATGGGCGAGAAGGCCGCGGAGCAGGCGGTGCGGCTGGGCTTCAACTACGTGCGCGGCATCGGCCCGACGGGGCGCGCGGTGTGCGCGGAGGCGGTGCGTGCGGGGGCCACCGGGTCGGTCGCCGAGTTCTGGCGGGCGACGCGGCTGCAGCGGCCGGCGATGGAGAACCTGGTGATGCTGGGGGCCTTCGATGCGGTGGCGCAGGGACGGACGCGGCGTGAGCTGCTCTGGGAACTGCGCGAGGAGGAGGACACGCTGCCGCCACGCAGCCGGGGAAAGCGTCGAGGTGCGGCGGTTGCGCCGGAGTCCGAGGCTGCGGGCGCGCCCCGACCTTCCGCGCCGCCGCGTGGCCGCGGGCTGGCGACGCCCCGCGCCGCCGCGCTGCCCGACGACGTGCAGCCGTCGCTGCTCGCGGTTCCGGCGCCCTCACCGCCGCTGCCGGAGCTCGACGAGCGCGAGCGGGTCGCCACGGAGTACCGCCTCAGCGAGCTGAGCACCGGACGGCACCTGCTCGCCTTCCTGCGCGATCGCCTCGACGAGCTGGGCTGCACTCCACTGCCACGGGTCGCCGACCTGCCCGACAAGGCGCGGGTCCGCGTGGCGGGGCTGGTGATCGTCCGGCAGGCGCCGTCGTCGGCGAGCGGGTTCCGCTTCTTCACCCTGGCCGACGAGGGTGGGCATCTCGACCTCGTGCTCCGGCCGCGGGTCTACCAGCGGGTGCGCACTGTGGCCAACTTCAATCCCCTGCTGCTGGTCGACGGCGTCGTCGAGTCCCAGGGTGGGCGGCTGAACCTGGTGGTCGAGCAGGTGCGAGCACTCGACGGTGAGGGGCGGGTCGACCTGCCGCCGTCGCACGACTTCCGCTGAGTGGTCAGTGGCCCCCGCCGTGAAGGCGCCACATCACCGCCAGGCAGGCCAGGCCCATCGTGGCCGCCACCGTCACCACCAGGCCGACGCGCGACCACGCCCGCGCCGCCGCGCCGGCGAAGGTTCCGCCGCAGGCGTGGCACGACAGCGCCTCCATGTCCCGGCTCGTCGAGCCGCACCCGCCGCATCGCCGCGTCCGCATGTCCTCAGGCTAGTCCTGCCCCGGTTCAGGGACCACCGCGCCGCTCCACGGATCGACCCCGATCCCTTCGCGGCCAGGTGACGAGCTCCTGGGGATCGCGCCAGACACCGCCCCCGCCATGCCGCTAGCATCGGAGCGCGCCCATGTCGACCTCCACCGCCGTCAGCCTTGCCGACCGCCTCGCCGGAGTGGTCGACCGCCGCCGCCTCGCGGTGGTGCCCATCCGCGGCGTGATCGGCGGCGCCGTGCGCACCGCCGACCTGGTCCGCACCCTCGACCGCGCCCGCGAGTCCAAGCAGATCCGCGCGGTCCTGCTCGACATCGCCTCCCCCGGCGGGGACGCCGTCGCCTCCGAGACGCTCTACCTTGCCGTCAAGCGCCTCGCCGCCACCAAGCCCGTGGTCGCCTGGATCCGCTCGGTGGGCGCCTCGGGCAGCTACTTCGCCGCCTGCGGCGCCACTCGCATCCTGGCTTTCCCGGCGGCGCTGGTGGGCTCGATCGGTGTCATCTCGGCGCGCCCGGTCCTGGTCGACCTGCTGCAGCGCATCGGCGCCCGCATGCACGTCGTCAAGACCGGACCCTTCAAAGACCTCGGCGCACCCTGGCGGGAGCCCACCGACGAGGACCAGGTCAAGGAGCGCGAGCTCATCGACGGCATGTTCCGCCACTTCACCGGCGCCGTCCGCGAGGCCCGCAACTACGACGACGAGAGCCTCGCCCTGGTCACCACCGGCGAGGTCTGGCTCGCCGACCGCGCCCTCGAGCTCGGCCTGGTCGACGCCCTCGCCGAGGAGGAGGAGGCTCTCGCCGAAGCCCAGCGCCTCGGCGACATGCCACGCCGCCGCGTGATCCGCCTGCATCCCCGCCGCAGCCTGCTGCAGCGCCTCGGCATGCCGGGTGCCGGCATGGGCCCGCCCGGCCCCCGCTGGATCGTCGAGCTCGAAGGCTGGAGCCGCCTTCCCCGCCTGCTCACCTGAGGCCGGACGCCGCGCGCTAGTGCTCCCGACGGAGCCGGCGCACAGCCCGCAGGTCGACCCGGTCGCCGCGCAGCGGGACGCCCTCGGCGCGCAGCAGGTCGAGTTGCCGTGCCCCCATGGCGACGCTGCCGTCCGCGCGCACCACGCGGTGCCAGGGGACGTCGTGCGCGCCGCCGGCCAGCACGCGCCCGACCAGGCGCGGGGCGACGCGGTCGATGTCGCCGTAGGTCTCCACCGAGCCGGCGGGGATGGCGCGGATGCGGGCGAGGATCCGCGCGACGCGGGTGTCGCCGGACGCCGACGAAGCCCGCCTGCGCGGCGCAGAAGCGCTCAACGAAGCGACGGGTCGGTGCCGCCGCGGGACAGGGCCACGGCCTCCCAGCAGTACCGGGCAACAACGGAGCGGTACGGCCGGAAGCGCTCACCGAGCGGCTGCAATTCGCGAGCGGTCGGCGGCGGCACGAGGCCCCAGGCGAGCCCGTAGCCCTGGCGCACCCCCAGGTCGTCGACCGGCCAGACGTCGAGCCGGCGCAGCTCGAACATCAGGTACATCTCGGCCGTCCAGCGGCCGATGCCGCGCACCGCGGTCAGGCCCGCGATGATGTCCTCGTCGCTCCGCCGCGATGCCGCCGACAGCTCGACGGTGCCGTCGAGCACCTTGGCCGAGAGATCGCGCAGCGACGCCAGCTTGTTGCCCGACAGCCCGGCCGCTCGCAGCTCGGCGTCCGGCACAGCCGACAGCGCCTCGGGCGTCAGCTGCCCGCCCGCCGCAGCGACGACCCGCCCCAGGATGGCTGAAGCCGCGCGCCCCGCCAGCTGCTGAAAGACGATCGCCCGCGCCAGCGCACCGAAGTGTCCGTCGGCGTGCGCAGCACGGTGCTCGATCGGTCCCACCATCGCCACCAGGTTGGCCAGCACCGGGTCGCGCGACGCCACCTCTGCCGTTGCGACCGCCAGCGACACCCGTGCCATCCGCGCAACTCTAGATCCCCCGTCTCCCCGTGGACCTCAGCCCGCCGGTGGGGCCACCATCGCCGCGACGCCGACAAAGGGCTCCTCGACGAGCTGGTCCGCCAGCGAATCGACCGCCCGCGTCGCCGTCTCCAGCGCCTCGGGCACGAATCCGCGCGGCGCCCGCCGCTCGAACACCACCACCGCAAGCACCTCGCCGGCGCGCACCGCGGGAATCAGCATCAGCGAGGTGGAATCGATGTTGGTGCGCCGCTGGGGACGGTGCGACGGCGCCTCCGTCCACATCGCCGGCCGCACGCTGTGCACCACGCGGTCGAGCAGCTCCGCGGGCACCGCCGCGGGCGAGGCACCACCGCGCGACGCGGGCAGCAGATACGCCCGATCGGCGCCCACCTGCTCGCTCAGCCGGGCCAGCGACGCCTGGATGCCACGGTCGACGGCGAGCAGCGCCCAGGCCAGCGGCCGCGTCCGCACCGTGGTCCCGTTGAGCAGCGCGTTGGCCGCCATCGCCACCAGCGCCGCGCACACCGCGGCGACCATCTCGTGCAGGCCGCGCAGCCAGAGCAGCATGAAGGTGGCGAACATGATCAGTCCGGAGAGCAGGGTGCCCCGCAGGTAGCGTCCCGGACCCTCGCCGATGGCGCTGCGGCGCTGGTCGGCGAAGGTCCAGACCCGGTTGAGCCCGGTGTTCCAGGCCACCGACACCAGCCAGGCGGGCACGAAGGCCACCAGCGGCGGCAGGCCGAGCACCCCGGTCAGCACCGCCAGCACCGGCAGGAAGACGAGCATTCCGGTGATGCCGACCATGGCGAACTTCCACACCCGGGCGGAGCCGCGCACGTCGACGAAGAGCGAGCGCAGGTGGCGCAGGTAGAGCAACCCCTGGCCCATGCTCGCCTTGCTCTCCCCGGCCGCGCGCGGCTGGAACTGCAGGGGCACGTCGCGCACCGTGATGCCCGGCACGCAGACCAGCAATTCGAGCAGGATCTTGAAGCCCACCGGGCGGAACTCGATGCCGTCGAGCAGGGAGCGGCGGCAGAGGAAGAAGCCGGACAGCGGGTCGGCCGTCTGCCGCGCTTCGGAGAACAGCAGCCGGGCCAGCCGGGTGGCGCTCCGCGAGACCAGCCGGCGCCCGGCGCCGTCCAGGCCTCCGTGCGAGCCGCCGCTGACGTAGCGGCTGGCGACCACCAGGTCGGCGCCGCGCTCGGCCTCGTCGAGCATGGCCCGCATCGTCTCGGGGGGGTGCTGCAGGTCGGCGTCCATGACGCAGACGTAGCGTCCGGTGGCCATGCGCAGCCCGGCGACGACCGCGGTGCTCAGCCCGCCGCGGCGCTCGGTGCCCTGGCGGAAGAGGCAGCGCACCCGGCCACCACCCCGCTCGGCCATGAGGCGCTCCAGGAGGGCGGGGGTGCCGTCGTCGCTGTCGTCGACGAAGCAGACCTCGACGGTGACCCCCTCCAGGGCGCGGTCGAGCCGCTCGATGAGGGTGCCGACGTTGCCTGCCTCGTTGCGCGTGGGAACGACCACGCTGAGCATCGTCTGTTCGGCCATGCGGAGCCCAGCATACGGCCGGTCACCGGCCCGAACCGGGAACGCGCCTCCGCCGCGCGGATCACGAGATTGCAACGAAGCAAACGCGTCGAGGGGGTAGTAGCGGTATAACAATGCCCTCCACCCTGGGCCTATACTCCGCTCCCCCCTGGTCAGGGGCAGGGTGGCGGCTGCAAGATTTGTGCGTACGGGGTCGTCTAACGGAGGAGACGGGGGCACGCCTCCCTCCCTTCGCCTGGAGCCCCGCGGAACCAGACGTCACTGTGCCAGCAGATGGGCCCATCCCCGCGGTGGTGGGCCGGTTGGAGGAGAAAGCGGAGCAGTGGTTACCCGTGCACGACGCGGTCTGACCACCCTCGGGGATCAGTCGATCCTCTTCGTTGCTGCCGCGCGCGGCATTTTCAGCCGCCCCTTCTACCTGGCCGAGTTCCTCGAGCAGTGCCGGTTCATCATGACCGCCTGCTTCGTGCCCCTCTTCCTCACCGGGATGGGCTGGGGCACCATCGTCGCCCTGGAGGCGGGCAACTTCTTCAAGCTGGCCTCGGCCGAGTGGCGCATCGGCGGCTTCATGGTCCTGGCCAACGTCCGCGAGTTCGCCCCGGTGGCCACCGGCCTGATGGTAGCCGCCGTGGCCGGCACCGCCATCACCGCCGACCTCGGCGCCCGCAAGGTGCGCGACGAGCTCGAGGCGCTCAGCGTGATGGGCATCAGCAACATCCTCTTCATCGTGGTGCCGCGCTTCGCCGCCATGGCGGTGATGACCGCGCTCTACAACATCCCGATGATCGCCTTCACCTGCCTGTCGGGATACCTGGCCAGCGTGGCCCTGGTCGGCGTCAACAGCGGCGCCTTCCTCTCCACCTTCTACACGCAGGGAACGCTGCAGGACCTGTACGGCGGCGAGATCAAGTGCATCATCTTCGGAATGCTTGTGGCGACCATCTGTTGCTACAAGGGAATCACCGCGAAAGGTGGGGCCGAGGGGGTGGCCCGAGCCGTCCACCAGGCGGTGGTGGCCTGCTTCGTCTCCATCCAGATCTTCGAGTACCTGTACACGCCGACGGTGCTCGCCCTTTTCCATTCCAACAACGTGCTGAGGTGAATGGGTGATGGCGAGCATCGCATCGGGAGTGCGCTCCCGCCTCCGCACCCTCGGCGAGGTCGTCGCCTTTGCCGGCAAGGGCGTGGTGCAGATCCCGCAGGCCACGCAGTACATGCGCGAGGTGTGGTGGTACGCCGCCTTCCTGGCCATCGGCTCGACGCCCATCGCGCTGGTGCTCACCTACTTCACCGGCAGCGAATGCAGTGTGGAGGCGTACTACTCGCTGTCGCAGATCGGCGCGCAGTCGCTGGCCGGCGTCTTCAACGCCATCTGCGACACGCGCGAGATCACGCCACTGTTCTTCGGCTTTGCAGTCGGTGCAAAGGTCGGCTGCGGATTGGTGGCGGAGCTGGGCACGATGCGCGTCAACGAGGAGATCGACGCCCTGCAGGTGATGGGCATGCCCACGCGCATCTACCTGGTGTCGACGCGCCTGCTCGCCTCCTTCATCGTGCTGCCCTTCATGTACATCCTCGCCCTGGCGATCAGCTACCTCGGCTCCTACGTGGTGCAGCGCTACCAGATCGGCCAGATCTCCACCGGCATCTACGCCGACTACTTCTACCGCTTCATCAACATCCAGGACCTGATCTTCTCGATGATCAAGGCGGTGACGTTCGCCGTGCTCATCGTTTGTGTCGCGGTGTACTACGGGTACAACGTGACCGGAGGAGCGGTTGGCATCGGCAGGGCGGTGGCCAAGACGATGGCCACAGCACTGGTCCTCACCGTCGTCGTCAATGCGCTGCTCACCCAGATCTTCTGGGGCAACAACCCCAACCTGCCAATCCAGGTGTGACCAAGCAATGAGTGAGATGTATCCCGCCACCGGCACCGAGGGTCTCGGCCTCGACGAGGCAGAGGTCTCCGGGCAGCGCGTGGCCGCGCCCGCGACCGCCCCTGCACCCGCACCCGCACCGCCCTCGTCCAACGGTGCCGGTCGCGAGAACCAGCCCGGGACCAACCAGTCCGTCTCGACGTGGAACAAGGAAGCGGTCATCGAGCTGCACGACCTGAGCAAGGCCTTCGGGTCCTTCAAGGTCCTCGACGGCGTGACCTGCCGCATCCCCAAGGGCGAGATCACCGTGCTGATGGGCCCGTCCGGCACCGGCAAGAGCGTCACCCTGCGTCATGTCGTGGGCCTGCTCGCCCCCGACCGCGGCGACATCGTGGTCAGCGGCCTGCACGTGCCCAAGCTCAACGAGAAGCAGCTCCTCGAGCTGCGCCGCTCCATCGGCATGCTCTTCCAGGACGGTGCGCTCTTCTCCTCGATGAACCTGTACGACAACGTGGCCTTCCCGCTGCGCCAGCACACCAAGCTGCCGGAGACCAAGGTGCGCGAGATCGTCATGCAGCGCCTCCAGGAGGTCGGCCTGGCCGGCGCCGAGAAGCGCATGCCCAACGAGCTCAGCGGCGGCATGCGCAAGCGCGCCGGCTTCGCCCGCGCCCTGGTCATGGAGCCCAAGATCCTGCTCTTCGACGAGCCCGACTCCGGTCTCGACCCGGTGCGCACCACCCTGCTCTGCGACCTCATCCGCGAGATCAACAGCAAGTACAAGGCGACCTCGATCGTGGTCTCGCACGACGTCGGCGCGGTGCGCCGCTTCGCCGACAACATCGGCATCCTCTACAAGGGCAAGATGCGCCACTTCGGCACCAAGCAGGAGATCGAGAACTCGCCCGACGAGTTCGTCCGCCAGTTCTTCAACGCGGCCTCCGAAGGGCCGCTGGGCATGGACTAGCCGCATCGCGATGAACCGCCCACTCGCCGTCGGCACCACCGTCGCCACCCTCCTCGTCGCGGGGATTGGTGTGGCCGTTGCTGCCCCGCGGGTCACGGCGGCGCCGCCGCACCAGTTCACCATCCACTTCACCACGGCGTCGGGGCTGGTGTCGGGCAGCGACGTGCTCGAGGCCGGCTCCAAGGTGGGCGTGATCTCCGACATCCGGCCGCTGCCCAACGACCACGCCAGCGTCACCGTGGCCGTCGAGGACGCCTACTGGCCGCTGCACCAGGGTCTGCAGGCCGACATCCGGCCCAAGTCGCTGCTCGGCGAGAAGTACGTCGACCTCCACGACGGCGATCCCAAGAACGCCGCCTACGACGTCAACAAGGTGCTCGACACCCCGGGCGACGCGGTTCCGGTCGAGCTCGACCAATTCATCAACAGTCTCGACACCGACACCCGCTCGGCACTGCGCGTGCTGCTCAACGACCTCGGCGCCGGAATCGCCGGCCGGGGCTTCGACCTCAACCAGGCCATCCAGACCGGCCGCGACGATCTCGCCCATCTCGCGGTGACGGGGCAGACACTCAACAACCGCGACCCGGCGCTCGACCAGATCCTGGTCGGGCTCGACGGACTCTTCCAGAAGCTGACTCAGGACGACCAGCTCACCCAGATGAGCCAGCTGATCGACAACGGGAAGGCCACGCTCGACGCCGTCATGGCGGAGCAGGCAGCCTTCAGCCGGTCGTTCAACGACGCGGAGCGAGCCCTGGCCGAGGCCAACGTCTCCTTCGACTCGGTGATCAGCAACCTGCGCGGCACCCTGGACATCGCCCCGCGGCTGCTGGCCAACGTGCGCGAGGAGGCGAACATCCTGGCCTCGGGCGCGCACGACACCCTGGCTCCTGGGCTCTGCGGTACGCCCGGCTGCCAGGTCGACCTGCTCGCCCACTCGATCAAGGGCGGGCCGTACACGACGGGCGGCGGCCAGGAGTGGGTCACCGACCCCTCGGGCGCCGTGAGCACGGTGTACTCGATCTTCCGCGTCTGCCTGGCAACGCCCGACGCCCCGAGCCAGCTGAACCAGCCGCACAGCTGCACCGGCACTCCGTCGGCGTCGAATGCCAAGACGACCGCCTCCACCTCGACGGGCGCGTACACCGGCGGTGGAGCAGGCGACATGGCCACGCTGGCCGGGTTCCTGGGGGTCTAGGCAGATGCGCAGCCGCTGGAACCTGCCCATCTACATCGCCTACCTGGGCGTCTGCATGACGGCGCTGGGCTTCATCGTCATGCAGATGGGAGTGACCCTGCCCTGGTCGCACCCCTACAGGGTGACCGCGACGTTCCGCGACGCAGCCGGCATCCTGGCCAACAACCAGGTGCTGATGAACGGCACCAAGATCGGCCGCATCGACACCGTCTCGGCGGTCAACGGCCAGGCGCAGGTGGACATGGTGGTGGAGGCCTCGGCCGGCCTGCCCATCTACAAGGACGCCAGCGCCATGGTGCGCATCAAGAACCTGCTCGGCGAGACCTACGTCGAAGTCAACCGGGGCACCGCGTCGAGCGGAACCATGCCCGACGGCGGCAGCATCCCGGTCGCCCACACGCTGACCCCGGTGCAGATCGACGAGGTCCTGGCGGTGCTCGACCCGCAGAGCCGCCAGCGCCTGCAGCTGCTCATCGACGGAGCGGGCGACGCGCTCGCCAGACAGGGCAGCAACCTCAACAGCCAGGCCAACATCGTCAAGAACCTGGTCACCTCGCTCAACGGTCCGGCGGCGGTGCTGAAGGTCCGGCAGGGACAGCTCGAGGACATCGTGCTGGAGCTGCAGCGGTTCTACGACATGCTCGCCAAGCAACGGGACACGGTGCGCCAGGAGTTCGGCACGTGGGCCCAGGTGATGGCCCAGGAGGCCGCCCAGGAAACGGCCATCAAGGGCACGATCACGCAGGCCGACACGCTGCTGCAGCACCTCGACACGCTGGTCACGGGTGAGGTGCCCAACATCCGTGCCCTCTTCGACAACCTGCCCACCACGCTCACCGCGCTGAGCAGCTTCCTCGGCCAGAGCAACCAGATCCTCACCCCCCTGGTGAAGACCGACGTGCTCAAGGCCGTCGACGCCATCTTCCTCAACCTGGGCACGTCGTTCGCCGACACCGATCCCTCCACGGCGCAGAAGGGGCCCTACAACCCGTCCAACCAGCAGCACCTCTGGTCGGTGTACTCGGTCAACTGCGGCGGTGACTGCACCGGCAAGAAGACCGCCTCGGTGGGCGGCCTGAGCGCGCCCAACAGCACCTGGCAGGCGGCGCTGGGAGGCGGCGGATGAACACCGCACGCATCGTCCGCAACGCCATCTTCGTCAGCCTGTTCGCCGTGCTCTGCGTGGTCGGCATGGAGTTCCTGGCGGTCAACATCGGCCAGCCCAACCCGCTCGTCTCCGAATACCAGGTGCACGCCGTGTTCGTCGACGCCGACGGTGTTCCCACCGCGGCCGACGTGCGCGTCGCCGGCGTCCAGGTGGGCAAGGTGACGGCCGTGTCGCACGACCCCAAGAACCCCGGGTTCTCGGTGGTCACCCTGCAGATCTCCAACTCCAACGCGGTGCCGGTCTACAGCAACGGATCCGCGGTGGTGCGGCCGAAGACGCTGCTCGGCGAGAAGTACGTCGACCTCACCGTCGGCAGCCGCGGCACCGGCGAGAGCATCCCGCCGGGCGGCTACCTGCCCCAGGCGCGCACCTCGAAGGACGTCTCCAACGACGAGATCTTCAACGCCTTCGACGCCAAGACGCGCCAGCAGCAGCAGGTGGTGCTGCAGGAGCTGGACAAGGCCACCCAGGGCCGCGCCGGCGACATCCAGGCGCTGCTGCCGCAGCTGACCCAGATCGTGCAGGACCTCAGCCCGCTGGCCAAGGTCTACGAGAAGGACAACGCCCAGGTCGACAGCATCTTCGTCAACTTCAACACGCTGATGCAGACGCTCGCCGACGAGCGTAGCCAGCTCGCCGGGCTGCTCGCCAACGGCAACGTCGCGCTGGGCGCCATCGCGCAGCGCGACACCGAGCTGATCGCCACGCTGAAGGGCTACTCCAACGTGGCCAGCGAGTTCAACACCGCCATGGCGCCCACCGTCAACGAGCAGCGCGCCAGCCTGGCCAAGCTGGCGCCGACGTTCGACAGGCTCAACCAGATGTTCTCGCTGATCATCGACCCGCAGACCGCGTGCGCCGTCAACGGCAAGCCGCAGGCCTGCGGCGTCGCCGAGGTCTTCACCGGCACCCTGCTGGGCAACATCAACTATCCCAACGACCAGCTCACCGTCACCAATGGCGCCGGCCCGATGGCGACGACCGAGTGGGATTCGATGTTCTCCAATCCGCAGACGCGCTTCAAGGACACCAGCGCCGCTTGCTCGAACAGCACCAGCACCTCGATCAGCGATCCCAAGTGCTCGCACTCGGCGCAGAACATCGTGCTGTCCTTCCACTGCGACGAGCCGGCCAGCATGGTCAACACCCTGCTGCAGACCTTCGGCGCGGTGCTGCCGACGAGCACGATCAACACCATCACCCAGACCCTGCAGAACGCGTGCAACGGAACACCCGCCGTCGGGTCCGGCACGAGCAACGCACCGGCATCGACCTCGCCCACCGGCCCCTCGGCAACGGAAGCGGCGTGGCTGGCGGGGTACTCGACATGAGCAGGACCGGACGGATCACCGCGCTGCTGCTCGACTCGCGCACCCTGATGGTGCTCGCCCTCGGCGCCGCCGCCGCCGCGGGCGTGGCCTTCTTGGGCGGCGGCCCCGGGCACCAGGTGACCGTGCAGTTCGCCAATGCCGACGGGCTGGTCTCGGGCAACGAGATCCGCGTGGCCGGGCTGCAGAGCGGCGGCACCGTCGACTCGGTGCAGGTCAAGCTGGACGGCGACAAGCAGGTGGCGGTCGCCGTGCTCAACATCGACGAGGCGCACTGGCCGCTGCACAAGGGCACGAGGTTCGCGGTGCGTCCCAAGGGCGTGCTCAGCAACATGTACGTCGCCTTCGACCCGGGACCGGCCAGCCAGCCGGCGATCGACGCCTCGCACGTCTTCGGCACCGGCGAGACGCAGAGCCCGATCAACCTGGACGCGTTCTCCAACCTGTTCACCCAGGACGTCCGCGAGTCGATCCGCACCCAGATCCAGGAGGGTGTGATCGCCTTCGGCGGCAGCGGCGCCGACAACACCAACGCGCTGCTGCAGAACCTCAACCCGCTCTCCGCCGACCTCAGCCCGCTGACGGCCGTGCTGGCGCAGCGCTCCCCGGAGCTGGACAGGCTCAACGGCGAGTTCGCGACCATCACCACCGAGCTGGCCAGGGAGGACCGCAACCTGCGCGGCGTGATCGAGAACGGCAACACCTTCCTGCACGCCATCGCGGCCAACGCGCAGGCGGTGCAGGGCACGCTGGTGCACGCGGCGGGGACGCTGAACTCGCTCGACCAGGCCCTCCAGGGTGAGGAGTCCAACCTGGCGGCGATCTTCCGCAAGGGTCCGTCGAGCCTCGACTCGGCGACCACACTGGCCGACCAGACCAACCCGGTGCTGTCGTACATCAACCCGCACGTCAAGGACCTGGACACGCTGCTGAGCTACTTCCTCAGCGCCACCGGGTTGAAGTCGGGTGGTGTGCTCAACAGCCGCATCGACGCCACGCTGTACACCGGGACCGCGCGCATCGCCATCCCCTGCGGCGGCCAGCAGTGGCAGGGCGGACCCAACAACACCGCCGGCTGCAACAACGTGCAGCCCATCGCCGCGCCGGACGCCACCGCGTCGATGCAGGCCCCCAGCAGCGGCACCGGTGCACCGACCGCTGCAGGCACCGTGACGGGCAGCGACGCCGCGGCTGCGGCGCATCGCGACACCGTCGTCCAGCTCTTCGGAGGCCTCTTCCAGTGAGCGAGCGCGGCCGTCGCGTCAGCCCGATGGTGGCCGGCCTCATCGCCGGTGTGGTCATCGGCGTGGTCGTGGCCATCATGGCCAAGATCAACCTCGACTTCGCGGCACCGTGGTCGTCGACGCACACCGTCTCGATGCGCGTCGTCGACGCCGACGGCATCTCGGTGAGCAGCGACGTGCGCATCGCCGGACGGCTGGTCGGGCAGGTCACCGGGATCAACTCCAACGGCAGCTACTCGACGGTCACCTTCCACGTCGACGACAGCGAGTGGCCGCTGGCCGGCGACACCACCGCGTCGATCCGCCTGGCGACGCTGCTCGGCCAGAAGTACGTCGAGCTGCAGCCGGGGTCGGACAGCAAGAACAAGCTCGCCGACAACGCGGTGATCGACCTGCCGCGCACCAAGCCGGTGGTCGACTTCGACCAGATCCTCAGCACCTTCGACAAGCCGACCCGCACCGGGCTGACCGACATCATCAAGACCGTCGGCGGCGCGGTGCAGGGCCAGGAGGGAACGCTGCAGCAGCTGCTGCCGTCGCTGAACGACCTCTCGCAGCACAGCGTCACGCCCACCGCCGAGCTGGTCACCCGCGACCCCGAGCTGAACGGCATCCTGGTCAACCTGGGGATCACCGCCGACCGGCTCAACGCCAGCCGCAACGACCTCGCCGGGGTGATCGACAACCTCAACTCGGTGACCGGCGCGCTGGCCAGCAACAACGGCGACGCGCTGCGCGGCTTCATCCGCAACGCCGACACCTGGAACCAGACCACCGACGCCGTGCTGGGCAACGGAGGCGCGCAGCAGTTCGCCGCCGGCCTGTCGCGGCTGGATTCGCTGGCGGGGCGGGTGAACACCACCTTCGCCACCCTGATCCCGCAGACGAAGTACTTCCAGCAGGTGACCCTGTTCAACGGCCTGACCGCACAGCAGGCCGCCATCGACATGATCTACACCATCGGCGACGCCGCGTCGCAGGGTGACGCCTACGGTCAGTGGCTGCGCCAGTTCACCAACGGCGCGGACATCACCGGGCTCACCGCCCCAGCCAAGGGCACCAACAGCGGGACGACGTCCACGGGCAATGGCAACGGCCTGCCGGTCCCGACCGTGCCGACGCTTCCCGGTGTGCCCACCCTTCCCGGCCTGCCCCCCATCGGTGGCGGCAACGGATCCGGCTCCGGTTCCGGTGGCGGCCTGGTGCCGCCGATCCTGCCCACCCCGGGCATCCACCTGATCGGCTACAGCGACTGGCTCGCCGACTACGGTGCCAGCGCATGATGCACAAGCCGCGCTTCAATCCGGCCTGGGTCGGCACCGGTGTGGTGGTGGCCATGCTGCTGATCATCAGCGGCATCGTGCTCAGCGGCGTTCCCGGCGGTCCCCGCATCGGTCTGCCGTGGAGCAAGACGTTCACGGTCAAGGCGCAGATGAGCACTGCCGACGCGCTGGAGCCCAAGGCGGGCGTGCAGATCGCCGGCGTGAAGATCGGCGAGGTGCACTCCGTCGAGGTGCAGAACAACCAGGCGATCGTCACCATGGACCTGCAGCCCCAGTACACCGACATCCACAGCGATGCGCGCGTGCAGCTGCGGCCGCACGGCCTGTTCGGTCCCAAGTACATCGAGCTGACCGCGGGCACCACGTCGGCACCCCTGCTGCGCCAGGGCGACACCATCCCCGGCTCGCAGGAGGTGCTGCCGGTCGACCTGGACCAGATCCTCCAGGAGCTGCAGGCCAACGAGCAGCACCAGCTGACCACCGCCATCGTCGAGTTCGGCAAGGCGTCCGCCGGCCGCGGCAGCGACTTCAACCAGCTCGTCGCCGCGGGCAACACGCTGACGTCGGTGCTGCAGTCGCCGCTCAAGGTGGTCGACCGGGTCACCGCCAACCTCAGCGACATGTTCATCAAGGACGAGGCCTTCAACGCCAGCTTCGCGCAGGTGCCGCTGGACCAGCTGGTGGAGGCGTCCAACGTCAGCCTGCGGGCATTCGCGGACACCTCGGCGCAGCTCGGTGACCTGCTCAACCACGCGAACTCGACGCTGACCAGCCTCGACTCGGCGCTGAGCGGCGAGGCCGGCAACATCCGCGCCACCCTGGAGAAGGCGCCCGCCGTCATCGACCAGCTCAGCCAATTCAACGGGCTGCTGGCCCGGTTCTCGGGCGCTCTCAACGGGACACAGGCGGACGTCACCACCAAGTCGCTGCTGGTGGACGCGACGACCGCCAACCCGCACGCGCTTGGCCTGTCGGCGGCGATCGAGAACCCGCTGTCGGCGCTGAGCAGCTGGGACGGCACCTGCACCCCCACCGGCCAGACCGGTACGACACCCGGAGCGGGCAGCAACGCTGGCAGCGACTTCTGCTCGTTCGACGGCCACTACCACTACTTCCGGGTCCAGACGTTCACCGGGGCCAACGGACACGGCAACGGCGCGCCGCCGCCGGTTGCGGGATCGCTGTTCGTGCAGAACCACGACGGCACCATCACCTCGGCGTACGGTCCCGCCAACCAGACCAACGCAACAGACCTGCTCTCGTTCGGAGCTCTGATAGGCTTCTGACGCTCGCCGGCCGTCCCACCTCACGGAATCACCGGGGTTGGACGCAACGGAGGTACGACACATCGTGGTCGCGACTCGACGCTCTCCCTGCCTCGCTGACGACATCGCATCGCCGTGCTGAGCCGCCTGCGGCGGCTCCATCCCGTCCGTCTCGCCCGGCCCATGGCGCGACGGCCCGGACGCATCGCACTCATCTCCGCGCTGCTCTGCGCCCTGCTCGCCACCGGCTTCGCACGCTTCTCGGTCGACGCAGGTCCTGACCTGCTGGTCGGTCAGTCGTCGCAGGCCAACCAGGTCTACCAGCAGTTCGCCAAGGACTTCGGGGCCGACCCCATCGTCATCGTGATGGCGGCGCAGAACCCCACCGCGTTGTACCTGGAGCGCAACCTGCTCCGCCTCGGCGCCCTGGAGTCGGACATCACCCGCGACCCGCGCGTCGCCACCGTGCTCGGGCCGGGCACCATCGTGGGCAGCGCCCAGCACGCCGCCGCGGGCGAGGTCACCCGGGTGCGCGACGAGTACCCGTACTTCGTCGCCGAGACCGCGCTGGCCAGCGCCGTGCAGAACGGCGAGCGTGATCCCGGCAAGTTGAGCAGCATCGAGTCCAACGCCTTCCAGGCGGCCCAGGTCGCCCTCGCCGCCGACGTGGTCAAGGCCACCCAGGACGCCGACACCGCGCGCGCCACCTTCGCCCAGCACATCGACCAGCACCAGAACGACCCGGTGCTGCGCGGCGCCGAGCAGGCGGCCGAGGCGGCCGCCTCGCAGACGCAACCGCCGCCGCTGTTCGCGCAGTACCTGGCCGGACCCACCGGCAAGGCCGACACCGCGGCGGCGCAGCAGCTCTTCAACCGGCTCACCGCCGGCTTCGGCGACTGCAGCGACGAGATCGCCGGCGTGCTGCACATCACCGCCACCTGCCAGGTGTTCCTGGAGCGCCTGCTGCTCGACCTGCCCAACTGCCCGCCGGCCAGCAGCAAGCAGTTCTGCACGCCCAAGTCGCAGTGGTCGGCGGTGCTGCCCGCACCCAAGAAGAACGGTCCGTCCTACGCGGTGATCACCGTGCGGCTCAAGCCCGAGGTGGTCGGCCACACCGACCAGGTCAACGGGCTGGTGTCGATGATCCGCAACGAGCTGCAGAAGGGTCGCCCCAACGACAGCAGCGCCGTGGTCAAGGGGCTGGGCGGCTTCACCCCGACCGAGTGCGGTTCGCCGGCCGCGGCCGCCAACGGACAGCCGAGTGCGTGCGTGCAGCGGTACCACGACACGCCGCTGGCGTACACCATCGCCGGCGCGCCCCTGTTGGTGCAGGGTGTGTCCACAACCATGACCCACCTGCTGCTGGCGCTGCTGCCGGTGGCATTCGTGGTGATGCTGCTCCTGCTGCTGGGCAGCTTCCGCGCTCGCGGCCGGATGTGGCCGCTGGTCGGCGCGGCGGGGGCGACGCTGGTCACCGTGGGCGGCTCGCTGCTCATCGGGGTGCCGGTCAGTCCCGCGGTGCTGGCGGGTGTGCCGGTGCTGGTGGGGCTCGGCGTCGACTACGCGGTGCAGCTGCTCGCGCGCTTCAGCGAGGAGCGCGACCGCGGGCTCGGCTTGGAGGCGGCGCTGCGCATGACCCTGGCCAACACCGGCCCGGCGACGCTCGTGGCCGGAACCGCCACCCTGGCGGGGGTGGCCGCGCTGGCGGTGATCACCGGGATCGACCTCGGTCCGCTGGCGGCGGTGCCGCTGGTGGCCGAGTTCGCGCTGATCCTCTGCGCGGGTGTCGTCCTGTCGTGGCTGCTGGCCGTGTTTCTCGCCCTGCCCGCGGCGGCGTGGACCGAGCGGCGGCGCGAGCGCGCGGGCAAGGTGGCCGTTGGCGGGGCGACCGCGTCGTCGGAGGCGCAGCCGGTGCCCGCCGTGCGCACGGCCGCGCTGGCGACGAAGTGGCGGGCCGTGCTGATTCCGGCAGTCGTGCTCGGGCTGCTCGGCTGGACGCTGACGCCGCGGGTGCCCATCGAGACGGGCGTCGAGCAGCTGCTGGCGCCGTCGCTCACCGAGCTGACCGACATCAACCAGGTGCGCACCGCGCTCGGCTACGACAACGAGATCGACTTCGCCGTCACCGGGGACCTGGTCGGGCAGAACCCGGCGACCACGGCGCCCGACTCGGTGGTCTGGATGGCCGTCGCCGGGCACGATGCGGCCTGCGCACACCCCGCCGACGTCGCGCTCGCGGTGACGCTGGGCGACGTCTTCGCCGCGCGCACGGACACCGCCAAGGCGACGCCGTGCACGCCGACCACGCCGCGCGCTCCGGGGGCGACGCCGTCGCCCTCGCCGGGGGCCAGCCCCTCGCCGCCGGCGGCACCGAGCGCATCGCCGTCGCCGAGCGGCTCGCCGACGGCGCGGCGGCCCGCGCCCTCGGTCTCGCCGGGTGCGCGCGTCGACGGCGACGTCGTCCTGGCCGGCAGGACCGTCCCGGTTGCCGCGGCCACCGGCGATCCCAGCGCAGGCGCCACGCCCGCGCCCTCGGTGAGCGCCCCCGCCGCGACTGCGGCCCCGTCGCCAGCCCCCGGCGGCACGCCGGCCCCGACGCCGACGGTGACCAGCCCCTCGGCCAGCGGCACCCTGCAAACCCAGTTCCTCTGCAGCCTGCGCCTGCTGCCGCCACTGGCCCGCAACCTGATCGCGCCGGTTCCCCAGGACACCCAGCCCTGCCCCGTGCGCGACCTCTACCGCAACGTCTTCCTGGGCACCGACAAGAGCCCGATCTCGCCCAACCTCGCCCGCATGGCCCTGGGTGTGAAGCTGACCTCGGTCGCCCAGTCCGCCAAGCTGATCGACCAGCTCATCGGCGAGATGAACAGCTCGTCGGGCAAGCCCAAGAACGTCACCGTGCAGGCCACCGGGCTGACCGCCCTGGCGTCGCAGGCCTACAACAACCTCTCCAGTCGCATCCTGCTCTTCAACCTGGTCCCGCTCGCCGCGGTGGCGCTGGTGTTGCTGGCCATCTACCGCAACGCGCGCCGGGCGCTGCTGCCGGTGGTGCCCGCGGCGCTGGCGGCGGGATGGTCGTCGCTGGTGATCCTCGCCTTCGGGCGCCTGCCGGGATCGGTGGGGACTGCGCTGGGGACGTTGAATCCGTTGACGGTGGTGCTCGGAGCGCTGGTGATCGCGTTGGGCACCGAGTTCGGAGTTGTGCTGCTGCAGCGCTTCTATGAGGAGCGCGCCCGGGGATTGGAACCCGACGACGCGGCCGGGGCGGCGCTGCGCGGCGTGGGGCGGGCGATCGTCGTGTCGGCGCTGACGCTCGCTGCTGGGTTCGCCGTGCTGGCCTTGAGCGGGCCGCTGCCGGGCGGGATGCCGCTGATCGCGGACTTCGGGTTCGCGGTGCTGGTGGATCTCGCCCTCGCGGTGGGCGCGGTGTTCCTGGTGATGCTGCCGATGGCGGTGGCGCTGGAGCGGGCGGCGCCGATGCCGATCCCGGTGCCGGTGCGGAGGGGGTTCGAGCGGCGTGCGCCCGAGCCGCGGCCGGAGCCGGTCGAGGGTGTGGTCAGCCGGCGCGCGGCGAAGCGGGCTCGCGATGTCGAGCAGGCGGAGGAGAGGCGCCGGCGTCCGGCGGTGGAGGCGCCCTCGTTCGAGGTGGAGGAGGAGGTTGTCGAGCTGCCGGCGCCGGAGGAGGCCGCGGCGGCTCCGCCCGCGGCGTCTGGGATTGCAGCACCGATCGGCAAACCCGTGGGAACTCCGGCGCCACCAGAACTCCCTTCCCTCCCAGAGACCGCACAAGATGCTTCTCTGCACGAGGCGGCACAGCCGCCGAGGCGGTTGCCCGGCATGTCCGGACGGCGGCGGCCGCCGGAACCACCGGCCGCAGTGGCGCCAGCCGAGGCGGCACGCCCGCGCCTGCCCGGAATCTCCGGCCGGCGGCGCGCCGCGGCGCCCGACGCCACAGCGCCCGAGCCCACGCCGCCTGAGCCTGCTCGCCCGCGCCGCGTCCCCGGTGGCGTCGTCGGGCGCCGCACCGCCGCGCTCCCCGAAGTCGCTCCTTCGCCCCCTGAGCTACGCGCCGCGCAACCGCCTGAGCTACCCCCCGCGCAACCGCCGCCCACCCTGCCGCGCTCGCGCCGCCGTCGCCCGCCTCCCTGGGTCCGCCACAACACCCCCCCGCCGGGCGACGAGAAGCCCTAGCGCCCGCCCACGCTGAGCACCGCGCTCAGCACGGCGAGCACCACGATCAACACCATGGTCATCGCCGCATACGGCAGCAGCGCCGCCGTCAGCGCCCCGATGGTCGGCAGCTCGTAGATGCCGCGCGCCGCGAGAGTGAGCAGGATCACGTACCAGGCCAGCGCCGCGTAGCGCAGATACCCAGCGGCAACGGCGGCGTCGTAGGCCCCGGCGCTGTCCAGGGCCGCCGCCAGCAGCGACGCCAGCTCGAACAGCACGAGCACCGGCACCGCGAACCCGCTTGCCACCAGGTACTCCCGCTTCCGCGACGGTGCCCCCATCGCCCGCGCCCCCAGGTCGACGATCCACGCGTCGACCAGCCATGTCACCAGCAGCAGCACGGGAAGCAGCGCCGACAGGATCACCCCCGCGCTGCGCCCGGTGGCGCCCCCTGCGATGCGCGACACCGGCTCCACCACCGTCGCCGCAACCCCGATCCCCGCGCAGACCGCACCGGCGACCAGCACGACCGCGCCCGCGGCAAACGGCCCGCGTTCGGCGACGATCAGGGGGAGGCGGCGCCGCGGCCGCAACAGCGCGTCGGCGACGTCGTCGATCACCATGAGCGCCGCCACAGTAGCCGATCCCGCCTAGACGAGCCCCGCCAGCGACTCGCTGAGCGAGGCCTCGCTCAGCTGCCCGTGGAACACCCTGGCCAGGCGCCCGTCGCGCCCGATGAAGAAGGTGACCGGGAGGTCGCTGACCAGGTAGGCGTGCCCGACCCGCGAGGCGGCGTCGAGCAGGGCAGGAAAGCCGAGGCCGTACGGCGCCAGGAAGCCACGCGCGTCGCCGGTGTCGTTGAAGTCGACGGTGACGACGTCCAGCCCGGCGGCGTGGCGCTGCGCATAGGTGCGCTGCAGCAGCGGCAGCTCGGCGCGGCAGTTGTCGCACCAGGTGGCGAAGAAGTTGACCACCACCACCCGGCCCCGCTCGGCGGCGAGGTCGAACCGCGAGCCGTCCAGCGCGGTGCCCTGGAAGGCAGGCGGCACCGAGCCCAGCACGGGACGCCCCGAAGACACGCTCACCACCCCGGAGGCGCCGCCTCCGCCGCCGCCGCGCGACGCCAGCAGGACGCCCCCGGCCACCGCCAGGGCCACCACCACGGCCAGTCCCGGGGCCAACCAGCGCCCCCTCCAGGTCATGCTCGACACCATCGCCGACGCAGCCTACCGTGTCGCCGTTGACCCACCGGCGGCACGGGCCTAGACTGCGCTGGCGCCGCCCTGGCGCAGACAACAACTGGCATCACAAAGGGGGACTCGTGATGTCCGAACAGAACAAGGTGCTCTGCCGCCGCATGCACGACGAGATCTTCGCGCACGGCGACCTGAGCGTCGCCGACGAGATCTTCGCCGCCGGCGCCCAGTTCCACGGGCCGGACTGGCCGCCGGACGCCACCGGGCCGGAGGTGATCAAGGAGGATGCGCGCACCTATCGAGGGGCGTTCCGCATCGACCGCCTGACCCGGGACGTGGAGCTGGCCGAGGGCGACATGGTCTGCCATCACTGGAGCTTCACCGGCACCCACGTCGGCGACCTCGGCGGCATCGCCCCCACGGGACGGCAGGTGACCGTCAGCGGCATCGACCTCTTCCGCTGCAGCGGCGGCCGCATCGTCGAGGCGTGGCAGCAGTTCGACCAGATGGGGATGCTCCAGCAGCTCGGCGCCATCCCCGCCGCGAGCTCGGCCGGCTAGCCCGGACCGGGCGCGTTGACGCCCACTTCGAGCCGGGGGTAGGATTGCTGACACAGGAGGTCAACAATCCACCCCCACTGTCCCCAGCCCACCCGACACATCCCCCAGACGGCGAGGCCGCCGCGATGAAGGTCAGCATGAAGGCCGACTACGGCATCCGCGCCCTTCTCGACCTCGCCGAGCACTACGGGGACGCGCCCGTCCCCTCGCACGACATCGCCGCCCGGCAGCACGTTCCCGGACCCTTCCTCGACCAGCTGCTGATGACCCTGCGCCGCGCCGGCCTGGTGCGCAGCACCCGCGGGCCGCGCGGCGGGCACGTCCTCGGCCACGCGCCCGAGCAGGTCACCCTGGCCGAGGCCATCGACGTCCTCGAGGGCCAGGCTGCCCAGATGGAGTGCTTCACGGCGCCGGAGACGTGCGAGCAGAGCTTCGGCTGCAGCATCCGCACCTCGCTGATGCGCGCCGAGGAGGCCTCGCGCAAGGTGCTCACCGGGACCACCCTGGCCGACATGGTGCGCGAGCGCCAGCAGGAGGGCACCTTCCACGGCATCTACCACTCGATTCCGGTCAGCGAGGCGCCCGCGTGATCGACGGCAACGGCGCGGCGCTGGACTTCACGGACGAGCAGGTCGAGCGCTACAGCAGACACATCGCGCTCAGCGAGATCGGTCCCGCGGGACAGCGCAAGCTGCGCAGCACGCGCGTCGTGGTGCTCGGCGCGGGCGGGCTCGGCGCGCCGGTGGCGATGTACCTCGCCGCATCCGGCGTGGGACGGCTCGGCATCGTCGACTACGACCGCGTCGACCTCAGCAACCTGCAGCGGCAGATCATCCATCCCGACTCGTCGCGTGGCCAGGCCAAGGCCGAGGTGGCCCGGCGGCGCGCCCAGGAGCTGAATCCCGACATCGACGTCGTCGCCCACGACGTCATGCTGTCGCGCGACAACGCCATGGATGTTCTGGCCAACTACGACATCATCGTCGACGGCACCGACAACTTCCAGACGCGCTACCTGGCCAACGACGCCGCCTACCTGCTGGGCAAGCCCCTCGTCCACGGCTCGATCTTCCGCTTCGAGGGCCAGGTGTCCGACTTCGTGCCGGGGCAGGGCTGCTATCGCTGCCTGTACCCGGAGCCGCCGCCGCCGGGGCTCGTGCCCTCGTGCCGCCAGGCGGGCGTGCTGGCGGCGTTGCCCGGAGTCATCGGCACCATCCAGGCCGTCGAGACCATCAAGCTGATCACCGGCGCGGGACGTCCCCTGGTGGGGCGGCTGCTGCTGCACGACACCCTGGCGATGACCTTCCGCGAGGTGCGCCTGCGCCGCAACCAAGCGTGCGTGCTCTGCGGCGACCATCCCACCGTGCGCGAGCTGATCGACTACGAGGCGTTCACCGGCGGACCGCTGACCGCGGCCGCCCGCCTGTAGCCCGCAGCGTGGCGTCGCTGCTGCTCTGCCTGTTCACTGGCCCCCGCAGCGAATCGGCGTACACCGTGGCAACCCTGGCGCGCGCGGCGCTCGACGGCGGCCATCGCGTGCAGGTCTTCCTCGGCGGTGACGGCACCTTCCACTTCGAGTCGCTGCAGCCGCTGCGCGACAGCGGTGCGCGCGTGGTGATGTGCAGCGCCGACGCCGCGGTGCGGGGCTGGGACAGGCCTGGCGCACGGGGACGCGGCTCCTTCGTCGACATGGGCAGCATGGCCGCCGAGGCGGACGCCATGGCCAGCTTCGGCTGCGTGGCCACGCTGGACGGCCGCGTCGTGGTCCGCGACGGTCCCGCCACCGAGGACGGCTGGCTGGCGCTGCGCGTGGCCACCGCGCTGGCCTTCACCGGTCGCCCGGTTCGCGCCATCCTCGACGGCAACGGCGCGGGCTGGGCCGCCACGGCGCTCGACGCCCGCGACTGGCTCGGCGGCGACGCGCCCGCCGACCTCGACGGCCTCGTCGACGACGCCGGCGCCACCGTGCTGGTGGGCGCGGCCACCCTGGCAACCCACGGGCTCGACGCCGGCGCGGTGCGCTCCACCGTGCGCGTCGTCGACGACGCATGGCAGGCCGCCACGTCCTCGACGCCGCCGGCGTCGGTGCTGCACGTGGTGACGCAGGCGGTCACCGACCCGCTCGCCGTGCACGCCATCGCGGCCGACGCCCATGCGAGCACCGCGGTCTGCACCCTGGGTCTGCACGACGGTGTCTACGAGACGAGCGTGCTCGCCCGCACCCTCGGCGACACCGGCGTCCCCCAGGTGCGGCTCTGCGCCGGCGACTGCCGCCGCCGCGGTGTCGAGGTGCCCGCCGCGCGGGCCGACGAGTACCCTGCGATCGTCGACGCCATCCTCGGCGCCGCGGCGACGTTTGTCTGGTAGGCGACATGACCACCATCGCGATCAGCAGCCCTCTCGACGCCTCGCTGGGCGCCAAGCTCGACGCCGCCCGCGAGCGCATCCGCGCCTTGGGTTCTGCGCTGGTGGCCTTCAGCGGCGGCGCCGACTCCGCCCTGGTGCTGGCCCTCGCACGGCAGGCGCTCGGCGACGGCGCCGCGGCCGGCATGGGCCTGAGCGCGGCCTATCCCGCCGAGGAGATCGACGCCGCTCGCGCCGTCGCCGGGCAGCTCGGGGCGCGGTTCCTGGAGATCGGCACCGACCAGCTCGAGGATCCCGCCTTCCTGCGCAACGACTCGCAGCGCTGCTACCACTGCCGCGACGAGCTCTTCGGGCAGATGCGCAGCCTCGCCGATGCGCACGGCCTGGTTGCGGTCCTCGATGGCACCAACGCCGACGACCTGCTCGACCACCGGCCCGGCCGCCGCGCCGCCATCGAGGCGGGGGTGGTCTCGCCGCTGGCCGAGGCGGGAATCAGCAAGGCCGAGGTTCGCGACGCGTCGCACGCGCTGGGGCTGCCGACGTGGGACAAGCCGCAGCAGGCCTGCCTCTCGTCGCGCATCCCGCGGGGCACACCGATCACCCTGGTGGCGCTGCGCCGGGTGGAGCGCGCCGAGCGCGTGCTGCACGACGCGGGGTTCCGGCAGGTGCGCGTGCGCGAGCACGGCGACTGCGCGCGCATCGAGGTCGAGGCGCAGGACATCGCGCGGCTGCTCGACGGCGCGCTGCGCACCCGCGTCGTCGAGGGCGTGCGCGCCGCGGGATATGCCTTCGTGTCGCTCGACCTTGAGGGTTTCAGCAGCGGCAAGCTCAACCGGCTGGTCCCCGCCGCCGAGCTGGAGGTGCCGCGATGAGCGACATGCGCGAGGCCGCGACCGACGAGCTCGACGACGACGACCTGCAGCGCTACGCACGGCAGATCGTGCTGCGCGAGGTCGGACCCGCAGGGCAGCGGCGGCTGCGCGCTGCGTCCGTCGCCGTGGTGGGCGCCGGCGGCCTGGGCTCGGCGACGCTGCTCTACCTCGCCGCCGCCGGGGTGGGACGGCTCACCGTCGTCGACGACGACCGGGTCAGCCTCGACAACCTGCAGCGCCAGGTGCTCCACGACACGCCGGCGATCGGCGAGCCCAAGGTGCACAGCGCGCTGCGGCGCATCGACGCGCTCAACCCGCGGGTGCGGGTGCGCACCGTGGAGCGCCGCCTCGACGCCGGCGGCGCCGCGGCGCTGCTCGCCGGCCACGATGTCGTCGTCGACGGCAGCGACAACTTCGCCACCAAGTTCGCCGTCAACGACGCCTGCGTCGGCGCGGGAGTTTGTGCCGTGATCGGCGGAATCCTGCGCTTCGACGGCCAGGTGGTGGTGGTGCCGCCGGGTGCGCCGTGCTACCGCTGCCTCTTCCACGACGAGCCGCCGCCCGGCCAGGTGCCCACCTGCAGCGCGGCGGGAGTGCTCGGGCCCGTCGCCGGCGTGGTCGGCAGCCTGCAGGCGTCGGAGGCGCTGCGCTTCCTGCTCGGCATCGGCGCGCCGCAGGCGGGGCGCGTGCTCACCATCGACCTTCTCGATCCCCGGGTGCGCAGCGTGCCCTTTCCCGCCGACCCCGCGTGCCCCGCGTGCGCGCGCCGCCCCGCTGCGGTCGTCGCCCGCTGAGCATGGACGCGCAGCCGCGGCGGCGGCTCGGTGGCGCCCTGCTGCTCGCGGTGCTCCCCATCGTCGCCGCCTGCGGCGCCCTGGCCGTCGTGCATTTCAGCGGCGTCCGCAGCGGCGCGCTGCCCGCCCGCGCTGTGCCAGGAGTGGCCACAACTCCGGGCAGCGGAGCCTGCGTCGACGTGGCCGGCGCCCGCATGGTCTGGAGTGACGTCAACGCGCGGCTGCAGGCGCTGGTGCTGCATCCCGACGTCGGTCGGATCGCCGGCGTCGCTCAGGGCGCGGCCGCCACCCAGATGCAGCAGTACCTGCAGCAGCGGCTGATCGACCAGCACCTCACCGAGCGCGAGCTGGAACGGCTCGACGACCTCTCCATCGTGGAGGCGGGATGCGGCAGCGGGCCGCTGACGGTGCGGGTCACGGAGACCCTGGTGCAGGACGACTACATCGACGCCGGCGGCAGCGTCGACCACACCGACCCCGGCGTCGGCTCGGCCAGCCACGTCCTCGAGTCGTACGTGCGCAGCGGAGACGTGTGGAAGGTCATCACCATCTCGTCGCTCGACCAGACCCCGAATCCCGGGACGACCGTGTAGGGCCTGCGCGCCCCCCTCGCGTTCACCCGCCTGGCTCCATCCACCTCGACCAGCCGGTGGCGGGCGCTCGCAGGACACGCGCGCCCCGTCCTGAGTTATGGTAGGCGTGACCTAAAAGCCCAGCGGGGACCATCTGCCGTGGACGCAAGCACACCTGCCCTCGACCCGACCCTCGCCGAACGGATCGAGCGGCTGCGCCGCGAGCGCAACGCCGTCATCCTCGCCCACAACTACCAGCTCGCCGAGGTCCAGGACCTCGCCGACTACGTGGGCGATTCGCTGGGCCTCAGCCGCGCCGCGGC
Organism: Candidatus Dormiibacterota bacterium; assembly: GCA_035995545.1. Lineage (GTDB taxonomy): Bacteria > Chloroflexota > Dormibacteria > Aeolococcales > Aeolococcaceae > DASRDZ01. Next base: position 346,510 of record DASYKI010000016.1, read on the forward strand.
CCGCACCGACGCCGACGTCATCGTCTTCTGCGGCGTGCACTTCATGGCCGAGACGGCGGCCATCCTCAGCCCCGAGAAGACGGTGCTGCTCCCCGACCTGGAGGCGGGCTGCTCGCTCGCCGACACCATCACCGCCGACCAGCTGCGCGCCTGGAAGGCCGAGCACCCCGGCGCCGTGGTCGTCTCGTACGTCAACACCACCGCCGAGGTGAAGGCGGAATCCGACTACTGCTGCACCTCGGGCAACGCGGAGGAGGTGATCAACAGCATCCCCCGCGACCGCGAGATCCTCTTCCTCCCCGACATGTTCCTGGGCGCCCACCTGGAGCGGGTCACCGGCCGCAAGATGCACGTCTGGATGGGCGAGTGCCACGTCCACGCCGGCATCGACCCCGAGGCGCTCGACCTGATGCGCGTCGAGCACCCCGACGCCGAGCTGCTCATCCACCCCGAGTGCGGCTGCACCACCAGCACGGTCTACCGCATGTCGCACGGCGACCTGCGCGGCACCGCCACGGTGGTGACCAGCACCGAGGGCATGGTGCGCCGCGCCGTCGAGTCGCCGGCGACGACGTTCATCGTCGCCACCGAGGTCGGCGTGCTCCACCGCATGGCCCGCTTCGCGCCCGGCAAGCGCTTCCTCCCCGCGTCGCGGGACGCCGTCTGCGGCTACATGAAGAAGATCACCCCCGAGAAGATCGCCACCTCCCTGGAGCTGATGGCGCCTCGCATCACCGTCCCGCCCGAGATCGCCGACCGCGCCCGCCAGGCCATCGACCGCATGCTGGCGGTCGCCGTCTAGGCAAAAAAAGAGAGGCGCGGTGCGGGATGCCGCGCCCCTCTGGACTGACCGGTTAGGCCTGGCGCACGCCTAGGGAGCGCACTGGGTGACTGCCTGGTTGACCACGTCGGAGCCGTTGACGGTGACCTGGGCCGAGACGCTGGCGCAGGCGCTGGGCCCGGCGGCGACGGCGCTGGTGGCGCCGACGACACCGGTGGCGACGATTCCGACGACGAGTGCGACGACCTTTTTCATGTCTGCGTAGAACTCCCTTTCCGTTTCCAACTCCCTTCCTGAGGAAGGCCTCGGATACCCAGACGCGCCAGGCGCACCGGTCTTGACACGCGCGCCCCGGCACCCGTGTGGCACGATGCCGCGACGATGACCGAGGACAGGGCGGAGATCGGCGTCATCGGGGGCTCGGGGCTCTACCGCTTCCTCGACAACGCCCGGTCGCTCACCGTGGAGACGCCGTACGGCCCGCCCAGCGACGCCGTGACCCTGGCCGACCTGGAGGGGCGTCGCGTCGCCTTCCTGCCTCGCCACGGCGCCCGGCACACCCTGCCGCCGCACCGCATCAACTACCGGGCCAACCTCTTCGCCCTGCACTCGCTCGGCGTCGAGCGGGTGCTCGCGCCCTGCGCGGTGGGCAGCCTCAGGGCGGAGCACGGCCCCGGCGCGGTGGTCGTCTGCGATCAGTTCGTCGACCGCACCACGGGGCGCGCCGACACCTACTTCGACGGACCGGAGGTGGCCCACCTCAGCGCCGCCGACCCGTACTGCACCGAGCTGCGTCCCCTCGCCGTCCAGGCCGCGCGCGACGCGAGCATGGCGGTGCGCGAGAGCGGCACGGTGGTCGTGGTCAACGGGCCGCGCTTCTCGACGCGCGCCGAGTCGCGCTGGTTCGCCTCGGCGGGATGGGACGTCATCAACATGACCCAGTACCCCGAGGTGGTGCTGGCCCGCGAGCTGGGGCTGTGCTACGTCAACCTGTCGCTGGTCACCGACTACGACAGCGGGCTCGAGCACGACGACAGCGTGCGGCCGGTCACCCAGCAGGAGGTTTTTGCCGTGTTCGACCAGAACATGCCGCGCCTGCGCGACGCGCTGCGCCGGCTGATCGCCGCGGTGCCGCCGGCGCGCGGCTGTGGCTGCAAGGCGGGCGCGCCAGGCGCTGTCACGGTGACCACGGCATGACCGCGACCGCCACTCCCGTGACCGTCGAGCTCCAGGAGGGCGGTGTCCTGGCGGTCACCCTCGCCCGTCCCCAGGTGCGCAACGCGCTGGACGGCGAATCCTTCGCGATCATCGGCGAGGCGTTCGGCGCCCGCGCGTACGAGAAGGACGTGCGCACCGTCGTGCTGCGCGGGGCGGGCGAGCACTTCTGCAGCGGCCTCGACCGCAACCTGCTCGCCTCCCTGGCGGCCGCCGGCGACCACGATCGCCAGAACGGCAGCGGCGAGGGCTACGCGTGGCAGCGCGCGCTGCTCGCCGTGGAGAACTGCCCGCGTGCCACCGTCGCGGTGATTCAGGGGGCATGCGTGGGTGGGGGAGTGGAGCTCGCGCTGGCCTGCGACTTCCGCATCGCCTCCGACGACGCGCGCTTCTCGCTGATGGAGATGCGCTACGCGTTCCTGCCCGACCTCGGCGGCATCCACCGCCTGCAGCGCGACGCCGGTCTGGCCCGCGCCAAGGAGATGGTGTACTTCGGCGAGGCGATCGACGCCACCACCATGGAGCGCTGGGGAGTTCTCAACGAGGTGGTCGCGCGCGACGCCCTCGACGGCGCAGCACAGCGCTGGATCGATCGCTGCCGAAGCGCTGCGCCGCTGGCCATCGCCGCCGCCAAGCAGCTCATGCAGCGCGACCCCACCGGCAGCGACGCCGAGGCCAGCCTGCGCGAGGCGATCAGCGTCAACCTGGAATCCCTGCTGCGCAGCCGTGACTTCATCGAGGGGCTGACCTCGGCGATGGAGCGCCGCCCGCCCCACTTCGTCGGCGAGTAATTGCCGGCCATGCCGGAAACCCTGCTGCTCGCCGTCGACCAGGGCACCACCGGCACCACCGCCCTGCTGGTGACGCTCGACGGCACGGTGCGCCGCCGCGCCCACCGCGAGGTGCCAGTCACCTATCCGCGCTCGGGGTGGGTGGAGCAGGACGCGCTCGACCTCGAAGCGTCCGTCATCGAGGCGTGCCGGGACCTGCTCGACGGCGACGACGCCCTGCGGCCGGCCGCCCTGGGCATCACCAACCAGCGCGAGACCGTGGTCGTCTTCGAGCGCGACACGCTGCGTCCGGTGGCGCCGGCGATCGTCTGGCAGTGCCGGCGCAGCGCGGAGATCTGCGAGGAGCATCGCCGCGCCGGTGAGGAGGACGAGCTGCGCCGCCGCACCGGCCTGCTCCTCGACCCCTACTTCAGCGCCACCAAGGTGGAGTGGCTGCTGCGCGAGCGTCCCGAGCTTCGCGCCCGCGCGGAGCGCGGCGAGCTGTGCGCCGCCACCGTCGACGCGTGGCTGATCGCGCGCCTCACCGGCGACGGCCACGACGTCCGCACCGACGCCAGCAACGCCAGCCGCACCCTGCTCTACGACCTCCACCGCGGCGACTTCTCCGACGAGCTCTGCGGTGTCTTCGGCGTGCCCCGGGCGATGCTCCCGAGCGTCCACGACAGCGCGGGCCGCCTGGGTGTCACCGACCCGGGACGCTTCCTGGGCCGGGCCATCCCCATCAGCGGAGTGGCCGGCGACCAGCAGGCGGCCCTCTTCGGCCAGGCCTGCTGCAGCCCGGGGATGAGCAAGAACACCTACGGGACCGGCTCCTTCGTGCTGGTCAACGTCGGCGACGAGGCGCCGGCCTTTCTGGGCGCTGACGCGCCCGGTGGGAGGAGCACCCCCACGCCATCACCCGCCGCTGGAGTGCGGCCGGATGACAGCGTTCCCCCCCGCCACGGCCTGCTGACCACGGTGGCCTGGCGCATCGGCGGGCGCGACACCTTCGCCCTGGAGGGCAGCATCTTCGTCACCGGCGCGGGCATCAAGTGGCTGCGCGACGGGCTCGGCCTGATCCAGGCCTCCGCCGAAGCCGGACCGCTCTTCGACAGCGTGCCCGACGCCGCCGGCTGCTTCTTCGTGCCTGCCTTCGCCGGGCTCGGTGCTCCCTACTGGGACCCGGGGGCGCGCGGGGCGCTGGTCGGGCTCAGCGCGGGCGTCACCCGTGCGCACGTCGTCCGCGCGGTGGTCGAGGCGATGGCCTACCGCACCCGCGATGTCGTCGAGGCCATGGAGCGCAGCGCGGGCATCGAGTTCGACGAGCTGCGCGTCGACGGCGGGGCCAGCGTCATGGACGGGATGTGCCAGTTCCAGGCCGACCTGCTCGGCCTGCCGGTGGCCAGGGCGGGGTCGGCGGAGACCACGGCGGTCGGGGCAGCCTGGCTGGCCGCGGTGGGGGAGGGCCTGCTCGACGGACCGGACGCGGTGGCCGCAGCGTACCGCCCGGGGCGGCGCTTCGAACCCCGCCACGCCGGTGTGCGGCCCCAGGCGGAGTACGCGGCCTGGCTCGACGCGGTGCGGCGGGTCCGCTCATAGGGCCCGCGAGCCCCAGCGGCCCGACAAGGCCCCCCGGCGGGGCGGTCGACGTACCACCCCGCCGGGACGCGGAGCCCCCTCGGCGTTGAGCCAAGCCACTTCGACACCGCGCGCCCGGGAAATGAAAAGGCCAGGGGCTTGTGACCCCCGGCCTTTCCAAGGAAGGGAATGAGCTTCGAGTTTGGGGTCGGGGCGAGCGAATCGCCTCGACACGACGTACTCTACCGCCCAGCCTGTCAACGCGCTGTTCAGGTTCCGTGAATTGTTGTTAAAGGGTGGGACGGGTTCCCAAGCCGGACGCCCGTCCAACCCCGCTATCCTCCCCCGGTCGCTTATGCCTCAACGCCACCCTCTCCTCTATGACGTCGAGCGCTGGCGGCAGTGGCGCGTCCGGCTGCTGGGGCTGGCCACCATTTGCTTCCTGCCCGCCGTGCTGATCAGCTCCGGCAAGTCCTCGAACGGCGTCCTCATCCAGGCCTACAGCCTGCTGGGAGCCTTCCTCTACGCGCTGGCGCTGATGTTCTTCGTGCGTTCGCGCTGGAGCTACATGGCCGTGGACGGCGACGACCTGGTCTTTCGCGTCGCGGTGAGTGGCAAGCAGCGCATCCCGCTGGGCGAGATCCGCCGGGCCCGGCTGTCCAAGCTGAGCTCGGTGTTCGACAAGCCGCCGCTCCTGCGCCTGCTGCCCCGGCCCCACGCCAAGTGGCTGCCCCGCGAGGCCCTGGTCCTGCGCATCGAGAGCGAGGCGGTCGACCTGGTCCGGCTGCGGCGCCTGCTGGGGGCGCGCTGCGTGGTGGGGCGCGACGTGATCGTCCCCGTGGTCGACGGTCCCGGGCTGCTCGGCGACATCGAGGCGCGCATCGCCCCGCAGCACCCGGCGGGCACGGGACGGCGGCGGGGGCGCCGCCGGTGACGGAGACGGGAGGGACGGCGGCCGAGACCACGGCGGAAGCGCCCGACGCCGCGCCGCGGGCCCGGCGGGGGCTCCCCCTCGGGCCCGTGCCCCGGCCCGGCGCCCGCGCCTTTCTGGAGCTGGGGCGCAGGGACGTCATCTGGCTGCTGGTGCTGATCGCCGTCGCCTTCACGGTGCGGGTGGCCAGCCCGGTGTTCCTCGACGTGCTCAGCCCCGGCAGCGCCAACAAGGGCGTGGCGGCGGCCTGGGGAGTGGGCTACCCGCTCAACAACGACGGCTGCATCGACGACGTCCCCGTCGGTCCCAACCACGCGCCCAAGCGGGTGTGCGGGTTCGTCTTCGACGAGGTGTACTTCCCCGTCGACGCCGCCAGGGACATCGCCGGCGTCGACTACTTCGACCCCGAGCCGCCGCTGGCCAAGCTGCTGATGGCGCCGCCCATCGCCGTCGGCGGCTTCAACTCCGGCGCCTGGCGCACCACCACCGTGCTGGCCGGCAGCCTGCTGGTCGGGCTCGTGTACCTCATCGCGCTGCGCCTGCGTCGCGGCGACCGCTTGTTCGCGGTCGCGGCGGCGGCGTTCGTGTGCTTCGACGGTCTCGCCTTCGTCGAGTCGCGCACCGGCGTCATCGACATCATCGCCATCATGTTCGCGGCCCTGCTCTGGTACGCGTTCTTGCTGCACTGGCAGGCGCGAACGCGAAAACAGTGGACGGCGACGCTGTACTTCATGGCGCTCTGCGCGGGGCTGGCCTTCGGCGCCAAGCTCACCGCGCTGGCGCCGCTGGCGGTGGCGGCGGTGCTCATCGTCGGACGCTTCCTGGAGCCCACCGGGATGGCGCTGGTCCCGCAGCTGGCCCGGCTGCGCGGCCGCCGCGGTGGCGAGGCGATGATGTGGCGCGACGCGGCCGGCCAGGGGCGTGCTCTGGGCCACTACGTGCTGGCGCTGGTGGTCGCCATCGTGGTGTTCTCGGCGTGCTTCTCGCGCTACCTGTCCTACGAGCACACCACCGTGTACCACTTCGACGCGTGCACCCAGGAGCAGGGATTGCACCTGGCCAGCACCGACGACCTCAAGCCACCGTGGACGCAGCTCGGCTCGGTGCGCGTGCCCAACCCGATCACCGCCGAGCGCAACATCCTCGACTTCATGGCGGCGGGACTGCAATACCACAGCGCCGAATGCCACGGCCATCCCTACGCGTCCGACTGGTACACCTGGCCGGTGATGCTCCACCCCGTCCTCTTCTACGCGGACTACAAGAGCAACACCACGCCCGCGGGCGTCGCCGAGCGCGGCTGGATCAGCGACATGGGCAACCCCGCGGTGTGGTGGCTGGCCATTCCCGCACTGCTCTTCTGCCTGTGGAAGGCGCTCGGTGGTCGCCGCGGCCTCAACCTGCTGGTGGCCGGCGCCGGTGTCGCGGGCTTTGCCGTGCTCAACATTGCCGCCTGGGGCTGGGGCATCCCACGCCTGCGCTACCTCGGCATCCCCATCCTGGTGTTCGGACTGTGGTACGCGCTGCGACGCTGGTGGCCGGTGGCGGTGGGCGCGCTGGGGCTCGTCGCCCTCGAGGAGATGATCACCCGCTACCACGCGGCGCCGCGCTTCGACCTGGTGCGCGTCGACGTCGGCATCGGCTTCAAGCTGGCCTTCGCCGCCATGGCCGTCTTCGCCGGACTGCTTGTTGTGCAGGCGGTGATCTCGCGCATGTTCGTGCCCGCGTTCATCCTGCTCGGCTACCTGGCCGCCTGGCTGATGTGGGTGCAGGGCAACGAGCGCAGAGTCCTGTTCTTCTACCACATGCTCGGCGCGCTGCTGTTCATGGCGCTGGCACTCGCCTACGCGCTCAGCGCGCTGCGACGTCAGCACCTGGTCATCGGTGGGCGCCGCATCTCCATGGCCTCACTCGCCTATGCGGGCATCGCCGTGGTCGTGCTCGGTTTTGTCTTCTTCTACCCGGTGTGGACCGCCAGCCCGATGACCAACAGTGACTTCATGACGCGCATGTGGGTGGCGAGCTGGCAGTGACGGCGCTCACCGCGCTGTACTGGCTGCTCACCGCGCTGGCGGGGGGACTGGTCGCCGGAGCGCTGCGACCTCCGCTGCGCGTCGAGGAGCGCGTCGCGCTGGCGGTGGTGACCGGCGTTCTCGGCAGCGCGCTGTGCGCCCTCGGCCTGGCCACCATCGCCGGGATGCGCGGCGCGACCGTGCTCGCGGGTCCGGCGCTGCTCGCCGTCATCGGGCTGCTCGCCTCGGTGATCACCGGCGGCGGGCCGCTGGAGTCGTGGCGCGACTCGCTGCACGAGGTGCCGGCGCGGTGGCACTCGCGCGAGCTGATCGTTGTCGGCGGCGTCAGCGTCGCCGCGGTGATCGGGTTCGCGGTGCTCTTCTCGCACACCCTGTTCGCCCAGGACGGCAACATCGTGTCCAACTTCGCAACGGTGTGGGCCGACTGGTCGATGCACGCGACCACGGCGAGCAACTTCGCGGTGGGCAACAACCTGCCGCCCACCAACCCGATCTTCTCGGGCACGCCGCTGATGTACCCCTTCCTGCCCGACTTCCAGTCGGGGATGCTGCTCACCCTCGGCTCGGGCATCGGTGCCTCCCTGGCCGTGCCCAGCGCGCTGATGTGCGTGGCCATCGTGCTGCTGGTGATGTCGGTGGCGCGGCGGCTCACCGGGTCGGTGACCGCCGGCGTGGTGGCGGTGGGCATCTGCATGCTGGGGGGAAGCCTGGGCGCCGAGGGCGTGTACTGGGACGCGTGCAAGGCCGGTGGCGCAACGGCAACGCAGTGCGCCCCGTCGCGCTTCGTCAGCGATCCCATCGGCGCGGTGCAGACCGTCGTGCACACGGTGGGCAGCGTGCCAGGGGTGATCGCATCGCAGACACGGCCCTACGATGCGCTGCAGCCCACCGACTCGCATCCCGCGCCGCTGAGCAACATCCAGTGGAACACGCCGATGCTGGCATGGTGGCTGCCGCAGCGGCCGTTCCTCTTCGGCTTCGCCGCGGTTCTCGCGGTGTTCCTGCTCGTCCTCGCGGTGCGCGGTGAGCCGGGCCGGCGATGGTCGGCGTTCGTCGTCGCGGGGCTGCTCGCCGGTGTCCTGCCGCTGGTGCACGTGCACTCCTTCATCGCGCTGCTGCTGGTGCTGCCCGTGTTCGCCCTCATCTGGCGGCGGCGCGAGTGGCTGGCCTTCGCCGCCGTCGCCCTGGCCCTGGCGACGCCGCGCCTGGTGCAGCTGGCCACCAGCGGCGACCACGGCGCCGACGCCCTGGGCAACACCTTTCCCTGGCTGGAGCCGGGCTGGCTGTCGCAGTCGATCTCCGGCGCGGCGCAGCAGCACCGCACGGTCAACGCCGAGTCGGTGCTGTGGGGCATCGGTGGTGGCCTGCGCTCGCTGATCACCCCGCAGTGGTGGGGGTTCTGGCTGGTCAACTGCGGCATCGTCATGCCGGTGATGGTCATCGTCGGCCTCGCCGCGGCGGGACGGGCGCTGCCGGAGCGGCTGCACCTGCGCGGCGTCTCGCAGCGCGTCGCCGGCATGGTCTCCAGCGACCTGCTGCGCTTCTGCCTGCCCTTCCTGGTCATCTTCGCCCTGGCCAACGTCGTCGTCTTCCAGTCGTGGGACTGGGACAACACCAAGCTCTTCGCCTACTGGTACTTCGGCGGCGCGCTGCTCATCGGCGGCATCGTGGTGCACCTGTGGCGCAGCGGGTGGTGGCGGGCCACGTTGGGCACGCTCGCCCTCCTGAGCGTCATCATGACGGGCACCGTGGTGATGCTCCGCTACCTGCCGTGGACGCCGTCGCAGCAGGACATCTTTCCGCAGCCGATCACCTGGGCCGGCGCCGACGACCTCGCCCTGGCGGCGCAGGTGGAGTCGCGCACGCCGGCCGGCTCGGTCGTCCTCACCGACGGCCGCCACACCGACCCGCTGCTCACCATTGCCGGGCGCCGCACCGTGCTCGGCTACACCGGTTGGCTGTGGAGCTACGGCATCGACTACCGCACCCGGCAGCAGGACGTGGCCATCATGTTCGAGGGCTGCCCGGGCACCGTGCAGAGCTGCGACGCCACCACCCTGATGAAGGCGTACCACGTGTCCTACGTGGAGATCAACGCCAACGACTACGTCCGCCTCTTCCCCAACGGCAGCCTGCAGTGGTGGGCGAGCACCTTCCCCGAGGTCGCCCGCGTCGGCGCCGTGGCCGTCTACGACGTGCGCACGCAGCGATGAGCACGCCGGTCGTCGACGTGCACTGCCACGTCCTGCCCGACCGGGTTCGTGACAATCTCGACCGTTTCTGCGCGAGCGACGCATGGTTCGGCGCGTGCCACACGCCAGGCGCGGCGGTGGCGTCGGCCGAGGAGCTGGTGCAGGCCATGGACGCCGCCGGCGTCGACCGCGCCGTCTGCTTCACCTGGCCCTTCGCCGATGCCGCGCTGTGCGCCGAGGGCAACGACTACGTCGCCGCCGCGGTGACGCGCTTCCCCGGCCGCCTGGTCGGATTCGGCTGCGTGCAGCCCGCCGATCCCGGCGCGGCGGCGGAGGCGCGGCGCTGCGCGAGCCTGGGCCTGCGCGGGCTCGGCGAGATGAACGCCGATGCGCAGGGCTGGGCGCTGGAGGACGCGGCGACGCTGGCGCCACTCGTCGCCGCCAGCATCGAGATGGGCATGCCCTGGACGCTGCACTGCAGCGAGCCGGTGGGCCACCAGTACGCGGGCAAGGGCACGGCGACGCCGGACCGCATCGCCCACTTCGCGGCCGAGTACGCCGGCCTGCGCATCGTCGCGGCGCATCTCGGCGGCGGGCTGCCCTTCTACGCGCACATGCCGGAGGTCCGCGCGCTGTGCCGCAGCAACCTGTGGTTCGACACCGCGGCCGCGCCGTTCCTCTACGACGCCGCGGCGTACCGCACGGTGATCGACCTGGTTGGCGCCGACCGCCTGCTCTTCGGCACCGACCATCCTCTGCTGCGCGCGCAGCGCTATCTCACCCAGTTCGCGGCGCTCGACATCGACGGCGCGCAGCGCAGCGCGATCCTCGGCGGCAACGCGGTGGCACTGCTCGGCCTGTGAGCACTCGATGAGCAGCGTGCCGGACGTCCTCTTCGTCCCCGACGGTGACCTCTTCCTGCCCACCGAGCACACTCGCGGTCCCTGGGATCCCGGCGCGCAGCACGGCGGCGCACCGGCGTCGCTGATGGCGCGCTGCATCGAGCAGGTCGACTCGCCGCTGCCCATGGAGCTGGCGCGCATCACCGTCGAGCTGATGCGCCCCGTGCCGGTGGAGCAACCGCTCCGCGTGCAGACGCGGCTGCTGCGTCCGGGCAAGAAGGTGCAGCTCGTCGAGGCGCTGCTGACACTGCGCGACGGCACCGAGCTGAGCCGGGCCGTGGCGCTGCGCATCCGCAGCCGGGACAGCGCCGACGTGCCGGCGGAGGGCACCGTGGCGGTCGAGATGCCCCCGCCGCCGGAGCAGGGCGAGCGTGAGAGCCCCTTCGCCGGGGGCTACGGGTTCGGCACCACCGCCGTCGAGCTGAGCTTCGTCCGCGGCCACTTCCTGGAGCGCGGACCGGCGACGGTGTGGATCCGTCTGTGCATGCCGGTGGTGCCGGGCGAGCAGCCGTCGGGCGCGCAGCGCGCGTGTGCCGCAGCCGACTTCGGCAACGGCGTCAGCGCGGCGTGGGACTGGGGCACCACGCTGTTCATCAATCCCGACCTCACCGTGCACCTGGGGCGCACGCCGGTGGGGGAGTGGATCTGCCTCGAAGCGGTCACCCATCCCGGCGGCAACGGCCGCGCCCTGGCGGAGAGCCGGCTCTTCGACGCCGTGGGCGTGGTCGGCCGCTCGCTGCAGTCGCTGCTGGTGGAGCCGCTGCAACCCTGAGGCCGGCCCTGCCGTGGCAGGATGGACGGCCATGACGCCCCGCGGCCTCCACGTCCAGTGCCGGGACGAGCCCGGCGTCCTCCACCGCCTCACCGGTGAGATCGCCGCGGCCAACGCCAACATCGTCACCGTCGAGACCGGCGTCAGCCATGACGGCGTCGCCAACGTCTACTTCGAGCTCGACGGCGACGATATCGACGCCATCGCCGCCCACCTGCGCGCCCAGCCCTACGTCTTCTCCTGCAGCGAGCCGCGCCCCTTCGACCGCATCTTCGGCGCCCGCCTCATCGTCATCGGCGGCGGCGCCCAGGTGGCCGCGGTGGCCAGCGGCGCCGTGCAGGAGGCCGACCGGCACAACATCCGCGGCGAGCGCATCAGCGTCGACACCATCCCGCTGGTCGGCGAGGCGGAGATCGCCGAGGCGGTGCGCGCCGTGCCCCGCCTGCCCCGCGCCCGGGCGCTGGTCCTGGCCGGCAGCCTGATGGGCGGCGAGATCGCCGACGCGGTTCGCGAGGTGCGCGCCCAGGGCATCCCGGTGATCTCGCTCAACCAGGCGGGGTCGGTCACCGAGGCGGCCGACCTGGTGGTCAGCGACCCGCTGCAGGCGGGTGTGATGGCGGTGATGGCCATCGCCCGCACCGCCAAGTTCGACCTCGAGCGCGTGCGGGGACAGAGCTTCTGACACCCGAGGAGCGCAGCGCCTGGCGCACCCGCCTCGAGGAGATCGCCGCAGCGGTCGATTTCGCGGTGCACGACGTGGTCGGCACCGAGCGCGGCCGCGAGTCGCTGGGCATCGGGGCGGGCGGCGACCGCACCGCGGTGGTCCACCGCATCGCCGAGGACGCCGTGATCGCCCGCTGCGAGGCGCTGCACGCCCAGGGGCTGCGCTTCCTGCTGCGCAGCGAGGAGCTGGGCGAGCGCGAGTACGGCGCCCGGCAGCCGGTGCTGCTGGTCGACCCGGTGGACGGCAGCATCAACGCCAAGCAGGGCGTGCCCTTCCACTGCACGTCGCTCGCCCTCGTCGACGGCGAGACCTTCGGCGACACCGTCGTCGGCGTGGTGCGCAGCCTGGCCGGGCCAGGGATGTACAGCGCGGTGCGGGGGGCGGGCGCGTGGCGCGACGGACGGCCGCTGCAGCCGCTGGAGGTGGCCCTGCAGGGCGGGCGCATCTCGGTGCTGGTGGTCGAGGGGGTGCACCGGCCGGAGCTGCTGCTGGCCCAGCCCGACCTGCTCAGGGCCTGCGTCCGGGTGCGGCTGCTCGGCGCGGCGGCGCTCAGCCTGTGCCAGGCGGCCAGCGGGGCGGCGTCGGCGGTCGCCTGCCTGGCGGGGCTGCGGTCGTTCGACTGCGCCGCCGGGCTGCTGCTGCTCGCCGAGTCGGGCGCGGTGGTGACCGACCGGGAGGGTCGCAGCCTCGACGGGGAGGCCGCCGACATGCGTTCGCGGGTCGCCGCGGTGGCGTCGCAGAGCCGGGAAGTGCACCAAACCGTTCTGTCCCTGCTGCACTGACCGGTCAGCCGCTAATCACGCTCGCTAGCTACCACGCTCGGCTGCCGACCTGTTATGTCGATGTCACTGCGCCGTTACCGCTTCGTGACTGAAACACCCGATCAAACGGGACTTCGGATGCGGCACACTCTCCCCCGGGCGGAGAGCCCGGCGCCCGCCAGCCGGTTCTTCGCCTCTTTCTTTTAACTCCAGCGGTTTTCCGCTTGACCCCCCGAGAGCCGTGTCCGGTTCGGTCAGACTCTCGGCGATGCTGACCCCCACGAGCCTCGAGTTCGTCATGGTGTCCCTGGAGGGACCCGACCAGTACAGCCAGGCCGGCGGCCTCGGCGTTCGTGCCCGCGAGCTGTGCCGCGCCACGGCAGCGCTGGGCTTCCGCACCACGCTGATCTTCGTCGGCGATCCCTCGCTTCCCGCCGAGGAGACCGTCGACGGTGTGCACCTGGTGCGCTGGGCCCAGGACGTCTCGCGCCGCCATCCCGCCGGCGTCTACCAGGGCGAGGACGAGAAGCTGGCGCTGCTCAACGCGTCGCTGCCCATGCACCTCGCCGACGCGGTGGTCGCACCCGCCGCGGCTGCGGGACGCGTGGTGGCGCTGCTCTTCGAGGAGTGGCAGACCGCGCTGTGCTGTTCGCTGACCAGCGACCTGCTGCACGCGCGCGGCCTGCGCCGGCACGCGGCCGTGCTCTGGAACGCCAACAACGTGTTCGGCTTCGAGCGCATCGACTGGGGACGCCTGGCCTACGTCTCCACCCTCACCACGGTGAGCCGCTACATGAAGCACCTGATGCGGGCCGAGAACGTCGATCCCATGGTGATCTACAACGGGATCCCCGAGTCGGCCCTGGCCCCGGTGGATGCGGCGGCGGTGCGCGCAATCCGCAGCGGCGCGGGAACACCCTGCCTGGGCTTCAAGATCGGACGCTTCTCAGCCGACAAGCGCTGGCTGCAGGCGGTCTCGGGCATCGCCGAGCTGCGCGACTCCGGCATGCCGGCACGCCTCCTCATGCGTGGCGGCATCGAGCCCTACGGCGGTGAGGTGCTCGCCCATGCGCGGTCGCTGGGGCTGGAGGTGGCGGCGTGGCAGCATCCCGTGCGCACCGCCGCCGACGTGGCCAGCGCCCTGCGCTCCACCGGCGGCGCCGCCGTGGTCGACCTGCAGACGTTCCTGCCCGACGCGGTGATCCCGCAGATCTACGCTGCCTCGACGGCAGTTCTGGCCAACTCTGGCCATGAACCCTTCGGCCTGGTGGGGCTCGAGGCGATGGCCGCCGGCGGTGTCGCGCTGGTGGGGGCCACGGGGGAGGAGTACGCGCGCTCGTACGCCAACGCCGTCGTCGTCGAGAGCGAGGACGGCGCCGAGGTTGCGGCGGGGCTGCGCGGCTTGGTGGAGCGCCCCGATCTCGCCCGGCGCCTGCGGCGTGCAGCGCGCGCCGATGCGCGCGAGTTCACCTGGCCTATGATCCTCGACGGGTTCCTGGAACGGCTGCGCTACGTCTGCGAGCATCAGGGCGTGCAGGTGCCGGTCCCCTAGCGAACCGGCTTCAGCTGGAACGAGTCGAGGAGACCGGTGCAAGCACTTCAGATCCGCCCGCACGCCCTTAGCGAAACCTTAATCCGGGCCACGCCCGCGCATCACCTCGCGGCCGTAGAGTGTCGTGGCGAAGGCGCCAGCGTGGACGCCGCGAGACAAGGAAGGGATGCTCGGCGGGGTACTGCTCAGTGATGTGGCGATGCAACGCCGTCGCCCGCACGGGCGGCACGCCGACACGGTCGCGGTGGTCCGCGCGCGCCTTCGCCGTTGCTGTCGCGCTCGCCGGCGTGGTGACGATGCAGGGCATCGCCGTCGCGCCCGCGCGCGCTGCATCCGCGCCGCCGCCGATCAAGCACGTCTGGCTGGTGCAGCTGGAGAACCTCAGCTTCGACGAGTCGATCAGCAACAACCCCAACAAGTTCCTCAGCCGCGTGCTGCCCGCCAGTGGCAAGGTGCTGACGCAGTACTACGGCATCGGTCACTTCAGCCTCGACAACTACATCGCCCAGCTCAGCGGGCAGGCCCCCAATCCCGAGACGCAGGGCGACTGCCAGGTCTACCGTGACGTCACGCCCGGCACGCTGGTGCCCAACGGCACCGACCAGGGCGGCCAGGCCATCGGGCAGGGCTGCGTCTACCCGTCGACGGTGCTGACCCTCGGCGACCAGCTGACCGCGAAGGGCATGACCTGGAAGGGCTACATGGAGGACATGGGCAACAACGCGACGCGCGACGGCGGCACGGCGTGCGCGCATCCGTCGCTCAACAGCCAGGACAGCACGCAGAAGGCGGCTGCGGATGACCAGTACGCCGCGCGCCACAACCCCTTCGTCTACTTCCACTCGATCATCGACTCGCCGGCGTGCGCCACCAACGACGTCGCGCTGCCGGCGCTGGGCGCCGACCTGCAGTCGGTGTCGAGCACCCCCAACTTCAGCTTCATCGTCCCCAACCTCTGCAACGACGCGCACGACGCCACCTGCGCCGGTCCGACGGCGTGCGGCGCCGGGCCCGGGGGCACCGGTGGGCTCGTCGCCGCCGACTGCTGGCTGCAGACGTGGATCCCGCGCATCGTCAACTCTCCCGCGTACAAGCAGGACGGCATGGTGATCGTCACCTTCGACGAATCCAACACGCTGGGCAGCAACGGCGGTCCGGGTGACGCGGCGTCGTGCTGCAACGAGATGGGAGGCCCCGGCAACCCGGCGGCGCCGGGCCAGACCGGCAGGGGCGGCGGCCACATCAGCATGGTCATCCTGTCGCGCTGGGTGAAGCCGCGGACGACCAGCGCGACTCCGTACAACCACTACTCGCTGCTGCGCAGCCTCGAAGACCTCTACGGCATCGGCAGCGGCGGCAGCGACGGGCAGGGACACCTCGGCTTCGCCGGGCAGTCCGGCCTGGCCGCCTTCGGCCTCGACGTGTACGACAACCCGGGCGGTGGCAACGCCGCCGGGCTGGTGGCAACGCCGTCGGCATCGGTGCCGATCCCCGGGCTGACAGCCGCCGCCATCGGTGCGCCCAACGCCGGTGGCGGGCCCGCCGCCGGTACGGTCGGCGCCCTGGCGCTGGGGATCAGCGCGGCGGTGGCCGGGATGGGCCTTGCCGGCGTGGTGGCCCGCCGCCAACCGAGGCGGCAGGGCGAGACGCATTGACTTCCGTCGATGGCCGCGGCTAGGCTGCGGCCCATCGACGCTCATCGATCCGATACCGCCCGCCGCGCCGCTGCCGAGCTGATCGGCACGGCGCTGCTCGTCCTCGCCGTGGTCGGCTCGGGCATCGCCGCGCAGCGGCTCAGCCCCAACGACACTGGGTTGGAGCTGCTGGAGAACGCGGTGGCCACCGGCGCGGCGCTGGTGGCGATCATCCTCGCCGTCGGCCCGGTGTCCGGGGCGCATCTCAACCCGGTGGTGAGCGCTGTCGACGCGGCGTTCGGCGGGCTGGCGCGGCGCGACGTGGTGGTCTACGCGGCGGCGCAGGTGACCGGCGGCATCCTCGGCGCCATGGCGGCCAACGTGATGTTCGGGCTCAACCCGGTCGACTTCTCCGGCCACGTGCGCAGCGGCGGGCAGCTCGGCTTCAGCGAGGTTGTGGCCACCTTTGGCCTCATCGTGGTGGTCTTCGGCATCGCCCGCGCGGGACGCGCCACCGCGGCGCCGTTCGCCGTCGGCGCGTACATCACCGGGGCGTACTTCTTCACCTCGTCGACCAGCTTCGCCAACCCCGCAGTCACCGTCGCGCGCATGTTTTCGGACACCTTCGCCGGCATCGCACCGGCCTCGGTGGCGCTGTTCGTCGTCGCGCAGTGCGCGGGCGGCTTGGCCGCCTACGCGGTGGTGCGCCTGCTCTGGCCGCGAACGGCCGCGGCGCAGGCCGCCGCGCACGACATCGTCGTCCCCCACGAGCAGAGGGAGATCGCCTGATGGCACGGGCGGAACGCCTGCCGCGCGCGCTGTTCGTCTGCGTGCAGAACGCCGGCCGCTCGCAGATGGCGCAGGCGCTGTGGGAGCTGCGCGGTGGCGAGGCGCGCTCGGCCGGCTCGGCACCGGCGCAGCACGTGCATCCGGAAGTGGTGACCGTGATGCGCGAGCTCGGCGTCGACCTCGCCGGCCGCGTGCCGCGCGAGCTGACCCGCGAGGACGCCGAGTGGGCGGAGGTGGTCGTCACCATGGGCTGCGGCGACGCCTGCCCGTACATTCCGGGGCGACGCTATGTCGATTGGGAGCTGGACGATCCGTCCGGTCGCCCGGTGGACGAGGTCCGTGCGGTGCGCGACGAGATCGCGCACCGTATTGCTGAGCTGAGCTAGGCCGCCGCCGTTCCCGTCCGCCGGCTGCGCCGTCCCGAGACGCTGACCAGCCGGTCGCGGGCCACCTTCTCGGTGAGGATGGGCAGGAAGCTGACGATCCGAGCGCCGGTGGAGAGCTCGAGGTAGGCGGCGGCGACGGTGCGCTCCACCTCATCGAGCGGCACCTGGTCGGGAAGTTCCGCACGCAGCAGCGCGGGAACGTGGCGAAGCGCCTCGGGAAGTGACTCCGGCGGGGCGGCCGACGTGTCGGCAGCGCTCATGCAACGCGTCTCCAGTGTCCAGCGGCGGCTGCACCGAGTACGGAGATGGATGCGTCGATGTGCAACCGGGGGCCACGAAGGGAAGCCCCCAAGGCCGCACCCTAGCACCTGGCCCAGGGGACTCGGTGACGAATCCGGTTAAGAGGTGATGAAGGTCCTCGATCGGCGCTCACGAGGGACCCGCCGGAGCGCGCAGGGTGAGCACGAAACGCGACCCGCGACCGGGCTCCGACTCGACGTCGACGCGCCCGCCGTGCTCGCGGGCGATCTTGGCGACGATGCTGAGGCCCAGCCCGCTGCCGCCCTCGGCGCGGGAGCGGCTCTTGTCGACGCGGTAGAAGCGGTCGAAGACGTGGGCGAGCCCCTCGGCGGGGATGCCGATGCCGTCGTCGCTGACCGCGACCGCGACGAACCCGGGCGCCGCCGCCGCGCCCTCGACGACGACGTGCCCGCCGTCACGGTTGTAGCGGATGGCGTTCTCGACCAGGTTGGTGAGTGCGCGGCGCAGCGAGAGCTGGTCGCCCATGGCCACGGCGTTGCCCGGCACCGTGCTGCGCACCGAGACGCTGCGCCGCGCCGCCAGCGGCTCCATCTCCTCGACCACCGCGTCGACCAGCGACGACAGCGCCACCATCCCGTGCGGCGGTGGCTGGTCGCGTTCGGCGAGGGCCAGCAGGTCCTCGACCAGGCGGCGCATGCGCGCGGTGGCCTCGGCCGCGGAGTCGGCGACGGCGCGGTAGTCCTCCTCGGTGGCGGCGGGATCGCTGCGCACCGCGTCGAGGGTGAGCTGCAGCGCGGTGAGCGGTGTGCGCAGCTCGTGCGACGCGTCGGCGACGAACTGGCGCTGCTGCACGAAGGCGTGATCCAGGCGCTCGACCATGTCGTCGAAGGAGTCGGCGAGCTGGTGCAGCTCGTCGTCGGCGCCCTTGAGGTCGATGCGCTCCTTGAGGTTGTGCGAGGAGATGCGCCGCGCCACCGCCGCCATCTGGGTGATGGGACGGAGCGCCCGGTCGGCAGCGTAGGAGCCGATGGCAACACCACCGAGCACCAGCGAGAAGAAGCCCAGCACCGAGAAGTAGTGCAGGCGGTTGAGCATCTCGGTGCGCGCCTGCGACTCGGCGAGGTCGATGACGTTCTGGGGAACGATGCCGAAACCGCCGGTGGGCACGGGGATCTGCAGCGTCACCGGCACCTCGGTGAGGTGCGCGGCCGCGTTGACGAAGATGAGCAGCCCGGCCGCGGCGCCGGCGAGCAGGGCGACGTAGTAGATGGTGAGTCGCACCCGCAGCGAGCGCGTGGTGCCGATGTGCGGGATCCGCAGCCTGCGCCGGGGCGCGGCACCGGTGTCGGCCGGCGACGGCGAGTCAGAGACGGTAGCCACGGCCGACGATGGTCTGGATGTAGCTGCGTCCCTCGAAGCCGTCGTTGATCTTGCGGCGCAGCTTCATGATGTGGACGCGCACGGTGTTGGTGAAGGGATCGGCCTCGCTGTCCCACACGTGGTCGAGCAGCTCCTCCTGCGACACGATCTTTTCGGCGTGCCGCATCAGGTATTCGAGGACCCCGTACTCCTTGCGGTTGAGGGTGACGTCGACGCCGCCGCGGGTGACCCGCTGGGTGGCCGGGTCGAGCATGAGCTCGCCGTACTCGAGCACCGGCTGCCGGGCCACCCGGTCGCGCCGGAACACCGCCCGCAGCCGGGCGAGCAGCTCCTGCAGGTCGAAGGGCTTGGTCAGGTAGTCGTCGGCGCCGGCGTCGAGGCCGGCCACCCTGTCGTCGACCGAGGTTCGCGCGGTGACCATGAGGATGTAGCAGTGCGGCTGGGCGGTGCGGATCTCCCGGCACACCGTCATGCCGTCGACGCCGGGCAGGTTGAGGTCGAGCAGGACGGCGTCGTAGTCGCTGGCGGCGGCGGCGTCGAGCGCCTGATGGCCGTCCTCGGCGACGTCCACGGCGTAGCCGCTGCGGCGCAGTGCTCGGCTCAGGGCGTCGGCGATGGCGGGCTCGTCCTCGACCACGAGTAGGCGCATAGAGAACTCCAGACTACAGCGCAATGGGTGTCAAGCAGGCGTGAACTGTTCCTTGGCTCGTCCCGGACGGGCCGGGTCGCGGGTCCCGGCCTTGACGATCTGCTCGCCCTCTGTGGGCCGTAACAGCTTGCCAGGGTTCGAGAACCGATGAAGTAGCATCCGGTGGATGCCGCCGCTCCATGTCGCCATCGTGTGGCACATGCACCAGCCCTACTACCGCGACGACCGCAGTGGACGGTTCGTGCTTCCCTGGGCACGCCTGCGCGGCAGCAAGGACTACGGACGCATGACCAAGCTGGCCATGCGCCATCCCGATCTGCGCATCACCATCAACTACGTCCCCTCGTTGTTCGAGCAGCTCGACGCCTACGCGCGCGGCCACGGCGAGGATCCTCATCGCGAGCTGTGCCTGCGTCGCGCCGACCAGCTCACCGTCGCCGACCGTCGCTTCCTGGTCGGACTGACGCGCGGAACCGGCTTCGCCTACAAGGTGCGGCTCTTCGCCCCCTTCATGGAGCTGCTGGCCCGGCTGCGCGAGGGCGATCTCGAGCACGCCGCCGACAGCCTGGCCGTCGACGACCTGCGCGACCTACAGGCGTGGTGGCTGCTCGCCTGGATCGACCCCGAGGACATCGCGGCCGACCCCGACCTGCTCCGCCTCGCCGAGCAGGGCCGCGGCTTCGCCGAGCCCGACAAGGCGCTCATCGACGAGCGGCAGATGGGCCTGCTGCGCCAGGTCATCCCCCTCTACCGCGAGGCGGTCGCCGCGGGCCAGGTCGAGGCGATGACCTCGCCCGCCTACCACCCCATCCTGCCCCTGCTCATCGACCCGGAGGCGGCGCGGGTGGCCATTCCCGACCTGCCCCTGCCCTCGCGCCCGATGAACCGCCGCGACGACGCCGTCGAGCAGATCCGCGTCGGGCTCAAGACCTTCGCCCGCCATGCGGGGGTGCTGCCGCGCGGGATGTGGCCGTCGGAATGCGCGGTCAGCCCCGACGCCGTCAAGCTCATCGGCGCCTCGGGACTGCAGTGGGCGATCAGCGACGAGCACGTCCTTGAACGCTCGCTGAGCGAGCCGGTGCGCGGCGACGTCGCCTCGTCGACGCGGCTGTACAGCCCCTGGCGCGACGCGTCCGGGGTGACCATGGTCTTCCGCGATGCCGACCTCAGCAACCGCATCGGCTTCATCTACGGCGGCATGCCCACCGGGGACGCGGTCGACGACCTGGTCTGGCGCCTGGAGTACGTCGCCTCGCAGCAGCCCGAGGACCGCGCCTGGCTGGTTGTTCTGGCCTTGGATGGCGAAAACTGCTGGGAGCACTACGAGGAGGACGGCGACCCCTTCCTCGACCGGCTCTATGCGCGCCTGACCAGCAACCCGCGGCTGCGCACCACCCACGTCGGCACCTTCCTCGACGAGCATCCCGAGACGGTGCAGACCCTGCCCAAGCTGTGGAGCGGATCCTGGATCGACGCCAGCTTCACCACCTGGATCGGCGACCCGCAGCACAACCGCGCCTGGGACCTGCTGGCCGCCGCCCGCGACGCGCTGGAGACCGCCGGCGGCCCCCAGCACCATCCCGCCGCCTACCGCGAGCTGCTCGTCGCCGAGGGCAGCGACTGGTTCTGGTGGTTCGGCCGCCACCACGACTCCGGCATCGACGCCGCCTGGGACGCCCTCTACCGCACCCACCTGCGCAACGCCTACGAGCTGCTCTCCCTGCCGGTGCCGGCGGAGGTCGACAGGCCGATCCTGGAGGGCGTCGTGGCCGGTGCAGACCGTCCGCCGCAGCGTTCCATCACGCCGCGACCCGGCGCCGGCGACGAGGCGGAGTGGGCGGCCGCGGGCGTCGCCGAGGTGGGCCGCGCGCTGGGCACGATGCACCCGCCGAGCAGCAGCGTCGGGGCGGTGCGCTACGGGATCGGCGCCGGCCGGCTGGCGGTGCGCTTCGGCGACGAGGCGCCGCGATTCAGCCGCGCCGAGCTCGACCTGTGGGTGTCGCCGGCGGGCGCCCAGGCCTCGGGCGGCGAAGCCGAGCCGCGCGCGCGGGTGGTGGTGGAGCGGACCGGCGACGACTACGGAGTCAGCGTGGTCGGCGGCGACGGTGCGGCCGGGCCGGCGCCGGAGGTCGGCATGGGTCCGGCGCTGGAGGTCACGGTCCCGCTCGGCGTGGTCGGCGCCTCTGCCGGCGACGAGGTGCGGCTGCGGGTGGTGCTCGACGAGGAGGGGAGGGGGCGCGAGTCGGTCCCGGCAAGCGGGGCACTGACGTTGACGGTGCCTGCGTCCGAATAGCCGACAGCAGTCGTTTGCGCAGTCACGACAGGCCGCGTCAGCGTGTGCATATGTGGGACGTCATGGGCGGATTCGTCATTGGTTGACAAAGGGTTTCCCGCCTTGTACTGTCCTGCCCCGACGCGCAACCTGGCCGCGCGCATGGGAAGGAAGGGAAGGATGGGCTGCCTCTTGGGCACTGCGATGGACACGCACGAAGGGATGTGTCCGGCCAGGCCGGTGCAGGCGGCGCGAGCCCCCGCTGCGGGCGGCTCCCCGCTCTGATCGACGGCGGGTCCTCGTGGCCCGCCGTCGGTCTTCTCCTCCCCCAGGAAGCCGCGCTTCAGGGCCCACTTGCTCGATTTCTGAATTACGTGTAATCATGTAACTCATGAATCAGGACGAACTCCAAGGCTGGTTCGCCGGCCGCCTGCCCGATGGCTGGTTCTCGGCTCCCCCCGAGATCAGCATCGATCGCGAGGAGCTCCTCGTCGTCGGCACCCTCCCCGACGTCGAGCTCCCCAAGGACACCACCGAGGCCTCCGCGACGGCCGCCCGCAAGGCCCGCGTCGAGCGCTTCCGCGAGGAGACCCGCGAGGCGAGGATGCGCATCGCCGACGAGGTGCAGCGCCGCCTCGGCCGCAAGGTGTCCTGGGGCGCCGAGTGCGGCGGGGTGCGCGAGCTGTTCACCACCATCAGCGTGCCGGTGATGACCCGCCTGCGCCAGCCCGAGCGCCACACCCTCGACACCCTGGTGGACGCCGGCGTGGCCCGCAGCCGCAGCGAGGCGCTGGCCTGGTGCGTCCGCCTGGTGGGCCGCCACCAGGGCGACTGGATCCAGCAGCTCCGCGACGCTCTGGTCCACGTCGAGAAGGTGCGCGGCGAGGGCCCTGATCAAAACCCCGCGTGAGCGGGTACACCAGTCCCACGGGTACGTTCGGGGCAGCCCCCGAGACGTGCCCCGACGCACGGCAACCCAGCCCGGAACCCACATGGCACTGAACGTCGACATCGACCCTCCTGTCGAGATCCCCGAGGGGGCCCTCGACGCTTACTCCCGCACCGTTACCGCCGTCGCCGAGAAGCTCGGCCCTTCGGTGGCGGCGCTCCAGGTGCCCCGCCGCACCCGCAACGGGCGCACCGCCATGGGCAGCGGCTCGGGCGTGATCATCACCCCGGACGGCTACTTGCTCACCTCCGCCCACGTCGTCGACGGCGCCGGCACCGCGACGGCGGTGCTCGCCGACGGGCGCGAGCTGCCGGTCGAGGTGGTCGGCCGCGACGCGCTGTCCGACCTCGCCGTCGTCCGCGCCGCCGGCACCGGGCTGGTCCCGGCGCGGCTGGGCGACGCCGACCGGCTGCACGTCGGCCAGCTCGTGGTCGCCATCGGCAACCCCATGGGGCTGGCCGGCACGGTGACCGCCGGCGTGGTCAGCGCCCTCGGCCGCTCGCTGGCGGCGCGCTCGTCGAGCACCGCGCGCATGGTCGAGAACGTCATCCAGACCGACGCGGCCCTCAACCCCGGCAACTCGGGCGGGGCGCTGGCCACCGGAGATGGTGACGTGGTTGGCATCAACACGGCCCTCGCCGGTTGGGGCCTGGGCCTGGCCGTGCCCATCAACGCCACCTCGATGCGCATCGTCGGCGCGCTGATGCACGACGGGCGGGTGCGCCGCGGCTTCATCGGCGTCGCCGGGCAGCGCCGCGCCCTGCCGCCGCCGACCGCGCATTCCAGCGGGCACGACGCCGGCATCGCGGTGATGCAGGTCGTCGCCGGCAGCCCCGCCGAGACGGGCGGCCTCCGCCAGGGCGACGTCATCGTCGAGGTCGACGGTGTCGCCACCGCCGACGCCGGCGACCTTCAGCGGCTGATGACCGCCGGGGATGTGATCGGCCGCGCGCTCACCGTCCGGGTGGTGCGCGACCGCGAGGTCCTCAGCCTCGGCATCGTGCCGGTCGAGCTGAAGGAGTAGCTGCTCCAGACACGAATGAACCCGGTGAGGCGGACCTCACCGGGTTCATCGGGGGGCTGGCGGAGCGGCTCTCAACCGTTGGACGGCTGGGGGCGCCGCTGTGCCCAGAAGGCGAGCGTTGCGGTCTCTTCGGCCTTCTGCGCCTCGGCCAGCCACTCACGCCACTCGCGCTCGTGACCGGTCGGCGGGGTGAAGAGCGCCGCCCACTTCCACTCGGGGGGGAGGGTCGCGGAGATGTTCTTGAAGGATTCCATGTCTTTGCTCTTGCTGGTGGTCCGGGGTCCGGCGGGCGGACCCGACCGGTTCATGCTTCATGGTTCCCGCCTCGCCCGTGCCTGAAACGCCCGGCTATGATCGAGCCGCGCCGCTCAATCCACCCGGTCCTGGGGGACGTCGTTGAAGGCAGTCGTCATGGCCGGCGGCGAGGGTTCCCGGCTGCGTCCGCTGACCAGCCGCCGCCCCAAGCCGCTGGTTCCCGTCGTCGGCATCCCGGTGATGGAGCACATCCTCAACCTGTTGCGTGAGCACGGCATCACGCAGGTGGTGGTCACCCTCGCCTACCTGGGTGCGGAGATCCGCAACCACTTCGGCGACGGCAGCGACTTCGGCATGACCATCGAGTACGTCGTCGAGGACTCGCCGCTGGGCACCGCCGGAAGCGTCAAGAACGCGGCCCACCTGCTCGACGAGACGTTCCTGGTCATCAGTGGCGACGCCCTCACCGACTTCGACCTCACCTGGGCGGTGCACGAGCACAGGCGGCGCGGGTCGCACGCCACCATCGTCCTGTACTCGGTGCCGAACCCCTTGGAGTACGGCGTCGTCGTGACCGATCAGGACGGCGCGGTGCGGCGCTTCCTGGAGAAGCCGTCCTGGGGCGAGGTGTTCAGCGACCAGGCCAACACCGGCATCTACGTCATCGAGCCGCAGGTGCTCGACTACATCAAGCCGGGCATGTCCTTCGACTGGTCGCAGGACGTGTTCCCCCAGATGCTGCGCCGCCGCGAGCCCCTCTACGGCATCGTGGCCAGCGGCTACTGGTGCGACATCGGCAACATCCAGACCTACATGCAGGCCAACTGGGACGCGCTGGAGGGCCGGGTGCGCTGCCGCATCCCCGGCGAGCGGCACGACAACAACGTCTGGATCGGCGAGGGCGTCGAGTTCGGCATGGACGTCAAGATCGAAGGCCCCGCCTTCATCGGCGACGAGGCCAAGATCAAGGCGGGCGCCTTCGTCAACGGCCCGGCGGTGATCGACAAGTACGTGATCATCGACGACAACGCCAAGGTCTCGAACAGCGTCATCTGGCCGCACTCCTACATCGGGGAGAACAGCCGGCTGCGCCAGGCGCTGGTCTGCCGCAACGTCACCGTCAAGAACAACGTGCTGCTCGAGGAGAACACCGTCGTCGGCGACGAGTGTGTGATCGGTGCGGGCAGCCGCATCGCCGCCGAGGTGAAGATCTGGCCGCACAAGGAGGTGCAGGCCGGGTCGACGGTCCACGAGTCGATCATCTGGGCCGGCGAGTGGAAGCGCGGGCTGTTCGCCTCCTACGGGCTCACCGGCCTGATCAACGTCGAGCTGACGCCGGAATTCTGCGCTCGGCTCGGCGCGGCGTACGCGGCCACCATGCCCAAGGGCGTGTCGCTGGCGGTGACCCGCGACCGCTCGCGGTCGTCGCGAATGATCAAGCGCGCGCTCATCGCCGGCATCGTCAGCGCGGGCGGCAACGTGCGCGACCTCTCGGAGCTGCCCGTCCCGGTGACCCAGTTCGGGGTGCGCCAGCAGGAGTGCAGCGGCGGCGTCCACGTCATCTCGTCGCCGCTCGACCAGCGCAGCGCCGACATCCGCTTCTACGACGCCGCCGGCGTGCAGATCGACAAGCGCGCCGAGCGCAAGCTGGAGAACCTCTTCTTCCGCGAGGACATCCGCCGCGTCGCCTTCTACGAGATGGGCGAGATCGACTACGCCGACCCGCTGGAGCACTACCGCCGCAGCGTGCTGGAGAGCATCGACGTCGAGGCAGTGCGCAAGGCCCAGCTGCACCTGCTGCTGGAGTACGACTACAGCTCGGCCTCGATGGCGCTGCCCGAGATCCTCAACGCGCTCGACGTCACCGGCGTGCCGCTGCACTCCGGGTTCGGCGAGCAGTACCGGCCCAAGCCGCCCGAGCAGTTCCGCGCCGCGCTGGAGGAGGCCGCGCTGATCTCGCGCACGATCCACGCCGAGCTGGGCATCCACCTCAACCCGTCGGGCGAGCGCATCCGGCTCATCGACGACACCGGCACCATCCTCGACGTGCACCAGGCCATCGCCGCGCTGGCGGTGCTCACCCTGGAACGGCAGAAGGGGACGGTGGTCACGCCGGCCACGGCGCCGCACTGGATCACCCAGGTCATCGAGGCGCACGGTGGCACGCACGTGTCGACCAAGAGCGATCCCGCCGCGCTGATCCGCAGCGCCATGCAGGTGGACGCGGTACTCGCCGCCGACGACGACGGCGGGGTGTGCTGGCCGTCGCACCTCGGCGCCTTCGACGGCATGTTCACCCTGGTCAAGCTGCTGGAATTGCTGGCCCTGTCAGGGCGCCCCCTCTCCGACGTGCGCCGCTCGCTGCCGCACGGCGTGTACCTGACGCGCACCGAGTTCTGCCCGTGGGAGGCGAAGGGGCGGGTGATGCGCGTCCTGCTGGAGCAGCACGGCGATGCATTGCTGGACCTTGCCGACGGCATCAAGGTCCTGGTCGATGGCGGCTGGGTGCTGGTGCAGCCGGACCCGGACACGCCCTACTACCACATCGTGGTCAGCGTCGAGGATGCGGAGCAGGGGCGCAGGCTGCTCGCCGAGTACGCCGAGAAGGTGCGCGCGGCGCAGGAGGTGGACGGGGTGCGCATCGCCACGTCATCGGTGGTCGACCGGCCCTGATTCGCGCTTCAGCCTGCCTCGGCGGGTCTATTCGTAGCGCAGGACGTCGAGCGGCCGCGCGCGCGTCGGGGCCCAGGCGACGAGCAGCGCGGTGATCGTGGTCAGCAGGGTGACGCCGACGGCGACCGCCGCCACGATGGGACCTCCGACGCTGAGGTCGGTCTGCAGCACGTAGACACCGAGCAGCGCGGTGGCCGCGGTGACGAGCAGCATGCCGGTGATGCCGGCGATGGCACCGATGGTGCCGTTCTCGACCAGAACCTGGGCGAGCACCGAGGTGCTTGTGTGCCCCACCGCCTTGAGGATGCCGATCTCCCGCCTGCGCTCGAGCATCGCGAGTGCAACCGCGTTGGCGATGATGATGATCCCGGCGAAGAGCGCCAGGCTGGCCAGCGCCACCAGCAGGTTGACCAGGTTGCTGACGATCTGGTCCACGATGGCGCCGAAGTCGGCGAGGTTGATGATGGTGGCGTCGGGCAGGGCGTTCTCCAGCGTGGTCAGGGCGGGATGGCTCTGCTGCGGGTCGAGCTTCATGCCGATCACGGTCTGCGCCTGGTCGGTGCCGAGCTGGTTGATCAGCGACACGTCGCCGACGATGGGGCGGTAGAAGGCGCGGAACACCAGCCCGGTGCTGGTGCGCGCGATCGACGAGTAGAAGCCCACGATGGTGACGGTCACCGGCCGTCCTGTCTGCGCCTGCTGCAGGGTGACGGTGTCGCCGACCTCGAGATGGAGCACGCCGTTGTGCAGGTCGCTGCGGACGATGACGTTGGTGGTGCCCGCGTCGGCGGCGGTGAGGACGCGGCCGCGGTTGGCGGTGGTGTCGGGGAGCTGGCCGCCGCGCAGGTCGTAGCCCTCGACGCCGTTGAGGGCGCCGAGACGCACCTCGTTGCGCTCGGGATTGCCCGAGGGTGCGGGTGCCGCGGTTGGCGGTGCACCGGGTGGGGCCGTGGGCCTTGGCGTCGGCGCCGGCAGGACCTGGGCCAGCGGTTGCTGGTTGACCTGCACGGGCGTGGTGCTGGTGTCCAGTGTGATGCGGCGTTCCTGCACGCCCTGCAGCCCCTGCGTCACCTGCTTGGCGCGGGATGCGTCCTGCGCCGACGCGATGGCGAACACGTTGAAGGTGGTGGCGCGCGAGATGCCGGTCTCGATCTTGCTGGTGATGTTCTGTCCCAGCACCAGGATGAGGCCGATGGTGAACACGCCGGCGAACAGCGCCACCAGTGTCGCCGTCGTGCGGCCGCGCGCGCGACCGAGTGAGCGCAGCGCCAGCTTCACCGCGGTGCGGCGGTTGCGGGGCAGCGCGACGCTGGCGACGTAGGCGACGGCGACGATGATCAGGCAGACACCGATGGCGCGCTGCACGGTGGTGACCAGCAGTGCCAGCGCGGTGATCGCCGCTGCCGCCGCCCACTGCAGCGGCGTTGCCCGCTCGGGCACGGGGATGCGTCCGATCAGGGTGATGATCCCCGCGAAGATGCCGGCCAGCAGCAGGATGACGATCAGTGTGCCAACGACGCTGGCGATGGCCAGGCCGATGCTGTCGAGCAGCCCGGCGCTGAGCGCGGTGAAGAGCACGATGAGCAGCAGGTACAGGCCCACCGTCTGCGCGCGCGATCCCACGGTGGCACCTTCGCCCATGTCGCGCAGGACGACGACGGGCCGCACCGCGGCGGCGCGCACGATGGGCAGCAGCCCGAAGATGAGCGAGGTGACCAACCCCACGAGCACCCCCGTCGCGATGGTGCCCGCGGACACGTGGAAGGTTATGGGGACGTTGAAGAGCCTCTCGACGAGGACGCGCACGCCTGCGCTGAGCCCGGTGCCCACCGCGGTGCCGAGCACGCCTCCGGCGAGCCCGATCATGCCGGCTTCGACGGCGAAGAGGCCATAGAGGTCGCGCCTGCGGTAGCCCGTGGTTTTCAGCATGGCGATCTCGACGCGACGCCGGCTGAGCATCACCTGCATGGTGTTGACGATGCCGACACCGCCGATGAGCAGCGCCAGCAGGCCGACGATCTGCAGGAACCGGCTGGTGTCGGTGGAGGCCTGGATGTTCTGGTCGAGCGCGTCCTGAACGGTGATGACCGTGGCGGCGGGGAAGTCGCTGCGCAGCGTGTCGGCCAGCGCGGGCACCTGGTCCGGGGTGGGCGTGGTGACCTCGATGAGCCCGTAGCGCGCGGGAGTGTTGGGGACGATGGCGTTGTACGTGGCGCGGGTGATGTAGCCGACGGCGATCTGTCCCGCGAAGCGCTGGTTGCGCGCGATACCCCCGACCGTGACGTCGGTGCCTTCGCCGCCGGCGATGGTGACGTGGGCGGTGTCGCCCGGCTTGAGGGCGCCCTCGTCGGCGACGAATGTCGAGACGACCAGCGTGCCGGTCTTGAGGCGGTCGCCGTAGGTGGTGTTGGACGGCTGGTCGAGCGTGCCGCTGCCGACGAGCGGGAAGCGGCTGGGATCGTCGATGACGTAGAGCGGCACCGTGACGGAGTGGCCGCCCTGTTTGCGCACGGTGGCGGTGCCGGAGACGCCGAGGCCGATCCAGTCGCTGATCCTGCCCTGCTGCTTGAGCTGGTCGAGCGGCTGTAGATCCTGCTGGGCGAGCGGCAGCGACGTGGACTGCATGGAGATGTCACCGCCGTTGACCTCGCGCACGTTGCTGGTCAATGAGAGGGTGACCATGTCGCCGGCGAGTCGCAGCGCGACAACCGCCATGACGCCGACGGCGACGCAGAAG
Source organism: Candidatus Dormiibacterota bacterium (assembly GCA_035995545.1). Taxonomy (GTDB): domain Bacteria; phylum Chloroflexota; class Dormibacteria; order Aeolococcales; family Aeolococcaceae; genus DASRDZ01. The sequence continues at coordinate 375,730 of DASYKI010000016.1, forward strand.
ATGGCCAGGACGCTGCGCTGTCCGCCGCGACGCAGCGAGCGGACCGCGTAGGAGAAGTAGAGCCTGCTGCGTCCGGTCATCTTGCTCTGGAGGTGTGCTCAGTCGGCCTGCAGCAGCCCGTCGACGATGGTGATGGTGCGCTCCGCGCGGCCTGCGACGCGCGGGTCGTGCGTCGCGATCAGGAACGTCGTGTGCAGGCGCTGCCGCAGGTCGGCGAGGAGCTCGAGGATCACCTCGCCGGTGTGCGCGTCGAGGTTGCCGGTGGGCTCGTCGGCGATGACGATGGCGGGATCGGTGGCCAGCGCCCGCGCGATGGCGACGCGCTGCTGCTCACCGCCGCTGAGCTGGTTGGGCTTGTGCCCGGTGCGGTGGGACAAGCCGACGAGGTTGAGCATCTCGCGTGCGCGGGTTGCCGCCGAACCTGTGTGCGTGCCGACGTACAGCGGCACCTCGACGTTCTCCTGCGCGGTCAGTGTGGGGATGAGGTTGAACGCCTGGAACACCATGCCGATCTTCGCGTTGCGCACCACGGCGAGCTGGCTCTCCGGCATGTCGGTGATGTCGATGCCGTCGACGAGCACGCGTCCGTCGGTCGGTCGGTCGAGCCCCGCGAGCACCCCGAGCAGCGTCGACTTGCCGCTGCCGCTGGGACCCATCAGCGCCACCGATTCGCCGGGCAGGATGGCCAGGTCGATGCCGCGCAGGATCTCGATGCGCTGGTCGCCCAGCGGCAGGCTGCGGCGGACGCCGCGAGTCTCCAGGGCGGGCTGTTGCGCGGTGGTCGGCGCCGCGGCGGGTGGGGACGCGACGGGGTCAGTCAAGCCCGATGTCATATGCGGCGGCGATCTCGCCCTTGCCGTAGGACCGCATGGCCAGGTGGGTGGTGGTGCGCACGATGCCGGGCAGGGTCGAGAGCCGCTCGGTGACCAGGGTGGCCAGCGCGTCGAGGTCTGGCACCCGCACAACTGCCACGAAGTCGACATCGCCGGTGGTCGTGTAGACCTCGGCCACCCCCTCCGCGTCGGCCAGCGCCGTGCCCACCTCGTGGATCCGCGCCGGCTCGCAGACGAGCATCAGGAAGGCGGTGATCATGCCCGGGACGGTAGCACCGGGGCGTGCCGGGGGTGTGTTGTACACTCGGGACCGCCCAGCGAGCGGGAGTAGCTCAGTTGGTAGAGTCCCTGCTTCCCAAGCAGGTTGTCGCGGGTTCGAGTCCCGTCTCCCGCTGATCTACCACGTGGGCAAAGAACGGCCGCCACCCCCGGTTCGGGACGCCGTTCAACTGCAGGCCGTTGTCCGCGTCCGCAGCGGCCTCGATGTGATCGGAGATGCTGGCGATCAGCCGTGTCCGCTGGTCGGGTCGGCAGCATCCCAAGCCTGCAGCAGGTCGACCACCTGGCGGCGGCACTGGTCGATGTCGGTTTCGGCGTCGGGAGCTGCCGCGTGCCCGCGGAGGCTGTCCTGCTCCGCAAGGATGTCAGCCCGCTGGAAGAAACGTCTCCCCCGTGTCCCCACGGGACTCGTAGAGGCGCTTCGCCCGCTGCAACTCGTCATCGAGACGGCGGATCGCAGCGTCGATGGCGCGCTGCGGGTCGGGTGCCTTGGTGATCGCGTCTCCGAGCCCTTCCCGTACTGCCGCTTCGAAACCGCCGTCGACGCACTGCCACAGTTCGTCGCGGATCGCGCCCCCCAGCCGGTGCAACGGGATGCGACGCGTCGCTCTCAGACTCGCGCCAGGGTTCATCGCCGAGCCGCACTCACGATCGGCTGGAAGCACTCCCGGCAGCTCCCGAGGTTGGGCAACCACGGGGCGGGTCATGCGCTAACGGACCCTTCCAGACCGTAGCGGTCCCGCATCAGGTGGATGCGCCGTGGCGAACGGCAAAGACAGGCTGGCGTGTTCCAGCGCGGAGGCGAGTCCAACTGTGCGTATTCGGGACTGGCGAAGGGGTTCTCGACGTAGCGGCTTGCGCGGCTATGGGGACCGAGTTGAAGGTGCGGGTCGATTGTCGTGGGCTTGACCGCCTCAGCGGCCAGCATGAACCCCGCGAGTGCGGTGACGAATGGGGTCGCCACGGTGACCTGAGTGTCGCCCCCGTCGAGGTGGATCAGCGCCTCAGCGTACAGCAGCTTCCCGTGCCAAAGGTCGTAGAGGGTGCGGCCTTCGTACTGGTCGAGGGCGTGCTCTTGCATCATGCAGTGGTGCTCGATTTTACGCAGGTGTTCAGGAGAGAGCTGCTGCCGAGTGTTGAGCATGACGATGACCTCACGCTCATCGAAGCCCGTGTCGCGCGCGATGATCCGAGTGCGCTTCTGCTCGCTGTTGAGGACGTCGGCCATATGGAGGCAGCATACGCACGGTCCATCGTCCGTGATGTGGTGAGAGATGCTGATTTCCTCAGGATGGCAGGCCGCGTTGATGACCTCGAGCGGGAGGCAGTCTTGGATGTCTCGTCGCGATTCGGCGGAGTCGACGGCGCAGAGAACTGTCGGAAACACGGCGGTGCGGTCCAGAGAGGCGTAGTAGGCATCGATGCGAACTGGCAACGTCTGGACAACGAGCCCATCGAAGTGAGCGAGCGCGCGCTTCGCCACGTCAACCTTGTTGGCGCCTGTCGCAGCGTCATGATGTTGGGCAAGAATCGCCTTGACAGTGTTCGGGGGCTCAAGGTGCTCCGGGTCCACGATGACAACGTTGCCGCTGAGCGTTGGCAGATACCGCAGCGCGAGGATGGCGGCACCGCCGATCGAGCCGGCACCGACGAGGAGCAGATCGACAGTAGCCTCTGGCTTGACATCGGCGTCAGCGAGAGGTGCAGGGGATGTGGTGAAGCCAAGGAGGGACGAGTACACGGACAGGGGAATCTCGCGGGGCGTACGGAACGGACCAAGTACTAGGTCGAATGCGTGAGCGGCTGCCAGGCACGCGGCGACGAGCGGCCCGAACGGAACTTTGGAAGACGTCTGTGTCAGCTGAGATGGCTGGGTGCCAATGTAGCTCTGCCACCCGTTTCCATCGACGTAGAGGTCGGCACATGTTTCCCCGGGGCCGACGGCGATGATGAAGGCGGGTGTATCAGGATCGACGGGGAGCAGGCCGCCATAACGGCGGACGTCGCGCAGGTGCTCGATCAGCGACTTGGGTTCGAGTGGAAGCGCAGTGGCCGTGGTAGCGGTGAGCGCAACGTCGATATCGAGTCGCGGGAAGAGGCGGGAGAGGAGGTCGACCAGAGCGATAGCGACGAGCTGGTGCCCGAGGGCAGGCTGATCGCCGGAGATGGTGATGCGGATTGTCGAGTTGTCGAGCGCCGCCAGTATCGCTTCGGCGTGCTCGCTGCCGCCGGAGATCAGTCGGATACGGGGATCATCGCCGGTCATACGATGCGAAACCGTTGGGCGACCTCGGCGGTCGTAAGCTCGGCCCAACCGCCTGGTGGAAGGAGTTCGTTGACGCTGCATCGCGCGAGCTCGAGCGGGTCGCTCGCGAAGTTTGGGACGACGATGGAGATGGCACCCGCGTGGCCGATGATCATGTTGTTGTCATCAACTTCGGAGTGGTACGCCTCCGAGGGGTGCGTGTGAAGCCGGACGGCGACGAAGTGGCCTGGAGTAAGCGCAAGGATGAGGTCAGTCAGCGCCTCCTGCGTGACCTCGACGGCGGCGCCGTGAAGCGTCTTGTACGCGATCTGCTCAGGTTGCCAGGCGGCGACGATACGAGTGCTGCTGTCGTTGGCTGGCAAGCCGATCCACAGTGCCGACGCTTCCCAACCTTCGCGGCCTGGAGCAGCGAGCATGTGCCACGTGTCACCAAGGACCGAGCTCGGGACCTCGTAGCGGCCACGCGACGGGACGATGCTCACTGCTTACCCAGCCATCGGTAGCGCAGGTCGTTGAGGAGCCCGATGGCGACCTTCTCAATGGACGTCGCCTCGCGGTGCAAGTCCCACGAGTCGTCCTGATGTTGAACGTGCTGGTGGTACTCGCGTAGCCCGGGGCGGCAGAAGACTGGACGGTCGTACCCGCCGTGGCCAGTGATGATGCCGTCGCCGTTACCTCCATTGGGCCACTCCTGCGCAGGGAGCTGTGAGCCATCGTCGCGGAGCAGATTGCCGGTGGGGGGCTGGCCGTCAAAGTTGGTGCAGTCCAAGTGAAGGATCAGGGTTCGGTTGGTCGGTGGGGTGCTGAGATCGGGGACGCGCCAGATGTGTTGGAGCTCGACACCGGACTGGGGCGTGAGACCCACGGCCTCGCCGGCGACGGCGAAGCCCGCCGGGAGTCCCTGCTGGATGATGTGGCGCTCGTGCCTGGTGAACGTGATGTGGAGCTGGACGTCGTTGTCCAGAGACGTGTCGTGGACGTTGAGGTCCGGGCGCCCCGCGAGGGTTCGGCGAAGTTCTTCGACTTGCTCGGCGACAAAGTCGGCGACGTCAGCGGGGTGCAAGCCAGCCGTCCTGAGGCTGAGCAGCCTTGATGAGGACTACGCTTCCGTCCGAGAGGGGCAGCTCCGCGAGAGATTTGCTGAGGGGCAGGTCGGTGCCATCCTGGGCGGTGAGGATGTAGCCGCCCGGCCCCTGGAGATGGAAGTGCCGAATCCCCTCGTTGAGCACGGTTTGGGCTGTCTCGCTGCGATCGAATGGGTGCTGCCACGAGCCGGCGGTGGAGCGGACGTCAAGATGGATCTTGTGGTCAGGCATGGACGGTCCTCGGGCGGTCGCTTGGTGGTGCGGGAGGCCAGGGTAACGCCACGGTTCTGGCCGAGTCAATGGACGCTGTGTTGGACATCAAGTCCGTGAAGCTGTGGAAAAGCGTTGACAGCAGGCCAGATTGAAGCGGAGAATAGTGGACATTCAGTGGACATCCCGGTGGACAAGGTTATGCCCATACCGGCGAGGAGACTGGCATGCCGACCTGGGAGGTGCGTTTCGATCTCCGTGTCGATCTGCGGGACGCCGACCTGATCCGAAAGGTCGCTAGAGCGGAGGCCACGGCAGAGGTCATTCGCGGACTGCCGATTCCTCCGTACATCCGGGAACGGCTTGACACGCTGAACATCCTCAGAGCGATCCGCGGCACGACTGCCATAGAGGGATCCGACCTGACGGAGGATGAAGTGCGCGCCGTCATCGATCATCCGGACGAGCCCGCACCGATCCACCGGTCCCGGGCGCGCGAAGTGCAGGAGGTCCGCAACGCCAAGGCAGCCATGGACCTTATTGAAGAGACCTCGGCTACGCGCCCTGGACTATCTGTGACTGAGCACTTCGTTTGTCTCATTCATCAGCTTCTGACGCGTGATATCCCGTATCCTCACAACGAACCAGGTCGCTATCGGTCGCACGCCGTGGCGGTCGGCGGTTACGTGCCGCCGAGGACCGGGCAAGACGTCCGGGCGCTTATGGCCCGGTTCATCGACTGGCTAAATGACCCAGTTACGCAAGGTTGGCCGGCAGTCGTCCGAGCGACGGCGGCCCATTTCTACCTGATCAGCATCCACCCTTTCGGTGACGGGAACGGACGTACCGCCCGAGCTGTCGAGAGCTACCTGCTGTATCAAGCTCATATTAATGCTTGCGGATTCTACTCCTTATCAAACTTCTATTATCGCAACCGTAGTGAGTACACGGAGCGGCTTGACAATGTCCGCTTTCGTTCACGGGGAAGTCTCATGTCCTTTCTCGCGTTCGCTGTTACAGGGCTCCTAGAGGAACTGGAGGATGTGAGACGCGAGATTGTGGACGAGATGAGCGTCATAGCCTTTCGAGACTATGCGCGTGAGCAATTGACGAGGTACGGCCGCATTGGGACGAAGGGAGGAGAGCGACAGCTCCTGTTCGTCCTGGAGATGGGCCGCGATCCCGTTCCTCTGAAGCTCCTTCGAGAAGGCGGGCATCCATTGGCCGTGCTCTACAAGGATGTCACGTCGAAAACCCTTAGCCGAGACCTCACGTTTCTCGAGCGCTGCGAGCTCGTTGTGCGAGATGACTCCTCAGTTCAGGCGAACCTCGCGGTCATGGACGCGTTCAAGTTGGGAAGCGTCCGTCCAGGTTTGGGACGGGAAGGGGTTGTGATAGGACGCATGAGCGCGTCGACCGTCACGGGCCGGAGGCGGCCGGGACGGAATCAGCGACCAGGCGCGAGTGGACGAGGTGGGCGTCGCAACGATGGACACCTCAGGTAGTGCTCAGCTGGCGCCACATTTGGTGACCATGCAAGACGGTCGACGACAGGGGAGCTTTCGCCTTTCGGCCCGCGCGTGCAGAGCGCCAACCGATACGCCACGGGCCCCTGGGCGGGCTTGACTCTGCAGCGGGTGTCCACGTATCCTGCTGCGCTCCGAATGCGGTACGCGACCAACGGTTCTAGTCGAGCCGGTGCTTAAGATAGGTCTGCCCGACATGGAGTTGCTCGAGTCGATCGCGCCTCGGGGCGCCTGGTCCGGGGGCCGCTACGGTGATCCCGCTCTGGCCGTCTCCGCACCTCGCGTCAGCAGTGAGCGCGGCCGCCCGGCGCTGGGCACGCTTGTAACGAGGCAGGCACACTAGCCAACCGGCCTAGGAGCCAGTTAGTATGTCCGTACGGTAAGCCAAGGTACGTACAGCCGCACGGACCGCGTACAGGTGTTCGCAAAACCGGAGGAGGCGTCATGTCGGTGGCTCAGCTACCCGGTACTGGAAGTGGACAACTCGTTCGCGTTGCCCGGAACGGTAACTCGAAGACGCTTGCCATTCCCGCTGAGGTAGCCCGTCTCGCTGGCATCGAGCCAGGCGACGGGTACGTGGTCACCCAAGTTGGCAATAGCCTTGTCTACCGACGCGTCGACCACCATGGTGCAGACATCCGAGGCGAGGGGACTGACCGTCATGCGGTCCTTGCTCGGGGAGCTGTCGTTCCGGTTGGCGAGGATCCCGCCCCTTCGGACCCACTTGATTGGGACGACATCTAGTCGAGCTCACTGCCCACCTGGTGGGACATGCCCCTCTCCAGGGCACGCCGACGTGAAAGCCCGCCAAGGTTGGGCGACGCTGTCGACAGCCAGGCTTGGAAGTCCCCCTCGGGCCTCCCGCTCTCAGTCCAGCGCTGCCACAGCGTGATCTCCTGCCAGGTCGGGGTTCCGACCTGCAGCAAGTCCTCAAGGTGGATCGCGGCGCGAGTCTCGTGGAGCGCACGGCGCTGTCGGAAGATGGCCCAGCCGTACTCGCTCAGACTGCGCACGCGCTTGCTTCGAACGAGGTAGCTGCGGTCAATGTTCGCCACCGCTCGGAAGTCGACGACGTACAACTGACCGTCGCCGTAGAGATCGGGGAGCGGGCCGTAGGTCCAGCCGCCGTCCCAGTTGGGCGGGATGGTGATCCCCTCGGCGCTCCGTACTGCTGCGACGGCCTGTGCGCGGCCCATGGTCCCATCGGGGTCGTACATCTCGCACGGGTAAGTCGTCACCGCAACGGTCCGACGCTTGATCACGACCGACGGGTCGCCGTCAGGCGCCCTGTTACCCGCGCGGGCCTGGGTGAAGGGGACGTCGTGGAAGACATCGCCCTGGAAGACCGGCCGAGCGGCGGACGCTGGCAGGTACATCTCCGACGGGTCCGGTGGCCACGGCATCTTGCACTCCTGCGACGACTGCACCGGCGCGCGGCTGGACCCGCCGCCGTCCCCTACATGATCGAGATGCACCCTGGGGGCCAGAGGCGCCCGCGGAAGCCTAGCGGATGGCGCCACGCCGCGTGCAAGTCGTTGCGGCTCGCTCCCGAGGCGCTGACCCTACGAGGCAGCAGCGGCCCGGAGCCGGCGCGCCTCGGTTCAAAACGGTAAAGGTGGCCCTCGACCGCCCGTGGGCCAAGACCGAGCCGAAGCCCGATCTCCGCGTTCTGGTAGCCGGCGAAGTCGAGGGCGACGATTCGACTGACGAGAGGGGTGCCTGCCGACGCAACGACGCCGCGGACCTCATCGGCGCAGACAACGGCGACCTGGGGGTCGGTCCACCCGAGCACGTCTCCGTGGAGTGCCAGTGGTCGGACGTCGGCCTCCTCCAGTGGCGTGTGCTCGCTGGGCGCGCTGGGCCCTGGTCCTGAGCCAGACGGGATAGCGGCCGAGGCCGTCCCCGGCGCTGAGACCGACGTCGCCGGCGGCCGGCTGATGTACCTTGCGCCGCCCCTGCGCACCGAGTCTTCAGACAGCCAGCCGGTAGGCGACTGTCACCGCTCCCTGCCGTTGGGCTCTTCCGCGCGAGACCCCCGTCACACGTCGTTGTTCGAACTCTGGCGTGCCGAAGAAGAGCAAGATGGCCGTCACCGCCCGCCGGCAGGGCGGCCTGATGGTGCGCGTCGATCCCGCGGAGGCGGACCAACTCGTGGCCTCGACCGCGCGCGTCCCATGGTGGTGCGCCGGCGCGATATGGGGGCATGGCCGCGCGTCAACTCCGCGGAGGTTCGCACGCGTCCGCAGCTGCCGCGTTGGGTCGAGCGCGGCACCGCATTTTCGCGCGCACGCTTCCCGCCGAGGGCTAGACACCTTGTCCCGCTGCGTCGCGGGTCATGATCCAGCCGTCTTCCGTCTCGCTGTCCGAGTGGAAGCCTGCGGCGACGAAGAACGCGTGGAGGTGGCCCGGCGCGCGCGGGGCACTCCAGCGCGACGCCGCTGGCCTCGTGGGCCGCGGCCCAGTCGACGACCGCCGCCAGCACCCGCCTGCCCACGCCGCGACGCTGCAGGCGGGGTCGTACCATCATGAAACCGATCCACCAGGTGCCCGGCAGGGGATGGTCGCGGTTCACGTCGGCGAGAGCCACGATCTCCGTCTCGCCATCCGCGCCGCGGGCAATCAGCAGCGCCTTGTTGTTGTGGGAGCGACCGGGCGGCACCGAGATGTACAGGCTCTGCACGTCCGCCGCCAGCAGCGGCGCGCCCGTCAGCTCCTCGATGGCCGCCTGCGCCTCCGCGTACAGCTCCTCCAGCGCAGGCCCGTCGTCGAAACCGGCCTCGGAGAAGAGCAGTCCTTCCGCCAAGGGCAGCTGCTGGCCGCTGGAGATGATCACGACGACAGCTTGACGAGAATCCCGGGAACCACGCGGAACAGCGTATCGCCCGGTGACGCCACCGACAACAGCTCCACCACCAGTCCCGGGTACGCTGCAAACAGTTCCCGCGCGCCGACGCACATCTCCGCCAGCCCCATGTGCATGCCCAGACACATGTGCGGTCCCCAGCCGAAAGCCATGTGGCGTCCGGCGGGCCGTACCGGATCGCGATTTGCCCGCGCGAGCAGCGGAGTCACCACGTCGCCCGGGTGCAGCGTGATCCGCTCACCGACCGCCGCGGAGCTTGTGCAGCGCCGCCGCACCAGCCGCACCGGCGGATCGACCGTCAGCGCCGCCGTGGCGCGGGCCTCCATGCCGGCATACGAATCACCGCCCCGGCGCGCCGGCGGCGAGAAGGGCAGCGACCAACGAGGTCGTCCCCCGGTACGTCGTCTCGGCGCCGGCGTCCTAGAACAGCCTGGCATGGGCGACGGAGAGGGGCACAGCCGCGTCGGTGTCGGCCCCGAAGCATCCGGCGATGAGTGAGAGCACGTCGTCGCGCGGATGCTGTACCCGCGCCTGCAGCGCGCCGGCGTAGAACGCGATCAGGTCCTGCCGGGCGCGGTGTCCGAGGTCGGGCTGCAGCGTCGCCCCGTCGACCTCGCGATGCAGGCGCGACGCCGTCTCCAGGTCCGTATCGGCGATTCCCAGGATCGTGCCCATGACCAGCACGGGGAGAGGCTTGGTGTACGAGTGCACGAGATCGACCGTACCTTCGCGAGGAAGCGCTGCCAGCTGGCGCCGCGCGGCGCGGTGGGCGATGCTCTCGACGCGGGCGGCCCCACGTATCGGCTGAACCATCTTCGGACGGATCGCGCAGGCGCCGATGCTCCTCGCCGTCGGAGTCGAGCATGGAGTGCCCGATGGTGAATGCGACGTCGTCGCCGATCACTCCCGAAGAGAAGCGCGCACCATCACGCAGCACGTCGACGCAACCCGGCCAGGAGCTCACCGTCCCGTTCGGCCGCAGGCTCCGTCGCGGAGGCGCCGCATAGGATGCTCCACGGTGTGAATCCGCTCGACCAAGCGCTGCGCCTTCGGGTCATCCGCTACCGCCAAGCGCGACCCGCCGCCGTCGACGTCGTGGGGCACGCCTTAGACACCATCGGGGTGTTCTCCCGGATGCGGTTGACTGACATGGGCGACACTCAGCCCCTGGACGCGAACGGGAACCCTGATTAGGCCGGCGTCGGCGGGAATCGGGTCCGGCACCCCACGGTGCACGGTACGCTGCTCACATTACGTTCCAACCTGGACAACGTGGATCAGAGTTGACGGGGAGGGTCCCGAGGCGTGGCGTTCCGCCCAAACGACAACGTCGCCGTCGACGGACCATCGTGCAAGTTGGTCAGGGACATTGTCACCGATGACGAGTGGACTGCCCGGGCGCGCGCAACTGGCGCGGCCAGAACCTGCCCGTAATCGGGCGGCACCGCGTAGACGACAAAACCACGTCCGGGGAACGCCTCGTCGCCTTGCGATGCGATCTCAAGAGGAGTGGTGGCTCCGGCCGGCATGTACCAGACCGAGGATGCATTACCCGTGGGCGGCTGGTTCCAGGCCAGACCGCCATTACGAGCGACGAGTCCGCCGACGACGCCGGTGTGCGTCACCTGCACGGCAGGCGCCGAGCCATCGACGGGAACACGAAACATGTCGGTCGAGTCCGGCCGCTGCTGGCGGTAGTACATGACGCCGTCGAGAACGCTGGGGCCAGCGTACGGCACTTTTGTCGCAAGCGTGAACGTGTGACCGCTCTGCGTATCGAATGACATCAGGTTGGTGGTTTCGACGGTGTCGCCCTGGGGCTCTTCCCACACTATCCAGCGGCCGTCGAACTCGGGAGGCGGAACGATCAGCCCTGGTGTCGGCCGTGGTGACTTTCGCACGACGGTCACGTTTCCCGTCGACACGTCGACAGCAATGATCCGCCAAGTGGTGTTGGGGCGAGAGTCGTCCGGCATCGACGGCTCCTCGAGGGCGACGACCATGTTGCCTTCGCCACGCACAGCGAAGAAGTTGACCGAGGCTGTCGAGCCGTGAAGGAGGGTCCGGGTTTGACCGTTCGTCCGATCGTAGAGAATGATCGCCGGCGCGTTGCTCGGTCCCTCCGTCCAGGCGATGAAGCGCCCGCCCCACGCAGACAGTGATTGCAAGTGCTCGGTTCGCGTGACCGTAGTCAGGGGATGGACGTGGAGCCGCCCGACGATGGTGGGCGACTCCACGGATACTGGTGTCGGACTAACACGAGCGGGGGGGCGTTGATCCGCACGCCGAAAGCGTGAGAAGCGCTGCTGCCGCAAGGCTGCTTGCCGCCCTGTGCCGACCGGCCATCTTTCCTAGTCCCTACGTCACCAGACGACGTTGTGGTTGATCGAGTCACCGACCGCGGTCGCGAGGACACTCGAGAGAACCTTCTGGCGGCCATACGGATTGTAGTTCTAAGCACCTGTGCCGGCAGTTCTCGTCGTGTCGTAGGTGTCTGCAAGGTAGATGTGGCCCCCGCCCTCGCTGTCATACCCGTACAGGGTAATCATGTGCCCGTAGGCGTGTGGCTTCTTGTCGGGGCCGTTCCAGTATGCGAGATCACCGGCGTTGACGTTGGCAATGACCGCCTCGTTGTACTTCCACTCGTCGGTCACCACCATGCCCTGCAGGTGCGGTCCGTCAGGATTGGGCTTTGACTGCCCCACGTCTTTGGCAGGGCTGCCGGGGCTGCCCTCGCGGTCGTCAATCGTCTGCGCGATCGATCCGGTCGACGTCCCAGCGTGCTTGCCGTTGCTGTAGTAGGTTGCTCCTGCTGGTACCATGTGCCCTCACCGGGATCGCCCCCTTACTTGAGGGCCGCGGAGCAATCGGCGCGGGAAGCTGCTCAGTTCCAAGCGCAAGACCACTCACTGCGTGAGTGGCAACCGACGAGGGTGGTCACCTCCGGAAACAAGCCGGCTGTATCGGCCCGCTGCTGACCGTCCGGTCAGTGGGGATAGGCGCCAGAGGCGCCACGCATCCACGGCTTGCGCAGCCGTGGCAGCACGTGGGGGTGGTGGTGCACCGATGCAGGCGGATGCCCGCTGACGTTGCCGGTGGGGATGGTCTCCGGGATGAGCTCGGCGATGATACGCATCACCTCGCGGGAGTCCCAGTAGGACCCGTGATCGCCCGGGCCGACCATCCAGTCGAAGAGTCCCTGCGCCTCACCCTTGTTGGGTACCTCGCCGTAGGGCAGCGAGCCCTCCCGTTCTTGGGAGAACACCGTGCGGCCGACCAGGTCGTCGTCCGCGCCGAGGTTGATCCACGGGCCGTCAAGTGACTTGACGAACTCCTGCGGCTCCTCGGCCAGGTTGCGCACCCAGCAGAACTGCTCGGGCAGCCGCTCCGCGTAGATGTGGCGCAGCGGGCTGCCCATGGTGACGAGCGCGACGTGGTCGCCCGGGATGGAGAGCGTGCCGCGCGGCTCCGCGAGCAGTGCGGTGGCGATCACCGTGCCCTGGCTGTGCGACACGATCAGGCAGCTGTCGTAATGCCGCGTCCTCTTGATGTGGGCGAGCAGGGCGGCGAGGCGACCGACGATGCGCTGCCGCGGCACCACGTCGCGTGGATTGGGGGCGGCGCTGGCGCCGGGCGGCTGCACGGCGTTCGCGTGGTGGGGGTTGGGCTCCCGGAGGTAGGTGGCGATGTCATAGGCGAGGTCGAGGGGGACTCGCATGGTGTTGCTGATCGTGCCCTTGCCGCGCAGGGCGCTGAGGTTGAGCTTCATCAGCCGGGAGGCGGTCAGCAGGCCGCCGATCACCCAGCCGGCGGCGGCGGCGAGCAGTGCGGCAGGACTGCCGATGTCGTGCGGCGAGCCCTGCTGCCATACCAAGATGTGGTCGCCGCCCGGCACGTACGTGAGCAGGACCACCGCGACTGCCGGTGCCAGGGCCCAGGCGACGGCGAGCGGCGCCACCTTGGTGATGCGGCGCAGCTGGGTGATTCGCCAGGGATGCTCGTGCCGGCGCACCGAGGTGATGGCCAGGAAGGCGGCGGTGCCCAGCACGGTGAGGACCACTGCTCCGGCGACGTACATCATCGGGATCACCGCGGTCTCGAAGAGCGCGGTGCCCCAGTCGAACGCGTTGTGGACGCTGCCACCGCAACCAACCGGACGCCACGAGGTCAACCGATCGAGGCACCAGGGCAGGGCACGCGGGGGAGCCATGGCCAGCGAGGCCGGCTTCTGCACTGCGGCCGCCGCGGCCGCGAACGCGAGTGCGCCGAGGATGGCCAGGCCGAAGGGCCCGAACATGCTCACCGACGCGGTGCCAATGCGCCGCCATCCGTAGGTTTCTGACTTCTCGAGGCGCCGCTGGACGGACGCCCACGCCAGCGCGACCAGGGCCAGCGCCGCCACCGCCATCCAGGCGACGCGAAGCGGGTAGACGGCAATGGCGAAGATGGCGTCGGCGATGCCGCGGTCGGCGAAGCCGTCGCTCGCGTGGGTCTGCCAGATCGCCAGCCCGAAGGCCGCCACGACCAACGGGACGGCCACCCGGACGACGTGCAGCCGGCGGCTGGCGTACCAGCGCACCGCCAGCGCCAGCCCGCCGATGGCCAGCGCGCTGACAACGCAGAGGCCGACCCGATCCCCGGTCGACGTGGCGCCGTCCCTCGACATGGCGTAGTCGGCCACGCCCAGCATGGCCAGGAGGATCGCCGTGATGCAGACGATGGGCACGGCAACCAGCCATTCGATGACGCCGAGCAGGGCGGCGGGAACTCCGAAGCTCTGCGTTCCCTCCCGCGGCCGGTGGGCTTCGTCGGCGGGGTTGGCGGTCACCGCGCCGCCACCGCGCAACGCTGCGCGGCCCACCGTGGTCGCCTGCTGCAGCATGCCGAGGGCGGCGAGGAAGGCCGAGCGGGTGGCGCCGGGGAAGCGGCTGAGGTCTGCCCACCAGGCTTCGTAGACATCGGCCACGGGGCGGTGCTCGGCGTCGAAGAGCGTGTGGCGGGTGACCGTCTGCGCGTCCTGCCGGGGCTCGCCACACCATGAACGGTGCGGGGCGTACTCCTCGTTGGTGCACTCCGACGAGGCGAAGCGGTCGGAACAGTGGCGCAGCAACCCGGCGGTGAGGGCGACCGAGCCCGACCCGGAGGGCTTGTCACCGAGGCCGGCGATGACGATGACCGCGGTCCGTGGCGGCGGCACCGGCGCCGGCGGTGGCATGGAGGCAGTGATCTCCGTCAGCTCGATGCGAATGTCCGCCATGTCAGCCTACCCCCGCGTCTCACGCGCGTCCGACTGCAGTGGGTGCATGCTGCGCTTCGCCGCTCTGCACGTCAACGCTGTAGAAACGACTGCGCGGCGCGCACCCTCGCGAACAACTGACCCAGTCTGCCTCCGGTTTTCGACATCGCATCGACTTGACCGCAAGTCAGTCGATCGCCGTGGGCCGCCGCGGAAGCTCCGCAGCTGTGCTGGACGCTCGGCGCGTGGCGGTGACCGTTTCCTTCCGTCCGCAGCATCCGGTTGGCGCGGTAGTCAACGGGCCCTCGGTGTGGTCTGACCGATGAATTTTCCGCGCCGTGTTGGTCCGTACGCTGAATGCCCACTCACGGGAGGCTGCCATGCGGAAACTGACCTTTGGCATGAACCTGAGCCTGGACGGCTACATCGCCGCGTCCGGCGACGACCTCGGCTGGAGCGTGCCGAGCGACGAGCTGTTCCAGTGGTGGTCCGACCGGGTGGGGGCGACCGGCCTGGCGCTGTACGGGCGCAAGCTTTGGGAGACGATGAGCTCCCATTGGCCGGCCGCCGACCAGCAGCCTGGCGCCACACCGGCGCAGATCGAGTTCGCCCGCCGCTGGCGGGACATGCCGAAGGTGGTGTTCTCCTCGACGATAAGCGCGGTCGACTGGAACGCCCGCCTGGTCACCGGCGACGCTGTCACCGAGATCACCCGGCTCAAGACTGAGGATGGCGGTCCCATGGACGTCGGCGGCGCCACCCTCGCCGCAGAGGCCATGCGGGCCGGGCTGATCGACGAGTACGCGATCGTCACCCACCCGGTCCTGCTGGGGGGCGGCACGCCGTTCTTCACGGCCCTGGACAACTGGGTGAACCTGAACCTCGTGGAGACGCGGACGTTTCCCGACGGCGTGCTCCTGACCAGGTACGAGACAAGGCGCTGAATACGCGACCTCGGATCGGCACGGGACGCTTCTGCGCGCCATCGGAACGACGCTGACGTATCGGGTTTACTTGCCTCTCGGGCGCCGAAGCCGTACCGAACTGTAAGCAGCTGTGACGAGGCCGGCGACGATCCCGGGGAGCCACGTTCGGACTCCTCCAAGTCCGCTATGTGTGGCTGCAGCGATGACCAGATCCGTCGCCAGGAACGTCACGAAAGCCACCACCGAAAGCACAAGGATGTCGCTCGCCCGCACATTCGGTTGCTCGGAGCCTAGCTTCGGTCGTCTCAACTCACTATCCGCCTCACGATACCGACGTCGCTGCCGCCCCGTCCCGGCGCTCACGGTGGTACCGGGCCTCGCACCAAGGTAACAGGTCCACCGCAGGCACGCGTCAATGGACTTGACTTGCGGTCAGGCTGGGACGCGCGGATAAGCCGCCGTCAACTGCATACGTTCTTGCCCGGGAGGGATGAGGGGAGAGCGACTGCACCACCGACAACAACCGTTGACTCCTGTGGCGGTCAGGCGCATAGTCGGCGGCACGCTGGTCGCTCAGATCGGCGAGGAAGAGATGGGAGCCCGCGAGGGCCGTACCCTGGAGAGGAGGAATCGAGATGGCGGTAAACATTCGTCGGATTCGTCGTCTGGCCACGTTGCTGTCGCTGCTGATCGTGTCTCTCGTTGCGACGAACGCGGTCACCACGGCCACCGCACAGTCGGTGACCCGGCTGCCGATACGCCCGACAACGTCATCAACGCCACCGCAAAGATCAGCCAGCGTCATCTATAGCGATACGTGCGCAGCGTTGCAGGCCGACCTGCCGCGTCTCGCAGGCCTGGGCGTAACCACTGCGGCGTGCACCATGACGGGTGGTGCTCCCGTGCTGCCTGCCCTTCCCTCGGTCACCGTCCCTGCTTCCATTCAGCCGGCGCCATCATGGTGTGGAACCGACGGGTTTATGTACTTCACGAGGACAGAGTCCTGTGGCGTGTTCCGCGGGCAGGTGAACGTGACGGACGTCCGAACCGGTGCTCTCGTCGGGCAGATCTCCTACAATTTCATCACGTACTCGTACACATCCACGAGCATCCAGACGTGGGCGCACCAGTTGCAGATCCAGGAGACCAGCCAGTGGGGCCTGGGCGCCGGATCGACTGTCGACGGGTCAGCCACCTGCAGCGGTGCGTGCACCGTGGCCAGTTCCTCGTTTCCGTCGCAGCCGGTGACGCCGGGGGCCTTCGACAACGGCGAGGCCTACTTCAACACGACAGCGACCGCGCCCGGGGCCGTCGGTTCCTCGATGACGACGTGGACGTATACCTTCCACAATGCGGGCTGGACGGGATCCGGCGGCTCAAGCAATCCGATCTCCACCACCCAGCCGACCGTGCGTTGCGACAACGCGCTGCCGGGGAGCAGCACCATCGGTTGCGTGTTCCCTGACTACATTACAGCGGTGGTCTACAGCCGCAGCGGTCCGTACGCAGCTCTCGCGCAGCACATCGGGGATGCTCAGGGCTCCGGGCTTCCCGGCGCGTACCCGTCCGGCGCGCCGCTCACTCGGTTGACCGACCCGGTCCTGCAGGACCAGAACCGGCAGACGGCGTGCCCGAGCTCGTACCCGCGGCCGCCAACGAAGTCGTGCGACGAGTACCCGTTTGCGTCGTCCCACCAAGGCGCGGCCTTCAGCGGCGGTGGTCCGCGGACCTTCTATTACTGCGTGATCGTCCTGGTCAGCCAGTCCACCGGCCCCAACGGATACAGTGTCTGCATGATCGACGCCACGCAGAACTCGGGTGGTGGCAGCATCCTGGGCCAGTTCTACAACAGCAACCGCATCCTCGAGAACGACGCGTATCGGGTGTGGATCGTGGCGTAATGGGCGCCACTCTCGCATGACTCCTCCGCCCGGCGACATCGCTGACGTGCGTGACGTCATCCACGTCACACACCACCTCTTTCTCC
Organism: Candidatus Dormiibacterota bacterium; assembly: GCA_035995545.1. Classification (GTDB taxonomy): domain Bacteria; phylum Chloroflexota; class Dormibacteria; order Aeolococcales; family Aeolococcaceae; genus DASRDZ01. The sequence continues at coordinate 392,941 of DASYKI010000016.1, forward strand.
TGGCGGCGGAGGGGTACCATCCGGGTGGCACGCTGCCGCCGATCAGCAACGGGCTCGCCGAGAGCATCGAGGACTGTGCGGTCGTCCATACGGGTGTCCACTCCGGGCTCGTCACGTTGCGTGTGCAGGTGAGCACGGGTCCACCCGATGCAGTCGAGGCCGGGTGGGAGGACGTGGTGGAGATCAACCTCCGCGCGGGAGCGGGCCGTGTGAAGGTTGCCTCGGTGCTCGGGGGCGGCATCCCCGACACCTTTCCCACCCTGACGCCGGCTGGGCCGGGAAACTATCGGGTGCGCGTGCACGCACGGGGAAGGGACACCGATGTGGATGGGACAGCCTTGGAGCCGTTCGAGGACTACCTGGTCCAGATATGGGCGGCCCCGCCCCAGGCACAGACGGTCTACCGGAACACCGACAGGTATGGAGCGGAGTTGCGGCTGCTCGCTGCTCAGGTTGCGCCGCAGGCTGAGCCTGGCCGCCGGCCTGAGCCCGCGGAGGATGAACGACTGAACAACCTCAGAACCCACTCGACGCCTCCCCGGCTTGGGCCAGACAGGTGATCGGCCGCCGGATGCATGTGCCGCACGCGGTCGCCGCGCTGCTCCTCGCGGGACTCGCGCAATGGGCCCTTGTCAGCCCGACCGGCGCGCGTGCAGAACCCACGCCGCAGCAGGCCCCCGCCTCAATGCCGGGGCAACCGCCGCAGCGGACCTTCGTGACCGAGCAGACGACGACGGCCACAGCAAGAGCGGGGGGAGGGACGACAAGCTCGTCGTCAACCGATGTCGGTACGCCTAGCGCAGCGGCAGGAGTCGGCGTCGCTGTGGTCCTCGCAGTTGCCGTAGCCGGCGTGCTCAGTATCCGCCGGCGTATGTAGGCATTCCGCTAGGCCGTCGTATCTAGCCCGGGACGGTGCGAAATAGCTCCACCGTCCCGGGCTTCAACTACGGGTGCTCCCTCTGCATCGCCGTCACTCCCGCCGAATTCGACCGGTTAGGCGGTCTCGTCGGAGGCGGGCCGTGACAGCAACTCGAAGCGTTGACGGCCTTCGGGTGACATTGCCCCGAAGGCAACGATGGCGCCGACGATGGCCGTCATCGCCAGGGTGAAGGCTCCGACGTGGATCACGCCGTGTCCGAGCGTGCCGGGCAGGCCGACCACCCATCCTCCCAGTGTCAGCAGTACCAGGAGCTGCGGCAGCGCGACGCGGATGGAATGGGAAGCCGACTGGCGCACCTCGTGCAGTCCTCGTCCAGACCAGCAGAACCACGCGACGGTGAGAACGGCCAGGCTCGCGGCCCAGCAGCCGGCGACGGCGAGGATGTCGCCGACGCCGCCCGTTGCCAGGTACTGTGCCGTCCGCGTGGCAGCGAGGGACAGCAGGACGGTTGCCGCCGCCACTGCTGCGAGGGGCAGTCCGGCGATGCGCACGGTTCGTAGCGTGGAGCGCGCGGCGACGGCCGCCGCCTGGGCCAGCAGCCTGCCCGTGCCCTTGAGCGTGTCAATCACGTAGCGCGCGAAGATCACCAGGCGCTGGTGCAGGTAGTTGATGACGCGAACGGCCATGCAGAAGACGACCCAGATGGCGGCGAGCGTGGTATTGGCGACGATGCACGCAACCTTGACGGTGGATATGGCCACGCGCGCTGCAAACTCGGCGACGATGGCCTGGATCGACCCGACCAGTCCCGGTGCACGGTCCCTCCTGGCCAGGATCACCTGCCTCCGCACCGCCTGGGGCCGAGCCGGGATCCCGAGCAGCGGCTTCACGAAGCGATGTGCGGACGAGCTTGACTGAAAGACGCTCACCACCGCGGCAAGGGCGATGCCGCCCGTCAGCGCGCCGAACGAGAGTGCCAGCAGCCAGGCGTCCCAGGATCTCGGGATGCCGAGGAGCCACCCGCGATGGCTGCGCGCGGTCAGCGCCAGCGCGACCAGCAGAGGAGTGGTCGCGAGCGACGCGGCCACCCACTCGACGGGCAGGTCGGTCTCGGGCGATTCCTTGCGTAGGACCTCACGGAGGCGGCGACGGCCGACGATGCCGCTCGATCCATGGGTGACCGTCACGCGCGTGACGTGAGCAAACCAGAACAAAGCCACTCCCGCGACCGTGAGCGTTCCGACGACGGGCAGGTATCGTGAGGGAAGGGCCAGTACACCGGTGGCGATGACGAATGCCGCGAGCACGGCCATCTTGGCCACGCGCCGCGTCATCGGCAGCCGCCGTAGTGGCAGCACCAGGACGGCGGCTGCGAGACAAGCGTAGAGGAGGGCCATGGGCACCCAGCGGTGGGTCTGCGCCGTGAGGGAGAACGCCGCGAAGGTGGCGGAGAGGGCCGCACTCGTGGTGATGCGCCGAGTCCAGCGGTCCCCCTTGCGCAGGCCTGGAAGGAAGCGATCATGCGTGTCGCAGTACAGGTCAAGCGGACTGACACGATCGTGCCGGCATTCAGCCAGGGTGCATCCGAGCGTCGGCGACGGCACTTCGGCGCCAAGCCTGAGCAGCCACGACCGCGCGTCGACGGGCGATTCGCCGTCTGCGCACGCCCGCTCGTCGACTGCGCTCTCGCGGTCAGTAGGGGCGATGCCCACGGATTTTGATGCGGGCTGGTCGTGGCGGAATTCGGCGACCAGGCTGTGGACATGCCGCGCCGGCGTCGGAGTGCACACGTGATCTGCGAGCTCTGTGAACGAGCCGCTCTCCAGCGCCGCGGACAGCAGCGGCGCGAAGTGCGCGTCCACGCCGGCCTCGTAGGCGAAGGCGTCCAGCACCGCATCCTTCGGCGCGTACAGCTGGTGCGTCAGCTCATCACAAATGGTGGAGAGCGCGGCATCGCGGTGGCCGAGGCGCGAACGCAGCTCGTCGAGCTCTGTCGGGCTCAATCCCAGGGTCGTGGACGCATCTTGAACGTTCATCTCTCTTGTCCGGAGAGCGCCGTCCTGACATCCTACGAAACACGCAGCAGCGACGCCCTCAGCACCCCGATTTGCTGAACGTACGTCCCGCCGTCGCCCACGCAGTCCACCAGCGATAACGCCGCCCTCGCTGTGCCCCCTTGTCTGTGACCGGTTGACGTGGTCGCAGACCATAACACGGGATTCTCGCCAGTGACACAAGGTGTTTTGCCTGCCAGTTACTGACCGGTGGTCATGATGTTCTTGACCACAACTCCCGCCTTGACACGGCACGGCAATCCTACTCAGGCCGCGGCGTGGCCACCGTCCGAGCGCTGCGTGCCGGCCGCCCGCCGTGCGCGACGGGCGTTCCGGCGTTGACCAGCGTCGCCGCAAGCAATGCACCCACGAGGAGGATGGCGGCACCCCAACCGGTGGCCACCGAGTAGCCGTGCACCAGCTCGGCGGCGTGCGTCGCGGCGGCGCCCGTGGCGGCCGACGCGGCCACCGTGTTGAGCAACGCTGTGCCGACAGAACCGCCGACCTGCTGGGCTGTGTTCGCGGTCGCCGAGGCGATGCCCGCTTCGCGCGGGTCGACGCCCTGGGTGGCCAGGTTGAACGCGGGCACGAAGACGCAGCCCATGCCCAGGCCGAGCAGGACCTCCGCCGGCAGGATGCCCGCAACGTAGCTGCTGTCGACGCGCAGTCCGGTGAGCAGCAGCATCCCCGCGGCGGCGACGAGCAGGCCTGGCACGATGAGCCGTCGCGGCGGGACGCGCGGCAGCAGGCGGCTGGCGATGGCGCCGGAGCTGAAGAGCACGACGATCGACATGGGCAGGAACGCCAGCCCGGCGCGGATCGGCGAGTACTGCAGCACAACCTGGAAGTCGTAGGTCAGCAGCAGGAATACGCCATACATGGCAGCAACGGCGCAGGCGACGGCGACGTACGCGCCACCGCGGTTGCGATCGCGCACGATACGCAGCGGGAGCAGTGGTTGTGCGGCGGTGGATTCGCGCAGGACGAAGAGCGCGAACAGCACCGCGGCGGCGCCGAGCAGCGCGATCACCGGCGCGGCGCCCCAACCGTCGGAGACCGCGCGCGTGCACGCCTCCACCAGCGCGATCAGGCCACCGGTCGCCAGGACGGCACCGGTGATGTCGAACCGTCCCACCCGCGCGCCGCGGGCATCGGGGACCACCGTCCATGCACCGATGGCGGCGGCGATCGCGATGGGCACGTTGACGTAGAGGCACCAGCGCCAGCTCAACCACTGGGTGAGCGCACCGCCGAGGATGAGTCCCAGCGCGCCGCCGCTGCCGGCGATCCCGCCGTAGACGGCGAAGGCCTTGGCCCGCTCGCGCGGGTCGGTGAAGGTGACGGCGACGAGTGACAGCGCGGTCGGCGTGAGCAGCGCTGCGAAACACCCCTGCAGCGCTCTGGCGCCGATCAGCACCCCCAGGTTGGGCGCAGCGCCGCCGAGCGCAGAGGCCACCGCGAAGCCGGCCAGGCCGACGAGGAAGGTCCGTTTGCGCCCCAGCCGGTCGGCGACCCGGCCGCCGAGGAGGAGCAGGCCGCCGAAGGCCAGCGTGTAGGCGGTGATGACCCACTGCCGCTGCGCGTCGGACCCCTGCAACGCCGTCTGCGCCGAGGGCAGGGCGATGTTCACGATGGTGGCGTCGAGCGCGACCATGAGCTGGGCGGTCGCCGCGACAACGAGCGCCAGCCAGCGCCGGGGGTCGGGTGCGGTGCTGGTGGCCATCGGCGACGATTCCTCCATCGATCAGGCAGGGACGCACACCCTCGGCCGGGCTGCGTTGAGTGAGCGCCCACTCAGTATGGGTGGGCGCTCACTCAGACGTCAAGCCGTGCTAGCCTCGCCCTGCCCCGATGTCCACACCGAGCCCGCCAACCCCGATGCGCCAGCGCATTCTGCTCGCCGCCGCCCACGTCCTCCGCGAGCGGGGCTTCGCCGAGACGACCACCAAGGAGATCGCCCGCGTCGCCGGCGTGTCCGAGGGCAGCATCTACAACCATTTTCCCCACAAGACCGCGCTCATCGCCGCCACCATGGCGGAGCTGACCAGCGGCATCCGCGAGGCGATGTCCCGGCTGCTCGCCCAGGCCGGCGCGAACACCGTCGCCGAGAACCTCGGCGGAATCGTCGAAGCGCAGATCCGCTTTCTCACGGAGCTGCTGCCCATCGTCGGCCCCACCCTCGGCAATCACCAGCTGCGCGACTGGCTGCGCGAGGGCGGGCCCGCCCCCGGCGCCGCCGTGCCGTCGGGACCAGTCCTCGGCCACGCCGGCCTCATCGCCTACCTGGAGGCCGAGCAGCGCGCCGGGCGCCTCGATGCCGAGGCCAGGCCACCCTACCTTGCAACCGCGCTTGCGGGCGCCGCCCTGGAGTACGCGTTTCTGACGCTACTGACTAGAACCGACGTGATCGGCAGCGTTGCTCGGCTGCCCGCCGACGCGGCCGAGTACGCACGCGACGTCGTGCAGACGGTGCTGGCCGGAAACACCTAGCATCCGACACTCTGGACGGGCTACCTGACGCCGCCGAGATGTGCCGCGAGCCGCACCGGAACGCTGGTTGCAAACTGGTCGACGGCAGTGAGGTCGTACTCGCCGTGGTCGGTGCCGAGGCCCTGGGCGACGAGGGCTGCGGTGGCGCAGCCCAGAACCGCTGCCTCGCGCAGGCCGCGGCCGAGGGCGAGGGCGCGCAGGTAGCCGGCGCTGAAGGCGTCCCCGCAGCCGGAGGTGTCGACCACGTCGACGGCGAACGCCGGGACGCGTTCGACGGCGTCTGCGCTCACGACGATGGCGCCGTCGGCGCCGCATGTCGCCGCGACGCAACCCACGCCGGTGGCGAGCAGCTTGCGGCAGCCCTCGACGAGGTCGGTGGTGCCGGTGAAGCCGAGGACCTGTTCGTCGTTGGGCAGAAGGTGGTCGACGTAGGGGAGGGCGGGGGCGACGAGGTCGAGGATGCCGGGGAAGTCGCCGGGGGCGAGCATGTCGACCGATGTGGTGATGCCGCGCTCGCGGGCTGCGCGCACGACGGTGATGACGAACTGTGGGTCGAGCAGTTCCGGCGCGCCGACGTGGAGATGGGTTGCATCGTCCAGGGCGGAGAGCGGGAAGTCAGCAGCGCTGAGGGTGACGTTGGCTCCAAGGACGTGCAGTGCGGGACGGGAGCCGTCGGGGCGGATGGGCAGCACGCTGGCGGACGTCTGCACGTCGTCGCGACGGCGGATCATCGCGGTGTCGACGCCGTTGCGCTGGAGCAGGGTGAGCAGCATGTCGCCGAGCGGGTCGCTGCCCACCGCGCCGGCGCTGCGCACGCTGGCGCCGAGCTTGGCCAGGATCACCGCGGTGCCGCCGGCGGTTCCGGCCGGGGCCACACGGATCTGGTCGAGCAACGCGCCGCCCTGTCCTTCGGGGATGCCCTCGACGGGACGCGCGAGCACGTCGAGGACATGTGCTCCCAGGGTGATTGCGCGCATGGGCAAGGCAGATCCGGTCATCGCTCTCCCTCCGTGTCGTCGACCGCGCGCACGGCGCCGTAGCGGCGCTCGATGGCGGCAGTGATCACCGCCAGCTGCTGTTCCTCGGTGAGGATGCGTGGCGTGCCCATGAGGTGTGCGCGCCAGTAGACCCCGCACGCCCATTCGAGCAGCTGCGTCGCCTCGACGGCGGCGTCGAGGTCGTTGCCGTAGGTCACGGCGCCGTGGTTGCCCATCAGCGCGGCGCGGCGTCCCTCGAGCGCATCGGCCACCGCCTGCGCGAGCTCTGGTGTGCCGAAGGTGTGGTACGGCGCGACGCGGATGGCGCCGCCTAGGCTCAGCATCTGGTAGTGGATGCAGGGCACCTCGTCGACGCTGCAGGCCAGCGTGGTGGACATCGGCGCGTGGGTGTGCACGACCGCGCCCGCGTCGTAGCGCTGGTAGATGCCGAGGTGCAGGTCGACCTCCGACGTCGGCTGCAGCTCACCGTGCACGACGCGTGCAGTGGCGTCAACAACGCAGACCTGCTCCGCCTCCAGGGTGGCCAATGACGCGCCGGTTGGGGTGACCGCGAAGAGGCCGTCGCCGCAGCGCGCGCTGAGGTTGCCCGCGGTGCCGGCGACCAGACCCTCGGCGGCGAGGCGGCGGCTGGCGGTGGCGACGGCGGTGCGCTCAGCGTCGAACACGGTGCTCGCCGCGACGGGGCATGCGCGTGACGTGGTGCGCACGACGTGTCGAGGCCCCCAGCAGCAGCACGACAACCACGCAGAGTACGACCACCGCCGATGCCGCGGCGGACGTCCCCGACGACCCCGCGGTGTTGGGCAGCGCCGCCACCGCGGCGCCGCCGGGCGCACTCGCAGCCACGGGCGACGGCGCGCCCGCCTGCTGCAGCGACGACGCCGGCGCACCCACAGCACGTCCGGCGCTCGACGGGATGTACTCGGCCAGCCCCGGCTCGCCGACCTCGACGTCGAGCACCGCCCAATGCGACGAGTCGCCGGCGACAAAGCTCTGGTTGGCCACGACGATCCCGGTCCCCAGGAAGCGCGCGCTCGACGGCGAATCGAATGGCACCGAGGAGCCGTTGGAGCCGCCCGCGGCCGTCGACGGATACCGCACCACCTCCGTGCCGTCCGGCGACAGCTCGACAATCTGGTTGGCGGCGGGGCTGACCAGCGCCACGTAGATGTTCCCCGAGGAAGCCACCGCGATCCCGTCCGGCGCATCGGCTGGACGGCTCTCCCACACCTGCCGCAGCGCACCCGGCCGGCCGTCAGCCCCGATCGGCACCGAGTACAGCTTTCCTGTCGTGGGGTTGCCGCCGCCGGCACCCGCGCCGGCGGAACTCCCCTGCGCAACCAGCATGGTGCGACGGTCCGCACTCCAGGCCAGCCCGGCCGTGCCGAACTGCTCGCCGTCGAACCGAGCATCGGCCAGCCACACCTGCGCCGCGCCACCGCCGGGCGGCACCCGCCAGATCAGCGCCTGCTGGTAGTCGCTGACGTACAGGCTCCCGTCCGACCCCCACACCGCGTAATCCGGCTCCGGCGGGAGGTCCTGCACTGTGGGCGAGCATCCGCTCGTCTGCCCCGAGGCACACGGTGCCAGGTCGGCGAAGCTGGCGTACTTGGTGAACTCACCGGTGCGCGTGTCGAGCAGCAGCGCACTCGGCGGCCCCAGCTCCAGCAGCACCAGCCGACCGCGCGCATCCGACGTCGCCACCTGCACGCCATGCGGTCCGGCGAGGTTCTCCCCGGGCACCGTCCACGACCCCAGAGCAACGCCATCCTTCGACCAGCCGAACACGCGCGACGGCGAGCTCGATCCCGCCGGATTGTCGAACGTCCCCTCGTACACGTTGCCCTGCGGGCTGACGTAGGCCATGGCCGGATACCCGGGCGCCGGCACCATGGCGAACACGCGCGTGGTCCACGTGCCCTGCGCCTGCGAGGCATGCACGGGCAGAAGCGACAGCGCAGGAACCGCCACCATCCACGCACAGCGCACAAGTGCTCTCGATCGCACCGTGACAAAATCCCTTCGGTCGGCCGGCAGGCGCCCGCCACGATCTGGTACGACCTCTGACCAGATGGCGCAGCGATACCGTACCATCGTCGCCATGGCCGCGACAACACCACCCGCACGGGCCCGGCGAAGCGCCACCGAGGGTCGCGTCTACCGCGGGCAGTCGGCCGTCGAGCGCCAGGAGGAGCGCCGCCAGCGCCTCATCGAGGCCGGGCTCGACCTCTTTGCCACCCAGGGATACCTGGCCACCTCGATCGAGGAGATCTGCGCCGCCGCCGCCATCTCCACGCGCAACTTCTACGAACAGGTCGACGGTCGCGAGGGCCTGCTGATGCTGCTCCACGACATCGCCATGCAGCGCGCCCAGCAGGCGGTGCTCGATTCGCTCGGCGACGCGCCCCAGGACGACGTGTCCGAGCGCATCCGCGCCACGCTCAGCGCCTTCGTACAGGCCATGACCGACGACCCGCGCTGGGCGCGCATCGCCTACGTCGAGGTGGTCGGCATCAGTGCGGCCGTGGAGCGGCGCCGCCACATGTGGATGAACCGGTTCGCCAAGCTCATGGCCGCCGAGGCCGACGCCATCGCCGATCGCGGCCTGGCGCCACGCCGCGACCACGAGCTGGCGGCCGTGGCCCTGGTGGGCGCCATCGACCGTCTCATCGTGCACTGGCAGGCCGGCACGCGCCGCCGCGTGCCCGCGCAGCGCCTGGTCGACGAGCTGGCCCGCATGGTGGTGGCCACGCTCAGCGCTCCGTAGTGCGGTGCAGGCCCGGTACAGCGGTGCTATCATCCCCGGCCATCTGGTCAGAGCGCTGACCACTCAGCGGCGGCGCGAAGGAAGGATCGGCATGACCGCGTCCGGCTCGCAGCACTCCTCGGGTCCGCGCCTGTCGCGGCGGACCATGCTCGGCAGCATGGCGGTGGCCGGCGCCGGCGTCGCGCTCAATCCCCTGCGCGCCCTGGCCGCCGCGCCGCAGACCGACGGCACTCCCGACGCCACCAGGACACCGAACGGCACCATCAAGGCTGACGTGGTGGTGATCGGAGCCGGCTTCGCGGGCCTCTCCGCCGCGCGACGGCTTCGTGCCAAGGGTCTTTCGGTCGTCGTGCTGGAGGCCCGCGATCGTGTCGGCGGGCGCACGCTCAACCAGGACCTGGCCGCCAACGGCTTTCCCGGCCGCGTCGTCGAGATGGGCGGCCAGTTCGTCGGACCCATGCCGGACGAGCCGGCCACCGCGAGCGTCCCAACCCAGGCGGTCTACAACCCGCAGGACCGCATCCTCAAGCTGGCCACCGACGTCGGCGTGGGCACCTTCAAGACCTACAACGCGGGCAACTACACCAACTACACGACGACTACCGGTCCGGTTCCCTACAGCAGCAGCACGCGCATCCCACCCGATCCCGGCGCCGCCAACGCCGGCCTCGCCCTCGGCCTGCTCAACCAGATGGCGGCGCAGGTACCTACCGACAAGCCGTGGACGGCGGCCAACGCCGCCAAGTGGGATGGCGAGACGGTGGAGTCGTGGATGCGACGCACCTTCGCTCCCCAGGGACAGGATCCGGAGTCGCCCACCAACCACCTGGTGACGCTCGCGGTGCAAGCGGTGCTGAGCACGGAGCCGCGCGAGATCTCCCTGCTGCAGCTGCTGTTCTACGTCGCCTCGGCCGGCAGCCTCGACAACCTGATCGACACCGCCAACGGCGCCCAGGACAGCCGGTTCATCGGCGGCAGCCAGGAGATCGCCATCCGCGTCGCCAAGCAGCTGGGCAGCAGCCTGGTGCTCAACGCGCCGGTGCGCAAGATCAGCCACGCCGGCGGCCTGGTCACCGCGTCGGGCGACGGCTTCAGCGTCACCGCGCGTCAGGCCATCGTCGCCATCCCGCCGGCGCTGGCGGGGCGCATCGTCTACGAGCCGTCGCTGGCGTCGCTCGGCGGCCACCTGCGCGACCAGCTCACCCAGCGCTGGTTCATGGGCAGCATCCTCAAGGTCAACGTGATCTATCCGCGTCCCTTCTGGCGCGACACCGGCCTTGCCGCGCAGGTGACCAGCGACAGCGGCGCGGTGCGGGCGACGTTCGACAACACGCCGTACCCCGACTCGCAGGGCTCCGACGTGCAGCCGGGCGCCATCCTCGGCTTCATCGAGGCCGACGAGGCGCGCTACTGGTCGACGCGCAGCCGCGCCGAGCGCTACCAGCGAGTGATCGCCGACTTGGCCAACTACTTCGGACCGCAGGCGCTGCAGCCGCTGGGCGGCATCAACGGCTACTACGAGGCGCTGTGGAACCTCGAGCCGTTCAGCGGTGGCGGACCGGTCGGCCATCCCATGACCGGTGCGCTCACCGAGTACGGCACCGCGCTGCGTGCGCCCGTCGGCCTGGTGCACTGGGCTGGGACGGAAACCGCAGTCCGCTGGAACGGCTACATGGACGGCGCCGTCGAGTCGGGGATGCGCGCGGCCGACGAGGTGCTGGGCGCGCTCGGCGGCACCGCGGGTCCGGCGCTGCAGCCGGAGTCGGCGGCGGTGCAGCCGGCGTCGGCGTCGCTGCCGAACACGGCCGGAGTGCCTGCCGGCGTCGCCCCGTCGGCCGCGGCAGCGGGTGCGCTCGGCGTGGCCCGGCTGGTGCGCAGCCGCACACGCGGGCGAAGCTGATCGGGAGTCGCCGGCTGCGACGCTGACAGCGGCAGAAGACTAGCCCTGGGACCAGCCCGTGGCGCTGTGCTGCATCGCCACCAGCTGGTCGTCGCTGATGCCGAGCAGCGGCGCGGCGTTGCCGACCAGGTCGACGATGTAGCGCCGCGAGGTGAAGCGCCACGCGCCGTCGATGCGGCGCAAGCTGTCGTGGTAGCGCCCGCTGATGATCGGCTGCAGGGGAAATCCCTCGACGGCCTGCAGCACCGCGAACGTCGCGCGCGTCGACGCCTCGTCGCCCGAGTCGTCGATGCTGACGATGACGTTGGTGACCAGGTGCTTGGTGCCCTTCGGGCCGCCACCCGCGGCGGTGGCGCGCCACGGCCCCGGCTGCGAGTCGTCGCCGCCGCAACGGCGTCCGCGCCACGTCGCGCCTCCCTCCAGGGAGAGCACAGCGTGTTCGAACAACGTGCGCAGCGCGTCGATGTCCCCGGCGTCGATGGCCTCCGCGTACAGGTAGAGCTGGTTGCGGATGTGGTCGGCGTCGGACATCCCGGCGCCGCTCATGAGGGCGCACCGGTCGATGCGGCCGGGGCGGGCCCCGGCGGCGCCGCGGTCACGCCCGGTTCCCACGATTCGCCCTCCTGCACGCGCACGAAGGTGCGGCGGCCGGGCAGCCCGACGTACGGGCATCCCGCCGATGTCGACTGCAAGCGCAATTCGGTGTCTCCCGGTGCAATCCAGAGCAGCGCGCCGCGGTCGATCCACGGTGCGAGGTCGAAGTCGAGCGGCTCGGCGTCCTCGGTCATGCTGTCCCACTGCACACCGACGGCGTCGAACCAGTAGCGGCACGCACCCCAGTCGTTGAAGCGCTCCACCTGGGGTGCCTTGTCGGTGAAGTAGGTGATCGTCCATGCCTCCCAGCCGCCGATGGCGATCGACTGGATGACGGCGCGCATGCGCTCGATGCCGAGCAGGCGCGGCACCACGAAGGGCGCTTCGGGGCCGGCCTTGACCAGCCATGGCACCGACGGCAGCGGCGAGCCGAGTCGAAGCGCGCCGGTGAACGCGAAGAATGTCGGCGGCAGTTCCTCCGCTGGGCGCAGCGGCCACCGGTAGTCCCACCACGGCCCGTCGATGCCACCGGTGTCGACCGAGTGACGGACGACGGCGGTGCTGTACGGGCAGCGCGCAACCGCGGGCCGCGGCAGGCGGCGATGGTAGTCGCGGATCTGCTCGACCCTGCTCATGCCCTCCGCCGCAGCGATGCCGTCGAGGAGCTGCTGGCGGCCCGGGAACTCCGCATCGCTCACGGCGTTCCCCCGGTCGACCCTGGCGGCGTGTTGTACCCAGGTGGTGCCGCGGGATAGCCGCCTCCCGGCGCCGGTGCGTTGTACCCGGGCACGCCGCCCCCGCCCGGTGCCGGTGCGCTGTACCCCGGCGGTGCGTCGGTGAAGCCGGGCCAGCGGCCGACGGTGGCATCGCCCTTGCTGTCGATCCAGATCAGGTTCTCACCCGCCGGGTTGTCCATGCTGGAGCCGCTCATGATGCACTGCTTGACCGCGGCCTTCTGCGGGGTCGGCGGGTTCCAGTTGGGCGTGTCGCCCTCGTGCACCACGCCGCGGACGCCACCCCGCTGCATTGCCTGTTGCGCCGCCGCCTCCTGCGCGGCGATGGCCGCGGCCTGTTCGGGCGGGAAGTTGCTGAGTGGGCGGATGCCGCCGCCCGGCAGGCGCCGCGCATTGCTGACGAAGGTGAACGCGTCGCTGTCCCCGGGGATCGGGATCCTCGTGCCGGGTGGTCCGAGAACCGCCTGCACATTCGGTGGCGCATCCGCGGGGACGATGGCGTGGATGACTCCGTCCTCGAACTTCTGGGCCACGCCGGTCACCGGGTTGACCCACTCGCCGGAGCCCATGGCGCTGACGCCGAGGTGCACGTCCTGCCCGTTGACCTTGAAGGTGGCACCCTCCTTCATCACCTTGTTCATGCTCTGCGCGTTGTCGAAGTACTGCTGCGTCTTCTTGGCGTACTGGCTGTTGGCGGCCTCCTCCCAGGAGGCGAGGTTGTCGCCGCTCAGGCCGGGCGGCGCCTTGGGAGGATCGGGCAGCCGGTACTGAACGAAGCCGTCTCGGTTGGGGCCGCCCATGCCGACGGCGGCGTCCATCGGCTCGGCACTCTTCGGGGCCAGGTACTCGGGCTTGGCGAGAGGATTGTTCATCTGGCGCAGCGCCGCGGCCTCCTGGCCGGGCTTGAGCGCCAGGCTGCCGTCGTACTGAGCAGCCACCTGGGCACCTGCGCGAATCTGGTCCTCGCGCCATCCCAGCGGCATGAGTGAGTCCGACGCCACCGGCGTGCCGTCGGCCGCGTACTTGAGCGCGGCCTGGCCCGGCGTGCTGCCGGGGAAGTTCGGCGGCACACCGCGCGCCTTGGCGATCGCGGCGCTCTGCAGCCTGCCCAGCACCGCCATGAACTCGGCCTGGCCGAGCAGCTCGCCGAAGACCTTGCCGGAGACGTCGGGATCGTGCGACATCATCGCGGCCTGCAACTGCTCGAGCTTGGCGGGCAGGCCCGGCATGGCGTCGTACATGGCCTTGACCTGGTCGTAGGTGAACTTGGCAGTGCCCAGCGCCATGCCCCACTTCGCCTGGTCGTCGCCCATCTGGATCATCTGGCCCACCAGGCCCTGCAGCCCGTGCCACGCGCCGGCGGGAGCGTTCTTGAACATCGAGATGACCCGCGCCTGCATCTCGCCGGAGTTGTAGTCGGCCGCCAGGTGGTCGGCCATGTCGTTGAGCAGGTTGCCCTGGTCGGTTTCGGTATGGCCTGCCCAGAACACGTCCCAGGAGTCGCAGGGATGGTCCTTGCGCCAGCGCTGCATCTCCTTCTTGAGGGCCTGCCGGCGCTGCTGCTCGGCGGTGAGCGCGGGGCCGATCCCGGTGCCGGCAACGGTTCCGCCGAGGCCGAAGAGTCCGCCCAGCCAGCTCATGCCCAGGATGTTGCCGCCGCCGCAGCGCAGCCACGCGGAGAAGTCGGAGCCGCACTCCTGCCAGCCGCCGTCCGAGGCGTGGGCGACGGTGATGTGCGCCAGGGCCACGACAGCGGGAATGGCAATGCCGATGAGCACCGCCGTGGCCGCCTGCGCGGGGACGACGCGACGGCTCACCACGAACGCCCCGACGCCGGCGATGGCGGTGATGATCAGCTTGGTGGTGGTGTCCGAGAACAGGTAGGCGCCGAGCAGCGCCAGCACCGCACCCAGAGTCCCCACCGACACCACGCTGTCGCCCGGCGGTCGCGCGTGGCGGGGCGACAGTGCGCCGACCACCTTGCGCCACACCCGCATCACGATGCCGGTGAGCAGCGTGCGCAGGAAGCTCAGCACGATGAGGCCGATGCCGATGGCCAGCATGCCGGTGATCGCCGGTCCCAGCACCACGGTGACCAGCATGGTGCCCGCGAATCCCCAGAGGATGTGCTCCAGTGCGTCCTTGCCGTCTGCCTTGAACAGCCGCACCGGAGTCGCCGGCAGGGCACGCACACCGCTCCAGAACTGCTCGCGCCCGACGCGCATGCGCATGGTGATCAGGGTGAAGACGATGGCCATGATCACCGCCCAGAAGATGCTGCCGGTGACCTCCGATCCCGGCGCGGTGGCGGCCGACCCCGCTGGCACCTTGCCGGCCCCGTTGTAGTGCACCGCGATGATCACCACGTTGGCGAGGTAGGCGACGGCTCCGCCGATCAGCGCGAAGATGAGCGCCAGCTTGACGTCGCGGCGGATCCAGTCCCCGAGGCCGCCGGCGATGCGCTTGAACATCGCCGTGGCATCGCCCTCGGGGTCGGGGCGCGCAGCGTAGGCGAGGTCGACCTCGTCGTCGCTGAGTTTAGGTGGGGGGACGTCGCGGACCGGAGGGGCCGGCGGGGGCGCGCCGAGGCCGCCGGTGGGCGCCGGGGCCAGGGCGTCTGTCACCGCCAGACAGTAACCGGCTGCAGTGCTGGGCGTCTAGGGGTTCTGGCCCCGGCGCGGCCGGTCGCCGTCCCAGAAGCTGTCGGCGCGGCCGCGGGCGCCGGTGGAGGAGGGATCGTAGCCGTCCTCGATCAGCCGCGAGGGGTGCATGCCGTCGACCATGCCCATGAAGGGCGGATGGATGCTGTACCCGAGCATCTCGCGCAGGCGCGGTGAGTACTCGGCGGCGCGCCGTCCCACCGCCAGCATCATGTTCTCCTGCTGCCGCCCCCACGGCTGGCAGTACTGCGGGCTGACGCAGAGGCGGCGCGAGTCGCTGCGGTTGGCACCGCCGCGGTGCCACAGGGTTCCGCTGAAGACCACCACGGATCCCGCCGGCATGGTCACCAGGACGCGCCGCGCATCGTCACCGTCAGGCAGCTCGCTGCCCCAGCGGTGGCTGCCGGGGATCACCTCGGTGGCACCGTTGCCGGCGGTGAAGCCGTCGAGTGCCCAGATGGTGCTGATCGACACCGGCGGCCGCGGCCGCGGCAGGGTGTAGAACCCGTCGTCGAAGTGCCACGACTGCTCGGTCTCGCCGGGCAGCAGGTTGATCGCCAGCGCGGCGGTGAGCAGGTATCGCGGTTCCAGCAATGCGTCGAGCATGGCCAGGACGTGGGGATGCTCGACGAGCGCCGCCATGGCGGGCACCTTGGCCAGCAATGCGTACACGCGGTTGCTGCGCATGCCCTCGAAGTCGTTGCGGCCCAGCGGTGCGTCGCGCAGCAGCGGTTCCAGCCCTTCGAGGACGGCGTCGAGCTGGTGCGGCGCCAGGGCGTTCTCGATGACGGCGTAGCCCTGCTCCGCGAAGGTGGCCAGGTCGGCCGCCACGCGCTCTGCCGCTGTCGACTGCACGGTCATCTCAGCCGCCGAGCATACGCCACGCCTTGGTGGCGACGTGGAGGTTGAAGCGGCTGTCGACGTCGTTGATGTCGCGGCCGCCAACGTCGCGGATGCGCTGCAGCCGATAGCGCAGGGTGCTGCGATGGATGCGCAGCCCGGCCGCGGTGACGTCGTAGTTGCCACCGGACTCGCAGTACTCGGCAAGGGTCCTCACCAGCTTGGCGCGGTGCGCGTTGTCGTAGTCGATCAGCGCGCCCAGCCACTCGCGCACGAAGGCGTCGGTCTCCGAGCGGTTCTCGGCACTGCCGAGGATGCGGTAGATGCCCAGGTCCTCGTAGGTGGTGACGCCGTGCGGACTGGTCGATCCGGCCCGGATGCTCAGCGCGTGCAGCGCCTGCTCCTGAGAGCGGCGCAGCCCGGCGGGCGTGGTCGCGCTGCCGACTCCGATGCTCCCCGGCCCGGGGCCGAGCTCGCCCTGCAGCGAGCGGTGCAGATCGTCCCAGTGCGCGGAGTGGTGCCACCAGTCGGGATGCTGTGCGACGAGCAGGACGGCGCCGTTGGTGCGCGCCACCAGCCCGCCCATCTCCAGCTGCGCGGCGGCGCGCTCCACCGCGTGGCACAACGGGTCGGCGGCGACCTCGGACCACTGCACCGCCACCACGGTGTGCGGGCGCCGCAGGTCGTGGCCCTGCGCCTCCGCGCGGGCGATGGCGCTGGCGTCGTCGGTGCCGCCGAGCAGGTCGTCGACCAGCTCGCGGCGCAGGCGCACCTGCAGGTCGGCGAGGCTGCGTCCCTGGGTGAGCGAGACGGCGAGGACCACCGCGCCCAGCTCGAGGGGGACGATCTGCTCGGGTCGCGCGGTGCCGCCGGGGTCGATCAGGGAGACGGCGCCGAGCACGTCGCCGCGCGACTGTGCGACCGCGACAAGGCGCTGACCGTCGCGCACCGGCCGGCCGCTGAGCCGCGCCCGCCCGACCAGCTCGCGATGCCGCCGCGCGTCGGGATGGCCGGCCAGCAGGTCGGGCGGGACGGGTCCGGCCCAGGCGATGGCGTTGCCGAAGCGGTCCTCGACCAGCACCGGCAGGCCGGTGAGGGAGTGGATCGCCCGGGCGATGCCCTCGTCGCCCTCCCCCGAGGCGAACACGCGGATCAGCTCCTCGTGCACGTGGGTGCGGTGGGCGAGGTCGAGGATCGCGGCGGTGAGCTGCTCGTTGAGCAGGTTCACCTCCTTGGTCTGCACGCCCGCGTGGCGGCGCATGGCGGTGCCGGCCAGGGCCGCGCCCGCCTGCCGGCCGAGCAGGGCCATGAGCATGGTGGTGTCGGGGGGCGGTTCGGCCGGCGCGCCGGTCACGACCCAGCCGTAGACGGTGCCGAGGCTGCGCAGCCCGTACGCGTGAGCCCAGGCGCATCCCTCCACGGTGACCGGGCCGTCCTCGCCGCGCAGCGCCCGGACCTGGGCGATGAGGCGCTGGTTGCCGGCGTGCGGTGTCAGGGCGCTGTATTCGGTCTGCCCGTCGACCGTGAGCAGGCCGAGCACGGCGCGCACCGGGCCCAGCGAGGGCACGGCGCCGATCGCCAGGTCGACGATGGTGTGCTCGTCGACGCTGTCGAACATCGCCTCCGAGAGCGCGAACAGCCCCAGCAGGCTGACCACCCTGCTGCGCAACTGGATCGCGAGCGTCGTGAGGGGGTCCATGCGACGTCCCTTGGTTCTCCGCGTCCCTCCGGGCGCCGTGGCGCCCGCCGGATGCTCACGGTACGCCGGCGAGACGCAGCTGCACAGGTCGCCACGTTTAATCCGTGCACCCTGTTGGTGCGTGTCGGCGGCTCCGCAGCTATCGGGTCAGCAATGTCCGGTCGCCAGGGACGAGTCGCTGCGCCCCGCTGAACACGTCGAGGAGCAGCGGCGTGCCGTCGCGCAGGACGATGCCCGCGGTGCTCACCGAGTACTGCAGCGACGTGCCGCCGGTACCCGGATCGCGGGCACCGTCGAACGTCGCCCACGACGTGGCGTTGCGTCCCATCGTGTAGCCATGGGTGACACCGCGGGCGTCGATGACGACGACGCCGGTGGCACCACCGAACGCGGCGCCGGCGAAGGGCGAGTCGGACAGCGCTCCGGCGGCATCGACGAACATGCCGGGAAGCACGCGGTTGCCGTGGCCCTCGTTGCCGAGCAGGTCGCTGATCGCCTGGGTGATGGCCAGGCCGGCGTGCGGTCCCGGCGACTCGGCGTCGTCGGAGTGGCCGTGGCCGAAGCGGTCGTGGCCGGTGCCGCCCTTGGCGACCTGGTAGGAGAACCACGGGTTCTCCTGGGTCTCGCTCTGGTCGGTGCCGACGTAGTTCCCCGGCGGGAAGATGTAGCCGATCATGTCCTCGCCGAGGCCCGCGTTGAATCGGTAGGGCGTGGTCATCTGGGCGACGGTGAACTGCGTCATGGGCAGCGGCGCGCCGCACCAGTAGTCGTCGGTCTGCGAGTTGTAGCAGTCGGTGGGGAAGGGCATGGTGCGCGGGTCGACGGCGCCGCGGATCTCGGTGAACGGGAACACCTCGGCGGGCGACCAGGCGAACTGCGCGGGTCCGACGGTGAGCACACCGACGTCCGTCTTCAGCCACGTCGCGCTCGGCGGGTACGCCGTGCCGGGGGCGAGGTGGTACGGCGGTGCGGGCGCCGGGCTGAACGAGGCGCCGGCGCTGCAGGTGGGATCGGCGTAGGCCGGGCGGTCGGGGAAGAGACGCGCGGCGAACGCGGCGACGAAGAGCTGGTTCTCCAGCTGCACGCACACCGAGCGCAGCTGCGAGTGCAGCGTGCGCGGCACCGTGGCGGGTGCCGCGGTGGCCAGCGTGGCGATGACGTCGTCGGCCATCGACCTGCCGTAGGCGTCGAGGAAGTCGTGCGCGTCGCGCACCGGCGTGGCGCCCGCGGGTTCGGGGTAGACGCTGGAGCAGCCGTCGGGGTTGCCGGGGACGCCGTGGATCTGGCCGGGAATGTCGAGAACGCGCGTCGATTCGGGCAGGTAGACGGTGGGCGTCTCGACGCTGCCGATCAGCCCGGTGAGCTCGACGGCGACGCTGCCCGGCCAGCGCTCCTCGAGGTGGGCGCGCAGGCGGCCCGTCCAGTCGCCGCTGAACATGGTGATGTAGGCGGGCACGCCGCTGAAGGCCAGCGTCTCGACGTGGGTCTGGCCGTTGACCAGGGTCATGATCACGTGCCCGGCGCTGTCGACGGCCTGCATCAGCGGGATGCGCTGGTTGTCGATGTACGGGTACGACGACCAGCAGCTCTGCACGTTGGAGGGCAGCGGCGCGACGGCGAGGCGCAGCGCCGCGGGACGCGCGTTGCTGTCGGCCTGCGCCACCGCGGCGCCGGCGCGCTGGGCGAGGAAGGCCATGTAGTACTCGTCGACGCCGCTGGTGACGCCGACGGGGAGCGGGCTGCTGTGCAGGATGTCGGTGGTGTCCGGACCCCACAGCCCGATGGGGTCGGGCGCCGACTCGTTGTGGGTGCTGGACACGTGGATGTCGCCGAGGCGGGGGTCGAGCTG
Organism: Candidatus Dormiibacterota bacterium; assembly: GCA_035995545.1. Lineage (GTDB taxonomy): Bacteria > Chloroflexota > Dormibacteria > Aeolococcales > Aeolococcaceae > DASRDZ01. Next base: position 412,406 of record DASYKI010000016.1, read on the forward strand.
GCGCGCGCGGGCACGGATGGCGTCGGCGGTGACGTTGAAGAGGCCGATGGAGTCGACGCTGACCATGGCCACGCGCTGCGTGCCGCGGACGAAGACGACCGCCTGCGCGGTGAGCGGGTTGCCGGGGTCGGCGGCGGTGGGCCAGCGGTTGCCGCCGCTGCCGCCGGCGACGTAGGGGGCGTCGTAGCGGCCGTCGGCGTTGGCGTCGCAGTAGGGGTCGCCGGGCGCCCAGCGTCCGCTGCCGGCGAGGTCGACGTACGGTTCCTCGAAGGCGAAGAGGCGCTTGCCCGGGTAGAGCTGGGCGACCTGCTGCGGGGTGGTGCCGCAGCTGGGGACGAATGCTGCGTCGGAGTCCGCCGTGTATGGCGGGGGCGTGATGTCGACGGAGGCGGCGCCGACCTCGAAGGGGGTGGCGTGCGGCGCCGCGCCGGCGGGGATGCTGGTGGGCACCAGCAGCACTGCCGCCAGGGCGGTGAGCAGAGAGCGGGTGCGTGTCATCGCGGTGAGCACTGTGGTTTCGGCGCATCCGCCGTCTGCAGGTTGTTGGTGTTCCAGAGGTCGTGGTGGCCGCGCGGCCAGGGGCCGCTCGACGCGCAGGCATCGGTGGGGGTGCTCCAGGCGAAGAGCATGCCCTCACGCGTGCCGCTGACCAGCACCTGCTTGCCCAGCGAGCCCCAAGCACCGAACGAAGGGCTGTTGACCAGCCAGCCGCCGGTGAACTTGGGGAAGCCCGGCGCCTCCTGCCCGGTGGCGTCGATGGCGCGGATGTCGGCCAGCGCCGACCCCTCGACGACGTAGGGACCGGCGCTGTTCCCGCCAACGGTGGCCACAAGCGGCTGGACGAAGAACTGGAGGTCGCCCATCACCTGCGGGAAGGCGGCCTGGTACTCGCCGGTGGCCAGGTTCCAGGCGTCGAGCTGGTTGTCGTGCGGCTGCTGGTCGGCGGGCAGGGCGGCGTCGAGCGCCTTCTGCAGGCTGGCCGCGGGCGCGATCATGCTCACCCCCGGGGCCGCCGGACCGAGCGGCGCGAAGATCGGCGCCCCCAGCGCGGGCAGCGACGGATGCGACGCGGAGTTGGACAGCGGCCCGGGCGTGTCCATGCCGAGGACGCGCGGCTTGCCGTCGGGACCGGTGCCGAGGTACGAGCTGCCGTCGGCGTTGAGCACGTAGCCGGGACCGATGGTGGTGATCACCCCGACCTGCAGGGTGCCATCGCTCCTCACCGAGCCCAGCGCCGGGCTGTTGGGCGTGCCGTCGCCGACGTCGGGCAGCAGGCCGGCCTCGTAGTCGCCGATGGCCACCGGCCAGTTGCCATGCAGGGTGCCGTGGGCGTCGAAGGCGTAGACGCGGCTGTTCGCCGAGTTGAGGATGGGCACCTGGGCCAGCGCCGCGGCCACCGGGCTGGCGATGCTGGCGTTGACGGTGCCGAGGTACTCCTCGTTGGTGCCCACCACCAGCCAGGGCTTGCCGTCACCGTCGAGCGCGCCCACCGCCGGCGAATCCATCACCTTGGTGCCCTGGGTCACGTTGGAGCCCGGCGGATAGGTGACCCGGTTGGTCACCGGGTCGATCGACTGCACCTTGCTGCGGTCGACCACCAGCAGCGGGAAGCCGCTCACCGGCGTGCCGTCGGGGTGCCAGGCGTAGAGGTGGCGGTCCATCGCCGAGGCGACCACGTCGAGCCCGCCGTTGTGGTCGAGATCGGCCAGAACCGGTGCGGCGAAGACGCCGCGGAGGACGCGGTTGTGCGGGTCGCGCACCGCCGGCCCGGAGTACTGCGGCAGGGTGCGCACCGGGAAGCCGGGCAGCATCCTCCCGTGCGAGTCCCACGCGTAGACGCGGCCGGTGACGTCGCCGGCGACGACGTCGAGCGCGCTGCCGTGGGCGCCGGCCAGGTCGCCGACCGCGAAGCCGCCGATGATGGCGCCGTGCGGGACGTGCACGCCGCCCTTGCTGAAGCCGCTCTCACCGCTGTGGTAGTCGAGGGCCGCGGTGTGCACCGGCCAGCCGGGCAGCTCGCTGCCGCCGGGCATGTAGGCGTGGATGTCGCCGTCGCTGGTGGCCACCAGCAGCGCGCTGCTGCCACCGGGCCCGATCGGTGCCAGGGTCGGCGTGGCGTCGATGGAGCCGCCGAAGTGCTTGGGGAATCCGGGCAGCAGCGTCAGGTCGCTGTGCAGGTAGTCGGAGCGGCGGTCCATGCCGGTGCGTCCCCTGTCGTCGACGACGACGACGCGGACGGTGAAGGCGAACTTGTCGGGGTTGGGCTGGCCGGTGGCGTCGGTGGGACCGCTGCCCAGGTCGGTGGTGGCGGGGAAGAGGGCCGCCAGCTGCGCGCCGCTGACCGTCGCGAGGGTGCCGCGCTTCGGGGAGGTGCCGCTGCCCGCGGCGACGGTGACCCATGCCGTGTCCGCCGGCGAGGGACCCTGGCCCACCTGCACCGCGTAGCTGTACGACGACGCGCGCACGGCGGCGACCATGCCGGTGACGTTCAGCGTCGCGCTGGTGGCGATGGTGTCGAACCAGGTCGGGCTGTCGATGCGCGCCTCCGGCGGGATCTCGCCCGCGCCGACGCGCCGCAGGATGCTCGCCGCGTTGAGCCGGCCGTACCCGGTGTAGACGTCGAAGCCGGGACCGGTGGGATAGCGCACCGTCGGCACCGGCGAGACCACCGCGTAGTTGTCGGGCGGCCCGTAGGGGGGCGCCGCGGTCTGGAAGTCGACGTCGTCGGCGGTCATGGTGACCAGCTGCTGCACCTCGTTGGAGGACAGCGGCACCGTTGCACCGGTGGCGCTGCGCAGCCCGGGATACGCGTGCAGCGTCCCGTTGAGCACGCCGTCGGTGGCGGCCGACTCCAGCAGCCCGACGATGCCGCCGGTCTTCCCCGTCGCCTCCGAGGAGCAGCTCGCGCTCTCCACGGTGACGGCGATGTTGGCGCCGTAGTTGGTGCAGCCGTTGAGGTACAGGTAGCTCTTGGGATACTGCAGCGCCTGGCCCTGCTGCTCCTCGTAGTGGGTGGTGCTGTTGACCACGATGGTGTGCGGCAGCACCGAGGGAAGGTTGTGGTGCGCCGCCTCCTCGTCGGCCGCGCTGGCCACGATGGGCACGCCGTGCGCGCTGGCGTACTCCACCGCGTCGCGCGCGCTGGTGGTGACGTCCATCGTGCCCAGCGCCTCCTGGATCACGGTGGCGCCGCTGTCGACGGCGAAGAGCACGCCCTGGGCGAAGTCGTTGCCGAAGGCGATGAAGCTGTCGCCGACGCGCACCGGCAGCACCATGCAGTTGGGGCAGGTGCCGATGTCGGCGGTGGAGTTGGCGGCGCCCGTCGAGTCGTGCGCCTCGCCGGTGCCGTGGTCGTAGTGGACGTCGTCGTAGGGGTCGTTGCTGTTGTCGACGAAGTTCCAGCCGGCGATGGCCTCGGTGAATCCCGCCGGCGCCTGCCTGCCCAGGGTGGTGAATGCGGCGATGAGATCCTTGGGCGAGATGCCGTTGCTGCAGAAGTACGGCCTGGCGACGCGCGGGTCCTGCGCGTAGTCCTCGACGTTGAGCACGCCGTCGTCGTTGAGGTCGTACGGGTCGGCGTCGCGGAACCTGGCGCCGCGCGCGGCGAGCTGCGGCTTGGTGAGGCCCTGCGCGTTCTGCGGCAGCGGCAGGGCCTGCCGGTTGAGGTAGATCTTGTCCACAACTCCGGAGGCGCACCACTCGATGCCGGAGTCGAGCACGGCGATCACCGTGGTGGGACGGCCGGTGCTCACCTGCCAGGCCTGGTCGACGCTGCTGCCCTGGACGCCGCACAGCTCCTGGGGATTCTGGTTGACCGTCTGGTCGGTGCTGCGGGCGCTGGTCAGCTTCCAGTCGGCGCCGCCGTTGTTCCAGTTGGCGGGGCGCAGCGGCGGGTCCTGCACCGGGGTGTGGGTGTAGGCCTGGTAGCGGGTGGGGTCCGTGCCGGCCGGTGGCTGCGGCCACGGGAAGGTGCCCCGCTGGCTGATCGGCTCGCCGTCGGGCCCGCCCTGGTTGGCGGGGACGGGCGGACACGACGCCGGACGGGCGGCTGCCGTCCGTGCCATGGGGCCGGGGCCCGTGCTGGCGTGCGCCGAGGTCGCGACGGACGCGACCGCGGACGACGCGGCCAGGGCGGACATGAGGACGATCAGGCGGGCGCCACGGTGCATGCGGCTCAACTCCAACCGGCGGACGACCCCCCACGTCCCTCCAACGCTGCGACGAGCAGGCGCACCGGCACCGCCGCGACCGGCCCCTGCTGCCGGTTATTGACCGCGCCGGTCCGCGCGATCTTTCAGCCGTAGCGCTGGGTCAGCTCCGCGCCGATGCGGGCCAGGGCCTCGCGAACGTCGGGCGGCCCCACCACCTCGATGCGCGTGCCGAAGCCGGCGAGCTGGCGGGCGATCATCTCCGCCGAGCGCTCGCGGACCTCGACCTCGATGCGCCCCGGCTCGCCGCCGTCGACCGCGCGGCCGGTGGGCGTGACCCGCGTGCCCAGCACGTAGCGCAGCACGGGCAGGAGGCTCTCTGGGGCGAGCACCGTCGCGGTGTGGGGATGGCGCTGCTCTTGGAGCGTCTCCAGCGTCGCCTGCCATGTCGCCTCGAGGTCGAAGCCGGGGGGCCTGTCGACGGGATCGGCGGTGACCTCGACGGAGCGCACCCGGTCGACCCGGAAGGTGCGCTGCCCCGCGGCGGTGCTGGCGACCAGGTACCAGGCGCGTCCCTTGGCCACCAGGCCGAGCGGGTGCACGACGCGCTCGCCCTCGGCGCGGTCGCGCCCCGCGTAGGCGATGCGCACCTGGACGCCGTCGACCACCGCGTTGCGCAGCACGTCGAGATGTGGCGGCGAGGGCGCGCGGCTGCGGTCCCACTCGGCGGGATCGACGACCACCGCCGAGGCGGCCGCCTGCGCCGCGGCGCGGAAGGTCTCGGGCAGCGCGCGCACCAGCTTGCGCAGTGCGGCCTTCACCTCGGGTGTCGCCGCCGACGGACCGGCGACGAGGAACAGGGTGCGCGCCTCCGCCGCGGTGAGCCCGCTGAGGTCGGTGCGGGCGCCGCCGAGCAGCGACCAGCCGCCGTTGCGCCCCGGCTGCGCGTACACGGGCACGCCCGCCATGGCCAGCGCCTCGAGGTCGCGGCGGGCGGTGCGCTCCGAGATCTCCAGCTCGCGGGCCAGGTCGTTCGCGGTGAGGCGGGTGCGCGACGGCAGGATCAGCAGGGTGGCGACGAGCCGGTCGGCGCGCATCTCCCGGTCAGCATGCCAGCAAAAGCGGTCAGGAGGTGGCCGCTTTGGCTACGCGGCGGGCTCCGGTTGCGGCTGCTCGATGAGCCCTGAGATCCAGCGCAGCATGCGCGTGCGCACGGCGCGCACTCCGGGGAGGTTGGCCAGCGCCAGCAGCCGCACCATGGAGTCGATGGTGTCGGCCACGAACTCCTCGGTGCGCGTCTGCTCCGGCGAGCGGTCGTGCAGCCAGAAGAGGACGATGCCCAGCTCGTAGAGCCAGAGCAGGTGGGGCAGGCTGGCGCGCACGTCCTTGGGCATGCGGGCGTCGGAGTTGTCGACCACGTCGCGCCAGAACCCGATGCAGGCGATCCGCGTCGGCGCCGAGGCGTCGCTGAAGGGGCTCAGCGGGCTGCGCGGGTCGGCGGCGACGCGGAACAGCGAGGGCGACACCGCGTGGTACGGGCGCAGAGCGTCGAGGCGGCCGCGCATGGCGATGCGCAGGCGGCGCTTGAGGTCCCGCTCCGTGGCCAGGCCTTCCCGGGCGAGCTCGACGCGGTCGGCGTGCATGCGCTCGTAGAACGCCTGCACCAGGTGGTCCTTGGAGGGGAAGTAGTAGTAGGTGTTGCCCACCGCAACCCCCGCGCGCGCCGCGATGGCGCGCATGGTGGCGGTGTCGTAGCCCTGCTCGCCGAAGAGGGCGAGCGCGGCGTCGAGGATGCGTCCCCGGGTGCGCTCGCCCTTGTCCTGAGGTGTCACTGCTGTCCCGTCGGCGCCGGCGGGGCCGTGCGCGGCGGGGCCGGACGGGTGGCCTGGCGGCGCCAGCTCGAGAACCCGGCCAGGTTGGCGAAGTGCATGGCGCCCAGCACGACCAGCACCAGGCCCACCTTGGTGCCCAGCGCCTCGACCACCTCGGCGGCGGTCTGCGGCGTGGTGTCCAGCTTGAGCTGCAGGCTCACGTAGCCGAGGTTGACCAGGTAGAAGCCGACCACCAGCAGGTGGTTCACCGAATCTGCGAGGCCCTCGTCGCCGCGGAAGACGTCGAGCAGGAAGCGCCTGCCGTGGCGGAAGAGGGTGCGGGCGACCCAGACCGTGAGCAGGATGCTGGCGGGCAGATAGACCAGGTACTCGATTGCCTTGCCGTCCATGATGGTGCTCCTCCCGGTTGCTCTTGAACGCGTTCAGATCGTAATCCGAACGCGTTCAAAAATCAAGGGAGGCCGAGCCCTGCGGCGATCAGAGCCCGGTGACGCCGTCCCAGCCCCAGGCGAAGTAGGGCGCACCGCCCGGCTGCGGGTTGGTGACCACGCCACCCGCGGTGAGGAAGTTCGACTTCTGCACCTGCCCGTAGGGTGCGCGGCGCGGCGCCTCGTGGGGATCGTCGCCGGAACGGTTGGGCACGTCGGCGGTGGGCGGCGGATTGGTGCCGTTGTGGGCGCCCGGCGCCACGGTGCGCACGGGTCCGGTGTCGAACAGAGTGATCCCCGAGCCGTCGTAGGGGAACTGGGTGATGGCCGGGATGTTCCAGAACGGGTTCTGGTAGGCGCCGTAGCGTCCGGCCACCAGCGGCGGGAACAGCCCGCGGGCACCGATGGTGCGCGCCTCCGTCTCGGCGGTGATGTTGGCCACCTGGTGGTCGCCGTAGCCGACCTGGAGCAGCACATTGTGGCGGGGCGTGTTGGGCAGCCCGCCGGTCATGTGCGACGCGTAGCCGTTGGGATCGGAGCGGTCCCACAGCGTCTGGATCAGGTCGAGGATGAGCATGCGCTGTGACTGGTCGGGATACGCGGTGTCGAAGACGTCCGAGTAGCCGATCTGCCCGGTGGGATCGGTTGGGCTGAAGGAGGACGGGTCGTACTGCGAGAGCGGCTTGTTGGCCACGTAGTCGCTGGAGCGCGGCAGCAGGATCGCGTAGTCCATGCCGGGCACGCCGAGCACGCAGCGCCTGACGTCGATCGAGACTGCGCACACCGTGCCGCCGTAGATGCCGCCCTGGCTGTTGCCGTCGTAGTACGCCTGCCGGGTGTCGATGAACGACGTGTGGTCGGCGAACTGGAAGGCGGGGTTGCTGCCCAGGCCCTTGGGATGCACCATCAGCCGGGCCAGGTAGAGGAAGGCGAGCTCACCCTGCTGGACCCGGTCGGTGAGCAGCGCGAAGCGCGACATGTCGGTGAGCGCGATCACCGCGTTGGGCACGTCGGCGCTGGCCATGCCGAACCAGTCGGTGGCGCAGTACATCATGTCGAAGCGGCGCACCATGCTGGTCTCCGCGTCGGAGTTGACCTCGCCGGCGCCGCCGAAGAGCCCGTGCCCGTATTCGACGGGCCGCATGGCGCGGTGGTTGTCGAAGCCGCTGCGGCCGACGTTGCAGATGAAGTTGGCCGAGTACGTCTGTCCCGGCGTCTGCGCGGGCAGCGCATCGGGGTTGAGCGGGTCGAGGGCGAACTGTCCGGGCGTCGGGCAGGTGGCGAAGACGTTCTGGGTGAGGGCACCGCACTTTGTGGGTGGCTCGCAGGTGGGCGCGATGTAGCAGGGCACGGTGAAGTGGCCCATCACCCGGCGGGCGACGTCGCCGTTCTGCGCGGGCGTGTAGTCGGCCACCGAGTCGACCGTGAAGGCGGGCGAGCTGCCCTGCACCTTGCCGTCGGCGGGCGTGGTGTCGCCGAGCTGGGCGAAGGCGTCGTTGCGGATGGCCAGCAGGCGACCGGTGACGTTGGCGGTGCTGGCGGTGGTGAAGTCCCAGGCGAGGTAGAGGTCGCCGCGGCTCACCCCGGCGCGGCGCAGTGTCGAGAACAGGTTCTCCATGTGCGCCCGGCGCGGGTCGGTGGCCGGCGCGCTGCCGTCGCGGTAGGCGCGGAACGCGGCCGAGGGCTGCGCGGTGGCGCCGCTGTCGGTGACCAGGTGGCGCAGGGCGACGATGTAGCGGTGCCCGTCGGTGAGGTTGACCGCGGGGTGGATCATCAGGTCCTGCTCCAGGGTGGGCGACGGTGCCGGTCCGGCCATCTGCGTGTACTGGTCGACCTCGACCCAAACCGGGACTCGGCGGCCGGTGCGCGTGTCGAGCAGCACCACGCCGCTGTCGCGCCGGGTGTTCATCGACAGGTCGGTCACCGGCGGCAGACCGGAGGGCACCAGGTCGCGGTTCGCCGTCATCCCCGGGACCACGGTGAGGATCTGGGCGCCGGCGCTGAAGCCGTCGCTGCGGTTCCACTCCTGCGTCTCGATCGGCTTGCCCAGCGCGTTGCGCGGCATGGCCAGGGCGTTGAGGTCGAGGCGGCGGCCGGTGCTGCTGCCGGGGTCGGGGCGGGTCAGCCAGTCGTTGGGGTAGGGGAGCATGCACTGCGCCGGGTCGATGGGGTCGCAGGCCTGCGGGTTGGTGGGGTCGACGCCGTGCCCGGACCAGCCGTCGTCACTGGGGACCGCCCAGTTCACGATGGCGGACAGCGCGTTGCCGTCGTCCGCCGACGCGGGTGCCGGCGCCACCGAGGGGAGCACGGCGACGGCGAGAAACGAGATGACGGCTGCCCGAATGGGCCCGCGGCGTATGCGCACGATGTGCCTCCAACGACCCTGTCCTTCCCCCTCGTGCCTGGGAGGTAAGACGCCCCGCGCACCGCGAATCCTGCAAGCGCCTCAGCCGACGGTGACCACCGTGTGGGTGTGCTGCTCGGCCGCCGACTGCGACCCGGTCACCGCCACGGTGGGCAGCGCGCGCAGGTAGGGGAGGGCGTCCTTGTCGAAGCCGGCCTTCTCGCTGCTGCTCAGCGACGACTCGATCGCGGAGAGCACGTGCTGGGCGTCGACGAAGAGCAGGCCGCCCGTCGCACCCGACGCGGGGCTCGACTTGAACAGCGACGCCGCGGTGATGGCGGGCGCGCCGTTGTGGGTGTCGACGGCGTGGCGCACCGCGGCCGTGCTGGTGCCGAGCAGCGCGTTGCCGCCGATCACCGCGTAGGCGGGGCTCACCGTGGAGTTGGGCAGCACCAGGGAGTGGATGTCGACGCCGCCGTAGTGCTCGACCATCCCGGCGCTGGGCGCCGCCGACCTGCACGGCGCCGGGGTGCGCCGCCCGTTCGACGTCCCCGGAGGCGGGATGGAGTCGCACAGCGTGGGCGTGGCCGCCAGAGCGGACACGATGCCGGCGAGCTTGGCGGTGGTCGCAGGCTCGAGCGCGGCGAGTTCCACCGTGTCCATCGCTCCGACAGCATCTCATCCTGGTGGGGGATGACATGCGGCGGGCGTTGCCCGTCTAGTGGCGTGGTGGATCTCTTGTCCCGTGCTCGACGGGGGACAGTGCTGCTCGGCGCGCTGCTGGTGGTTGCTTGTTCGGGCAACACCAGCACATCACCAAGTCCAACCGTCGGTGCCACTGCGCGGTCCACGCCGCTCAACGTCCCCCTACCCGCCGGCAGATCCGCCGACGAGTGGCTCACCTACCTGGGTGACCCCGTGCGGAGCGGCATCGGCGCGCAGACCCCACAAGCCACCAACGCGCATCGCACCTGGACGGCGTCAGTAGACGGAGACGTCTACGCCGCTCCGCTGGTCAGCGCTGGCACGGTGTTCGCGGCGACAGAGCACGACACCGTGTACGCTCTCGACGCGGGGAGCGGAGCGGTGCGCTGGAGCAGGCACCTCGGTGAGCCGGTACCGCTCTCCTCACTCAGCTGCGGCAACATCGACCCCAACGGCGTCACCTCCACGCCCGTGCTCGACCCCGCAGCGCAGCTTGTCTACGTCGTCGCCATGCTCGACACGCCGGTGCGCCACGAGATGTTCGCGCTGCACCTCGGCGACGGCAGCATCGCCTGGCATCGCAATGTCGACCCACCGGGCGCCGACCCGCACGTGTACCAGCAGCGCGGTTCGCTCAACCTGAACGGCGGGCGCATCTACTTCTCCTACGGCGGTTTCACCGGCGACTGCGGCACCTACCATGGCACCGTCGCCGCCGCACCGGCAGATCCCGCCCAGCCGCTGCTGTTCTTCGCCGTTCCCTCGGAGGTGCGCGCCGCGATCTGGGCCGCCGCGGGGCCGGTGATCGCCGGCAACGGCGACGTCTGGGTGTCCACCGGCAACAGCGATGTCTTCAACGCCGACAACGCGCCCTACGACGACAACAACGCCGTGATCCACCTCGACGCCACGCTGGCGCACGCTCTCGACCTGTGGGCGCCGGGCAACTGGGCGGCACTCAACACCAGCGACACCGACCTGGGCTCGCTCTCGCCCGCGCTGCTGCCCGGTGGGCTGGTGTTCATCGCCGGCAAGAACGGGATCGGCTACCTGCTGCGCCAGTCACACCTCGGCGGCATCGGCGGTGAGGCGTACAGCGACACCGTCTGCCGCAACGGCGGTCCCACCGGCGGCGCCTACGGCGCGGCCGCGGTTGCTGCCGACATGGTCTTCGTGCCCTGCAAGGACGGACTCTTCGCGCTGCACGTCAACGCCGCCAAGCCGTCGTTCAGCGCGGCCTGGCACGCCGCGCCGGGTGCCAGCGCGCCGGTGCTCGCCTACGGACTGCTCTGGACGGTTGCTGCCAACCCCGACGGATACCGGCAGGTCTGGAATGGCAGCCTGGTCGGCCTCGACCCCGCGACCGGCGCCGAGAAGATCCGCCTGCCGCTCGGCGGCGTGCCCCACTTCCCGTCGCCGGCTGCCGCCACAGGCCGCATCTTCGTCGCGGGCCTCGGCGGCGTCTACGCGATCAGCGTCACCTAGTCGCGCCGCAAGCCCGCGTCAGCGGTCGAGGTAGCGGTGCACGTACGAGACCGCCGTCGACCCCTCGCCGACCGCCGCGGCGACGCGCTTCATCGACCCGTGGCGCACGTCGCCGGCGGCGAAGACGCCGGGGGCGCTGGTCTCCAGCGAATAGGGGTCGCGGCGGCCCGAGGCGGTGGGGAAGGCGCGCTCGCCGAGGTCCGAGCCGGTGAGCAGGAAGCCGCCGCCATCAAGCTCCAGGACGCCCTGCAGCCACGAGGTGGCCGGGTCGTTGCCGATGAAGACGAAGAGCAGGCTCACCTCCAGGCGCTCCGTGTTTCCGCTGCGGTTGTCACGAACCCGCACCGCATCGAGGCGCTCGTCGCCCTCGCAGGCGGCCACCTCGCTGCACAGCCGCACCGAGATCGCCGGGTTGCCGGCGATGCGCTCGACGAGGTAGGCGGACATGTCGCGTGCCAGCGAGTCCTCGCGCACCAGCAGGGTCACCGACGAGGCGAAGCGCGCGAAGTTGAGCGCGGACTGGCCGGCGGAGTTGCCGCCGCCGACGATGGCCACGCGCTCGCCGCTGCAGAAGGGCGCGTCGGCCGAGCCGGCGCCGTAGTACACGCCGCGGTTGGTGAGCCGCTCGGCGCCGGGAACGTCGAGGCGCCGGAAGGCGACGCCGCAGGCCAGGATCACCGCCTCCGCCGCGACGGTCTCGCCGTCGACCAGCGCCACCTGGCGATAGGTGTCGCCCACCTGCAGTGAGGCCGCCGGCACCGGGGAGATCATGTCGGCGCCGAAGCGGCGCGCCTGGGTGACGGCGCGGCGGGCCAGCTCGCCACCGGCGACGCCGCCGGGAAAACCCAGGTAGTTCTCGATGCGCGCCGACAGGCCCGCCTGCCCGCCCGGTCCATCGCGGTCGATCACCGCGACGCGCAGCCCCTCGCTGGCGGCGTAGACCGCGGCCGCCAGGCCCGCCGGACCCGCGCCGACGACGACCACGTCGTACGAGGTCGTTGCCGGCGTGTGCGAGAGCCGCAGCGCGCGGGCCAGCTCGGGCAGGGAGGGATTGCGCAGCACCATGCCGTCGGGCAGCACCACCATGGGCAGCACCGCCCCGGTGGCCTCCGAGTTGCTGCCGGTCGCGTCCAGAACTCGGGCGGCCTCGGGCTCGGACTCGACGTCGAGCCACTGGTAGGGCACCTGGTAGCGCGCCAGGAAGTCGCGGATGGCGTGCGCGTCGGGAGACCAGCGGTGCCCCACCACGCGCACACCGGTGAAGACCGGCAGGTAGCCCGCCGCCCAGACGGCGAGCAGGTCGTCGAGCAGCGGGTAGAGCCGTTCCTCGGCGGGATCCCACGGCTTCACGACGTAGTCGTCCGCGTCGCCGGCGGCGATGGCCGCGACCGCCTGGTCGACGCGGTCGTATCGGGCCAGCAGCAGCGCCCTGGTGTCCGGGTGCAGGGCGCGTGCCCGTCCCAGCAGCTCGGCGCCGCCCTCGGGCATGTCGACGTCACACAGCACCAGGGCCACGGGCTGGTTGCGCAGCCGCGTGTTGCGCAGCACGCCCAGCGCCTCCGCGGACGACTCCGTGCAGGCCACGACGTGCGCGTCGGAGTAGCGCCGCGACAGGTCGCGATGCAGGCGCGCCAGCACCGACGCGTCTCGGTCGACGCCGAGCAGGACCGGCTTGACCGGCTGCGCCTCGCTCAGTGATGCAGCCCGGCGAAGGGGTCGTCCTCGACCTCGAACATCACCTCGTCGACGTAGCACCACCACCAGTCCTCGCCGGGCTCGAAGGACCTGATCAGCGGGTGCCCGCTGCTGTGCGCGTGCCGGCTGGCGTGCTTGTTGGGCGAGGAGTCGCAGCAGCCCACGTGGCCGCAGCTGAGGCAGAGACGCAGGTGCACCCACGGGCTGCCCGCCTGCAGGCACTCCAGGCAGCCGCGGCTGCTGGGCACGATGTCCGGGTTGACGGCGTCGAGGTGGCGGCAGACGGCGGTGTCGGTGCTGGTCATCGCACCCCACGATGCCCGCGCATCCCGCGCAGCGTCAACGGCCGCGCGGCAGCTTGCAGGGTTGGTAGCCGCGGGCGGCGCTCAGGCCGCGGGCAGCAGCACGCTGAACGTCGCTCCCGCCGCCGTGCCGTCCCGCAGCGCGATGCTGCCGCCGTGCAGCTCGACGATGGCGCGGCAGAGGGCCAGCCCCAGGCCCGCGCCGCCGGTGTCGCGGCTGCGCGTGGCGTCGCCGCGTGTGAATCGCTCGAAGAGGGTGGGACGGATGTCGGCGGGAACGCCCGGTCCACTGTCCGACACGTCGACGCGCCAGCTGCCGTCGTCGCGGCGCAGGGTGACCACCACCGCGTCGCCCTCGCCGGTGTGGCGCACCGCGTTGTCGAGCAGGTTGTCCAGGACTCGGCGCAGCAGCACCGCGTCGGCGGAGATGACGCCCTCGTCGATCACCTGCGTCTCGATGCGCACGCCCTTGCGCGTCGCCAGCGGCCGCCAGCGCTCCACCGTCTCGTCGACCAGGTCGCTGACGTCGACCGGCTGGAAGTCGGTGGCCAGCGCACCCGCGTCGGCGCGGGCCAGGGTGAGCAGCTGCTCGGCGAGGGCGGCGAGCCGCTCGATCTCGACCAGGGCGACCCGCCCGGTCGCCTCGTACTCCGCCGGGGTGCGCCGCTTGGCCAGGGACACCTCCAGCTCGGCGCGCAGCACCGCCAGCGGCGCGCGCAGCTCGTGGGCGGCGTCGGCGGTGAACTGCTGCAGCGAGGCGAAGGCCGCCTCGAGGCGGGCCAGCATGGCGTTGAAGGTGGCGGCCAGCTCGCCCATCTCGTCGGAGGACCTGGCGGAGAGGTCGGTGGCGACCCGGCGGTGCAGGTCGTGCTCGCTGATGTCGCGCGCGGTGGCGGCGATGGCCCGCACCGGTTCCAGGGCGCGGCCCGCGACGCGGTGGGCCAGCACCCACACCACCACGGTGAGCAGGACGATGGCCACGGCGAGCAGCACGGCCAGCTCGAAGAGCGTCGCCTTGAGCTCGCTGATGGGCCGGATCAGGGCCAGGGTGCCCCCGCCCAGCTGGGTGGACAGGGGGTGGACGACGACCCGGTGGGGCACGCCGTTGATGCTCACCGTCCCGGTCACGGAAGCGCCGCTGTGGACCACCTGGCTGGTCAGTGCGGCGATGGCCGCCGGGGCCGGGGCCGCGCCGGCGCTGTCCATCGCCTTGCCGTGGGCGTCGAGGAGCAGCGCGCTCATCGCCAGGCCGCTGGAGGTCGAGGGCAGGGGGTCGGTGGCGTCGAGGCTGACCCGGCCGCCGGCCTGCTGCAGGCTGGCCAGCATCGACTGCGCCTGGTTGGCCAGGCCGTCGTCGATGGTGGAGTACTGGACGCGCTGGAAGGTGAACCACAGCGCCGTCGCGGCGACCACGGCCACCACCAGGAAGACGGCGGCGACGGTGCTGGCCAGCCGGCCCCGGGTGGTGGTCAGGAGGCGGGGCATGCGCTCGGCTCGAAGCGGTAGCCGGCACCGCGGACGGTGACGAAGGGGTCGGCGCCGCCCGCGTGGGTGAGCTTGCGGCGGATGCGGGCGACATAGGCCTCGACGAGGTTGGACTCGCCGCGGAAGTCGTAGTTCCAGACGTGCTCCTCGACCTGCAGCCGGGTGAGCAACTGGCCCGGGTTGAGCATGAAGTACTCGAGCACGGCCAGCTCCTTGGCGCGCAGGTCGACGCTGCGCCCGGCCACGGTGACGGTGCGCCGGGCGGTGTCGAGGCGGATGTCGCCGGCCTCCAGCACCGCCGTCCTGTCGGGGAGGTGGCGCCGCCCCAGGGCGCGCAGCCGGGCGACCAGCTCGCCGAAGGCGAAGGGCTTGACCAGGTAGTCGTCGGCGCCGGCGTCGAGGCCCTGGATGCGGTCGGCCACCGTGTCGCGGGCGGTGAGCATGAGGATCGGGGTGTGCACCCGGGCGTGGCGGAGCTCGCGGCAGACCTCCAGCCCGTTGCGTCCCGGCAGCATCACGTCGAGGACGAGCAGGTCGAAGGGAGTCGCCGAGGCGGCGGCAACCGCCGCGTCTCCACTGCCGGCGAGGTCGACGCTGAAGCCGGCCTCCTCCAGCCCGCGCCGCAGCGCCGCGGCGAGCTGCACGTCGTCGTCGACGACCAGCACCCTCATCGCGCCGATGCTCGGGGCGCAGCCTGAACGCAGGCTGAATTTGCCGGACCCCGGGTCAGGATGGCGTCAGGCACGGGAGTCATGGTGGGCGGCGTCAACGCCGGACAGCGCATGGTTGCGCGCGGACGAAAGCATGGCGGTGCACATCGTAGGCCAGGCCCGGCCGAACGCCCGCCCCGTCGTTGGCGCATGGAGATGCCCTGCCCCTGGTGGGGGCGGCCCCCTGCCGCCTCCACCTTTTTTCTGCCCTCCGGCCGGCTAAGCCTGCGGGCGCTCCGCTCCCAGCACCACGGGCAGGCGGCGCAGGCCGTGGATCATGTGGTTGTGGCGCCACGACACCTCGCCGCCGGCGAGCCGCATGTCGGGGAAGCGCCGGGGAAGCGGCGGGTGAACTCGCCCAGCACGACGGCGCCCTCCAGCCGCGCCGGCGAGCGTAGCCAGGGCAATGATTACCATGGATAACCCGCCGCCGCAGGCGGCCCAACCCGGAGGTGGAACGGTGCGCATCCCGCTGATCCCGCAGGCGCAGCTCACCCCCGAGCAGGCGGCCGTGGCCGAGGAGATCATGGCCACCCGCGGAGCTCCGGGCGTCCCGGTGGTGGCCGCCTTCGGCGCCCTGCTGCACAGCCCCGAGGCGGCCCGCGCGGTGGCCGGCGTGGGCGCCCAGCTCCGCTTCCGGTCCAGCGTCCCCGACGACGTGCGCGAGGCCCTCATCCTCGCCGTCGCCGGCCTGCTCGGGGCCGAGTACGAGCGCCTGCACCACGAGCCCATCGCGCGCCGCGCCGGGCTCGACGCCGAGCAGATCGTCGCGCTGCGCAACGGCCACCTCACCGCGCCGGCGCTCACCGAGGAGATGGCGCTGGCCGCACAGCTGGCCCACGAGGTGGTGCGGCCGGGCGTCGAAGCCGAGCGTCTGGTCGCCGAGTGCCGCGCCCGGTTCGGCGACGCAACCACCGTGGACCTGGTGCTCACCGCGAGCTACTACGGCATGATCGCCGCCGTGCAGCGGGTGTTCCACATCACCGTCGACGACGACCCGCGATGACCACCTTCGGCCTCGTCCACGGCGGCATGCACGGCGCCTGGTGCTGGGACCTGCTCGTTCCCGAGCTGGAGCGCCTCGGCCATCGCGCCGTGGCCGTTGACTTGCCGTGCAGCGACGCGAGCGCAGGCTGCGCCGAGTACGCGACGGTCGCGGCGGACGCGTTCGAAGGCTGTCCCGACGACATGGTGCTGGTGGGCCACTCGATGGCCGGTCTCACCATCCCCGTGATCGCAGGCCTGCGCCCGGTGGGCCGCCTCGTCTTCCTCTGCGCCATCCTGCCCAAGCCGGGTATGAGCTACGTGGAGCAGCTCGCCGCCGAGCCGCAGCAGCAGCATCCCGCCGCCATGGGCGCGCGCACCGTCGACCCCAGCACGGGCACGCACAGCCGCACGCCCGAGCAGTCCATCGAGGTGTTCTTCCACGACGTCCCCGAGGATCGCGCGCGCTGGGCGGTGTCGATGCTGCGCGCCCAGGCGCAGACGCCGATGACCGAGGTCTCACCACTGCGGGCGTGGCCCGACGTGCGGTCGTCGTACATCCTCGCCGCCAACGACCGCTGTCTCAGCGCCGACTGGCTTCGCGCCAACGTGCCGTCGCGCCTCGGCACAGAACCCGTGGAGATCCCCGGGTCGCACAGCCCGTTCCTGGGACGGCCCGCGCAGCTCGCCGCGGTGCTCGACGGCATCGCCGGCGGCGGCTGAGGCCGCTCACGCGCCGGGATTGGCTTTGACTATGCTGCCGGTGCGGCGGTCGCCGCGGACGGCGTCAGCCGTTCTCAACGCTGCGGTGGCGAGCACCGTGGCCAACGGGAGACCCGGCATGGCGACGATCACCTCCTACCTGGATACCGTGGAACCGGTCATCGCGGAGGTGGTCGAACCGGCCGCAGCCGACGTCGACAGGGACGGCACGTTCCCCCGCACCGCTGTGCAGGCGCTCGGTCGCGCCGGCCTGCTCGGCCTGGTCAGCGCAGCCGGCGCCGGCGGCATGGGCGAGGGCCCGCGCGCCGCCGCCGAGGTGGTGCAGAGAATCGCCCGCTGCTGCGGATCGACCGCGATGGTCATCACCATGCACTACTGCGGCGCGGCGGTGATCGAGCAGCACGGACCCCGCGCGGTTCGAGAGGCGATCGCACGCGGTGAGCACCTGACCACGCTGGCCTTCTCCGAGGTGGGCTCGCGCGGACACTTCTGGGCGCCGCTGAGCACCGCGCGCCGCCAGGGCGACCGCATCCACCTCGACGCGCGCAAGAGCTTCGCCACCTCGGCGGGCGAGGTCGACTCCTACGTGTGGTCGAGCCGTCCCGCGGAGGCGGAGGGCATGAGCACGTTGTGGCTGGTTCCGGCAGAAACCCCCGGCCTGGAGGTGGGTCCGCGCTTCGACGGCCTGGGGCTGCGCGGCAACGCCTCGACGTCGGTCACCGCGCGCGACGCCGTCATCCCGGCGGCCGGCCGCCTCGGTGAGGACGGCGCCGGCTTCGACGTCATGATGGGCACCGTCCTGCCCCTGTTCCAGGTGCTGATCGCCGCGGTGTCGGTGGGCATCATGGAGGCGATCACCGCCAAGACGGCGAACCACGCCGCTGCCGCGCGCTACGAGCACCTCGGCCAGACGGCGGCCGACATGCCGGTGACTCGCCACCACGTCGCCCGCATGCGCATCGCCACCGACCAGGCGCACGCGCTGCTGCTCGACACGCTGTCGGCCATCGAGTCGGGGCGCGAGGACACCATGCTGCGCGTGCTCTCGGTCAAGGCCGCGGCCGCCGAGGCCGCCACCGCCGTCGCCGACCTGGGCATGCGCGTCTGCGGCGGCTCGGCGTTCCGCCGCGAGGTCGGCGTCGAACGCCACTTCCGCGACGCGCGCGCCGCCACGGTGATGGCGCCGACCACCGACGTCCTCTACGACTTCGTCGGCCGGGTCGCCTGCGGCCTGCCGCTGTTCGAAGCGTGAGCGCGCCGCTGCGCATCGGTGCCGTCGCCTACGACCCCAAGGTGGTGACCATCTGGGACGGGTTCAAGGCCTGGTTCGGCGACAACGGGCTGGCCCTCGACTACGTGCTCTTCTCCAACTACGAGGCGCAGGTCGAGGCCCACCTCGGCGGCCAGGTCGACGTCGCCTGGAACTCGCCGCTGGCCTGGGTGCGCAGCCGGCGGCTGGCGGCGGCGCGCGGCGGCGAGGCCGTCGCGGTGGCCATGCGCGACTCCGACCGCGACCTCACCTCGGTGATCGTCACCCGCGACGGCGACGGACCCGCGAGCATCGAGGCGCTGCGCGGTGCCACCATCGCCGCCGGCGCGGTCGACTCGCCGCAGGCCACGCTGCTGCCACTGTCGTTCCTGCGCGCCCACGACCTGCAGCCGGGACGCGACGTCGAGGTCCGCCACTTCGACGTGCTGGCCGGCAAGCACGGTGACCACGTCGGCGGTGAGCGCGACGCGGCCCGGGCGCTGGTCGACGGCGAGGTCGACGCGGCCTGCCTGCTCGATGCCACCCACCTCCTGCTCAGCCGGGAGGGAACCCTCGCCGCCGGCGCCACCCGCGTGCTGGCGACGACGGCGCCGTTCGACCACTGCAACTTCACCGCGCTGCGCGGTGCTCGCGACGCCGAGGTGGAACGCTTCGCCGCGCTGCTGCTGGGGATGAGCTACGCGGACGCCTCGCTGCGCCGACTCTTCGACCTGGAGGGACTGAGGCAGTGGCTGCCCGGACGCATCGAGGGCTACGCCGCCCTGGAGCGCGCCGTCGACGAGGCCGACTTCTATGACGAGCATGGCCGGATCACCGCCGCCGACTATCGATATTGAGGATCTCGGCCTCGACCGGGGCGCGCACCTGCTGCTGCGCCGCGCGCTGCGTGGTGCGGCCCCCGGCGCAGAGGTCGCGGTGCGCGGAGGCGCGTCCGGGCTGGCCGCGCACCTGCGCGCCTTCTGTCGCAGCGAGGGGCACGAGGTAATGACGCTGAGCGAGGACGGCGGCGAGGTGCACGCCGTGCTGCGGCCAGGCGCGGCCGGCGCCTTGCGCTGGGCGCACGCGGAGCGCGCCGCCGGCGACGCCGACCCCCGAGTTCCTGCCGCGATTGTCGACAACCCGCCGGCGCACTGGGGGGTGGCGGCACGCGGCGCGACGGTGGAGGAGGGGGTGCCCGACTTCGGCTTCACCGTGGCTCGCCGCGACGCGATCTGGGCCGACGAGGCGCCGCGCCTCTACGCGCAGGCGGCCGCGGCGCAGTGGGACCCGGCCACCGCGGTCGACTGGCACGCGCCCGTCGAGCTCGACGCCGACGTCGAGGCCGCCGTGGTGCAGGTGATGACCTACCTGGTGGAGAACGAGAACGCCGCGCTGCTGGTGCCGGCGCGCTTCCTCGGCCAGGTGCACCCGCACTTCCGCGAGGTGCTGCAGGTGCTCGCCGTGCAGGTGGCCGACGAGGCGCGCCACGTCGAGGTGTTCACCCGGCGCGCCCTGCTCTGCGGCGGCAGCATGGGGACCAGCAGCGCGAGCGGCCAGGCGTCGCTGCACACCCTGTTCGAGGAGCGCGACTTCGCAGTGTCGTCGTTCCTGCTGTCGGTGCTCGGCGAGGGCAGCTTCCTCTCCCTGCTCGCCTTTCTCGACCGCCACGCGCCCGACCCGGTGACCCGGCAGGTGGTCCGGCTGGCCCACGCCGACGAGGCGCGCCACGTCGCCTTCGGCATCGCCCACCTGCGCAACCAGCTCGCCGCCGAGCCGGCCCTGCGCGAACGGCTCGCCGCCGCGGTCGAGCGCCGCCACGACGCGCTGGCGGGCACCGCCGGGCTCAACGACGACGTCTTCGACGCCCTGCTGGTGATCGCCGCGGGCGGCTTCGCGCCGGCCGCGATCGCAGCGGGATGGGACGCCGTCCAGGGTCTGCAGGCCGACATGGAACGCGGGCGGCGCCGCCGCCTCGCCGGCCTCGGCTTCACCGCGGCGGACGCCGCCGCACTCTCCGCGCTGCACACGCGCAACTTCATGTGATCGAGGAGACCTGATGCGCTTCGCACTCTGCACCTTCGCCACCGAGCGCGGCCTGCTCCCCGGCGAGCTGGCCGCCGCGGCCGAGCAGCTCGGCTTCGAGTCGCTGTGGTTCACCGAGCACTCGCACATCCCCACGTCGCGCGAGAGCCCGTGGCCGGGCGGCCCCGACATGCCGCGCTACTACCAGGAGACGCTGGATCCCATCGTCGCCATGACCGCGGCGGCCGCGGCGACGACGACGCTGCGCGTGGCAACCGGCATCGCGCTGCTCGTCGAGCGCGACCCGATCATGTTCGCCAAGGAGATCGCCAGCGTCGACGTGCTCTCCGGCGGCCGCGTCGAGGTTGGCGTCGGTGCGGGCTGGAACCTCGAGGAGATGCGCAGTCACGGCACCGATCCCTCGACGCGCTTCCGCCTGCTGCGCGAGCGCGTCGAGGCGGTGAGGGCGATCTGGACCACCGACCCCGCCGAGTACCACGGCACCATGGTCGACTTCGCGCCGATGCACCAGTTTCCCAAGCCGCGCCAGCAGCCGCATCCGCGCATCCACGTCGGCGGCGCGGCGCCCAACGGGCTGCGCCGTGCGCTGCGCTACGGCGAGGGGTGGATTCCCATCATCGGGCGCGGCGAGGACCTGCTCGCATCCATGGCCCGTCTCGACGAGTACGCGGCGGAGGAGGGGCGCGAGAGCACCGAGGACTTCCAGGTCACCGTGTACTCCTGCCCCCCCGACGCGCCGGCCATCGAGGCCTACGAGAAGGCGGGAGTCGACCGCGTGCTCTTCTTCGTCGACCCCGAGAACCGCGACCACGCCATGGAGATGCTGGAGCGCCGCGCCGCGCTCGTCGAGCAGCTGAGCTAGCGCGCGCTCAGCGCACGAAGTCCTGCAGGCTGCGCGCGGCGCCACCGCCGGCGCGGGTGATCAGCGCGGTGTGCGAGCGGCAGACGCCGAAGGTGGGGATCCAGCAGGAGTGCAGGCCCGGCCCACCGACGACGACCACGTGCACGTCGGCCGGGTCGTCGACCATGGGGACACCCTGGTCGTCGTCGAGTGCGTCGATCCACGCCGGCCGCGGGTTGACGCCGTCGAGCGCGCGCCCCTTCCAGCGTCCGTAGGGAATGCGAGCGCCATGGAAGATGTACTCCTGCACGTCGCGCTTGGTCAGGTGGTGGCCGGCGAGGATGCGCGCGTGGTCGGGACAGATGCCGACGAAGAGGTCAGACCAGCGGCAGTAGGCGTTGTTGGCGCCGATGCTGGCGATGGTCCAAGCGAAGGTGCCGAGCAGCTCGCGAGGCGCCAGGCTGACGTGGTCCTCGATGTTCTGCGGCGCCTCCGCGCCGACCACCGTGATGGTGCTGTCGGCGCGGTCGAAGCCGCGCTCGACGTGGTACGGCGCCCAGGGCGACTCCGCCTCGTTCTCCGCGAAGCAGAAGCTGAACTTGGCGGGACCGCCGAGCGTCGAGCGGTCGCCCTCGCCCGGATAGGCACCGCCGATGTTCTGCAGCGCGAGGCGAACCGCGCGCCCGATGGCGGCGTTGGCGCGAAACCCTGGACCGAAGAGCCCGGCGCCGGCGTGGATGCCGGTCTGCGCCGCCAGCGGACCGTTGACCATGACCATGGTGCTGCAGGGATGGGTGGTGGCCAGCAGCCCGTACAGGTTCACCGTGGGATGCGAGAGGGCGACGATGGCCGCGATCACGATGGGCAGGTGCTGCGGCTCGCAGCCGGCCATCACCGCGTTGACGGCGATCTTCTCGACGCTGGCCTCCGCCCAGCGCGGCGGGATGCGCGCCACCACCTGGTCGCGGTCGCGGTCGGTGTGGGCGAGCATGGCGTCGACGCGCTTCTCGGTCGGCGGCACCAGGGGCAGGCCGTCGCTCCACCGCTGCTGCATCGCCCAGGTGTTGAATTGGTCGAGGTCGTCAGGAACCTCGACGAACGACGAGGGGGCCGCGGCCGCCGCTGCGGTCATCCCGAGACTCCCTCGACCAGGGCGTCCACGATGGCGGGCAGCGCGGCGGCCACCATGTCACGCAGCTCCTGCGGAGTGCGCGTCATCAGCGGGTGCGCGATGGTCACCACCGGCGTGCCGGGAATGCCCATGCCCTGCATCTCCAGCTCCGCCATGGCGGTGAACGGCGTGGTGCAGATGGTCAGCGTCGGCGTGCCCCGCTTCTCCAGCTCGATCGAGTCGTGGCAACTCCACGACGTGCAGGCCCCTCAATCACCGCTCGCGGTGAGCACCGCCACGGTGCCCGAGGAGAGCCGCTCGAGGATCGCCTCGGTGGCCCCGTGTGCCGGGCCGTGCGCACTCTCGGTCTTGTTGGCGCGCACCGGCTCGCCGAGGCGGTAGCGCTCGCCGAGCTGGGCGGCGATCTCGTCGAGCAGGTTGGCCGAGTTGGGCTTGCCGTTGCTGAGCAGGCCGAGCACCGCGCCGTCCAGCGAGGCGGGCCGCGCCGCGGCCGGGAAGCGCCCGCTGCCGATCTCGCCGATGGGGGATACCACCTTCATGTCGCCACGCACCTCCAACCCGCCCGGGATGAAACCAGTCGTTTGATGATCATAGATTCGGGCTGCCTCCCGCGTCCAGTGGGGCCTGCCCGGTGGGCACCCGCAGGCCGCGCAGCAGCAGGTGGCTGAGCAGACCGCAGCCCGCCAGCATGGCGAAGCCCACCTGCCAGGTGGAGTGGACCACCACCACCGCGAACATCGGCGAGGCCACGGCGGCGGCCAGGCCCAGGGCGGTGTTGAGGTAGCCCACCGCGAACCCGCTGCGGGAGGTGCCGGCCAGCTCCACCGCGGCGGCCAGGGCCAGCCCGTTCCAGCTGAAAGCGAGGATGCCGGCCACCACCAGGGAGAGCCCGGCCACCGGCGCCGGCAGGGTGGTCAGCCAGGTGGCCAGCAGGGCCGCCAGGGCCACGCCGAGGGCGGCCCGCCGCATCGGCCCGATGCGCTGGCCGGCGCGGTCGGACCAGCGTCCCGCGGCGATGCGGGCCACCGCGCCACCGAGCTGCATGACGACGAGGACTCCGGCGGCCACGCCGCTCGACACCTGCTTGGCGTCGTGCAGGTAGAGCACGGTGAAGGCGCCGAAGCCGAACTGGGCGAGCACCAGGAACGACGACGCCGCGGTCAGCCGCAGCAGGCGCGGGTCGGCCGCGAGTCCTCTCAGGGTGACCCCGCTGCGGACGCTGCGATCGATGGCGGGCTCGCGCAGCCAGCGCAGCACGGCCAGCAGCGAGACGGCGAGCAGCCCGACGATGGCCAGCAGCGCCGGGCGGACCCCGTGCGATATGGCCAGCACCGGCAGCAACACCGAGCCCAGGGCTCCACCCAGGGGCAGCGCACTCTGCCGCACGCCGAGGGCGAAGCCACGCTCGTGGAAGGCGAACCAGCCGCTCACCGCGCGGGCGCTGGCCACGTTGATGCTGGCGCCGAACATGCCGGTGGCCACCATCAGCAGCAGGAAGGCGCCGAAGCCGGGCGCCAGCGCGGCCGCGGTGAGGGTGACCAGCGAGCCGGCCAGCCCGGCCGCCATGGTCAGGCGATCACCGAGGCGGTCGACGGCGAAGCCCCAGGCGAGCTGGGTCAGGGTCTGCCCGAGCAGCACCGCGGAGAAGGTGACCCCCACCGTCTCCAGGTTGAGCCCGAAGTGGGCGCGCAGCTGCGGCGAGATCGAGGGCAGGCTCTGGTTGATGGTGGCAAAGGCGACCTGCGCTCCCGTGCCGACGCCCAGGATGACCCAGCGGTAGCCGCCCAGGGGCAGCGGCGGCACGCCGGGTGCCGCCTCGCCGGCGGTGCGGGTGGCAGCGCTATCCATCCGAATAATTATCATGAAACCGGCCGCTCCACGCCGGGTTCCAACCGGATCTTGCAGTCCAGGCGATTGATGACTATGATTGCCCCCAATTCGTCTGGAGGACCCGCCGGGGCGGCCGGGGGGCATAGGAGATCCCATGACACGACGGCACATGGTTGCCATCGGCGCGCTGGCTGCCCTCGCCATCGCCGCCTGCGGCAGCAGCAACGACAGCAGCGGTTCGCCGGCTGCGAGCGCGGCGGCCAACGGGCCCGCCACCGGCACCCCCTACCAGGTCGGCTTCACCAGCGACCTCTCGGCGCAGTTCGCGGCCAACGGCACCGGCCTGCGCAACGGCTTCCAGGCGTACTTCGACTACCTCAACAACCACGGCGGCATCAGCAACCACCCGGTCAACGTGACCGTCCTCGACGACGCCGCCAAGACCGACCGCGCCCTGGCCAACGTCACCCAGCTGGTCACCTCGAACAGCGTGTCGGCGATCGCCGGCTTCCTGGTCTCCAACGGCTGCGGCGCCGCGGCGCCGGTGGCCAAGACCAACAAGGTGCCCATCCTCTGCAACGCGGTGAGCGGCGACCTGCTCAGCCCGGTGCAGCCCTACGTGTACACGTCACGCGGCCTGCAGGTCGACGAGGCGCGGCCGATGCTCGACCTGGCCAAGAAGCTGGTCACCGGTTCGAGCAAGAACATGGCGGTGATCACGCTCGCCTCGGCGGCCAGCGCCAGCCTGCGCGACGCGCTCAAGGCCGCCGGTCCCAAGGACGGCTGGACCATCGTCGCCGACCAGTCGGTTCCGCTGACCGCCAGCGACGTCAGCGCCCAGACCTCGACCGTGCTCAAGGGCAAGCCCGACGTCGTCGTCGGCGCGCTGCACGACCCGCTGGCCATCCTCTTCATGCGCACGCTGGCCTCGCAGGGAGCGACCAACATCCCCTTCATCGACTACGACGGCGCCACCCTGACGGCGCTGGGCGGCCTCAAGAACCCGTCCTACTACATGGCCTCCAGCATCACCGTCGACGGCAACGGCAGCGGCGCCGCGCTGCAGCACTACCGCGACGTGATCAAGGCCGACTCCTTCGACCCGAGCGGCCCCTTCCTCAACGTCGGCTACGTGCAGGGCGTCATCATCGGCGAGGCGCTCAAGGCCTGTGGCTTCCCCTGCAGCGGCGCCCAGCTCCAGGCCAAGCTGGACAAGCTCAACGTCGACACCGGGGGCATCACCTCGGGTCCGCTGACCTTCAGTGCCACCGACCACGAGGCGCTGCACGCGGTCAGCTTCTACACCTGGGACAGCGCGACCAACGCCCCCAAGGTGGCCGCCGCCAACCTCAAGGGCGGGAGCAACTAACCGCCTTGGCTGACGTGGAGAGCTCCGCCGAGGACCCGTCGTGAATCCGCAGATCGCCCAGGCGATCGTGGGCACGCTGGTCCTCGGCAGCCTCTACGCCCTGGTCGGCGTCGGCTTCGTCATCCTCTACCGGGCGACCGGCGTCATCAACTTCGCCCAGGGCAGCTACATGGTCCTGGGCGGCTACATCTTCTGGTCGCTGATCGAGCAGCACGGCTTCTCGCTGGTGGCCTCGCTGCTGGTCACCATCGTCGTCCTCGCCGCCGCCGGAGCCGCCACCTATCTCGTGCTGCTGCGGCGCATGGTGGGCGCCGCCGAGTTCGTGCTGGTCATCGCCTCACTGGGACTCAGCGTGGTGATCTCGGTGATCGTTGTGCTCATCTGGGGTCCCAACGGGCACACCCTGCGCGAGAACATCCCCATCACCCCGCTGGTGTCGCTGGGCAACCTGCACTTCAGCGGGCTCGACTTCTTCTCCATCGGGCTCGCCCTGCTGATCATCGTGGTGCTCGACCTGGGCATGCGCTACACCCGCATGGGCGTGCGCATGCGCGCCGTCGCCGACACCCCGCTGCTGGCCAGCCTGCTGCGCATCAACATCCACACAATGTCGGCGATCGCCTGGGGCATCGCCGCGGTGTGCGCCGGGGCCGCGGGCGTGCTCTACGCGCAGCGCACATCGCTCGACCCGGTGGGATTGCAGGCGCTGGGCCTGGTCGCCTTTCCCGCCATCCTGCTGGGCGGCATCGACTCGATCCGCGGCGCCATGATCGGCGGCGTCCTGCTCGCCGCCGTGCAGAACGCCGCCATCATCGTGTTCGGTGGTGAGTGGTCGGACGTGATCGCCTACGTCGTGCTGCTGCTGGTGCTGCTGGTGCGCCCGCGCGGGCTCTTCGGCTCGCGCGAGGTGGTGCGGCTGTGACCGCGTCGGCGCGCGCGGTGCTGGGCCTGGAGCGCGCTCGCAGCCTGCCTGCGCTGCGCCGGGTCCGTCCCTACACGGGATGGCTGCTCGGCATCCTGCTGGTTGCCTTCCTGGTCGCGGTGGGCAGCGACTTCGCGCTGTTCGTCACCGGCACGGTGATCATCTACGCCATCAGCGCGCTGGGTCTCGACCTGCTGATGGGGCGCGCCGGACAGGTGTCCATCGGCAACGCAGCGCTGATGGCGGTGGGCGCCTACGTGACCGCCATCGTCTCCACCAAGCCGTGGGGCCCCTTCCCGATTCCCCTGCTCATCGCCGCTCTGGCCGGCGGGCTTGTCGGCCTTGTCGTCGGACTTCCGGCGCTGCGCCTGCGCGGCATCTACCTCGCCCTGGCGACGCTGGCGCTGCACTTCATCGTCCAGTTCGGCGCCGACCGCTACCAGCAGAAGTCGGGGCAGATCTCCGGGATCACCCCCGACGCGCCGTCGATCTTCGGCTTCCAGATCCAGTACGGCAAGAGCTGGGTGATCCTGCTCGCGGTGCTGCTCGGCGTCGTCGTCCTGGTGCTGCGCAACGTCTTCCGCCACCAGCCCGGACGCATGTGGATGGCCATCCGCGAGAGCGAGCTGGCCGCGGCGGCGATCGGCGTCAACGCCACGCGCTGGAAGATCGCCGCCTTCGTCACCAGCTCGGCGATCGTGGCCATCGCCGGGTCGCTGTTCGCCTACTACACGCAGAGCGTGTCGTCAGAGACGTTCAACCTCGACTTCGCCATCACCTTCATCGTGATGATCATCATCGGCGGCGTCGGCTCCATCGCCGGTGCCATCGCGGGCGCCACCATCGTGACCATGGCGCCCTACGCGCTGACCACGATCACCGACCACCTGCCCTCGTCGCCGCTGTCGGGCTGGCTGCACTCGAACATCTTCTATCTCAACAACGGGCTCTACGGGTTGCTGGTGCTGTTCTTCCTGCTCTACCAGCCGGAGGGCGTGGTGCCGGGGCTGCGCCGCCTGGGCCGCTGGGCGGTTGCGCGTGTCGCCGCCGCCGCCGCGCCGCCGCCCGCCGTGGCCAGTGCCACCGCTGCGGTGGAGGGGGATGCGGACGAGCCGGAGGTGCGCCACCTGCAGAGCGCTGCCAGGACGCTGCTGCGCGTCGAGAACCTCGGCGTCACCTACCGCACCGGAGCCCGTGCTGTCGACGGCATCGAGCTGGAGGTTCCCGAGGGCGCCATCGTCGCCCTGCTGGGACGCAACGGCGCGGGCAAGACCAGCACGCTGCGCGCCATCAGCGGCTTCTTCGGGTCCGAGCGGGTGCGCGTCGACGGGCGCATCCTCGTCGACGGGCGCGACGTCGCCGGCTTCTCTCCGGTGCGCGCGGCCAAGATGGGCCTGGTGCTCGTCCCCGAGCGCGACAAGGTCTTCTCCGGTCTGCGCGTCTCCGAGCACCTGCGCATCGCCGATCGCGAGCGCGGCGAATCGCTGCGCGAGGAACCCCTCTTCGCGCCGCTGTGGACGCGCCTCGACTCGCCGGCGGGCCTGCTCAGCGGCGGTGAGCGCCAGCTGCTCTCGCTGTCGACCGCGTGGCTGCTGCGTCCCCGCCTGCTGATGATCGACGAGCTGTCGCTGGGGCTCGCCCCGGTGATGATCCGCCGCCTCGTCGCCGGTGTGCGCGAGCTGCGCGACAAGCATGGCATGACCTTCCTGCTCGTCGAGCAGAACGCGGCCGCCGCGCTCGAGGTTGCCGACTGGGTGTACGTGATGGAGGCGGGGCGCGTCGTGGTCCAGGGCACGCCCGCCGAGGTGGCCAGGCACAACCTGCTGACTCCCGTGAGCGCGCACGCATGAGCGACACAGCCCTGCGCGTGTCCGACGCCGTGCTGCGCTTCGGCGGCATCCGCGCCGTCGACGGCATCACCTTCGATGTCGAGCCGGCGACCACCTTCGGCGTCGTCGGTCCCAACGGGGCCGGCAAGACGGCGCTGCTCAACTGCATCAGCGGCGTGTACCACCTGCAGTCGGGCGAGGTGCACGTCTTCGGCCAGCCGGTGACCGGGCACCGTCCAGACCACATCGCCGCCATGGGCGTGGCCAGGACCTTCCAGTCCACCGAGCACTTCAAGGAGTTCCGCGTCGTCGACTACCTGCTGCTCGGTCGGGTCAACCATCTGCCCGCATCGGTGCTGGGCTCGACGGTGGCGTGGCCGCTGATGGAGCGTGCGGAGCGCCGCGAGCGCGCGGCGATGATGGGTGTGCTGGAACAGCTCGGTCTCTCCGCATATGCGCAGGAGTCGCTCGCCGAGCTTCCCTACGGAGTCCAGAAGCGCGTCGACATCGCCCGCGCCATCGCCGCCGAGCCGCGCCTGGTGCTGCTCGACGAACCGACGTCGGGCACCACGTCGAGCGAGCGCGGCCCCATCTCCGACGCCATCCGGCTGATCGCCGCCGCGGGCGTCACCGTGGTGATGGTCGACCACGACGTCGACTTCGTGTCGCGCCACTGCGGCCGGCTCCTGGTGATGAACTTCGGCAAGCCGATCGGAGTCGGCACGCCGCACGAGATGCTGCAGCGCGCCGACGTCTCCGAGGCCTTCCTGGGAGTGACCATCTGAGCATGCGTGTCAGCAACGACGCCGCTACTCCGCACACCGACGGCAACGGAGGCACGCCGCGACGGCGCTCCTTCCGCGGCGTCAAGACCTCCACCCTGGTGGCCAGCCAGATCATCCGCGACGTCGGTGACCAGGGTCTGGTCGAGGGCGACCGGCTGCCCACCGAGGCGGCCCTCATCGAGCGCTTCGGCGTCGGCCGCGCGTCGCTGCGCGAGGCGCTCCGCTTCCTGGAGATCCAGGGGCTGATCAGCATCCGTCCAGGACCCAACGGTGGCCCGGTGGTGGGCTCGCTCGACCCCGGCGACCTGGGGCGCATGCTCTCGCTGTTCTTCTACCGGCGGGGTGCGACCTTTCGCGAGCTGGTCAAGGCGCGGCTGCTGCTGGAGCCGATGATGGCCGGCGAGGCCGCGGCCACCCAGGACGCCGAGATGCTGGCCCGACTGCAGCACGTGATGCACATCGAGTCGAGCAACGGCACCGACACCCCGGAATACCTGCACGGCGCCAACCTCTTCCACCTCACCGTCGCCGAGATGGGGGGCAACCGCGTGCTGGAGCTGGTCTCCGCATCGCTGAAGACGCTGTTCACCGACCGCGTCAGCGGCACGCTGGTGCCCGAGGAGGGGCGGCCGCGCATCCAGCGCGAGCACGCCGCCGTCGCCGCGGCCATCGTCGCGGGGGACTCACGCAAGGCCGAACGCCTGATGCGCGCGCACATGGAGGAGTACGTCCGCTTCGTCGAGAGCCGGCAGCCGGCGCTGCTCGACGAGGTCATCGCCTGGGAGTAGGCGGCGCCGTCAGCGCCAGTCGACCACCTCGTCCATCAGCCCGGGATGCCGCTTCTCGACGTACTCGACGAACTCGACCATGTGCTCGCGCATGAGTCGCTCCGCGCGCGTGGCCTCGCCGCGGCGGATCGCCTGGGCGATGGCCACGTGCGCGTCGTGGACGCGCTGCCGCGCCGACGGCGGGTACAGCGTGCCGGTGACCCGGTCGGTGTAGACGTCCTTGATGGCGCGGCCGAAGAGGTCGAGCACGCGGTTGCTCGACATGCCCGCGATCAGGCCGTGGAAGTCGGTGCTGACGCGCGCGTAGTCGACGTCGTCGCCCTCGCCGAGCGTGTCCGATTCGGCGATCGACTCCGCGAGGGCCCTCAGCATCTCGGGGTCGCGACGCTCGGCGGCGAGACGCGCCATCACCGGTTCCATCACCAGTCGCGCCTCGACCAGCTCGCGGAAGGTGGCGCCGATGGTCTGGAAGTAGAGCGTGGCCATGCGCCCGAAGTCGGCACTGCTCAGCGCGTCGACCACCGGACCGCCGCGCGGGCCCGGACGGATGGAGAGCAGGCCGTGCACCTCGAGGAGTCGCAGCGCCTCGCGCAGCGACGCGCGGCCGACGTCGTAGTCGCGCAGCATGGCGCTCTCGGCGGGCAGGGACGTTCCCGGTTGCAGACCCTGGTGCACGATGCGGTGCACGATGTCGCGGGCGACGACCTCGGAGACCTTGTCGCCTCGCCGTGTCACCACGGTCGAGGGCGTCCGCCGGGGCGACGCCGAGGTGCGGGGCACGCGCGTCATCTCGGCGGATTATAGGGGCGGCGCGCGGTGGGCGACCGGTTCCTGCCGCGGCATGGCGCCGCCTGCGCGCAGCGGCTGCAGCACCTCGCGACCCAGTCCGGCGATCTGCTCCAGGACCTGCTCCGGCGCGGCGCGGGGCAGGTGGACGCGGATGTTGAGCGCGTCAGCCCCCGACTCGCGCAGGTCGGCGTCGACCCTGCGGACGATGCCGTCGGGTTCGCCGCTGAGCAGGGGATCCTCGCCGGTCTGCAGCAGCCACGACGGATTGGAACCCGCGCGCTGGTACTGCGCCACCTGCGCCTCCAGCGTGCCCGGCGGTCGGCCCACCCAGACGCGGCGGATGAGCATGCATGGACCGCGGCCCCCTGCCCGGCGATATGCGTCGACCAGCTCGCGGGCGTGCTGCGCGTCGGTCAGCGAGGTGATCAGCAGGCCCGCACCCGCGGCCGCGGCGCGTCGCGCTCCCACCGGGCCGCCCGCGCCGCTGACCACCGGCACCGGTGCCGCCGCGAGCGCGGCGACCGCGGGATCGGCGCCGAGTGCGCCGCCCGCGTGGCCGGTGAGGGCGGCGACGACACCGGGCAGCGCGGCCCAGTGGCGCTGCGCGCGAGTCGAGAAGTCGCTGTCCATGACCGAGAAGTCCTGCTCGTGGTAGCCGACCGCGAACCCCGCGCCGACGCGACCCGGGAATGCCGCGGCCAGCCAGGCGAGGTCCTCGACCAGGCCGGCGGCGGGGCGGAGCGGCAGCAGCGTCGGGCATGGCGCCGCCCAGGCGTGGTCCAGCTCACCGAGCAGGATGGCCGACCACTGCAGGGGATTGGGCACGTAGCCGGGAAAGCCGGCGTGGTGCTCGCTGAGGGTGACGCCGTCGAACCCGGCCGTCTCTGCCGCGCGCGCCTGCTCCCGCAGGCTGCTGACCATCCGGTCCAGAGTCGCCTCGTGGGTGTGCAGGCCCAGGCTGATCGAGCCGGCCGCGAACGCGGATGGCATGGCTCGGCTCAGGCCTCCGCGCGCATGTCGGGCAGGGCTCCGCTCGCGGCCAGCTCCGCGCGGCGCTCATCGCCGGCGCCGATGCCGTCGAGCACGAAGGCGAGGTCCTCGGCGGGATGGGGCTGGCGCAGCGTCGCCGCCGAGCGGGTGTCACCGATGCGCACCGGGAAGTCGAGCAGGAGCTGGTCGCCGAGGTCGCGCACCGCGCCGCGCGCCCGCATGTGGGGATCGGCGCAGACCGCGGCGGCGTCGCGCACCCTCTCCGCGGGGACGTCGTGCGCGTGCAGCAGTGCGAGCAGGCCGTCCAGCGCTTGCTCGCGCACCATGCGGTCGAGCTCGGCGCGCAGGCGGTGCCGGTGGACCATGCGGTCAGCATGACGGGCATACGGTGGCTCGGCCATGTCGGGGCGTTGCAGCGCCGTGCACAGGTTGACCCAGAACTTGTCCTCGATGGCGGCGAGCACCAGCCACTCGCCGCCGGCCGTCTGGAACATGCCGTGCCCCGGAGCCCAGTTGGCGAGCTGCTCGACGCGGGGGGCTTCCCCGGTGAGCAGGAACGGGCCCCACCGCGAGGCGGCGAAGTAGGCCACCGTCTCCTGGATCGAGACGTCGAGGTGCACCGGCCGGTTGTCGACGGTGCCGCGCGCGCGCGCCGCCAGCGCGGCGCAGATGGTGAGCGCGCTGAAGGTGGCGCCGCTGAGGTCGCCGACGGGGACGTGCGGCGGGGCGGGCGGCTCACCGGCGGCGAGCACCGAGGCGAAGGCGCCACCGGCCGCCTCGTAGTCGATGTCGTGGCCGGGATGGTCACGCTTGGGGCCGTCCTGCCCGAAGCCGGAGAGCGAGCAGTAGACGACGTCCGCGCGCCGGGCCCGCACCGCGTCGAAGCCGACGCCGAGACGGTCGGCGACACCGGGCCGGAATCCCTCCATGACCACGTCGCAGGTTGCTGCCAGGTCGAGCACGAACTCGCGGCCGGCCTCGGTCTTGAGGTCGACGCGCACCGCTCGCTTGCCACGGTTGAGGAACTCGTAGAGGCCGGGCATCATGGTGCGCACGCCGTCGCCCTCGGGCGGCTCCACCTTGATCACCTCGGCGCCCATGTCGCTGAGCAGGCGGGTGGCGAACGGTCCTGGCAGCAGGCGCGAGAGGTCGAGCACGCGCACGCCGCTGAGCAGCGCGGCGGTCATCCCGCCAGCGCTCCCGCGCTGCGCAGCCCCTCGATGTCGGCACCCGCGTAGCCGAGCTCGGCGAGCACGGCGAGGGTGTCGCGTCCCACCTCGCCGGGCGGCTCCCCGGGCTGCCAGGTGTGTCCGGCGATCTGCAGCGCGGGCGCGACCACGCGCAGGCGCGGGTCGTCACCGAGCTGCAGGACGCCGGTGGCGCTGAGGGTGCGATGGCGTTCCGCGGCGTCGGAGAGCGTGCGCACCACGGCGGCGGGCACGTCGCCCTCGCTGAGCACGCGCAGCCAGTGTTCGGCGTCGTGCGCCCGCAATGCCGCGGTGATCAGCGCGTCGAGCTCGGCGCGGTGGGCGAGGCGACCGCGCTGAGTCGCGAAGCGCTCGTCGCCGAGCGCGCCGCCGTCGCCAGGCCCGTCGAGCACGCGCGCGAGGCGCGTGAACATCGAGTCGGTGGCGGCGCCGATGACCACCCAGCCGTCGCCGGTCGGGTAGGCGCCGTGCGGTGTGGTCACCGACGTCGCCGATCCCATGCGCCCGGGTTCCTCCCCGGTGGCCATGTGGGCGCTGATCTTGTCGTTGAGCAGCCCGATGGTGACGTCGAGCATCGACACCCGGACCGTGGTGCGGTCGCGGTCCCCGTGCAGCGCCGAGGCTGCGGCCAGGGCTGTCCACAACCCGGTGGTGTGGTCGATGATCGCCGCGGGCAGCCGCACCGGTCCGCCGCCCGGCTCCCCGGTGATGTGCAGGAACCCGGAGTCGGCCTGGACCAGCAGGTCATACCCGGGGCGGGACTGCTCGTCGGGGTAGAACGCCTCGACGCTGCAGTGCACCGTGCGCGGGTTGATCGCGTGGCAGGCTTCGGCATCGAGGCCGAGGGCGAACTCCTTGCCGGGGCGCATGTTCTGGATGACCACGTCGGCGCGGGCCACCAGCCGCTGCAGCACCTCGCGGCCGGGCGTGCTGCGCAGGTCGACGGCGAGGTAGCGCTTGCGGTGGTTGACGGCGGCGAAGAGCGTGCCGGTTCCGGCCACCTCGGGCGGATACGCGCGGGCCGGGTCGCCGCCGGGCGGCTCCAGCTTGATCACATCCGCGCCGAGGTCGGCGAGCAGGGATCCGGCGTAGGGACCGGCGATGTTGAGGCCGGCGTCGAGAACGCGCACGCCGCGCAGGGGCAGCCCGCTCATCGCAGCAGATCCCGTGCCCGCTCCGCCAGGTGCAGGATGGTGGGCGGCAGCATCTCCTGGTAGGGATCGTGCCGCCGGCCCTCGCGGTGGCGGCGCAGGTTGTGGCCCATGATCGCCGACATCTTGTAGGCGCCCAGGGCGTGGAACCAGCGCATGCCGGCGACGCGCACGCCGCGCGCGTCCTCGTAGACGCCGAGCAGCTCGTCGGCGCTGAGCATGCCCGGCGCGGGATGGCCGTTGCCGGGGAAGTCGGCCGAGTCGCAGAAGAGCAGGAACCAGCCGAGGTCGACGCGCGGGTCGCTGAGCGACCAGATCTCCCAGTCGATCACCGCGGCCACGCTGGCGCCGCGGCAGAGCGCGTTGCCGAGCCGGAAGTCGCCGTGGACCACGACCGGCGGCGCGGCGTCGGGCGCGCTGTCGCGGAGCAGCGGATACAGCTCGCCGGCCAGGGGGCGCAGCTCGGGCTGCACCGCGTCCATCACCTGCTTCCAGCGTTCCAGCTCGGCGAGCGGGGTGGCGGTTGGCTCGCCGTCACCGTTGGCGTCGGGTCGCACGTCCGCCGGCCCGACGTCGTGCAGCGCCGCCAGCATGCGCGCCAGCGATCGCGCCCGGGCGGAGACGTCGGCTGCGCTGACATCGTCGCCGACGCCGTCGAGGATGGGTTCCCTGGCCTCGCCGTCGATCCACTCCATGACCGCCAGCTGCGGCTCGCCGGCGTCGCTGCCGAGGATGCGCGGCACCCGAATTCCGGGGACACGGCTGAGTATCTCCAGCAGGCGCGCCTGGCGGATGACGTCGTGGCGTCCCCTGGCGGGGCGTCCCGGCGGCGACAGCTTGACGACGACGCGGCGCCCGTCGTCGAGATGCGCGGCCAGGGTCAGGCCGGAATGGCCACCGAGCGACTCCACCGCGGTGACGCGCACGCCCGGGATGCAGGCGAGCACGCCGCTGCGGGCACGCTCGGTGACGGCGTCCATGTCCAGCGCAGCGCTCACCGGCGACCCTCGAGGTCGAAGACGCCGATGAGGTCGCGGGGCTCGTCGCCGATGAGCAGGCGCCCGCCGTCGACGTCGACGATGGTGCCGCACGTCCACGCGGCGTCGTCGGAGAGCAGGAAGCAGATGGCGGCGGCGATGTCCTCGGGGCGGCCGATGCGCTGCAGGGGCAGGATCTCCGCCTCGGCGTCGCCGCGGCCGTCCTCCCAGAGCAGGCGCGCCATCGAGGTCTGCACCAGGCCCGGGGCGACGCCGTTGACTCGCACGCCGCGCGGACCGAGCTCGCGCGCCAGCACCCGGGTCATCAGCTCCAGCGCAGCCTTGGCCGACGTGTAGGCACCGAGCATGGGCTGCACCTGCCGGCTGCCGATGGTGGTCACGTTGACCACGGCGCCGGGACGCTTGCTGCCCATGCCTGCATGCACCGCCGCCTGGGTGACGGCGAGCGGCACCCAGGTGTTGAGCAGCAGCGTCCGGGTGAAGCGCTCGCGGTCGGCGTTCATCAGCGGGCCGTAGTACGGCGAGGCGCCGACGTTGTTGACCACCAGGTCCACAGCGCCGAAGCGCTCCACCGCGGTGTCCACCAGCTTCTGCGGCATGTCCTCGCCGCTCAGGCTGCCGGACACCGTGGCCACCACGCCGCGTCCGGCGTCGACCTCCGCGGCGGCTGTCTCCAGCTCGTCCGCGTTGCGCGCGTTCATGACCACGCTGGCGCCCTCGGCGACGAGACGCTCCACGGTGGCCCTGCCGATGCCGCGCGAGGAGCCGGTGACGATGGCGACGCGTCCCTCGAAACGTGCGGTCATGACGTCGCTCAGACCGTGGCGCTGAGCGCGTCGATCACCGAGGCGAACTGCCGCTCGGCCGCGACGCGCCGCGTCGGCACGTGCTCGCTGGGCACCTCGCGCGGCTGGTAGCGGCGCAGGATCTGCCGGGCCACGGTGGCGCGGTGCACCTCGTCGGGGCCGTCGTAGATCCGCGCCGCGCGCGACACCCGGTACATCCACTCCAGCGGCATGTCGCCGCTGTAGCCGAGCGACCCGTGCGTCTGGATGGCGCGGTCGATGACGTCGAGCAGCACCCTGGCGCCGTAGTACTTGATCATCGCGATGTCGAGGCGGGCGTTGCTGGCGCCGACCTGGTCGATCTTCCACGCCGCCTGCAGGGTGAGCAGGCGCGCCGCCTCCATCTCCACCGCGCTGTCGGCGATCCAGTTCTGCACCGTCTGCTTGTCGGCCAGCGGGCCACCGTGCACGCTGCGCGACACGGCGCGCTCGCACATCATGTCGAAGGCGCGACCGGCCATGCCCAGCCAGCGCATGGCGTGGTGGATGCGCCCGGGCCCGAGGCGCTTCTGGGCGAGCACGAAGGCGCCGCCGCGGTCACCGAGGAGGTTGTCGCGCGGCACGCGCACGTCGCGGTACCAGACCTCGCAGTGGTTGAACGCCGTGCCCGAGTCGGCGTCGGGGTGCGGCATCACCGGGATGGGACGCACCTCGATGCCGGGCGTGGCGGTGGGCACGATGATCATCGAGAAGCGCTGCAGCGGGTCGGCATCCGGGTCGGTGGCGGCCATGAGCAGGTGGAAGGCCGCCCGGCT
Source organism: Candidatus Dormiibacterota bacterium (assembly GCA_035995545.1). Taxonomy (GTDB): domain Bacteria; phylum Chloroflexota; class Dormibacteria; order Aeolococcales; family Aeolococcaceae; genus DASRDZ01. The sequence continues at coordinate 448,771 of DASYKI010000016.1, forward strand.
GGCGTTGCTGACGAACCACTTGTGGCCGTTGATGACCCATTCGTCGCCGCGCAGCTCGGCGCGGGTGGTGAACTGGCGCGGGTCGGAGCCGGTGCCGGGCTCGGTCATCGAGAAGGCGCTGAGGATCTCGCAGTCGAGCAGGGGACGCAGCCAGCGCCGCTTCTGCTCCTCGGTGCCGGCCAGGGCGAGCAACTCGCCGTTGCCGGTGTCGGGCGCCTGGCAGCCGAAGATGAAGGGAGCCAGCTCGCAGCGTCCGAGGATCTCGTTGAGCAGCCCGAGCTTGACCTGGCCGTAGCCCTGGCCGCCGAGGTGCGGCTCGAGATGCGCGGCCCACAGCCCGTGCTCGCGCACCTGCTGCTGCAGCGGCGGGGCGATGCGCCGGAAGCTGGCGTGGTCGAGCTCGAGGGTCTCCAGGGGCTCGACCTGCTCGCGGACGAAGCCGCGAGCCCACTCCAGCTTCTCCTCGAACTCGGGTTCGGTCGAGAAGTCCCAGCTCATTCAGCGCCCCCAAGCATCGAGACGAATCATTATCATCATTATGCCACGGGTCACCGGGACAGCCCGGGGCGCCGGGCCGGTCGGATGGAGGATCGCATGGGCAGACTGCAGGATCGGGTGGCGGTGATCACGGCGGCCGGCTCGGGCATGGGTCGCGCCGCTGCGCGCCTCTTCGCTCGCGAGGGTGCCACCGTGGTCGTCGCCGACATCGACGAGAAGGCCGCCAGCGACACCGTCGACGAGATCACCGCCAAGGGCGGCCGGGCGCGCGCCCACTGCGTCGACGTCGGCGACCTGGCAGCGCTGCGTTCGCTGTTCGACATGGTCGAGCGCGACTTCGGCATCCTGCACGTCCTCTACAACCACGCGGGCATCCCGGGCCCCGCCGGGCTCGACATCAGCGAAGCCGAGTACGACCGTGCCGGCGACATCAACACCAAGAGCGCCTTCTTCGCGACCTCGTACGCGCTGCCGCTGCTGCGCAGGGCGGCGCCGCACGCCTCGATCATCTTCACCGCCTCGGTGTCGGGCCTGGTCGGCTCACCGCTGGCGCCGCTCTACTCCATGCACAAGGGCGCGCTCGTGCTGCTGATGCGCTCGCTGGCCATCGCCCACGGCAAGGAGGGCATCCGGGTCAACGCCATCTGCCCCGGCCCCATCCAGACGCCGATGCTGCCCCAGTTCTTCGGTCGCAACCAGCCCGCCGGCGCAGACGACATGGCGGCCAAGTTCGCCGCGGCGATTCCCCTGGGGCGTCCCGGCCAGCCCGAGGAGATCGCGGGTGCTGCGCTGTTCCTGGCGAGCGACGAGTCCAGCTTCGTCACCGGCGTCGCCCTTCCCGTCGACGGCGGCTACACCACGCAATGACCGAGAACGCCGCGCCATCGACACGGGTCGCACTGGTGACCGGTGCCGCCTCCGGCGTGGGACGGGCACTGGTCATGCGCCTTCTCGCCGAAGGACATTCAGTGGTCGCGACCGACGTCCAACCCATCGCCGGCTTCGACAGCACCAGCGTGCACACCATCCAAGCCGACGTCCGCGACCCCGAGGCCATGCGCTCCGCCGCCGAAGCAGCCGTCCACCACTTCGGCGGCCTCGACACCGTCGCCGCGGTGGCGGGCGTCGTCCGCTTCGCCAGCGTCCTCGACATGCCCGACGCCGACCGCGACCTCGTTCTCGGCGTCAACCTGATCGGGGTCTGGAACACCGTCCGCGCCGCCCTCCCCGCGCTGCTCGACCGTGGGGAAGGCGGACGCGTCGTGGTCTGCGCATCGGTGCAGAGCGTGGTCGGCACCGCGGGCCTCGCCGCATACACGGCCTCGAAGCACGCCGTCGTCGGGTTCGTCAAAGCTCTCGCCCTCGAACTCGCGCCGTACGGCATCACCGCCAACGCGGTCTCACCGGCCAGCATCGACACCCCGATGGCCACCGGCGAGCGCACCGAGGAACAGCTGGAACGCATCGGCGCCACCACCCCGGTGGGCCGCTTCTCCACCGCCGCCGAGGTCGCCGCCGCCATGGCCTGGGTCGCCGGCCCCGAGACCGCCTACCTCACCGGCGCCAACATCGTCCTCGACGGTGGCACCAGCGTGGTCAACGTGCATGCCATGCAGTCCGACGGCACCCTGCCGCGACTGCGGCTTCGCTGAGGAGAAAGCACAGTGCAGCTCGGCATCATCATCGGCGACGAGCACACCAGCGTCGCCCCCGCCGACCACTTCGACAACCTGCTGCGCCAGGTCGAGGCGGCGCAGCGCAACGGCTTCACCTACATCACCATCGGCCAGCACTTCCTCTACGGCGACCTGCGCTGGCTGCAGCCCATCCCCACCCTGGCCCGGCTTGCTGCCGAAGTCGACAAGAACACGCGCCTGGTCACCACCATCGTGGTGGCGCCGCTCTACCACCCGGTGATCCTCGCCGAGGAGCTGGCCACCCTCGACATCGTCAGCGAGGGACGTCTCATCGTCGGCGCCGGGCTCGGCTATCGCACCGAGGAGTACCGCCTGCTCGGCGTCCCCTTCGCCGAGCGCGGCGCCCGCTTCGAGGAAGCCCTGCAGCTGATGATCCGGCTCTGGACCGAGGACCGCGTCGACCATCACGGGCGCTTCTGGACCCTGGAGGACGCGCGGCCGCACGTGCGCCCGCGCCAGCAGCCGCACATGCCCCTCTGGCTGGGCGCGCACAAGGAGCCGGGCGTGCGCCGTGCCGCGCGCATCGCCGACACCTGGACGGTCCCGCCCGAGTTCACCCCGGCGCGCATCGCCGAGTTCGTCGAGGCCTTCCGCGACGAGCGGACCAAGGCCGGCCGCCCGATGCCGCGCGGCTTCCCGCTGCGCCGCGAGGTGATGCTGGGCGGCAGCCGCGAGGACGCCATGGAGCGCTTCCAGCAGCGTGCCCGCGGCCGCTACGTCGCCTATGCGGAGCGGGAGCTGAGCTCGCACGATCCCGAGACGGTGCGCGAGCGCTTCGCCGACGCGGTGAAAGGGCACGTCGTGGCCGGAACTCCTGACCAGGTCATCGCCGACCTCACCGAGCTCAGCCGGGCCGTGCCCGTCGACCCCATCATGGTGCGGCCACACTGGCCGGGCATGAGCGCCGCCGAGGTGACCGCGTACCTCGACGAGCTCGGCCGCGACGTGGTGCCCGCGCTGCGCGCACTGCAACCCGGAATCGTTTCGTCGCCCGTGTCCACCTGAGCCGAGGATTCAGCATCATGCCTCTCCCCATCGCCGCCGCCGAGGCGGACGAGCTGCTCGCTCCCATCCGCACCGGCCTCGAGGCCGACGGCTACCGGCTCAACGTCAGTGCGGCCGGCGAGGCGCTGCGCATCGACGTCGAGGCGACGCCGGAGGCGTGTGCGGACTGCCTGGTGCCCAAGGGGATCATGGAGACCATGGTCCGGCAGGCGCTCGCCGCGCGTGACGGCCTCGACGCCGTCGCCATCGAGATCGGCTACCCCGCGGACCACTAGCGCCCGCTCAGCGCCAGTCCACGACCTCGTCCATCAGTCCCGGATGGCGCTGCTGCACGTAGTCGACGAAGGTCTCCATGTGCTCGCGCATCAGCCGCTCGGCACGCGTCGCCTCGCCCTTGAAGATGGCTTTGGCGATCGCCTCGTGCACCAGGCGCACCTGCTCGCGCTGCGAGGCGGGAAACAGCATGCCCGAGACGCGGTCGGTGAAGATCTCCTTGAGCGCGCGGCCGAAGAGGTCGAGGATGCGGTTGCCCGACATGCCGGCGATCACGGAGTGGAAGTCGGTGGACGAGCGCAGGTAGAGGTCGTCGACCGCCAGGGCCACGGCCCGTCCCTCGGCGAGGACGCGCTCCAGGTCGGCGAGGTGCTCGGGGTCGCGGCGCTGCGCGGCGAGGCGGGCCATCACCGGCTCCATCACCAGCCGCGCCTCGGTGAGCTCGCGGAAGGTGGCGCCGCCGACCTGGAAGTAGAGCGTGGCCATGCGCCCGAAGTCGCTGCTGTTGACCTCCGAGACGATGGGACCGCCGCGCGGGCCGGGCTTGATGGAGATCAGCCCGTGCACCTCGAGCACGCGCAGGGCCTCGCGCAGGGAGGCGCGTCCAACGTCGTACTGGGCCAGCATCTGCGCCTCGGAGGGCAGCATCGCCCCGGGCGGCATCTCCTCAGCGGCGATCTGGCGCACGATGTCGCGCGCCACCAGCTCGAAGATCTTCTCGCCGCGGGCGATGTGACGGGCAGGCCTCGCGCCGCTCCTGTCCAGGTCACCCATTCCCGCGGAGTGTACGCCCGTGGTGGCCGCGGCGGACGGATGTGCGGTCCGGCGACGGGTCCCGGCGTGCGGTCGGGCGGTCGCCTTGTGCCCAATCCATGCCTATGGTTATACTAGATACCGACGCGGCTGCATCAGGCGCCGAGAGGAGTTGATCTCGTGGAATACAAGCTGGTCTCGTCGGATTCGCACATCAACGAGCCTCCCGACCTCTGGACGCGCAGCGCTCCGTCGCACCTGCGCGACCTGGTTCCCAGGGTCGTCGAGGTGGAGCAGGGCGACGCCTGGGTGGTGGCCCCCGGCATGCCGCCCCGTCCGGTGTCGACCAGCGCGGCCGCGGGCATCAAGCCCGAGGACTACATGAAGAAGGCGGTCACCTACGCGGGCATGCGCCCCGGCTCCTTCGAGCCCACGGCGCGCCTGCACGACATGGACATGGACGGCGTCGACGCCGAGGTGCTCTACCCGGGCATCGCGCGCGCGCTGGACACCTTCCATGACGCCGAGGTGCGCCGCTACTGCGCGCAGGCGTACAACGACTGGCTCGCCGAGTTCCAGTCCACCGATCCCGCGCGCATCGTCGCCCTGGCCATCCTGCCGCCCATCGACGACGGCGACAACGCGGCCGACGAGCTGCGCCGCGCGGCGACGCTGGGCATCCGCGGTGCCTTTCTCAGCACCCCGGTGGGCGGGCGTCCGCTCAGCCATCCCGCCGGCGACTCGCTGTGGTCCGCGGCCGAGGAGCTGGGCATTCCGGTCAGCCTGCACATCGGCGCCGGCAAGGCCCTGATGCACAAGCTCGCCGATCCCGCCGACGCGCACCTTCCCGGCGTGCGCGAGGCGTACATCTCCACCGTGCCGATGACCATCAACGAGCACATCGCCACGCTGATCTACGGCGGTGTCTTCGAGCGCCATCCCGGCCTCAGGATGGTCATCGCCGAGTCCGGCATCGGCTGGATCCCGTACTACCTGGAGCGCATGGAGAGTGTGTTCGAGCGGCACCGGCACTACCTGAAGTCGCAGCTCACCCGGCATCCCACCGAGGTGTTCCAGAAGCACATGTTCGCGACCTTCCAGGAGGACCACGCCGGCCTTCGCCTGCGCGACACGCTCGGCGTCGACACGCTGATGTGGGCGTCCGACTACCCGCACACGGACACGACGTGGCCGGACTCGCGCGGTGTGGTGGAGCGCTACTTCGCCGAGGTGCCGCCGGTGGACCGCCGCAGCATCCTCGCCGACAACTGCGTCGCGCTCTACGGGCTGGGCGCCTGATGCCCGGCCCGCAGGTCTCCGTCGGATGCGGATCGGCGTACGCCGAGGACCGCATCGAGCCCGCCGTCGCCCTTGCCGAGACCGGCCTGGTCGACTACATGGCCTTCGACTGTCTCGCCGAGCGCACCCTGGCGCTCGCGCAGATCCGCAGGCTGGCCGACAGCAAGCAGGGCCAGGACCGCCGCATCCCCGCCTTCATGGACGGCCTGGCGCCATTCATCAAGCGGGGCGGCAAGGTCACCGCCAACTGGGGCGCCGCCAACATCGACGCCGCCCTGGACGACGTGCTGGCAGGGTTGAAGCGCGCCGGCATCAGTGGGACTCGCATCGGCGTGATCCGCGGTGACGACGTGCGCGACATGGTCGTGGCGCGCGACCTGGAGCTCGGCGAGATCGGCGAGACCGCTCGCTCCATGGGCGATCGCCTCATCTCCGCCAACGCCTACATCGGTGGCGACTCCATCGTCGACATGCTCGGCGAGGGCGCGCAGATCGTCTTCGGCGGGCGCATTGCCGACCCCTCGCTCTTCGTGGCGCCGATCTGCTACGAGATGGATTGGGACATCCGCCGCGACTGGGATCGCGTCGGCTACGCGACCATGGTGGGACACCTGCTGGAGTGCGGCATCCACGGCGCCGGTGGCAACTTCGAGGATCCGCCCTACCGCACCGTGCCAAACCCGCACGACCTGGCCAACCCCTACGGCGTGGTCAGCGAGGAGTCGTCGGAGATCAGCAAGACGCCGGGGAGCGGCGGCGCCATGAACGCCATGATCACCAAGACCCAGCTCGCCTACGAGATCCACGACCCCGCGCACTACCTGACGCCCGACGTCACCGCCGACTTCACCCAGGTGACCGTCGAGGAGATCGGCGAGAACCGCGTGCGCGTGCGTGGCGCCACCGGGAGCGCGCGCCCGGCGACGCTCAAGGTGCTCTGCGGCGTCGACCTCGGCTGGAAGGCGGTGGGGGAGATCTCCTACGGCGGACCGGGCTGCGTCGAGCGCGCCCGCCGCGGCGAGGAGATCCTTCGCAAGCGCATCGAGAAGTTCGCCGCCGACATCACCGAGCTGCGCGTCGACTTCCACGGCGTCAGCGCGCTGTTCGGCGACCGCATGCCGGGCGGCTATCCCGCCGACGTGCGCATGCGCATGGCGGCACGCTGCACCTCGCGCGAGGTGGCCGAGAAGCTGGTGCACGAGGTCGAGTGGATGTACTTCGGTCCTGCGGGCGGCGGTGGTGTCTCCTTCTCGGTGGTTCCGGCCATCGGGGTGACCCCGGCCTTCCTGCCGCGCGAGGACCTGCGCATCACCGCCGAGGTGGTGACGGCATGAAGCTGCGCGAGATCGCCTACAGCCGCTCCGGTGACAAGGGCGACATCAGCAACGTCTGCCTCTTCGCCTACGACGACGCCAACTGGGAGCTGCTGCGCGCCAGGGTCACCGTCGACGCGGTGCGCGAGAAGTTCGGCACCCTGGTCAAGGGTGACATCAACCGCTACGAGCTGCCCGGTGTGCGCGGCCTCAACTTCGTGATGACCCAGGCCCTGGGCGGTGGCGTCTCCATCTCGCTGCGCACCGATCCGCACGGCAAGTCGTTCCAGTCGCTGATCCTCGACCTCGACGTCTGAGCCCGATGCGCATCGTCGACCTGCTGGAGCGCGACGCGCTGCTCTACCCGGAGCGCATCGGGGCCGGCGTCGTCGGCGGGGAGATGCTGGGCTACGCCGAGCTGCGCGCGCGCGTCGCCCGGCTGGCCGGCGCATTGGAGCGGCGTGGCGTGGGGCGCGGCGAGCGCGTCGCGCTGATGGCGTCGAACGGGCTCGTCTACTTCGACGTGTACCTGGCCTGCGCGTACCTCGGCGCCGCGGCGGTGCCGGTGAACACGCATCTCGCGCTGCCCGAGATCGCCTACCAGATGGACGACGCGCAGCCGGTGATCGGCGTCGCCGACGCGGCGCATGTCGATGCCCTGCACGCGGCGGCGCCCTGGCTGCCGCTGGTCTGCTGCGATGACGCGGAGTGGGCGGTGATGCTGCGCAACGGTGTCGAGCCCGCGGGGCTGCCGTCGCGGGCTCGTCCGGATGACGTTGCCCTGGTGATCTACACCAGCGGAACCACCGGGCGGCCCAAGGGGGTCTGCCTGACTCAGCATGCGCTGTGCTTCAACGGGGTGAGCATCGCCCTCGCCCAGGAGCTGCGCAACGACGAGGTCTTCCTCACCACCACGCCGCTGTACCACGCGGCGACGGGCACGCGCATCGCCTCGATGCTGCTCGACGGCTACACCCACCTGGTGATGCGCGACTTCGACGCCGCCGGCTTCCTGCGCAGCATCGACGAGCACGGCGTCACCAGCACCATCCTGGTGCCGACCCAGCTTCGCCGCGTGCTGGGTGTGCCCTCCCTCGGCGGCGCCACCCTGGACACGCTGCGCCTGCTGGTGTACGGCGCCGCGCCCACCGCGCTGCCGCTGATCCACGAGGCGCTCACCACGCTGCCCTGCGGCTTCTACCAGGGCTACGGGCTCAGCGAGGCCTGCACCAACCTGACGGGGCTGCTGCCCTCCGATCACCTGCTCGCGGCGTCGCGGCCCGACCTGCTGCTGACATGCGGCCGGGTCACACCGGGGACGACGCTGCGCATCACCGACGACGACGGCGTCGAGGTGCCGCGCGGTGAGCGCGGTGAGCTGCGCGTCTTCACCGAGAAGGTCATGGCCGGCTACTGGGGCCGCCCCGAGGCGACGCGCGACGCCATCGTCGACGGCTGGCTGCGCACCGGCGACGTCGCGGTGATGGACGGCGAGGCGTACATCACCATCGTCGACCGTGCCAAGGACATGCTCATCACCGGTGGCACCAACGTGTACCCCAGCGAGATCGAGGCGGTGCTGCACGCGCATCCCGATATCGCCGAGGCCGCGGTGGTCGGTGCGCCGCACATCGAGTGGGGCGAGGTGCCGGTCGCCTTCGTCATCGCGCGGCCGGGACACAGCGTCGACGCCGCCGCCGTCGCCGCGTTCTGCCGCACCCAGCTGGCCGGCATCAAGGTGCCGCGCAGCATCAGCGTCGTCGAGGACATGCCGCGCACCGCCAACGGCAAGGTGCGCAAGGTGGAGCTCCGCGAGCAGGTCGCCGCCCAGCCGGCGTAGGCCGTCCGTTCCCAGGCGCGCCCGCCGGCGCTCACGCCCGCGGCAACCCCAGCATGCGCTCGGCGATGATGTTGTGCTGGATCTCCCGCGCGCCGCCGTAGATGCTGCACGCCAGCGAGTACAGGTAGTGGTCCGCGATCTCGTCGTGGCGCTGGTCGTCCCAGGCGATGCCGGAGGCACCCTGCATCGCCTGCCAGGCCGCGAAGATCTCCTGCTCCGCGCGGGAGAGCAGCAGCTTGGTGAGCGCCGCGTCGGTGCCCGGCATGCGACCCTGCGCCATCTCGTCGACCATGCGCGCGATGCGCAGATCCAGCGTCTCCATGGCGATGACCGCCTGCACCAGCCGCGCCCGCAGCACACTGCCGACGCGCCCGCGGCGCGCCTCGCCGATCGCCTGGTCGAGCGCCGTGCGCAGCACCGCGGCCCGGCGAACCGCGTACGGTCCGCGCTCCTGCATCAGCACCTGCAGGGTGACCGCCCAGCCACCGTCGACCTCGCCGACCAGCGCGTCGCGCTCCAGCCGGACGCCGTCGAAGTGCACCGCGCAGAACTCGGCCGAGCCGGTCATGGTGCGCAGCGGGCTGACCGTGATCCCGGGCGCGCGCATGTCGACGACGAAGGCGCTGATGCCCTTGTGCCGCGACTCCGTGCTGCCGGTGCGCGCCAGCAGCACACCCCAGCGCGCGTACTGGGCCCAGGTGCTCCACACCTTCTCGCCGCTGACGTTCCAGCCAGCTCCGTCCGCAACCGCCCGGGTGCGCAGGCTGGCCAGGTCGGACCCCGCGTCGGGCTCGCTGAAGAGCTGGCACCAGATCTCGCCCGCATCCGCCATCGGCGGCAACCAGCGCAGCAGCCGCTCCTCGTCCGCGAAGCGCTGCAGTGCGGGCGCGAGGATGTCGATGGCGACGAAGTTGACCAGCTCGGGCGCGCGCCCGCGGCCCATCTCGGCCGCGACGATGGCGGCGTCCGCCGGTGCCAGGCCGCGGCCGCCGAAGCGCTCAGGCCATGCGACCACCGCCAGCCCGGCGCCGTGCAGCCGGCGCTGGTACTCGATGAGTCCACGCACCTGCTCGTCCTGGTCGGCATGGTGGCGTCCGACCTCCGGCTCGGTGGCGAGGAAGGTGCGCACCTCGGCGGCCAGCTCCTCCTGGCGCGGAGTGAGCTGTCGCCTCATGCCCCGCCGAACTCGACGTCGACGTTCACACCCTGGCGCTTCGCCGCTTCGGCGACTTCGCGCCAGAGGTCGAGGGCGCTGATCGCGCGCGGGAAGCCCGCGTACACGGCGAGCATCACCAGCGTCTCGTGCACCTTGCGCGGCGGGACCCCGTCGTGCAGCGCGCCGAACAGGTAGTTGCGCAGCTGGGCGAGGTTGCCGTTGGCGCCCAGCGCGGCGATGGCGACGAGCATGCGCTCGTGCGGGTCGAGCCCCTCGCGTCCCCACACCTCGCCGAAGATGAAGCGGTCGGCCCAGTCGGCGACCTGCGGGTCGAGGGCGCGCAGCGCGTCCTGCAGCTTGTCGGCCTTGGGGCCCTGGGCGCGGGCGCGGCGGGCGCGCCCGGCGCTGCGCAGGTCGTCGTCGCTCATGTGCTGTGTCCTCTACTGCGGCGTTGGTGCCGGGCGGAAAGCGTAGGTGAGACGCCCGTCCGGCAGGACCATCGCCACAGTGTCCACCGGCGTGTCCTGCGGCGGGGTCTGCGTTGCGCCGGTGACCACGCCCATGATCGAGATCCCCTCGGGGAACCGCGCGACGCCGACCAGGTAGGGCACCTCCACGAGCCCGCCGGGCGGCGGGTGCAGCACCGCGGTGCAGGCGCCGAGCGATGCGCGCGTGTCGAGAGCGATGCGCTGCGACGGAGCGCCGCACGCCGGGCACTGCTCGCGTGCCGGGAAGTGAACGCGGCCGCACCCGGTGCACCTCGATGCCGCGAGGGCGATCGGCGCACCGGCAACAATGTCCGCCCGCTCATCCGCGTCCGCGCTTTGATGGGCGACGCCGGGGACGCCGGCGAACAGGTCGTCGCGCACGAGCCGGACTCCCGATGTCGTCTCCGCGGTCATCGGCCGACGATCACCACCGACGCGTTGTGCCCCGCGCCCATCACGTGGCCGAGCCCGGTGGCCGCCCCGTCCACCTGCCGCACACCCGCGTCACCGCGAACCTGCAGCACGAGCTCGTGCAACTGCCCGAGACCCGACGCGCCCAGCGGCTCACCCTTGCTCAGCAGCCCGCCGGACGGGTTCACCGGGATGCGCCCACCCAGCGCGGTGTCACCGCCGCGCAGCAATCCCGCCTCGTCACCACCGGCGCAGAGCCCGAGATCGCTGTAGGCGGCCAGCTCCGACCCCGAATCGGTGTCCTGGCACTCGACAATGTCGAGGTCGCCCGGCGCAACACCGGCTTCGTCGTACGCCATCCGCGCGGCCCGCGCGGTGAGGCTGGTGCGCCCCTCGGTGGGGAAGGACGGCGCCGGCACGAACCAGTCGTCCGGCCCGCGCGACACCAGGCTGACCGCACGCAGCCGCACCGGCGCCCGCACACCGCGGCGCCGCGCCTCGTCCTCGTGCATGAGCACGCACGCCGCCGCGCCCTCGTTGGGTGCACAGAGCATCAGCAGCGTCAGCGGCGGGCAGACCATGCGACTCTCCAGCACCTCGTCGCGATCCATCTCGCGCCGGTACATGGCGTTGGGGTTGTGCACCGCGTGGCGATGGTTCTTGACGCTCACGTCCGCAAGATCGTCCGCGGACACCCCGCGGGCCATCAGCTCCTGCGCCTGCAGCGCGAAGTACACCGGGTTGACCCCGATGCCGCCCTCGATCTGCCAGTCCTCGTAGCCCGACGCGGCGACGAACCCGCGCGGCGCCTTCTCCACGCCGATGCACAGCACGATGCGTGCGGCGCCGTGCTCGATGAGCCGTGCGCCCAGCCACAGCGCGGATCCGCTCGACGCGCAGGCCGCCTCGACGTTGATGATCGGCACCCCGGCGTGGCCGATGAGGTCGACGACGTTCTGTCCCTTGGCCATGCCCGCGCCGACGTTGCCGACCAGGACGGTGTCGACGTCGGACAGGGCAACGCCGGCGTCGGCCAGCGCCTCGCGGCCGGCGTGGGCGCCGAGCACCTGGTAGCCGGCCTCGAAGCGACCGAAGGGATGGATGCCGATGCCGGCGACGGTGACGTGCTGCACGGGGCCCTCAGCGAAGCCTCCAAAACTAGTACAATGATACGCACAGAAAGGCGCCAGCCGTCAAATGGCGCTGCCGGCGGTGCCGGGAGGCAGGGGCCCAGCATGCCGCGCGCCGGACCCGCCCGGCGCTGAGTACCCTGTGAGGCCATGAGCGCGCCCGCCACCACGTACAGCGAGATCGCCTACGACGTCGAGGAGTCGGTGCTCACCATCACCCTCGACCGTCCCGCCCAGCTCAACGCCTTCACCCAGCGCATGCTGGACGAGTTGCTCGACGCGCTGGCGCGTGCAGCGGGGGACGACGGCGTGCGCTGCATCGTCGTCACCGGGCGTGGCCGCGCCTTCTGTGCGGGTGCCGACCTGTCCGCGGGTGGCAGGACCTTCGACGCCGCGCGCGAGGGCGCCGTGGTCGGCGAGCGCGACGGCGGCGGCATCCTCGCCCTGGCCCTGCTCGACTCTCCCAAGCCGCTGATCGCCGCCATCAACGGGCACGCCGTGGGCATCGGCGCGTCGATGACCCTGGCCATGGACGTCCGCTTCGCCGCCGACAGTGCCCGTCTCGGTTTCCCGTTCACCCGGCGTGGCATCGCGCCCGACGCCTGCTCGTCGTACCTGCTGCCCCGCATGGTTGGCATGCAGCGTGCGCAGGAGTGGATGCTGACCGGACGGTTGTTCAGCGCCGCCGAGGCGCTGGAGGCGGGCATGGTGCGCAGCCTGCATCCCGCCGAGAGCGTGCTCGAGGTGGCGCGCGCGCTGGCGCGGGAGATCGCCACGGGGACGTCCGCGGTCTCGGTGGCGCTGACCCGCCAGATCCTGTGGCGCGGGCTGAGCAGCCCCGATCCGTACCAGGCGCATCTGCGCGAGTCGCGCGCGCTGCGGGCGATGGGCGCGTCGGCCGACGCGGCCGAGGGCGTCTCGGCGTTCCTGGAGAAGCGCGAGGCGACATTCCCCATGCGCGTGAGCAGCGACCTGCCCGACGTGCTGGACGCCGCGGACGCCACGCCCTGAGCACGCGCTGAGGCCGTCAGAGCAGCAGGTCGAAGAGCCGGAAGGCGCGCTCCCAGTGCTCCGTCTGCGGGTTGCGCAGCGTGGTGTCGACGATGGTGAAGGCGCGCGCCAGCCCCAGGCTGAGTCCTCCCGCCACCAGCGGCAGCCGCGCATCCGTCTGCTCGCTCAGCGACATCTCCAGCTGGGGACGGCCCTGCACCTCGTCGAAGATGGGTGAGATCTCGATGGCCTGGTTGAGCTTGCGGAACTCGTCGATGAGCTGCTGCAGGCCGCGGGTGATGGGCAGGTCGCGGGGCTCGATGAGGTCGCGGTCGTTGGCGCCCGCCGCCGACTGCGCCGCCACCAGCATGTCGTACGTCTTGCGCGCCACGAAGTCGCCGTGGCGCCTGATGTCGCGCTTGTCGACGTCGAGACCCGCGGCCTCGCGGTAGAAGCGCTCGAACTTGGTGACCTCACCGACCGGCATGGCCTGACACCCTCACGGTCCTGTCGTTCTGCTCGGATCTCGCCCTCTCGATGGCCCAGGTTCCGGCGGCGGCGATGTCCGTGTCAACGCGCGGCCACGACATCTTGCAGCAGTGGAAGATGACCGAAGGCGTCGAGCCGTCAGGCGACGGCGGCGTCGATCTCCGCGAGCACGTCGGCGGTGAGCAGCGGGATCACGTCGAGCGCCTGCATGTTCTCGTGCACCTGCTCGGGCCGGCTGGCGCCGGTGATCACCGTCGACACGTGCGGGTTGCGCGCGCACCACGCCAGCGACATCAGCGCCAGGGGGACGCCGAGGTGGTCGGCGATCGCCTTGAGCCGGCGCACCCGTTCGACGCTGGCCGGGGTGAGCAGCGAGTCGCGCAGCCACGAGTAGCCGCGGCTGGCCAGCCGCGAGTCGGCGGGGATGCCGTCGAGATACTTGCCGGTGAGCACGCCCGAGGCCAGCGGGCTCCAGACGGTCAGCCCTAGCCCGATCTCCTCGTACAGCGGTGCGTACTCGACCTCGACGCGCTCGCGGGCGAGCAGGTTGTACTGCGGCTGCTCCATCAGCGGCGCGTGCAGGTGGTTGTCGGTGGCGAAGCGGTGGGCCGCCAGGATGCGCTCCGCCGGCCACTCCGAGGTGCCCCAGTAGTGCGCCTTGCCGCGGTCGATGATGTCGTGCATCGCCCACACCGTCTCCTCGACGGGGGTCTCGAAGTCGGGGCGGTGGCAGAAGACGAGATCGACGAAGTCGAGCTGGAGGCGCTCCAGCGAGCCCTCGATGGCGTGCATCAGGTACTTGCGGTTCAGCGTGTTGCGCGTGTTGACCGACTCGTCGATGCCCCAGAAGAACTTGGTGGACACCACGTAGCTGTAGCGCGGCCAGCCCAGCTCGCGCAGGGCGTGGCCCATGATCCGCTCCGACTCCCCGCCGGCGTACACCTCGGCGTTGTCGAAGAAGTTGACCCCGGCATCGTGGGCGACGCGGAGCGACTCGGCGGCGCCGTCGCGGTCGAGCTGCGAGCCGAAGGTGACCCACGATCCGAAGGAGAGGACGCTGAGCTTCAGCCCCGAACGCCCCAGGTGGCGATATTCCATGTCGGCCATGCCGACGAGCTTAAACAAAAGAAGGGCGGCGCTGGTTTCCCAGCACCGCCCTCCCCTGCGGCAACCGCCGAACCTACTGGTTCAGGCCGTTGCTGATGTTCGAGAAGACGTTGTTGACCTGCTTGCCGACGACGGTCAGGATGACGATGACCACGATGGCGATGAGGACGAGGATGAGCGCGTACTCGACCATACCCTGGCCTTCCTCACGCTCCTGGGCGCGGGCGACGAGCTCGCGGAGACGCAGATACAGATTGCTCAGCATTTTGGGTTTCACCTCCTTTGGTAAGGGCTTCCGGCCGTTGCGAAGGGCTCGGAGCGAAGCCCGCTAACCGTACGTCCCACCCGGAATCGCGCTGTTCTCGTCGTGGTAACCGATCGGTTGACGGCTGTGACAGAGATGCGCGCTCGCGCCGGCCCTGAGCGTGGGCCACGCTGGCGGCCCCGTCGCCGCCACAGCTCCGTGACACCCGGCCCCGTCTGTTCTGACGGGTGAACCCGCCCGGTCAGCCGCCGCGGCAGGCCGTGCTGGTGTCGTAGAAGGCGGGCGGGGGCGGCCGGCTCCAGTCGACGGAGCGCTGGCCGCCGCGCGAGTAGCAGTAGGAGCCGGGGTTGCCCTGGTTGGTGGTGTAGCTCTGCGCGGCGGCGCTGTACCAGACGGCCGCGGCGTCGTCGTAGAAGGAGTGCTTGCCGGGGGCGAAGCTCACCGCCGCCTGGTAGTAGGGCGCGGCGCCGTGCCCGGTGTTGGCGAACTGGGTGGCATAGAGCCCCTGCTGGAAGCTGCTCGCCGCCAGGGCCGGGCCCGCCTGCTGGATGCCGTCGGCGAGCAGGAGCAGCTCCTCGTAGCGGTAGTAGCTGTAGATGTTCTGGCTGGTCTGCTGGTAGGCGAAGGCCGGGTCGACCTCGCGCACGGCGCGGTACCAGAACTCGTTCTGGGGGTCGAGCACCTCGTTGTTGAAGTCGACGCCGATGACGTGGCCCTGCTGCTGGGCGGGGAAGCTCGCCTGGGGCGAGGCGTCGTAGGTGAGGAACTGCTCGTTGCTGACCAGCCACTCGGGGAAGTAGGCCTGGTTGCTGGCGGCGTTCATCAGCGGGCCGAGCTGGGTGGCGCTGCACAGGCAGGCCACCGTGGTCACGCCGTGCTGCTGCATGTCGTTGACCGCGGCCGTCTCCTTGCCGCCGCTGAGCGCCTGCCCCGTCACCTGCTCCCCGCATGCGTTGAGGGTGTCCACCAGCGGCTGGGCGTCGACGGGGATGCCGTTGGTGGTGGTCTCGTAGTACACGGCGACCTTGCGTGAGCCCCAGGACGTCGCCGGCGGGGTCGGCGGTCCCGCGTATGCGGGCCGGCCGCCCTTGAGCTGGCGGCAGTAGAGGTTGCCCAGGTTGGCCTCGACGCGGTCGTAGCCAGGCACGGTCGACCACGTGTACTGCGTCGCCGCCAGCTGGGCTTCGGTCTGCAGCAGCGGCGCCGAGTTGATGCTGACCACGCCGCGGCGGGCGAGCTCGTTGTCGTAGTAGTACGCGGTGCCGCCCTCGGGGGCGTAGCCGATGCTGGCGAAGGCTCCGCTGCCCGCGACCGCGTCGGCATCGGCGACCTGCTCCTGCGCGCTGGCTGTGCCGAAGGCGCCGCCGGTGACCGTCACCGGCACCACCGCGATCTTGCGGCCGTAGAACTGGAAGTGCGCGTTCATGTAGTTGGTCAGGTCCTGCACCACCCTGTCGTCGTCCGGTGGTGGGAAGCCCTTGTCGAGATGCGGCCAGGCGATGCGGATGGTGTCGCGCGACACACCCGGCGCGGTGGCGCCGCCGTTGTCGCCGTCGAACGACTGCTTGCACGGCGGCGACTGCGGGTCCTCGATCTGGCGCGGTGGCGATCCATAGCAGCGCACCGACGCGGGGCGCCCGGCGAGCAGGTTCTGCGTGGGCGTCGGCCGCGGTGTCGGCGTTGTGCCTGCGGCGGTGGGCGCCGGCGACGTGGGGACGCCGGTCGGCGTCGAGGCCCCGAGCGCGCCGGCGTTCTGCTGGCCCTGCAGGCTCTTCTGGTGCGCGTGCTGCTGCACCTCGGGCGCGAAGGCGGCGATGGGCGGCGGAGCCGACCGGCTCACCGCGACGCCGAACGCCGCCACCACCACCAGGATCAGCAGGGCGACGCCGCCGTTGGCGATGGCGATGCTGCGCGGCGGCCGCTGCTGCTGCGGGAGGTTCACTGCGCGCCGCCCCGCCTGGGCACGGCCGACGCCGTCGCCTCGACGCTGGACGCCACCGGCACCATGCTGCCCCCGGAGAGCTGGGTGCCACCGATCGAGTCCTTCTCGCGCACGATCAGCCCGCCGTACTGGGTGGCCACGTCGTAGGTGAGGTCGAGGCTGAGCGTCTGGTCGGGACCGGTGAGGCTGCCGGTTGCGTGCACCTCCCAGGCGTCGATCACCGTGCCGCACGCGTCCACGCGCGCGTGCCCGGTCACGGCGGCGCTGAGCTGCAGGGTGTCGCCGGATCCGCTGTCGGTGCCCTTGGTGCTCCAGGCGGGCTGCTCGCTGGCGGGGAACTGCAGGATGAGCAGCGGCGGCGCGAACCGGGCCAGGCGCGTGTTCGGCGAGGAGCTGTCGGCCATCACCATCGCGGTGACGTAGATGCCGGCCGCCTGCGTTGCCGGGACGCCGAGCACGTTGCTGCCGGCCGGCGACGGTGGCACCACCTGGTAGGAGGTGGTCACGCGCTGCAGGCCGTTGAGCCCGCCGGACGACGTGGTGACGTCGAAGCTGTAGCTGCCGGTGGCGTCGGGGGCGCTCACGTTGCCGACGGTATGGGCCAGTTTTGGCAAGAACGCCTGGGCTGTGCCGGTGCCCTGGCGGAACGTCCCCGCCTGGCGCCAGGCGTAGGAGCCGGGCGACGGCGGGGTGGTGGCGAAGGGCTCGGCGGGCAGGTTGGCGGCGGCGCCGGCGGGGGCGGTGGGGCAGTCGGGCAGCGCCGTCCCGCTGGGCCTGGGCGGCGTGGCGGTGGGCTGCGGCGGCGGCGCGGGGGCGCCGTAGATGAGCGGGGGCGCACCCGGCGGCAGCTCGACGGGGAGGGGCGCCTGCGCGGGCGCGGGCGCGGGCGCCGACTGCGCACCGTAGGCGACGTCGCCGGCGTAGCTGCGCACCGCCACCTCGAAGGGAGCGCTGGGGCCGCAGGCGCTCAGCGTCAGCAGGGCGCCGAGCATCGTGAGGGCGCGCGCCGGGCGTCGCGTCATCGCTGCGTCTCCGGCGGCACCGGCACCGCCACCAGGGGCGCGCCGTGCTGGTGGTCGCTGAGGGTCAGCACCAGCTCGTCGGCGGAGAGCTGGGCGAACTGCGAGCGCAGCACCACGATCATCATCGTGTGCGCCTGCGGCGGGAACCACAGGTAGATGCGCTGGTCGGGCAGCGCCGACACCTCGATGCGCTGCTTGAATCGCAGCGCCTCGTCCTCCACCCGGATCTCTCGGTACTGCCCGCTGCACGCGCAGGAGCCGTCGAAGAGGGGAACGCGCTCGCGCATGGGCAGGAAGGCGCCCCCGCCGAGGTCGTGCTCGACGCCGGTGAGCAGCGCGGCGGAGTCGCGCGACACCTCGGGCCGCAGCAGCGAGACCTGCACCGACCCCTCGATGACATCGCCGTTGTGGATGGTGTACACACGCCCGCTGCTGACCAGCGCGTCAGCACCGGGGCGCCGGAAGGCGGCCTCGACGGAGGTCTCACGCAGCATCACCAGCGGGCCTGCTGCAGCAGGAACGAGACCGTCGAGTGCGCGATCTCCGGTGCCACCGGAGGACGTCAGCGCGGCGGCCGTCCCGCGCGTCTGCGCCGACGCCGCCTGGGCTCCGCCGCCCAGTCGCGGCAGCAGTGCGGCGGTGACCGCGAGCAGCACGGTGGCCGCGGCCGCGCCGGCGAGTCGCCGCGCCGGCAGCCGTCGTGGCGCGGCACCGCCGCCACCCCCGCCACGACGCAAGACCGCGGCGGCGCGCTCGACGCCACGGCGGGGCTGCGGCCAGAGGTTGGGCACCTCTGCCGAGTAGGGCATGCGCAGCGACGTGCGCGCGACCGCGCCCAGCACGCGGTTGAGCGGCGACTGCGCCCGGGCGACCCGGCGCCGCACCGAATGGGCCAGCAGCTCGGCCGCCTCGGCGTCGTCGCTGCGCAGGTCGCGGCGCAGGTCGCCCCAGAGCGCGCGCGTCACCAGCCACGCCAGCTCGGCGTGCTCGCCGTCCGGCTCGATCTCGGCGAGGAAGAGCAGCGGTGTCAGCGACGGGTCGCCCACCGCCAGGTCGCGCATGCCGTCGCGGAACTCGGCGTAGGCCACGGCGACGCGCTCGGCGGGCCCGCGCTGCAGCGCCCAGCGCCAGCGTCGCGCACGGCGCAGCCGCTTGAGCAGCGCGGGATACGCCAGCACCAGCAGGGCGAGCAGCGCCGGCACCGGAAGGATGCGCAGCAGCCACCACTGCACCTGCTCGTAGAGCTGCAGCGAGGTGTGCACGCGCACGGGCACATAGACGAGCAGCGCGAGCCGGTCCGACGGGGCGATGCTGGGATCGGCGTTGCGCTGGTTGTGGTCGATGGTGGCCTGGGCGCGCGGCGGCACCCCGGTGATGGGCAGCCAGCCGTGGCCCTGGAACCACACCTCGAGCCACGCCGAGCCGTCGCGCGGATGCACCTCGTACAGCGCACCGCCGGACGCCTGCGGCTCGTAGCCGAAGCCGATGCGCGATGGCACACCCGCCCAGCGGGCCAGCAGCGCCTCGGCGGCGACGATCTCGAAGGGGTTGGCCCGGCCCCCGCCGACCATCTCCGCGACGCGCTGTGGCGACACGGCCACCGGCGACCCGCCCCCGGCGGCCACCACGCCCGCGTACAGCTTCTGGCGGAGGAACTGCAGGCGGTTGAACGGGTTGGCCGGCGCCTTGAGCAGCAGCTGCGCGACCGAGTGCGGCGGGGTCGGTGCGGCGAGGAAGTCGCGCGCGGCGCCACTCGGCTGCGGCGCGGCGGTGAGCTGCTCCGCGCTCGGCAGCGCTGTCGCGTCGATGCTGTAGCCGGTACCCGGGCCGGCCGGCTGGTCGGCCAGGGTGATCTCCCCGGTGCGCGGATCGGCGAGCAGCGCCTGGTCGATGCCGGCGATGCGCGTCGCGCCGGGCAGGGTCGGCAGCACGTGGCCGCCGAGGTCGCGGATGGTCACTGCCGCGTGGACTCCGGCGGCGACGCCTGGCGCGCCCGGCAGCGGCGACGGGGCGTGCACCGACTCCAGGCGGTGGGTGTCGTAGGCAGGCAGCAGCCAGGTCTTCGAGTTGCTGTCGTACACGTCCAGAACCCCGGTGCGCAGCGGCAGGGTCGCCGACGCGCCGCTGAAGCGCACCGCGAACAGCACCCGGTCCGGGCCCGGCGGCTGCGCCTGCGGCGGCTGCGGGGGCACCACCGCGGTGCGCTCCGGCTGCGGGAACAGCGCCCCGACGTGGCCGAGCCCGGCGACAGCCACCACCAGCGCCAGCGCCAGCGCCCCCGCGCGCACCACGCGTCCGCGCTCGAAGTCGAGAGTCAGCGACGACGCCCGCGACAGGTCGGCGCCGTACGCCGCCACCAGCGCCGCCGCCAGCAGGACGACACTGCCGCCCACGGACAGCAGCTCCGCCCCCGCCGGCTGCACCAGCGCCGCAACGGCGATGAGCGGTGCCGGCAGCGCCACCCCGAGCATCGGCCGGTCCGCGCTGAGTGCGAGCGACGCCGCCGCCGAGCAGATCCCGGCGAAGAGCACCACCAGCAGCAGCCGCCACCCGGGATCGAACGGCACCGGCGGCTGCAGGATGCCGCCCGCGTGCAGCGCGTCGCGCACCAGCGAGGGAATCGTCGCGCTGCCAGCGGTGCTGGGCATCACCAGCGCCGCACCGACGACCACGGCGAGCGGCACGGTGAGCAAGTGCAGCGTGGTCGGCCGGCGCACGCGCCCACCGAGCACCGCCAGCAGCACCGCCACGGCGACCCCGATCATGCCCACGGTCCGTGCCTCTCCCGACCGGAAGATCCCGCCCGCCATCCACGCCGCCGCAGCGGTGCTCAGCGCCGCGGCGGCAAGGGTTCGCCCCAGCGGGGTCTGCGGCAACGGACCGTTCTCGACAACCTGGCCTGCGCCGCGGGGATCGCCCTGCCCGTCGACGTCCGAATCGCCGGACACCCCGTCGACGGCCGGCTCAACGAGTGCGGTGCTCATCGCGTCCCCGCCCCAACCGGATGGGCGAACACCGTCCCCAGCGCCGCCCCACCGCGCACCTCGACGACCTGCGCCCCGATCTCCACCGCCCGCCGCACCGTCAGCGCGTCCGACTCCTCCCACACCACGGCGGCGACCAGCACCGACCCGCCCTTGTCGATCAGCATCCGCAACCGCGAGGCGCACTCCGCGTCCAACCGCGGCGTGATCACCACGTGGTGGGCCACGCCAGAACGCACGCGCACAACCCGATCCAGCGCATCCCGCAACGACGCCGACTCCATCTCCACTCGCGCCAGCGCATCCAGCAGTGGAATGCGCGCCCGCGGCCCGCGCAGATCCACCGCCAGCCGGCGCGAGCAGCTCTCCATCCCGACGCTGAACCCGTCCTGCAGGTGCCGCACCCCCAACGACGCGGCGCACCGCACCGCGGCCTCGAAGGTATCCGACACCTCTCCCGGCCGGTGCCAGGCACGATCCGTGTCCAGCACCACCACGATGCGATCCGTGATCCCCTGCTCGAACTCCCGCACCAGCAGCCGCCCCGTCCGCGCCGAGGCGCGCCAGACCACCCGGCGCAGGTCGTCGCCGGCAACGTAGTCGCGCATGCCGTAGAACTCGAACCCCGCCGGCCACGCGCGGCTCACCGGCGGCCGCACCGGCGGGTCCTCCCACTTGCGCGCGGTGGGCCGGTCGATCACCACCTCCGTGGAGGGATGCACGATCACCTCCGCCGCGTCGAGCAGGTGCTGCCGGCTGCGTGCCAGCCCGAAGGGATCGGTCCACTCCGCCTCCAGTGGCCCGACGCGATAGACGCCGCGCCGCCGCGGCCGGAAGCTGTACCGGTGGTGGAGATCGCGCCCCGGGCCCAACGAGCCCACCGCAATGCGCACCGGCGCACCCAGCGCGTCATCGAGCCGCTCCTCGACGATGAACGAGGTGACCCGGCGCCGCGCCCGCAGCGTCACCTCGGCGGCGACGGTCTGCCCCTCGCGAACGCGCACCGCGATCTGCGAGCGCTCCGCGGACACCGGCCGCCGCCGCCTCGCCATCCACCACGCCGCAGCGAGCAGCAGAACGCTGACGTAGGCGAGCAGGTACAGCGACCGCCCACCCAGCGCGCGCGCCACGATCCATCCCAGCACCGCGAAGCCGGCGACGGCGAGGCCGCTGGCGCTCAGGCCGAGCAGTGCCTCGGCGCGCGCCAGCAGCGTCTCGCGCTGCGCTGAGGAACCCGAACCGCGGCGCAACCCCGCGATCATCCCCTGGCGTTCTCCGCCGCGTCGCGCTGCACGCCGGCGCCGGCGCCCACACCGAGGGGCGGCTTGACCCGCCCGACGATGCGCTCGATCACCTTGTCGACGCTCTCGTCGCGCAGCTGTGCATCCGGCGTGAGCACCAGGCGATGCGCGAACACAGGACCCAGCACCACCCGCACGTCGTCGGGATAGACGTCCTCGCGGCCCTGCGACGCGGCCAGCACGCGCGCGGCACGCATCAGCGCCAGCGAGGCCCGCGTGCTGGCGCCGATGAGCAGCGAGGGATCGCTGCGCGTCGCCTGGCAGAGATCGATGATGTACATCATCACCGGGTCGCTGACGGTGACTCCGCGCGCCCATTCGACGAGCTGCATCACGTCGGCGCTGTCCAGCACGGGACGCAGCGAGGCGATGGCCTCGTCGCCCTGGTTGGCGCGCAGCACCTCGGCCTCCGCGCTGCGGTCTGGGTAGCCGATGGAGAGCTTGAACAGGAAGCGGTCCAGCTGCGCCTCCGGGAGCGGGAAGGTGCCGGCCAGCTCGATGGGGTTCTGCGTGGCGATCATCAGGAACGGCCGCGGCAGCGGGTGGGTCACTCCGTCGACGGTGACCGCGCGCTCCTGCATGGCTTCGAGCAGCGCCGACTGCGTCTTCGGCGTCGCCCGGTTGACCTCGTCGACGAGCAGCACGCTGGTGAACAGCGGGCCCGGCCTGAAGCTGAAGGCGCCGGTGGCCATGTCGACGATCGACGAGCCGGTGACGTCGGAGGGCAGCAGGTCGGGGGTGCACTGCACGCGCGAGGTGGGCACGTCGATGCACTGCGCCAGGCTGCGCGCGAGCATCGTCTTGCCGGTTCCGGGCAGGTCCTCGAGGAGCACGTGGCCCTCGGCGAGAACGGCGGTGAGCACCAGGCGGACCACCTGCTCCTTGCCCTTGATGACCTGCTGCATGGCGGCCACCATCGCGTCGAAGCGGCGGCGGAAGCCGGCCGGGTCGAGGCGAGTTGTGGCCATGAGCGGCTGGATCTGGGTCATGCGGTCCTCCCCTGGGCTGGTGGTGGCGGTGTCGATGCCGGCGCTGTCGCCGTCGCGGCGAGCAGCCCGGAGCGCTTGACGACGGCGTCGGACGCGCCCAGGTAGGCGCGCGCCACCGCGGGGTCGTCCATGACCGCGCGCGGCGGGCCGTCGGCGATCACCCGTCCCTGGTCCATGGCCAGAATGCGCGTGGCCACGGCGCTCACCAGGGGCAGGTCGTGTTCGATGACCAGGATGGAGCAGCCGGTCTCCTTGGCGATGCGGCCGATCAACGGGCCCAGCTCCTCGGTCTCGCTCTGGGCCAGCCCGCTCGACGGCTCGTCGAGGAGGAGCAGGCGCGGCTCGGTGGCCAGCAGGCAGGCGAGGTCGACGATGCGCCGCGTCCCGGTGGAGAGCTCGGCGACGAACTGTTCGGCGCAGCCGCGCAGGCCGAGGCCGTCGAGCAGGTTGTCGACGCGCCGCGACGGGTTCTTCCTGGCGGTGCGCTGCAGTGCCAGCGCGATCACCTCGCGCACGGTCATCGCCGCGAAGAGCTGCAGGTTCTGGAACGACCGCACCAGGCCCGCGCGCGCACGGGACTCCGGGCTCAGCGCGGTGACGTCCGCGCCGAAGGCGTGCACTGTTCCTGCCGACGCCGGCACGAACCCGGATATGGCGTCGAACAGGGTGCTCTTGCCCGCGCCGTTGGGGCCGATGACGCCGACGATCTCACCCCGCCCCACGCGCAGATCGACGCTCTCCACCGCGCTGACTCCGCCGAAGCGCACCGACAACGCGCTGACGTTCAGCAGCTCCCCGGTGCCCTCACCGTCGTCGTCCGCGCCGGACGCGGACGCGGCCACGTTGACACCGCGCAATCCCCCGCCCAGGCTCCCGCTGCTCGCCGCCCGGCTCTGCCCGAGGAACACCGACCGGGCCAGGTCGCCGCGCTGCAGCAGCTCCGCGGCGTCCCCCTCGAACACGACGCGCCCCTTCTCCATGAACACCGCGCGCTGGGCGATGGTCAGGGCCACGTTGACCGACTGCTCGACGAGCACGATGGTCGTGCCCGATGCGTGGATGCGGCGCAGCACGCCGAGCAGCTGCTCGACCACCATGGGCGCCAGTCCCAGGCTGAGCTCGTCGACGAGCAGCAGCCGCGGCCGCCGCAGCAGCGCCTGCGACAGCGCCAGCATCTGCTGCTCACCGCCGCTGAGGTTGCCCGCCTGCTGCGCCGTGCGCTCGCGCAGCACCGGGAACAGCGCCAGCATCTCCCCGATTCGCGCACCGCGCTCACCGGCATCGGGGATCGACTCCGCGGCGACGCGCAGGTTCTCGGCCACGCTGAGCCGCGGGAACACGGCCCGGCCGCCGGGCACCAGCGCGACGCCACGCGCCGCAACCAGGTGCGGCGGCGCATGGGTGATGTCGGCGCCGTCGTAGAGGATGGCGCCGCTGCTCGGCTCGTGCACTCCGGCGATGGCGCGCAGCAGCGTCGACTTGCCGGCACCGTTGGTGCCCAGCAGGGCGAGGATCTCGCCGTCGGCGACGTCGAGGTCGACGCCGAAGAGGACGCGCGTGCCGTCGTGCACCACGTCGACGTCGCGGCACACCAGCAGCTTGCGCCGCCCCCCGGCACGGGCGCGGCGCGCCTCCTCGTCGGCCATGCTCGCCGCCAGCGCCGAGCGCATGTCGCCGGCGACGTGCAGCCCGCCGGTGGCCAGGATCGCCGCGGCGACGAGGAACAGCGGCAGGTAGGGGAGGAGCTGCATCCGTGGCGACCATCCCGCCGACTGCACCGCGCCGACGCCGTAGAACAGGATGGGGAAGGAGAGCAGCATCCAGGGCGCGTAGGTCTGCAGCCCCATGCCGCGCATCCGCGCCGGCGTGACCAGCGACATCACCGAGATCAGCGGCGGGCTGAACCCCGGGCTGACCAGCAGTGAGCAGGCCGAGGCGACGCACGCGGCGGCGATCGCCAGCCACAGCACCGGAGCCAGCACCACGACGAGCAGCGCCAGCATCAGCACCGCGCAGATGCCGCCGATCAGCCCCATCACCCGCGCGGGTCGCTCGCGCAGCATGCGCTCGGTGATCACGGTGACGACCGTCTGAGCCACCAGCGTTGTCGCTGCTTCGGCGGCCGCGACCAGCCCGTACGCGGTGGCGTCGAGGTGCCACACGCCGGCGAAGTACAGCGGCAGCAGGATGAAGACGAAGCTCGCCGCCGACAGGAACGGCATGGCGATCCAGATGCGCCGCAGGGTGCGCACGCTGCCCAGCGCGCGCCACGACTCCTTCCAGCTCGGCGATTCCTGCTCCTGCGCTGCCGCGCCGGCGTCCGCGCCCATGGCGAGGCGGTCCTGCTCGCCGCGAACCGGCTCGCGCACGGTGAAGTACAGCAGCGTCAGCACCAGCGAGGACAGGCCCAGGCTGATGAACGCGGTGCGCCACCCGTAGCCCGCCGCGATGACCCCGATCACGATGGGGGTGATCACGCCACCCAGGCTGCCCGCCTGCATCACGAAGCCAAAGCTGCGGGCGCGCCGCTCCGGCGGGTAGGCGTCGGTGAGCAGGGGCATCGCCGCCGGCTGCGACACGGTCTGTCCAGCGGTGGCAATGGCGCGTCCCGCCAGCAGCGCGCCCGGGCCGGTGGAGAGCCCCATCACGATGGAGCCGAGGTGGAGGACGATGCCTCCGCCGCGCAGCAGCCAGACGCGGCGCACCCTGTCGGCGAGGTGCCCCATCAGCGGCGCGCCGAGCGTCTGGGCCACCTGCAGGAAGTAGTTGAAGACCACGAGAAACTGCAGGTCGTAGCCGAAACTCGGCTGCATCTGGGGGATGAGCACGAAGACGGCGCGGTAGTCGGCGTTGCCGAGCAGGCTGAGCAGGCCGACGACCAGCAGCGGCGTCACCGAGTAGCCGCGGGCGATCGACCAGGGGTTGAGCTGGTCGACGTAGAGGCCGAGGCGGTCGCGCAGTCGCGGAGGTGCGGGCGGCGCGGAGTCCGACTCGGCGGCACCTGTGCTGCCCCGGCCCGTGACCTGCGCCCGGACAGCGGTGTCCTCCACGCCCATGGCCCGCTGCCGCTGCGACGGCACCTGCGGCCGCCCCACCTCGACGGTGGGCACGCCGCGCCGCGCGTCGAGAACCTCAGCCACCGGCCGCTCCCGTCTCGGCGGGCTCGGCGTCGAGCCGGTACCGGACCGGCACGTACGCCTGGCCCGGCGCGCCCGCGCCGGTGCGCAGCGGCTCGATGCCGGCCACGGCGCGTCCGTCGAGGGCCGCTTCGGCGAGCAGCCCGGGGGCACTCACCCGGTGGCGCAGCGCCACCCGGCGCAGCACGGCGTCCCGGGTTGTGGCCATGAGCTGCACGAACCCGCCGGGCGCCACCAGCAGCACGAGGACGACGCCGCCCCCGCTGGCCAGGAATCCCACCAGTGGGCTGGAGCCGCTGAGCAGGAACCCGAGGTACACCGCGCCCAGCACCGGTCCCCACAGCGACCCCAGGCCGCCGATGACCACCATCAGGAACACCGCCACGCTGAGCTCGGGCGCCAGGTCGGGAGCGTGCACGCCGTGTTCGTTGTAGGCGAGCAGCGCACCGGAGAGCCCCGCCAGTGCGCCCGACAGCGCGAACGCGATCAGCCGCACGCGGACGGGGCTGACACCGAGGGCGCGCGCCGCCTGCTCGTTCTCGCGCGTCGCGATCAGCGCGCGCGCCGTGCGGCTGCGGCGCAGCGCAGCGGTCCCCAGCAGTACCGCGCCGAGGACGGCGAGGCAGACGTAGTAGTAGATGCGCTGGTCGTCGAGGTCGAGGCCGAGCAGCACCGGTCGCTGCACCGTGGCGGGCAGCGCCTGGCCGAGGTAGCTGCCGCCGACCAGCACCACCGACACGGTAAGCGCCATCGCCAGGGTGCTCACGGCGAGGTGCAGGCCGCGCAGGCGCAGTGCCGGAATGCCGGTGAGCAGTGCGGCAAGCGCGCCGGCAATCGCGCCCGCGGCGAGGCCGATCACGAACGAGATGCCCGTCCCCGCACTGAGCATGGCCGCCACGTACGCGCCCACCGCGGCGATGGCCACCTGTCCCAGGCTGATCTGCCCGCCCCATCCGGTGAGCACCAGCAGCGACACGCCGAGCACCGCGTAGATGCACACGCGCGTGGCCGTCTCCACCGCGGTCGGCGCCATCACCACGGGATAGGCGAGCACCACCACGGCGAGCACCCCGCCACCCCAGCGCAGCCATCCCTGCACCACCGGAAGACGGCGCAGCGGCGGCGGAATCGGGCGCACTTCACGGGCGGCCAGCCAGCCTGCCGCCGCATCGCTCTCGGCACGGCTGCGCGCCTCGCGGCGCAGCAGCAGGAAGAGCGAGACGATCACCACCTGCAGGGCGATGAAGACGTCGGGCGCGTTGACGCCGGCGTGCACCGCCTGGTCGAGGATGCCGAGCACGACCGCGCCCGCGACCACCATGGGGAAGCTGCGCAGGCCGCCGATCACCGCGGCGGCGAGGATGCCCACCAGCGTGGCCACGTCGAGCGGCGTGTCCGCGTGCACGCCCGACGACGTCGCCGCCAGGCACGCGGCGACGCCGCTGAGCACGCCGGCGATCAGCCATACCAGCCCGCCCAGCGAGTCGACGTCGACACCGAGGGTGCGGGCGCGCTGCGGGTTGTCGGCGGCGCCGCGCACCGCGATGCCACGCCGTGTCGAGCGCAGGAACACGGTGAGCCCCGCGCACGCCAGGAGCACCGCGACCACGCGCGCGACGTCCGACACGGTGAACGTCGTCGGCCCCAGCGCGAACGACGCGTGCAGCGGCAGCGGCACGGCGTTGCCCAGCTGCACGCCCGGCTGGTCGGTGCCGAACATGGCCGGGATGGCCACGGCGATGCCGGCCAGGAGCTGGGCGATGCCGATGGTCAGCACCGTGGCCACCATCCGCGGCGCGCGCGCGCAG
Organism: Candidatus Dormiibacterota bacterium; assembly: GCA_035995545.1. GTDB lineage: Bacteria > Chloroflexota > Dormibacteria > Aeolococcales > Aeolococcaceae > DASRDZ01. Next base: position 476,668 of record DASYKI010000016.1, read on the forward strand.
CGGCGCACCAGCAGCGCATGCGACACCCAGGCGAGCAGCCCCGCCAGCGCGACGGCGAGCACGAAGCTGGCCCAGTAGTCCACAGCGATGGCGGTCGCCGAGGCGCCGTTGACGCCGCCGGGAAGGCACGGCCCGCAGACGAAGCCGGCGAAGCGCAGCAGCGAATGGCGCTGCGCCATCTCGGAGAAGAGCACCGCCGCGGTGGCGCCGACCTGCACCTGGGCGAAGTTGACCACGCCGTCGCTGCGGTAGACGAGCACCACGCCAAGCGCCTGCAGCGCCACGGCGGCGCCACCCACCACGCCGAGCCCGGCGAGCCCGAGGTTGAGCCCGCGGCCGACGACGAGCGCGATCAGCAGCAGCCCGGCCAGCGCGAGCACGTCGCGGCGGCGCACGGCGGCGCGCAGCACAGCCACGCCGGCGCGCGCGTCGATACCGCCGATCTTGCCCTGCAAGCTCACTTCCCTTGGACTGGCCGTACTTCCATCCGAACCCAGTTCGGGGCGGCCCCGGAGGCCCTGGTATGCCAGACACCTCGAGCAGCCACTTCCTTGCGGTTCAAAGCGCCCTGCCCACTTCAAACCGTGCCAACCGGCCCTGGTATACTACGCGCCGCGGCGCTCAGCGCGCCCGCATTCGGGCTTCGGGAGGGAAGCGCGACAGCATGGTCGCGTCGGTACGGCAGAGGAAGGGACGGTGGCGGCAGTCCTGGCAACGCAGCGTTCTCACGCGCGCCGTCACGAGCACATGCACGCGCGTGCTGCTGGCAACATCGCTCCTGCTGCTCACGGCGTGCAGTGGATACCAGCCACAGCAGCAGGTGCGCCGAGGCGGCACCCTGATCGTCGCCGTGCGCAGCCTGCCACAGTCGCTCAACCCGCTCACCGCCGGCGACGTCGACTCGGTCCGCGCCTACGCGCCGCTCTACCCGCAGCTGTACCACGCACAGCCCGACCTCAGCATCGCGCCCGACCTCGCCGCCGCCATGCCGGGTCTGTCCGCGGACGGCCTGAAGTGGACGGTGCCCATCCGCGCCGGCGCCACCTGGAGCGACGGCGCTCCCATCACCGCCGCCGACGTGGTCTACACCATCACCACCGAGAGCGATCCCACCCTGCAGGGCGACGCCATCTTCGACTGGTCGATGCTGGCCAGAACCGACGCGCTCGACGCCCACACCGTGCGCTTCACCCTGCGCGCCCCCGACGCCGGCTTCGCCGCGCGTCTGGTGACGCCGATCGTCCCGCAGCATGTCCTGTCCCGGATCGAGCCGAGCAAGATGGGCACCGCCTTCTTCGACACCAACCCGTCGGTGAGTGGCGGCCCCTACATGTACGCCGAGCGCGACGCCGCGCACCACGGCATCAGGCTGAAGGCCAACCCGCGCTGGTACGGCGGTCGTCCCAACATCGACACGGTGATCCTCGGCCTGGTCGACGACCCGCTGCTGACCCCGTCGCTGCTCGCCCAGGGCCAGGTGCTCTGGGCCCCCGACATGCCGCCCGACGCGGCGCACACCGCGCAGCACCAGCCGGGCGTGCGGGTCGCCACCTTCCCGGACATGGGCTACGTCGCCCTGCAGATCAACCAGCGCTCCGGCACCGCGGCGGCGAGCATCGCCGTGCGCCAGGCGCTCGCCGCCGCCATCGACCGCGCCGAGGTCGCCCGCCAGGCGGCGGACGGCGACGCCACCGTCCTGTGGGGCACCGTCTCGCCGCTGTCGTGGGCATACGACGCCGGCGCCGCGCTTCACACGCAGCGCGACGTGCAGCGCGCCCGCAGCCTGCTCGCCCAGGCGCATGCCACCACGCCGGCCCTCGACCTGCTCTACCCGCGCGGCGACGCAGCGCGCGAAGCCGCCGCCCGCACCATCGCGGCGCAGGCGCACGACGCCGGTTTCGCCATCGCGCCGCGCGCGCTCGACCCCGTCGCGCTGCACACCGCACTGAGCACCGGCCAGTTCATGCTGGCCCTGACCGAAACCGGCATGTCCCTCGACCCCGACCCCAGCGCGGCGCTGGCGTCCGGCAACGCGCCGCCTGCGCACGCCGGCCTCAACTACGGCGGCTACGCCAGCGCGCGCATGGACGGTCTGCTCGCCCAGGACCGCGCGGTCAGCGCCGCACCGGGTCCGGCCATGCAGGCCGCGCGCAAGCCGCTGATCGCCGCCACCCAGCGCCTGCTCGCCGACGACGTCCCCTTCATTCCGCTCTACGCGCCGCAGCAGACGGCGGGCTACAACATCACCGTCAACGGCGTCGTCGCCGGACCCCAGCTCGACCAGGACCGCGACGGCAGCATGTACGCGCGCTGGTTCCTGGCCGCATGACGTCGCGCCCGGGCTCCACACAGCGCGCCGTGCGGCAGCCGCGCGCGCCGCGACAGCCGCGCATCGCCCACCCCGACCTCGCCGAGCTCGCCTACACCCGCCTCGCCCAGGCCATCGCCACCTGCGAGATCCCCGCCGGCGCGGAGCTCAACGAGCGCGAGGTCTCCGAGCGTCTGGGCATGAGCCGCACCCCGCTGCGCGCGGCGCTGCACCGCCTCTCGCTGGAGGGGCTGGTCACCACCGTGCCCAAGCGCGGCACCCACGTGACGGCGCTCGACCCCCGCGACGTCGCCGACAACACGGCCATCCGCGAGGCGCTGGAGATCGCCATGGCCCACACCGTGATCACCTGGGGCGTCGCGGTCGACGCCGCCGCCGTCGACGAGCTGCTCGACGCCCAGCGCCACGCCATCGCCCGCCTCGACTCGCCCGCCTTCCTCCGCGCCGACGAGCAGTTCCACCTCCACCTGCTCGCCGCCGCCGGCAACCGCCGCGCCCTGGAGGCGGCCCAGCGCGCCTGGCTGCACGTCGACCGCGCCCGCTACACCGTGCCGATCACCGTCACCCACATGCGCCAGGCGCTGCGCGGCCACGCCGACATCGTCGCGGCCCTGCGCGAGCGCGATCCCTGGCGCGTCGCCGCCGCCATCCGCGCCCACCTCGATGCGCCGCTGCGCCGCCAGCTCGCCCACCTCGGCACCCCGCTGCCGCTGGCACAGTAGCGTTACGCAACCGATCCCTGTATGCTGGGGACATGAAGCGAACCAGCTTCGCCGGCATGCACTGCTCGGTGGCGCGCACCCTCGACGTGGTGGGGGAGTGGTGGAGCCTGCTGGTGCTGCGCGACGCCTTCACCGGGGTGCGCCGCTTCGAGGACTTCCAGCGCAGCCTGGGCATCGCCCGCAACATCCTCACCGACCGCCTGCAGACCCTCGTCGAGTACGGCGTGCTGGAGCGCCGGCGCTACCAGGAGCGCCCCGAGCGCTTCGAGTACCGCCTCACCGAGAAGGGCCTCGACCTCTACCCGGTGGTGGTCTCGCTGATGCGCTGGGGCGACCGCTGGGCCGCCGACGAGACCGGCCCGCCGGTGATCCTCACCCACAAGGCCTGCGGCCACGAGGTCATGCCCGAGCTGGCCTGCCCGGACTGCGGCGAGGCCGTGCACGCCCGGGCGATGCGCTTCCGTCGCACCGCGGCGGCGCAGCCGGCCGCGACGTCGCCGGCGTGATGCAGACCACCCCGGGCGCTGCCGCCGGCACGTGTCCCCGCGTCGTCTGGCAGCAGCGCCAACCCGCCCGCCGCGTCGCCGTTCTCTGTGACGGGCGCCGCATCCTGCTCCGTCCCCTGCAGCCCGACGACCGCGAGCTCTACCTGCGCGGCTTCGAGCACCTCAGCAGCGCCTCGCGCTACATGCGCTTCTTCTCGCCCAAGCTGCGTCTCAGCGAGACGGAGATCCGCTACTTCCTCGACGTCGACCACCACACCCACGAGGCCATCGCCGCCATCGACGTGGCCACCGGCGAGGCCATCGGCGTCGCCCGCTACGTCGCCGACAGGACCGAGCCCGACGTCGCCGAGGTCAGCATCACCGTCGTCGACTCCCACCAGGGCCTCGGCCTCGGCGCGGTGCTCCTCGAGTTCGTCGGCGAGCGCGCCGCCGAGGAGGGGATCGGCCGGCTGCGGGCCATGGTGCTGGCCGACAACACCCGCATGCTCAACCTGATTCGCTCGCGCTGGCCCCGGCACACCCTGCACCGCCGCCAGGCCTCGGTGCTGGAGCTGGAGTGGGACGTCCACGACCGCGCCGCCGCGCCGGAGCGAATCCGCACACGGCAGATCCGCTCCTAGCGTCGACGGCGTCTAGGCGCGGCGGGTGCGCAGGCGCCGGGCTCCGACCCCACCGCCGGCGGCGATCACGCCGACCAGCGGCAGCAGCAGCCCCAGTGGCGCCTCGGGGATGACCGCCCCCGGCGCGTCCAGGCAGCTCGTCGCGCCGATGACGTAGTCCGCCGAGGCGGTGGCGGTGTCCTCGACGAGCCCGGTACCGGTGGTGCCCACCTGGCCGCTGGGATCGACCGTCGACAGCGATTCCGCCGTCTGCGCCTGGATGGCGGTGAGATGTGTGCCCACCGCGGGGGCGCCGATGTTGGTGAGCGGCACGTCGACCTCGACGCGTCCCCTGCTGCCGTCGACGATGGCGCCGGTGACGGTGTGGGCGGCGGTGTAGTTGGTGGTGCCCTGGACCTTGTCGACGTTCATCGTGCCGTCGCTGTAGATCACCGTGGGCGCGCCGCCGGGGTTGAGCTTGATCTCCGCCTGGGTCGACGTGTAGTTGGTGGTCTTGTCGGTGTCGTTCTGCGGCACCGGGTTCCAGAAGACGTTGTAGGTGAGGTCGTTCATCCCGGCCGGGAAGCTCTCGTTCATGTCGGACAGGGTGAGCGACACGCGCAGCGCCGTGCGGTCGGCACTCAGCGACAGGTCACCTTCGATGATGTCGAGGTTGGCGCTGTTCGCCTTGCCCGGCGTGTTGACGAAGGTGGCGCAGGCGGGCCCGCTCAGCGTCGGGTCGATGGGTGCGGGGTCGGGACCGGACGGCTCGGCCGGGTTGACCGCCTTGGTGTTGCCGTTGTTGGCGTACTGGGTGATCAGGGTGATGTCCGGCGCGCCGAGTCCGGTGGGGAAGTCCCAACCAGGCAGCGTGGGCAGCGGGTTGGCGCCTTCGATGACGTCGTGGAAGGCGTTGGCGGTGGCGCTCGATGCGGCCATCGGGTACAGCGTGTAGTTGGCCTGGCCCAGCGGCTTGGCGGCCGCCGCGCTGACGCGCGCCCACATGCCCAGCCACAGCGGCGACGACAGGCTGGTGCCGCCCTCGGAGAAGTGGTCGTTGTAGGTCGCACCCTGGTCGCCGGTGTCGACCATGTCGAAGCCGTTGGCGACGAACATGCCAGCCAGCGGGTACGGGTACGGACCGGGGAGCTGGGTGTACTGGGGACCGTTGTGGTTGGCCTCGTGCTGCACCACGATGGTGGCGTCACCCGACAGCGCCGACACGTCGACGTTGGCGCGGCAGAGCGTCGGCGTCGTGTACGGCGTGCCGTTCTCCTGCGTGGCGCAGAACTGCGTCTGCAGCAGCGGCACCGTCGACTGGTAGCTGGGCTGCGCGATGAACTCGCTGCGCGTGCCGCCGCCGTGCTCCCAGGCATGCTCGTCGAGGCGTCCACCCTTGCCGTCGGTGTACACCACGGTGCCACCCACGCCGGTGACGTTGGGATCGATGGCGGGGAACTCGGGCGACGGCAGCGGACCGTAGGTGACGCCGTTGACGCCAGCCGGACCGAGGGCGCAGCCCGCCCCGGTGTCACCGGCCGATGCGAAGAACGTGCGCCCCTCCAGGGCCGCCTGGGCGAACGCGCGCGACGACGCCTGGTCGGCCAGGCCGCCGATCTGGTCGAGGACGAACTGCTCCTCGCATGCGCCCAGCGAGGCGCTCGCCTGGTTGGAGCCCTGCGGATCGGACGCCCACGTCTGCACCGTGGTGGCCAGCGTCGAGAGCGCCAGGTCGTTGCCGAAGTAGAGCCGCACCTGGTCGACGTGCGGCGCCATGCTGGTCGACGCCTGGGTGTCCATCTCCCACTCGACGCGGCCGGCGTCGTCGGCCTTGCCGGGTGTGTCGTTGTAGGGGACGGTGTGGATGACCTGAACGGGCACCGTGGGCAGCCCGCGGCTCTGCTCGAACTCGCGCAGCGCCTTGATGACGTCGGCGGACTCGCCCTCGCCGATGACCGCGACGGTCTGCCCCTGCCCCTGGTTGCCGAGCGCGCCCTCCGGCGTGTGGTACACGGACCACAGGTCCTGCGGACCGAGCAGTCCGTAGCAGACGTCCTGCGCCGAGGTGCCGGCGCAGCTCGGCTGCGAGACGGGCACCGGTCCGCCGCCGCCGGCGCCCATCGAGGCCGGCTTGGCCTGGTGGAAGTTCTCGAGTCCGAGCACCGCCTGGATGCCGAGGCCGGCGGGCACGGTGGCCCCCGAGGGGTTGGCGTAGAAGCTGCGACCGGCGGCGTCCTGGTAGCGGTGCAGGGCGACCGAGAAGGTCTGCTCGACCTGGGCGGCGCTGCCGTGCAGGACGACGAGGTTGTTCCCCGTCCCGCCCGCGTTGACCACCGACAGACCGTGCGAGGTGGCAAAGCTGCGCACCTCGGCGAGCACGTTGCCGGGGGCGCCGAAGCGCAGGTCGAACTGGGTGGGCGTCAGCCAGTGGTGGTAGTTGGCGCTGTGCGGGTCGTAGAGCGACTTCTCGTAGGCGGCGACCGCCGCCTCGTCGCGCTGCAGCATGATCTCGACGTTGAGCTCGGTCTCCGGCGCGAGCACACCGGTGTCTCGCATGGTGCTCAGCCCGGGGACGACCTGGCCGCTCAGCACAGCGTCAGTGGAGGCTGATGCGGCTCGTGTTCCCAATCCGCTGACCGCCAGGCCACCTGCCAGCGTCAGACCGGCACCGGCGGCCACGAGACGACGGAATGACGACGACGTGCGATCCACGCGTGGCTCCTCTCATGTGGCCGCCCCCCTGGCGGCGCTCCCTGTGAGGACACAACGGGGCGTCCGAACGTTTCTTGCGGCGGCAGAACCTAGCCGGGAGATCTGGCCAGCGAGCGGACGAACTCGGCGACGCGGTCGAGGGCGTCGTCGAGCACCGGACCGAGCCCGTGCTGGACGCCGGGGTAGGTGTGCAGCGTCGCGTCGCGCAGCAGCGGCAGGTTCTCGCGGAGCAGCTCGGCGCGCGCGAAGGGGTCGGATTCGCCGGAGAGGAGCAGCACGGGGCAGGCGATGCGCGGCCAGTGCTCGACGCGCAGGTCCTCGGGGTGGCCGGGCCGGTGCAGGGGGTAGCTGAGCAGCACCAGCCCGAGCACCTCCCGCTCCGCGGCGAGCATGCTGGCCACCCTGCCGCCGAAGCTGTGGCCGCCGATGACGGTGCGGTCGCCACCGCCGGCCTCGTCCACGGCGGCTGCGAACACCGGCATGGCGCGCTCCGCCCTGCCCTTGGGCAGGTCGATCGCCCGGGCGGCGACACCGCGCTTCTCCAGCCCGGTCACGTGCGGCCGCATGCTCGCCGCCGTGCCCGAGGCGCCGTGGCCGAGGATCACCAGGGGGCCGCTGGGTGCTGGCATGTCGCCCGCGATCCTACCTTCCCGCGCCACATCTCTTAACGCCCGCTGCTCCCCCCGTTAAGCGGCTTCGCGGCACACTCGGTCGTACGCCGCGCCTGCGCCGGGCAGAGGCCAGCGGCACCCTCGTGGCAACTCCCACTCCACGGCAGGGAGGTGGTGCTCCCCCGGGCGCCGCCTCCTCTGCCGGGGTGGAGCGGCGAGGAGCTCCGCGCAATCTCCAGGGTCCCCAACCGTTCTCTCCTGTGTAGCCACGGGGGGATCACGGTCCAGGGAGGAAGCCCGACATGCCGGTCACCCACCGCGCATCGCGCCCTCGCATCCTCGGCACCGCCGCGCTCGCCGCCGTCGCGGTGGCCGCGCTGGCGCCGGGGCAGCAGGCGGCCTCCGCGTCGAGCAGCAGCGAGCTCGGCTTCGGCAGCAAGATCTACGTCGACCAGAATTTGGCCGGCGGCGAGCCCTTCGTGCTCCATCCCTCGAATGGCAAGGCGGCCCCCGGACGCCTGGTCTACACCTCGCACGAGGGCACCACCCACCTCTTCCGCGACGGCGTCCTCACCGCCCCCAAGGGCACCTCGGACTTCGTGACCACCTACCGCAACCAGGTGATCATCTGGACCTCGGACGACAACGGCGCCACCTGGAAGCGCGTCGACTGGCAGGGCACCGGCTTCTTCACCAACCCAGCCGTCAACACCGGCTTCAGCGACCCCGACCTCACCGAGGACGCGGGGGGCACCATCTACAACACCGGCATCGACCTCGCCAACGACGCGCTGTTCTCCTCGCCCGACTACGGCGCGACGTGGCCGACCGGCACCGTGCAGTGCGACCAGGGCGACCGTCCCTGGCTGGCCGGAGGCAAGGCGCACCAGGTCTTCCTGGCCACCAACGTGCAGGGCGGCCAGCACACCATCTTCGAGAGCGACGACTCCGGCGCCACCTGCAAGCAGCTGGCCACCCATCCCAACGGCGACGGCAAGCTCTTCTACGACAAGCGCACCGGCAGCCTCGTCGAGCCCTTCGTGTCGAGCGCCGGCGTCGGCGTCGGCGTCATGCATCCCGGTGAGACGTCGTTCACCGACCACCTCGTGTCCGCCGGCGGCATCCAGTCACACTGGCCGTCGATCGCCATCGACAAGGGCGGCAACTACTACCTCACCTGGGATACGGACAATCGTGACCCGAACGGCACCGCGGGATGCGGTGCCCTGCCCGGCGTCGCCGGTGGCGCGACCGGCGGCCCGTCACCGCTGCCCAACTCGATCATGCTGAGCTGGTCCGGTGACGGCGGCAGGACCTGGGCCAAGCCGCTCACCGTCGCCCATCCCGGCACCCGGGTGCTGTGGCCGTGGGTGACCGCGGCCGACTCGGGGCACGCCGCCGTCGTCTGGTACCAGTACGACACCCTCACCGACCCCGACTGCGGCACCGGCGACATCAGCATCTACGCCGCCAGCCTGGACAGCTTCGGCCGCAGCAAGGGACCGCACGTGACCGTCACCGAGGCCTCGCACGGGCCGATCCACGCCGGCGGCACGTGCCAGGGCGGCACCACCTGCGCCGCGACGGGGCAGGACCGCCGCCTCGGCGACTTCTTCACGGTGGCGACCGACTACCGCGGCTGCCTGCTCATCGCCAGCGGCGACACCATGCTGACCGACCCGATCACCGGGATGCAGCTGCCCACCAGCCGGCCCATCCTGATCCGGCAGAACCACGGTGACGGGCTGGCAGGCCGCGACTGCGGGACGTCGAAGAAGAAGGGGAGTGGCACCGCGGCCGCGGGCTTCGTGCTGCCGGAGACACCGGCGGCGCCGGGGGCGGGGCTGCTGCTCGCCGTTGCGGCGCTGGGCGGGGTGGCGCTGGCGATGACGCAGCGGCGCGGTCGCAGGCTGCGCGCACTGCCGGCCTGAGGGCCGGCCGCGGGGGCGCTTTGCTCCCGCGGATTACTAGACGGGGCCTCGCCGACGCGGGCGGTCAGACGCGGTCGCGGTTGCGCGCTGCGCGGTCCCGGGCGCGGTCGAGAAACGCCGCCGGTGCGCTGACGATGATGTTCCCCGGCGGCGTCTTGGGCGCGTGGGGATGCGGGTGCGTCGGCGCCAGCCGCTCGACGCGCTCGACCATGGTGCCCAGCCGCATGCGCTCGCGCGGTCCGAGGTAGAGGCGCAGCGCGGGGAACACCTCGGTCTCCTCGGTCTGCGCGTGCAGGCGCACCTTGGCGAAGAGCTCGCGGGTGAGCTCGTCCATGCGCGGCGTGTTGGGCTCGGTATGCTCGATCTCGGCGAGCAGCTCCTGCGCCTGCTGCTCCTGGGCGAGCACCTCGGCGGCGATGCGATGCCCGTCGGGAAGGTTGCGGCGCACCAGGGGATGGATGAGCTGTTCCTCGACCGCCTCGTGGCTCGACAGCTTGGCGCGGATGTCGTCGAGGAGGTGCTCGCGCAGGCGCGGGTCGGCGGCCGAACGCTCGTACTCCTCCATGTGCTGGCGCACCTCGCGATGGCGGGCGAGCAGCAGGTCGACCACGTCCTGGCCGTGCGCCTCACGGCCCCGGCCGCGCAGCGCGCGCACCACCAGCAGCGCCAGTCCGGCGGCCCCGCTGACGGCGATGGCCCGCGTCGCCACCGTGCGAACGCGCGACGCGCGCTCCTCCTTCGGGAGTTCCTGTCGCCGGCCGCGCCTGGTGATCGTCCGCACCATCACCCAACCTCCGTGCTCGCCGGACACCGCCCCTCCCCGCCATGACCCTGATAGCAACACTATCATGATCACCCGGCCGTCTCGGGGCCGCCCAGAGCGCCGGGACATGTATGGTTGCCCGCCGTGGCACTGTGCTCGTCCCGCCTCGTCCCCGCCCTGCTCGCCGGCTCCGCAGCCCTGCTGCTCGCCGCGTGCGGCAGCGGCACGGCCACCGGCACCAGCAGCGCCTCGCCCTCGGCATCCACGACCGCGTCCGGCGGCGCGGGCGCCGGCGCGGCGGCCACCAGCACGGCCTGCAGCACCGCCAGCTTCGGCAGCGCCATGCAGCCCAAGGACGCGCCCAGTGACGTGCACAAGTACAGCGCTGCGCCGGCGACGCAGATCGACAGCAGCAAGCTGTACCTGGCCACCATCAAGACGGCCAAGGGCAGCATCGTCCTCTGCCTGCAGCCCAAGCTGGCGCCCAACACGGTGAACAACTTCGTGGTGCTGACCCGCAACCACTTCTTCGACGGCCTCACATTCCATCGAGTTGTGGCCAACTTCGTCATCCAGGGTGGCGACCCGGCGGGCAACGGCACCGGCGGCCCCGGCTACAAGTTCGCCGACGAGCCGGTGCAGGGCAACTACACGCCGGGCGCGGTGGCGATGGCCAACGCCGGCCCCAACACCAACGGTTCGCAGTTCTTCATCTGCACCGCCGACGACACGTCGCTGCCCAAGAGCTACAGCCTCTTCGGCAACGTCAGCGCGGGCATGGACGTCGTCCTCAAGATCGTGGCCGGCGACGCGATGCAGTCGGTCACCGTGCAGGAGCAGTCATAGGCGAGCAGGCGATGCCGCCTGCGGTGCGCACCGACCTGCGCAACGTCGCCATCATCGCCCACGTCGACCACGGCAAGACCACGCTGGTCGACGCACTGCTCAAGCAGTCGCGCGTGTTCGCCGAACACGAGCAGGTCGGTGAGCTGATCATGGACTCCAACGACCTGGAGCGTGAGAAGGGCATCACCATCCTGGCCAAGAACACCTCGGTGCGCTACCGCGGCGTCAAGCTCAACATCATCGACACGCCGGGGCACGCCGACTTCGGCGGCGAGGTCGAGCGCGTGCTCGGCATGGCCGACGGCTGCCTGCTGCTGGTCGACGCCGCCGAGGGACCGATGCCGCAGACGCGCGTGGTGCTGCGCCAGGCGCTCGCGTTGGGATTGCGCCCGATCATCGTCGTCAACAAGATCGACCGCACCAACGCACAGCCGGACGAGACCGTCGAAGCCGTGCACGACCTTCTCCTGGAGCTGGCCACCGACCCCGAACAGCTCGACGCACCGGTGATCTACACCAACGGCCGTGAGGGCACGGCGACGCGCGACCTGCGCGTCGAGGGCAAGACCCTGGAGCCGCTGCTCGACACCATCCTCGAGCACGTGCCGCCGCCGCGCGTCGTCATGGACGGCCCGCTGCAGCTCCTCGTCAGCGCGCTGGATCACGACAGCTATCGCGGGCGCATGGCCATCGGCCGCGTGGTGCGCGGCTCCATCGCGCCCGGGATGTCGGTCGTGGTGTGCGGCGCCGAGGGCGTGAGCCTGCGGCAGCGCATCGGGCAGGTGCTCACCGTCGAGGCGCTGGAGCGCATGCCCGTCGAGGAGGCGCGCGCCGGCGAGATCGTCATCGTCACCGGTATGCCGGAGGTGGCCATCGGCGACACCCTCGCCGACCCCGAGGCGCCGGAGGCGCTGCCCCGCCTCGAAGTCGGCGAGCCGACGCTGCGCATGCAGTTCAGCGTCAACGCCTCGCCGTTCGCGGGCCGCGAGGCGACACTGTCGAGCACCTCGCGCCAGCTGCGCGCGCGGCTGGAGCGCGAGCTGCTCACCAACGTGGCGCTGCGCGTCGCCGACGGTCCCACCGCCGACATCTTCGAGGTCAGCGGCCGCGGCGAGCTGCACCTGGCGATATTGATCGAGACCATGCGCCGCGAGGGCTACGAGTTCGAGGTCTCGCGCCCCGCCGTCATCACGCGCGAGGTCGAGGGCCACCGCGTCGAGCCGGTCGAGGAATGCATCATCGACTGCGGCGCCGACCACGTCGGTGCGGTCACCGAGGCACTGGGCACGCGGGGTGCGGTGCTGCAGTCGATGCGCACCGACGCGGGTGGCGGCGTCCGCCTGACCTACGTCGCGCCCACGCGCGCGCTGATCGGCCTGCGCTCGATGATCCTCACCCTGACCCGCGGCACCGGCGTGATGGCCACCCGCCTGCTCCGCTGGGAGCGCTGGCGTCCCCTGCCGCGCAGCACCCGCAACGGTGTGCTCACCGCCTCGCAGAGCGGCACCGCCGTCGCCTATGGACTGCTCGGTCTGCAGGAGCGCGGCCAGCCCTTCATCGGTGCCGGCATCCCCGTCTACGAGGGCATGGTGGTCGGCCTCAACCGCCGCCCGGGCGACCTCGCCGTCAACGTCACCAAGCAGAAGCAGAAGACCAACATCCGCTCCTCCACCGAGGACCAGACGGTGAAGCTGGTGCCGCCGCGCCACATGAGCCTGGAGGAGTCCCTCGACTTCATCGAGGACGACGAGCTCGTCGAGGTGACCCCCAAGACCCTGCGCCTGCGCAAGCGCACCCTGAGTGCCGACGCCCGCATCAAGGAGCGCAAGCGTCAGCCCGCCTGACGCCTCCGGCGGATCACAGTCAGGCCCCCAGCCGTTGACGGCGGCTGGCGGTGGTGTCCCCGAGGGGTAGACGACGGCGCGGTGCCGACCATTGCGCATGCACCGAAACTCCCAGGTGCAATGAACGGCGCTGCCCCGCGTCCTATCAGGACGGGGAAGGAATCGCAGCCCAGCGCCAGGCGCACCACCGAAGGGAGTCGAACGACGCCATGCCGGCAGCAAGAACCAGGCTGATCATCGGCTGCGGCGTCGTGCTCGCCGCCTCGCTGGTGGCGACCCCGGCCCACGCGGCCGGCGGGCCGTCGTTCTCCCTCGTCAACGTCGGTCCCAAGGACGGCGGCGAGCCCTCCTCGCTGGCCACCGGCGACGGCACCCTGTACGTCGGCTACCCGGGCGGCCGGGGAACGCCCGCCTACCGGTCCAGCGACAGCGGGGCCACCTGGACGGCCACCGCCACGGCCGACCCGGCCAGCGGCGACACCTGCTTCGGCAGCGACGGCGCCGGCGGCCTCTACCTCTGCAACCTGGCCGGCTCGGCCGACAAGGCACCGCTGCAGGCGGACGTCTGGAAGTCCACCGACAAGGGCGACCACTGGGCGCTGGCCACCGGCACCGCCGACCAGTCGCCGCTGCCGTCGGCGGGCGCCAAGAGCAACGCGGGCGCCAGCAGCAACCCCTTCGGCGTCGACCGCCAGTGGGTGGACGGTTGGGTCCCGCCGGGCAAGTCGGGCACCGACCAGGCCCTGGTGGTGCTCAACTACCACGACTTCTACGGCCCCAGCCAGATCTGGGTCAACCTCTCCACCAACGGTGGCAGGACGTTCGGCGCTCCCATCGATGTTCTGGCCAATCCTGCCAACAACACGACGGCCCGCCAGAACACGGTGGTGGCCCAGGCCTACAGCGCCTGCAGCACGATTCCCACCTCGGTGAACATCGTCAAGACCGGGCAGTACGCCGGCCGCGTCTGGGTGGCCTGGATCGCCGCCGATGCGGCCACCAGCGCAACCACCGGCTGCAACGTCACCCAGCTGGCCACCTTCCACTCGCTGTGGACGGCCTACTCCGACGACGGCGGCGCCACCTGGACGCCGGAGCTGGTCTTCGACGGCGGCATCGGCCACGACGCCTCGACGCCGTTCGCCGCCTTCACCCTCGACAACCAGGGCAATCCCTACTACGCCTTCGCCATGAACATCGGCAGCGAGTACGACATGTGGCTGGTCTGGTCGAACGACGGCGGTGCGACCTGGGCAGGACAGGGCAGCCTGGGCGCGATCACCTCGGCGGGCAAGCCGATCAAGGTGAGCGGCGACAACGGCACCCACATCTATCCCGCCATCGCGGCGGGCGACCCGGGACACGTCGACGTCGCCTACCTGGCCACGCCGACGGTGGTGCCCACGCTGCCGTACGGCAAGTTCCAGCCCGGCGGCGGCGCCAGCGCCAGCTGGTACCTGTGGATGGCCCAGGGCGACCTGAACACGCCGGCGCCGACCTGGACGCGCACCCAGGTGACCCCGAGCAGCGAGCCGATGCACGTCGGCGACATCTGCAACCTGGGCATCTTCTGCGTCGACGACACGACCGGGCTCCCGATTCTCGGGACCAACCGCAACCTGCTCGACTTCATCTCGATCGACATCGACCAGCGCGGCTACGCCCACGTGGCCTACACCGACGACAACCCCGCCCACCATGCCAGCGGCCTGCTCGGCATCGACGTCGCCAACCAGACCTCGGGCCCGTCCCTGTTCTCGGCGCCCTCGGCCGACGTGCCCGAGGTGCCGCTGCCGCTGCTGCTGCTTCCCACCGGCGCGGCCGCCGTCGGGCTGCTGGAGTGGCGGCGTCGCGCCCGTCGTGCCGCCCTGGAGCCTGCCGCCGGCTGACCTCCGCGCGGAGCAGCAAGTTCCTCGCGACCGCGCCCGTTACCAGGTACAGCCGCCGCCCACGTCGTCGACCCGGCCCAGGCGGGAAGCGTCAGCACCACGGGGACCGCGCATGACCATCGCCACCCTGCCACCGGCTCGCCATCGCGACCGCGTGCGCGCCTGGGCCGAGGGTGCCGCCCGGTTCGGCGGCGAGCGTCGCGAGCTGTGGCCGGCGGCGGCGATCGTGGCGGCGACGCTGGTGATCTACCACCTCACCCTGGGCAGCTTCGTCGACTACCTGCGGCTGGAGACGCCGCTCGCCTACCTGCCGCTGCTGCCCCTGCTCTCGCTGGGCCTGGCGCTGTTCGTCGCCCATCGCCACCGCCACGCGCCCACGGTGCGCGACCGGCACATGGACCTGATCGTCAGCGGTCCCATCCTGCTGGTGGCCGTGGCGCTGATCACCGTGGTGCCCAGCGTGGCCTCGACGTTCTACTGGACCAACCGGCCCGACGTGCTCTCGATGGCCTTCTTCGTGGTCGGTGCGGTCGTGCTCGGCTACGGGGTCAACTGGGCCTGGCGGCTGCGCGCCCCCCTCGCCTTCCTGCTGCTGATGTGGCCGGCACTCTACCTGCACGTCATGGCCGGCCTGATGCAGAGCTTCACCACCGCCACCAACAACGTGCTGGCACTGTTCGTTCACCGCCTGCTCGGCGTCACCGTGGTGCCGATCGCCAACGACTCGCCGCAGCTCATCGTGCATCCCGCCCACCTGGCGCCGGTGTCGATCTCGGTGGGCAGCGCCTGCTCGGGCGCGGACAGCGTGCTCGGCTTCCTGCTCCTGGGTGGCGCACTGCTGACGGCGATGCGCGGCGGCATCTCGCGCAAGCTGCTCTGGATCGTCGCCGGGCTGGCCGTGACATTTGTGGCCAACATCGTCCGAATCACCTCGATCGTGGCCCTGGCCGGCGCCGGCCACGCCGACTTCGCCATCAACACGTTCCACACCTGGATCGGGCTGATCCTGTTCGCCGCCGTGATGCTGCTGATGGCCCTGCTGCTGCGGCCGTTCGGACTGCGGCTGAAGGGCGACGTGCCCGCCAACGACACCACGCCGCCGGCGCCGCGACACCGCTCACCGCTGCGGCGCGGCGCGCTCTTCGCGTCGGTGTGCGGCGCCACCGCGCTGCTGGCCCTCGCCGATCACAGCCTGGCGACCTACGCCGCGTTCGACGACGGCTACGGCGCGCCGACAGTGCAGGCCTTCGGCGCGGCTGCGTCGGCGCCGCCGGGCTTCCGCGTAGAAGCCAACGGCACGTACCCGTGGGCACGCCAGTACTTCGGCCCCAACTCGACCTTCACGCGCTACCTGGTGCTGGGCTCCAGCGCGCAGCTCACCTACGCCGACGTGGTGGTCACCGACGACCGCGGCTCGCTCGACGCCTACAACCTGCAGAACTGCTACCTGTTCCACAACTACGACATCGTGACCACCGACCACGTCGACCTGGGCAGCGGTGTCACCGGCCTGCTGCTCAACTACTCCGACCCGGCCAGCCGGGCACGCTGGGCGACGGTGTCGTGGGCGTGGCCGATCACCAAGGACGGCCGGGCCTACTACGAGCGCATCGTGCTGACCTCCAACCTCGACGCCCGCGGCGATGCCGACGTCTCGCCGTCCGGCGGCGTGCACGACTTCTTCCTCAGCCTGGCCAACATGATCCAGGGCAGCAGGAACGACCCCAAGGCGGCGGCCGCGTACCACAGCGCCGACCAAGTGCTCCGCGCGCAGGCCAACCTCCTCGTCGGCCAGGCGATCCACACCGCCCGCGGATGACACGACTGGGACGCGTGAGCGGCGGGGGACTGCGATGGCGACGCCGCCGGCTCGCCCACACCGCGGCAGTGGCGGGGTTGCTCACCGCTGCAGTGGGGCTCGCGGTGCTGCCCTGCGTCGTGCCGGCACGGGCCAGCGGCACTCCCGGTGGGCTGCCCGCGCTGCCGGGGGTATCCGCGCTGCCGGGCTTGCCGACCCAGCCGGGTGCCCCCGCGCTGCCCGCGTTGCCCACGCCCCTGCCCTCGCTGCCGGACGCGCCCGGCGGGGTGCCGCCGGTGCCGTCGATCCCGGCGGTGCCCAACGTGCCCGTCCTGCCCAGCGGGACGCCCTCGCCGGGCAGCACCGCATGCCCGACTCCGGTGATCAACCCGGTCAGCGCCGACCCCGCCGGCAGCGGCGTGCAGACGGTCGCCGCCGCGGGCGCCCCCGTGCCCCAGGGTCCGCAGGCGGGACCGGCGGGCACCTGGGTGACCGTCAACGGCACCAACCTGGTGGCGCCCGGGTGCTGGACCTTCGTCTACATCGGCGCGGCGCAGCAGTCGCTGCCGGCGCCGACCACGGCCGGAGCCATCGCCCCGCAGCCCACGGCGACCAGCGTGACCGTCGCCGCCGGCGGCAGTGCCGGGGCGCCGGAGAGCGGGCAGGTGCGCGTCGTGCTCTCCCCGGGCGGGCCGCCCGGCGGAGGCGTCGCCCAGCCCGCGGCCGGACTGCCCGGGCTGACGCCCGCGCCCGGTTCGGTGAGCAGCAACGGCACGCTCACCTTCGTCGAACCGCCCTCGATCTCCACCCAGGCGCTGCAGAGCGCCGAGCGGACCCCCCTGAGTCTGAGCGGCACGGGCTTCCAGCTCGGCGGCCTGGTCACCGCGTCGGCCCCGACGATGGCCTACCACGCCGGCGCCGACCCGGCCACGGCGCCCGTCTGCGACTCCGTCCCGGCCGACCCGGTGGCCGCCGACACCGCGCTGCGCGCCTACGCGCCGGCGACGTTCTGCAGCGGCGCCATGGTGCTCGAGCTGCGCGCCCCGCGCGACACCGGCCAGCCCTCGGCGGGGGAGAGCACCGTGTGGTCGGTGGCGGGCACCATGGACGTGCTCCCGGTGGTCGACGGCATCGACCCGCAGCAGGCCTCACCCGACCAGGTCGTGGTCGTCTCTGGCTCGGGGTTGGGCCGCGGCGCCGGGGCGGGCGCCAGCATCGGCGGCGCCGTCGCCGGCATCGCCGCGTGGCAGGACCACGCCGTCGCCCTGGTCGTCCCGCGCGACGCCGCCGGCGGTACGGTGACCCTGGTCCGCGGCGAGGACGGGCGCAGCATCGCGGCGGGCAGCTTCACCCTGGTCCCCGCGGGCACGCCTGGCGGCGGTGGTGCTGGCAGCGGTGGCGCCGGCGCCGGCGGCGCTGGCGGTGCCCACGACGGCATCGACGGCCTCGGCACCGGCACCGGGGTCGCGGGCGCGCCGGGCGGCACGCTGTCCACGGGCCGGGTGATCGAGCAGCCGCTGCCCGGCCGGCTGGCCCAGGTGGTGGCGCCGGTCGTCGGGAGCGCCTCGCCGCCGGCGGCGCCGCCCAGCCAGGTCAAGCCCGTGGCGGCTCCACCGCTGCTCTTCCCGCGGCTGGGACCGCTCTCGCTGCCGAGCGTGCTGCACTCGCCGTGGTTCGGCATCGTCGGCGTTGCCGTTGCCCTCGCCGCCCTGGCCCTGGCCAGCCGGCGCCGCCGGGTCGGCGCCACGGTCGTCGAGGCCGGAGCGGTGGAGCGGCGCAGCCCCTTCTCGGGACCGGTGTGGCAGCTCATCGCCGGCGTGGCCCGTCGCGCCGGTGCCGAGCTGGGCCGGCAGCAGAGCCTTCGCGCCGGCTGGGCGTGGGCCAAGCCGCGGGTGCTCAAGGCGGTCTCGGTGGTCTCGGCGACGCTGATGGTCAACGTCTACGTCATCGCCGCGGTCTCGACGCTGACCGCGGTGGCCGTGGCCCTCGGCTTCGGCGCCAGCGCCCCCGGTTCCGAGGGCACGCTCTACCTCATCGCCGGGATCTTCGTCTCCTTCGCGCTGACGGCGATCGCGGTGCGCTACATCTACTACTACCGCTGCTGGGCGGTGAGCCGGCACTGGTTCCGCAAGCCCGAGCCGGTCGATGTCGAGGCGCTGCGCGCACGCGAGGTGCCCTTCCTCAAGGTGCAGGTGACCACCAAGGGCGGCGCCCTGCCGGTGGTCGAGCGCAGCCTCGACGAGCTGCGCTCCATCCTGGAGCGGCAGGAGTGGCTGCAGCCCCTGCTCTCGGTCGAGGTGATCACCGAGGTGGAGGAGGAGGCGCGCTCCCTGGAGGCGCGCTTCGCGGGCTCGGTGCTGGAGGTGACGGGCATCACCCTGCCGGCCGGGTACCACACCCCCAAGGGCACCCGGCTCAAGGCGCGCGCCCTCCACCACATGTGCGAGCTGCGCAACGACGGCTTCAACCGCAAGCCGGGCCGCACCTTCGTGGTGCATTTCGACGAGGAGACGCTGGTCGACGAGGCCAACCTGCTCGTCCTCGTCGACTACCTCTCGCGCGATCCCAAGCCGATCAGCCAGGGGCCGATCCTCTACCCCCTGGAGTGGCAGAAGACGCCGTGGATCTGCCGCGCCCTGGAGTCCACGCGGCCGTTCGGCTGCTCGGAGTGCGCCCGGGTGATGGAGAACCCGCCGCCGCCGCACCTGCACGGCTCGAACCTGGTGATCGACGAGGCGGTGGAGAACCGTCTCGGCTGGGACTTCGGCACCGTCGACGGCCAGCCCTACGTCGCCGAGGACCTGCTCTTCGGCCTGCGCGCCTTCGCCGTGCTCGGCGACGGCGCCTTCGGGTGGCACGGTGCGACCATGCTGGAGCAGCCGCCCTTCTCCCTGTACTGGGCGGTGCAGCAGCGGCTGCGCTGGGTGCTCGGCGCCCTGCAGGGCCTGCGCGCGATGTCCACCGACGAGGACTACGCGAGCGTCCCGGCCGAGCACAAGCGGCGGCTGTTCATGGCCATCAGCTTCCGCATCGCCACCTACGCGCTCGGCTTCCCGGTGGGCTTCGCCGGGCTGTACTTCGTGCTCCATCCCGCCCAGGTGGCCACCGAGTGGCAGACCGCCTTCGGCCTCTGGCATGCGCTGATCATCCTGTCCGGCGTGTCCTGGTTCCTCTCGTACCAGATCGGCATCGCCCGCAACCTGCGCTACCAGCAGGTGAGCGGGTGGCGCCGCGCCCAGCACATCGTGGCCATGCTGCTGCTCACGCCGGTCGCCGGGCTGTGCGAGACGGTGGGACCGTTCCTGGCCGTGATCCGCTGGATGTTCGGCCTGCGCCGGGCGAGCTGGACGCCGACGCCCAAGCTGGACCAGCCGCGTTTGCGGCCTGGCACTCCCGCTTAGCGCCGCTTTGCGGCTGCAGACAGGTTCTCCCCGGGCTGCGACAGCGCTGTGACCCCGGATGGCGAGGCGGGGACTACGGTCGTTCCAACCCCCCAACGCCAATCCAGGGTACGCCGTGCGGTTTCGTCTCTCCGGTCCCCGACTTCTCGTCCTCCCCGTGCTCGCCGTCGCCGCGCTGTGCATGCCGGTGGTGGGCCAGGCCGCCAGTGCGGCGCCGCGCCACATCCCCTGGGGCGTGTACCAGCCCGGCGTGCCGGCCGGCATGGCTCCGCTGTCGGCACTGGAGTCCAAGCTCGGCGCCAATCCCGACTACGTGATGTGGTACGCCCACTGGGCCGGCAGCAGCAGCGCCTACAGGCCGTCCGACCTGCGCGCGGTCACCAGCCGCGGCGAGACGCCGGTGATCACCTGGATGTCCGACGACCCCAGCGGCGCCAGCGCCTTTCCCCTGCGGCAGATCGCCTCCGGCGTTTATGACAGCTATGTCCGAAGCTGGGCGGACGGGCTGCGCTCGGTGCGCCATCGCGTGCTGCTGCGCTTCGACCACGAGATGAACGGCGGCTGGTCGCAGTGGTCTGCCGGCGTCGCCGGCCAGACGGCCGCGGACTTCGTCGCCGCCTGGCGCCACATCCACGCCGTGTTCGCCGCCGAGCGCGCCACCAACGTGGCCTGGGTGTGGAGCCCCAACGTGGTCTACGGCGGCTCGACGCCGCTGCCCCTGCTCTACCCGGGCGACGCCAACGTCGACATGGTCGGCATCGACGGCTACAACTTCGGACCCAGCGACCCCTGGCACACCTGGCAGAGCTTCGCGCAGGTGTTCACCCCAACCATCGTGCAGGTGCAGGCGCTCACCCGCCGCCCCATCCTCGTCACCGAAGTGGCCAGCGCCACCACCGGCGGCGACAAGGCGGCATGGATGGCCGACATGTTCGCCACCCTACGCCGCACCCCGGCGATCACCGGCTACATCTGGTTCAACGCCGTCGCCGAGCAGGACTGGCGCATCGACAGCTCCCCCGCCACCACCGCCGCCTTCAGGACCGGCCTCTCCTCCTGAGGCGTCAGGCCGCCGGCGCGCCGTCCGGGTGCACTTCGTAGATGCGCAGATAGCCGCCGCCGCTCAGGCCTTCGGCTGACCAGACCAGCCTTCCGGTGCTGATGAGCCGCAGCAGTCGCGCGTACGGCCGGGGGTCCTGCTGGGCGAGATAGCGGAGCAGGTCGTCGTCCACCACGAAGGCCGTGGTGAGATGTGGCGAGTCCAGGCACCACTGGTCGAAGTAGTTGCAGGACAAGGGGAGTCGGTGCCCGGGGAGGGTCGTCGACTTCTGCAGGTCGACGTTGTCGTAGCCGTCGTCGACGAAGGCGTCCTGCGCCGGGACGAGCAGGCGGGCGGCGATGCTCAGCCGCGTCTGCATCTCGGCGGCCGAGCCGCTGTAGGCCTGCGCGTCGGCGGGGATCGCGGGCGCCAGCAGCAGCACCGCGGCGCACGCCATTGCGCCGCCCGCGCGCGCCAGCGGACCGAAGCCCCACAGGCGCTTCTGCACGAAGTCGCGCTGCACGAAGTCCCAGGTGCCCACCACCGCGGCGATCACCCAGATCGGCAGCGCCGCCGCCGCGTAGTAGTCCTGCACGACCCAGCCGCTGCCGAAGAGCAGCCAGTACCCCAGCGCCATCATTCCCACGGCGCGGCGCGCCCGCGTCGACGCGAACACGGTGAGCCACAGCGCCGCGGCCACGGTGAGCAGCATGAAGAACGGCTGCATCTCGTACCAGCCGTGGTGCACCGACCAGAACTGGCTGCCGGGGTTGAGGATTCCGCCGTCGTGATTGCGCGCCGTCTCGTGCAGCAGCGGCGCGAGCAGCGAGGGATGGTTGCCGGGGAAGAACTCGCCCTGCGCCATCACCCAGGCGAGGAAGCCGCCGGGGATCACCGCGCTGCCCAGCAGCAGCAGTCCCGTGGCGATGAGGCGACGTCCCTTCGGCCAGGCGAAGCAGAGGACCACGAAGCCCGGCACGGTGACCAGGGCGACCTCCTTGGAGAACATCGCCATGCCCAGGCAGAGCCCCGCGAGCAGCACGCGGGGGACGAACCAGCCGCGCCCTTTGGCCGGCGGCATGGCCAGGTACAGCGCCAGCACCGTCCAGAAGGCGGCGAACGGATCCAGCTCCAGCCAGCGCGCGTACCACAGCTCGAGTGGCGAGAGCACCAGCAGCACCACCGCGCCGAAGGCGAGCAGATCGTGCCGCGTGAAGCGACGCACGATGAGGTACACGAGCGGCGCCTCGATGGCCGCGAAGACCACCATCAGCAGCCGTCCCTGCTGCACCGCGGTGAGACCGCCGACCGCGGGCACGATGTGCGCCACCCCGCCGAGCAGCCGGTACCAGCCGGCGAGCAGCGTGGGCGCCCCCGGAAGGTGCGCCAGCGAATACAGCGCCGCATGGCTCTGGCCGTGGAGGATTCCCCAGGCCTGCGCCGCGATCTGCCCCTCGTCCTCCTTGAGCCTGGGATAGCCGAAGACGTTCCAGAAGCTGAGCAGAGCGGCAAGGACCGAGGACAGCGTGGCGATCAGCCACGGCCGCACCACGATGCGTCCCAGCAGCGCCGCGCGCCCGGTCCGCCCCGCCGCCGGTGCGTGCGTGAGCTGCTCCCGCTCGACCAGCGGCGGCTGCAGCAGGGCCATGTCGGCCACGTGCGGGTCCCGCGCTCCCCTCAGCTCACCGCGGACGGTGCATCGCGGCGGCGGCGCCGCAGCACCACCGCGCCGACCAGGGCGGCCGCGCCGCCGGTGAGGAGCAGCATCGTGGAGCTGCGCGCCTCGGGCACCGCGACGCTGAGGCACGACGGCGCCTCGTTGAACCCGGGATCCGCCGCGGCGAAGAGGCCCTGGCCGCACACCTGCCGGACCACCGCGGACTGGCGGCCGTAGGTGCACGTCGCCGTGCTGTACTCGCTGGCGTTCTCGCTGTAGACGCCGGCGCCGACGGTGCCGCTGGTGTCACACCCCGAGGTGGTGATGGCGGGGTTGGTGGTGCAGTCGTAGGTGCTGGTGACGGTGCAGCCGTCGGTGTAGGCGACGTACACGTGGCCCGTCTTGTCGAGGGTGATGTCGTTGAAGTCGAGGAGGTTGCGGCAGGGGTTGCCGCCGCCACCGTTCCAGATGCAGCCGCGCTGCACCGGGTTGTCGGGAGTGGCGTTGACGGTCTGCCAGGTCTTGCCACCGTCGTAGGTGGTCGAGACGTAGAGGTACCAGGCGCCGGTGAACGACGGGCTCTGGTCGCCGGCAGCGCAGCCGGCCTGGCTGACCGGGCAGGAGGTGCCCAGGAAGGCGAAGGCGGCGCGACCGGCGTCGCCGGCGATGACCTCGGCGAACTTGCTGTTGGTGATGCCGTAGGGCGCACCCACGTCGGTCGACGGCGCCCAGGTGGTGCCATGGTCCTGCGACACCGCAACCTTGGGATGGCCGCTGCCATCCTCGTAGCCGAAGTACACCGTGTTGGCGGCGTCGGCGGCCACCGACGGGTCGGTCTTGCCGCTCACCGAGTCGGGGACCACGGCGTACGTGTAGGTGCTGCCGTTGTCCTTGGTGACTGCCATGCCCTGGCCGCCGCTGCAGCTCGCCTGGGGCACGTACATGGTGCCGTCGGGCGAGACGCGGATGTGCCCGTGGATCGATCCGCATGGGGTGCCGGTGCCGAAGAGGTGCGCCGGCGCGCCCCAGGTGAGTCCCCCGTCCTCGCTGTGGGTGCACTCCGCACCCGCGATGACCAGGACGTTCTGCGAGCAGTAGTAGACGATGTGCTGGTAGACGGCGGTGGCCGGCTTGGGGTCGTGGTACGGACCGGCACCGAGGCTGGGATGGTCCGGTCCCTCGGCCCAGGGACACTGCGCGGGTGTCCATGCGGTGTTGCTGGCGGTGCCGCCGGTGCCGCCGTCGCTGTCCGTGTAGGCCACGTTGGCGTTGCACGCCGGCGCGGCCAGGAAGTCCTCCGCCCAGGTGCGGTTGGTGGTGCTGTCGGTGAAGAGGATGGAATCCTCGCTGGCGTTGGCCAGCTGGGCGGGAGTGACGTCGACCCACGTCGCCGCCGGCGGTCGCGCCGAGGTGTCGAAGTGGATCTGCGACACCTGGGTGCCCGCCATGAACATCAGGTTGCCGGTGCTCCAGTTGGCCCCGATCGAGGGCTCGCCGGAGTTGGGACGCTGCAGCGCGTCGCGGTTCTGGAAGTTGGCCGGCGACCCGTAGTTGGCGAAGGCCTGGGCGCCGGTGGTGACCGGTGCGGTCACCGGCGGCGGTGTCGAGGGCGCGGCGCAGGAACCCACCGTGTATGCGGCGGTGGCGGGGTCCTTGTCGACAGTGCTGTTGATGCCGCCCGCGCCGGGAGCTCCTTTGAGTACGGCGGACTGGCCGAAGATCCCCGCTGCGGCGATCGACCCGGACGGGTTGCCCACCTTGGAGAAGGGGACGGTGATGGCGATGGTGCCGTTGGCACCGGGGTTGAAACTGCCCGACGCGCTGCCCACGCCGCTGAACCCGGTGGTGCTGCTGTAGGTGCCGTAGCTGTAGGTGGTGCCCAGCGCGGACACCTCCGCGTTGGTGAAGTAGCCCGTGCCGGCCACGGTGAAGACCATGTAGTACTCGTTTGCGGTGGCGCCGGCGGCAACGGTGGTGCTGAGGTTGGTGACGGTCAGCGTGGTGGTCAGCGACGAGCCGTTGTCGGACATGCCACCGGAGACCAGGTCGAGCTGGTCCTGCTGACCACTCGGGGTGACCGTCGCGTCGGAGCTGGTGTCGCTCCAGAGCGGCGGGCAGCTCTGCGTCGCCGCGGCGGCGGTGCGCATGGGTGCCGCCGCCAGGCCGAAGGCGCTCACCGCCAGGGCGAGAGAGCCGATTCCGACCGCGAGCGAGCGCCGCTCATGGCGAGCGCGATTCACAGGTACCACCCCAATCCCCTTGTTCAGTGCTGGGCTGTCCCCTTGTAGACGACGAGCACCGCCGGGTTATTGCAGGTGGATGTGCTGGGCTCAGGTCTGCAGTGGCTCGGGAGTCTCCACCTGGGCGTACGGCGTGCCCAGCTCACCGATGTGGCCGTACTCCTCGACCGCGGCCGCGATGCTGCGCACGCGAGGGACGGGCGACAGCAGCGGCGGGATGATGGCGAGGAACTGGCCGGCAGCGCCGAGCCACAGCGCGGTGCGCAGGCCGAAGCTGTTGCCCACCAGTCCGCCGGTGAAGGCGCCCAGCGGGATGGTTCCCCAGACGAGAAAGCGCATGGTCGCGTTCATGCGGCCCTGGATGCGGCGCGGTGCGATCGCCTGGCGCAGGCTGACCTGGGTGATGTTGTACATGACGCTGCCCAGCGAGCCGATCACCCCTGACGCAACCAGGAAGGGAAGCGGGAAGCCGACCGGCGCAAGCGGCACCAGCAACCACGACCCGGAGAACAGCACCGCGGTGCCGATGATGGTGTGTCCGGCGCCGAAGCGACGCGACGCGCGGCCGGCCAGCAGCGCCCCCAGCGGCGCGCCGATGCTGCCCAGGCTGAACCAGAGCCCGATCAGCCCCGGGCTCATCCCCAAGGTGCGCACCGCGTACAGGATCACGACCGCTGTGCCGATGTGCCCGAAGTAATTGCCGATGCCGGTGCAGAACGCGATCGGCCGCAGCAGTGGATGTCGCCACACGTAGCGCAGTCCCTCGGCCAGCTCGCTTCGCAGGTTGCTGCCCGCGACCCGCGGCTCGACCACCTCCTTGCGACGGATGAGCAGCAGCGACGCCACCGACAGCACGTAGCTGCCCGCGTCGACCGCGACGGCCACCGGCGCGGTGAGCACTCCCACCAGTGCACCCCCCAAGCCAGGACCGGCAATTTCCGCGGTGGCACGGGAGAATTCCAGCTTGCCGTTGCCGTCGACGAGCTGTTCGCGTTCCACCAGGGACGGCAGGTACGACTGGTAGGCGACGTCGAAGAACACGGTGAGCACGCCGACGACGAACGACACCATGTAGAGCTGCGGCATGTGCAGCATGTGCATCTCGGCCACGATCGGAATCGAGGCCAGCGCCACCGTCCGGCCCACGTCGGCGGCGATGAGCACCGGGCGTCGCGCCATCCGGTCCACCCACACACCGGCGGGCAGGCCGACGAGCAGAAAGGGGAGGAACTCGAAGGTTCCCAGCAGCCCTGCCTGGAATGCGTTGGCACCCAGCGCCACCACCGCGGTGAGCGGAATCGCCAGCAGGCTCACCTGGCTGCCCAGCTGCGAGATCGATTGCCCGGCCCAGAGCTTGACGAAGTCGCTGTGGCGCCAGAGCGTCGGAGACGGTGCGCTCATGGGGCCCGCCATGATGCCATGGGCCGGCGCGCTCCGCACGCGCGGCACTAGGCGCCAACCCGCGGCACAACCGGTCGTGCGCCTGGTGCGCTCGCGTGACCACTGCCGCTCGCGTTACCGTGGGCAGCCGTGAGCTTCGACGGATCCGCCGACATCGCTCGCGCTGCACAGGAGCTTGCCGGCCGGCTTCCCGCCGCCCTCGCCCCCGCCGCGCGTCTCGCCTACAACTACCGCTGGGCCTGGCTGCCCGGCGCCGCTGACGCATTTCGTTCGATCGACCCGCATCGCTGGGAGACTGCGCTGCAGAACCCGGTGCGCCTGCTCCAGGAGGCCCCGCGCCGCGAGCTGGAGCGCGCTGCCGAGGATGCGCAGCGCTGGCAGGCACTGGCCGCCGAGCTCGACGCCGACCTGGGCCGCCCGTGGCTCAGCGACCCCATCCCCCCCGACCACCCCGTCGCCTTCCTCTGCGCGGAGTACGGCATCCACGTCTCGCTGCCCATCTACTCGGGCGGCCTGGGCGTGCTGGCCGGCGACATGCTCAAGGAGGCGTCGGACCGCGCGGTGCCCATGGTCGGCGTCGGCCTGCTCTACCGGCAGAGCTACTTCCGGCAGACCATCGACCCCAGCGGCTGGCAGCACGAGCACTGGATCGACCTCGACCCCGAGCGCCTGCCCGAGGCCCTGGTCACGGCGCAGAACGGCGAGCCGCTCTCCGTCAGCGTCAACATCCGCAGCCGCGACGTCGCCATGCAGGTCTGGCGCGTCGACGTCGGCCGGGTCCCGCTCTACCTGCTCGACAGCGATGTCCCCGAGAACGACCCGGTCGACCGCTGGATCACCGCCCGCCTCTACGTCGCCGACCGCGAGACGCGCCTGGCCCAGTACGCCGTGCTCGGCATCGGGGGCGTGCTGGCCCTGCACGCGATGGGATTCGACCCCGGGGTGGTGCACCTCAACGAGGGCCACGCCGCCTTCGCGCCCATCGAGCTGGCCCACGAGGCGGTGCTCGCCGGTGCCTCGCTGGAGGATGCGCTGGCGCAGGCGCGGCATCGCACCGTGTTCACCACGCACACGCCGGTGGCCGCGGGCAACGAGGCGTACAACGTCGGCGAGCTCAACTGGGCGCTCGGCGAGCTGCCCGCCCAGCTCGGCTGCGAGGCGGACGCGCTGTTCCGCCTCGGCCGGGTCAACCCCACCGACGCCGGCGAGGGCTTCGGCCTCACCCCGCTGGGCATCCACATGAGCCGCGCCGCCAACGCGGTGAGCAGGCGCCACGGCGAGGTGGCCCGCGAGATGTGGCAGCCGATGTTCCCCGGCACGCCGGTGGAATCGGTGCCCATCCGCCACGTCACCAACGGCGTGCACCTGCCCACCTGGATGGCGCCGGCGGTGCGCGAGCTGCTCGACCGCCACGTCGGCGAGGACTGGTGGCGCAACACCGCCGACCCGCGAGTTGCTGCCGGAATCGACACAATCCCGGACTCCGAGCTGTGGGCGGTGCGCAACCAGCAGCGCGCCCGCCTCGTCGAGTACGTCGCCGACCGCAGCGTGCACGACCGCCTCGCCCGCGGTGAGCGCGCCGAGTACGTGCAGGCGGCGGCGCTCGCCTTCGACCCCGAGGTGCTCACCCTGGGATTCGCACGGCGCCTGGCGACGTACAAGCGCCTGTACCTGATCATCCGCGACGCCGCCCGCGCCCTCGCCTTGATCGCCGCGCAGCGCCCGGTGCAGATCGTCCTGGCCGGCAAGGCGCATCCCGCCGACGTCGAGGGCAAGCGCATCGTGCAGCAGCTCTTCTCGCTGAAGGACGCGCCCTTCGTCGCCGGGCGGGTCGTCTTCGTCGAGGACTACGACCTCGGCGTCGCCCAGCACCTGGTGTCGGGATGCGACGTGTGGGTCAACCTGCCGCGACCGCCGCTGGAGGCGAGCGGCACCAGCGGCATGAAGGCGGCGATGAACGGCAGCCTCAACCTCTCGGTCCTCGACGGCTGGTGGGCGGAGGCCTACGACGGCGAGAACGGCTGGGCCATCGACTCGCCCATGGGCGTCGACGCCGAGACCCAGGACTCCGCCGACGCGGCGCGCCTCTACGAGGTGCTGGAGAAGGAGGTCCTGCCCACCTTCCACGACCGCGACGCCGCCGGCGTCCCGCCGCGGTGGGTGGCCCACGTCCGCGCCTCGCTGAAGACGGCGGTGACCCGCTTCACCTCGGCGCGGATGCTCGAGGACTACCTGGCGTCGTCGTACCGGGTGCCGCCGGACTGACCGGGGTGACCCATCAGCTCGGCCACCCAGGCCGGTAGGGCAACCCCCCGCCCGGGCCGGTAGCCGAAGCGATCCGGGCGCCGCAGCAGCGTGGCGCGAACGGTGCGCCAGGCGCTTCCGGTGCGATCGCGCAGCCAGTCGCCCACCAGCGAACCCGGGCTGTAGCATCGCCCGCAAGCGCAGTAGGGCATGGCGCAGGCGCTTGACATGAAGGGCAGACCGTAGCAGGGAGCGGGGCGCTTGTCTTGCCCAGTCCGGCGTCACATCATGGGATAGCAGAGCTTCACAACAAGCGAGGTTCGAAGTGGCCATCCAGCCCGTGACCATCGAGGCGCTCCTGGCGGAGAAGCGCTCGTTCCCTCCCTCCCAGGAGTTCCGAGAGCGCGCCAGGGTCACCGACGACAGCCTCCACCGCGAGGCCGAGGCCGGCGTCGAGGCGTTCTGGAAACGGCAGGCGGAGAAGTACGTCAGCTGGTCCAGGCCCTTCGACACCGTCCTGGAGTGGGACCTCCCCTTCGCCAGGTGGTTCGGTGGCGGCCGCCTCAACGTCTCCTACAACTGCCTGGACCGCCACGTCGAGGCCGGCAACGGCCACAAGGTCGCCTACCACTGGGAGGGTGAGCCCGGCGACACCCGGAGCATCACCTACCAGGAGCTGCTCGACGACGTCTGCCGCTTCGCCAACGCGCTGCGCTCGCTGGGCGTCGAGAAGGGCGACCGCGTCGGCATCTACCTGCCGATGATCCCCGAGCTGCCGGTGGCCATGCTCGCCTGCGCGCGCATCGGCGCTGCCCACTCGGTGGTCTTCGGCGGCTTCAGCGCCGACGCGGTGCGCGACCGCATGAACGACGCGGAGGCGACGGTGATCGTCACCGCCGACGAGGGCTGGCGGCGCGGCAACCGCGTGCCGCTCAAGGCCAACACCGACGAGGCGCTGCGCGGCACACCGAGCATCGCCCACGTCGTCGTGGTGCGCCGCACCGGCGGCGACGTCGCCATGGAGGAGGGCCGCGACCACTGGTACCACGAGCTGGTCGCCGGTCAGTCCACGGAGTTCGAGCCCGAGCAGATGGAGTCGGAAGACCTGCTCTTCACGCTGTACACCAGCGGCACCACCGCCAAGCCGAAGGGCATCAAGCACACCACCGCGGGCTACCTGCTCTACGCCATGTTCACCCACGACATCGTGTTCGACATCCAGCCCGACACGGTGTACTGGTGCGCCGCCGACATCGGCTGGGTGACCGGCCACTCCTACATCGTCTACGGCCCGCTGGGCAATGGCGTCACCAGCGTGATGTATGAGGGCACGCCCGACCACCCGGGCAAGGACCGCTGGTGGTCGATGGTGGAGAGGTATGGCGTCACCGTGCTCTACTGCGCGCCCACGGCGATCCGCACCTTCATGAAGTGGGGCCCCGAGTTTCCCGGGCAGCACGACCTCTCCAGCCTGCGCGTGCTGGGCACCGTCGGCGAGCCGATCAACCCCGAGGCGTGGATGTGGTACCGCCACTACATCGGCGGCGACCGCACACCGGTGGTCGACACGTGGTGGCAGACGGAGACGGGCGGCATCATGATCGCTCCGCTGCCCGGCCTGACGACGACCAAGCCCGGGTCGGCGACGCGTCCGCTGCCCGGTATCGCCGCGGCCGTCGTCGATGAGCAGGGCAACGACGTGCCCCTCGGCGGCGGGGGATACGTGGTGCTCAAGCAGCCCTGGCCGGGCATGCTGCGCGGCATCTGGGGCGACGACGAGCGCTACAAGGAGACCTACTGGTCGAAGTACGGCGACAAGTACTTCGCCGGCGACGGCGCCCGCATCGACGAGGACGGCTACTTCTGGTTCATGGGCCGCGTCGACGACGTGATGAACGTGGCGGGGCACCGCATCAGCACCACCGAGGTGGAGTCGGCGCTGGTCGACCATCCCGCCGTCGCGGAGGCCGCAGTTGTGGCCAAGTCTGACCCGGACACGGGGCAGGCCATCGCCGCCTTCGTCACCCTGCGCGCCGGCTGCGAGGAGACCACCGGGCTGATCGCCGAGCTGCGCGAGCATGTCGCCAAGCTGATCGGCAGGATCGCCATGCCCAAGTCGATCGCCTTCACCCCCGACCTGCCCAAGACGCGCAGCGGCAAGATCATGCGCCGCCTGCTCCGCGACATCGCCGAGCAGCGCCAGCTGGGCGACACCACGACGCTCGCCGACCCGAGCATCGTGTCGGAACTGCAGAACCGTGCCAGAGAGGAGGAGTCCAAAGAACAGTGAGAACCCCTGTGTGAACGGAAGGGAGGTCGGGCTCATCCACTCGAATCGGGAGGCACGACTACTCATGGCAACCATGGCAACCCGGGGACAGGGAGTGGGGCCCGTCTCGCCGGTCACCGAGGTGCCGGTGCCGGTTCCGGTCGCGGCCGGGCTGGTCGCCGACCCGGCGCCGCTCGGTCTCGCCGCATTCGGCGTCACCACGATGATGCTGTCGGCGATCAACGCGGGATGGATCGACACTTCGGCCACCTTCGCTGTGCTGGCGATGGCGCTTCCCTTCGGCGGCGTCGTCCAGCTCCTCGCCGGCATGTGGGCGTTCCGCCGCGGCAACACCTTCGCCGCCACCGCCTTCTCCAGCTACGGCGCCTTCTGGATCAGCTACTTCCTGCTGGTCAACGTCTTCCTGGCGCCGGTGGTGAGAGCCGGCGGACCGGGCGTGGCCGGTCAGATCGTCGGTCTCTACCTCTTCGGCTGGGCGCTGTTCACCGCCTACATGTTCATCGCCTCGCTGGCCGGCGCCCGCGCGGTGCAGGTGGTCATCGGCCTGCTGGCGCTGACCTTCTTCGCGCTGTGCATCGGCGAATGGGCCGGCAGCAGCACCTGGACCCACATCGGTGGCTACCTCGGCATCGCCACCGCGGCGGCGGCGCTCTACGCGTCGTTCGCCGACGTGACCAACGCCAGCTTCGGCCGGCGCATGTTGCCGACCTGAGCCCGTTGCGGGGGGAAGGCAGCCTTCCCCCCGCAACCTGCCAGAATCACGGTTCGATGTCAGCCGACGGCAAGCACGCCTCCGTCACCATCGTCGAGCGGCGCGACCACACTCCCGAGCTCTGGTCGATCCGCGTCCGCCACGACGAGCCCTTTGCCTTCACCCCGGGCCAGTACGCCACCCTCGGCGTCCCCCAGGGCGCCCGCCCTGTGGAGCGCGCCTACTCCATCGTGTCGGACCCCGAGGAGGACAGCATCGAGTTCTTCTTCGAGCTGGTCCCCGACGGGGCGCTGACCCCGCTCCTCTACGAGAAAGGCGTCGGCGACGAGATCCTCATGCGCCGCCGCGCCAAGGGCCTCTTCGTCCTCGACCAGCGCGAGGAGCGCACCCACCACCTGCTCATCTCCACGGTGACCGGCGTGGCGCCGTACGTGAGCATGGCCCGCACCACCAAGCGCCAGCTCGCCGCCGACCCCGCCATGCAGGCGCCGCAGATCCTCCTCGTCCAGGCTGGCAGCCGCTCCGAGGAGCTCAGCTACCTCGACGAGCTGCGCGCCCTCGACGCCGAGCTGGACTGGCTCACCTACGTGCCCAGCGTCAGCCGTCCCTGGGAGGACCCGGAGTGGGAGGGGGAGGTGGGCCGCGCGGAGGACGTCGCCCGCAAGCACTGCGACATGCTCGGCGCCACGCCGGGCAACGCCGTGGCCTACCTGTGCGGGCACCCGGAGATGATCGCCACCGTGCGCGGCATCATGCGCCGCCGCGGCTTCGACACCAAGGACGTCCGTGAGGAGCTCTACTTCCAGCCCGCCAGGGCGGAGAAGCGACCCGTGGCGGTGACGGCGTCGGATCGCACCGAGGGGCCCGCGGCAGCCACCGCCTAGGGCCTTCGAGCGGTGGCGGGCGGGCGGATTTACACCCCTTCACGCAGGTGTTGAGCCGCCGATACGTGGCGTCATTCGAATGCCAGGGGCGTCACCACACACTGTTCAGTGCACGCGTGCAGCCTCTCGCGGGAGACTGAGGGACGCGTCCGTGGAGATGCGACGCAGGGGGACAGAGGCATGACGGTGGCGCTGGCAGCACCTGCGCGCACGGGTTCAAAGGGATGGCTGCGCGGGACCCATCGCGCCTGCCCGCCGGAGGAGACGCTCGCCCGCATCGCCCCGCTGCTGCGCCCCGCCGGGATCAGCCGCATCGGCGAGCTGACCCGCCTCGACTCGCCGGGCGTGGCGGTGATGCAGGCGGTGCGCCCCGCGTCGCGCAGCCTGGTGGTCACCGTGGCCTCGGGGGTGACGCCCGAGCTGGCCCGGGTGGCCGCGGCGATGTCGTCGCTGGAGCTCTGGCACGCGGAACGGCTCGCCTTCCCGCCGCTGTGGGCCGCCCTCGCCGAGGTCCGCGCCGACATCGGCTACAACCCGCACACCCTGCGACAGCACACTCCCAGCCTGCTCAACGACGGCATGGTGCTCGACTGGGTGCCCGCCACCGTGCTGCTCACCGGGCGCTCCACCCTGGTGCCGCGCAGCGTCGTCGAGTACGACCTCAGCGTGCGAGACGAGTGGTCGCCGCCGGTCTTCGTCGCCTCCCCCGACGGGCTGGCCGCGGGCAACACGTCTCCCGAGGCGGTGCTGCACGGTCTCTACGAGCTGCTGGAGCGCGATTCCGTGGCCCGCGCCCACCTCCTGCCCGACGCGGTGCGCATCGACCTGTCGTCCGTCGACTGCAGGGACGCGCGCCGCATGCTCGACGCGTTCGCCGCCGCGGGCGCCACCGTGGTGGTCACCGACGTCACCGGTCCCACCGGGATCGCCGCCTTCGAGGTCGCCGTCTCCGGCGGGGGCGCGCCCGCCGCGACCGGCGCGGGCTGCCACCTCGACCGCGACGTCGCCCTCTGCCAGGCCCTGGCCACCGCCGCCCGCGAGCGTCTCGCCCGCATCGTCGGGGCGCGCGACGACCTGCCGCTGGCACCGCCGAGCAGCCCCGCCCGCGACGGCCGGCGCGCCGCCGTCAGCACCCTCCCCGCCGCCATCCGGAGGTACACGGACGTGGCCGGCACCACCACCGCCAGCTTCGCCGGCGAGGTGGCCGAGGTGGCCGCGCGCATCCCCCGGTGCGGCGCTGGCCCGGTGCTCTTCGTCGACCTGACCCGCCCCGAGATGGGACTGCCCGTCGTCCGGGTGGTCGTCCCCGGCCTGCTGCACGGCGCCGGGCGCTGACGCCGATGCCCGCCCGCGTCCACGTCTTCACCGGTCCGACGCTGAGCAGCGGCGAGGTCCGCGACGCCCTGCCCGACGCGGTGATCCACCCGCC
Source organism: Candidatus Dormiibacterota bacterium (assembly GCA_035995545.1). Taxonomy (GTDB): domain Bacteria; phylum Chloroflexota; class Dormibacteria; order Aeolococcales; family Aeolococcaceae; genus DASRDZ01. The sequence continues at coordinate 510,515 of DASYKI010000016.1, forward strand.
GGCGGCCGCGGGCGACCTGGTCCGGCTCGCCTGCGCGCCGGGCGACGCCGTGGTCATCGTCGACGGCCCCATGACCGAGGGCCGCGCCGTGCGCCACCAGGAGATCCTCGCCCTGGTCGACCGCGGCGTCGAGGTCTGGGCCACCGGCGCGCTGGGGGCGCTGCGCGGTGCGGAGCTGCACCAGAGCGGAGTGCGCGCCCACGGGCGGGTTGCCCGCCTCTTCGTCCGCGGCAGCCTCGACGGCGACGACGAGGTGGCCGTCCTCCACGACGGCGCCGAGGGCCGCTGGACGGCGCGCAGCCTGGCCCTGGTCGACATCCGCGCCACCTGCCGCGCCGCCCAGCGCGCCGGGGTCATCGACCCGTGGACCTGCCGGCAGGCTGTGGAGGCCGCACAGCGCCTGCCGGTGGCCCAGCGCACCTGGCCGGCGGTGGTCGCCGCCGCCGTCGAGGCCGGGATCGACCCCGAGATGGCCTGGCGGATCAAGGAGCACGCGCGCACCCAGACGGCGACGCTGATGCGCGACGACGCCGTCGCCTGCCTGCGCGCCGTGCGCCGTGCCCGCGCCGCCGCGCCGCGGCCGCGGCCGCGCGCCGCCACCCGTCCCCGCCTCACCGCCCACGGCGCGGGCTGGTCGGACGACGTCAGCGGCGACGTCCAGCCCGGCGCCGGACTGGTCAGCGACGTCACCGTGCTCACCTTCTGCCGCCTCCTCGCCGTCGACTACCCCACCTTCCAGCGCCGCACCGCACTGCGCACCCTGGCCGCCCTGGCCGGCCCCCAGCCGCCGTCCGGCGACCGCGAGGGGCGGGCGATGCTCCGTGAGTTCGCCGCCCGCCACGGTCTCGACGTCGACTCCCTGCGCCTCTGGCTCGTCGACCGCGGGCTGTGCCGCGACGACCTGCTCGACCACCTGCGCCGCGAGTCGGCGGTTGCCCTTCTGCTGGAGGCGGACGGGGTGCTGCAGCTCCACGAGGCCGGCATCGAGTCGGCCCTGGAGAGCCTGGTCGCCGAGCACGCCCGGCGCCGCGGCTTCGTCGCCGCCGGCGCGGCGCGCACCTGGGAGCGCGCCTGGCTCTCCGCGGTCGAGCTCGACACCCTGACGCCGACACAGCGCCTGGCCCGTCTCGCGGCGCGCAGCTTCCGGCGCACCCCGGGCCTCGACTGGCGCGCACCGCTGCTGCAGGATCTCAAGGTGAGCGGCGTCTTCCGCGTCGTCCGCGAGGGGGCGGGGGAGGCCCAGGAGAGCTGGCGCCGGCTCAACGCGTCCAGCCCCGAGCAGGCCGCCGAGCACACCGACCCAGAACGACTGGTCAGTCACTTCGCCGCCCGCTGGCAGGCGCAGCAGCGCTTCGACCTCGCCCTGCTCGACCGCGGCTTCACCGGACAGCGCGAGTTCGTGCAGCGCGCCCCGATGTTCGTCGCCGTCGACGCGACGGTGGCGACCTACCGCGACCTGCACTGCCTGGGCCGTCCCGCCCTGGCGAGCTCGTAAGCAACCCCCGCTCAGCTCGGTTCGGCCGTAGACTCACCGGGCAATCTCATCAGTGGGGGGGCCCGGTGCTCACCGTCCTCGTCGTCGTCACGGCCGTCGCCCGGGCTGGGGCAGCCACCGCGTGAAGCGGCGTGGCCTCAGCGGGCTGGCCCGCCGCGTCGCCGCCATCGCCGGCGCCGACAACCTGACCGGCATCCTCGACGAGGTCGTCGCGTCGATGCAGCGTCCCGGCCTGCGCGGCGGCGCCATCTTCCTCATCAACGAGCGCAACGAGCTCTACTTCGGCGCCCATCGCGGTGTCGTCGACGAGCACGTCCGCGACCTCCGCCTGCCGGTGGGGCAGGGCATCGTGGGACGCGTCGCCGCCGAGGGCCGTCCCCTCGTCGTCGACGACCTCGACCGGCCCAGGGCCGGGGTGGTGCCGACCAACCGGTCCGTCGGTTCCAACGCGCTGACGCGCAGCATGATCGCCGTGCCCATCCGGGCGCACGGCGCGGTGATCGGCGTGCTGGAGATGGGCTGCAGCGAGCCCAACGGCTTCGACCGCCGCGACGTCGAGGTGCTCCAGGACGTGGCCAGGGCCATCGCCGGCGCGATCGCCCTGGCCAACCCGGTCAAGCTCGCCGACGAGGTGCTGCAGCGGCGCGTGCGCGAACTCACGACCCTCCAGGCCGCCGCCGAGGCGCTCAACGCCTCGCTGGGACTGGACGTGGTGCTGCAGGCGGTGGCCGAGCACAGTGCGCGCACCGTGAACGCTCCGTACGCGGCGGTGCATCGCGTCCTCGCCGGCGGCGTGCGCACCGTCGCGGTGCACGGACCCGAACCTGCGGCGAGCCAGGTGGTCAGCCGGGTGGTGGTCCAGGCCGTCGCCTCGGGGCTGGCGAGCGGTGAGACGCGCGCGTTCACCATTCCCGAGCCGCCGGGCGACCAGCTGCCCATGAGCGACCCCAACGCGCCGCTGCGCAGCGTGGCCATGGTGCGCATCCGTCCCGCCGACGACTACGACGCGGTGATCTGCGTGGCCTCGACCGATCAGCGCGGCTTCGATCCCGCCCAGCTCACCCTGCTGGAGGGCATCGCCAACCTGGCCTCCCTGGCCGTGGCCAACGCGGTGCGCTACCAGCACCTCGTCGACGCGTCGCTGACCGACCCGCTCACCGGCCTGCTGCGCCGCTCCCAGTTCGAGCAGGTGCTGGCCGACACCGCCGGCCAGCCGGTCAGCGTCCTCGCCCTCGACGTCGACCACCTCAAGGACGTCAACGACGCGGCCGGACACGAGGTCGGCGACGACCTGATCCGCGCCGTCGCCGACACCCTGCGCAGCCGCCTCGGCGACAGCGGCACCCTGGCCCGCACCGGCGGCGACGAGTTCGGCATCCTCCTGCCCGGCTTCGAGTCGGGCACCGCCATCGCCGTCGCCGAGGAGCTGCGCCGCGCCGTGCACGACGCGCCCATCAAGACCTGGCTGCCGCGCGTCAGCATCGGGCTGGCCTCGGTCGGCGCCGGCGGCGATCCCCGCGCCGCCTTCGACGCCGCCCTCGACGCCCTCGGCCAGGCCAAGCGCTGGGGGCGCGACCGCGTCGAGACCCGCCCCGCCCTGGAGGTGCGCGCGCCGCAGCAGACCTGGGACGCGCTGGTACCGCAGCTCTTCGAGGAGGGCGGCATCGAGTCGGTGTACCAGCCCGTCGTCAGGCTCGCCGACCGCCACCTGGTCGGCTACGAGGCACTCGGCCGCCCGCTCGGCTTCGCCGCCGACGCCGACGTCGAGGGGCTGTTCGTCGCCGCTCGCGAGGCCGGGCTGCACCGCGACCTGGACTGGGCCTGCCGCCGCGCCGCGGTGCGCCAGGCGCATGCCCTGCCGCCGGGAGTGCCGCTCTTCCTCAACGTCGGCGTCTGGGCACTGATCGACCCCATCCACGACGTCGACCAGATGCTCCTGCTGCTGCGCTGGATGGGCATCGCGCCGCGCGACATCGTGCTCGAGCTCAGCGAGCGCGAGGCGGTGCACGACCTCGACCGCCTGCGCACGGTGATGTCCGCCTACCGCGCCCACGGCTTCCGCTTCTCCATCGACGACGTGGGCGAGGGGCACTCCACCCTCGACATGCTGGCCGCGGGTGGGCCCGACTACATCAAGATCGCCCGCAGCCTGGTGGCCGCCGCCGACCACCCGGGTGCGCGTGCCGCCATCCTGGCGGTGGTCGCCTTCGCCCGGTCCTCGTCGGCGACGGTGATCGCCGAGGGCGTGCAGACGGCGGAGGAGGCGGAGCAGATGCAGTCGATGGGTGTCCCGCTGGGCCAGGGGTTCTGGCTGGGACGGCCGGCGCGCTTCGGCAGCGCGGCCGGGGTGCCGGTGTCGCGCACCGGCGGCGTGGTGGTGGTGCCGCCGCCCGACCGGCCGACCACGCTGGCGGGCTGACGCCACCGGTGGCGGTGCGCCGCGGCACTGTGCTCGCCGGCTTCTGCGGCCTGCTGGTCGCCTGCTCGTCGCCGGCTCCCTCGCCGTCGCCGTCCGGCGGCTCGGCGCCGGTCGGTGCCTCCAGCGCTGCGCCGTCGCCGACGCCCGTCCCGACGGCCGCGCCCACCCCGGCGCCGCTGCCCGATGTGCAGCCGCTGTCCATCTACAGCGGCGCAGCGCCGTCGTTCCCCGGCGTCGACCCCTCCCGCCTGCGCCTGATGGTGGTGACCGGCGACATGATCCCGGCGCGCCAGACCGGGCACCTCATCCGCGTCCGCGGCGACTGGACGTATCCCCTGGCGGCGACCAGGGACATCCTCGCGGCGGGCGACGTCACCTTCGCCAACCTGGAGTCGCCGCTGCTGCCCTCGTGCCCCGACATCGTCACCGGCTTCACCTTCTGCGCCGACGCGCGCTTCGCCGCGGCGCTGCAGGGCGCCGGAGTTGATGTCGTCAATGTCGCAAACAACCACAGCACCAACCAGGGGCAGTCGGGCCTGGACCAGACGGTGCAGGTGCTGCAGTCACACGCGATGCAGGTGAGCGGGTTCCAGCGCGTGGTCAGCGTCGACGTGCGCGGCGTGCGTTTCGGGTTCGTCGGCATCAACCTGGTGGGCAACCACCTCGACGCCGCGGCCATGCAGCAGCTCGTCGCCGAGGCGCGCAGCAGGGCCGACGTCGTCGTGGTCCAGTTCCACTGGGGACACGAGTACGAGACCTACCCGCAGCCGGCGGCGGGTGTCGCACCCGACGATCCCAAGACGGTGGGCCGGCTCGCCGTCGACGCCGGTGCCGACATCGTCATCGGCAACCATCCCCACTGCGTGCAGGGCAGCGAGATGTACAAGGGGCATCTCATCACCTACGCGCACGGCAACTTCATCTTCGACCAGAACTGGAGCGTGGGCACCCAGGAGGGGGTGATCGGCAGGTACTGGTTCGACGGCACCCGGCTGGTCGGCGTGCAGTACGTGCCGGTGCGCATCAACGGCGACGTGCAGCCGCGTCCCCTCGACGCGGCGGCGGGGGAGGGGCGGGCCATCCTCGACCGCATGCTGCGCAGCAGCCGCGAGCTGCTCGGCATGTCGAAGCCGCTGCTCGACGGACCGGGCATCAACGACGCCTGCCCATAGCTCGGCGCGTTCCCCGGGAGGGGCGTCACCCGGGCGTTACCAACTGGTGTGCCGGGTGTTGCCGGGACAAACCCCCCAAGCGCTCAAGGGCGTTGGAAGATGGGCGCAAGAGACAGATGCCTTCGCAACACCCCCACGACTCCGTCCTCATGCCCAGGCGTCTCCAGGGCCTCATGCCGCTCTGGTTCGCCGTGGTGGCCCTGCTCATCGCCCTTGCCGTGGCGGCGATCGGCAGCTCCACGGGTGCGATCTCGCAGGCCGCCGCGCAGGCCGCCGCCCGCCTCGGCGTCGTCTGCGTCGTCGTCGCCGCGGCCTTGCTGGCCGGCGGCGTGCGCATCGGTCGCGTCCGCGGCTTCTGGCACCTGGTCCGCCAGGGACTCTGGCTGCTCTGCGGTGCCTACGTCTGCGCCGCCCTCGACACCCTGGGCATGCCGGGGCCGTGGGCGGTGGCCGGGCTGGTGCTGCTCCTCTGCGCGTGCTCCTTCCTCTTCAGCGCGCTGGCGAAGCGAGCCCTCCGCGAGGAGGGGTCGGCCGGCGGCCTGGCCACCCTGCTCGACGTCGCCATCCTGGTCTGCTCGCTGACGGTGGCCAGCATGCCCCTGGTCCTGATCCCGCTGGCTGACCAGCAGGGCTCGCTCTCCCTGGCATCGGGGATCACCTGGGTCGCCAACGCCGGTCTCTTCGGCGGTGCCGTCTGGCTGCTCTACCGGCTGCCTCGCGGCCGCGACACCCGCTCGATCGCCCTCCTGGTGGTGGCGCTGGGCACCGCCAGCGTGCTCAACCTGGCCCGCGCCAGCCTGCAGATCCACGGTGCCCCGATGGTGCCCTGGTGGCTCACCGCCTTCAGCGCCGTGCCCTTCGCCCTGGTCGCGCTGGCGCCCCGGCTGGAGCCGGCCGAGGTGCACGACAGTCCCCTCGCGATCGACGCCTTTCGCTGGCTCACCGCGCGCACCGCCCTGCCCTACGTCGCCTTCCTTCCCCTGCTGGCGCTCTGGTTCGTCTCCATCGGCCTGGGCTGGGACCTGCGCCTCTACGGCACCGGCATCGCGGTGGTCGCCACCCTGGTGGTGGCGCGCCAGCTCCTGCTGCTGCGCGACCACCACGCCGTCCTCGTCGAGCGCGCCCGCCAGGCGCTCGTCGACCAGCTCACCCGGGTGCGCAACCGCCGCGCCTTCGACGAGGACCTCTCACAGCTCCTCGACATCGCCAGCCGCCGCCACCGTGGCGACCTGGTCGTCCTGCTGGTCGACCTCGACGAGCTCAAGGCCATCAACGACCGCGACGGCCACGCGGCCGGCGACCGCGCCCTGGTCACCGTGGCCGCCGCGCTCACCGCCGGCGCTCGCACCAGCGACCGCGTCTACCGCATCGGCGGCGACGAGTTCGCCATGCTCCTTCCCGACGGCGGCGGCGACGGCGCCATCCGGGTGCTCGCCGATGCCAGGGAGCGGCTGCGCAGCGGTGTGGATTCCGTCTCGGTGAGCGCCGGGCTGGCCACCTTCCCCGAGGACGGCGGCGACGCCCCGGGGCTGCTGCTGGCCGCCGACCAGCGCCTCTACCGGTCGAAGCGGTCGCGCGGCCCCGAGCAGGCTTCGGTCAGCGCGCCGCGGCCCGCCGGCCACCCACAGAGCGCCGCTGCGGCGCTCCCCTGAGGTCGACGGCGGGCATCTCGGGCAGCGCGTGCAGCCGGCCCCAGCGCCGGCGCAGCGCCTCCTCGCGCTCGGCGGCGGGCAGGTCAGCGAGGGCGGCGATGTCCTCGGCGGCGAGCCGCACCAGCTCGGGCACGGCGGTCACCGCCTGCTCCCACTCGGCCACGATGGCCTCGGCCATCCCGCAGACGCGCGGCGGGATCCCGTCGAGAAGCCGGGCGTGCAGCCCGGCGGCGATCATGCTCACTCGAATCTCACTCCCTCGGCCGGCCTCGGCACGGCCCGTACCCCCGTTGGGGGCAACAGACTACCGCGCTTGAACCGTTTGTGGAAGTCCCGATGTCACCTGGACCACCACCGACGCCCCGCTCGACTGTGCCGGGGCGGTGAGCTCGACCGGCGCCCGGGACGCCCCCACCGCCCCCGCGGCGGCCATGGTCCCCGCCACCAGGCAGATCGCCTGCACCGCGCTCCTCATCCCGTGCCGCGCCGCCTGCCGCACCGTGGGACTGGCCACGGCACGCCGCCGAAACCCCCGGCGCGGAAGCGCCGACGGCCAGGGCAGGGCGTGAACGGATGCAACTTGTAGCACAATCGATGCGATCTAAAGTGATAGCGTCGATGACATATAACATCACGCCGGGCCGCTCGCGCAAGTCCGCGTGTCGCACGAGGTCGAAAAATCGGCGGCGCCGGAGCCACGGGCAACGGCCGGTCGGAGGGCCCTCAGCCCGGCTGAGACGAGACCAGGGTGCCGCGCCAGACGATGCGGTTGTAGTCCTGCCACCACGGCGTGCAGGTCACCAGGGTGATGTCGTGGCCGGTGGTGGTGTCGAGCTGGGTGACCTTGCCGGGGTCGAGCGTCCAGCGCTGGGTGACCCTGTAGGTGTGCACGGCGCAGGAGCGGTCCTGCACGGTGATGGCGTCGCCGACGTTGAGCTGGTCGATGTGCTCGTAGTGCGGCTCGCGATGGAAGCCGATGATCACGTTGCCCTGCTGCCCGGGGGCGGGGCTGGTCGTGTAATGCACCATCGAGCGCTGGCGCAGCGTGTTCCAGTCACCAGTGGCCGCAACTCCGCTGTAGCCGTACTTCGCCAGTGAGGGGAAGGAGACCAGCGCGTAGTCCTGGGCGGGCGCGGCGTTGGGCGTGCACCCGGCCGGTGCCGGACTGCCGGCGGTGGACGAGCCGGGCACCGCGGCCGGCGCGTTGGGCGCGGCGCCCGCCAGCGCGGAGGCGCCGCCGTGGTTCCAGTCGCTGAGCGCCTGGTCGTCGGTGTGGCCACGCACGTAGGTGGAGACGATCGGCGCCACGATGACCCCGATGCCGGCGAGCACCAGGACGACGCCGCCGATCATCAGCGTCCGGGAGGACCACCTGCCGCCCCGCCGCGGCGACGCGGGCCCGGGCACGGAGTCGTCGAACTGGGGGGCACGGCGGCGGGTCCAGGGCTTGAGCAGGCGGACCACCCGTGGCCCGCGGCTAGCCGAGCAGGCCGGAGAGCGAGCCGCGTCGCGAGGGGTGGCGCAGCTTGCGCAGGGCGCGGGCCTCGATCTGGCGGATCCGCTCGCGGGTCACGCTGAACCGCTTGCCGACCTCCTCGAGGGTGCGCTGCTGCCCGTCGACCAGGCCGAAGCGGAGCTGCAGGACGCGGCGCTCGCGGGGCGTGAGCGTCTCCAGGACCTCGTCCACCTCGGTGCGCATCATCGCCTTGGAGGCGGCCTCGGCCGGGGCCTCGGCGTCGCGGTCCTCGACGAAGTCGCCCAGGCGGGAGTCCTCCTCCTCGCCGACGGGGGTCTCCAGGGAGAGCGGGTCCTGGGGCAGACGGGTGATCTCGCGCACCTTGCCCAGGGTGACGCCCATCTCCTCGGCGATCTCCTCGTCGCTGGGCTCGCGGCCCAGCTCCTGGAGGAGCAGGCGGGAGACGCGGGCCAGCTTGTTGCTGGTCTCCACCATGTGCACGGGGATGCGGATGGTGCGCGCCTGGTCGGCGAGGCCGCGGGTGATCGCCTGGCGGATCCACCACGTCGCGTAGGTGGAGAACTTGTAGCCGCGGTGCCAGTCGAACTTCTCGACGGCGCGGATCAGGCCGGTGTTGCCCTCCTGGATCAGGTCCAGCAGGGACATGCCGCGGCCGACGTACTTCTTGGCGATGCTCACCACCAGGCGCAGGTTGGCCTCGATGAGCGCGTTCTTGGCGTCGATGTCGCCGAGCTCGATGCGCTGGGCGAGGTCGACCTCCTGCTGCGCGGTGAGCAGGTGGACCCGGCCGATCTCGGTGAGGTACATGCGCACCGGGTCGTCCAGCGAGGTCGCCACCTCGATCGCGGAGTCGTCGTCCTCCTCGGCGTCGTTCTCGAAGTCGCGCTCGCCGTCGGAGATGTCCACGCCCATGGCGCGGAAGAGGTCGAAGATGCGCTCCAGGTCGTCGGGCTCGGCATCGATCTCACCGAAGGCGTCGACCACCTCGGAGGGGCTGAGGAACCCCTGCTCCTTGCCGCGGACGATGAGCGCCTCGGCGACGGGGACGAGCTCGTCGGCCGCGGTGGTGGCGACGGTGATCCGGCCCTTGCCGTGAGCCTGGGTCTTGGCCGCGGCAGTGGCCTTGGCCGCGCACGCCGGGCACAGGGCGGCGGCAGCGGGACGCTGCTCAGCGGGGATCGTGGTGCCGCATTCGCGACACATGGTGCTCTGATCTATGGCCATGGGGCTAAAGGGAAGGAGGGTTCCGGGACTTGGTTGCCTGCCGGGAGGGGTTCGGGAGGTGGTCTCAGTGTCACCGATCTGCCCGCGCTTCAAACGCGCGCGACCTGCGGTGCGTACCCCGACTCTGACGTGCTGAGGGCAACGCGCGCTTAAACAACGCACGACCGGGGCCTTTGGTCACACATGACCGTGACCTTGTCCCGCTGATTTCAGGCCCCGAGGAGAGGATGATCGATCAGGTTGACGGATTGTGGGGCAGGACGAGCGTGTTTTTCAGCATGGACGAACCGGCATGAGGCAGCGACCCAAGCCTGCCGTCATTCCCATGGACCCCGTCCCGCCGGGATACGACGCGCGCCGTGCCCGCTGCCCGGGCTGCAGCGACGAGGGCGCGATGGTGGTCGGGGTGATCGCGCTGCGCCTGGTCTTCCGCTGCGAGCGGTGCGGGGTGAAGTTTCACCCGGCTGCGCGGGTGGCGATGCCGGCGCGGTAGGGGAGGGCGCCGGTCCGGCGGCCGCTGCGGTTCGATGGTGATAGCCTCGGTATCACTATGCCCACGGATGTCGACCGCTTCGGGGTCCGCGACCTGATCGCCCAGGGGGCACAGGTCGTCGAGGTGCTTCCGGAGCCGGAGTACCGCGACGAGCACCTCCCCGGCGCGATCCACCTGCCGCTGCGCAGCCTCGACGAGCCGCGCGCGGCCAGGCTGCTCCGCCGCGGGCAACCGGTCGTCGTCTACTGCTACGACTACCAGTGAGACCTCAGCGGACGGGCCGCGTGGCGGCTCGAGGCGATGGGCTACGGCCCGGTGTACCGCTACACGGCGGGCAAGATGGACTGGCTCGCGGCGGGTTGGCCGCATGAGGGTGAGCAGTCGCAGGCCCCGTACGCCGGCGACCTGGTGCGCGCCGGCGTGCCGGAGTGCAGTCCCGGCGAGCGCATGGGCGACGTGCGGGCACGCGTCGACGGCAGCGGCTGGGATCGCTGCGTTGTGGTCAACAGTGGCCGCATCGTGATGGGCCTGCTCAGCGGTGCGCGCCTGCAGGCCGACGCCGAGCTGACCGCCGACCTGGCCATGGAGCCGGGGCCGCACACCTTCCGTCCCAGCATCGGCGGGCGCGAGCTGCTCGACTGGATGCGCAAGAACAACAAGCTCGCCGCCCTGATCGCGGACGGCGACGGCGTGCTCATCGGCAGCGTCGACCGCCACACCATCGAGGAGGCCCTGCATGCCCGCGGATGAACCGACCACCGAGGTGCACATCGGCTACACGCTGTCGAGCGAGGAGCATCCGCCCAACCAGCTGGTCGACCACGCGGTGCGGGCGGAGCAGGTCGGCTTCGAGTTCTGCCTGGTCTCCGACCACTTCCATCCCTGGACCGACACGCAGGGACACAGTCCCTTCGTCTGGGCGGTGATCGGTGGCGTCGCGCGCAGCACGTCGACGATCCGGCTCGGCACCGGTGTGACCTGCCCGGTGCGCATGCATCCCGCCCTGGTCGCGCAGGCGGCGGCCAGCGCGGCCTGCATGATGCCGGGCCGCTTCTTCCTCGGCCTGGGCAGCGGTGAGAACCTCAACGAGCACGTCGTCGGGCAGCACTGGCCGCCGGTGCCGGTGCGCCAGGAGCGCCTCGCCGAGTCCGTCGACGTCATCCGCACGCTGTGGAGCGGGCGGCGTGTCAACCATCGCGGCGCCCACTACGTCGTCGAGGATGCGCGCATCTACACGCTGCCGTCGCAGCCGGTGGAGATCATGATCGCGGCCGCCGGAGCCAAGGCGGCCAAGCTGGCGGCGGAGAAGGGGGAGGGGCTGATCGGCGTGTCGCCCAAGGCCGAGCTGGTGCAGGCCTACGTCGATGCGGGTGGGCGCGGGCCGCGCTACGGGCAGGTCCACGTCTGCTGGGCTGCCACCGAGGAGGAGGCCAAGCGCACCGCCTACCAGTGGTGGCCCAACGTCGCGATGGAGGGCATGATCACCGCCGAGCTGCGGTTGCCGGCGGAGTTCGAGCAGGTGGCTCTGCTCGTCAACCCCGACGACGTGGCCCGCGGCGTGGTCTGCGGACCCGATCCAGAGCGCTACGTCGCCAAGATCCGCGAGTACGTCGAGGCCGGGTTCGACCACGTGTACCTGCACCAGATCGGGCCTGACCAGGAGGGCTTCTTCACGTTCTTCGAGCGCGAGCTGGCACCGCGCCTGCAGATGGCCGAAGCCAACGCGTGAAGCCCTAGCGCTTCTTGGCGACGAACCCCGCGAGGCTGCGACGCAGCGCGTTGTCGCGGCGGCCGCGCGCCAGTTCGCTGAGCGCGGTCTCCGTCATCATCGCGTTGTAGAGGCGCGAGGCGGGAGCGGCGTCGGCCCATCCCGCGGCGCGCAGGTCCTGCTCGATGTACTTGGTGATGCGCGCGCTGCGGGTGGCGATCTCGCCGGCCACCTGTGGCTCGGCGCGCAGGTCGAGCAGGAGTGCGCGCACGTTGCCCTCGGCGATGCAGAAGTCGAGGAATGCGGTGGTGGCGGCGGCGAGCCGGTCGAGGCCGGGCTTCATGCCCTCGGTGGCGGCGCCGGCGTCCTCGAGCAGCGCGTCGTGGAAGCCGCGGTGCAGTTCCAGCAGGAACGCGGCGCGGTCGACGAAGTGAACGTAGAAACTTCCCTTGCCGACACCGGCGGTGGCGGCAACGTCGTTGACGCTCATGTTGGCCATGCCGTTCTGGTCGGCCAGTCGCAGGCCGGCGTCGAGCAGCGCAACGCGCTTGCCCTCGGGATCGCGAACGCGCTTCTTCATCCGCGCGACTGTAGCACCCTGGTCTGACGGCGGACCGGGCGCCCGGTCGATTCACATGGAGGGACGATGTGAAGGGTGATTTCGCAACCCCCCCACCGACCCGGCCGCCCACAGCCACGAGGGCGGGACGGCCGGGCGGTTGGAGGGGGAGTTGCGGACGAAAGTGGCAGGAGGAGGCGCCTCCTCCTGCGCTACCAGGTCAGCCGTGCACCATGACCTGGCCTGCGCGACCGATGGTCAGCGGCGAGCGCTCGGTGGCGAATGGGAACGCCACCTCCGCGCCGCATCCCATGCAGTGAGCGCGCAGGCCCTGCGAGGTGTCAGCGAGGGTTCGCCGCCGGCCCCCGCAGGTTGGGCAGGCGACGATGCGGACCCCGACAGGCGACATCGGGGTCGATGGGGCGGGTGTCTGCATCATGGACATCGGTCGGTCCTCGCTTGGCTTGTGTCCGACGACGTGCCAATCATGGCGGCCGCGCGGCGCCCGTCCATCCCGCTGGGTGCACGAAAGCTGGGTGGAGCAGTTCGTGCACCCCGACCCGGGATCTCCCGGGGTCCCGCCGGCAGGACCTCCCCTGATAGCGTCCCTGGCATGGTCGACGACTCCTCCCCGGTGGAGGCGCGCAACTCCGCCGGCTTCGAGGCGCCCGCCGGGATGACCGCCGACCCCGTTGTCCTGGCCCCCCTGCACGGAGGTCTGCACGTCCTGCTGACCAGGCGGGACACGCCGCCCCAGGTGGGGCGCTGGTCGCTCCCCGGCGGCTTCATGAATCCCGAGGAGCGCGCCGAGGAGACCGCCCAGCGCAAGCTCACCGAGAAGACGGGTGTGGGCGCCGTCTACCTGGAGCAGCTGCAGACCTACGCCGAGCCCGGCCGCGACCCCCGCGGCTGGATCCCCGCGGTCGCCTACCTCGCCCTCATCGACGCCGCCGTGCTGCGCGACGAGTCGGCGGCGCGCTGGTTCCCCGTCGACGAGCTGCCCGAGCCGCTCGCCTTCGACCACTCGCGGATCGTCAGCGACGGCGTCGACCGCCTGCGCGGCAAGCTCTGGTACTCGAACATCGCGCTGGGGCTGCTGCCCGAGAAGTTCACCATGCCGCAGGCGCGCCGGCTCTTCGAGGCGATCAGCGGTGTGCGCTACGAGGCCTCCAACTTCCGCCGCGAATTGGAGCAGTCGGGGCTGGTGCGCAGCACCGGGGAACGGGTCAAGGGAGTGCCCGGGCGGCCGGCGACGCTGTACGAGTTCGTGTCGCGACAGCCGGCGTGGAGCCTGCGGCGCTCGCGTCCGCCGGCGCTGATGGCCCGGGTGGTGCGGTAAGCCTGCGATGCCGCCGCCGCGGAGCCTGACCGACTGCTCGCTCGCGCTGCACACCGACGAGTACGCGCTGACCATGGCGCAGTCGTTCCTCCACCACGGGCAGACCGGCGCGGTCAGCTTCGAGATGACGGTGCGGACGCTGCCGCCGGTGCGCGGGTACCTGGTGGCCGCGGGGCTGGAGCAGGTGCTCGCCTATCTGCGGTCGCTGCGCTATTCGGCGGCGCAGCTGGAGTTCCTGTCAGGACAGGGCATCTACTCGGGCGAGTTTCTCGACCACCTGGCGGGACTGCGGTTCAGCGGCGATGTGGATGCCATGGCGGAGGGCACGCCCTTCGGTGCCGGTGAACCGCTGCTGCGCATCACGGCGCCGCGCATCGAGGCCACGCTTGTCGAGTCGACCCTGCTGGCGCTGGTGAACCACCAGTCCACCATCGCCAGCAAGGCGTCGCGCATCGTCACGGCTGCGCGCGGGCGGTTGGTGTGGGACTTCTCGTTGCGTCGCCTCCATGGACCCGAGGCGGGAGTCGGCGTGGCGCGCGCCGCGTATCTGGCGGGGTGCGCGGGGACCGCGACGGTGGCTGCGGGCGAACGCTTCGGCATCCCCACCACGGGAACGATGGCCCATCACTTCGTGCTCGCCTTCGGGGAGGACGGCGAGCAGGCGGCGTTCGAGCAGTTCCTGCGCGACTATCCGGGGCGGGCGGTGCTGCTGGTGGATACGTACGACACGGTGCGCGGCGTGCGGCGCGCCATCGCGGCGGCGCGGGCGACCGGTGTGCCGCTGGCGGGCGTGCGTCTCGATTCGGGTGACATCGCGGAGCTGGCCCGGCAGGCGCGCGTGCTGCTCGACGAGGCGGGCATGTGCGGCGCGCTCATCATCGCCTCGGGCGATCTCGACGAGTACCGCATCGATGCGCTGCTCTCCGGGGATGACCCGGCGCCGCTGGATGCGTTCGGCGTCGGCACCATGCTGGGGACGTCGCCCGATGCGCCCAGCATCGGTGGCATCTACAAGCTCGTCGAGCAGAGCCTGGGCGGTGAGATGACGCCCACGATGAAGCTGAGCGCCGCCAAGCAAACCGATCCCGGTGCGCACCAGGTGTTCCGGTTTGCCGATCGCGACGTCGTGGCGCTGCGGGACGAGCAGCTCGACGGGGAGCCGCTGCTGGGCCAGGCCATGCGCGGCGGTGAGGTCGTCGCCGAGCTGCCGTCGTTGCAGGAGATTCGCCTGCGCTGCCAGGCGCTGGTCGCCGCGCTGCCGGATGACGTGCGGCGCATCGCCGAGCCGCGGCACTGGACGGTCGAGCGCAGTCCTCAGCTGCTCGCGCTGCGCGAGCGCATGGGTCAGGTGGCGGGTGGTGCGGGTGGTACCCGGGGGCTGCGCCGGGGCGGCGGATAGGCGCCGGTCCCTCGGACTGCACCGGCACCCGTGACCGGAGCGCCGCCCTGGGTGGGGACGGCGGTGCCGGCGACGCCACCACCCGGAGGAACGCCGCCGTTGGTGGGGGACGACCCGGCGGTGGGTGAGGCACCGGTGCTGGACGCTGCAGGACCGCCGGTCGTCCCGGTGGCGGTAGCGCTCGGGTGGGCCGGACCACCCGGCGTGGTCGCGGGGTCCTGCGCCGCTTTGCTGCCGGCGAGCACCTCGTTGGCGCGCTTGTCGATCAGCCGGGTCACCGCGAGCTGGGCGAAACCGAAGAGGGCGGCGTAGCCGAGGACGCGGGGGCCGTCCTGGGGCCCGACCACCCCGAGCAGGCCGCGCTGCATCAGCAGGACGCCGATGTACCCGGTGACGGCACCGGCGGGCACCTTGAGGATCGCCTGGGCGATGGCCAGGCCGAAGGGTCCGCTGTAGGGCGTCAGGTTGCGCAGCGCGACGATGGCCGACAGCAGACCGCCGACCCCAGCAACCAGCTCGACGTCGCCCACACCCGGAGCCCCGACCGGATTCGGCGCCACGCTCTGGCCGGTCCCCGCGCCGCTGGGCTCCAGCCCCAGGCCGGAGGTCCACCAGTGGTCGGCGATGCCGAGGAAGAGGGCGATGACCGCGCACATGGCGCCGAGGGCGATGAGCACGTTGCGCAGCGCGCGCCGCTGCGCATGCACCGCGTCGGACGCCTGGTCGATCAGCCCGCGGATCTCGCGCAGGGCGTTGCGGGCGGACTGGCTGACCGGCGAGCCCGGCGCCGACTTGCCGACGGCGTCGAGCACGGCCAGGTATTCGGCGCTGCGGGGGTCGTCTCCGCCCAGGCCGAGCTGGTCGTAGGCACGGCGGATCTGGACGACCTCGCGGCGCACTGCGTCGTCGTCCATGAGCATCAGCAGCGCCTCCTCGGCGCGATGCACGGCCAGCCACGCCGACTCGATCGGCGCACCGGTGACGAAGGCGAGGACCAGCCGCTGGAGACGCTCACCACGGTCGATGGTCTCGCCCGCGTAGGCGAGGCGCGCATGGCGCCGGGCGCTGCCCAGCGCTCGCACCACGATGGCCGCGTTGGTGGGGTCGGCGGTGCGGCGGTCGGCGGGGGTGCGGGCGAAGTCCTCCTCGTCGCGCACGATGCGATCGCGGATCTGCACCCGCCAGGGGGCCCAGACCACCCCCTGGGGCTCGTCGTGGTTGGGATCGGCCGCCATCACAGTCTCCTCACGCTGCCCGTGCCTCCGCCCGTGCGGCGGAGTATAGGCGGGTGTCCCCCAGCCCACCAGCGCCATGCACGGTAGCCTAGTTACGGCCAGACTTGCGCGAAACTCTAGGAGCCGGCGATCGCCTGTCCGGCAACCCAGCCCAGCGCCACGGCGCCGAGCCCGAGCAGCACACTGGCGGCCACGTACGCGGCAGAACGTGCCACCTCGCGCGCCTGGAGCATGACGAACAGCTCGTAGCCGAACGTCGAGAACGTCGTGTAGGCGCCGCAGAATCCCACCGCCACCACCAGGGTCCAGCCGGGGTGAAGCGTTCGCCCCGCTGCGACGCCGACGAAGCCGCCGAGCAGCAGGCTGCCGCTGACGTTGACGGTCAGCGTCGCCCAGGGGAAGGTCGCGGGCACGCCGCGCAGGAAGAGCACGCCGAGCCAGTAGCGGGCGTTGGCGCCGAGCACCGCGCCGGCGGAGATGAGCAGGACACGAATGCCGGCCGAGGGCAGCTCCATCAGGCCTCCACGGCGCCGCCGTCGACGAGCACACCGGGATCGAGCGCACCGGCGATGCTGCCGTCGCAGGCCTGGGCCACGTGGCGGAAGCAGCGGGCCTGCACGCCCAGGGCGTCGCCGAGCGCCCCGTCCTCCCGGCTCCATGCCCACCAGCTCAGCCGGCGGCCGGTCGTCTCCGTCACGGCTGAGCACGATAGCCGGGGAAAGCCCCCAGCCGGGCGGCGTACACTCACCGAGCCAGGTACAGGAGAGATTGCGCCATGACCGACGTCGCCCAGCGCGAACCGCAGCAGCTCATCGTCCCCATGCCGCCCACCTTCAGCTCGGTGGAGGAGGAGCGCCTGCACCGCAAGCAGCGGCTGGCCGCGGGCTTCCGGATCTTCTCGAAGTGCGGCTTCGACGAGGGCGTCGCCGGCCACATCACCGCGCGCGACCCCGAGCTGACCGACCACTTCTGGGTCAACCCCTTCGGTATGCACTTCAGCCAGATCCGCGTCTCCGACCTGATCCTGGTCAACAAGGAGGGCAAGGTCGTCGAGGGCAACCGCATGGTCAACGCGGCAGCCTTCGCCATCCACTCGCAGGTGCACGACGCGCGTCCCGACGTGGTCGCCGCGGCGCACTCCCACTCGGTGTACGGCAAGTCGTGGTCGTCGCTGGGACGCCTGCTCGACCCGCTCACCCAGGACGCCTGCGCCTTCTACGAGGATCACGCCATCCTCAACGACTACACCGGCGTCGTCCTCGACCTCGAGGAGGGCAGGCGCATCGCCAGCACCCTGGGGCAGCGCAAGGCGATCATCCTGCAGAACCACGGCCTGCTCACCGCCGGCCAGTCGGTCGACGAGGCGGTGTGGTGGTTCGTCACCATGGAGCGCAGCTGCCAGGCCCAGTTGATGGCAGAGGCGGCAGGAACTCCCATCCTCATCGGCAGCGAGGCGGCCGCGCTCACCCGCACCCAGGTGGGCTCGCCCATCGCGGGATGGTTCAGCTTCCAGCCAATGTGGGACCGCATCGTCCGCGAGCAGCCCGACCTGCTCGACTGACCGGCGGGCCACCAGAGTCGCCGGCCAGCCGCCGATGAGCCCCCTCGCCCAGGAGGCCTGCCAAGCCTGCACCGGCAGCACGCCGGTGGTGGCGGCCAGCGAGCTCGACGCGCTGCGCGCCGAGCTGCACGATGATTGGCGGCTCGACGAGGACGCCCGCGGCATCCGCCGCACGGTCCGCTTCCCCGACTTCGCCGAGGCCTTCGCCTTCGCCACCCGGGTCGCCTTCGTCGCCGAGAACGAGGGCCACCATCCCGACATCCTGATCGGCTGGGGACGCTGCGAGGTGCGCCTCACCACCCACGCCGTCAACGGGTTGACCCGCAACGACTTCATCGTTGCTGCCAAGGTCGACCGCATCCTGTCGGGACGCTAGGTGCGCACCATCGCCGAGCTGCTGCGCTGGCGGGCGCGACGGCATCCCGACCTCGTCGTGCTGCGCCAGGAGGGTGACGCGGCCACGCCGCGCCAGGAGATCACCTGGGCCGAGCTCGACGCGCGCACCACCGCGCTGGCCAACGGACTCATCGACCTCGGCGTGCAGCCCGGCGACCGGGTGGCCATCCTCGACAAGAACTCGGTGGCCTACATGGAGCTGCTGTTCGCCGTGGCCAAGCTGGGCGCGGTGAGTGCACCGGTCAACTGGCGGCTCGCGCCGCCCGAGGTGCGCACCGTGGTCACGGAGTCGCGGGCAACCCTCTGTGTCGCCGGTGAGGAGTTCGTGCCCGCCACCGCGGGCGTCGACGCGCGCGTGGTGACCTTCACCGACCTGCCGCGGATCGAGAATGGCGAGGACCCGCACCGCGACGCCGACCCCGGCGCGGTGGCCTGGCAGCTCTACACCAGCGGCACCACCGGCATCCCCAAGGGCGCGATGCTCACCCACGACAACCTCTACGCGTGCATGCCGGGCATCCTGCTGGAGTGCCCGGAGATGCGCGAGGGCACCGCCGCGCTGGTGGCCATGCCGCTGTACCATATCGGCGGCTGCGGCTGGGCCGTCGCGTGCATGTACTCGGGCGCGACGCTGGTGGTGGTGCGCGAGATCGTCCCCGCGCAGCTGCTGCGCACCATCGTCGACGAGAGGATCGGCACCGCCTTCCTGGTACCCGCCGTCCTGCTTTTCCTGTCGCAGCTTCCCGGCATCACCGAGGCCGACTTCAGCCACCTGCACCGCATCCTCTACGGCGCCTCGCCGATCACCCCCGAGCTGCTCACCCGCTGCATCGAGCTGTTCGGCTGCGAGTTCACCCAGGTCTACGGCCTCACCGAGACGACCGGCGCAATCAGCTCGCTGCGCCTCGAGGACCACAGCGGCGACCGCCTGCTCTCCTGCGGACGTGCCAACCTCGGCGTCGACCTGCGCGTCGTCGACGCCGAGGGCAACGACCTGCCGCCCGGCGAGGTCGGTGAGCTGCTCATCCGTGCACCGCAGGTGATGCGCGGATACCACAACCGCGAGGCCGACACCGGCGCGGCGATCCAGGACGGCTGGTTCCACAGCGGCGACGCCGCCGCCCTCGACGCCGAGGGCTACATCTACATCCGCGACCGCATCAAGGACATGATCGTCACCGGCGGTGAGAACGTGTATCCGATCGAGGTGGAGTCGGTGATCGCCGAGCATCCCGCGGTGGCCGACGTCGCGGTCATCGGTGTGCCCGACCATCGCTGGGGCGAGACGGTCAAGGCAGTCGTCGTGCTGCGCCCCGGCGCCGTCGCCACCGAGGACGACCTGGTCGAGTTCTGCAAGCCGCGGCTGGCGGGGTTCAAGCGACCGACGAGCGTCGAGTTCGTCGAGAGCATCCCGCGCAATCCCACCGGGAAGATCCTCAAGCGCGAGCTGCGCGAGCAGTACTGGCAGGGACAGGCACGGCGCGTCGCCGGGTCGGGGATCTAGCCCGCGCCCCCGAAGTTGCACCCGGGCGCAATCGGCACGGACGCGGTGGGTGCATTAGGCTGCGCGCCATGAGCTACTTCGAACACATCCCTCACCCCTGGATCCACGAGCGCAAGCACCACGGGCCGGTGAAGGTCGACGACCAGCGGGTCGGCTTCGGGGCACGGCTGGGCTTGCGGATCACCGCGATCGTGGGCACGATGATCACGGCCCTGGGGTTCACCATCCTGGCGCTGATCAGCCTGCCGGCGGCGATCAAGAGCGGCGACATCATCGTCATCGTCGCCTGGATCGCCCAGACCTTCCTGCAGCTGGTGCTGCTGCCGATCATCATCGTCGGCCAGAACGTGCAGGGCGCGGCGGCGGACAAGCGGGCGGTGCAGACCTACCAGGACGCGGAGGCCATCCTCCACGAGTGCCTGCAGCTGCAGGCGCACCTGATGGAGCAGGACAAGGTGCTGGGCGACCTCATCGGCCACGTCAAGGGCGGCGCCGCCGCGACCAGCTGAGCCCTCCCGGCACGGGCGGCACCCCTGCGCCGGCCCCCGCGTTTCCTCCGCGGCGCTGAGACGCTCAGGCGCTGGGCCGGTCGGTCAGGGTGGCGCTCACGTGGATGACGTTGCCGCCGCGCTTCACGGTGAAGTCGACCACGTCGCCCACCTTGTGCTGCTGGATCAGCCCACCCAGGGTGGCGCCGTTGTCGATCTTGGTCGAGCCCACCGCCTGGAGGATGTCGTTCTTCTGGAAGCCCGCCTTCTCCGCGGGCGACCCCGAGCGCACGTCGCGCACCAGCACGCCGGGTCCGTCGAAGCCCTGCCCCGCCTCGACCGCCTCGATGCTGGTCAGGTACGACACGCCCAGGTAGGGGTGCTGCACCTTCTCGTGGCTGATCAGCGACTGGGCCACCTGCTGGGCGAGGTCGGCGGGGATGCTGAAGCCGATGTTGCTGGCCCCACCGGCGATGGCCACGTTGACCCCGATCACCCGCCCGTCGGTGTCGGCCAGCGGGCCGCCGCTGTTGCCCTGGTTGATCGACGCATCGGTCTGCAGCACGTCCTGCAGGTTCTCGGTCTGGCCGCTGATGTCGCTGCCCGCGGTGATGGTGCGGTGCAGCGCGGAGAGCACCCCTGAGGTCACCGACCCCTCGTTGCCCAGCGGGCTGCCGATGGCCACCACCGCCTGGCCCACCACCAGGCCCTTCGACGATCCGAAGGTGGCCACGGGCAGACCCGAGTCGGGGACGCTGACCACGGCGAGGTCGTCGAACGCGTCGGTGCCGACGAGGCTGGCCTTGAGGTTGCGGCCGCCGGGCATGACCACGTGCAGGTCGGTGCCGCCGTTGACCACATGGTTGTTGGTGAGCAGGTAGGAGACGCTGCCGTCGTGGGCGATGACGAAGCCGCTGCCCAGCGCGTTGCCGGTGCCCTGCTTGACGATGATCGTGCCCACCGCCGGCCCCAGCTGCTGGGCGACGCTGACGGCGGTGCCCGCCGTGCTCGCCGTCTTGGCCGGGGTGTCGTTGACCAGGAGGGTGGCGGTGCGCGAGTTGCCGCGCGCGAAGACGATCGTGCCCACCGCGCCGATGGCCAGGCCCACGGCCAGCATGCTGGCGCTGACCAGCATCACCGGGCGGCGCGGCATCGGCGGGCTCGCCGTGGTCGGAGCGGGCGCGCCCCAGGAAGAGGGAGCGGGGGGAGCCCAGCCCGCCCAGGCACCGGGCGGCGGTTCGCGCCTCTCCCAGGTGGGCGGCTGCTCGGCGGCCGGCTGGGCCGGCGTGCTCGGCTCGCCGCCGGGCTCGCCGGCGTCGGGCGTAGGGGACGAGGTCTCCGTCATCTGGGCTCCGCAATCCTCACCGTGGCGTGGGGGTCGGGTGTGGTGCGCTCGTCGCAGACGCGTGGACGCGTCGCCGTACGCTGCAGCTCACCGTAGTGCGGCACGATAAGGCTTTCGTAAATCACCGGCGCCTCGGCCGCCGCCACAGGAAGGGGTCACCCTGGCCCGCTGCGTCCTCGCCCTGGGACCCGACACCGCCGGCGGACTGCTCGCCGAGCTCATCGACGGCGCGCGCTCCCGGCTCGACGTCGCCGTCTACGAGACCGGGCCCTCCTACGCCGCCCGGCTGGCCCGCGCCGCCCGCCGCGGCGTGGCCATGCGGCTGCTCCTCGACCGCCACGCCGGAGCCAATGCCTCGGCGGTCCGCGTCCTGCACGGGACGGGCGTGGAGTGCCGCGTCGCCGGCGGCCACCCCGGCGTGGAGTCGCACTGGAAGCTGCTCATCGGCGGCGACGCGGCGCTGGCCGTGGGCAGCGGCAACCTGCTCCATCGCGACGCCCCCGAGCCGGGCATGGCCGGCACCCGGGAGTGGTGGGTCAGCCTGAGCGGGGCGCCGGCGCTGGCAGGTCAGGCCCGAGAGGCCTTCGACGCCGCCTGGGCGGAGGGGGAGGAGCCGCCCGTCGCCTGGTCGCGCGCCGCGCCGCCCGCGGCCCTGGCCCCGCCGGTGGGCACGCCACGCCCGGCGGTGCCCTCGCGGACGCTGGACATCGACGAGCGACGCATGCGGCTGGTCACCGGGGGAGAGGAGGTCGCCGCCCTCGAGCAGCGCCTGCTCGGCGCCGCCCGCAAGCGCGCGCTGGTCATCGTCCCCTACGTCCACACGCGCGTGGCCGTGGTGGCCGAGCTCCTCGCGACGCTGGTGGCGGCGCGGGCGCGCGGCGCGGAGGTGCGGCTGCTCCTCGGCGCCGTGCCGGAGACGGCCGACGCCGCCGGCCTGCGCGCCGGCGCCCTGAGTGACGGTGGCCAGTCCTGGGTGCGGGTGATGGACCCCGGCCGCACCACCACCGGCCACGCCAAGGGGCTGGTCGCCGACGGCACCGCGGTGGTCACCTCGGCGAACTGGAGCGGCGCCGGGCTGGGCGGCAACCACGAGGCGGCCGTGGCCATCGAGGACTCCCGCGCCGCCGACTGGTACGCCGCCTCGCTGGAGCGCGATTGGAGTCAGGGGAAGGGGCTGTGATCCCGGCTTGGCACGGGTTGGGGCAGCCCGGATTCGGCTGTGCCGCCGCCGAGGTTTCGGCCGAAGGCCCCGGGGTATGCTCGCCGCACAACCGCATCCCCGGAGATTTCTGCCCCATGGATCTGCGCGACCAGGTTCGCGCCAGCACCGACGACAGCGCCATCGAGACGCTGCCGCTGGTTCCCCTGCGCGAGAACGTCGTCTTCCCCCACCAGCTGGCACCCCTCGGCGCCGGCCGTCCCCGCTCCGTCGCCGCCCTCGAGGCGGCCGTGCAGGCGGACGGTCGCGTCGTCCTCGCCGTCCAGCGCAACGCCGAGGTCGACGACGTCGGCATCGACGACGTCTATCCCATCGCAGTTGTTGCCAACGTCGGCGCATTCCGCAAGCTGCCCACCGGCGCCGCCCAGGCGCTGGTCGAGGGCCAGCGCCGGGTCATGATCCGCGGCTTCGAGAGCAGCGGGGATCGCTGGACCGCCACCGTCGTCACCATCGACGAGCCCTTCGAGCCCAGCGCCGAGAACGACGCCCTGGTGGGGTCGGTGAAGACGCTCTTCGGCGACTACGTCGGCGCCGGCGCCGCGGTCGCACCCGAGCTGGTCGTGGCGGTGACCCGCACCACCGAGGCCGCCCGCGTCACCGACATGGCCGGCGCCGCGCCGGACATCGCCGTGGCCGACAAGATGGCCCTGCTGCAGGAGGTCGACGTCGCCAAGCGCCTGCGCGCCCTGGTGCCCCTGCTGGCCAAGCAGGTCGAGGTCGCCTCGCTGCGCAGCAAGATCCAGGAAGACGTCCAGAAGACGATCAACAAGGGCCAGCGCGAGGCCATCCTCCGCGAGCAGCTGCGGGCCATCCGCAAGGAGCTCTCCGAGCTCGACGGGTCGAGCAGCGAGGAGGAGGAGGATCTGGCCACCCGTGTCGAGAACGCGGGGATGCCCGACGCGGTGCGGACGCGCGCACTGAAAGAGGTGCAGCGCCTGGAGCAGATCCCCAGCGCCTCGCCCGAGCTGGGCATGGTGCGCACCTACGTCGACTGGCTGCTCGACCTGCCCTGGCGCGACCCGCCGCCGGAGAACGTCGACATCGCCCGGGCCAAGCGCATCCTCGACGAGGACCACTACGGCCTGCCCAAGGTGAAGGACCGCATCCTCGAATGGCTGGCCGTGCGAGCGCGCGCCCAGCAGCGCATCGAAGCCCGCGCCAGGCTGGAGGCCGAGGCGGCCGAGCTGGCCGCGAGCGACGCGCCGGCACCGCCCGCGTCGTCGGACGCAGCCAGCACGCCGGAGCCGCTGGTCGAGGACCCGCGTCCGCGCCGCACCCTGCAGACCCCGATCCTCTGCCTGGTCGGTCCCCCCGGCGTCGGCAAGACGTCGCTGGGACGGTCGATCGCGCGGGCGCTGGATCGCAAGTTCGTGCGCCTCTCGCTGGGGGGCATCCGCGACGAGGCGGAGATCCGCGGTCACCGCCGCACCTACATCGGCGCCCTGCCCGGTCGCATCATCCAGTCGATGAAGCAGGCCGGTGTGCGCAACCCCGTGATCATGCTCGACGAGGTCGACAAGGTCGGCGCCGACTTCCGCGGCGATCCCTCGGCCGCACTGCTCGAGGTGCTCGATCCCGAGCAGAACCGCGAGTTCAGCGACCACTACCTCGAAGTCGCCTACGACCTCTCCCAGGTGCTGTTCATCACCACCGCCAACGTGGCCGAGACGATCAGCCCGCCGCTGCGCGACCGCATGGAGATCATCCGCATCAGCGGCTACACCGAAGAGGAGAAGGTGGGCATCGCCGAGCAGCACCTGGTGCCGCGCCAGCGCGAGCAGCACGGTCTCGAGGAGGCCGAGCTGACCCTCGACCACGACGCGCTGGTCGAGATGATCCGCGGCTGGACGCGCGAGGCCGGCGTGCGCCAGCTCGACCGCACCATCGCCCAGGTGGCCCGCAAGCTGCCGCGCAAGCTCGCGGAGTCCGAGGGCGCGCTGACCGGCGTCACCGTGCACGTCGCCGATCTGCCCGAGTACCTGGGCCCGTCGCGCTTCGAATTCGGCGAGGCCGAGTCCGAGGACCAGGTCGGCGCGGTCACCGGTGTGGTGGTGAGCGACGTCGGCGGCGACATCGTCACCGTCGAAGCTCTGGCCATCGAAGGCAAGAACGACCTGCTGCTCACCGGCCAGCTCGGCTCGGTGATGGAGGAGTCGGCGCGCGCGGCGCTTTCGTGGGCACGCGTGCACGCCGAGGAGTACGGCGCGCCAAAGGGTTTCTTCGACAACCACGGTGTGCACGTGCACGTCCCCGCGGGAGCCATCCCCAAGGACGGGCCGTCGGCCGGTGTGACCATGACCACCGCGCTGGTGTCGGTCGCCAGCGGACGTCCGGTGCGCCGCGACCTGGCCATGACCGGCGAGGTCACCCTGCGCGGCCGGGTGCTGCCCATCGGCGGTGTCAAGGACAAGCTGCTCGCCGCGCACCGCGCCGGGCTGTCCACCTTCGTGCTGCCGCGCAAGAACGTGCGCGACCTGGAGGAGGTGGACAAGGAGGTCCTGGAGAAGATCGAGGTCATCCCCGTCGACAACGTCGCCGAGGTGCTGGAGCGCGCGCTGCTGCCCAAGGGCGGCGCGGGCGCGGTGCACGAGCGGCGCGTCGGCTTCCTCGTCGCCACGCCGCACGGCGTCACGGATTAGGGACGTGGCGCCGCAATGATGGATCCGGGCGGCGGCTGGGCCGCCGGCAGTCGCTGGTTCCGGCGGGAACAGCTGCCCAAGCGCAAGCTGGCCAAGGGGACGGTGAAGCGCATCGTGCGCTTCGCGGCGCCGTACAAGCGCATGCTGATCGGCTTCCTGGTGATCATCGTCATCGACGCGGTGGTCGGCGCCGTCAACCCGCTGATCTTCGCGCAGATCATCGACAAGGGCATTCTCGGCCACAACTCGGGGCTGGTCGTCGCCCTGGCGGGGCTGGTCGCCGGCCTGGCCGTGTTCGACGCCGGGCTCTCGCTGGGCATGCGCTGGTACTCGGCGCGCATCGGCGAGGGCCTCATCTTCGACATGCGCAGCAAGGTGTTCCGCCACGTGCAGCGCATGCCCGTCGCCTTCTTCACCCGCACCCAGACGGGTGCGCTGGTGACCCGACTCAACAACGACGTGCTCGGCGCCCAGCAGGCGTTCACGGGCACGCTGTCCACCGTTGTCAGCAACCTGATCAGCGTCACCCTGGTGCTGGCCGCGATGTTCGTGCTGTCGTGGCAGATCACCCTGGTGTCGCTGGCGATGCTGCCGGTGTTCATCTTCCCGGCGCGCTGGATGGGCCGCAAGCTGCAGGCGATCACCCGCGAGAGCTACGGCCTCAACGCGCAGATGAACACCACCATGACCGAGCGCTTCAACGTCGCGGGCGCGCTGCTGGTCAAGCTCTTCGGCCGCTCCCGCGACGAGGCGAACGGCTTCGACCGCAAGGCGGGCCGGGTGCGCGACATCGGCATCACCCAGGCGATGTACAGCCGCGTGTTCTTCGTCTCGCTGATGCTGACCGCGTCGCTGGCCACCGCGCTGGTGTACGGCTGGGGCGGTGTGATGGCGGTCAACGGATCACTGCAGGTCGGCACCGTGGTTGCCCTGGCCGCGTACCTCACCCGGCTGTACGGGCCGCTGACGGCGCTCTCCAATCTCAACGTCGACATCATGACCGCGCTGGTCTCCTTCGAGCGCGTCTTCGAGGTGCTCGACCTGCCGCCGATGATCGACGACAGGCCGGACGCCGTCCCGCTGGAGCGCGGGTCCGCGCGCATCGAGTTCGAGCACGTCGACTTCGGCTATCCCACCGCCGAGGAGGTGTCGCTGGCGTCGCTGGAGTCGGTGGCGGTGCTCGACCGCGCGCCCTCGAAGCAGGTGCTGCACGACGTGTCGTTCGTCGCCGAGCCCGGGCAGCTGGTCGCCCTGGTGGGCCCGTCGGGCGCGGGCAAGACGACCATTTCGCACCTGGTGCCGCGGCTCTACGACGTGCGCGGCGGCGCGGTGCGCATCAACGGGCACGACGTGCGCGACGTGACCCTGGAATCGCTGAAGGACGCCGTCGGCGTGGTCACCCAGGACGCGCACCTCTTCCACGAGACCATCCGTTCCAACCTCATGTACGCCAAGGCCGACGCCAGCGACGAACAGCTCGTCGAGGCGCTGCGCGGCGCGCAGATCCTGCCGCTGGTGGAGTCGCTCCCCGACGGGCTCGACACCGTCGTCGGCGACCGCGGCTACCGGCTCAGCGGCGGCGAGAAGCAGCGCCTGGCGATCGCGCGGCTGCTGCTCAAGGCACCGGACGTCGTCGTCCTGGACGAGGCGACGGCGCATCTCGACTCGGAGTCGGAGGTGGCCGTGCAGCAGGCGCTCAGCGTGGCGCTGCGCGGACGCACCTCGCTGGTGATCGCCCACCGCCTGTCGACGGTGCGCGAGGCGGACCAGATCCTCGTCGTCGACGCCGGCCGGATCGTCGAGCACGGCCGGCACGAGGACCTGCTCGCCGCCGGCGGGCTCTACTCGGAGCTGTACCGCACCCAGTTCGAGGGACAGGCCACGGGCTCGCCGCGGCGCCCGGAGCCGTGGGGCGACCTGGCTACACTGGCTCCGTGACCGAGACCCTGCGCGACCTCGTCGAACTGGCGGTCGTCGTCGACGACAGGTTCGACCAGAACAGCTACGTGCTGCACCGCCGCGACACCGACGCGGCGCTGGTCTTCGACCCCGGCCTGCAACACCCGCGCACCCTCGCCCTGCTGGAGAAGAACAACCTGCGGGCCGAGCGGATCCTGCTCACCCACGGGCACCCCGACCACGTCAACGGGGTTCCCGCGGTGCGTGCGGCGCACGGCTGTGAGGCGGCGATCCATCCCTCCGATCGACCCATGCTGGAGTTCGTCGGGAACCTGCCGGGGGTGCCCGCGGACGTGGGGCCGGTGGTTGCCGACATCGACCTGACGCCGGGCGAGGTGCTGCACTGGCAGGGGTTGGACGTGCAGGTCCTGCACACTCCAGGGCACACCGAAGGATCGGTCTGCTTCCTGATGGGTCGCGACCTCATCGCCGGCGACACCCTGTTCCAGCGCAGCGTCGGGCGCGCCGACCTGCCGGGCGGCAACTGGGAGACGCTGATCTTCTCGATCGAGAACACTCTGTACGCGCTGCCGCCGGAGACGGTGGTGTATCCGGGTCACGGGCCGCGCACCACCATCCGCGACGAGATGCAGTACAACCCCTTCGTGGTGCATCCCCGGTATCGCTAGCGCGCTGCTCGACCGCCTCCGGGACGCCGTGCCAGCACCCCTTGGCGGCGACGCGCCGCAGCCGGAGGACGCCGCCGCGGTGGTCCTGCTCTTCGACGCCCGGCACGACGAGCTGCCGCTGCTGTTCATGCGCCGCTCCCGGCTGGTGCGCACCCATCGCGGGCAGATCGCCTTTCCCGGTGGTGGCGTCGAGCCCGGCGACGCGTCCGTCCTCGACGCCGGGCTGCGCGAGCTGCACGAGGAGATGGGCATCGCCCGCGAGGACGTCGAGCCGCTCGGCGAGCTCGCGCCGGTGCTCACCGCAACCGCGTTTCGCCAGGTGACGCCAATCGTGGCGCTGCAGAAGCGCGACGTCGAGCCGGTGCCCGATCCCTACGAGGTGGCCGACTGGTTCCGCATCCCGCTCGCCGAGCTGCTGCGCGCCCCACTCACGGCGAGACGAATCGCCGGCGACCCCATGGCGCGCGAGGTCTACTTCTACGAGGCGGGTGACCGGGTCATCTGGGGGGCCAGTGCGGCCATCCTGCACGACCTGCTGGCGCGGCTGGGCCGCCAGGACTGACCGCCCGCCGGTGCGCGGCGCGGCGGGCGGCCGTCCCCACGGCTGTGCCGTGAGTCCATCGTGTGTCAGGCGGTAACGGGGGTGCGCACCCAGTCCCAGATGGTGGTCACCGGTGGCATCGGCTGGTCGAAGTCGATGTGCGGCGGGAAGAGGGTGCGGAGCTGCTCCTTGAACCAGCGATCGTGCGCGCTCTGCGACGCGGCGAAGCCGGCGTTCGCCTTCTCCGGGTCGGCGGCCTCGAGGTACACGCAGATCATGTCGCCCATCGGCGTCACGTTGAGCGTCACCACGTCGACGCTGATGCCGAGCGCGCGCCGCGACGCGGCGTGGTCGGCCGCACGGGTGACGAAGGCCTCGTGGGCGAAGGCGCGTCCGGCCTCGGTGCGACCGGGGATGAGCGGTAGGGCGAAGCCCATGCCGGGATGGCGCGTGGTGACCTCGGGATCGCGGAACTCGCCGACGGTCTCGGGCGGCGGTCCCGCCGGTGGCTGGCTGATGTCGACGCCGTGCGCCTCCTTGAGCGCGGCCACGAAGTCCTTGTCGATGGGCAGCTGCGATGCGGCGACCGTCGCCAGTGCCGCGGGGCCCTGCTCCGCCTCGATGTAGGCGGTGACGAAGTTGCCCATGGGCGTGGCCATCTCGTAGGCGCGCTCCAAGGTGATGCCCGCTCGACCGCGCGACTCCTCGAACTCGTCCATGCGCGGCCGCATCATGTCGGCGACAGCGCGGGCCTCCTTGCCAGGAAGAACCGGGACCACGAACGCGAACCCTGCCATGGCAATACTCCCCTGATGCAAACCGATCGGGCATCGGGGACTCTACGCGCCTTCCCTGCAAATGACCACGGCTGCAAAATCGCACGGGCCACCCGTGCGATTGACAGCCTGTCTAGCGAGGGACGCGGGTGAGCTCGATCTCCAGCCGGGTCATCGCCTCAGCGCGACGGATGGCGTCCGCGACCAGTGCGGTGAACTGCTGGCGGCGGCGATACCGTGCGGTGGCGTCCGCCTCCTTGGCGTCGGCCAGAACCTGGATCTCCTCGGGAGCCATTGCGGCATACTCCTCGGGTGAATGACGGCTCGATGAGCACAACGTACTGCGGCCTCGATCGGTTGCGGTGACGTTGGCACGTAGCCCTGATGACGGCTCGTGAAGCTCGCAGTACGGCGGTGCAACGCCGGGCTGAGAGTCTGAAGACTTGTAAAGTGGTCGCTGATGACGCGCGCTGATTCGCCATCGGTCTCGACGCCACCACCGCGGCGCACGTGCACGGTGTGCGGCAGCGGGCTGCGCCGCTCGCACGTCGCCTACCTGGGCGGCAACCGCGAAGCGGTCGTCTACCGCTGCGACTCCTGCGGCACCACGCAGCAGGGGCCGGCGATGAACCGCGCGGAGCGGGTTGCGGCGGAGCAGGTGCGGGGTGGTGGTGCTGCTGCCGGCACGCGCCGCCGCCCGCGGCCGCTGCCCGACGGGGGCGCTCCTGACAACCCGGTCATCGACAGCGACCTGGCCCGCCTGCTGCACGAGCGCTTCGGCGGCGACGGTGGGAGCTAGCGCCGACTGACCGGTCGGTCCTGTTCCGTGGAGGGGACGGCGGGGGTGGCCGGGGCGTAGCGCTCGAACCAGGCCAGCACGCGCCCGTTGATGTCCTCGCGATCGACGTCGACGCTCATCCCGTGTCCGCTGCGCGGGTACATGTGCCGCTCGACGGCCGCGCTGCACACCAGGCCCCGCTCGATGTCGGTGGCGTTGCGCGGGTCGATCACCCGGTCGCGCCCCCCGTGCATGACCAGCGCCGGCTGCCGCACCAGGGCCAGCTCCCGCTTGACGACGCCGACGAAGACGTCGAGCTGGCGGATCGCCCGTGTCGGCCGCCGGCCGTAGGAGTAGAGCTCGTGCACCGCGGCGGGCCAGAAGAGGTCGACGTCGTCCGCCTCGGGGACGTCCCAGCGGACGAAGTGCTTGGCCACGGGCAGCAGGCGGAGGCGCCAGTCGCTGAGCCACACCGGGGCGGCCAGGGTGGCCACCGCCTTGATCCGGTCGTCGTGGGCGGCGAGGTGGAGGGCCATGGCGCCGCCCATGGACTGGCCTGCCACCACGACCTGCTCGCATTGGCTCACCAACTCGTCGAGCCCCTGTCGTGCTGAGGCCGCCCAGTCCTGCCAGCTGGTGCGCTCCAGGTCCTCGGGGGTGAGGGCGTGTCCGGCCATCGCCGGCGCGGTGCAGCGCCAGCCGTTCGCCGCGAGGTGTTCGCCGAGGCGCCGGAGCTCGGGCGGGGTGCCTGCGAACCCGTGGAGCAGCAGGGCTCCCCGCGGCCCGGACCCCAGCGTCCAGGGCCTGACCACGTCGGGATCGAAGGGGAGGAGGGAGCGTGCTGTCAAAGTCTTAAGTCCTGGGGGCCGAGTATAGACGCCGCCGGACTGCTGTCACGAGCGTGCCGCGGACAATTAAATCTGTAACGGCGCAGTCACGGCGGCTGAACGATTGTGTCAACTCTGGCAGCTAGCCACAGAACGGTTCAGTCACAAGCTGTGAATTGCCGCCGGAACAGCGTGTGGTAGCACCTAGGATTCTGTCTCGTGCAGAGGGTTGAAGCACTCGACATGACCCCCACCGCGTACCCGGACCCGCCGCGCGGCGGATCGCCGCTGCAATGGCGTGTCTGGGACCGCCTCCGTGCCCGCCTGAGGGAGGACGCCGGCCCCGCGGACGCCGTCGTGTACACGCCCAACCTGGTGGTGTACGTCGGACTGACGAACTTGGTGGCCCTGGTGGTGGGATTGCTCACGGTCCGGCGGCCCTCCGACGGGATCGGGGTGGCCATCGTCGCCGGGACGGCGGGCCTCATGGCCTACTTCAGCGTCCGCCTTGTCAGCGGCGTCAACACCATCTTCAACGCGTCCTCGTTCCTCCATCTCGGCCTGGCTCTCAGCGTTGGACCCTTCGGGGCCTTTGCCGGAGCGGCGACCGAGAGTGTGGCCATCCAGCTGCGCTACAAGACGGGACTCTTCCGCACGGCGTTCAACATCCCGCTGATCTTCCTGGCCAACCTCGGTGCCTGGGCGACATACCAGGCATTCATGCTCGTGCACGGGGCCGGACCGGCCTATGCCGGCCTGGCCGGGATCGCCACCGGGTTCGTCCACTGGGCCGTGAACTACACGCTGCTCAGCGGGATCGTCACGGTCGCGAGCGGTCGACCCTACTGGCAGCAGCTGCGCGAATCGCTGTCGGTCGCACCCTACAACCTTTGCTACGGATACGCAGCGGTGGGCTTCGTGGCGCTGCACGAGCACTTCGGCCCGCTGGGCTTCACCTTCGCTCTCGCGCCGGTGGGTGCCCTGCAGGTGTTCCTGATCGTCCTGGCGCGACGTACCAGGCAGCACGAGGAGCAGCGCGACCACCTGCTCGAACAGTTGCAGGAGGAGAGCGTTCGCGTTGAGCGCTCGTACGACGCGACGCTGATCGCCCTGACCCACGCTCTCGACGCCCGTGACAAGGAGACCGAAGGGCACTCACGGCGTGTCGTCGAGTACACGCGCCTGGTTGCCGTCCGGCTGGGCATCGGTGGTGAGGACCTCAAGCTCCTCAGCCACGGTGCCCTGCTTCACGACATCGGCAAGATCGGTGTCCCCGATGCCATCCTCCACAAGCCCGGGCCGCTGACCGAGGCCGAGTGGCAGGTCATGCGCCGGCATCCCGAGATCGGCGCCCTCATGGTGGAGGAGGTCGAGTACCTCACCGAGGCCCGGCGGATCATCCTCCACCACCACGAGCGGTGGGACGGTCGGGGCTATCCACTCGGTCTTCGCGGAACTCAGATCAGCGCCGGCGCGCGCGCCTTCTCCATCGCGGACACGGTCGATGCCATCACCCAGGATCGGCCCTACCGCCGTGGCAGGTCGTTCGACCAAGCTCGAGAGGAGCTCCGCAAGCACCGCGGTGCCCAGTTCGATCCGGACGCGGTGGAGGCCTTCCTGGCCATCCCCGAAGCCGAGCTGCTCGATATCGCGGCGATCCGGGCCCGAGTGGGCATCGACCTCCTGGCCGGCAAGCCAGTCGAGGCCGAACGGTCCGGCGTACTGCTCGCGGCAACCGCCTGAGGCGACGGGCGACGCTGTCCTGAGGGCTGGCGGGCGGGTGCTGCGGAGCGCAGTCGTGTAAACGACGGTGTGCGCCCTGTAACGGCTCGATTACGCCGTGTGTTTAGCAGTTGACGGGAAGTGCAGCGTCCCGTTACCTTTACGCCACCAACGCGACAGAGCCGTCACCTACGAGGGACGGCCGAGGAGCACAAACCGGAGTGGGCACTCCGGATGCCCGACCGATGTTGCAGCATCAGCCCGGCGACGAGGAATCTGCCCGAAAAGGAGGTGTTTCCCCACGATGGCTACCTGGACAGGTCATGAGCTCAGCGGAGCCTGGGGCTAATCGCTCGTCGGCACTAGGTGCTGCGTAACAGTACCGAGTGGCCATGACGCCCAAGTGGCGCGAGTGTCGCGGGGTGGTGACACCCTCGATTCTCGCGCCTCTTCTATTTAAGCAGCTCCAATTCCGCATCTCGAACCCGAGAACGGCGACAATTGCGCCTAGGGCAGCCGGCAGAACCGACCACGACAGCGTCCCGGGTTGCCCGCGAGGTGCGAACTGTAGAACCGGAGCTGGTTGTCACACAGGTTGGGGTGAGCGTGACCGGCCATCCCGTCCAGTTTGGATGGGGAGGCCTGGGTCGACGGTTCGCTCGCTACTGGATAGCCGCCACGCTGTCCTTCTATGGCGACTGGTTCACCACGGTCGCCCTGGTGGTCCTGCTCTACCGCCTCAGCGGACCCGCGGCGCCCGCCGGGTACATGCTTGCGCGGGTGGTGCCTCGCGTCCTGAGCACCAGTATCGGCGGCTCGCTCGCCGACCGGATCCCGGCTCAGTACGTGGTTGCTGCCTGCGCGCTGACGCAATCGGTGTTCACCCTCTCGATCATCCCCTCGAGCCGGATCCACGCGGTGTGGGCGGTGTTCGGCGCGGTCGTGGTCACGCAGTTTGCGGGTGGGGTGGCGCGGCCCGCGGTCGGCGCCCTCGTCCCCCGCATCGCGCCCCCTCACCGGCTGCAGCGTGCCAATGCCCTGTACAGCCTCGGGTTCTCGTCGAGCATCGCGGTCGGACCGGCGCTCGCGGCGCCGCTGCTGGTGGCCAAGGGGCCGGAGGCCTGCCTGGCCATCGACGCGGCCACCTTCATCATCGCGGCCATCCTCATGGCGACACTCCGGGTGACCTCGATCAGCGGCGGCTGGTCGAGCGCGACCGCCGGCGCGCTGGTCGGGCTGCGCGCGGTCTCCAGAGACCCGCTCTTGCGTGTCGTGGCAGTAGGTTGGATGTGCAGCGCTGTGGCGGTGACCGCGACCTCGTCGGTGTTGGTGCTCATCGCGCGCACGGCGGGGAATCCCGATTGGGTCGGCTTCCTCTACGCGGCGGTGGGCGGTGGCTCGGTCCTGCTGGGCCTGATCGTCTTCCGATACCGCCCGCGACGGGTGACCAGGGAGGTCATCGTTGGCCTGGCCATCCTCGAGGTCCTGAGTCTGGCGCTGATCACGCTGCACCTGCCCTTGTGGGGCAGCATGCTGGCACTTGCTGTCAGCGGCGGTACCGCGGTCGTGTGGCAGACGCTGGGGACGACCGACCTGCAGATGCGCTCTCATCCGGCCTTCCTTGGCCGGGTCAATGCCGTCGTGGTGTTCGCGTCGTCGGCCGGGATGTTCATCGGTGCCCTGCTGGCACTTCTCCTGGTTCCCTGGGCCGGTTGGGAGAGAACGCAGTTCACCGCCTGCGGTCTGTCGCTGGTCATCCTCGGCGCGGGCGTCGCCTTCGGCCCCCAGCGCGCCGAGCCCCCCGACTGACCCCGGCGGGCCCCGCCCGACGTGGTACCGTCCGGCCGCGATGACCGACGGGGACACGCTGCTGCGCGACGCGCTGGGTCGCGTCGTCCGGCGGGAGGACCTCGACATCGATGTCGCCCGCGGCGTGATGGATCGCATCATGGAGGGGGCGGCGACGCCGGCCCAGATCGGGGCCCTGGTGGCCGCGCTGCGGACGAAGGGGGAGACGGTCGACGAGCTGGCCGGCATGGTCATGTCGATGCGCGACCACGCCACGCATGTCGAGCTGAGCGTCCAGGCCGTCGACACGTGCGGCACCGGCGGCGACGGGACGGGCACCTTCAATATCTCCACCGCGGCGGCGCTGGTGGTCGCGGGGGCGGGGTGCCCGGTGGCCAAGCACGGCAACCGGGCGGCGTCGTCGCGGTGCGGCAGCGCGGACGTGCTGGAGGCGCTGGGCGTGGTCATCGCGCTGGGTCCCGAGGGCGTGCAGCGGTGTGTCGAGGAGGCGGGCATCGGGTTTCTGTTCGCACCGGCGTTCCACCCGGCGATGCGGCACGCGGCCGGGGTGCGCAGCGAGCTGGGCATCCGCACGGCGTTCAACGTGCTGGGGCCGCTGGCCAACCCCGCGCGCGTTCCGTACCAGTCGCTGGGCGTCGCCGACGCGCGGTTGGCCGGCGTCATGGCCGGGGTCCTGCACCGGCTCGGGCTGCGGCGGGCGCTGGTGTTCACCGGTCCCGACGGCATCGACGAGCTGGGCCTCGACGGCGTGGCGCAGTGCCACGAGGTGACGCCGGACGGCGTGCGCAGCTTCACCCTCGACCCCCGGTCGCTGGGCATTGCCCCCGCGCCGGTGAGTGACCTCAAGGGTGGCGACGCGCAGGACAACGCGCGTCGCATCTGTTCGGTTCTCGAAGGCGTCGAGGGGCCCGCGCGCGATGTGGTGACGCTCAACGCGGCGGCGGCGCTGGTCGCCGCCGAACGCGCGCCCGACTTCGCCGAGGGACTGGAGCAGGCGCGGTCCTCCATCGATTCGGGGTCGGCGCGGCGCTGCCTCGACAACCTGGTGCGCGTGTCGCAGGCGGCCGCGGCGTGACCGTGCCGCGGCTCAATCGCCGCCTGCGCGAGCTGCTCGACATGCTGCCGCCGGCGGGCGCGATCGCCGACGTCGGCGCGGGGCACGGGGCGCTCGCGGTCCACCTCGCCCACCAGGGCGTGGCCACGGTCATCGCAACCGAGGCGGGACGCGGCCCCTACCAGGAGCTCTGCCGCAACCTCGACGCCTGGCAGGCGCGCGAGCATGTCGAGCCGCGCTTCGGTGCCGACCTCGACCCGCTGCAGGACGGCGAGGTCGAGGGCGTGGTCGCCGCGGGCATGGGGGCGCGCAACCTCTTGCGCATCTGCACGGCGGCGGCGGAGCGCGGCGTCGGCTGGGTGGCGCTGCAGTGCATCCAGGACGACGAGCTGGTCGAGCCCTGGCTGAACGAGCGCCGGTGGACGGTGCTCGCCCGCTGCGTTCTGGTCGACCGTGGCCGCAATTACCCGACCTGGCTGGCCGCGGTGCCGCGGTGAATCGGGCCGCCGAACAGCTCCTCGAGCTGCAGCACGACAACGACGAGGTGGAGCGGCTGACCCGCGAGGTCGCCGCCGCCGAGGCTGCGCTGGCGGGTGACCCCGAGCTCGACCGCGCCCGCAGTGAGACCGAGCGCTTGGCTGACGCGCAGCGCACCGCAGAGCTCCACGTGCGCTCGCTGGAGGGCGACCTCGATGCGCTGCGGGCGCGGGTCAAGACGCTCGACCGCCAGCTCTACGGCGGCTCGGTGCGCAACCCCGCCGAGCTGCTCACCCTGCAGCACGAGCTGGACGCGTTGAAGGCACAGGTCTCCGAGCAGGAGGACGTCACCCTCGCCGCCATGGAGGACGCCGAGGTCATCGCCGGCGCCCGTCGCGACCAGGACACCGCCGTCGCCGCCATCGAGGCGCGCCGCGCCGGCGAGCTGGGTGCGATGAGCGAACGTTTGGGCCAGCTGCGACAGCAACATGAGAGCGCGGTGGTCGCCCGCGACGCGCTGGTGGAGCAGGTGCCCGCCAAGTCGCTGGCGCTCTACCGCCGCGTCGCCACCAAGCATGCGCCCGCGGTGGTGCGGGTCGTCTCGGGGACGTGCGGCGGCTGCCATCTTCCCGTCGGCGCGCACGACGTCCACGAGGCGCGGTTCGGTGAGGCCGTCGTGCAGTGCGCCAACTGCGACCGCATCCTGGCGCCGTGAGCGACCTCCAGACCGTCGTCGTCTACACCGACGGGGCCTGCTCGGGCAATCCCGGCGCGGGCGGCTGGGCATACCGCATCGAGTGGCCCGACGGCGCGGTGGAGGAGGCGGCGGGCGCCGAGCCGGCGACGACCAACAATCGCGAAGAGCTCAAGGCGGTGCGCGAAGCCCTGCGCGCGGTGCGTGCGCGCATCGACGGCGATCCCCGATGGCGCATCGTCGTCCGCACCGACTCCCTCGGCGTCATCAACTGGCTCACCCGCCGCTGGAAGCGCAACAAGAACCTCGACCTGTTTCCCACCATCGACCCCCTGGTCGACTCCCGCGTCCACTTCGAACACGTCCGCGGCCACAGCGGCGACCCCGGCAACGACCGCGTCGACGAGTTGGCAGTCGCCGCCTACCGCACCCTGCAGAGCAGCCAGGGCGCGACACCGCGCGGCCCGCTGGGGTAGTCCGCGCGCAACGCACCCGCAACCCCGCGGGGCCGCGCATCCGGAGTCACGCGCGCAACGCACCCGCACCCCGCGGGCCGCGCATCCGGGGTCCCGCGCGCAGCGCACTCGCGCCCCCGCGGGCCGCGCATCCGGAGTCCGCGCGCAGCGCACTCGCGTCCCGCAGGCGGCGCATCCGGAGT
The DNA here is from genome assembly GCA_035995545.1 of Candidatus Dormiibacterota bacterium. Taxonomy (GTDB): domain Bacteria; phylum Chloroflexota; class Dormibacteria; order Aeolococcales; family Aeolococcaceae; genus DASRDZ01. The sequence continues at coordinate 547,763 of DASYKI010000016.1, forward strand.
CGGCGCGCAGCGCACTCGCGCCTCCGCGGGCGGCGCATCCGGAGTCCTCGCGCAGCGCGATCTCGGCCTGCGCGGCCTGAGCGCTCCCACCCGGAAAGAAAATGCAAGCCGGCCTGTAAGCCGGGTTCTGTCCCCACCGAGGTGGGGGACGGCCATCCATCTGGAGCGCCGGTTACCCGGCGCCTCGAGCGGCCAGACCCGGGACATGGGGCGAGCAACCCGTGGACCGCCGCGACGAATCACGAACGGCCCGTCCCTGTTCGGCCTTGCTCCGGACGGGGTTTACCTGGCCGGCCGGTCACCCGGCCGCCGGTGGGCTCTTACCCCACCATTTCACCATTGCCCGTGCCCGCGCGAGGCGGGCCGTCGGCTGTGTCTTTCTGTGGCACTCTCCTTCGGGTCACCCCGACTGGGTGTTGCCCAGCGCCCTGCTCTGTGGAGCCCGGACTTTCCTCGAGCCTGCGTCACCGCACGCCCGCGGCCGTCCGGCCGGCTTGCCACAGCAGCATACCCACGTTTGGGTCGAACGCATGTACGATAGGTGGTCCGGGGCGCTGGGCGGACTCCCCACCGCGGCCCACCGCCGCCGAGAGTCCACGGCAAACCCGTTGGCCCGTCGGGTTTTTGCCACCTACGTCCTCATGTCACACGAGCGTGACGGTACACATGTTCGTGTTGACGCGCGTGCGGAACGCTGCTACTGTTCCGCCATCGGTGGACTGAAGTGGTGAAAAGTGGGGCACATGAACAGCACGACCCAACACCCCGCAGCGACACTCCCGGTGTCGACGGCGCGGTGGGTGGCTGACCCATGTTCATCGGCTCCTACCGCCACCAGGTCGACAGCAAGGGCCGCGTCGCCGTGCCGGCCACGCTCCGCAAGGGGCTGCCGCCGGGCAGCGTCGTCGCCATCGGTGCGGAGGGTCGCCTGGTGATCCGCCCGCCCGACCAGTGGTCCGACGTCGAGCAGCGCTTCCGTCTCACCGCCGACACGCCCGCCGAGGAGCGCCGCTACCTGCGCGCGCTCTATGCCTCCGCGCGCGAGGTCGAACTCGACGCGCAGGGTCGCCTGCTGCTCATCGACGAGCACCGCCGCTGGGCGGCCATCGGCGACCGCGCCGTCTTCGTCGGCCTCGGCAACGTCGTCGAGGTGGTTGGCGAGGAGACTTGGGATCGTGAGAACTCCGATCTCGACCCCGTCGCGTTCACCGCGCTCGGTGACCGGGTCAGCCATTCCGCCGGCGAGGCGTCGTGACGACCCCGCCGTGTTCCCCCTTGCACTCTGATGGCCTCCGTGCCAACCGTGGCAGGCATGGACGACATGGCCCACGCCACGCCCGATCCCTCCGTCGCTGAAAACGGCGGCGGGCATCGGCCGGTCCTTCTACACCCACTCATAGAGAGCCTGCAGCCCAGGCCGGGCCAGATCGCGGTCGACGGCACCCTCGGGGGTGGCGGCGTGACCGCGGCGCTCGTGGAGCGCATCCTGCCCGGCGGACGGGTGATCGCCATCGACCGCGACCCTGCGGCGGTGGCGCGCGGTCGCGAGCGCTTCGCCGAGTACGGCGACGCCGTCACCGTGGTGCACGGGAACTTCGCCGACCTCTCGCAGATCCTGCGCGACCTCGGCGTCGCCTCCGTCGACATGGTCACCCTCGACCTGGGAGTCTCCTCGCTGCAGCTCGACACGCCCGAGCGCGGCTTCAGCTTCCGCTTCGACGGACCGCTGGACATGCGCATGGACCCGTCGAGCGGCGGAGTTTCTGCCGCGGATGTCGTCAACACCTGGTCCCAGGTGGACCTCGAACAGATCATCCGCGACTACGGCGAGGAGCGCTTCGCCCGCGCGGTGGCGACCGCGGTCGTGCGCCAGCGAGCCCAGCATCCGCTCACCACCACGGAGCACCTGCGCACCGCGGTGGAGCGGGCGATCCCGCGGCGCTACTGGCCGAAGCGGATCCATCCCGCGACGCGAACCTTCCAGGCACTGCGCATCGAGGTGAACCAGGAGTTGGAGAACCTCGAGCACGGACTGCAGGCGGCAATCAACGAACTACGGCCCGGTGGGCGACTTGGGGTCATCGCCTTTCACTCTCTCGAGGACACCCTTGTCAAGAACGCACTCCACGTCGCAGCACAGAACTGTATCTGTCCACCCCAACAGCCCATCTGCACCTGCGCTCACCGGGCCTCTCTTTTCCTGCTGACCCGCAAGGCGATCAAGGCCGATCCGGTCGAGGTCGCCGTCAATCCCAGGGCGCGCTCGGCGCGCCTGCGGGTGGCGGAGAAGCTGAGCGGCGACTGATTCGCGGTCGTCGCAGCCAAGGTTCGAAGCCCCCTCTGCCCCAGGCGGCGGAGATCTTCACGGGTCTCCGCCGCCGCCAACCCTCCCGTATCTGCTCCCGGGCACCGGCCCGGTCTCCCATCGTCCTGCCCACGTTTCGCAACCGGAGATCCGGGCCGTGCCCGCCAGCAAGAACACACACGACTCCTTCGACGACGTCTTCGACGCCTTCGCCGCCCTGGAGGGCGACGGTGCCGCCGGCGACTCCACGCAGGCATCCGCGTCGCGCCGCCGTCCGCGCACGCGCCGCGGCGGGCCGCGCACTCCGCTGCCGCTGCTGCCGATCATCGGCATCTGCGCCGGCATCGGCATCGCCTACGTGTCCCAGACGGCGCACCTCACCCAGGCGACGTACCAGGCCAACGCCCTCGCCGTCGAGCAGCGCCAGCTGCAGTCCCAGGCGCAGCAGCTCGACGCCGACCTGGCCCGGCTGCGCTCCTCGGCACGCATCGACGCGGCGGCGCAGCAGATGGGCATGAAGCCGCCGGGGAAATGGGCCTACGTCACCGCGTCGGGGGTGCCGGTCTCGGTGCCGACCGCGCCGGTCACCGCTGACACCACGGGCGCCGGCGGCGACCCGATGCAACGTCTGGTCGCCGCACTGAGCGGCACATTCGGGCCGTCGGAGGCCCAGGCCGCCGGTCGATGAGGGCGCGGGCGGGAGGCCGCTCGGCCGTACCCGCATCGCGCCTGCGCGGCTGGTTCGTCGGCGAGGAGCCCGACTTCCGCGCCCGCGGCCTGTGGCTGCTGCTCGCCTTCGCCGCCATGGCCATCGTCATCATGGTGCGCCTGGTCGAGGTGCAGGTCGTGCAGGGGCCGGGGCTGCGCGCCAAGGCGGCGGCCTCGCACGCGCTGCAGGTCACCCTGCCCGCCCACCGCGGCCAGATCCTCGACCGCACCGGCCGCCTGCTGGCCAGCGACATCACCATGTACGACGTTTTCGCCGATCCTGGCCTGATCGCCCCGGCGCAGCGCCACGACGTCGCCATGCGGGTCGCACCGGTGCTCGGGCTCGGACCCGGCAAGGTCGAGGAGCAGCTTGCCAAGACCGGGCGCTTCGTGTACCTGGCCAAGAAGGTCGACGACAAGGTCAAGCAGAAGCTGCAGGCGCTGGGCATCACCGGCATCGGCACGGTGGACAGCGAGCAGCGCGTCTACAACCCGGCCCCGGTGGCGGGAACCTCGTTCGCCGCCAACCTGCTCGGCTTCGTCGACCACGACGGCAACGGCCAGTACGGCCTGGAGCAGTACTACAACACCCTGCTGCGCGGCCAGGACGGCAGCGAGTCGACACTGCGCGACGTGCAGGGCAATGCCATCGTGCTCTCCCAGCAGGGACGGACGGACCCCCGCAACGGACGCAACCTGCAGCTCGGCCTCGACTCGCAGATCCAGTACTGGGCGGAGCAGGCGCTCGCCAAGGGCGTCACCGACTCGCAGTCGGACTCGGGGACGCTGCTGATCATGGACACGCACACCGGCGCCATCCGAGCCTGGGCCGACTATCCCAGCTACGACGCCGCCAGCTACGGGTCGGCGCCGTTCGCGATGCTCAAGGACCAGGCGGTCAGCGGGCTCTACGAGCCTGGGTCGGTGATGAAGGTGGTCACCTTCGCGGGCGGCCTCAACAACCACGCCATCACGCCGGACACGGTCATCAACGAGGGCCCCATCCGCGTCGACGGCTACACCATCGGCGACTGGGACGGCCGCGCCCACGGCAACGTCACCATGCAGTGGGTGCTCGACGACTCGCTCAACGACGGCGCCATCCGCGTCATGCAGATGGAGGGCCAGCACAGCTTCTACCAGAACCTGGCCAACTTCGGCATCGGGGCGCCAACCGGCATCGACATCGCCGGCGAGGTCAACCAGCCGCTTGCCGCCGAGCAGCAGTGGAAGGGCGTCGACTTCGCCACCACCTCCTTCGGCCAGCACGTCCAGGTGACGCCGCTGCAGATGCTCGCCGCCATCAACGCGGTGGGCAACAACGGCGTCTGGGTGCAGCCGCACGCGGTCGACGCCATCGTCAATCCCGACACGGGGCGGGCGACGCCGTTCACCCCGACGACGCGGCGGGTGATGACTCCGGACGCGGCGGCGACGCTGCAGAAGATGATGACCGGCGTCGTCGAGGACCGCGGCGCCTCCGGCTACGCGGCCAAGATCCCCGCCTTCAAGGGGCAGATCGCCGGCAAGACCGGCACCGCCAGCGTGCCGCTCAACGGGGTGTACGGCAGCGACGTCATCGTGTCCTTCACCGGCTTCATGCCGATCAGCAATCCGCAGTTCACCATGCTGGTGGTCCTGCGCATGCCCAAGGAGACAAAGGTGGCCCGCGAGGGCGCCTACCTGGCGGCACCCATCTGGCACGACATGGCCCAGGTGCTGGTCGACCAGTGGAAGATCGTGCCGTGAGCCGTCCCGGGAGCGTTTCTCCCGTGATGGAACGTGCCGGTACCATGGCCTCCGTGCTTTCCCCCTCGGACCTCGCACGCCTGTTCGACGGGCGGCTCGATGGCTCTGACCATGTGGACCAGCCGCTTGCGGGTCTTGCCACCGACTCACGTGAGGTGGTTCCGGGCGGCGGCTTCGTGGCCCTGCGTGGCGAGAGCGACGACGGGCATCGCTTCGTCGCCGGGGCCGGTGCGGCCGGTGCCGTGCTCGCCGTCGTCGACGAGGGATGGGCGCCTGGAGCGGGCCACACTGCGGTTCCGCCGCTGCTGCTTCGTGTTCCCGACACGGCAGCAGCGCTGCGGCGGGCCTGCGAGCGCCGCCTTGCCGAGCTCGGCTGCCACGTCGTCGGGGTCACCGGCAGCGCCGGCAAGACCACCGCCAAGGAGCTGATCGCCACCGTCCTCACCGGAGCGGTGCGGGTTGCCCGCACCCCGGGCAACCTCAACACCTGGACGGGAATTCCCCTGTCGGTGCTGGCCTTGCAGCCGCCGCTCGAGGCCTTCGTCTGCGAGATGGCGATGAGCGCGCGCGGTGAGATCGCCGACCTCGCCACCTTCACCCACCCGCGCACCGGAGTGCTGCTCAACGTGGGCGTCTCGCACATCGAGCGGCTCGGCTCCCAGGAGGCGATCGCCCTGGCCAAGGCGGAGCTGCTCGAGGCGCTGCCGCTCGACGGGCTGGCCGTCTGCAACGGCGACGACGAGCATGTGCGCAGGGTCGCGTCGCGCAGCCCCGCGCGCATCGTCTGGTTCGGCGTCGCCGCGAAGGACGCGCAGTTCCGCGCCACCGACATCGAGGCGCGCGGCATCGACGGCACCCGCTTCACCCTGGTCGGACCGGACGGCAGCGCGCGTGCCGAGCTGCGCGTGCCCGGCACGCACGTCGTCGTCGATGCGCTGGCCGCGGCGGCGGTGGCCGCACAGTTCGGCATCGGCGTCGACGCCGTCGCGGAGCGGCTGGCCGAGTTCGAGGCGCCGCCGCAGCGGGGGCGCGTCCACGTCGGCCTCAACGGCGCGCGCATCTACGACGACAGCTACAACAGCAGCCCGGCGTCGCTCTCCGCAGCTCTCGACACCCTGGGGTCCACTCAGGCAAAGCGTCGCGTCGCGGTGCTCGGCGACATGCTCGAGCTCGGTGACCTGGCGGCGATGTCGCATCGCATGGCGGGACGGCACGCTGCGCAGGTGGCGACGACGCTGATCGCGGTCGGCGAGCAGGGCTACACCACCGTCGCTGCGGCGCTCGCCGCCGGGATGCAGCCCGAGGAGGCGTTCGCCGCGCGCAGCGTCGACGAGGCGATCGAGATCGCGCGCTCGCGCTGCGGCCCCGACACCGCGGTGCTGGTCAAGGCGTCGCACGGCATGGCCCTGGAGCGCGTCGTCGAGGCGCTGCTGCGATGAGGTCGTCGCTGGGCGCGTTCGCGCTCTGCCTCGTGCTCGGCGTGCTGCTCTACCCCGCGCTGATCGGGACCCTGGCTCGAGCCCACGCGGGACAGCGCGTGCAGGCGTACAACCCCGTCAGCCACCGCATCAAGGCCGGGACCCCGACCATGGGTGGAATCCTCTTCTGCGTGCTGGCCTTTCTCGCCTGGCTGGTCTTCGACCATTCGCGTGCGGGGTTCGTGCTGGCCTTCGCGCTGCTCGCCGGTGCGGGGCTCGGCATCCTCGACGACCTCGGCAACATCCGCGGCTCGCGCGCGCTGGGACTGCTGGGCCGGCAGAAGCTGGTGCTGCAGGCCCTGGTCGGCCTGCTCGTCGGCATCGGGCTGTACAAGGTCGGCGCCACGCGCCAGGTGCTCCCCGTGCTCGGCAGCGTCGACCTGCGCGGTGGTGTGGTGGTGCTGGCCATGCTGGCGGTGATGGCCACCAGCAACGCCGTCAACCTCACCGACGGCGTGGACGGTCTGGCAGGGTGGTGCAGCGTGCTCGTCTTCAGTGCGCTGTGGGCGCTGGCGCTGCACCTCGGTGCGCACAGCGCCGCGATCCTCAGCGCCGCCGTGGTCGGTGGCGTTCTCGCCTTCCTCGTCTACAACTGGCATCCCGCGCGGGTGTTCATGGGGGACACCGGCTCGCTTGCGCTGGGCTGCGTGCTCGCCGCGGTGGCGGCGGAGGTGCGCATGCTCTGGCTGCTGCCGCTGCTGGGCCTGGTGTTCGTCGCCGAGACGCTGAGCGTCATCGTCAACGTCACCGCCATCACCCGCTTCCGCCGGCGCGTCTTCCGGGCGAGCCCGCTGCACCACCACTTCGAGGAGGTGGGCCTGCGCGAGCAGCGCCTAGTCCTCTGGTTCGGCGCGGCGGCGGGGCTTGGCGCCCTGCTCGCGGTGCTCGCCGCACTGCCCTCGGGAGTCGGTCACTGATGGCGCGCGCGCTGGTGATCGGGCTGGCCCGCAGCGGCATGGCCTGCGCGCGCGCTCTGCGCGCCGACGGCTGGGATGTCGCCGTCGTCGACCGCAAGGACGACGCGGAATTGCGCGCGCGCGCGGCCACCGTGGCGGACGGTGTGCAGGTCCGCCTGGGTGCGTACGGCGAGGACGTCGCCGCGGGGTTCGACATGGTGTGCCCCAGTCCGGGGGTGCCGTGGGACGCGCCCGAGCTCGCCTTCGCCCGCTCGCACGGCGTCGCGGTGCGCAGCGAGATGGACCTCGTCTTCCGCCGCTGCCCGGCGCCCATCGTCGGCATCACCGGCACCAACGGCAAGACCACGACGACGTCGCTCACCGGCGCGGTGATCGCCGCCGGTGGCGCGCGCGTGCACGTCGGCGGCAACATCGGCGAGCCCATGCTCGACCGGCTGCACGAGGTGCAGAGCGGCGACTGGGTGGTGCTGGAGCTCTCGTCGTTCCAGATCGAGTCCGTCGAGGACCCGCGCTGCCGGCTTGCGGCCGTGCTCAACGTGACGCCTGACCACCTCAACCGCCACGGCACCTTCGACGCCTACGCCGCGGCCAAGCGACGCCTGGTCGAGCACGCCGATCCCGGCGGTGCCGTGGTGCTCGGCGCCGACGACGTGGTCACCCGCGGCATGGTCGCCGCGTCACCCGCGCGCGTGCTGCTCGCCGGCTTCGACATCGGTCCCGGCGACGGCGCCGCCGTGCGCGACGGTGAGGTGGTCGTCGTCGAGTCCGGTGCGGCCACGCCGGTGATGCCCCTGCGCGACATCCCGCTCTTCGGCGAGCACAACGTGCAGAACGTCCTCGCCGCCGTCGCGCTGGGACACGCGGCCGGTGTCGACCACCAGGCCATCGCCGGCGCGGTGCGCGACTTCCGCGCGGTGGAGCATCGCCTGGAGCCCGTGCTCGAGGCGGGCGGCGTCCTCTGGGTCGACGACAGCAAGGCCACCAACGCCGACGCCGCGATCAAGGCGCTGCGCTCCTTCCCGGACCGTCCCATCGTCTGGATCGGCGGCGGCCAGACCAAGGGCGTCGGGCCCGACGAGCTGGCCGCCGAGGTCAGCGCCCGGGCACACCACGCGGTGCTCAACGGCGACACCGGGCCCGAGCTCGACCAGGCTCTGGCCGGCCTTGGCTGGAACTCGCGCACGCTGGTGCCCACCATGCGCGAGGCGGTGCTGGCGGCGCACGGCATCGCCCGTCCCGGCGACGTGGTGCTGCTCTCGCCCGGCTACACCAGCTTCGACCAGTTCACCAGCTTCGAGGAGCGCGGCCGCGTCTTCGCCGCGCTGGTCCGTGAGATCTGCGGTGTGACAGGGGGAATCGCCTGATGGCAGCGCGCGGACGGACGATGCGGACCCCGACCACCATGAGTGTCGCCGAGCGCGCGGCCACCCTGCGCCGCCGGGCCGCGGCACCTGTCGACAACTTCCGTCCCGGCACCGCCGCCGAGTCGCGATCGCAGAGCGAGGCGTTCTCGCTGGCGCGCGTCGACGGCTGGCTGCTGGCGGTGATCGCCTCGCTGTGCGCCTTCGGCCTGGTCATGGTGTACAGCGCGTCGGAGGCCCTGGGCTACTCGGCGTACGGCAATCCCAACTACTTCTTCCAGCGGCAGATCCTGTGGCTGGGCCTGGGCATCGTGCTCATGGTCGGGGCCGCGCGCGTCGACTATCACCGCTGGCGGGGATGGTCGAAGAAGCTGGCGCTGGGCACGCTGGTGCTGCTGATGGCGGTGCTGCTGCCGCACGTCGGCACCCAGGTGCTGGGCGCGCGGCGCTGGATCGTCGTCGGCCCGCTGTCGGTGCAGCCCTCGGCGCTGGCGACGCTGATGTGCATCGTCGCCTTCTCGCGCTGGCTGGTCGACCGCGGACCGGCGGTGCGCTCGCGGCGCATCGTGCGCGACTACGGGCTCCTCCTCTTCGGACTGCTCAGCCTGGTGCTGCTGGAGAAGGACCTGGGCAGCAGCGTCATCCTGGCGGCGATCGGCATCGTCCTCATCGCGCTGAAGGGCGCCCGCAAGCGCCACCTCATCGTGATGGTGGCCCTGCTCGGCGGTCTCGGCTACCTGGCCATCACCCTGGTGTCGTACCGGGCGACGCGCATCGTCAACTTCCGCGACCCCTTCGCCGACCCGCTCAACGCCGGCTACCAGATGGTGCACTCGCTGTTCGCGTTGGGCAGCGGGGGCTTCACCGGCGTCGGCCTGGGCAACTCCATCGAGAAGTTCCAGTGGCTGCCGGAGGCGCACACGGACTTCATCTTCGCCATCATCGGCGAGGAGCTGGGACTGGTGGGGACCCTGGGCGTGGTGGGCGGATTCGTCCTGCTCGCCTGGCGCGGGGTGCGCACCTCGCTGCGCGCGCCGGACAGCTACGGCGCCCTGGTGGCCGGCGGCATCACCGCCTGGATCTGCGTGCAGGCCTTCATCAACGTCGCCGCCGTGACCAACGTGGTGCCGACCACAGGCGTTCCCCTGCCCTTCATCAGCTACGGTGGGTCGTCGCTGGCCATGACCCTGCTGGCCGTCGGGATTCTCTGCAACATCTCGGCGCAGGGCCGCCGCCAAGGAGTGAACCGCCGTGCGCACGTTGATCGCTGGAGGGGGGACCGGGGGACACCTGACTCCCGCGCTGGCGGTCGCGCAGGCGTTGCGGCGCGCTGACCCGGACGGCGACGTCCTCCTCGTCGGCCGCCGCGGCGGCATGGAGGAATCGCTGGTGCCGGGCAGCGGTCTGCGCCTGGAGACGCTGCGCGTCCGCGGCATCGACCTGGGCTCGCCGATGAAGCTGCCGGGGACCGCCCTGCGCATCGCGCGCGCCACGGTGCAGGCGCGCGGCATCCTCTCCCGCTTCAGGCCGGACGTGGTGGTCGGTGCGGCGGGATACGTGTCGGTTCCGGTCGTCGCCGCCGCGCTGCTGCAGCGGATTCCCGTGGTGCTGATGGAGCAGAACGCGCATCCGGGACGCACCACGCGGATGTTCGCCAAGCGGGCGCGTGTGGTTGCCGCGTCGTTCGCCGAGACGGCGTCGGAGCTTCCCGGTGCGCGCGTGGTGCACACCGGCAACCCGGTTCGGCCGGAGGTCAAGGCGCACGCGGGCGCGCCGCTGCACGACGCGTGTGAGCACGTGCTGGTGATGGGCGGGTCGCAGGGCGCGCGGCGGCTCAACGACGCGGTGGCGGGGTCGATCCGGCAGTTGCTCACCGAGCATCCGCACCTGCGCGTCACCCATCAGTGCGGCGCGCGCGATGCGGAGTGGTCGGCGCCGGTGCGGGCGGGACTGCCCGAGGACATGCGCGAGCGCTACACGGTGAGCGCCTTCTTCGACGACATCGGCGAGCGCATCCGTGACGCCGACCTGGTGGTGATGCGCGCCGGCGGCTCGTCGCTGGCGGAGACGACGGTGCTGGGGCGGCCGATGATCCTGGTGCCGTATCCCTACGCGGGCGCACACCAGGTGGACAACGCGATGCCGTACGTCGAGGCGCGCGCGGCGCTGCTCATTCCCGACGAGGAGTGTGGCGCCGCCCGCTTTCGCAGTGAGATCGAGCGCGTCGTCGAGGATCCGGCGCTGTGGCGGCGCATGGCCGCTGCCAGTCGCGAGGCGGGACGCCCCGGCGCCGACGATGCGGTGGTGGCGCTGATCCGCGAGGCGGCGGGTGCCGGATCGGTGTCGCGATGAGCGCGGTGGCGACGCGGCACGTGCACTTCCTGGGCATCTGCGGCTACGCGGTGAGCGGCGCAGCGCTGGTGGCCAAGCAGCTCGGCTACACGGTCACCGGGTCGGACGAGGACGCCTACCCGCCGACCACCGACACGCTCACCGCCGCAGGCATTCCCTGGGTGAACCACCACGCGCCGGGCAACCTCGACATGGGTGGGTCGGCGCCCGACCTGGTCGTCGTCGGCAACCAGGTGCGGCCGGGCAATCCCGAGTGGGAGGAGGCTGTGCGGCGCGGTCTCGCGGTCACCAGCGAGGCGGAGTTCTACGGTGAGCTGACCCGCGACCGCGTGCGCATCGCGGTGTGCGGTACCCACGGCAAGACCACCACGTCGTCGCTGCTGGCCTGGATGCTGGAGTCGGCGGGCATGTCGCCGGGGTTCCGGCTGGGCACGACGTCGCGCGACTTCGGCGCCACGGCGCGGCTCGGCGCGGGCGGTCCCTTCGTGTTCGAGGGCGACGAGTACACCACGGCGCCATGGGATTCCCGGCCCAAGTTCCTGCACACGCATCCCTTCGCGGCCTGCGTGACCCGGCTGGAGCTGGACCATCCCGACGTGTACCCGACCTTCGACGCCTACCGCGCGCCGTTCGTCGAGCTGGCCGGGTCGATGCCGCGCGAGGGAGTGCTCGCGCTCTGCGCCGACGATCCCGAGTGCGTGGCCCTGGCAGCGTACGCATCGTGCCGCGTGGTGACCTACGGGGCGGCGCCGGATGCCGACTGGCACGTCGACGATGCGGGGCTGCAGAGCTTCACCATCGCCCGCCGCGACGGCGTCGCCATGCCGCAGGTCGCGCTCAGCATGCCCGGCTGGCACAACGCGCTCAACGCCACCGCGGCGCTGATCCTCGCTGACGCCGTGGGCGCTCCGCTCGATGCCTGCATCGCCGCCTGCGCCACCTTCAAGGGAGCATCGCGGCGCTTCGAGGTGCTCGGCACCGCCGGTGGTGTCACCGTCGTCGACGACTACGCGCATCACCCCACCGAGGTCGGTGCCACGGTGCAGGCCGCGGTGCAGCGGTTTCCCGGCGCGCGGCTCTTCGTCGTCTACGTACCGCACACCTTCTCGCGCACGCTGGCGCTGCTCGACGACTACGCCGGTTCCTTCCGCGGCGCGTCCACGGTGCTGCTCGGCGCCATCGAGCCCGCACGCGAGCGCCACCTCGCCCACACCGTCAGCAGCAGCGACATCGCCGCGCGCGTGCAGGGTGTCGCGGACGTGCGCGTGGTCGGCGGCAGCGACGAGGCCCTGGCCATCGTCCTCGCCGAGGCACGACCGGGCGACGCCGTGCTCTGTCTGTCGGTGCGCGGCTTCGACGACCTGGCCAAGCGCGTGATGCATGCCCTGGCGGAGCGGCCCGGTGCAGACTGAGTGGCTGGAGAGCGAACCGGGCGTGCGCCGCAACGAGGCGCTGGCGCGCCATACGCAGTATGGAATCGGCGGGCCGGCAGACTGGTTTCTGACTCTGCACGACCCCGAGCGCCTCGCCGAGCTGCTGCCGCGTTGCCGTGCCTCGGGCGTGCCCTTCACCGTCCTGGGGGCCGGCAGCAACACGCTCGTGCTCGACGGCGGCATCCGCGGCCTGGTGGTGCGCATGTCCGACCGCCGCATGCAGCTGTCCCACGACGACAGCACCATCGAGCTGAGCGGCGGCTACATGATGCCGCGTGCCGCTCTCGATCTGGCCCGCAAAGGCGTGGCGGGAATGGAGTTCGGCATCGGCATCCCGGGCAGCACCGGCGCCAGTGTTCGCGGCAACGCCGGGGCGTTCGGCACGGAGATCAAGGACGTTCTGGTCGAGTGTGTCAGCATCGACGGCGACGGAGGGCATCACACCCTGGCCGCCGCGGACTGCGGCTTCACCTACCGCCATTCGCGCTTCAAGGACGAGCTGGTCGACCACGTCGTCGTCGCCGCGCGCTTCCGGGTGCATCGCGACGATCCCGTGGCGGTGCGCGCTCGCACCGACGCCGTCCAGGCGCAGCGCAAGGCGACCCAGCCCTACGGCATCCGCAGCCTGGGCAGCGTCTTCAAGAACCCGCCGGGCGACTTCGCCGGCCGGCTGGTCGAGGCTGCCGGCCTGCGCGGCACGCGGCGCGGCGGTGCGCAGATCTCCGAGAAGCACGCCAACTTCATCGTCAACGTGAAGCACGCCAGCGCCGCCGACGTGCTCGCCCTCGCCGAGCTGGCCCACGACACCGTGCTGGAGCGCTTCGGCGTCGACCTCGAACGCGAGATCGCCGTGCTCGGCGAGCCGCAGGGGACGCGCGAGTGAGCGCGCTGCGCATCGCGGTCGTCTGCGGCGGCCGCAGCACCGAGACCGAGGTCAGCCGGACCAGCGGCGCGCAGGTGCTCTCCGCGCTTCGCTCGCGCGGCCACCTCGCCGAGCGCATCGAGGCCGACGAGGAGCTGTGGGACGCGCTCCGTGGTGGTGGCTGGGACGTCGCCTTCCTGGCGCTGCACGGCCGCTTCGGCGAGGACGGCACCGTGCAGGGAGTGTGCGAGCTGCTCGACATCCCCTACACCGGCAGCAGCTTGCTGGCCACCGCGCTCTGTCTCGACAAGGCCATGGCCAAGCGAGTTCTGGTCGCCGAGGGCATCAACACGCCGCCCTGGCGGCTGCTTCCGCGCCACCTCTCTGCGGCGGAGGCAGCGTCCGCGATGGGGGAGGCGGAGGCTTTGTTGGGCCTGCCCATGGTGGTCAAGCCGGATCGCGGCGGCAGCACCATCGGGCTCACCATCGTGCGCTCCGCGGATCAGCTGGGCGGCGCATACGAGGCCGCGCAGGCCCACGACACAGTGCTGTGTGAGCGATTCGTCGAAGGAATCGAGATCACCGTCGGCGTTCTGGGGCATAATCCGCCCCAGGCACTGCCGACCCTCGAGATCGTCTCCCACCGTCCCCTCTACGACTATGCAGCGAAATACACCGCGGGTCAGAGCGAGCACGTCATCCCGGCACGGCTCCCCGAGGAGCAGCGCCGGGACGCGCAGCGAGTCGCCGAGCGCGCCCACACAGCGCTGGGCTGCCGCGGCATGTCGCGCGTCGACGTCATCGTCGACGCGGGCGGCGCGCCCTGGGTCATCGAGGTGAACGCCATCCCCGGGCTCACCGAGCTCTCCCTGCTCCCCGACGCCGCGCGTGCCGCCGGCATCGGGTTCGACCAGCTCTGCCAACAGCTTGTCGAGGATGCCCTGGCACGCCACGCCGAGGAGGCGACGTGAGCACCCGCCTGGAGGATGGCACCCGCCGCCAGGCGCGCGCCCGCGCGGCCGCCGCGTCGATCATCGACTCCCCGCGCGTCGCCCGCCGCTTCGCGGTCGACGACGACGCCGAGCTGCGTCCGGTGCAGCGGCGGCGCATCCACCAGGCGGGGGCGCATCGCCTGCCCATTCCCGGCGCCGCCCTGTCGCGACGCCGCGTCGGCATCGCGGTGCTGGCCGTGCAGCTCATCGCCCTGGTGGCGATCCTGGTACTGCCGGTGTTCCGCGCCAAGGTGATCGCCGTCAGCGGCAACCACCTCATCGACCGCAGCGCCATCCTCGGCGCGGCCAAGCTCTCGACGTCGCAGTCACTGTTCACCATCGACGGCGAGCAGATGCGCCAGCGGATCGAGAAGCTGCCCTGGGTGCGCAGCGCCGGCGTCGAGACGGAGCTGCCCGACACAGTGCGCATCGCCGTGCGCGAATGGACGCCGGTGCTGATGCTGCACCGCGGTTCCAAGCAGCTCGCCATCGCCGACAGCGGTGACCTGCTCGACCTCGGCCAGGCGAATGTGCCGGCGCCGCCGGGTGTCCCGATGCTCGTGGACAACCGTCCATCGTTTGCTGCCGCGCAGATCGGCGCGGGTGCACCGGGGTCGATCGACTCCACTCTCGTGCGCACGCTGGTGATCACCGCGCAGCGGTTTCCCGCCGTGTTCGGCGCCGGCGTCAACCACTTCGAGTGGCAGCCGGATGGGCTGTTCGCGATCGTGACCACCGCGGGATGGCGGGCGATCCTCGGGCACATGCTGAGCGATGCCGACATCGCCGCCGTGCCCGATCAGCTCGGCGCGCTGGTGTCGTTGAAGGGGAAGGTCGACTTCGTCAAGCCCACGTTCGGATATGTCGACCTGGAGAATCCCTCGCAGCCCGCGGTGGGGGGAAAGCCAGGGCCGGCCGATGCTGCGCCAGCTGCCCCGGCATCACCTGCCTCGCCGGCAACGAGCGCATCACCGACGCCCAAACCCCAGCCGACGCCGACACCGCAGCCCACACCCACTCCGACGCCGACCCCGATCAAGTTCCAGATCGGCCCCCCGCCGAGTCACTGAGGGCTGCGCGCAGCCCGAGCCGACGGCGTCTCCTCCCGGCTGTCCGACACGCCGGGGTAGGGTCCCTCGTCGGCGCCCGCCATGGAACACCTGAGGCTACCGCGCCCGCTCCCAGGGCCGCGACGCCAGCAGCGCCGACAGGATCGCTCGCGTCGACGGAGAGCGGTTCAACGTGTAGAAGTGCACCCCCGGCGCGCCACCGGCGAGCAGCTCCGCGGACTGCAGCGTCGCATACGCGGTGCCCAGCGCAGCAATGGCCTCCGGCTCATCCACGCGGCGCAAGAGCTCGGTCAGCAGCGGGGCCGGCACCTGCGCACCGAACAACGTCCCGTCCGACCGCGACAACCGCCCAAGCGTGGTGATCGGCATGATCCCCGGGATGATCGGCACCGTCACTCCCGCCGCGCGGGCACGCGCGACGAAGTCGAAGTAGTGCGTGTTGTCGAAGAACATCTGGGTGATGAGAAAGCTCATCCCGCTGTTCACCTTGGCGACCGTGTCGGCCATATCGGCGTCCAACGACGCTGACTCGAGGTGCCCCTCCGGGTAGCAGGCACCGCCGATGCAGAAGTCGTACTCGTCGCGGATCATCGCGGCGAGGTCGGAGGCGTGGGCGAAGCCGCCGGGATGGACCTCGAAGCGGTCGGAGCCGCGGGGCGGGTCGCCACGCAGGGCCAGCACGTTGGAGATGCCCGCCTCGCGCAGGCCGCGCAGCGTGTCGTGCAACTCGGCGCGCGTGGCGCCGGCGCAGGTGTAGTGGGCCATGGGTTCGATGCCCATCTCGTTGCGGATGCGCGTCACCACGGCGAGGGTGCGCGCGCGCGAGTGATTGCGGCAGGTCACCGACACGAAGGTGGGTGACAGCTCGCGAAGCTGGGCGATGGTCTGGAACAGGCGCTCCTCGCCCTCGGGTGTCTCCGGCGGGAAGAACTCGAAGGAGAACACCGGTCCGTCGCCGGCCAGCTGCTCGTCGATGCGCATGGTGCCGACAATGGTGCCGGAAGTCCACCGCTGCGGGGGCGCCTCCGGCTCGGCAACGTCTGGGGCGGCCCGGATTCAGTTCGGGCACCGTGCCGCCGCCGGCACACCGTAGAGCGCCGATTTGCTAGGTTGCCCCGCGATGCTCGCCGCCTACGCCGCCCGAACCGGAGGCGACGACCCGCTCGCCAACCTCGAGGTGGGTGAGCGCCCCCAGCCCGAGCCGCCGCCCGGCTGGGCCCTGCTCCGCGTCCACGCCGCCTCGCTCAACCACCACGACCTCTTCACCCTGCGCGGCCGTTCCAGCCGCCCCGTGGAGCCGCCCCAGGTGCTGGGCTGCGACGCCGCCGGCACCGTCGCCGCCTACGGCCCCGACCGTCCCGACGACGCGCCGCCGGAGGGTGCCCGCGTCGTCGCCCACAGCGTCATCGGCTGCCAGAACTGCGCCGCCTGCCGCGACACCGACCCGCTCTTCTGCCGCGACATGTCGATGCTCAGCGAGGGCGAGTACCAGGGCAGCCTGGCCGAATACGTGCCGGTCCCGGCGGCCAACCTCATCCCGCTCCCCGACGCCATCGACTTCGCCACCGCGGCGACCCTGCCCACCGCGTACCTGACCGTCTACCGCATGCTCTTCAGCCGCGCCCAGCTCCGCCCCGGCGACACCGTGCTGGTCCACGGCGCCACCGGCGGCGTCGCCACCGCGGCGATCCTGCTGGCGCGGGCCGCGGGCATCGACGTCATCTCGACGTCGCGCGACCAGGCCAAGCGGGAGATCGCCATCCAGCTCGGTGCCAGGGCCGCGCTGGGCACCGACCGCGAGGCCTCCAAGCAGGTGCAGACGCTCACCGGCGGGCGCGGCGTCGACGCGGTGATCGAGACGGTCGGCGAGCCGACGTGGGAGTTCAGCCTGCGCGCGGTCCGGATCGACGGCACCATCGTGGTCGCCGGCGCCACCGCCGGCTTCAACCCGCCGGCCCAGCTGCACCGCATCTTCTGGCGGCACACCCGCATCCTCGGCTCGACCATGGGCACCCGCCCGGAGCTGGAGAAACTCGTCGCGATGACGGCATCGGGAACGCTGCAGCCGCTGATCGGCGCGACCTTTCCCCTGTCGCGCGCACGGGAGGCGTTCGCCCAGCTCGCAGCCGGCGAACAGCGCGGCAAGCTGGTGGTCCTCCCCGGCTCCTGAGCCCGCGACGGCGCCGTATTTACATCCCCCCGGGCCGGTGCTACGGTTGCCGGGCTCACGCGGCCCCCAGTGGGGCTGCAGCCGACAGGGCTTCGTCAGCCAGGTGCAGTGGCGAGGCCCTGTTTGTATGTCTGGGGACTGGTTTCACCAGGCCCCGCTGGGCATGAGAAGAGGCGACCGGGCGCGTAGCCCGGCCGCCCCTGCAGAAACCGCTGGCTGCCCAGGTTCAGGAAGGGCAGTCCGCCGTGGACGGCATGCACTGCGGATGCGAGTTGTTCGCGATGACCTCGTTGCTGAGGGTCCGAGTGCTGCCGACCGAGTAGATGGCGCCACCCTGCCCACCGCTGCCGGTGGCGTTCTGGGTGATCGACCCGTCGCGGAGGGTCAGGCTGGAGAGGGGCGCCGCCGCGTGGCCACCGCCGTTGCCGCCGCGTCCGGTCGCTCCGCCGGCGAGGGTGCCGCTGCCACCGGGGCCGGCGTTGCCGGTCTGGTTGCCGAGCACGCGCAGACCCGAGGTGTAGAGAAGGCCGTGGGCGCTGCTGCTGCTCGGACCGGTGAAGGTGCCGCCGCCGTCACCGCCGTTGCCGCCGTTGCCACCGTTGCCGCCCGTCGAGGCGCCGCCGACGCCGCCGTTGCCGGTGGTGTTGCCCTCGACGCCCTCACCGAAGGCGTACAGGGTCGGGGCCGAGACGCCGCCGCCGTTGCCACCGTTCCCGCCCGTGCCGCCGGTGCCGGCGTTCGAGGCGCCGCCCACGCCGCCGTCGCCGGTGGTGTTGCTGGAGACGATGGTGCCCAGCAGGTAGGTGCTGCCGGCCGGCGAGAACACGCCGCCGCCGCTGCCGCCGTTGCCACCGGTGCCGCCGGTGCCGCCGGTCGACTGGCCGCCGACCCCACCGGCCCCGGTCAGGTTGCCGGAGACGCTGCTGTCGTCGAGGGTGAGCGGCCCCGAGCTGGCGATGCCGCCGCCGTTGCCGCCGTTGCCGCCCGGGCCGCCGTTGCCGCCGTTGGAGGCGCCGCCGACGCCGCCGTTGCCCGTGGCGTTGCCGCTGACGGTGGACTCGTCGAGGCGGAGCGTGCCGCTGGAGAGGATGCCGCCGCCGTCGGCGCCGTTGCCCCCGGTGCCGCCGGTGCTGGCGGTCGAGGAGCTGCCGGCGGTGCCGTCAGGGGTGCGTCCGTTGTTCACGCTCACCGCGCCCAGGGTGAGGTTGCCCTTGCTGGACACCTCGACGAGGCGGAAGTTCGGCGTCCCCGAGGCCTGGCTGCGCAGCAGGATGGCGTTCTGGTCGTCGCTGTCCTCGTCCCAGTCGCTGGCCTCGATGACGATGCGCGAGGTCACCACCGGCAGCGCGTTGCCACCGTCGGTGCCGTTGTCAGCCGACTTGAAGACGTAGGCGCACCCCGGGGTGAGCACGATCCTGGTGGTGCTGTTGGGATTGGCCGCGCCGTTGGCGTTGGCCTTGTTGACCGCCGCGACCAGGCCCGCGGCCCCGCCGCCCGCGCCCGCACACGGCACCACGATGGTGTAGGTGGGTCCGTCGTCCCAGGCATGCGCGTGCATGGTCGTCGCGCCGATGGCCAGGGTGGCCAGCGCCGCCGACGCCCCGACCGCGAGCGGTCGTGCCAGCCGTCGTTCCCTACGCATGAATCGAGTTCCTCCGTTCCTTTCCGATCGCTGGAGCCCCGTGGGCCGGGGTCCCATCGGAATTGACGGGTGAGGGCCCGCTACCATTGCGTAACGACGCAATCGTTGTTCTTGGTCCGTTCGGCATGACCTGACCGTTCGGCGCGCTCCCGGGGCTGCCCGGCCGCCGAACAGACGCTCCCCCATGGCCAACATCTTGTGCCATGCTGTGTCCCCAAACCCAGCATGTTGCGGTTTTGTGCCCGACAACCCCTATCCGTGGGCGCCGAGCCCGGGTATAGTTGGAGCTCGACGTGACCCGTGCCCGCCGTGTTGCCGCTCTCGATCTCGGCACGACCAAGGTTTGTTGCGCCCTGGCAGATGTCGACGTGTCGGCGACCGCCGGAATCGAGCTCCGCATCCTCGGCGTGGGCATGGCCTCGTCGCGCGGACTGCGCAAGGGCGCAGTGGTCGACATCGAGCGCGCCGCCGAGGGTGTGGCCGAGGCCGTCGACGCCTGCGAGCGCGTCGCGGGGGTGCCCATCCAGTCGGCCGTGGTCGGCCTGGCGGGCGGCCACATCCAGTCGCAGAACAGCCGCGGCGTCGTGGCCGTGGCCGCGGGGCGCCGCGAGGTGCGTGGCGACGACATCACCCGCGCCGTCGAGGCGGCCCGCGCGGTGAGCATTCCCAGTGACCGCGAGATCCTCCACGTCCTGCCCCGGCAGTTCACCGTCGACGGCCAGGACGGCGTCCGCGAGGCGATCGGCATGTCGGGCACGCGCCTCGAGGTCGAGACGCACATCGTCACCGGTGCCACCACCGCCATCCAGAACGTCGTCAAGGTGATGCACCAAGCCGGGCTCGACGTCGACGACCTCGTCCTGCAGGTGCTGGCCAGCGCCGAAGCGGTGGTCACCGAGGACGAATTGGAGCGCGGCGTCGTCGTCGCCGACATCGGCGGTGGCACCACCGACGTCGCGGTGTTCAGCAACGGTGCCATCGTGCACACCGCCGTGATCCCCGTCGGCGGCAACCATGTCACCGGCGACCTGGCGGTGGGGCTGCGCTGCGACCTCGACACCGCAGAAACCGTGAAGCGCGCGTACGGACACTCGCTGCAGCTCACCGTCCCCGCCGACTCGACGGTGACGCTGACACCGATGGGCTACGACGAGCCCGTCAACGTGCCGCAGCGGTATCTCGCCGAGGTGATCGGGCCGCGCGCGCGAGAGATGGCGATGCTCATCGCCGCCGAGATCGAGCGCAGTGGCGCCACCGCTCTGCCCGGCGGCATCGTGGTCACCGGCGGCGGCGCCATGCTCCGCGGCTTCGCCGAGATGTGCCAGCAGGTCACCGATCTTCCCGTGCGCATCGCGGCACCCAACGGGACGATCGGCATGGACGACGAGCTGCGCGGCCCCAACTGCGCGACCGTCGTGGGGCTGCTGCGCTGGGCGGCGCGCACCGGCAGGCGTCCGGTGGTGCGCGCCAACGGGCACAACGGACACGGCAGTCATGGTGCCAGCGACCGATTCAGCAGGTGGCTACGTGAACTTTTCTGACCGAATGCGCATGTATGGCGTCGATGCGGACGGCGAGAACCGGTCGCCGGCACGCGCTGGTTTCGACACACCCCGTCCCCGTCAACGACAGCGAGAGGAAACGCCCATGGTCGAGCTGGACCGGACCCTGGAAGGCAACGCCCGCATCAAGGTGGTGGGCGTGGGTGGTGGCGGCAGCAACGCCGTCAACCGCATGATCCGCAGCAAGCTCAAGGGCGTCGAGTTCGTCGCCATCAACACCGACCTGCAGGCGCTGACCAACAGCGAGGCGCAGGTCAAGATGCACATCGGCCGCAAGCTGACGCGGGGCCTGGGTGCGGGCGGCAACCCCACCGTCGGCGCCGAGGCCGCCGAGGAGTCGCGCGAGGAGCTGAGCAAGCTGCTGCACGACTGCGACATGGTCTTCGTCACCGCGGGCATGGGCGGCGGCACCGGCACCGGCGCGGCGCCGATCGTCGCCGAGATCGCCAAGCAGCAGGGCGCGCTGACCATCGGCGTGGTCACCAAGCCGTTCCGCTTCGAGGGAGTCAAGCGGCAGAAGTCGGCCGAGGAGGGCATCGTCGGGCTGCAGCAGCGCGTCGACACCCTGATCACCATCCCCAACGAGCGCCTGATGGCGGTGGTCGACAAGAAGACGCCGATCACCGACGCCTTCAAGATCGCCGACGACGTGCTGCGCCAGGGCGTCCAGGGCATCTCCGACCTGATCGTCTTCCCCGGCCTGATCAACCTCGACTTCGCCGACGTCAAGGCGATCATGAGCGGCCAGGGCGCAGCGCTGATGGGCATCGGCTTCGGTTCGGGCGACACCCGCGCCGCCGACGCCGCGCGCGACGCCGTGGCATCGCCGCTGCTGGAGACCACCATCGCCGGCGCCAAGGGCATCCTGCTCAACATCACCGGTGGCCCCGACCTCACCCTCTTCGAGGTCAACGAGGCGGCGCAGATGGTCGCCGAGTCGGCCGACCCCGAGGCGCAGATCATCTTCGGCACGGTGATCGACGAGCGCCTGCAGGGCGAGGTCAAGGTGACGGTGATCGCCACCGGCTTCACCGGCATGATCGACGTGCACGGCTCGGCGGTCTACGAGCCGGCGCTGCGTCCCGTGCAGGAGCGCATGCCCGCCTACAGCACGCTGCGCACTGACGATCTCGACATCCCGGCGTTCCTGCGGGACCGCCGCTGAGCAAGCTGAGGGCTGCGCCGGCCGGGTGATCCTCTCCGTCCGGCGCGGCCCCGCCACTGCACTCGCGTTCGTGTTCCTGCCATGAAGTGCCCATACTGCGCCCACATCGACAGCAAGGTGGTCGACTCGCGCGACACGGAGACGGGTGCCATCCGCCGCCGCCGCGAGTGCCTGCACTGCCACAAGCGCTTCACCACCTATGAGCGCGTCGAGGCGGTGCCGCTGCTGGTCGTCAAGAAGGACGGCAGGCGCGAGGAGTTCAGCCGCGACAAGCTGATCGGCGGCCTCTTCATGGCGTCGAAGAAGCGCGACGTGGAACGCGCGCAGATCGAGCAGCTCGTCGACGACGTCGAGAACGCGCTGCGCTCGCGCGGTGTCGGTGAGGTCGGCTCGCGGGAGATCGGCGAGGAGGTCATGGCCCGGCTGCGCGACCTCGACGAGATCGCCTACATCCGCTTCGCCTCGGTGTACCGCCAGTTCGGCGACCTCAGCGACGTGCGCGGGGTGATGGAGGAGCTGCTCTCACGGCCGCCGGGGACGCGGGCGGCGTCGCCGCGGCGGCCGGCCAGGACGCGGCCCGGTGGCGCGCCGGAGGAGGAGCTGCCCCTCAACCTGGGGAAGTAGGCGCGGCGGTCGGGCGCCTGGCCCTGGGTGCCCGGTCTGGCGAAGACCACGAGCGCCCCACTCGACGCTGGCGCCGCGAAGTGCTCGTCGTGTAGTGTCCTGGGCACCGTTGGAAGGGAGGCGTCCGTGGGGGCCGGTCGCCGTGTTGGAGGCGCAGGTACGCCGTGCATCAGACACTGAACAGCCGTCCATCCGAGCGCGCCCGCAGGCGCGGACGGCGCGCGGCTCTCGCCGCCCTGATCCTGCTGCCCCTCGCTGCCGTGCCGGCCGGCCTGCGCGGCACCAGCACCGCCCAGGCGGACAGCGGCTGCGTCACCAAGCAGGGTCCGGTGGGTGCGTCCTTCCAGGACTGCTCGCTGGGCAAGGCGCTCAACATCGTTCCCCCCGGCGCCACCGGCCTCTACAACGCGGCCGACTTCGCCAAGGCGCAGGCCGGCCTGGGCACCCCGCCGCACACCAGCGACCAGGCGGGAATGTACGGCGACCTGGTCAAGGCCGCCCCCAACCTGACCGGCGGCCAGCTCCTCCAGTACTACAAGGACGCGGGCTTCTACAGCACCGCTCAGCCGGGCGACAAGGTCGAGAGCATCCCGCTGCATCCCGGCACGGCGATCATCCGCGACGCGCAGTTCGGCGTGCCGCACGTCTTCGGCAGCACCCGCTACGACACCGAGTTCGGCAGCGGCTACGCCTCCGCAGAGGATCGCCTCTTCATGATGGACGTGCTCCGCCACTACGGCCGCGGCCAGCTGTCCTCGTTGGTCGGGCCCTCGCCGGCGACGCTGGCCATGGACTGCGGCATCTCGCGACTCGCCGGCTACAGCGAGGCCGAGCTGCAGGCGCAGGTCGACGCCCTGCCGTCGCGCTATCCCAAGCCGATCACCATCGCCGGACACACCACCAGCGAGGGTGCGCAGGTCGTCGCCGACGGCACCGCCTTTGCCGACGGCGTCAACGCCTACATCCAGCAGGCGCTCGTCGACCAGACCAAGCTGCCCGTCGAGTACCCGGCGCTGCAGATCGTGCCCGCGCCCTGGAACGTGCGCGACATCGTCGCCACCGCCACCCTGGTGCAGGCCATCTTCGCCTTCGGCGGCGGTGGCGAGGTGAGCAGCGCGATGTTCTACCAGTCGCTGGTGAGCCGCTACGGCCAGGCGCAGGGGACCAAGATGTGGCAGGACTTCCGGTCGCAGAACGACCCGGAGGCCCAGGTCAGCATCCCGACGCGGTTCGACTATATGCAGGTTCCCGCCAGCATCGACCACAACTCGACGGCCATGCCGCTGAGCTGGCCGACCAGCACCATGTGCGACGGCGGCCCCGTCCCCGCGCCCAGCTCGGGCATCGGGCAGATCATCGCCGGCCCCGTGACCATCGACCTCTCCTCGCTGGTGCCGGGCTCCTCCAACGTCCCCCACGCCAGCAACGAGCTCATCGTCACCGCGGCGCACAGCGCCACCGGCCATCCCATCGCGGTGTTCGGCCCGCAGACGGGGTACTTCGCGCCGGAGATCCTGCACGAGATCGACCTGCACGGCCCGGGCATGCAGGCGCGCGGCGTCGCCTTCGCGGGCACCGAGGTGTTCGTCGAGCTGGGTCGCGGCGTCGACTACGCGTGGAGCGCGACCTCGGCGGGCGCCGACATCATCGACGAGCGCCTGGAGAAGCTGTGCAACACCGACGGCACGCCGGCGACACAGGCCTCGACCGCGTACGTCTACAACGGCGTCTGCACGCCGATGTACGAGCGCACCGACCGCCAGGTGGCCAAGCCCACCGCCAGCGGCGCCAACCCGCCCGCGGTGGTCACCATCCAGATCGAGCGCACCGTGCACGGACCGGTGGTGGGCCGCACCACCGCCGTCGACCCCACCACGGGGCTGACCATCCCCGTTGCCGTGTCGTACCAGCGCTCCACCTTCGGCGACGAGCTGGGCTCGGCGCCCGCCTTCATGGAGTGGAACGACCCCGACATCATCCACGGGCCCACCGACTTCCAGCGCGCCGCCGGCCAGGAGACGGGCACCTTCAACTGGACGTACGTCGACTCCAAGCACGTCGCCTTCTACATGGCCGGCAAGCTGCCGGTGCGCAATCCCAATGTGAACCCCAACTTCCCCACCTGGGGCACCGGGCAGTGGGAGTGGCGGGGCTTCGTCCCCGGCGACCTGTCCAGGGCGGACGTGCACCCGCGCATCGTCGATCCCGCCAGCGGCTACTTCGTCAACTGGAACAACAAGCCGGCACCGGGATTCTCGGCGTCCGACGACAACTACGCGTACGGCCCCGTGTACCGCGTGCAGTCCCTCGGCGACCGCGTCAAGACGGTGATCGGCAGGGGTCCGGCCCAGCCGGTCGACATCGTCAACGCGATGGAGGACGGTGGCACCGTCGACCTCGACGGCGCTCAGCTGGTCTCGCAGATGGCGGCCGCGCTCACGGGCGCGACGCTGACAGCGGCCCAGCAGCAGGTGCTCGGCATCCTGCAGCAGTGGTCGGCCGATCCGGTCTGGGGGAGTGCGGTCCCCGGTGCGCACCGCCGCGACCGCAGCGGCAGCGGCGCCTACGAGCAGGGCAACGCCGTGGCGGTGATGGACGCGCTGTACCCGCTGCTGACCCACGCGGTGTTCGACCCGTGGCTCAACGCCTCGCAGTACGACCAGCTGCGCGGGCTGATGGGCGTCAACAACCCGCCGGGAGCACTGGGCTCAGCGTACGACGGCGGCTGGGAGGGCTACCTGCAGCGCTCACTGCGGCAGGCGGTGAACCCTGCGGTTGCCAACGGGTACTCGCAGAGCTACTGCGGCGGCGGCTCGCTGCCGGCCTGCCAGTCGGCGCTGACGGGTGCGCTGCAGGGGGCGATCGACTCGCTGACGTCGGCCTACGGCTCCGCGGATCCCGCGGCGTGGACCTGCAGCCGCTCCAACTCGGCCGCGGGGACGTGCAACCCGGCGGGCGACGACATCCACTTCAGCGCCGTTGGTGTCGGGACTGTCCCGAACATGCCGTGGGTGAACCGGCCCACCTTCCAGCAGGTGGTGTCGTACGCGGGGCACCGCCGGGGCTGAGTCCGCAGCCCTAGGGGCAGAGGCGCACGGTGCCCGCCGAGACGTGCAGGATCAGCGTCGAGGCGGGCGCCGTGTCGACCACCGCGCGCGTCTGTCCCGGCGGGAGGAGCAGGCGGGCGGCCTCGTCGACGGGGGCGTCGAGGGTGCCGTGCAGGTAGACCTTGAGCGCCACCGGGGTGATCGCGGTGACCCGCAGTGCGCCGGGCGCGGGGTAGTGCACCGGCAGGGTGAACCCGTCGCGGGCGCTGCCGGTGGCGGTGGTGCAGCCGTCAATGGTGGGGGCGCTCAGCGTGGCACCGCCGCCGATGGGCTGGAGCACCTGCGCCGGCGTGGTGGCGCCCGCAACGGGGGCGTCGGAGACCTCGACGTGCAGCCGCAGCCAGACCTCCGCGGCCACGGCGGGATCGAGCGTGGCCGGTGGCGGCAGGGCGCCGGCGGTGCGGAGCAGGGCGACGTCGGCTGCGGTCACGGCCCAGGCCAGGACGGGCTCCGGCACGCTGCCCGGCAGGGCGGTCCCGCCGGCGGACAGCCTGGAGGCGGTGAGGAGCAGGTCGCGCGAGTGCTGATCGGCGGCTGTGACGGCGGCGGCAGAGCTGACCAGCAGAGCCGTGCAGTGGCCGACCACGACACCGAGCCCGGCGATCACCACGGCGCGGGGGACGCGCAGGCGGCGCACCAGGTCGGTCAGCGCCACGGCTGCCGCGGGGAGGAGCAGGCCGGTGCCCGCGTAGAGGTAGTAGGAGAAGGCCGGACTTCCGCCGTTGGCCCGGCCCAGCGCGGTGAGCAGGAACACCGCCGCAGCGCCTGCCCCACAGGCGATGACCGGCGCGGGCAGCCCGCCGGCGCGCGCGCGCCGGGCCCGGTATTGGCGCACCGCCATCCAGGCCAGGAGGCCGAGCATGGCCGCCCCGCCGAGCTGTGCAGGACCCAGCAGGGTGGCCATCGACCCGGCCAGGCCGTCCCACACGAACCGGGCCGCCGTCCCCGCCAGGCCGGCCGACGCCGTCCCGGGGTGGTCGAGGATGCCGCTGCCGGCGAGCGTGAACCAGACGGCGTACACGGCTGCAGCCGGGGCCACGACACTCAGCCCGCGCCGCACGCCGCCGCGCTGCGCCGCCGCCAGCGCGGGAATGACCAGGGTGGCCACTCCGGCGCCGCCCGACATCACGCCCAGCAGGGTGAGCGCGGCGATCCCGGCGCGATGTCTGTGCCGCAGCTCGCCGCGGTCGGCGAGCAGCACGGCGCCGAGCGCGGTGGCCAGCGGCACGGTGAAGGTGAGGGCCAGGACCCAGTAGAGGGCCTCCCAGCCGGCGCCGAGGACGAGGAACGCGGCGACGAGCAGTGTCGACACCCAGGCGTCGGCGCCGCAGCGCTGCAGCACCCGCCACAGCAGGTGCGCTGCCAGCACGTGGACCGCGAGAGTCAGCGCCAGGTAGGGCAGGTAAGTGCTCGCTCCGGCCACCGCCCCCACGCCGCGGTAGAAGAGCACCACGGCCGTCGACCAGTGGATGTCGAAGGGCGCGAAGACGTCCCACGGCTGCGAGCCGGCCCCGGTGTGGCCGAGCACGATGCGCCACTCGTCGAGGCGGAACCAGGTGTTGCGGCCCAGCCAGAGCAGCAGGGGATAGGCGAGCAGCAACGAGGCGTAGTGGAGTTGCGCGGGTAGGCGGGCGGTATTCACAAGCCGCGCGCGGGCGACGCGCGATCCGGCCACATTCGGCACGGCCCTCGGCACGGCGATGGTGGCCACGGCGACACGGTGGCCGACCACGGCGGGGGCGGCGCGGCGGGTGATTGGACTGTGACAGGGTGCTTACACCGCGGCCGCCTCGTGACGCCTCCGCGTGTGGATCAGCGCCGTGGGCGATGGTGGACAACAGAGTTGTGGTAGTGGCGCAAGCGGGAGAATGCGAGCCGTGACCGAGGACCTCGCTCAACGTCTCCAGTCGGTTCGCACTCGCATCGGCGCGGCGTCGGAGCGGAGTGGACGCGATCCCGGCGCCGTGCGGCTCATCGCGGTGACCAAGACCGTGGAGGTCTCGCGGATCGCCGCGGCGGTGGAGCTCGGGCTGCGCGACCTCGGCGAGAACCGTGTCCAGGAGGCGGCGTCCAAGGCGCAGCAGCTGCCCGCCGGGCTGCGCTGGCACCTCATCGGCCACCTGCAGACCAACAAGGCGGCGCGCGCGGTCCAGGTCTTCGACACCCTGCACTCGGTCGACAGCGAACGCGTCGCCGAGGCCCTGTCGCAGCGGCGCGCGGACGGTGTGCCACTCGAAGTGCTGATCGAGGTCGAGCTCACCGGCATCGCCGCGCATACCGGCGCGCCCGAGGGCGAGGTCGAGCGGCTTGCCCGCTCGGTCGCGGCCATGCCGCACCTGCGCCTCCGCGGCCTGATGACGATGGCGCCACCGGTGACCGACCCGGCGGACGCGCGTTCCACCTTCGCCCGCCTGCGCGCAGTGCGCGACGACGTGCAGCAGCGAATCGGTCAGGATCTGCCAGAACTCAGCATGGGCATGAGCAACGACTTCGAGGTGGCGGTGGAGGAGGGGGCGACCATGCTCAGGCTCGGCCGCGTGCTGTTCGGCGACCGTCCACAACGCTGACGGCCGTCCTCAGGTGGTGACCGCCTCGGGCTGCTGCCGGTCATCACCGTGTGCGACACCGCCACCGAGGTAGGACTCGACCAGCGCCGGATCCCGCAGCATCTCGTCGCTGGGCCCGCTGGTGACCACCGATCCCTTGGCCAGCACGTAGGCGCGATGCGTGTTCTGCAGCGCCATGTGCACGAACTGTTCGACCAGCAGCACCGCACAACCCTGCGCGTTCACCTGCCGCAGCACGTCGAAGAGCTGCGCGACGATCATCGGCGCAAGACCCAGTGACAGCTCGTCCACGACCAGCAGCCGCGGTGAGGACATCAGTGCCCGCGCCACGCCGAGCATCTGCTGCTCGCCGCCGCTGAGCGTCCCCGCCGCCTGTCCCGATCGCTCCCGCAAGCGGGGGAAGAGATCCATGACGTGGTCCATGGCCACCTTCATCCCCGCCTTCTCCTTGCGCTTCGGCCAGTAGCCCATGCGCAGGTTCTCGACGACGCTCAGCGAGGGAAACAGCTCGCGCCCCTCGGGTAGATGCGTGATCCCCCGCCGCACAACCTCCTGCGCGGGCGTCCCGTGAATCGGCCGCCCCTCGAAGGTGATGGTGCCCCGGCGCGGTGCGAGCAGACCGCTGATGGTCCGCAGCGTGGTCGTCTTGCCGGCTCCGTTGGCACCCACCAGGGCCACCATGTCGCCTGCAGCGACGTGCAGCGTCACGCCGCGCAGCGCCTGGATCTGGCCGTAGTAGACGTCGATCGACTCGACTTCCAGAAGATGCACTGTGTCCGCTACTCCTCTCTGTGATGCTCTTGGCGCCGCAGCGTGGTGTCGCGGCCGCGGTCGTCCGCCCATGCCGCTCCCAGCGCGAAGGCCACTTCGACGATGTCCTCGAGCACCGGGTCGCTGAAGCTGGGGTGCAGGTTGCCGTCGAGGATCTGGTCGAAGAGCGCCGGCCCGTCCTGTGTCGGTGCGAAGCGATACACCGACCAGAGCAGCAGGATGAACTCACCGAGCACCGCGTCCAGCTCGCTCGCCGCGGTCTCCTCCCAGCGATTCAGACCTTTCCACGCTGGCCACATCTGGTCGGCCGCCGACCGCCACCATTGACGCCACGCGCCGGCGGCACGATCGTTCGGACTGCTCGAACTGCTCGGACTGCGGTCGTCGTGCTCGTCGTTCATGATCTTCAGCCGCAGGATCACGGGGCGCACCGGTAGCGGCTCAGCACCGTCCATCTGCGCGTCGAATGCGTGTGCAGCCATCCTCAGCTCAGGCCACTCCCGCCGTGGCCGGCTCGCCGAGATACGCGGCGATGACCTCGCGATTGCCCTGCACGTCCCGGGGCGTCCCCTCGGCGAGCAGCCGGCCCCGGTCGAGCACGTACATGTAGTCGGTGACCGACGTGACCATCTTGACGTCGTGTTCGATGAGCAGCAGCGTCAGCCCCAGGCCCGCGCGCAGAGTGAGCAGGAGATCTGCCAGTCGCTGCGTCTCGGTGTTGTCCAACCCCGAGGCCGGCTCGTCGAGCATGACCAGCCGCGCCCCGGTGACGATCGCTCGGGCCACCTCGACCATGCGCAGCACGCCGAACGGCAGTCCGCTGACCGGCCGGTCGGCGACCTCCTCGAGTCCCAGCAGGTCCACCACCTGGGCCACCGCACGCCGAGCCTCACGCTCCGCGAGCAGCGCCTTCTTGGTGACGGCGAGGTGGCTGAGCACTCCCGTCGCGTTGTTGCTGTGTGTGGCGACCAGCAGGTTGTCGAAGACCGTCAGCTGCGGGAAGAGCTGGATCACCTGGAAGGTGCGTCCCAACCCCAGCTTGGCGCGCTGGTGCACCGGCAGCTTGGTGACGTCGCGGCCGAACAGCGTGACCGCGCCCGATGTGGGGGGGAGCAGCCCGCTGATGCAGTTGAACGTCGTCGTCTTGCCCGCGCCGTTGGGACCGATGAGCCCGACGATCTCTCCCTTGCGCACCGTCATGCTGACGTCGTCGACGGCGAGCAGGCCGCCGAAGCGCATGCTGATGTGCTCGGCGCCGAGAAGGATCTCGCGGTCGTCTCGGTGCAGGGGCAGGGCGACGATGCCGCCGTGCTCCTCCTCGGTCTGGCGGACCAGTTCGTTGAGACTTGTCGCTGCCCGCTCTGCGACCGATTCGGCGGCGGGGGTGTTCGACTCCGCCGATTCGGCGATGGCGTTGGCGTGAGTACCGTTGCTGCTGCGGGTACGGCGGCTGCGCAGCATGGTGAGTCGTTGCAGGGGACTCGCCTCGTAGTCGAGAACCTCGAGGGGGGCGCCCTCCTCAGGGACGCGTCGCCTCACCCGCCGTGCTCGCTGGGTGAGAGCGCCAATACTGCGGAGCACAGGCGTTGCTCTGGCGATAATTCGCTCCACAGTCTGGGGAATGGCTGCCAGTCCGCCGGGGTACGCGAGCAGAACCACGATCAGGAGTCCTGAGGACACGATGTCGAGGAATCCGGCCAGCGCGTCGACCTGGTAGAAGACCTCGTTGAGGGCGGCAAACACGAGACCGGCCGCGATCGCGCCGCCGGTGCTGGTCAGGCCGCCGACGACGGCGATGCTCAGGTAGAACAGCGAAACGGTCACCGTGAATTCCCGTGTGTCGACCGCACCGGAGTTGGCGGCAAAGAGGTTGCCGGCAATGCCCGCGATGACGCCGCTGATTGCAAACGCGAGGAGCTTGTACCTGGTCACGTCGATGCCCAGCGATGCGGCGGCTACCTCGGACCCGCGCACGGCGAAGAAGGCGCGACCCGTCTTGCTGCGCCGGAGCAGGGCCACCGACCCGGCGACGCCGGCAACCGCAGCCAGCGCGACGTAGTAGAAGGTCCGGCGGGAGCTGAAGTCGAAGAACGGGAACCCCGGCTTGGGCCCGACCGTGGGAACCTCGAAAGACGTCGATCCGCCGAGTCCAACGAGCCACGTCTGCTGGAAGAGGTAGGCGTCACACATCCACGCGAAGATCAGCGTTGCGACGGCCAGGTACAGCCCCCGCACCCGCAGGGCGACCAGCCCGAGCAGGGCCGCAAGACCCCCGGCTGCGCCCGCTGCGAGGGGGAGGTTGGCCGGGAAGGGAACGTGGAGGTGCGTGAAGATCCAACCTGTGACGAAGGCGCCGATTCCGACGAAGCTCGCCTGCGCAAGTGAGATCTGGCCGACCAGGCCGATGAGGAGAACCAGCGAGATGCCCACCATCGCGTAGACGAGGGCGACATCGGCATCTCCAATGTGGTTGGACCCAACGCCGGGCAACATCGGGAAGACGATGGCCAGGCCGACGCCGAGTGCGAGCATGTCGGTGCGCCAGAGGCGGGCACGCGGGCTGGTGCGTCGAGATCGCGTGACCCCGCCCCCATCGGCGCTGATCCCCTCGGCGCGGATGTCCGAGGACTGGAAGCGCTGGCCACGGAGCACCATCACCACAAACGCCAGCACCATCAAGGCCAGTTGCGGTGCTCCCGGCGAGCGCCCCACCACGGGCAGGATCGGGACCAGCCCGATGACAACGCCGACGATGGCGCCGCCGGCGATGGCGCCCAGCATGCTCTCGAGGCCGCCGATGAGCACCGTGACGAACCCCGGCAGCGCCTGCAACGACATGGTGTAAGGCTCCAGGTTCGTGGCGGCGGCCAGCAGGATGCCGGCCAGAGCGGCGGTGCCGCCCCCGAGCATCCATGCCATCGAGGTGGTGCGCTGCGGGTCCACGCCCATGAGCGATGCCGCCCGGCGGTTGTCGGCCGCGGCACGTATGGCGAGGCCGAGGTCGGTGAACCTGAACAGGGCGTAGAGAGCGACGGCGACGACGATACCTACCGCGAACAGGCCGATCGCCCCGCCACGCAGGTTGGCGCTGCCGATGTGGATCTGGTCGTCGCTGAAGATCGGTGTCGGCTGCACCGCGAGCGTCCCGTACACCTTGGCGACAATGGCGACGATCAGCCCGAACGCGGCCACCGTTCCGACGGTTTGGGCGGTGGGGGACACCCTGCGGAGCGGCCTCACGAAGAGTCGCTCGACGAGGTAGCCTAGCGCCGCACCGCTGACGACGGCAGCCACCAGCGAGGCGGCCACGGGAAGGTGCCACAGCGTTGCCAGCTGGTAATACAGGTAGGCGGGTGCCATCGCCATCGCGCCGTGCGCAAGGTTGAGGACGCGCGAGGCACGGAAGATCACCACGATTCCCAGCGCGAAGATGACGTAGGCACCGATCAGAGGGACGGAGAGGAGGATGTCCTCCCCTGCGTTGACGAGAAAGTTGAGCATCGGCGTCGGCTGTCAGGATCCCAACGCGGCGTCGTGGCAGCTCGCGCAGGGATCGGTGTACTGCGAGTCAAAGAGGTTCTGGAACGACGCCGCACCGCCGGAGTATGTGTCGCGGAACGCGACCATCGACGTGTTGGCCAGGTGGTTGCCCTTCTTCCATGTGAGCGGTCCGGTGAGCCCGTTGTTCCAGCCGCTCGTTGAGTCCAACGTGGCCCGCAGGCGATCGCGTGTCAGGTCCGGCGAGGTTCGGGTCAGCGACTCGACGACAAGCTCCATCCCCACGTAGCCGCTTTCGGTGAACGCGCTCAGCGCGTCGACCTCGCAGTTGTTGTCGACGGCGCAGAGGTCCGCCTTGAAAGTCCGTACGTCCTTCTGCTGGTCATATGGGTTGATCGGCGGAAAGAAGCTCGTCCACACCTCCATGTTGTTGCACGTCGCTCCGCAGTGGTCTGCGAAGTTCTTGTCGAACAGAGGCTGTGGGCCGCCGAAGCCGAGGCCCTTCCCGCTCGCCGTCGTGCCGAGGAACGGTGTCTCCCGAAGCCATGTCTCGGCGGTCTGCGGTTCGAGCAGGAGAGCGACGAAGTCGACCGGATGACCGGACTGCTCGCCGCAGGAATCGTTGAATCCCTTGGCCTGGGTGCCGTATCCGTTCTGTCCAGCCTGCAGAGCCACAGTGCACTGCGGCTGGTCCACCGTGGCACCCTCACGCCGCGCTTCGTTGACGAAGGCGCCGGCGCCTTCAGGACCGAACGGGTATGTCTGGTCGTACACGATGCCCAGGTGGGGTGTGTAGCCGCCGCCGTATTGCTTCTTCGCGCGGACGACGGCGTCGTGCGCCATGATCCGCATGCTCGTCGCCGTGGATGCGGCGACCGGCCAGATCCACGGATTGGAATACTGGCTGTTGAGCATGCCGTCGGTGCCGATGACTGGGATGCCGGTGCCGCCGCGGACAGGGTCCTGGGCGTTTTCGATGTCGTGGCCAGTGGCCGCCGAGTCCAGGCCGTTGGAGGACGGCACGACCGCGAGCGCAAAATACTGGTTGCTGTCGATGAAGTTGCGCAGGAAGTTTCGACCGCGCTGTGTATCCCAGCCATCGTCCTTGAGGACGAGGTGGACCTGGCGCTGGCAGACCCCTCCCTCCCGGTTGACCTTCTGCAGCACCGCCTGGATGCCGTAGTGAACCGGGCCGAGGAAGCTGGCGCCAATGCCGCTTTCGACCTCGGTGCCCGCCAGGTTGACGCTCTTGCTGTCGACGCCGACGTCGGTCTTGCCACCGTTGTCACCGGTGCACGACAGACCGGAACGTGGAGTCGCATTGCCT
Organism: Candidatus Dormiibacterota bacterium; assembly: GCA_035995545.1. Lineage (GTDB taxonomy): Bacteria > Chloroflexota > Dormibacteria > Aeolococcales > Aeolococcaceae > DASRDZ01. Next base: position 581,423 of record DASYKI010000016.1, read on the forward strand.
GCCCCCCCACCGCCGCCACCGCCTGCCTTGGACACACCGGTCTTGCCGGCGGCGTCGCCGCTTGGGTTGGCCGAGGCCAGTGACCCGGGCTGACCATCCGCGGCCACGGCGGTGGTGCGTGTCCCTTCGATTCGCTCAGCGAGCTTCGGTGCAACGTAGAAGCTCGACAGGGCGACGACAACGGCCGCTGCGACCAGTGCGGTTCGCAGTACGCCGTGCCCGATCCGCTCCTCGACTGTCGGATGGTTGCTCACAGTTCCCCTCCCGTGGTGATGTTCAACGCCCGCCGGCGTGCCATGACAAACCATGGCCAGGCCAGCAGAGCCCACACCGCAAGCAGCGGCGGGATGAGCTCCGGGTGTTGCCAGATGAATCGCATCCCGTCGACGATCGTCGCCATGATCTTCTGGACTTCCGCCAAGGGGGCCGTGCCACCCGCGGGCGGTGCGCTACCGCCACCTCCCCCGCCGCCGTTGTTCGTGATGTTGTTGATGGTCGTCACCGGGGGGCTGTCGGCCAGTTGCGAACCAGGTGAGGACGGCACGTTGTCGCAGTACGGTGAGCAGTCGGCGAGCGGGAAGACGCCGTAGGTCGCGGTGGCAGCAACGCCTCCGAAGGTTGCAACCAGGCGGTCGCGCTCGTCGACGCTGTCGGCGTACACCGTGACCACCAGGCCCGGCTGCTCGATGCTGGAATCGCTGAGCAGCGTGGTGTTCTCCAGTTGCCGCAGCTTGCTGGCTCCGACCTGGGCGATGTAGCCGCCTGGGCTGGCGACTGTGACGAACCGGCCGTACGGTTCTGATGCCTTGTCCTTGAGCAGCTGGTCGAGGCTAGGTGCCTTCGGAAACTCGATGCGGAGTTGCCCCTCGAGCCGGCCGTTGAGCTCGCTGATGTCCGCCGCCAGGCTCGGGTCCCAGCAGCTCGTCGTCCCCGGGATCTGAACCGTGAATGTGTCGCCGGCCGGTGGCGTGAGCTGCGTCGACGACGGGACAGGCGCTGGCAGGGGCGCGGGAAGGCTGACTGAGCTGGGCACTGGCGTCGCGCTCGGAGCCGGGTTGGAGTTGGTGACGGCCGAGGCGACAGCGCTGGGGATGTTGATGGTGACCTGGCTCACCGTGCACGTGAAATCGGCCCGTGAGGTCCCCCCCCGCCCGCCCGCCGCAACCTTGGCATGCATCTCCAACTTGCCGATATGGAGGTAGCCGCCAATCTGAATACCGTCCACGACCGTGTTTGCCTCGGCGGCGGAATCCTGCGATGCCTTCGTCGTTGTCGCGCTGCTCATCGCGTCGTGGGCGAACGCGGGGTAGCCGAGTGAGGGCGCGTTGGTGTAGGCCTCTCCATGAGCGGTGGGGACCTCCAGCGCGCAGGCGGCGAGCGCCACACTGGGGCCGCCGGTTCGGACGGGTGGGGACTGACCGACCCTGTAGTCGGTTGCCCTTTCGTTTGTCACGGCGCTGCCGCCACTGTCGCGACAGCTAGCCGGGGCGAATGGGAGCGCCTGCCCTCCGACGTACGGGGCCAGGTCGCTGGCGGCGTGCGGATAGCAGTTGTTGTTGACGGCGCTGGCACTTGGCGACGCCAGGCTATGACAGGGGACCGGCGCTGTCGTGGGGGCTGGAGTGGATTGTGGCCCACCGGTATTGACATAACCGACGGATTGGTCTACGCCGGCGCCCGGTCCGGATAGGTCAGTGGAGTTTGCCAGGTCCTGCGCAGACGCGTTGTCAGTCTCCGCGGCGATTGCGTCCGCACGGACTTCTGAGGCATCGAGCCCAACGTCCGCCACTCGGGCGAACGTTGCCACGCGATTGCCAGCGTGGCAGAACGCATGATATTGCGCAGGTGGAGCTGGGGCCTGCGGGACGGCGAGGTTGGAGTTGCTGAAGAAGTGGGAGTAGGCGGTCGAAGGGTCGCAGGTGAGGTTGGTGAGCGATGAGATGTCGACGTTGGTGAGAGGGCCTTCCACGCCGCTTGGCTCGACCGCATAGCGCGCTCCGAACGCGGATGCCTGAGCGCCCCAGTTGGCACCCTGCCCCTGTCCGCGTGTCGGAGAATCGAGGTCCGGTGACCCTGTGGTTGCGAGCGGCGCTCGGTCGTCGTGGTAGACGGCGATGCTGTAGCGGTTCGCGGCATGCGTCGCATCACAGGGCTGCGGGTCCAGGATTTGGTTGATGAAGAACAGGTTGCGGCGCACCGGGTCGAAGACGACGTTGTCCCCACCGCCGAAGAGCGTTGCGTCTCCAGAGGGCATCAGGCGTGCAGAATTGCCGTATCCCTGCGTTTCCAGCACCGCGAAATTGTTCCCCCCCTGCACCGGCGCTTTGCAGACCAGCCCGTTCTTGTCTCGTCCGTTGTACGAGCCGGCGACGTCTTGCGCGAAGACACGTCCACTGGTGGGGTCGACGCCGACGCTCGCGATGCTGTCATATAGGACCTGCGATCCCGACGGCTCGAAGAGGCTCGGCGCCCCGATGAAATTGTCGGTAACGCCATCGAAGACGTAGGCGGACCAGCCACGGTTCCCGTTCGTCGTCACCACCGTGACCATGCGCTGGTCAGAGTCGATCCATAGAGAGTCGCTCTCCCCACCTGCCCCCGGAGTGATGCCGGGGAATAGGTGAGTGTCCGGAGGCTGGTTGGTGGTGCCGGGCGCGGACGCCGGCAAGTCGTTGAGCCGCATCCTGGCGATCGCCGACGCGCCACGGTTGCCAGGAACTTCGGAGTACGCCGTGTCGTAGACGCAGACCGTGTAGAGGTACTTCCCATCCGATGACTCGCCGATGGCCTGCTGGAGGCGGGAGCTCAGGTTGCCGATACACTTGGGAATCTGCACCGACCAAAGGACGGCTCCGCCGCCCGCCGCGTTGGGGTCGATCGCGAACGCGAGAATGCCGCGGGGAGTCGCCGCGCCTGTGCCGTACAGGAGGTGATCGTGCGATGAGTAGTACAGCCCGGTCACGTTGCTCGACGGCGTCACGATCACCTGGGGCGGCGCGTCGAGGTGGTTGATGTCGTAGATGTCCACTTCGCCACCTGCACCGAGGAATACGTGATGCTTGTCAGGATCAACGGCGTGCAGGTAGGTGGAGAGTCCTTTGACGGGAACCTCGGAGATGAAGCGAAGGGAGTCCAGGTCGAAGACGCGCAGGTGCTTGACCGGCGTTGAGATCTGCAGAGCCAGCAGCCGCCTGTCCGGCGCATCGATGAACAGCGATGCATCGCCGAAACCCCACGGAGATGTGAGTGGGATCTGCTGGACCGCCGTGAGGCCGTCGCTCGTGGCGGACCCGCGCTGCGATTGCAGTCCGCCTCCGATGCCCAGAAGGATTCCAAGCACCGTAAGGAGGGCTCGGCGGCCCTTGTGTCGCCCGGGCCTGCCCGCGACTGGTGTGGTGTCAGGAGGCTGAGACAAGGTGGATGACTCCCCCCAAGGCTTGTGGTGGGAGGGAGTGGGCCGCACGTGCAGCCCACTCCCTTGATGGCTTACGGGAGTGGCACCGGCATGGCGTCGGTGACCAAGGCGACGCCGTTGGCGCGGAACTCGGAGACTGGCGTGACACAGTTGCCGACTTCAGGAAGGATTTGCACTACGCCGAGGGCCCAGCCGCCGGCGTCGTCGCCAGCAGTAGCGTTGCCCGTGATCACGCCGAGACCGGCGACGAAGGTGATCCCGTAGCGGAGGGTCACGTACGCCGTGGCGCCCTCTGCATCCACCGTGGCAGTGTCACTCTGCCCAAGGGGTGCACCGCCAGTCGTGCCCGTGCCACACACGATGTTTACGTAGCTGCCGGTGGCGTTGATGTGGCAGGGGCCGGCCGGGTCACCGGCATCCGGAAGATCCGTCACAAACGAGATCCCCTGGCAGGTCGGAGCCACCGCCGCGGTCGCCCCATGGCACGTGCCGGTGTTGCTGTCGAACGTGTAACTGCCCCCGCCACCCTGTGGTTGCACCGGTGTGAGTGATGTCGTGCACGCGCTGAAGACGATTGCATCAGATGGCAGCACCATCTCGACCTGGGCGCTTGCCCGGATCGTCGGCGCCGCGGCCAGCGCAGCCGCCACCGCGGCAGTGCCCAGAAGACCCACGAACTTGAATCGGATAGTCATCGCTTCCTTGAGCTCCTTTCCCTTCTTCTGTCTTGTCGTTGGATTGCCCCAACGCGCCTGGTCCCCAGCTTGTCGCTGGGCAGGCCAGGCTCCTAGCAGGTTCGTCAAAGCGTCATAGGCAGACCCTCCGTGGCTCGTTCCCCTTGTCCTGAGCCGTGAGCAGGTGGTTCCTTGCGCCGGACGAGCGGGCCTATCCGCCGGGTGGGCTCGTGCCCGCAAGGAACGTGTCGGAACGGGCTCCTCGTTCATGGGCCGGCAGGCTGGGCGCCCACTCGGCTTGGACGACGCGTATGTAGGGGAAGGAGCATGAGAAGGACGAGCCGCTCGATGGGCCGCGGTGCCCTGGCAATCGTGGGGATGGCATCGGCGGCCCTGGGAGGTGTGGGCGCCCAGGCCGCGAGCCCCGCGCCCACACCGCCGTCCAACTCGTCGGCCATCGGCGCCAATACGGTGAACTGGATCGCGACGTCAGCAGCGTTCGCGCATACCGGTTTCGCCCTACTCCAGGCCAGCGGCACGTCCTGCAAGCCCTGCCTGTGGGCAACGCACGACGGAGGCGCGAGTTGGGCACAGGTCTCGGCGAGCGGCTGGAACGGGGGAAGGCCGGTGATCGCCGTCGACTCGGCCGGTCGGGAGGTGGTGTTCTCAGGAAATGACGACGCGGTCCAGCGGAGCGACGATGGTGGCCGTACCTGGGTCCGGATCGGCACGGGAAGCATGATGCCCGCGCCCGAGCCGAGCTTCCCGAGCGAGGGCGCGGTGGCTGTCGCAGGCAAGGGTGGCGACTACGTGGCGACTGCGACGGGCGCCAAATCAGCAGGTGGGTCCGCCGGGAGCCTGGTGGACCTGTCCTTCATGGTGGCGCCGACGTTCCCGTCGGCGGGGTCCTACGCTCCGGCACTCCTCAGCGCGGCTGACAAGCAGAACGGACTTCCCGTCATCCAGCAATGCACAGCACAACTGGCCTGCACGGGCAACGCCACTCTTCCTGGCGCCGTCACATTCTCCATTCCGGTGACACTGCTTCCATCGACGGGTTACGCGCAGGACGGCACGGTCTTCGCGCAATCAGGGCGGGGGATCTACAAGTCGCTGGACGGTGGCAAGACATTCGCACCGCTCACGATGGGTCAGGCCGGTGCCACCGGCACCGCGACCCCCATGCTGGCTCTGGCGCCCGGATATAGCGAGCACGGCTCGACAAGGACCGCTTTCGCGGCAGTCTTTCAGATCTTCCAGGACGCCGCCAATCCGAAGAACTCCCATTCCGCCGGCGGAATCTACAAGTCGACGGACGGGGGCACGACATGGAACCGCGTTGGTTCGCCCAGTGCCTTCGACCGCGGCGCGAGCGCGGTGGCCATGGCGCCGAATGGCCGTCTCTTTGCGGGGTACCTGTCCTCGTACGGGTCGGGGCTCCTGTGCAGCGTTGATGGCGGCGTCACCTGGCGCGCCTCGTGCCCTACGATCAACGGGGGCTCCAATCCGGCTGCGGCGGGTTCCGTCAACGGCTCTGCAGTCAACGGCGGCTCGTCGTGCGCGCCCAACTGCGCAGGGTCACCCGGTGGCGCAGCCGGCGGAGCGGGAACGGTCACCGAGGGGCGCAGCACGCCGGGCGCCGGCAATGTCCCGAGCGGCCAGGCGTTAGCCGCAACGTCGCAGAACAACCCGGAGGCCAACAGTGCATCCCGCGGTCTTCTTGCGGCTGCGGCGGGTGGTGTCGCTGTGCTGTTGACACTCGTTGCACTGCTTCGGCGACGTGTGCGTCGGAGAACCGCGGCAGCCGCAGAAGACGTCACGAAGTGGGGGGAATGACTCCCACGACGACCGCGCTCACCGTCACGTGCTGCAGCCCCAGGCAGCTCTCAACCGGTGACGGCCCCGGCACAACCACGAGGACCCCCGCTGCGATTCCGACGGTGGTGTCTTCTGTCAAGCTGCCTTCGAGGACGCCGAGGCCCGCGAGCACCACGATGTTGAAGTCGTATCTGTCGGTGTCGCCCCCAATCACCACTGTAGCGCTGCTCGACGACTGCGCATAGCCGGCGCCACATGCAAGGTTCATCAGCCCGATGCTCAGATTCACGGAGCACGCCGAGGGCGGGGTCAACGCTTCCACGCAAACCCCCGACGTGGTGGACGCAGCAAGCGTCGTGGTCGCGGGAGATGTGAGACTCACCGAAGGCGTATACGTTCCCGGTACGAGCGCGATAGCCCACGCGTCCACAACAGGAGTGGCAGCCACTACTCGCGGTGCCCCAACGCGCCCCCAAATCGCCTCTGCAAGCAGCGAAATTGCCACAGCAGACACAATCCGACGTGATCGCAGTCGGTAGTCCATCATCCATCCCCTTCCAACATCGACGGTCCGCCATACCAGGGCCGTCTATACCCATCAGCCGCAGCAGTCCGAATCCTTGCGGTCACCCCACCTGACCGGCAGGTCAATCCGGCGCATCCCCGCAGGAAATAGCCGCAATAAAGCCCGTACCCCGCACGTCTCACCTGATACGAACCCGCCCGCCTGCAGGTGGTGTGAGAGGGACGACGGTTGGCTTTGGATCTGTCCCAGACAGCGACGCCCCCCCGCGCCGGCGACGAGTCGCGCAGCGACCGGCTTGTCGCCGTCTACAACGAGCAGTGGCAGCGCGTCTTCCGGCTCTGTATGTCCCTGCTCCGCAACGAGTCGGACGCCGAGGACGCCGCCCAGGAGACCTTCGCCCGCGCCGTCGAACGCATCGACGGCGTCTACGGGGAGGTGGGCGCGTACCTGATGACGGTGGCGCGCCACATCTGCTACCGGGAGCTCACCCGCCGGGCTCGCCGGGGTGGCGAGCTGGACCCCGAGCTCTGCACCGACGCGACGCCTGCCGACCTCCAGGCCGCCGAGCGCTCACTGCTGCTCAAGGTCTGGGCGCTGCTCTCGCCTCGCCACAAGACCATCCTCGCCCACTCCTTCGCCGGGTACTCCTACGACGAGATCGCCAGCATCACCGGGTTGTCGGTCAGCGCGGTCACCAGCAAGCTCTGGCGCGCCCGGCAGCGGGCCCGCGAGCTGGCCGAGGGCGCCGCGTCGGTGATCCTCATCCCGGCAGCGGCGTGGCGGCATGCCAGAGAGCGGCTCATGCGGCTGCGCACCTCGCTCCGCGTTCGAGGCCTGGACGACCCCAGCCTTCCCACCTTCCTGGCCGGCATCCAGCAGGTGGCGCTGGTCGGCACCGCGGTCGTGGTGGTCGCTGGGGCAGGCGCGCCGGCCATCGCTGCGCAGCACCCCGCCCCTGCCGCCGCCCTGGCCGGCGTGAAACTCCACACCCCCGCTCCTGGCCGCGGCGACCTCACGGCACTGGTGGGCGCGACAGGCGCCACAACACGCAGTGGCGGCGCCGCCACCAAGGCGACCACCGAGCCGCCGCAGGAGACCAACTGGCACACCGACTCGACTCTGCAGTCGCGCCTCGGCGGCGTCACCGCCCCCGGGGCACAGGCCAACCCGCAGGACGCCAACATCACCTGGGTCGGTTCCACCAGCGGCTCGCCGACGACCGGCTTCCTCTCCGGCTTCGTCGCAAACAACTGCACGGGCAGCTGCCAGGTCCTCTTCCGCACCGACGACGGCGGCCGCACCTGGACCAAGGTCAACTCGACCAGCTTTCCGGGCGGCGAGGTGCTCGTGCCCCCCTCGTTCCCCACCGTTCAGACCATCTTCGCGGTCAGCAACCCCGCGCTGGAGCGCAGTGACGACGGCGGCCTCACCTTCCGCAAGGTGGCCCCCGCCATGGCCGCCGCGCTCGACCCCACCTCGCCGGCCGGCGACCTCCGGGTCGTCGTCCTGGCGCCGCAGCCGATGGTCTACCACGCTCTCACCGGCGCCCTGGATCCCGGACCCGCGCTGCCGGCGGGCGCCGCTGCACCCACTGCGGTGCTGGTGAGCCCCCGGGGCGCCGTGCTGGTGGGTGCCGACCAGGCCGCGGCCACACCGGGGCGCTTCGAGACGGTCGTCGAGCGCTGCACCGGGGCCAGCTGCACGCCGGTGTTCACGGTGCCCGAGCTCGGCGTGCGGCTGCTCAGCTCCAGCACGGCGGGAAGCGACCACGTCGTCTACGCGTTCAGCCCGTCGCACGTCTACCTGTCGCGGGACGACGGCACGAGCTTCGCCCCCCTGGACCCCCTCACGCTGCCACCGAGCGTCGCCTGGGTCAGCGTGATCACCGACGCGACGTGTCCCGCCACCTGCGTCTTCGTCGCCGGCCTGTCCGGCACCAGCGCCGACAACCGGCTCTCCAGCGACGGCGGCGCCAGCTTCCACTCGCTCCCCGCGCTGGCGCCGCTGGTGCACGGCTCGTCCTTCCTCGGCGACGGGCACCTGCTCGCCGCGCTCAGCCTGGGCGACGCCCACGGCCTGGGGGTGCGCTGCTCGGCGGACCTGGGCAGGAGCTGGGCGACCTACTGCTGACCGCCGGCTGGATCGGCCCCGGCCGGACCGTCCGCGCCGGGCGCAGACCTCGCCCGGCCCCGCCCACGGCCGCCCGTATACTCGGGACCACCTCTCTTCACCTGAGTCGAACATGCCCCGATACGCACCCGTCAGCAGCCGCGCCGCCTTCGCCGAGAACGAGGCCCATATCCTCGAGTTCTGGCGCCAGTCGGACGTGTTCGCCCGCAGCCTGGCGCAGCGCGAGGGGGCGCCCCCGTACGTGTTCTACGAAGGGCCGCCGACCGCCAACGGACGGCCTGGCCTCCACCACGTCCTCGCCCGCGGCTTCAAGGATCTCTTCCCGCGCTACAAGCAGATGAGCGGTTTCCAGGTCTCGCGCAAGGCCGGCTGGGACACGCACGGGCTGCCCGTCGAGCTGGAGGTGGAGAAGCGGCTGAAGATCAGCGGCAAGCGGCAGATCGAGGACTACGGCGTCGACGCCTTCAACCAGCTCTGCCGCGAGTCGGTGCACGACTACATCGACGACTGGGAGCGGATGACCGAGCGCCTCGGCTTCTGGCTCGACATGGAGCATCCCTACCGCACCTACGACTCCGAGTACATCGAATCGGTGTGGTGGTCGCTCAAGCAGATCCACGACCGCGGGCTGCTCTACCAGGACTACAAGGTCACGCCGTACTGCCCGCGCTGCCAGACGTCGCTGAGCTCGCACGAGCTCTCCCAGGGCTACCGCGACGACACTCCCGACCCGAGCGTTTATGTCAAGTTCCGCATCAACGACTCGGACGGCCGCACCTCGCTGCTGGCCTGGACGACCACGCCGTGGACGCTGCCGGGCAACGTGGCCCTGGCGGTGCACCCCACCGAGACCTACGCGCGGGTCCGCCAGGGCGACGAGGATTACATCCTCGCCCAGGCCCGTCTCGACGTGCTGCAGGGGCCCTACGAGGTCGTCGACACCTTCCCCGGGATGGACCTGGTCGACCTCACCTACGAGCCGCTCTTCACCGACATGATTCCCGAGGGGCTCGCCTTCGTCGTCGTCGACGCTCCCGAGCTGGTGAGCATGAGCGAGGGCACCGGCGTGGTGCACACCGCGGCCGCCTACGGCGAGGCCGACCTCGAGCTCTGCCGGCGCAAGGGCATCGCCGTCCGCCACGTCGTCGGACTCGACGGCCGCTTCCTGCCCGGGCAGACGCGCTATCACGGCATCTTCGTCAAGGACGCCGACAAGCAGATCATCGAGGACCTGCGCGAGGCGGGCAACCTCTACCGCAGCGAGACCATCAAGCACTCGTATCCCTTCTGCTGGCGCTGCGAGACGCCGCTGCTGTACTACGCGCTGACCTCGTGGTTCATCCGCACCACCGAGGTGAAGCGCCGGCTCATCGAGAACAACCGCAGCGTGAGCTGGCAGCCGGCGCACATCCGCGACGGGCGCATGGGGGACTGGCTGGAGAACCTCGTCGACTGGAACCTGTCGCGGACCCGGTACTGGGGCACCCCGCTGCCGATCTGGATCTGCAGCAACGAGGATTGCAGGGAGCAGCGCGCGGTGGGCAGCACCGCCGAGCTGGGCCTCACCGTCGCCGACGACCTGCACAAGCCCTTCATCGACGAGGTCACCCTCCCCTGCCAGAAGTGCGGCGGTGTCATGCGTCGCGTGCCCGACGTCATCGACTGCTGGTACGACAGCGGGGCCATGCCCTACGCGCAGTGGCACTACCCGTTCGAGAACCGCGAGTGGTTCGAGGAGCGCCATCCCGCCGACTTCATCTGTGAGGCGATCGACCAGACGCGCGGCTGGTTCTTCTCGCTGCTCGCCGAGTCGACACTGCTCTTCGACACCCCCGCGTACCGCAACGTGATCTGCCTTGGTCACGTGGTGGATCGCAGCGGCAAGAAGATGTCCAAGTCGCGCGGCAACATCATCGAGCCCAACGCGGTCTTCGACCAGTTCGGCGCCGACGCGGTGCGCTGGTACTTCTTCACCACCGTCAGCGCCGGTGCCGAGTACCGGGTCAGCATGGAGGCTGTCCAGGAGGTCGTCCGCCGCTTCCTGCTGACGCTGTGGAACACCTACTCGTTCTTCGTCACCTACGCGTCCATCGACGACTTCGACCCCGCCGCCGAGGCGCCGCCGGTGGCCGACCGTCCCGCCCTGGACCGCTGGGCGCTGGCCCGCCTCGAGGAGACGGTGGACGAGGTGCGCAGCGCCCTGGACGCCTACGACGCCACCGACGCCTGCCGCCAGCTGGAGGCGTTCGTCGAGGACTGCAGCCGCTGGTACGTGCGGCGCTCGCGCCGGCGCTTCTGGAAGGGCGACGAGACCGGCGGCGACGGCGAGGTTCTCGACGACGCCGATAAGCGCTCCGCCTACGCGACTCTGCACACCGTGCTGCTCACCCTCTCGCGCCTGCTGGCTCCGTTCATGCCGTTCCTGTCGGAAAGGATGTACCGCAACCTCAGCGGCTTCGAGGGCGACAACCCACCGCGCGACATGCCCGACTCGGTGCACCTGACCGACTACCCGGTGGCCACCGACGAGCTGCGCGACCCCGAGCTGCTGGTCGAGATGTCACGCTTGCGGCGCCTTGTCGAGACCGGGCTGGCCGCCCGCGAGCAGGCGGCCATCAAGGTGCGCCAGCCGCTGCGTGCGGCCACCGTTCGCGGAGGGGCGTTCAGCCCCGAGCTGGAGGCGATCTTCGCCGAGGAGCTCAACGTCAAGCAGGTCGAGTACGCGCAGAAGGCGGGGCCGTTCGAGGACGTCGTCCTCGACACCGCCATCACCGACGACCTGCTCCTCGAAGGCATCGCCCGCGAGATCTCGCGCGCCGCCAACGAGCTGCGCCGCAAGGCACAGCTCAACGTCGACGACCGCATCGTGCTCTACGTCGACGCCGAGGGCGACGCCTCGCGCGCGGTGCATGCCCACGAGGAGCGCCTGCGCGTGGACACGCTGGCGGTGCGCATCGAGTACGGGGTCGGTGAGGAGCCGCTGGCGCAGTCGGAGGGGCGCGCCGGCGGATCGCGCTACCTGCTGGGAGCCGTGAGGGCGCAGCGCTGAGCGCGTCGGCGCCGGGGTCTCGCGGGCGCAACCTGGCCGTCCTGCTCAGCACCGCCGTCGTCGTCTTCGGGCTCGACCACCTCACCAAGTGGCTGGTGACGCAGCACCTCGCCCTCGGCGAGCAGTGGCCGAGCAGCGGGCCGGTGACCATCCACCTCATCCACAACCGGGGCGCCGCCTTCGGGCTGTTTCCCCAGCTGCAGAACGTGTTTCTCGGTGTCGCCATCGTGGTCAGCGCGTACATCGTCATCGCCGGGCCGCGCTTCGCCCAGGGCGTCGCGGCGCAGATCACCCTGGGCGCCATCCTCGGCGGCGCCATCGCCAACGCGGTCGACCGCTTCGTGCAGGGCTACGTGGTGGACTTCGTCGACCTGCAGCGCTGGCCCGTCTTCAACGTCGCCGACAGCGCGATCGTGCTGGGCATCCTGGTTGCCGTGTTCACCCTGGGTTCGCGTCAGCCGGCCAAGGACGGCGTCGGGTGATCGTGGCTGCACCGCCGCGGCTCGACGTCTGGCTGGCGGCGCAGCGCGACATCACCCGTCCCGCCGCGCATGCGCTGATCGCCGCAGGCATGGTGCTGGTCAACGGGCGCGCCGGCCGCGCTGGACAGCGCATCGCGGAGCGCGACGTCGTCGACGTCGTCGAGCCTCGCCAACCACTCGCGAAAAGCCCGACCGTTGAAGTGCCGCGAGAAGGCCCCGCCGTCGACCTGCACGTCGTGTACGAGGACGAATGGCTGGCCGTGATCGACAAACCCGCCGGTATGGTGGTGCATCCCTCGCCCGGACATCCGCACGGCACCGTCGCCGACGCATTGCACCAGCGCGGCGACGTGTGGTCGCTGGTCGGCGGCGAGGAGCGCGCCGGCATCGTGCACCGTCTCGACCGCTATACGAGCGGACTCATGGTCGTCGCCAAGACCGAGGCGGCACATCGCGCCCTCGCCGCGCAGCTCGCCGACCGCAGCCTTGGCCGCGTCTACTGGACGCTGGTGTGGGGCGGTGTCAACGAGGAGACGGGGCGCGTCGAGGCGCCCATCGGTCGCGACCCGCGCGACCGCAAGCGCATGGCGGTGATCGAGCGCGGACGCGCCGCGGTGACCGACTTCCGCGTCGCCGAACGGCTGCCCGCAACCACCGTGCTCGACGTGTCGCTGCGCACCGGGCGCACCCACCAGATCCGCGTCCACCTCGGTTACATCGGGCGCCCCATCGTCGGCGACCCCGTGTACGGTCGGCGGCACGACCCGGTGGCGGGCCGACCCGCCCTGCACGCGCGCATGCTGCACTTCGTGCACCCCGCGGACGGGGCCGCACGCGAGTTCGAGTCGCCCCTTCCCGACGACCTGCACGCCCTGCTGGTGCGCGCCCGGGCGGGGGCACTGTAGAGATGTCAGGACGCGGACGCCTTGTCGTGGTCAGTGGTCCCAGTGGCGTGGGCAAGGACACCGTGCTGCGCGCGCTGTTCGCCCTCGATCCCAAGCTGCGCTACAGCGTGTCCTACACGACGCGCACGCCGCGTCCGGGCGAGACCGACGGCGTCTCGTACTCGTTCGTCTCCGAGCCGGCCTTCCAGCGCATGATCGACGCCGGCGAGTTCCTGGAATGGGCGACCGTGCACGGCAACCTCTACGGCACCTCGCTGGCCCGCGTCCGCGAGTGCCTGGAGCGCGGTGAGGACGTGGTTCTGAAGATCGACGTGCAGGGCGCCGCCCAGCTCCGCGGCCGGGTGCCCGAGGCGATCTTCATCTTCCTGCTGCCCCCCTCGGTGGAGGAGCTCAAGGAGCGGCTGCGCTCGCGCGACACCGAGGACGTCGAGTCCCTGGCCACCCGCGAGGCCGACGCCGTACGTGAGCTGGCCGAGGCGGAGCGCTACGATCACCAGGTTGTGAACGACCAGGTCGAGCGGGCCGCTCGGGAGATCCTCGCCGTGGTTGCCGCCAGCCGTGGCGGCAACGTGGGGGAGGAGGGGCGATGACCGACGTCCAGCCGCAGGCGCCGTTGTCGCTGGCGGGGCGGCGCGTGGCCGTGTACATCGGCGGCAGCATCGCGGCCTACAAGGCGGGCGAGGTGGTCACCCTGCTGCGCAAGCGCGGCGCCGAGGTACGCGTGGCCATGACCGCCGGAGCGCAGCACTTCGTCACCCCGCTGACCTTCCAGAGCCTGTCGGGCCATCCCGTGGCCGCCGGGGTCTGGGATGCGCCCGCTGAGACCGCGCACGGTATGGAGCACCTCGCCCTGTCGGCGTGGTGCGAGGTGCAGGTCGGGGTTGCGGTCACCGCTGACCTCATCGCCAAGCTCGCCCTGGGCATGGCCGACGACGCCGTCACCACCGCCGCCCTGGCCTGCCGCGGGCCGCTGCTCCTCGCCCCCGCCATGGAGACGGCGATGTGGGAGCACCCGGCCACGGAGCAGAACGCCGGCGTGCTGCGCACCCGCGGGGCGTGGATCATCGGACCGGCCAGCGGCCGGCTCGCCAGCGGGCGCGAGGGTGCGGGACGGATGGTCGAGCCGGCGGAGATCGTCGACGCCGTTTCCCGCACGCTGCAGGGGCTGTCGGCCATCGCCGGTCCCGTCCCCGCCTCCGGCCCCGGCGCGATGCGCGATCTCGCCTACGTGCCCGCACCGGGTGGTGCAGATGCCGAGGGCTGGCTGGCCGGTGAGCACGTCGTCGTCACCAGCGGCGGCACCCGCGAGCCCATCGACCCGGTGCGCTACATCGGCAATCGCAGCAGCGGCAAGATGGGGCTGGCGCTGGCCCGCGAGGCGCTCCGACTCGGCGCGCACGTCACCCTTGTGACCAGCGCGCCGCCGCCTCCGCCGCAGCCGGGGCTCGACGTCGTCGAGGTGGAGACCGCGGCGCAGATGGACGCGGCGGTGCGCTCCTCAGTTTGGGACGCGGCTGTCCTCATCATGGCGGCCGCCGTGGCCGACTACCGTCCCGCCGAGGTGGCAACCCGCAAGATCAAGAAGAGCGGCGACGGCATGACCCTCGACCTGGTGCCCACCGTCGACATCCTGCGCTCGCTGCGCGACGAGCGCCGCCCTGCGCAGCTCTGCGTCGTCGGCTTCGCGGCGGAGACCGACGACCTGCTCGCCAACGCCCGGCAGAAGCTCGAGGCCAAGGGCCTCGACCTCATCGTCGCCAACGACGTCGGCCGCAGCGACGTGGGCATGGGATCGGACGACAACGCCGTGGTCATCGTCGGGCCGGGTGGCGTGGTCGCCGAGGTGGGGCGCGCCCCGAAGCCCGAGGTGGCGCGGTCGATCTTCGCGGCGATCCGGTCGGTCCGCGGCACCGCCGGCTGACCGTCGCGCGCCGAAGCGAGCGCCCACCCCCCACCGCCGGCGAATCGGCGCGCGGGCATGGGCGCCGCCATCGCGCCATCGCGGCTCGGGCACGCTAGGCTGAGCGCGCAATCCCCATGGCCGCACCGCCGCTCTCCACGCCCTACGCCGCCGTCGTTCCCGACACGCGCTCGATCCTGCCCAGGGATGTCTTCACCTACCTGGTCCCCGGCGAGCTCGACGAGCAGGCGGTCCTGGGCGCGCGTGTCGAGGTGCCCTTCGGTACCCGCACGGTCACCGGCTACGTCGTCGAGCGCTCGGCCGAATCCGATGTCGAGGCCCCCCGCGAGCTGGCCTCGGTCCTCGACGAGCCACCGCTGCTCAGTCCCCAGGCGGTGCACCTGGCCCGCTGGGTGGCCGACCGCTACTGCGCCCCGCTCGGCGAGGTGATCAAGGCGATGCTGCCGGCCGGGGTGCGCAATGCACGGCCCGGTGGGCGCAAGCGGGGGCCCCGCACCACGTCGCGCAGCGTCGCCGCTATCGACGAGGCGCCCCAGACCACAGCGCCGCAGCTGAACGACGCCCAGGCCGCGGCGGTGGCGCCGATCGTGGCCGCGGTGCGCGAGCATCGTCACCTGCGCCTGATGCTGCACGGCGTCACCGGCAGCGGCAAGACCGAGGTGTACCTGGCGGCCATCGCCGCCGCACTGGGGGAGGGACGCGGCGCCATCGTGCTGGTGCCGGAGATCTCGCTGACGCCGCAGACGGTCGCGCGCTTTGCCGGACGCTTCCCGGGGCGCGTCGCCCTGGTGCACTCGGCGCTCACCGACGCGGAGCGCGCGGTGCAATGGCGGCGCATTCGCGACGGCGTCGCCGACGTGGTGGTCGGCTCGCGCAGCGCGGTGTTCGCGCCGCTGCCGTCGCCGGGCGTGGTGGTGGTCGACGAAGAGGATGCCGGGGCGTACAAGCAGGATCGCGTGCCGCGCTACAACGCGGTCGACGTCGCCCTGGAGCTGGGACGCCTGCACGACATCCCGGTGGTGCTGGGCAGCGCCACGCCACGCGTCGAGACCTTCTTCCACGCCAAGACGGGCGCCATGGACTACGCGGAGCTGCCCACGCGCATCGCCGACCGTCCGCTGCCGCCGATCGAGGTGGTCGACCTGCGCGACGAGCTGCAGGCCGGGAATCGGTCGCCACTGTCACAAACCCTGGAGCGGGCGCTGCGCGAGTGCCACGACGCAGGCGGGCAGTCGATCCTCTTCCTCAACCGCCGGGGCAGCGCCACGGTGATCATGTGCCGCTCGTGCGGCGACGTGCTCACCTGCCGCAACTGCAGCGTGTCGATGGTCTACCACCAGGGACGCGGGCGCTGCGACTGCCACTACTGCGGCGCCACCGCGCCGGTGCCGATGACCTGCCCGAGCTGCCACTCGCCGTCGATCCGCGGCCTGGGCATGGGCACCGAGCGACTCGAGCACGAGGTGCACCAGCTCTTTCCGACGCTGCGCCTGCTGCGCATGGACCGCGACACGGTCGCCCACCGCGACGCCTACTACGACATCTACGAGACGTTCCGCCGCCACGACGCCGACTGCCTGGTCGGTACCCAGATGGTCGCCAAGGGATGGGATCTCGCCGGTGTGCGCCTGGTCGGCATCGTCAACGCCGACACCGCGCTGCACTTCCCCGACTACCGCAGTGGTGAGATCACGTTCTCCCTGCTCACCCAGGTGGCCGGCCGTGCCGGCCGGGGCGACGAGCCCGCGCGCGTCGTCCTGCAGACGTACAGCCCCGACCACTACGCGGTGCGCCGCGCCGTCACCCACGACTACCTCGGGTTCGCGCGCGACGAGATCCGCATCCGCCGGGCGCTGCACTTCCCGCCGTATTCACGGCTCGTGGTGTGCACCGTCTCGCATCGTGACGATCTCAAGGCGGAGGAGGAGGCGACTCGGGCGGCCGAGAAAGTGTCCGGTATACTCGAAAGTGGTGACGGCCTCGACGTCCTGGGCCCGGCACCCGCCTTTCTCCACCGGCTGCGCGGCGAATATCGCTGGCAGGTCACCGTCCGGGGCGGGGCGATCGAAAGGGCGTTCCCCCACCTCCCCCGGGGTCGTGGCTGGAGCATCGACGTCGACCCCGCACCCTAAAGGCTCAGATCTCGCAGTGGCACTTCTCGAAATCCTCACCCGCGACAATCCCCGTTTGCGGATCAAGGCGAGCCGCGCCCCCAAGGTGGACGACGGCGTGCGCAAGCTGATGGACGACATGGTCGACACCATGGTCGAGGCCGGCGGCGTCGGTCTCGCCGCCACCCAGGTCGGCGTCTCGCTTCGCGTCATCGTGCTCAAGGTGGACAACCAGCTCTACCAGCTCGCCAACCCCGAGCTGATCCGCGCCTCCGGCGAGCAGATCGGCTACGAGGGCTGCCTCTCCGTCCCCGGCTACATCGGCGAGGTGGCCCGCGCGGAGCGCGTCGTGGTGCGCGCCCTGAACCGCCACGGCAAGGAGGTCCGCATCAAGGGCGAGGACCTGCTGGCCCGCGCTCTGCAGCACGAGATCGACCACCTCGACGGCGTGCTCTTCGTCGACAAGCTGACCTCCATCGACACCCTCAAGGAAGTCGAGGTCGGCAGCGAAGAGGAGGAGGCCGCCGCCGTCGCGGTCTAGGTTGCCGGCCGGGCAGGGCCCGAAGGAAGCGCTCGCTCAGCAAGAATCACCCCGTGAGACTCGCCTTCCTCGGCACATCCGCCTTCGCCGTGCCCACGCTGCTCGCCCTGGCCGACTCCCCCCACGACATCGCACTCGTCATCACCCAACCCCCCCGCCCGGGCAATCGCGGCCTCCCCGCCGCGCGCCCCGTCGCCGACGCCGCCCGCGAGCTGGGCCTTGCCCTCCACCAGCCCGAAAAGATCCGCGCCCCCGAGGAGATCGCCCGCATCGAGGCCCTCACCCTCGACGCCCTGGTGGTCGCCGCCTACGGCCAGATTCTCCCCCAGCAGCTCCTCGACACCCCCAGACACGGCGGCATCAACGTCCACGCCTCGATCCTCCCCCGCTGGCGCGGCGCCTCCCCGGTGGCGGCGGCCATCCTGGCGGGCGACGACGAGACCGGCGTCTCCATCATGCGCATGGAAGCCGGCCTCGACACCGGCCCCGTCTACGCCATCCGCACCCTTCCGATCGGGGGGGGCGGCGTCACCACCCCCGACCTCACCTCCGACCTGGCCCGCATCGGCGCCAACCTGCTTGTCGAGGTCCTCGCCGGCATCGAGGACGGCTCCGCCGCGGCCGACCCCCAGGATGACGCCGAGGCCACCTACGCCCCCCGCCTCACCCGAGCCGACGCCCAGCTGGACTGGACCACCATGACCGCCACCGAGATCGACCGCCGCGTCCGCGCCCTGCAGCCCTGGCCCGGCACGGTCGCACCGCTCGCCGGCAGCGACGTCCGCATCGTCGCCGGCGCCCCAGTCCCGGCCGGCGGGCGCAGCAGCGCTCCGACCGCCGAGCCCGGCACCATCCTGGCCGCGGGCCCCCGCACCATCGAGGTGGGCACCCGCGAGGGCGTCTACTCCGTGCACGAGGTGCAGCCCCCCGGCAGGCGCTCCATGGACGCCGCCGCCTACCTGCGCGGCCGCCGCATCACCCCACCCGCCGCGCCCGCGGCCGCGAGTTAGCGCCATGGCTGTCAAAAAGAAGCCGTTGGGCGACAACATGCTGGCCCGCAACCGCAGCGCCCGCCATGAGTACGAGATCCTCGAGACCTTCGAGGCCGGCCTGGAGCTGCAAGGCACCGAGGTCAAGTCGCTGCGCACCGGCGGCGCCAACCTGCGCGAGGGCTACGTGCGCATCGAGAACGGGCAGGCCTGGCTGCTGCAGACCCACGTCAGTCCCTACGGGCAGGGCAACCGCAGCAACCACGAGCCCGAGCGCCGCCGGCGACTGCTGCTGCACAAGCGCGAGATCGAATACCTCGACGGCAAGGTGCGCCTCCAGGGCCTCACCCTGGTGCCTCTCGACCTGCACGTGCGCAACAACAGGATCAAGCTGGAGATCGGCCTTGCCCGCGGCAAGAAGCTGTGGGACAAGCGCCAGGCCATCGCCGAGCGCGACTCCCGGCGCGACACCGAACGCGTTGCCGCGCGCGCCCGCCGGGGCGACGTCGACTAGGCGCCGTTGCTGCTCGGCTGTGCCGCGGTGCCGATGGTCGGCAGGTTGGCGCGAGTGTCCGGCACCACCGTGGCGGCGAGCCCGTCGATGGCGGCGCGGAGTTCCCTGATGCCCTCGCCGGTGGTCGACGACACCATCAGCGGCGTGGTCTCGCCGATGTCCGCCAGGCGTCCCAGCGCCAGCGCGCGCTGGTTGGCGTCGAGGCGATCGACCTTTGACATCACCAGGATGGCGGGCTGCCTGCAGTCCATCGACTCCAGCGTCTCCAGGACCGTGCTGAGCTGATGCTCGGCGTCGGGATGCGACCCGTCCACCACCACGGCGAGGACGTGTGCCTGCCTGACCTCCTCCAGCGTCGCCGCGAAGGCCTCCACCAGCTCGGTCGGCAGGTTCTGGATGAAACCGACAGTATCTGTGAGGATCACCCGGCGCGCCGAGGGCAGCGAGTGGACGCGGCTGGTCGGGTCGAGGGTGGCGAAGAGCAGGTTGTCGGCGAGCACGGTGCTGCTGGTCAGCGCGTTGAGCAGCGTCGACTTGCCCGCGTTGGTGTAGCCGACCAGCGCGACGCCCGCCAGCGGCACGTCCTGCCGGGCGCTGCGCTGCACCCCGCGCCGCCGCTCCATCTCCTGGAGTCGCTGGCGCAGCCGCTTGAGCCGCTGCCCGATGAGGCGGCGGTCGACCTCGATCTGCGTCTCACCAGGACCACCGCGCAGCCCCACACCACCGCGCTGCCGCTCGAGGTGTCGCCACCCGCCGGCGAGGCGGGGGAGGAGGTGTTCGAGCTGGGCCATCTCGACCTGGATGCGTCCCTCGGCGGTGCTCGCCCGCCGCGCGAAGATGGCCAGGATCACCTCGGTGCGGTCGAGCACGGGCACCTGCCACGCCTCCTGGAGGTTGCGCTGCTGGCGCGGGGTCAGCGCGTCGTTGACCAGCACCGCGGGGCGGCCCAGCTCGGCGAGACGGTCGCCGATGGCGGTCACCGTGCCGGAGCGAAGGAACGTCGCCGGGTGCGGGTGCTCGCGCAGGTTGACCAGGCGACGCTCGACCACGGTGGCGTTGAGGGTGCGCGCCAGCTCCTCGAGCTCGTCCAGCTCCACCTCGGCGCGCTGCCTGCGGAGGTTGCCCACGTGGGTGCCGATGACGAGGACCGAGGTCAGGGTCGCGCCGACGTCGGGGTCGGCGCCGCTCAGCGTCTGGGTGCGGTTCCGGGTGGTGGCGGGCACGGCGCTAGCGTACGGGACGCGCAGGTGTCGGGCGGCGCCCAAGCGGGTACCATGACAGGGTCAACTTCGGTGATCGCGTGTGCCTTCGTGGGCCTGTGATCCCCAGCGTGCTGGGGGCGTATGGTTTCGACGGGGTCGTGGGTCACGGGATGGCGAGCCGAGCCCCGGGCTCGTAAAACCGGGAAAACCATAAGTGCGAATGACCGCACCCCTGCTCTTGCGCTCGCTGCGTAAGTAGCAGAAAAGCTCAGGCTTCGGCCTGACGTCGACCGTCCCCTCGACCGTGGGGGCCGGACCCGACGCTAATACCAGCGGCCTCGCCGCCCGGTGGCGCCTCGGCGCCGGGCGGGACATCCACCGAGGCTGGCCGCGACGGAGCCCGTCCTGGAGCGCCGGCGCGGTGAGATCAAAACCGGGACTACGCTCGTAGATGTCTCGCGGAACGCGGCTTCGGACCCGGGTTCGATACCCGGCGCCTCCACCACGCTCAGGTTGCGAACCCCCCGCTACGGGGTGTGGGTGGCCGTCACCCGCAACGGCGGCGTGCCGGCTCCAGGCTCGGGCGCGCGGGACGTTGGCTCCGCCGCGGACGCCCCCGAGCGCGGCAACGCTGTCGCGGCAGCGGTCCCCGTCGGAGACAATAGGTGGGTCCGTCCGTGCGAGGCACGGTGCCTCGAGGTGGAGACCGACGCATGCCTGGTCGCGGTGGCGCGAAGCGGGAATTCCGCAGCACGGGGGTGTACTGGAGCCTGCTCCTTGCGCTCATCCTCGCGGTCGCCATTGTCATCGGCATCGTTCAGAATCTCCAGGACGTCGAGGTCAAGTACCTCGGCTGGGACGTGCGCACCCCACTGGTTGTCGTGCTGTTGGTCAGCACGCTCGCCGCAGCTGTGCTGACCGAGTTGGTCGGTGTGTTCTGGCGTCGCCGGCGGCGCCGGCAACTGACTGAACGCGAAGAGTTGCTCGCTCTGCGCGGGGGTCCTACGGAGCCGGCGGCCGCGCCGGCGGCCACTCCCGCTGCTCTCGATGGCACCCCGCCCTCGTCGCCGCCCCCATCGACTCCCGGGAGCGGATCGGTCGGCTGACCGGGGCAAAGAACGCCACGCTGACCGCGTGGTGTCGCTCGCCGACCCCGACGCCCGACCCGTCCGCGGCAGGCCACGGCAGCCGACGGTTACACCACGGCCTGGGACTTGACCTTCAGTCCGGGGTTGGCCCGGCGGACGGCCTCGAGCGGCGAAGACGAGCGCTCGTGGCCAGGGCTACCGCACCGGCGCCAACCACGACACCGGCGACCATCGTCAGGATCCACGGCAAACCGCCCTCCTGAGAAGGACCTCCGCCGGCGTTCGGCGGCCCGATGAAGGCGGTAGGGGGTGTGGACGCGGGTACGGGTGCCGGGGTCGACGCCGGGGGTGTCGCGCCAACCGCGGGACCGGGCGTGGGTGTGGATGTCGGGCCCGATACGCTGGTGGTGTTGCAGGTCGTCGGCGCCGTGATCTGGTTGTTGATGAACGACACCTGGCCGGTCTGCGCCAGGGCTCGGCCGGCGATGCTCGCGCTGTCGTTGAGGCTGATGCTCGCAAGCGCCATGATGTTTCCGACAAAGGTTGTCGCCGTATCCAGAGTGGCGGAGCTGCCGACCTGCCAGTAGACATTGCAGGGCTGAGCGCCGTTGGTCAGGCTCACAGTTGCGCCGGGGCCGGTGACGAGAGTGCTCCCGATCTGGAAGATGTAGACGCCGTTGCCGCTGAGCGTGAGCGTCCCGCTCAGCGTCGGCGCAGTGGTCTGGCAATAGGTGCCGGGGGTGAGGGTCTGGCCCCCGAGATTCTGCCCAGTCTTGTCGAAGTTGCACGGTGACGCGGCTGCCACGCCATAGGCGGTGGTCAGATCGTCCTTGGCTGATATCGCGGCAGGGTCGGTACCAGTGCGCTGCGTTCCGTTCAGAGTGCCCAGCCCTGGGCCGAATCCGGTCACCGCGGTCCCTGGGCTCACGCCGAGGTCGCCATTGACGACGGTGTTGCCGACGTTGGTGACCGTGGTGCCGGCGAGGACGGCGAAACTTGTGGCCGTGCCCAGTCCTGGAGCAGTCGATGCCATCGCGGTAATGGAAGTTGCCCCAACGATCACAGCCGACAGTGGTATGGAGAGCATGTATCGCCGTGTTCGTTTCATTCCAGCAGAGTAACCCCGGTACAGGTCCGCACCATGACGGCCCTGCTCCAGTACCACCACAAGTGGGCATTGGCTGCGCTCAACACGTGTCAGCGTGACATTTTCACAGCGCAACGACGGTAGCCTGATGCACGACGTCACCGTCGCCATGGGAAAGGCAATTCCGACGAGAGGGTTGTGATGGCCCCGCATGGCAGCGCCATGATCGCCACGTCGTCCGCGGTGATGTTCGAGCTCTGGTACGCAGTCGCCAAGAGCGCCCGGCCGGAAGCGAACGCAGATCGACTGGCTGTATTCCTGGGGGCCAGTTGAAGTCGTCGACTTTGATGACGAAGACGCCCGCACGGCTGGACAGGTTCGCGCCACCTTGGAGGCGGCGGGTACACCGATCGGCGCCTACGACGTCCTGATCGCGGGTCAGGCAGTGCGTCGCGGCTCCACACTCGTGACACCAACGCAGGTGAATTCTCTCGGGTGCACGGCCTTGCCTGGGAGGACTGGGCAAACTGACCTGGGCTGATGGCGGGGCTTCAGGGTGTCGGTTCGACTTACGGGAAGCTGGGTCCACCACGCCGTGGCGGCCCTTGCCAGGCGTGGGCTGGTCTGCTCAGCCCTTGACGTACGAGAGCTTCTCGGCGACCTTCCCGTCGCGCACACGGAAGACGTCGACACCGCGCACATGTCCGTCGCCTGGCGCGGTGCCCCAGGTGAACTGCCAGTGCACGACGACTCGGTCGCCAGCAGCAAAGATGTCCTCGGTCGAGAACCGCGGATTGTCTGTCCCGGCGAAGAAGTCCTCCCAGAACTTCCGCACTGCAGCTCGCCCCACGTGGCGCTCGCCGTCCGGTGCGGGAGAGGTGTTCTCGAAGACGCAGTCGTCGGTCATCGCCATCATCACCGCGTCAACGTCGCCGCGGCCGAAGGCGTCGTTGAAGCGCTGCACAGCGGCGAGCGCGCCGGCGTGCGCGTCAGCCCCTTGCGTAGTTGCTGGCGCCATAGAAGTCCACCAGGACGACGGGCTCGTCGCCGATCACCCAGGCATCGTGGCCGCTGGGCAACGACGTCAGGTCGCCGGGTCCGGCGACGAACTCGGTGCCGTCGTCCATGCGGATGGCGAGCTGTCCGCTGACGTGGTACTGGAAGTGCGGCGCTTCGCAGCTGGGCGTCTTGGCGATGGGCTTGACGTCGTCCGACCAGCGCCACCCCGGTTCCAGGATCAGCCGTCCGATCGACGAGCCGCCGAGGGTGACGATCTCAGCCCGTCCGTGGGTGAACGGACGGGTCTCCTCGGGCGTGGCAAAGGTCTTGTGCTCGGCCTGGTGCGCAGTCGCCATGGTGTGGCCTCCGCTGGTTGTTGGCGAGGTGTACTCTGACCTACCAGTAAGTCAGAGTCAAGGGAGAGCCATGCAGCGGACCGCAGAGCGCATCCTCGACGTCGCCGAGCGCCTCGTGCAGTCGCGCGGCTACAACGGCTTCAGCTACGCCGACGTGGCCGCGGAGCTCAACGTCAGCAAGCCCAGCCTCCACTACCACTTCTCCGGCAAGGCGGAGCTCGGCGAAGCACTGGTCACCCGCTACGCCACGCGTTTCGCCGCGGCGCTCCAGGCCATCGACGAAGCGGGCGAGGACGCTCCCACACGGCTGAACCGCTACGCATCCCTGTACGCGGACGTGCTCGACCAGGACCGCATGTGCCTCTGCGGCATGCTGGCCGCCGACGACGAGACGCTGCCGCGCGCGATGCGCGAGGCGGTGATGCGCTTCTTCGACGACAACGAGACGTGGCTGGCGCGCGTCCTCCAGGACGGCGTGGCCCGGGGCCTGCTTCGCTACGAGGGCTCGGCAGCGGACGAGGCCCGCCTGCTCCTCAGCGCGCTGGAGGGCGCGATGCTGGTGGCGCGTCCATACCGGGACCCGGCGCGCTTTCGGGAAGCGGCGCGCCGTCTCCTGGGATCGCTCAGCGCGTCGGCGCCGCCTGCCCCGCGGGCACCACGGCGATCCACACCAAGCCCGGCGCAACCGGAGCCGCACCGCCGCCGGCGACGCTGAACTGGGGGGGACCGCCGGCGTCCGGCTGGGTCCACGTCGCGTTGTACATCTGGCCGCCGGTGAAGACCTGGGCGGGGCCGCTGCCGGTCATGGTGTATTCCCAGCCCGCGGTGCAGCAGCCGCTCTCGATGTCGGCGGGGTTGATGGCCGCAGGAACCTGCATCACCACGACGGTGGGAGCGACCACCGGCTTGCCACCGTTGGCATCGACGAAGATGCCGGTGTCGGGCTCGGTGCGCGTCCAGCCGCCCAGCTCGGGGTGCCAGTCGTACGAGGGGCGCTCGCTGGGCGAGACGGGGGCGACGAAGCCGGCCACGGGCACGCCACCCGCGGCGGCGCCGCCGCGCGCCCACAGCGTGTAGTTCACGGCGGGACGGTTGGCCTTGTGCACCATGGTGTCGACGCGGCCGCCGTCGGTGTAGAGGTTGTGCGGCGCGTAGCGCGAGGAGACGCGGAACAGGCCGCCTGCCGCCGAGGTCTCGTCGAAGCGCGGAGTGTTCTGCGAGTCGAGGCGTCCGAACACATATTGCGAGGAGCCCGAGTAGACCAGCACGCCGCCGTACTGCGAGGTCAGCACCGGCGAGATCAGGCGGGCGCTGCGCACCGGCCCGACCTGGCCCGCCGGCGCCGCGAAGTAGACGGCGGTGAAGCGGCCGATGCCGCCCTCGGCGGAGTACTCGTAGACCACGTTGGCCGACTGCAGCCCCGACTCGGGGCGCGCGGCGTTCAGGTTCTCGATCTGGACCAGTGCCGGCGAGGTGTACGTGGCGCCGTCGACGATGGGGGGCTTGGGGGTGGGCGTCGGCGTGGGCGGGGGAGTCGGCGTCGGCGCCGCGGTCTTGGTGGGCGTCGGCTTCGGCGACGACGCGGCCAGTTTGACCGGCTGGTTGCTGCCGCACGCGGCGACGGCGGCGGCGCTCACCAGGAGGGCGAGCGATGCGGCCATGCGATGGCGGCGACGGGTGCTGTGGCGAATGCGCGACATGCTGGGGAACCAGTGGGGAGCGGGCTGGGGCGGCGCGAAACTACCACACAAAGGAGCGGGCTGCGTGGCGATGTGACCTGTCTGCGACTTGCTGACTAGGCAGTCGGCCAGCGCGCTTCCCATGTTCTGACAACACAGCCCCCATCAATTCTCGAAAACGCGCCCAACGGGGCTTGTCTCATCCGCTCAGCGACGTCTGCAGCCAGGAGACCGCCAGCGAGTTGGCCCGCGTCAGGTCGCCTCCCTGGAAGTTGTGCATGGCGCCGGGGAAGCTGACGAATTGCACGTGCACTCCGGCGGATTGCATCGCGCTCACCGTTGCGCTGGTCCACTCGGCGGGGATGTCCTCGTCGTTGGTGCCCTGCATGACCAGCGTCGGCGGCGTGGCCGGTGGCAGGTGCGCGCGCGGCGACATCAGCCGGTAGGCCTCGGGAGCCTGGTCGGGGCCGGGCAGTCCGCCGGTGCTGCCGGGACTGTTCACCCACCACTTGCGCGCGTTGTCGGCCATGTCGCTGCTCACCGGCGCGTAGAGCACGGCAGCGCGCACGCGCGAGTCGGCGGCGAGGAGGATGAGGCTGACGCCGCCGCCGTTGCTGTGTCCGGCCACCGCCACGCGGGTGGGGTCGGCCTGGGAGAGGCTCGGCAGGGCGCTGATCAGGTCCATGTCGCTGATGGCCTCGGCGACGATGGCGGGGACGCCGGGGGTGCCCGGGCCGGAGCCGGAGTAGCCGGGGTAGTTGGGGGAGAGGGTCAGGAAGCCCGCTGCGGCAAGGGGATCGGCGTACTTGGAGGAGTCCTGGCCGGTGTAGTACTGACCGACCGGTACGTAGCCGTGGTTGACGATGACGACAGGGAAGGGGCCGGGGCCGGTGGGCGCGGCCAGGACGCCGGTCATCTGTGCGTTGGCGCTGGGCCAGGTGATGGTGTGCTTGGTGTAGCCGGGGCCGGCCGGCAGGGCGGCGCCCACCGAGATCGTGCCCGGGACGCGGACGCGCGAGCGGAGGGCTTCGATGGCGTACGGGGGGAGGGGTGCCGGCGTGGGCGTGGGCGCCGCAGACACGATGGGTGACGCCGCCGGTGTTCCGGTCGCCACGGGGCGGCCGGTGGGCGTGGCGGATGGCGGCGGGGTGCTGCTGCAGGCGCCGAGCAGCATTCCCAGCGCCAGGGCGGCGGTGGCTGCTCGGCCGCGCGGGGGCATGGCCGCATTGTCGCTTCGCGGGGGATTTCCGGCGCCGACCAGTTCCCAGGGGCAGGTTCCCAAGCGACGGCCGCGATCAGAGCGTGGGCATCACCTTGGCGACGAACTCCTCGACGCGGCCGCGTCCCTCGCTGGGCCAGCCGCAGACGAGGTACGAGAAGCCGGCGTCGCGCCAGCGCTCGGCGGTGCGGCGGACGTCGTCGAGGGGGCCGGACAGCGACAGCGAGGTCGCCCGCCCGATCGACCGTGGCTCCCGACCCGCCTCCTCGGCCAGGCGGTCGAGCAGTGCCCCCTTGCGCTGCAGCTGCTCCGGCGACCCGAAGGCGTGCCACATGTCGGCGTAGCGGGCCACCAGCGGCAGCATGCGGCGCTCGCCGGCGGCGCCGATCCACAGCGGTGGGTGGGGGCGCTGCACGGGCGTGGGCAGCATGCGCGCGTTCGACAGCGAGTAGTGGTGCCCGGCGAAGGACACCACGCCGCCGGTGGTCAGCAGCTTGACGATCTGCAGGGTGTCCTCCAGGCGGTCGATACGCTCGCCGATGGGGGGGAACTCGATGCCCAGCTCGCGGTGCTCCTCCTCGAACCAGGCGGCGCCGAGGGCGAACTCGAAGCGGCCGTGCGAGGCGTGGTCGATGGTCACCGCCTCGGCGGTCAGCACCGAGGGGTGGCGGTAGGTCACTCCGGTGACCAGCAGGCCGAGGCGGATGCGGCGGGTGAGGGCGGCCAGCGCGGCGAGGGTGGTCATGCCCTCGAAGCACGGGCCGGGGGTGTCGCCATACATGGGCTTGAAGTGGTCGAAGCCCCAGAGCCCGTCGAAGCCGGCCTCGTCGGCGAAGCGGGCCCGGTCGGCGAGCTCGTCCCATTCCATCCGCTGCTGGGCGAGGTCGATGCCAAATCGCATAGCCGGAGCATTTTGAACGCTCCGTGCCACCGCCGTCCTGCCCCGCACGTCCCCCGTCTCCGCAGGCCCCACAGCAGCCGGGGGAAGGCCCCCCGGGCTGCCGTCCTGCCGATTCCCTCAGACCCCTCCTGGCGGGTCCGGAGCCGGCCGCCCACCGCAATGTCAGGCGACTGGACTCCTATTGGGAAATGACCCGATGTGGTAGTGCGGCATTGCACGCGCCCCGCCCCAACCCGTGAAATCGACCACCTGTGCTACCAATGGCGGCGTGACGCACCGCCGCACCCGCGTGCGTGCGCTGCCCGTCGTGGTCGCCGTCCTCGCCGCCGTCCTGCTGCCCGCGTGTGCCCCGGGCGACCCGGCGGCCGCGCACGGGATCGCCACCGACCCGCCGGCCGCCGCCAGCGCCCTTCCGGCCACCACGCCGAAGCCCACGCCCGCGCCCACCCCGCTCGCCCTGCGCGTAGCCGTCCGCGCGTTCAAGGAACCCAACGACTACGCCCACCGCAACTACTGCGGCGCGGGCGCGACCGAGGTGCTCCTCTCCGCCTGGATGGCCGCCACGCCCGATGTCGAGACGGTGGCGCGGGGCATCCGGCTCAACCCCAGCACGGGGGCGACCGGCGCCGACACCGCGGCCGGCATCAACGCCCTCCTGCACGACGTGGTCACTCCCCAGCTCGGCGCCGACCGCTACCGCGGCGAGCACATCACGACTCTCGACGGGGTGGTCAGCAGGCTGCGCGCCGACCTGGGCAGCGCGCAGGACATGCGCCGCTTCGGCCACACCACCCCGGTGATGCTGCAGGCGATGACCAAGACCCTGCCCGGCTGGCGCGGCTGGCAAGCCACGCACATGATCACGGTCAGCTCGGCGCAGCTCGGCAGCGGCGATCCCAACGTCGACACCGTCACCTACGCGGAGACGCCCTCGACGGTGGCGGGTTACAACGGCCCGGATTTCCAGACGATCACCTTGAGCCAGCTCTGGGTGGCCATGCAGGCGTTCATCGTCGACAGCCCCTCCGACCCGGTCAACGTCATCTCCTAGCGTTGGCCGTCGCCTCGACCAGCGCGGGCAGCACCACGCCGGCACGGCCCCGGATGCGCGCCGAGGCGGCGGTGTCGAGATCGGTGTCGCCGTCGTTGACGATGACCAGGCGGGCGCCGGAGCGCGCAGCGTGCAGGGGAACGCCCGCGGCGGGCCAGACCGACAGCGTCGAGCCCACGGCGAGGCACACGTCGCAGGCACCGGCCAGGGCCATGGCACGATCCACGTCGGAGTCGACGAGCGCCTGGCCGAAGCTGATCGTCGCCGGCTTGAGAAGTCCGCCGCAGATCTCGCAGTGCGGATCTCCGTCCCCTTCGCGAACGCGGTCGAGCACCACCGAGATGGGCATGCGCCGCCCGCAGGAGAGGCACCCCGCCTGGCGTGTGGTCCCGTGCAGCTCGATGACGTCGCGCGATCCCGCCGCCTGGTGCAGGCCGTCGATGTTCTGCGTCACCACCGCGCTCACCGTGCCGCCTTCCTCCAGGGCGACGATGGCGCGGTGCCCGGCGTTGGGCTCGGCCGCGTCGATCGGCGACTCGAGGCGGTGCTGCCACGATTCACGGCGCACCTGCGCGTCGGCGACGAAGTTGTCGATCGTGTAGCGCAGGGGGTCGCGCGTCTTCCAGACGCCGTCGGGCCCGCGGAAGTCGGGAATGCCCGATTCCGTCGAGATGCCCGCACCCGTGAAGACGAGCACCCGCGAGGCCTGCGCAAGCCATCCCGCGACGACGTTGAGTGAACTCTGCTCCATTGCCAGGAAAGTGTAGTCAGCGCCTGCGACGGGGCTGGGCGCCATTGGCGGCGCCCTCTCCTGGCGGGCTTTACGCGACTGACCCGCGCCGTGACCCGCCTGTCACGCGAACTTTAGGTGAGCCAGCAGGCAGCCGGTATACTCCGGCACGGACACGCATTAAGTGGATCTCTCCCGGGGGTCAAGGCGTGACAGTGACAGGCGCGCATCGGATGACACGGTGAATGGGCCGTGATATCAGCGCACCCATGAGCCTCCAGGGCCTCTCCGCGCCGGAGGTCACGGAGGCGTACATGGCTGCGGTGGTGCCTCCTGGTCTCCGGCCCGTCGACGAGGCGCGTGCTCGAGAGGGGGCCTCAGCCTTTCTCGACGTGCTCCGCCGCCACCTCGCCGGCGACCCCGAGGCGCTGCTCCAGGCCGAGGAGATGCTGGAGGTCGTGGCCGCCCAGGTGGTCGAGCTGGGCGACGACGCGGGTGTCCTGCTCGACCGCTTCGACGCCGGCCGGCACGTCCTGATGCGGGCCGCTCTCGAGCTCGGCCTCGAGCGCGACATGATCGTCGAGGTCGACGACCGCCTCCGCGTCGCCCAGAGCGCGGCGCGCACCGCCATCGACGAGGCCGCGGCCGCCTACGCCGCCGTCATCGACGAGGCGGTCAGCGAGGTCACCCGAGCCATCGAGGGCGGCGCGCCGCCCGACGAGGCGATGTACGTCGCCGCGGCCGTCCTCTGCCGGCTCTGCAGCGCCGACCGCGCCCGCGTCTGGCTGGAGATCGGCGGCGGCCGCCTCGAGCTGGTGGCCAGCGCCGGCAGCGGCAGCGCCATGGGCTTCTACGTCAGCAGTGAGCGCGGCGTTCTCGCCGACATCATGCAGGCCGCTCTGCCGGTGCGGCAGTGCCCGGTCGACCCGGCCGAGTGGGAGGCGGCAATGCCCAACCTGCCCATCCCGGGCTCGGCACTCTTCGTGCCGCTTGCGGCCGTCGGGCGTCCCTTCGGGCTGTTCTACGCGCTGCGCGACGAGACCGTGCCCTTCACCGACTCGGCGCTGCGCCGCGCCGTCCGCTTCGTCGAGCGCGTCGAGCCGGCGCTGGCCTGGGCCATGCAGCTGCGCTCGCTGCACCGCTGGGCGGAGGCCTCGCAGGACTTCCTGCGCATCACCACCCATGAGCTGCGCCGCCCGCTCACCGTGCTGCGCGGCTACCTGGACATGCTCGACAGCGTCGGGCCGCATGAGGCGCTGATCCTCCTCGAGCGCATCCAGCGCGCCGCCGACCAGCTCGCCGAGATGCTCACCGGCGTCACCGACACGGTCACCCTCGAGGACCCCGCCCGCAGCCTCAGCCTGACCCGGGTGCACATCGGGGACCTCATCGAGATCGTCCGGCGCAGCGCCGACGACGAGGCTGAGCAGCAGGGCGTGTCCCTGGTCGTCGACGTCGAGGACGGCGACGCCACGGTGCACTGCGACGTCGACACCGTGGTGCACGCCCTGGCCAACCTGCTCAGCAACGCCTTCCGCCACACCGCGGGCGGCCGTCGCGTCTGGCTCACGGCGGGGACCGAGGGCACCCGCCTGGTGAGCTTCACGGTGCGCGACGAGGGGCGCGGCATCGAGCCCGGCGACGAGGGCCGCATCTTCACCAAGTACTTCCGCTCCGAGGCGACGCGGCTGTCTGGCAGCCCGGGCAGCGGGCTGGGGCTCTACTTCGTGCGGCTGGTGGCGGAGCGGCACGGCGGGCGCATCTCGGCGGACAACGCGCCCGGCGGTGGAGCGAGGTTCACCCTGGAGCTGCCGCGTGAGCCGGGGATGGTGGCCTGGTCCGTCTAGGCTGCGAGGGGACGGGCGCGCACTGTCGCAGTTTCCCCCGTGACCGACTGGTCCCACGTACTCTTCGCATATGTTCGGACGCCACGCCCCATCCCGGCACGAGGACCGGCCCCACGGCGTGGGCCCGTTCGTGAAGCGATGGACCATTCCCATCATCGGGGCGGTCACCCCGGTGGGGCTGATCGTGGTCAACATCGCGGCGTTCATCGTCAAAAACCTGTCCGCCTTCCGCTGGTCGATCACCGTCG
Source organism: Candidatus Dormiibacterota bacterium (assembly GCA_035995545.1). Lineage (GTDB taxonomy): Bacteria > Chloroflexota > Dormibacteria > Aeolococcales > Aeolococcaceae > DASRDZ01. The sequence continues at coordinate 612,905 of DASYKI010000016.1, forward strand.
CGGCCTTCGTCAGCTCGATGATGCTGAACAGCTGGATGGCGATCAACGTCTACCGCATGCTGCAGCGCCGCCGCCCTGACCACGCGCTGGTGCAGGAGCGCAACCAGGAGTGGGTGCTGATCGGCGGCGTCGCCCTCGTCCTCATCGTCTCGGTGCTGACCGCGCTGTTCTGCTACCTCGGACTCAACGATCCCAACAGCCTGCCCAACGCCGCGACGTTCTTCAGCGGCGCGGCCGCCATCGCCCTGCCCATCGTGTTGCAGAGCGTCTTCGCGCGCAGCCGGCGGGGCGGGCGCGAGGCGGGCAACTCGAGGATCACCTCGGGGCCGCGCGGCACCCCGCCGGGGTCACCGCCGGCGTCGAGCGCCACCGGCACGTCGTCGACCGGGTACAGCCCGCCGCGCTCCCTGCCACCCTCGTAGTGCAGATCCGCGGTGCGGTGGCGGTGGTCACCGGTGCGTCATCGGGGATCGGCGCGGCCACCGCGTCGGAGCTGGCCGGCCGCGGTGCGCGCGTCGTCCTGGTGGCGCGGCGCGAACAGCGGCTGCGCGAGCTGGCGGAGCGCATCGGTCGCGGTGCCTCGTACATCGTGTGCGACGTCGCCGACGCGGCGCAGGTGCAGCAGGCTGCGGCCCAGGTTCTGGCCGAACATGGCCAGATCGACGTGCTCGTCAACAACGCGGGGACGCCGCTGCACCGCGCCTTCGCCGCGACGTCCGACGACGACATGGAGCGGGTGATGCGCGTCAACTACATGGGCACGGTGCGCTGGATGCACGCCGTGCTGCCGGCGATGGCGGCGCGGCGGCGGGGCAGCATCGTCAACGTCGCCTCGGCGGCGGGCGCGGCGCCGTGGACGTGGGAGGCGGGCTACTCGGCGTCCAAGGCGGCGGTGATCGCCCTGACCGAGGCGGTCGCACCCGAGCTGGCCCAGCAGGGGGTGCACTGCGGCTGGGTCAACCCGGGGCTGGTGCGCACCGAGATCTTCAGCGAGGAGTCGCTCCGCCACGTGCCGCCACGGGTGCGCCGCTCCTTCATGGAGCCGCCGGTGGTGGCGCGGGCCATCGCCGGGGCGATCGAGCACCAGCGTGCCGGGGTCAGCGTGCCCCGGGCGATCGGGTTCCCGCCGATGGTCCGCCTGCTCCTGCCGCGCCTCTACCGGATGGGGCTGCGGCGAACCTACGAGGCCACCCTCGAGCGTGACGCCGCTCGGGCCGATGACGGGTAGGATTCGGAGTGGCGGCCCCAGCTCGGGCCGGCACCGTTCCACCCCAAGGGGAAACTGATGGCGCTCTTCCGTCGCGAGAACATCGCGGTCCCTGACGACAAGAAGGGACAGATGGTCTACAAGTGGCCGGATGTCAACATCCGGCGCTACACCCGCGCCATCGTCGCCCCCGACGAGATCGCGGTGTTCATGTACCAGGGCAAGGTGATCGGCACCCTGCCGCCCGGCCGGCACATGGTCGACGCCACCGAGCTGCCCTTCCTCGGCATCTTCAAGGACATGCTCACGGGCGGCAACGCCTACCGCACCGAGCTCTACTTCGTCAGCACCCGCGAGTTCACCGACCTGCGCTTCGGCGGACGCATCGACGACGTGCAGGACCCGCAGACCGGCCTGGTGGTGGCGCTGCGCGTCTTCGGCGAGTACTCGGCCAAGGTGACTGACGGCAGCAAGCTGATCACCAACCTGACCGGCACGGTCAACGTCACCGACAACAGCAGCATCACCGACTGGATGGCCGAGCAGCTGCTCAAGGTGCTGCGCACCGACGTTACCGCCAATGTCGTCCGCAACGGCTGGCCCATCCTGGGGCTGGCCGCGTACGTCCCGCAGGTGGAGCAGTCGACCCTCGACGGCTCGAACAAGCAGCTCGAGACCTACGGCCTGACCGTGGCCCGCATGGGCAACTTCACGGTGTCGCTGTCCGACGAGGACGAGGCCACCCTCAAGGGCCTGGCCAAGGACACGGCCTACTCGCGCCTCGCCGGCGGCTTCCAGCAGTACGCGGCCGGCGAGCTGCAGCTGGGCGCCGGGCAGGGCATGGCCAAGGGCGGAGCCGGCACCGGCGGCGCCTTCGTGGCCGCGGGCCTCGGCCTCGGCCAGACCGCGGTGACCCAGCAGGGCCAGTCGCCGCCGCCGCCCCCCGCGCCGGGCTTCGCGGGTGGCGGGCCCGGCTACGCGCAGCCGCCCGGAGGCGGAGGCGCCGGTGCACCGGCGACGGTGGCGTGTCCCCAGTGCGGCACCGCCTCGCCGGCGGGCTCGAAGTTCTGCCCGCAGTGCGGCACGTCGCTGGCGCCCGCTTCGGTGCACTGCCCGCAGTGCAGCACCGAGGTCGACCCCGGCGCCAAGTTCTGTCCCAACTGCGGCCACAACATGGCGGCCGACACCGGCGGCGGTCCCGCGGGCGGCGCGTCCGGGGCTCCGGGCGGCGAGACCCCGCCACCGCCGACGCCGGGCCAGTGACGCGCTCGGCCGGTGACGCGCCGGTGCCCGCCAGCCTGACCGCTGGCGCGTCCACCCGTCCCCAGGCAGTGGCCTCCTGATGCCCATCGCCCTGGTCGCCGACATCCTGGCCCGCGCCGGCGGCGGCCAGCGCTTCAGCAGCGGCGGTGGTGGGGGAGGCGGCGGCATCCGCAGCAGCGGAGGGGGCGGCGGCGGCGGCTTCTTCTTCCTGCCCTTCTTCCTGGGCGGCGGCGGAGCCGGCGGCATCGTCGGCTTCCTGCTGCTGATCGTCATCGTGATCTTCGTCGTCGGCGTGGTCCGCTACTGGATGGGCGGCGGCGGCGGCGGTCGCTTCTCCGGCGGCGGACTGGGGGGCGGGCCGGGCGGCGGCGCCACCGAGCCGCCCGTGCCACCGCCGGGCGGCTCGTACGGCGCGCCGCAAGCACCGCCTTCACCCCCGGGCTCCGTGGGTGCGGCCGCGGGCGGCGCCTACCAGGCCAGCGCGTCCGGCCGCTTCGGCCGCACCTCGGCGGTGCCGCCGGCGGCCCAGGGCTACGACGACACCCACCCCGTCGGCGTGCCCGAGAGCTTCCGCGGCGCCACCCTGCCGGGCACCCACGAGTCGGCGACGGCGCGTGCGGCCGAGGACGTTGGTGCCGGAGTTGGCAGCATCAAGGAGCACGACCCCGCCTTCGACGAGGCCGCCTTCCTCGCCGACGTGGAGCGCTCCTTCTTCGTGGTGGAGCAGGCGTACAGCGATCGCAAGCCGGAGATGAGCCGCCGCGTCATGGCCGACGGCATCTGGCAGCAGCACAAGGTGCAGATCGACCAGTACACCGCGCAGCACCAGCGCAACATGCTCGACGGGCTGAGCATCGCCAACGCCACCATCGTGGCCGCACACACCGACCAGAGCTACGACACCGTCACCGTGCGCATCCACGCCGCCAGCGCCGACTACGACGTCGACGACCAGAGCGGCAAGGTGGTCCGCGGCAACAGGAACATCGGCGAGTGGAGCGAGGACTGGGTCTACCAGCGCAGCTCGGACGCCACCACCAAGACGGGCGCGGGCACGATGAACCAGCGCTGCCCCAACTGCGGCGCTCCGCTCGACCTCGACCTCGCCGGGGTCTGCTCCTACTGCAAGGCGCCGGTGATGAGCGGCAAGTACGACTGGGTGCTCACCCGCATCGACCAGGTGCATTACTGGTAGCTCGTTGGTTTTCGGCGGAGGTACTTGCCATGGCGACGCCCAAGTACGTGTTCACCCTGATGCTGGAGAACCGCAGCTTCGACCACATGCTGGGGTTCTCGGGCATCACCGGCACCGACGCCAACACGGGCAGCCCGACGCAGGTCGACGGCCTGCAACCGGGCGCCAACGCCGGCGCCTTCAACGAGTACAGGGGCAGGCGCTGCGACGCCATCGGCGACGCCAGGTTCTGCCTGCCCGTCGGCCCGACGCACAACTTCGCCGACGTGTACGAGCAGCTGGTCGGCCCCGACCAGCTGCCGCCCACGACCAGCAGGCTGACCTACCCGGACCCCACCAACACCGGCTTCGTCGCCAACTACACCAAGGAGATCGCCAAGCACGGCAGTCCCCAGGATGCCGATCCCTGCGACGCCATCAAGTGCTTCGTCAGCGCACAGCACCTGCCGGTGCTGCACGCGCTGGCCAGCGAGTTCGTGGTGTGCGACGCGTGGTTCTCCTCGATGCCGGGCCCCACCTGGCCCAACCGCTTCTTCGTCCACGCCGCGTCGTCGGGCGGTCTCGACCACAGTCCCTCGGCGCTCTCGATGGCGACCAGCTACCGGCTGCGATCCTTCAAGTTCCAGAACGGCCACGTCTTCCAGCGCCTGGAGGGCAAGGGCATCTACTGGGCGGTGCTCTCCGGATCCTGGCTGCCCCAGTGCTTCGCCATGGAGGGCATGCACGAGTTCTGGGACACCGACCACCGTCGCGAGATGAAGGACATCGACAAGCTGCTCGATGACGTGCTCACCCACGACCGCGCCTACGTGTTCATCGAGCCGAGCTACGGCGACTTCCTCAACGACACCTACCGCGGCGGCACCTCGCAGCATGCCCTCGACGACGTCACCCGCGGCGAGTGGCTGCTCAAGGCGGTCTACGAGAAGCTGCGCAACCACGGGGTCTGGGACGACTGCGCCCTGATCGTCACCTGGGACGAGCACGGCGGCTTCTGGGACCACGTCCCACCGCCCCAGGCGCCGCCACCCGGCGACGCGACCACCAACGACGACAACGAACAGTTCGGCTTCCAGTTCGACCGCTACGGCGTCCGCGTTCCCGCCGTGCTCGTCTCACCGTTCACCGAGCGCAACCTGGTCGACCACCGCGTCCACGACCACAGCACGGTGCTCTCGACCCTGGGCGCACTCTGGGACCTGGGCGGCCCGTTCACCGCGCGCGATGGACGCGAGCTGCACGACGGCGCGTCGCTGGCCACCGTGCTGAGCCGCGACACGCCACGCAGCGACTGCCCGCAGACGCTGCCAGACCCCGCGCAGTCCACCGGCTGCCCGCCCGACGACGACCCGCCGTTCACCTCCGTGGCGGACGTCCTCGGTGTTCCGCCCGACACCATCCACACGGCCCAGGCAGCAAACGCCACACCCAGCGACACGTCGGCCGGCTTCGCCCACGTCGCCCACCTCGTGGACGTCGGCGGCGCCACCCCTGCCGACTCGGCGCAGCGCGCGGAGGCGTTCACGCAGTCGCAGACCGACACCGCGTCGGTGCAGACCTACCTCGGCGCCGTGCAGGAGCGCCTGCGACCCGGAGAGACCATCCGCCAGTCCTGACCGGAACACGGGCACAAAAAAAGCGACGGACCGGAGGGTTGCCTCCGGCCCGCCGCTCGATGTTCAGACCCGGCTCAGACTTCCTTGTACTCGGCGTCGACCACGTCCTCGTCGGGCTTGTGGCCCGCACCGCCGTGCGGGGCTCCGCCACCCGGGGCGGCACCACCGGCGTCACCGCCGGCATCGGCGCCACCCGCAGCCGGACCCGACTGCGCGTACACGGCTTCGCCGATCTTCTGGATGCTGCCCTGCAGGTCGTCGTGCGCCTTCTTGATGGCGTCGCTGTCGTTGGCCGCGATGGCATCGCGCACCGCCTTCACCTTGCCCTCGACGTCGCTGCGCACGTCGGCGGGCACCTTGTCGCCCGCGTCGGTGAGCGACTTCTCCGCCTGGTAGGCGAGCGATTCCGCGTGGTTGCGGACCTCCACGGCCTCGGCGCGCTTGCGGTCCTCCTCGGCGTTGGCCTCGGCCTCCTTCACCATGCGGTCGACCTCCTCCTTCTGGAGCGTCGTCGACCCGGTGATGGTGACCTTGTTCTCCTTGCCGGTGCCGCGGTCCTTGGCGGCGACGTTGAGGATGCCGTTGGCGTCGATGTCGAAGGTGACCTCGATCTGCGGCAGGCCGCGCGGTGCCGGGGGAATGCCGTCGAGGCTGAACGTGCCCAGGGTGCGGTTGTCGCGCGCCATGGGACGCTCGCCCTGGAGGACGACGATCTCCACCGACGGCTGGTTGTCCGACGCCGTCGAGAACACCTGCGTCTTCGCCGTGGGAATCGTGGTGTTGCGCTCGATGAGCTTGGTGTTGACCTCGCCCTCGGTCATGATGCCGAGCGACAGCGGGGTCACGTCCAGCAGCAGGACGTCCTTGACCTCGCCGCGCAGCACGCCCGCCTGGATGGCGGCGCCGATGGCGACCACCTCGTCCGGGTTGACGCCGCGGTGCGGCTCCTTGCCGGTCAGCTCCTTGACCAGCGCCTGGATCACCGGCATGCGCGTCGAGCCGCCGACGAGGATGACCTCGTCGAGCTCGTTGGGCTGCATGCCCGCGTCCCGCAGCGCGTCGTGGAACGGCTTGCGGGTGCGGTCGGTGAGGTCGGCGGTGAGCTGCTCGAACTTGGAGCGCGTGATCGACATCGCCAGGTGCTTGGGACCCGAGGCGTCGGCGGTGATGAAGGGCAGGTTGACCTCGGTCTCCTGGCGCTGCGACAGCTCGATCTTGGCCTTCTCGGCCGCCTCGGTGAGTCGCTGCAACGCCTGGCGGTCACTGCGCAGGTCGATGCCCTGGTCGCGCTTGAACTCGTCGGCGAGCCAGTCGACGATGCGACGGTCGTAGTCGTCGCCACCGAGGTGGGTGTCGCCGTTGGTCGCCTTGACCTCGAAAACCCCTTCTCCCACCTCGAGAACCGAGACGTCGAAGGTGCCGCCGCCGAGGTCGAAGACGAGAATCTTCTCGTTGCTCTTCTTGTCGAGCCCGTAGGCCAGCGCGGCGGCGGTGGGCTCGTTGATGATGCGCAGCACGGTCAGCCCGGCGATCTGGCCGGCGTTCTTGGTGGCCTGGCGCTGCGCGTCGTTGAAGTAGGCGGGAACGGTGATGACCGCGTCGGTCACCTTCTCGCCGAGGTAGGCCTCCGCGTCTGCCTTCAGCTTCTGCAGGATCATCGCGGAGATCTGCTCGGGAGTGTGGCGCTCCCCGGCGACCTCGACCTCGACGCGACCGTCCTTGCCCTCGATCACCTTGTAGGGGACCTGGGCGCGCTCGTCACCGACCTCGCTGAGGAGGCGGCCCATGAAGCGCTTGATGGAGTAGACGGTGTTGTCGGGGTTGACGGCGGCCTGGCGGCGGGCCAGGGTGCCGACCAGACGCTCCCCGGTGCGGGTGAAGGCGACGACGGAGGGCGTGGTACGACCACCTTCGGCGTTGGGGATGACGACGGGTTCGCCTCCCTCCATCACGGCCACCACGCTGTTGGTGGTGCCGAGATCGATACCGACGGTCTTGGCCATGGGTTTTCGCCTCCGTTTGTCAGGAATCAGCAGCGGCCGCGATCATCGGATGGGGTGGCCGCCACCCTCCCGGATACCGTGCGAGGGGACCATCCTAAACGTCGTGCACATGTCGCCCGTGCCGGCGCGCTAGGCTGGCGGGCATGGGAATCCACGGAGGCGAGGGCCTCTCCGCCGACGCCGTCCTCCACGAGCTGCGCCAGCGCGCCGACGAGGATTTTCTCAACCCGCCCGCCGAGCACGAGGGCGGCCGCCACCAGGTCGACCTGCCCGACCTCGACCTGCGCGTCAGCCTGACCCGCAGCCGCTACCCCAACACCCCCGACGGTGCCGATTCCTACGCGGTGACCATCTCGCACCTGGGCATGAACGAGGCGCCCGAGGAGGGACAGACCCGCCGGGTGCTGCACGGCCTGTTCGGGGAGAGCGCCGAGGACTCGATCGAGGAGCGCCGCGCCGGGGGGCCGGTGGTGCGCATGTTCCGGGTGCCGCTGGCCTCGCTGCCGCCGCTCGACGGCATGACCCACGTGGAGCGGCCGGGCGGGGCCTGAGCGCCTCGCGGGGGCGCGTGCGCCGCGTCGCCGAGTAGGCTCAGTGCTGCCGCCATGTGCACCATCCTGCTCGCCTTCCAGCACGTCGCCGGGGCGCCGGTGGTGGTTGCGGCCAATCGTGACGAGTACCTGCAGCGTCCCAGCCTGCCGCCGCACCTGCTGCGCTCGCATCCGGTGGTGGCGGGCGGGTCGGACCAGCTTGCCGGTGGCACCTGGATGGCGGTCCGCGGCGACGGGGTCGTGGCCGCGGTGACCAACCGGCGCGCCAGCACGCGCGATCCGCAGCGGCGCTCGCGCGGTGAGCTGCCGATCGCTTTGCTCGATACGGCGGACGACGCGGCGGCGCACGCGCTGCTCGACTCCCTCGATCCCGAGGCGTACAACCCGTTCAACGCGCTCTACATGTCACCCGAATGCGCGGTGGTGGCCGAGGCGGACACCGACGGGCTGCGGGTGCGCGTGCTGGAGCCCGGACTGCACGTCCTCACCGTCTTCGACGTGGACGACCGCAGCCATGCCAAGGTCGACGCGCTGAGCACCCGCTTCCACGACGCGGCGCGCGCCCATCGCGACGGCGGCGCGCTGCTCGCCGCCATGGAGGACCTGCTGCGCGACCACGGCGTGCCCGGTCGCGACGGCGTCGACGCCGCCTGCGTGCACCTCGACGAATACGGCACGGTGTCATCGTCGTCGGTGGTCGTCGACGACCGCGGCGGCATCGTCTACCGACACGCCCCTGGCAAGCCCTGCGTCACGCCGCACGACGACGTGAGTGCCCTCGTGGGCGCAGGCACGCCGGCCTCTCACTCCTCGTCCGGGTAACCCTCCGCGCCCACGAGAGGCACGAACCGGCAGGGCCCCAGGTCCTCGGAGGTGTAGAGCTCGCCGTGGCGGCGCACCCGGATGAGCTGCTCGCCGTCGCCGCCGACCGCCACCGGGACGACCAGCCGCCCGTCGGGTGTGAGCTGCTCGGCGAGGGTGGGCGGCACCTTGGGGGCGGCCGCGCCCACCGCGATGGCCTGGTAGGGCGCCGCGGCGGCGTAGCCGAGGCTGCCGTCGCCCTCGACGATGGTCACGTCGAGGTCGAGCGCCGCCAGGCGGCGCCGGGCAATCTCGGCCAGCTCGGGAATGCGCTCGATGCTGACCACGCTGGCCCCGCTGGCGGCGATCACCGCGGCCTGGTAGCCCGAGCCCGTGCCGACGTCGAGGACGCGGTCGCCGGGGGTGAGCTCCAGCGCCTGCACCAGCAGGGCCACCATGAGGGGCTGCGAGATGGTCTGGCCGTGCCCGATCCCCAGGGCGCGGTCGGCGTAGGCGTCGCCGCGCTGGGCCGGCTCGACGAAGTCCTCGCGGGGAATGGTGGCCATCGCCGCCAGCACCCGCTCGTCGCGCACCCCGCCCTTGTGCAGCCGCTCCAGCATCTCCTCGGCGCCGTCCACGCCGCTGCCGGGGCTGTGGCGCATCCACCGGCGGAAGAGCTCGGCGGCGTCCATCCTCACGGTCTACCACCTTCCCGCGCGGCAGGCGAGTTTTCACGCCCCCCGATCTGCATCGTCAGACGGCCCCGGCAGCCGTGGCGGCTCCGGCTGCCGCGGAAGTATCAGCCCCGGCCGCTCCAGCGGCGGCAGCGCCGTCGTGCTCCAGTCCGGCTCGTCGCGATACTCGCGGGCGCCGGTCACGGGGTCCACCCAGACGCGCAGTCGCCGATGCGTGGTCGGGTCGATGAACACCTCGGCCGTCGGCAGTGGGTTGAGCGGCCGGTGCCGCGGCCGGTACCGCTCCCAGCGCAACATCGCCGCCAGGGCGCCGAGCGAGATCAGCACGATGAGCACGACGAGGCCGGCCGCGTTGGTCGGGTTGATCAGGCGGAGGATGTCCACCTGTCGATTGTCCTCAGCGAGCGCGCCTGTGTGGCCAGCAGCAGCAGCACGGCCGCACAGGGCAGCGAGAAGAGCTGCAGGAACGGCCACCACAGCGCGCTGCCATGGGCGCTCTGCAAGGTTTGCATGTCGATTCCGGCGAGCACCATCGGCACCACCAGCCCGAAGACGGCGACCACCCCCACCAGCGCCAGACCCAGCCGTCGCTCGACGCGCCAGCCGCGCGCGGCGACCAGCCCGGCTCCCGCCGCCAGCGGAATCAGTGCATGGGTGAAGTGTGGGTACCAGGCGATCGAGCCCGCCAGCAGCATCGCCGACACGCCGAGCCCGAACTCGGCGCCGCGTTCGGCCGCCGGGCGCGCCCCCGGTCGCACGCTCCACGCCGCGACGCCGAGCAGCACCGCCGCCCCGGCGAGCACGAAGATGTGCAGCAGCGCCGAGCCACCGCCGACCGACAGCACGCTGGTGTCGGTGGCGCGGCTGAGCAGCCCGCCCAGCGACTGGTTGTAGATCCATCCCGTCTCGCGGGTGAGCGCCGGCAGCACGGTGTCGAGGAAGGTGCGCACTCCGCCCACGCCGATGACGAGAGCGGCGGCGCCCACCGAGGCCACCCCGGTCGCCACCATCGCCGCCGCGCCACGCCACCAGTGGCGCCGCAGCAGCACGATGACGAGCACCGCGGGGGCCAGCTTGACGCCCGCCGCCAGCCCCAGCAGCACGCCGCAGCTCAGCTCGCGTCCCCGCACCCACGACCTGAAGGCGAGTGCGAGCAGCAGGAAGATCACCGGGTTCATCTGCCCGTGCCAATAGTTGTAGGTGGCGGGCGCGAAGGCGAGCGCCGCGAGGAGGGCGATGTCGGTGCGCGGCCACGACTCCGGCAGCGCGGTCCGGGCCACGATCAGCGCGCCGGCGATGGTGCAGGCCAGCGACACCCACAGCCACAGGACCATGGCCGCGTGGTCGCCGAGCAGCGCCAGCGGGCGCACCAGCACGGCCGCGAAGGGCGGGTAGTCGAAGCCGGTCATCACCACCGAGACGCTGCCGTCGAAGGAGGCGTACGGGGAGTGCCCGGCGGCCATGTCGCGGGCGGCGGCCGTGTACGCGGAGAAGTCCTCGAAGCGCCCGGTGAAGTGGCCCAGCAGCGGGGCGACGACGAAGGACCACAGGGCGACGGCGCAGACACTGAGCGCCGCCGCGCGCAGCAGCAGCCTGCCGTGGCGCAGCGAGAAGGTGGCGCGCCGCGGCGCCGGACCTGTGATGGCGGCGCCCACTGCGCACCTCCGTAGCTCGAACCGAACGAGAGGCACGCTAGCAGTGGGTCCGTGAGGACCCCCACACGACCGGTAACGATCGCGGCACAGCCCGAAAGGTGCTTGCTGTCGCCCTACTGCGCGGGCTGGACGACGACGCCGGTGCCGTAGGCGACGATCTCGCTCATCGTCTGGCCCATCTCCGACGAGTCGAAGCGCATCATCACCACCGCGTTGGCGCCCGCCGCGGTGGCGTTCTCGACGAGGCGGTCGATGGCCTCGCGGCGCGCGTCCTCGAGCAGCTTGGTGTACGAACGGATCTCGCCACCGACCAGGCTCTTCAGCCCCGCGGCCACGTTGCCGCCCACGCCGCGGCTGCGCACGGTGAGCCCGAAGATGAGCCCGAGCACCTGGGTGACCCGGTAGCCGGGAATGTTCTCGGTGGTGGTCACGATCACGGGTGCTGCCTCCGGATGGGGTTCGGGGACGCTGCCGCCGCGGAGTGTAGCCCGCCATCTGTCACATCCGGGCACCGTCTGCGTTGTTGGGTGCATGATTGCCGGCAACGGTGGGACCGCTGCGGTCCTGCCGATCAGGAAGGACGAGAGGGAGCAGACCCGGGTGGCCGCCGCCCCATTTGCCGACGTGTACGAGGCGCACGCGCCCGCCGTCTATCGCTACTGCCTGGCCCGTCTCGGCGACCCCTGCGCCGCCGAGGACGCCGCCGCCGAGACCTTCAGCAGCGCCTACGCCGCCTGGGACACCTTCGGCGACGAGGACCCCACCGGGGTGCGCCGCTGGATCTTCCGCATCGCCCGCAACGCCGCGGTCGACCACCACCGGCGCAGGCGGCGTGGCGCCTCCCTGCTGGGGCGGCTGCGCCCTGCGGGCGGCGATGGCAGCGGGACGGGCGCCGACGTCGAGACCGTCGCCCAGCTTCGTGCCGAGCTGCGCGCGGCGCTGGCCGCCGTGGCCGGCCTGGGGCGGCGCGACCGCGAGCTGGTCGGGCTGCGCGTCGCCGCGGGGCTGAGCTTCGCGGAGATCGCCGCCGTGCTGGGGACGAGCGAGCAGGCGGCGCGGACGGCGACCCATCGCGCCCTGCTCAAGGTGCGCACCGCCCTGGAGGGAACCGAGCGATGAGCGATCTCGACGCCGACGAGCGGCGGCTGGCCGACCTGTTCGCGACCGTCGATGCGCCGCAGTCGCTGCGGGGTCGGTGGGTATCCGGGCGCGGCGGTGCGGGGGCGGAGGCAGTGCGCGGCGGACCGGGGCGTCGCGCCGGGCGGGCGCTGGTCGCGGCGCTGATCGGTTCGCGCGGGGAGCGGCGGCTGCGTCCCCTGGCGGCGGCGCTGGTGCTGCCGGTCGCGGTGCTCGGCGTGGCGGGCGCGGTGCAGCTCCGGGCGCACTTCACCTCGACGCTGGCCGGGACGCCGGGCAATCCACCGGCGCGAGCTCAGGCGGCGATGGCGTACGACCCCAACCTGGGCGTCGTGGTCATGTTCGGCGGCCGCGGCGGGTCCGGATCGCTCGACGACACCTGGACCTGGGACGGCTCGACGTGGCGTCGGCAGCACACGGCAGTTGCACCGGCGGCGCGTGCCGGCGCGACGATGGGCTACGACAAGAGCACGGGCCGCATGGTGCTCTTCGGCGGGATGCCGGATCGCGGCGCGGAGAACGACACCTGGACGTGGGACGGCACCACCTGGCGGCCGGAGTCGCCGCCGCACTCGCCGCAGGGGATCGGGCAGATGGCGCTGGCGGGGATGGCCGCCGATCCCGCCACGGGCCAGCTCGTCTTGGTGGCCCCGCTGGCGAAGGTGCCGCCGGGGATGCAGGGTTCCGTGTCCACGTTGCTGGCGCCCTGGCCCGTCGGTGTGCCCGCCGGGCCGGTGACGTCGCCGGGCACATCGCCACTGGCGGGGAGCGCGCGGCCGCTGCCGGTGATCTCTGCCGGGCACGGTCCCGCGGCGATCCCGGTGCCGGTGCAGGCGCCGTTTACGTCCGAGGACTACGAGTACGGCACCTGGACGTGGACCGGGTCCGACTGGGCGGCCGTCGCCGGGGCCAACCGGCCGGCGGGGGCCCTGGTCACGCCCTCGATCGCCTACGACGCCAGCATCGGCAAGCTCATGCTGGTCACCGCCTCGACGCCGTCGTGCACGTCGGCTGGCATGGCGGCGGGCGCCGCCGGCGGCGCGGGGTCGGCCGCTTCGACGCTCCAGTGCACGGTGCTCGCATCCGACCCCGTCCGCTGGACATGGGACGGGAGGTCCTGGACCAAGGACCCTTCGCCGATGCAGAAGCTGGGGTTCCCCAGCCTGCTGGCCACCGCTCCAGGCGGCTGGCTCTCCTTCCAGCACGGCAGCACGGTGACCGGCGCCGGGTCGCGGCCGGCCACGCACCCGGCCACACCGCGCCTCAGGTACCGGAGCGCCCCCGCGCTCAGCGGCGACGACGCCCGCCACCAGGTGGTGCTGTTCGGCGGCTCCGTGGGCGGCAGAGGGATGACCGCCGACACCTGGGTGTGGGACGGCACCGCCTGGACGCAGCGAGGTGGGCCGGTCGAGCCGGTGCCGACGCCCGTGCCGGTGTCGCGGCCCTCCGCCGCGTCGCCGCCACCGCCCGCCGCGATGGTTCCCTGTGCCGCCTCCTCCGCGACGCCGACCGTCGTCGACCTGCGGCGCGGCGATGGTGCCGTCCGCATCACCGTCGATGTGCCGCAGACTGGCTGCGCCGAGGTTGCTGCGGCAGAGCTCGCCGACAGCCACGGGGTCCCGCTGAGGATCGACGGCAACCCGAGCAAGCTCAGTCTGCAGGGAACGGTGGCCCTGGAGTGGAGCAACTGGTGTGCCGGGCCGACCCCCGCGGCGCTGTCTCTCACCTGGCCGGGCCACGTCCTCCGGCACTCGCTGAGTGGCGTGCCCTCATGTCTCGACCGGTCGCAGCCGTCGAGGCTGACCGTCACGGTGTCAGTCGTCATCCCCTAGCGGGCCCTGCTAGCCTGCCGGGCTGCATGCCCGAGGACATCCGCGTCGAGGCGCTGGGGGAACAGGACGACCCCGGTGTGCGCCGCCTGCTCGTCGACCTCGCCCTCGAGGAGCAGGACAAGTACGACCACCCGCGACAGACGCGCGAGCAGATCGACCGCGGCATGCCCCCGCTGCGGGGCGATTTCTCCGGCGAGAACCGGATCTTCATCGCCCGCGACGCTGCGGGGGACGTGCTGGGCGTGTGCTGGTGCGTGCTCTTCGATCCCGGCACCGGGCTGGAGGGAGAGGTCGCCGAGCTGTACGTCGACCCCGCGGCGCGGGGGCGGGGGATCGCCGGCATGCTGCTGCGCGAGGCGATGCAGCTCTTCCGCGAGCGCCAGGTCACCTTCGCCTGCGTCTGGACCCGCGACGACAACCCCGCGGCCATGGCCGCCTACCGCCGCGCCGGTTTCGGTGAGACGGAGCAGAAGGTGCTCACCTGGCTGCCGTTGTAGCGAGGGTTTGCGTTGCTCACGGCGCGGCCTTCGCGGCGGGCGGCCGATAATGGCCCGCATGACCCTCTCCCGCGACGACGTCGCCCACGTCGCCATGCTCGCCCGGCTGGGACTGAGCGACGACGAGCTGGAGCGCTACCGGCACCAGCTCGACGCCATCCTCGACGCCATCGGCAGGCTCAACGAGGTGGACACGTCGTCCGTCGAGGAGACGGCGCAGGTGGGTGGGCTGGTCAACGTGTGGCGCGAGGACGAGCCGCGGGAGTCGATCGGCAGCGAACGCGCCCTGGCCAACGCGCCCGATCGCGACGACGGATACTTCCGCGTCGGCGCGATCCAGGAGTGAGCGCGCATGGCTGAGCGCTGGGTGGGAAGCACCATCACCGCGATGGCCGCGGCGTTGCGGGAGGGTCGCGTCACCGCGGTGCAGTTGCTGAGCGAGGCGATCGCCCATCGCGAGCGCACCGATTCGCGCATCAACGCGTTCCTGGCGCGCACCGACGAGCTCGCCGAGCGCCAGGCGCGCGCCGCCGACGAGCGCATCCAGCGCGAGGGCGCGGCCGCGCCGGTGCTGTGCGGCATCCCGGTGGCGCTCAAGGACGTGCTCTGCCTCGACGGCGTCGCCACCACCGCGTCGTCGCTGATCATCGAAGGGTTCCTGCCACCCTATACCGGAACTGCGGTGCAGCGCCTGCTCGACCAGGGCGCGGTGGTGGTGGGCAAGACCAACTGCGACGAGTTCGCCATGGGCTCGTCCAACGAGAACTCGGCGTACGGTCCGGTGGGCAACCCCTGGGACGTGGAGCGCGTGCCCGGCGGCAGCAGCGGCGGCAGCGCGGCGTCGGTTGCTGCCGGGGTTGTCCCGTACTCGCTGGGCAGCGACACCGGCGGCTCCATCCGGCAGCCGGCGGCGCTCACCGGCACGGTGGGGTTCAAGCCCACCTACGGCCGGGTGTCGCGCTACGGGCTGATCGCCTTCGCATCGTCGCTGGACCAGATCGGGCCGTTCACCAACACGGTCGAGGACACTGCGCACGTCTACCGCGCCATCGCCGGGCACGACCCGCTGGACAGCACGTCCTCGACGGCCGCCGTGGAGGACCCCCTGGAGACGCTGCACGAGGGCGTCGCCGGGATGCGCCTGGGCGTGCCGAGCGAGTACTTCGCCGAGGGCCTGGAGCCCGGCGTGCGCGCACGCGTCGAGGAGGCGATCGAGACGCTGCGCTCGCTGGGCGCGTCCATCGAAGAGGTGTCGCTGCCCAGCACCGACGCGGGGTTGAGCACCTACTACATCCTCGCCCCGGCGGAGTGCTCCTCCAACCTGGCCCGCTTCGACGGCGTCCGCTTCGGCAAGCGGAGCGAGGAGGCCAGCCTGCTGCGCAGCTACCTGGCCACGCGCGGCGCGGGCTTCGGCCCCGAGGTGAAGCGCCGCATCATGCTGGGCACGTACGCGTTGAGCAGCGGCTACTACGACGCCTACTACCGCAAGGCGCAGAAGGTGCGCACCGTCATCGCCGGCGAGTTCGCGCGAGTCTTCGAGCAGGTCGACGCCCTTGTGTGTCCGACGTCGCCGACCGTGGCGTTCACCCAGGGCGCGCGCGAGGATCCACTGGCGATGTACCTCTGCGACGTGCTCACCATCCCGGTGAACCTCGCCGGGCTGCCCGGGATCTCCCTCCCGTGCGGCCTCTCCGAGGGGCTGCCCGTCGGCCTGCAGGTGATCGGTCCGCGCTTCCAGGACGCGCGCGTCCTGCGCGTCGCCCATGCGTACGAGCAGGCGAGCGGCGTCACCGCGCTGCGGTCCCCGATGGTGGCCGAGGCGGCGGCGGCATGAGCGCATGACCACGCAGCAGGTCGAGTCGCGCGGCCTCGAGGGTACCGGCTACGAGGCGGTGATCGGCCTCGAGGTGCACGCCCAGCTGCTGACCCGCAGCAAGATGTTCTGCGGCTGCTCCACCGCGTACTTCGACGCGCCGCCGAACAGCAACGTGTGCCCGGTGTGCCTCGGCCTGCCCGGCACCCTGCCGGTGATGAACCGCGAGGCGGTGGAGAAGACGGTGCTCACCGCGCTGGCGCTCAACTGCGAGATCCCCCCCTTCACCAAGTTCGACCGCAAGAACTACTTCTACCCCGACCTTCCCAAGGGCTACCAGATCTCGCAGTACGATCTGCCCCTGTCGCGCAACGGGTTTCTCGAGTTCGCCGTGGACGGCCGCACGGTGCGCGCCGGCGTCACCCGCGTGCACCTCGAGGAGGACACCGGCACCCTCAAGCACGCCGGCGACCTCATCCACGAGGCGACGTCGTCGCTGGTCGACCTCAATCGCGCCGGTGTGCCGCTGATGGAGATCGTCGGCGAGCCTGACCTGCGCACCGCCGAGGAGGCGCGCGAGTACGTCACCCGGCTGCGCCAGGTGCTGATGTACATCGGCGTCAACGACGGCTCGATGGAACGCGGCTCGCTGCGCTGCGATGCGAACGTCTCGCTGCGCCGCGCGGGGGCGAGCGAGTTCGGCACCAAGGTCGAGATCAAGAACATGAACTCGTTCCGCGCCGTGCACCGCGCCCTCGACTACGAGATCGCGCGCCAGCTCCAGGTGCTGCAGAGCGGCGGCACCCTGGTGCAGGAGACGCGCGGGTGGATCGAGACCGAGGGCCGCACCGTGTCGCAGCGCAGCAAGGAGCAGGCGCACGACTACCGCTACTTCCCCGAGCCCGACCTGCCACCGCTGCAGCTCGACAGCGCCTACGTCGAGCGCGTGCGGGGGCGCCTGTCCGAGCTGCCCGACGCGCGCCGGCGCCGCTTCGAGTCGCAGTACGGGCTGAGCGCCTACGAGGCCGCCATCCTGATCGCCTCGCGTGAGGACGCCGACGTCTACGAGGGGCTGGTCAGCGCCGGAGTTCCTGCCAAGCTTGCCGCCAACTGGCAGATCGGCGACGTCGCCCGCCTGGCCAACGCGCACCACGTGCCGCTGCACCGCAGCGGGCTGGGCGTCGCCGGGCTGGCGGCGCTGCTGCGCCTGGTCGACACCGGCACCATCAACGGCACCACCGCCAAGGAATTGCTCGACGAGCTCTACATCCCCGGTGGCGATCCCCTGGCGGTGGTGAGCGAGCGCGGGCTGGGACAGGTGAACGACGCGGGCGAGCTCGGTACGGTGGTCGGCGAGGTCATCGCCGCCAACCTCAAGGCGGTTGCCGACTTCCGCGGCGGCAAGGAGCAGGCCCTGGGATCCCTTGTCGGCCAGGTGATGAAGGCGACGCGCGGCCGTGCCGACGCCAAGATGGTCAACGCGCTGCTCCGTGAGCGCATCGGAGGCTGAGGCCCGCCCCGCGCCGCCGCCGCGTGCCAAGGGTGACCGGCTCACCCTGCGCCTCGGCGACATGGTGCACGGCGGCGCCTGCATCGCCCGCAGCGACGAGGGTGAGGTCATCTTCGTCGACGGCGCCATTCCCGGCGAGCTGGCCGTCGTCGAGCTGAGGTTCCGGCGCAAGAAGCTGTGGTACGGCAGGGTGGTGTCACTGCTCGAGGCGTCGCCGCATCGCGTCGCGCCGCCGTGTCCCTACGTGCCCGACTGCGGCGGGTGCCAGCTGCAGCACGTCGACTACTCGCACCAGCTCCACCTCAAGCGCGACATCGTGCTCGACGCCATGCGGCGGCAGCAGGTGACGTTGCCCGAGGTGCGCGTGCACCGCATGGCGGATCCCTGGCGCTACCGGCGTCGCGGCGAGTTCCACGTCGTGCCCGGTGCCGGCGGTGTGCGTGACGCGGGCCTTGGCTTCAACCGGCCGCGCTCGTGGAGCTCGATCGCGGTCGAGGATTGCCTGATCCACCACGACAGCATCGCTCGCTCCTTGCCCGCGCTGCGCCAGGCGGTGCGCGAGAGTGGCGACGAGAAGCTCACCGTGGTGCACCTCACCGCCGGCGACGACGGGCGTGAGCTGCTGGTGCGCGGCAAGCCGCGGCGCGCCCTCTCGGTGGCCGCGGTCGACGATGCCGCGCGCACCCTGCCCCCCGACCTGCATTGGAATACGGAGTCGACCACGCTGCACTGGCGCGGCCACATGTTCCGGGTGATGCCGGAGTCGTTCATCCAGGTCAACCAGGAGCAGATGGACGTGCTCTACACGCTGGCACTGTCGGCGCTCGGAGACGTCACCGGGCAGCGCATCGTCGACGGGTACGCCGGCATCGGCGTGCTCAGCACCGCGCTCGCCGAGACCGCCGGCGAGGTCGTGTGCATCGAGGAGAACCCCGTCGCCGTCCACATGGGCCGGCTCAACGCCCGCATGAACGGCGTCGACGACGTGGTGCGCTACGTCTGCGCGCCGGTGGAGACGGCGCTGGCGCAGGTGGCGGGGGAGGGCGCCGTCGACGCCGTGGTGCTCGACCCGCCACGCGCGGGGTGTGAGGGCGGCGTCACCGGCTGGCTGGCCCTGGCCGGTCCGCCGCGCGTCGTCTACGTGTCCTGCGACCCCGCCACCCTGGCCCGCGACCTCCACGTTCTGGCCACCTCCGGCCCATACACGGTGGAGCGCTTCGACCTCGTCGACATGTTCCCGCAGACCCACCACGTCGAGTCGGTGGTGTCGCTGCGGCGGTCTACCTGACGGCGTAGGTCAGGGTCACCGCCGCGACCATCACCGGCCCTCCCGCCTGCCACGGGCAGATCGACGGCTGCTGCACCACCGACGACTGCAGCGCACCGAGTTGCACGCCCGCGGCCTGCGCCTGCGACTGCGCCATCGTGTGCGCCTCGTCGGTCGCCTTCTTGACGGCGTCCTGCAGCTTCTGGGTGTCGGGCGTCGTGGTGGAGGCGCCGCCGGAGGCGTAGAGGTTGACGCTGCTCGCACCCGCGTCGACGGCGGCACGCATCGCCCGGTCGGCCAGCGTCGCGTCGGTGACGGTCACCGTGAGCCCGCCGTTGACCTGCACGTTGGTCACCTTGGGTCCGCCGTTGCCCCAGGCGCTGAGGTTCTGCTGGGTGATCTGCGTGTCGGGGACGCCCGCCTTGCGGATGGCGTCGCGCACCGCGGCGAGCCGCGTCTGCACGTCGTTGAACGCGCTGGCCAGGTCGGTTGCGCCGGGGGACGAGGAGACGCCCAGGTTGAGCGTCTCCGCCGTCACCGAGGTGCCCCCTCCCAGGGCGACCTGGGCCACGCCGGTGGCGGTGACACCGGGGCCCGGCGGCGGGACGCTGCTCGGCCCGCCACACCATCCGCCGGGAGACACCGGCGAGTTCATGCCATACGAAGCGGCGGGACCTGCCTGCGTCATCGCGGGCATCCCCATGGCCACGCTGTCGCTCGCGCCGATGGCCGGCGCGGGCATGGCCATGCTCTGGCCGGTCGAGCCGCTGCTGATCCCCTGTCCCGGCCCCGTCCCGGCAGTACTCCCCGTACCCGGCCCGGCCATCGGAAAGAAGAGCTGAGCGCCGCTCGGTCCACTCTGCGCGGAGGATCGCGACACGATGGCGGCCACACCGCCGGCCACCCCCGCGCCGAGCGCGACGGCGGCGGTGATCGCGGCGACGACCAGGAGCTTGGTACGGCGGTGTGAGTTGGTCATGCCCCCAAGACGCCGCGGTGCCCGCCAGGGTTCCCGAGCCGCGGTGACGATGCGGTGGCGATCAGCCCAGCCGGAAGCTCCCCGGGTCGAAGCGCCGGGTGCGGTTCCGGAAGCTCCAGGTCGACCCCGGCCACAGGGTGCTGTTGCGCCCGTTGCGGTCGAGGTACCAGGAGCGGCAGCCGCCGGAGTTCCAGACGGTGGGCTGCAGGCGGCGCTGCACCTCGTCGTTGAACGCCGCCTGCGCAAAGGGGAGCGCCTCCAGCACCGCGGCGCCACGCGACCGCATCGTGCCCAGGGCGCCGGCGATGTACTTGATCTGGCCCTCGATCATCACGATCTGCGAGGTGTGGCCGAGCCCGGTGTTGGGGCCGAGCATCATGAAGAAGTTGGGGAATCCGGTGATGGCGGCGCCGAGCAGCGCCTGCGGGCTGCCCTGCCACACGTCGGCCAGGCGCACGCCCTCGCGCCCGACGATGTGCGAGGCGACGGGCATCTCGGTGACCTGGAAGCCGGTGCCGAAGATGATCGTGTCCGCCTCGCGCTCGACACCGTCCTCGGCGACGATGGAGTGCTCGCGCACCTCCCGGATGCCGGCGGTGACCAGCTCGACGTTGGGCTGCTGCAGCGCGGGGTAGAAGTCGTCGGAGAGCAGGATGCGCTTGCAGCCGATGGTGTAGTCGGGGGTCAGCTTGCGGCGCAGGGTGGGGTCGGGCACCTGCTCGGTGAGGTGGCGCCGGGCGATGCGCTCGGCCAGGCGCATGCGGTTGCGCATGAACCCGATCACGAAGGTCTCGCGCGCCCAGTAGATGCCCCCGCGCATCAGCAGCTGCAGCGCCGGCAGCGCCGAATAGATCCGGCGCTCCCACCGACGGAGCGGTCGGTCGGGATGCGGCATGATCCAGGCGGCGGTGCGCTGGTAGACGTCGAGATGCGCGACCTGCGGCCGGATGCGCGGCACGAACTGGATCGCCGACGCACCGGTGCCGACCACGGCGACGCGGCGGCCGCGCAGGTCGTGGTCGTGGTTCCAGCGCGCCGAGTGGAACACGGTGCCGCGGAAGTTCTCCAGCCCCGGCAGCGGTGGCGTCTTGGGCTCGCTGAGCGCGCCGGTGGCGGCGACCAGCACCTGGGCGACGTAGGTGCCGCCGCTGGTCTCGACGATCCAGCGCTTGCGCGATTCGTCCCAGCACGCCTCGCGCAGCTCGTGGTTGAAGCGGATGTGCGGCAGCACGCCGTACTTGCGCGCGCAGTGGCGCAGGTAGTCCCAGATCTCCGCCCGCGGCGAGAAGCTGCGTGTCCAGCGGGGGTTGGGCTCGAAGGAGAACGAGTAGAGGTGCGACGGCACGTCGCAGGCGCAGCCGGGATAGGTGTTGTCGCGCCAGGTGCCGCCCACGTCGCCGGCGCGCTCCAGGACCACGAAGTCGTCGGCGCCCTGGCGGCGCAGCTGGATGGCCATGCCGAGCCCGCTGAAGCCGCTGCCCACGATGGCGACGCGCACCTCCCGGGTGCGGGGTTCCGCCGTGCTCGCGGGCGGGGTGGACGCGGGGCTCAGGGTGGTCATGGGCGGCATCTCCGTGGCGGCGGGCAATGCTACATCAAATGATGTAACGGTTGCCGCCCAGGAATCCCTGCGCAGCCCTCAAACTGGTGGCCGCAGAGGTCGCCACACGCCGTCTGCGCGCGCGTACACTTGTTCGGCGCCCCGCTGCAGAGCACCCTTCCTTGGGAGATCCATGGCCTCCGATCCCTCCGTAGCCGAGCCCCTGCCCGCCGCCGCAGACGATCCCTTCGTCCACCTCCACACCCACACCGAGTACTCCCTGCTCGACGGCGCGGCGCGCATCGAGGAGCTGGTGGGGGAGGCCAAGCGGCTGGGGCAGCCGGCGGTCAGCATCACCGACCACGGGGTGCTCTACGGGGCTGTCGAGTTCGTGGCGGCGGCGACGAGCGCCGGGGTCAAGCCGATCATCGGCTGCGAGACGTACATGGCGCCGCGCTCGCGGCAGGACAAGGAGGGGCGCGCCGACCGCGACCCCAACCACCTCATCCTCATCGCCCGCGACAACACCGGCTACCGCAACCTGGTCACCCTGGTCAGCAAGTCGCACCTCGAGGGCTACTACTACAAGCCGCGCATCGACAAGGAGCTGCTCGCGCAGCACAGCGAGGGGCTGATCTGCCTGAGCGCATGCATCGGCGGTGAGCTGCCGCAGGCGATCCTCAGGGGCGACATGGACGCGGCCGAGTCGGTGGCCCGGCAGCACATGGAGATCTTCGGGCCGGACAACTACTTCCTCGAGGTGCAGGACCACGGCATCCCCGAGGAGACGGTGATCCGCGAGGGTCTTGTCGAGATCGCCCGGCGCACCGGCCTGCCCATGGTCTGCACCAACGACTCGCACTACATCCGCAGCGAGGACGCCGAGGCGCACGACATCCTGCTCTGCCTGCAGACGGGTGCGCGCCGCCAGGACGAGAAGCGGTTCAGGTTCCACGGGCCCAGCTTCTACGTCGCCGGCGGCGACGAGATGCGCACGCGCTTCGCGCAATATGGCGAGGCGGCGAGCAACACGCTGTACGTCGCCGAGCGCTGCAACGTCGAGATGCAGCTGGGCCAGACGCTGCTGCCGCGCTACGAGCCGATCCCCGAGGGCATGGACGCGGCGTCGTACCTGCGCCACCTCTGCGAGGAGGGGCTGCGGCGGCGCTTTGCCGAGCCGACCCAGGAGGCGTGGGAGCGGCTGCGCATGGAGCTCGACGTCATCGAGGAGACCGGCTTCGCGGCCTACTTCCTCATCGTCTGGGACTTCATGCGCGCAGCGCGCTGCGACGGCGTCAAGGTAGGGCCGGGGCGCGGCAGCGCGGCGGGGTCGCTGGTCGCCTACGTGCTGGAGATCACCAACCTCGACCCGCTGAAGTACAACCTGCTCTTCGAGCGCTTCCTCAACCGCGAGCGCGTGTCGATGCCCGACATCGACTGCGACTTCGACGACCGCCGCCGCGACCGCGTGCTCGCCTACGTGCAGCAGAAGTACGGGTCGGACCGGGTGGCGCAGATCATCACCTTCGGCACCATGGCCGCCCGTGGCGCCATTCGCGACGTCGGCCGCGTCCTCGACGCGCCGCTCGCCGAGGTCGACCGCCTCGCCAAGCTGATCCCGCAGGAGGTCGGCATCACCCTGCAGCAGGCGCTGGACAAGAGCCGCGAGCTGCGCGACGTGTACGACAACGAGCCCTGGGCCAAGCAGGTGATCGACAACGCCAGGCGCCTGGAGGGCATCTGCCGCAACGCCTCGACGCACGCGGCGGGCGTGGTCATCGCGCCCGAGCCGCTTGCCAACATCGTGCCGCTGCAGCGCTCCACGTCGGACCGCGAGTCGATCGTCACCCAGTTCGACATGAACGGGGTGCAGAAGATCGGCCTGCTCAAGATGGACTTCCTCGGCCTGTCCAACCTGACCATCATCGAGGAGGCGGTCGATTTCGTCCGCCAGGCGCGCGGCGTCGAGATCGACGTCGACAACCTGCCCCTCGACGACGAGCAGACGTATGCGCTGTTCAGCCGCGCCGACACCCACGGCATCTTCCAGTTCGAGGGGTCGGGCGCCAAGAAGATCCTCATCGACATGCAGCCGCAGACGCTGGACGACCTCAGCGTCGCCAACGCGCTCAACCGCCCGGGCCCCATCGAGGGCGGCGTCATCGACATCTACATGCGGCGCAAGCGCGGCGAGGATGCCATCGACTATCTGCCAGGCCTGGCAGAAAAGCTCCACCCCATCCTGGCCGAGACCTTCGGCACCATCGTCTACCAGGAACAGGTGATGCGCATCGCCCAGGCGGTGGCCGGGTTCAGCCTCGCCGAGGCCGACATCCTCCGCTCCGCGATGGGCAAGAAGGACAAGGTCAAGATGGCCAAGCAGCGCGAGCAGTTCCTGCGCGGCTCGGTCGAGAACGGCACCGACGAGGAGGTGGCCGGCCAGCTCTTCGACCTCATCGCCTTCTTCGCCGGGTACGGATTCAACAAGTCGCACAGCATCTGCTACTCGCTTGTCGCCTACCAGACGGCGTACCTCAAGGCCAACTATCCGCTGGAGTACATGGCCGCGCTGCTCAACAGCCGCGGCGGCGACTTCGACAAGCTCAAGCAGACCATCCTCGACTCGCGCGCCCGCGGGCTCGACGTGCGCCCGCCCGACGTCAACCGCAGCATCGGCGGCTTCTCCGTCGGCGACCTCGAGAAGCGCGAGATCCTCTACGGGCTGCACCACATCAAGAACGTCGGCGAGAAGGTGATCGACGCCGTGCTGGAGGCGCGCGCCGAGGGCGGCCCCTTCGCCTCGCTGCTCGACCTCTGCGAGCGCGTCGGCTCGCGCGACATGAACCGCCGCGTCCTCGAAGCCCTGATCCGCAGCGGAGCGTGCGACTGTCTCGGCGAGCGCGCCGCGCTGCTCGCCGTGGTCGACCAGGTGCTCGACCGCGTCGCCCAGGTGCGGCGCGAGCGCGAGTCCGGCCAGACGTCGCTGTTCGGCGGTCCCGCCGCCGAGGAGGACAGCGCGGCGACGCTCACCGTCGACCTCCAGCTGCCCAGCGTGGCGCCGACCTCGCAGGACGAGCGCCTGGTGTGGGAGAAGGAGTTCCTCGGCATGTACCTGAGCGACCACCCGCTGCGCCGCGTCGAGGAGGAGCTGCGCAGCCGCACCGACACCGCGCTCGGCGAGCTGGGTGCGCATCTGGACGGCTGCGTGGTGCAGGTGGGTGGCGCACTGCGCGACGTGCGTGCCTTCATCCCCAAGCGCAGCACCACGGGGCAGAAGATGGCCGTGCTCCAGCTCGAGGACATGAGCGGCTCCTGCGAGGTGGTGGTGTTCGCGCGCACCTTCGAGGAGTGCGTCGAGGTGCTGCGCCCGGACAAGATCGTGGTCGTGCGCGGCAAGGTCGAGGCCTCGCGCACCCGGTTGACCACCGGCAGCGGCAGCGGCGGCGGCACTGCCGACGAGGAGCGCGGCGAGCCCGAGGCGCCGACCATCATCGCCGAGGCGGTGTACGCGTATGACGACGCGCGTCTCGCCGCCTGGCGCCACAACCGCACCGTGCACCTGTCCATGACCTCCCGCCAGCTGCACCTGCTCGGGCCGCTGCGCGACGCCATGAACCGCCAGGCCGGCGACACCCCGGTGATCCTCCACATCGAGGAGCCGGACCGCGTCGTCGACGTCTCCCTCGCCGGCGACTTCGGCGTCGACCCCAGCCCCGCCCTGCTGCGCGACGTCGAGGCGCTGCTGGGCCCGCACGCCTTCCGCCTCGAGGTTCGCCGCGACAAGGCGCCCGAGCGCCAGGGCGGGCGGGGCAGTCTCCCCCCGACAGAGGGACGCCGCACCGCCGCTCGCCGTTCGTGAGCCGGCGCCCGCCTGACGGCGCCTGGCTGCGCGCCGATCTCGACGCCGCGTTCGCCGTCGACACCGTCGCCCTCGACGTCGACGGCGTGCTCGTCGACGTGCGCGAGTCGTTTCGCGAAGTTGTGCGCGCCACAACGGTGGAGATGCAGCGCCGCCTCGGCGTGCCGCAGCCGTGGCATCCGGCGCCGGAGGACGTCGCCGTCTTCAAGCGGGCCGGCGGGTTCAACGACGACGTCGACCTCAGCATCGCGCTGACCGCGATCGGCGCCGGCGGCCGCGGCGACGACGCACACCTCATAGCGCGCGAAGCGGAGGCGGCCGGCGGCGGTCTGCCCGCGCTGCGCACCGTGTCGCCCGACCTGCCGCGGATCACGGGGCGCGACGTGCTGCGCGTGTTCGACGAGCTCTACTGGGGTTCCGGTGCCGGTGACCGCAGCGATCCGGTTGCTGCCGAGGATGGCCTGATCAACCGGGAGCGCGCCATGGTGGGCCCCGGGTTTCCCGACGAGCTGCGCGCCGCCGGTGCACGCGCGGTGGCGCTGATCACCGGGCGCACCCCTCGCGAGCTGGACGCCGCGCTGCTGCGGCTGGGCTGGCAGCGCGACCGGCTCTGCCACATCGTCACCGGCGACATGGTGCGCAAGCCCGATCCCGCCTGCCTCGACGCAGTGGAGCACCTCTGCGCTGCGCTGAGCGTCGTCTACGTCGGCGACGTGCGCGACGACTGGGAGCTGGTGCGTCGCTGGCGCGGCGAGCGACCCGCCGCCATCGCGGTGCGCTGCATCCTCGTCGGCGACGACGCGGAGATGGAGCGCTATCGTGCGCTTGGCGTCGACGCGACAGTACGCGACACGCGGGATGTGCCGGCCATCCTGCGCGGATGGCAGAAACCGGGCCCGGCTACAGGCCTCTGACCCAGACGCTCAGCACGGCCTTGGCGACGAAGTACAGCACCACGTACGTGACCAGAGCCGCCACCGCCGCCAGGTCGACGCTGCGCGAGCGCGGCACCACCGAGGCGAACGGCCGGGTCAGCGGGGTCGACATCGCCCGGATCATCTGCACCACCGGGTGCCACGGATCGGCGTGGAACATCGACACGATCACCCGCAGCAGCACCACCACGCTGAAGACGATGAGCACCGTCAGCACGATCTGCGACAGCGCGTACCCGATCTCGTAGGCGGGGTCGAAGCCCGCTCCCAGCGTGGCCACGAACCGTGCCAGCCAGCCCAGCACGATGATGGCCAGCAGTGGCGAGAAGTCGATGCCGCCGAACGTCGGCATGATGCGCCGGAAGGGGAGGAGGACGGGATCGACGATGGCGCGCAGGAAGCGCACCAGCGGGTTCCACGGGTCGATGCCGGGAAACCACGACAGCGCCACCCGCGCCACGATCAGAAACGTGTAGATCCCGATGAGGCTCGAGATGGCCTGCGCGATCGAGTGCATCAATCCAGTATAGGTTGGGCCGCCCGGGCCCCCGCCCGCTGCGTCAGCGCCCGAGCAGGGGCAGCAGGTTGCCGCTGCAGGTGCAGGCGGCGTCGCCCAGCGGCGGCAGCCCGTAGAGCAGCTCGACGGTGCGCAGCACGCCGGCGTGATCGACGGAAGTGTCGAGCCGCGCGCCCGGCGGCGTCATGCGCGACACCACCCAGGTGGCGATGTGTCCACCCGCCGCACCCTGGCAGCACCCCGCCCCACCCGAGCCGTCGTCGTAGGTGACGATGAGCACGCCGCCTCGCGCGAACCACGACGACCCGATCACCCGGTCGCTGAAGCCCTTGACCCAGGCGTCGCTCTGCGCAAGCGGGCAGCTGTGCCCGTCGTGGCACTGGTTGGGCGTGACAAAGCTGAACGCCGGCAGGCTGCCCGAGTCCAGCGCCGCGTAGAACCCCGTGAACGGCTGGTCGTGCGCGCACATCGCCGCGTCCGCTCGAATGTGGTCGAAGTACATGAACGGGTTGTGCTTCTTGCCGTAGCTGTCGTCCACGGCCGCGCCGTTCCAGCACGCCGACGGCATGTCCTCCATGTAGCCGGCCCAGCTCCGCCCGCTGCCGACCATCTGGTCGGCAATCGTCGTGCCCTCCACGTTGCAGCCGGTGCAGTCACTGGTGATCCCCATGGTGCTCCCCGCGATCAGCGCCAGGTAGTTCGGCAGACTGGGATGCCGGATCGCATACGACTGCGTGGCCAGGCCGTACCGCTGCGCCAGCGCATTCAGCGCCGGCGCGTCCGCATTGCCGATGACGCTGCTGTACTCGTGATTCTCCAGCACCAGCAGGATCACGCCCGGCGGTTCCTGGACGGGGGTGGCGGTCGGCGACGACAATCCCTGCGGAGACCCCTGTGGTGTCCCAACCCCACTGTGAGAGGGTGGTGGCGACGCTGAGTGCGGAGCCGCAGTGTTCGTCGCTGTCGACGGAGAAGGCGAGCAGGCTGCCAGCAGGAGTCCCAGGAGCGCGACGGCGCGTCCCCTCACGCAGTCGCCTCGCCGACCGCCACCGCCTCCGCGGGTTTCGGCTCGATCCTTCCCGAATCACGCGTCCGGCTCCAGATCCAGATCATCGCCGGCACACCGATGAGCAGCATGCCGATCGCCGTCCACTGACCCTGCTTGAGCCCCAGGAAGATGGTTGGCTCGCTGCCGCGCAGGAAGAAGATGCCGAGCTGCGACACCGCATACAGCGAGACGTACGCGATGGCCAGCACACCCGAGGGCACGCGACGCCGCAGCAGTGCGTAGAGCACAACTCCGATGAGGATGGTGCCGAGTGCCTCGTAGACCGCCGCGGGCTGGTAGGCGTGGAAGTGGTCGTAGCCCGCCTGCAGCACGGCGTTGGGGTTGAGGTACTGGGTCGCCCAGGGGAGGTTGCTCTGGTAGCCGAGGATGTCCCCGTTGATGACGTTGCCGATCCGCCCGATCGGCTGCCCCACCACCGCAAACAGCACCGCCGCGTCGAACACCGGCCAGAACGGGTACCCCTTGCGCCGCGCCAGCACGTAGCACGTGCCCAACCCGCTGATGATCGCCCCGAAGAAGGCCATCCCCCCCTCCCACACCGCGAGGATGTGCTGCGGATGGGTGAGGTACCAGAGCAGGTCGCTCTGCAGGACGTAGTACAGCCTGCCCCCGAGCAGGCCGAAGACGATCACCCAGGTGATCATCCGGTCGATCTCGCCACGGGTGAACCCGCGCGCGGTGAGGAACGGCGTCACCGCGAACTTCCATCCAGCCCAGAAGGCGACGGCGTACATGACGCCGTACCAGTGCACGCTGAAGGGCCCGATGTGGAGCGCGGGATCCACGTTGATCTGGATCACCGCGAGCTGGTGTAGCACTGGCACGCCGCGCATCATGCCATCCCCGTCGTGCCCAGGGGCCCTGCCTGCCGTGCGGGAGAGCTACGCTCCCTGCGCCTCCGTGGCGGGCTCCGGCCAGATCGCCCGCTGCATCGGGGTGAGCAGGGCCGGCCGCAGTGGCAGCACCGGTGCCAGGTGCCCGGCGGGCACCGCGTCGGTGCGCCGGCGCAGCACGCGGCCCATGCCCTGCAGTGGCAGCAGCTCGGGATCGGGTGCCAGCGACGCGCCGATGCAGGTGGCGAAGATCTGCTCGTACGACCGCGCCGCCGCGGCCCACTGGTAGCGGGCGGCGACGCGCTTGGAGAGCCAGCTGCGCTGCCGCCAGTCGTTGGGGTCGTCGCGGAGCTGGACCAGCGCCTGCACCAGCGAGCGCGGCTCGCCCGGGGTGCAGAGCAGTCCGGTGGAGCCGGCCACGTCGCTGACGCCGGGCAGGTCGGAGGCGACCGGCACCGCGCCGGCGTGCATGCCCTCCAGGAGCACGATGCCGAAGGCCTCGGCCTTGGTCAGCGAGGGCAGGCAGATGACGTGCGAGCGGGCCAGCGCGTCGTCGCGCTCGGCGTCGCTCGCGGCGCCCAGCCAGCGCACGTTCTGGAGTCCGAGCTCGCCCGCCAGGGTCTTCAGCGCGACCTCCTGGTGGCCGCCGCCGATGATCACGAAGTCGACGTCGGGCAGGTCGGCGGCCGCGCGCAGCAGCACGTCGGCGCCCTTGTAGGGGCGCAGCTGGCCGACGAAGGCGACGGTGAAGCGCGGGCCCTTGGGCAGCCGCGGCATGGCCTTGTCGGGCAGGCCGTGGGCGACCACCGAGACCTCGCGAGCGCCGTGCTCCTCGGCCGCGCGGCGGTAGGACTCGGTGCTGACGACGACGTGGCTGGCGGCACGGGCCAGCCGCCAGTGGGCCCGGGCGTAGGCGCTGCAGATGCCGCCGACGGACGGCAGGTCGATCTCGCAGTGGTGGGTGTAGACGAGCTGCGGGCGGCGCTTGCGCGGGATGGTTCGCCACAGGGCGAGGAAGGCGTCCGAGAAGGACGGTGCCGGGCCGTGCAGGTTGACCACGTCGGCCTCGAGCACCTGCCGGCGGATGCTCCGCCAGTGGCGGGCCAGGCCGGTCAGGCGCACCTCGCCGAACGACACCCGGCCAACCTCGGCCGCGGTGATCATCGAGACGACGTGGCCACGCTCTTCGAGACGGTTGCCGATCTGCTGCACCGTTTGCGCGATGCCGCTGCGGACCGGCGGTGCCTCCGTGACGACGGTGAGCACTCGCATTGTGTCGCTGCCCCCGGTTGAAATTTGTCTGTCTCGGTCGACATCGCGCCACGGCGCGCGCCCCTCTCTGGAATTGCGCGCGCCGCCCCTGCGGCACGATGACGACCGTCTGCCCGGACGATTCGGGTGCTCCTCAGTTGCGAAGTGGAGCGGTCGAATCGTCTGACTGCATTGTAGCGGAAGTTGGCGAGTTTGTCACATCTTTCACGAATCAGAATCGCAATGCTGTCATGTGCGCAATCTGCGCAAACGCGTTGAGCCGCCGGTCTGCGCGACCGGCGGCTCTCGTTGCTGTCGTGATTGAAAACGCGGTGTCGCTTACCGGTCCGTCGAGCGGCGGCGGAAGCCCAGCACCGCCAGGCCGAGGCCGCCGCCGATGAGCAGCAGGCCCTGCCCGACGGGAAGGTCGGCGCCGGTGTTGGGGACGCCGATCCCGGTGCTCACCCCCAGCACGCTGCCGGCGGGCGCGGCCCCGACGGTGACGGTGAAGGGTGCCTGGGCGACCTGCCCACCCTTGTCGGAGAAGTGGACGACGCCGTGCTTGACGCCGCTGGTGGTGTAGGTGTGCGACCCGCCGCCGTCGAAGCCGCTGACGGCGTTGCCGGCCAGGGTGGCCGCGCTCGTCGAGCCGTCGCCCCAGTCGATGCCGGCGCTGAGGGCGCCGAGCGTGGCCCCCGGGTCGCCGTCGCTGAGATGGGCGAGGGTGCTGCCGAACGGCCTGTTGACGGTCGCTGTGAAGGTGCCACCGCTGGCGAGCAGGGCCGCGTCCGCAACGGTCGCCGTGCTGGTGGCCAGGTACGGCAGCTTGGGCGCCGCGGTGGCGACCCCGGGGTTGACCGCCGCCAGCTTGTCGGCGCTGACGGTCACCGTGTAGGTGCCCTCGTCGGTGTAGGTGTGGCTGCCGGTCACGGTGCCGTCGCCGCCCAGGACGCCGGGCGTCGCCGGGCTGCCGTCACCCCAGTCGACGGTGGGGGTGAGCGTCTGCAGCACGGGGATCTTCACGCTGGCCGCGGCCAGGTCGTCGCTGTTCTTGGGCGGTGCCGGCAGCGAGCCGACCGGCCCGTTGAAGGTGGCGCCCTCGACCGCGCTCACCGTCGCGGCGGTCACGGGCACGAAGATCCACGAGGTGGCGTGGTCCTCGAGCAGCGCCGTCTCGTCGCTGAGGGTGGTGGTCACCCGGTAGAGCCCGGCCTTGCCGTACCTGTGTGAGGTGGCGACGTCGAAGCCCGAGGCCGTGGAGGTGAGGCAGGTGCTGCTGCAGGCCGCGTCGGAGGTGGTCGAGTCGCCCCAGTTGATGACTGCGCTGAGATCGCTCAGCGGTGCGCCGGGGCTGTCGTCCTTGCCCCTGGCGACCGTACCGGTGAACGCGCCGCTGGGCACGACCTGGGTGCCCACGCCCTTCAGCTCCACGTCGTCGCTGACGGTGACCGTGGACGTCGTCGACAGCGGCAGCCCCGGCAGCGGGTTGAACCTGGGCGCAGCCACCTCGGGCGTGGTGGAGAAGATGAACAGCGACAGCGCGTCGGCGGTGACGGTCACGGTGTAGGTGCCCGCCTCGCTGTACGCGTGGCTGCCGGTGATGCTGGTGCTGCCGGGCGTCAAGCCGGACACCGGGTCGGACGTGCCGTCGCCCCAGTCGATGCTGATGTTCTCCAGCGTCGTGGGGCCGTTGTAGGTCACCGTCGCCACGGTCCAGGGCTTGCTCGGCGCCAGGCCCTCGCTGCCGTGCAGGGTGGTGCCGGCCAGCGACGGCGGGCCGCCCTGGCCGATGGGCAGGATGAGCATCGGGGGAACCAGCTGCGCCGAGGCCGTCGCGGCCATGGCCAGGCTGCCGCCGGCGGCGACGGGCAGTGCGAATGCGGTGGTTGCCAGCAGCATCCGCAGGTGCGGGCGTCGTCGGCTCATGAACATGTTTCTCCCTGGCTCCGTCTGGTGGGTGGTGGGTGGCTCCGCCCGAGTATCTCGGCAACCTGGCCAGAACGGGGTAAAGGGAGGTAAAGATGAATGTCGCCGGTGCGCGACGGTCGCCACAGGCTCGTCAGCAGCCCGGATCGGCACGCTCGCAGGCTGGTGCCGGCGGTGGGATTCGAACCCACACGGGGTTGCCCCCAATGGTTTTTGAGACCACCGCGTCTACCGTTCCGCCACACCGGCCCAGCAACGGAGCTTACCCGGATCCCGGCCGCGTCGAGGACGGGAACTTCGCGGGCCGCCGCCGCGTACTGTTCCGCAGATGGACGACGAGCTGCTCCTGGAGCAAGCCCGCCAGGGCGACTCGGCCGCCTTCACCTCTCTCGTCGAGCGCCATCAGGACGATCTGTACACCATGGCCCTGCGCCTGCTCGGAACCCCGGCGGACGCGGCCGACGTTGTTCAGGAGACCTTCCTGCGTGCCTACATGAACCTGCCCAAACTGCGCGGCGTGTCGGTGCGCGGCTGGCTCTTCCGCGTCGCGGTCAACGCCTGCCGCGACGTGCAGCGGCGCTCGGTTCGCAAGCCGGCGTCGCCGCTGGAGGATCGCGACGGCAAGGTGCTGGAACTGCCCTCGCAGGACGCCGGCCCCGAGGC
Organism: Candidatus Dormiibacterota bacterium; assembly: GCA_035995545.1. Taxonomy (GTDB): domain Bacteria; phylum Chloroflexota; class Dormibacteria; order Aeolococcales; family Aeolococcaceae; genus DASRDZ01. The sequence continues at coordinate 645,519 of DASYKI010000016.1, forward strand.
CGCCGCCGAGGCCCGCGAGCGCGCCGCCGCCATCCGCGCGGCGCTGCTGGCGCTGCCCGTCGACTACCGCGTCGCCGTGGTGCTCCGCGACGTCAACGACCTCTCCTACGAGGAGATTGCCGAGGTGCTGCACCTGCCCCTGGGGACGGTGAAGTCGCGGCTCAGCCGGGCCCGGCTCCAGCTCGCCGGACACCTGCGCCGCTCGACCGTGCTGTTTGCCGCGGAGGGGCAGGGCTGATGGGCGCGCGGCACGTCGACGAGCTCTTCTCGGCTGCGTACGACGATGCCCTGGATGCGGCGGAGCGGCGCCGCTACGACCAGCACCTCGGCGACTGCGAGCAGTGCGCCACCGCGGCCGCTGAATTCCGCGTGGCCATGGCGGCGGTGCGCGCCCTGCCGGCGGCGCAGATGCCGGTGCGGGTGGTGCTGCCGGCGACGCCCCCGGTGGCCGAGCGCGGCCGGTTGGGGCGCGGCCTTGCCGGGATGCCTGCCCTGGTGCGCAGCCGGATGACGCCGGCGGTGGGCGCGTCGCTGATGGGGCTCGCCGGGGTCGCGGCGGTGGTGCTCGTGGTCCACGGGCACGGCGGGGGGCCGTCGGCGAACGCGACCAGCGCCGCGTCGGCGCCCAATGCCCAGTTCGGCGCGGCGGGCGGCGCGGCGGCGGGCGCACTGCCGGCGGTGCACGTGGGCACCTGCCCCCTGCCGCTGGCGGTCACCACCGCCAAGCCGGGCACCTCGGGGACGCCGCCCGGATTCGCCAACCGGGTCAGCGTTGCCACCCCGCAGCGCCCCGGGCAGGAGCTGGTGCTGGCGACCACCGGCAACCACTACGCGCCGGGATCGCAGGTGCTCGTCTACGCGGCGCTGACCACGTCGTCGGGGTCGCATGCGGCCGTGGTGCCCTGCGTGTCGATGCACACCCTGGGCGCGGTGGCGGTCGTGCCGGGCCGGCTCGGCGACTCGCCGGCCGCCGCGGGCGCAGCCGCCCCGGGAGCGACCGGCGGTGGGGTGTCCGCCGACATGGGTGGGGGCAGCGCGTCGAGCGTGTCCCCGGTGACCCGTGAGGCGCTGACACCACAGCAGGCGGCGGCCTTCGCCCCCTACGCAGTGCTCCAGCCCCTGGCGGTCGCCCAGCCCACCTCGTCCGCATCCGGGTCGCTGCCCGTCCAGGTCATCCAGATCCCCGCCGGCGTGGCGCGCGGGACGGTGCTGCGGCTGATCGCCCTGGTCCCATCCGGCCTGCCGGGTAGCGGCGACTCGCCCGCGATCGAGGCGGTGCTGACGATCGACGTCTCCTAGACTGTCGAGCCATGCGGCCGGCACTTCCGCGCACCGGCGTGCGCCCGCGGGGCACACGGCGTCCGCTCCGGTCGGCGCGGGGATTCCTGGCGCTGACCGTGACCGCATCCGCAGCTCTCGCGGGCTGCTCCGAGGCGGCCACCTCGCCGCAGCCGTCCGGGTCGGGGTCCGGCATCGTGGTCGTCACCGCGGGCGGGACAGCGCTGGTCGACGGCCAGTCCGACGTGCCGCCCACGCTCGACCTGCGCCTCAGCACCTCGGCGGCGCCGGGCGACGTCCACGCCACCCTCGACGGTGCCGCGCTGGCCCTGGCCGCCGCCGGGCAGGGCGCCTTCACCGGGTCGGTCAAGCCGCTGCCGCTCGGCTCGGCGCACTCGCTCGGGCTCGACATCAGCGGTCGCGGCGCCCAGACCCTCACCTTTCATGTCGTGCCGCCGGCCGGGGCGCAGGCGGCGGTCCACTCCGACACCGCCGGCACCGTGCTCGACCTCGCCTTCCAGTTCGCCCCCGACAGGCCCTCGGTGGAGGCGGCCCTCCCACCGGGACCGGCGGTGACCTGGAGCGACGACTCCCATGTGACCGCCGCCTGGCCCACCGCTCCCGGAGGGTCGTTCAGCCTGCCGGCCACCGTGGCCACGGCGCGCGGTTCGCACCTTGCCGCGGCGCTCAGCGTGTCGCTGGCCCCCGTGGCGCCGGGCGCCCTGCGGCGTGCGGTGGTGCCGGCGCCGGCGGCGGGCGCGCCGCAGCCGGTGGTGGTCGCCTTCACCGTCGGCACCGCGGCATCGCGGGCGTCGCTGGCCGCCCACGCGGCGCGCATCTCGGTGGCCAGCCCCACCGGGCTGCAGGTCGGCTCGGACGGCACCGTCACCGGCACGCCAGACCAGCCCGCCGTGGCCACGGCCGCGGCCGCCGGCGTCCCTCTCTGGCCGCTGATCCAGAACGACGCCTCGGACAGCGCCGGCATCGCCGCCCTGCTGGAGAGCGCGGCCGCCCGCGGCCGCCTGGTCAGCTCGGCGGTGGAGCTGGCCACCACCCAGGGGTACGGCGGCATCCACCTCGACATCGAGGGCGTGCCCAGCGGGGATCGCGACCGGCTCAGCGACCTCGTCGACGCGCTGGGCAAGGCGCTGCACGGTGCGGGGCGCAAGCTGGCCGTGGCGGTGGTGCCGCACAAGCCGGGGCACCTCAACGCCTATTCGGCGGCGTACGACCTGGCGCGGATCAGCGCTGCCGCCGACCTGGTGACCTTGATGGCCTACGACGAGCACACCTCGCTCACCGGTGCCGGCGCGGTGGCGGGTCTTGCCTGGGACCAGCAGGTCGTGGCGGGCAGTCTCGGGGAGATGCGCAGCACCGCGACGGCGCTGCTGGGGCTGCCGCTCTATGCGCGCGCCTGGGGGTCCGGGGACACCGTCGCCGACTCCTACGCGAACTCGGTGCGCACCGCGCTGGCCGCGCCGGGTGGGCGCGTGGACTACGACTTCGGCGCGGCGACGCCGTACATCCACCACGGGGATGACCCGTCGAGCACCACCTGGTTCGACGATTCGCTGAGCCTGACGACGAAGCTGGCCCTGGTGGGCAGCCTGCACCTGCACGGAGTCGCGTTGTGGAGGCTGGGGTTCGAGGATCCGGCGCTGTGGAACGTGCTGCCGGCGCGGGCGGTGCGGCCCTAGCAGATCCGGACCGACCGGTCAGTCCGGCTCCCTAGCTCTCCGGCGCCCGAGGCTGATCGCCGAGATCGGGGAGATCCATCGAGTTGATCATCTCCCGGAAGATGGCCAGCTTCTCCTCGTCCTCCTCGGAGACCTCGCCCTCCGCCCCCTCACCGTCGCGCTCGCTCTCGGGCAGCACGCCCGCCTTGTCGAGCACCTCGTCGGCGACGAAGATCGGCGCCCCCACCCGCACCGCAACGGCGATGGCGTCGGAGGGACGCGCGTCGATGTCGAAGTTGCGCCCGTTGGCGCTGGCGATGATGCGCGCGTAGAAGACCTCGTTGCTCAGCGAGGTGACCACGACCCGGTGCACCTCGACGTCGACGGCGCCGAGCACGTTGACCAGCAGGTCGTGGGTGATGGGCCGCTCGGGTGTGATCCCGGTGATCTTCAGTGCGATGGCATTGGCTTCGTGGATGCCGATCCAGATGGGGAGGTAGCGCTCCGCCTCCTTCTCCTTGAGGATCACCACGTGCTGGTGGGTCGGCATGTGGACCCGGATGCTGTCCACGGCCATCTCGATCAGGTCGGCCATGGCAACGATCATAGCGCCGCCGCCTGAGCACGCCCGCCTGCGACAGGATCGCGGCGAGCGCGGCAGCCGCGTCAGCCCTCGGAGACGCTGGCCCCCTGTCCCGGGGATTCCTCCACGGTCACCTCCAGCCGCACCGGCAGCTCCCCGAGGCGCGCCCGCACCCGCGCCACCAGGTATGCGGCCAGGCACTCGCAGGTGGTGTTGCGCACCGGCAGCACGCACACCTCGTCCTCCGGGAACAGGAAGCGTCGCACCCCCTCGGCGACCGAGACGTGGCCATCCCCGAGCGGCGTGATGACCACGTCCGGGCACTCGCCGGGCAGGAGCATGCGGTGGTCGAGCAGGTCGCACTCGGCCCGGACCGCCTGCTTCAGGGCGGCGAAGTCGACGACGGTGCCGTCGCCGCGCACACTGCCCCGGGCGCGCAGGGCGACCCGGTAGTTGTGCCCGTGGATGCGCTCGCTGCCGCCCTCCAGGATGCTGAAGTGGGCGGCGGCGAAGCCGATCCCCTCCTTGTCGATCTCCAGGACGGCGGCGCGGAGCGGGGGAGAATCGGGAGTGGGCGCCATGCGCGGCTACCATAGCGCGTCGTGGCGCGCGAAACCCTCCTGCTCATCGACGGCCACGCGCTGGTCTTCCGGGCCTTCTTCGCCATGCCGGCGCTGACCAACAGCCGCGGCGAGATGACCAACGCCGTGTACGGCTTCACCTCGATGCTGCTCAAGGTGCTCGGCGAGCATCGCCCCAGCTACGCCATCGCCGCCTTCGACCCGCCGGGGCCGACGTTCCGCCACGAGGAGTTCGCCGCCTACAAGGCGCAGCGCCCGCCCGCGCCGGCGGAGCTGATCCGGCAGATGCCCTGGAGCCGCGAGGTGACGCAGGCGATGAACATCCCCATCATCGAGCTGCCCGGCTTCGAGGCGGACGACGTCATCGGCACGCTGTCGCGCAAGGCCGAGGCGGCCGGTCTCGACGTGCTCATCCTCACCGGCGACCTCGACGCGCTGCAGCTGGTCACCCCGCACGTGCGCGTCTACGCGACGCGGCGTGGCATCACCGACACCGTCGTCTACGACGTCGACAAGGTGTTCGAGCGCTACGGGTTCGACCCGCCCAAGGTCGTCGACTTCAAGGCGCTGCGCGGCGACGCCAGCGACAACATCCCCGGCGTGCCCGGCATCGGCGACAAGACGGCGATGTCACTGGTGCAGCAGTACGGTCCACTGGAGAGCATCCTCGACGCCGTCCCGACGATGAAGGAGGGCAGGGTCAGGCGCTCGCTGGAGGAGCATCGCGACCAGGCCATTCTCAGCAAGCGCATGGCCACCATCGTCGACAACCTCGACGTGCCCCTCGACATCGACTCGGCGCGCTATCTCTCCTACGACCGCGGCCGGGTCATCGAGCTGTTCGAGGAGCTGGAGTTCCGCAGCCTGGTGCCGCGGCTGCCGCAGGTTGCGGGGGCCGCCGGTGCTGCCGCGACCGCCGTCGCGCCACCCACGCTGTACGCCTCGCAGCAGGCGCAGAGTGCACCGCAGGCGGGGCAGGGTGAGCTGTCGTTCGACGGTTCACCGTCGCCGGCGCCGGCGCTGGCCGCCGCATCGGTGGAGGCCGTGCGCGATGCCTCGGTGATGCGCGACGTCGCCGAGCACCTGCGCGTCGCGCCCGGTGTGGCGGTGCGCACCGTCGTCGACGAGCCGGCCCGGCACGGCATCGTGGCCGGCGTCGCCCTGGCCGCGCTCGACGATGCCTCGCACGCCTGGTACATCCCGGTCGGGCACCAGGTGCTCGACGGCTCGGCGGCCGACGAGACGGTCGCCATCGTGCGCGATCTGCTTGCTGACGAGTCGGTCCACAAGACCGCGTACGACGTCAAGCGCGAGATCCTCGCCTGGCGCCGTGGCGGCACGGTGGTGCGCGGGTTCGACTTCGACCTGCTGCTCGCCGCCTACCTGCTCAACCAGCGCACCCGCGTGCCACCGCTGCCGCAGCTGGCGCACGACCTGGTCGGCGCCTCCTGCGACCTGGAGGAGACGGTGCTCGGCACCGGCAGGGGCGCGCGCCGCCCCACCGACCTCGGCGTCGAGGAGGCGGCGGAGTGCTACGGCATCGCCACCGCGCTGATGGGCCCCGTCCGCGCCGCGCTGGACCGCGACATGCAGGCCATCGACGTGCGCCGCCTGCACGACGACATGGAGCTGCCCCTGGCGCACGTGCTCGCCGAGATGGAGCTGCTCGGCATCACCGTCGATCCCGACACCCTGGAGTCGCTGCAGGCCGAGCTGGACCAGCGCATCCGCGCCCTGGAAGCCGAGATCTACGACTCCGCCGGGTACACCTTCAACATCGCCAGCACCCAGCAGCTGGCCCGCTTCCTCTACGACGACCTCGGCCTCGCCGCCGGGCGCCGCACCAAGACGGGACGCAGCACCGACGCCGACAGCCTCGAAGGTCTGCGCACCGAGCACCCCATGGTGGAGAAGGTGCTGGAGCACCGCCAGCTCACCAAGCTGAAGAGCACCTACATCGACGCGCTGCCCCAGCTGGTGGAGCGCGACGGCCGCGTGCACACCTCGTACAGCCAGGCGGTCGCGGCGACGGGGCGGCTCAGCTCCTCCGATCCCAACCTGCAGAACGTGCCGGTGCGCAGCGAGGTGGGCCAGCGCATCCGCGCCGCCTTCGTCGCCCGCGACGCGGGACACATCCTGGTCAGCGCCGACTACTCGCAGATCGAATTGCGCGTGCTCGCCCACATCACCCAGGATCCCGCGCTGCTGGAGGCGTTCCAGCGCCGCGAGGACATCCACACCACCACCGCCTCGATCGTCTACGGCGTCCCCCGCGAGGCGGTGACGCGCGACATGCGCCGCAACGCCAAGGTGGTCAACTTCGGCCTCGTCTACGGCTTGTCGGAGTTCGGCCTGTCGCGCGACACCGGCATGTCACGCGAGGACTCGGCGGCCTTCATCGAGCGCTACTTCGCCAACTTCGCGGCGGTGACGCAGTGGCTGGCCAAGACCCGCGAGCACGTGCGCAAGTGGGGCTACGTCGAGACCACCTTCGGTCGCCGCCGCTACATCCCCGACGTGCTCGCCGCCAACCGCGGCATCCGCCAGGCCGCCGAGCGCATGGCGGTGAACATGCCCATCCAGGGCACCGCCGCCGACATCATGAAGCTGGCCATGATCCGCGTCGACGCGCTGCTCCACCAGCGCGGCATGGAGGCGCACCAGCTCCTCCAGGTGCACGACGAGCTGGTCCTGGAGGCGCCGCGCGCCGAGCTGGACGGCCTGGTCGAGCTGCTGCGCGAGGGGATGGGGGGCGCCGCCGAGCTCAGCGTCCCTCTCGACGTCGATGTCAAGGTTGGCCAGAACTGGAGCAGCATGACCACGCTCGCGGTCGTGACCTCGCCGGCGGAGTAGGGGAGTACCAGCGCCGGCGTGCCCGAGCTGCCCGAGGTCGAGACGGTCGTGCGGGACCTGCGCGACGCCGTCGCGGGGCGCACCATCACCCGCGTCGACGTGCTGCACGGGGGAGTCATCCGCTTCCCGCTGCCGGAGGCGTTCGCGGCGGGGCTGCAGGGTGCGCGCGTCGAGGTGGTGAGCCGGATCGGGAAGTTCATCTTCTGCGCGCTCGACACGGGCGACGAGCTGGTCGTCCACCTGGGCATGACCGGGCACCTGCTGGTCACCGACGCCGGGGCGCCGCGGCCACCGCACACTCACCTGCGCGCCTGGCTCGACGACGGCCGCGAGCTGCGCTACGACGACGCGCGCCGCTTCGGCCGGCTCCTGCTGGGCTCGCGCGAGACGCTGCGTGCGGCGCGGGTGCTGCCGTCGCTTGGCGTCGATCCGCTCACCTCCGGCTTCACCGCGGCGCACCTCGACGCGTACCTGCGACGCACCACGCGGATGCTGAAGGCGGCGCTGCTCGACCAGGGTGGTGTCGCCGGCCTCGGCAACATCTACGTCGACGAGGTGTGCCACCTGGCCGGTGTGCGGCCGACACGGCGCTGCCACCGCCTCACCCGCCGCGAGCGGCAGGCGATCTACGACGCCATTCCGGTGATCCTGCACAAGGCGATCGCCCATCGCGGCTCCAGCGTCGACGACTATCGCGACGTCTGGAACGCGCAGGGCTCGATGCAGGAGCAGCTGCAGGTGTACGGGCGCGGCTGGCAGCCGTGCTTCCGCTGCGGCACCGTCCTGGCGCGCACGGTCGTGGGCGGGCGCACCACGGTGTACTGCCCGAAATGCCAGCGATGACGGGTGCGCCGCTGTCCGTCGTCATCGGCAGCTACGACGGCGACCCACCCGAGGGCGGGCAGGGCGTGTACGTCCGCGGGCTGCGCGCCGCGCTGCAGGCGCAGGGCGTGGATGTGCGCACCGTCAGCGGGCGTGGCGCGCAGGCCATCCCCTACTCGCGCATCCTGCACCGTGCTCCGCTCGACTTCTCCCTGGCACTGACACGAGATCCATCGCCGCTGCTGCGGCCGCAGCCGGACGTGGTGCACCTGCAGGGCGGCCCCGGTGGGGTCCTGCTGCCGCGGCGGCTGCCCGTGCCGGTCGTGTACACGGCGCACCACACCTACCGGCAGGCGTACGGCTCGTTGGCGCCGCGGCGCGCCCTGGCACCGCTGGAGCGCCGGTCCTACCGGCTGGCGTCGGCGGTGATCGCGGTGTCGGCGTCGACGGCCAGCGCCGTTTCGGCCATGGGAGTCCGCAACGTGCAGGTCATCCCACCCGGGATCGACGCTGAGGCGCTGGGCGCGTTCGGCGAGTCACGGCGCGATCCGAGGTTGCTGCTCTTCGCCGGACGGCTGGAGCCGGAGAAGGGCGCGCTTGACGCCGTTGCCGCGATGCGCGCGGTGATCGAGCGCGTTCCGGGTGCGCGTGGCGTCGTGGTGGGTCGCGGCCGGCAGGAGGCGGAGCTGCGGGCGGCGGCCGCCATGACCGGCGGTCGGGTGGAGGTGCGCGGCGCGGTCTCCGACGAGGAGCTGCGCTCGCTATACGCTGCCGCGGCCGTGGTGCTGATGCCCTCGCGCTACGAAGGGCTGGGGCTGGTCGCCCTGGAGGCGATGGCGGCGGGCGCCGCGGTGGTCGCCTACGACGTCACCGGGCTGCGCGACGCGGCGGGGCTCGGCGGCGTGCTGGTGGCCGCCGGCGACGTGGCCGCGATGGCCCGCGAGGCGGCCGCGCTGCTGAGCGATCCGGTCAGACGCGCCGACCTCGCCGCAGCGGGCCGTGAGGCCGTGCTGCGCACACACTCGTGGGGCGCTTGCGCAGACGGGGTACTAGCGTTGTACCGTCTTCTCGCCGGGCCCCCCTGACGGCGCAGCCTTTCTTCCCTCCCTTCATCACCACCGTTTCGTCACACCCGGGCTGCGCAAGAGGGCGGGGACAGCGGCCGTCTCTCCCTACAGCCGTGGGAATCCCGCGATGCGGCATGGGGTGCGACGCGGGCAGTCATGTTCGCCCTGGCAGGGCTTTTTCGGATGGCCTGGCTCCGAGTCGTATCCGCACACCACCACACTGGAGAGCACCCAAGCCTCGATGAGAACGCTGACCGTCGTGACCGAGGCTCCTCCGGTTGTGAGTGGCATCGCCCAGACCATCGCGCACGTCACCGCCGGGCTCAGCGACCTGGGTCATGAGATCGACCTCTGCACCGCGGCCGACGTCGGCCGGGTGAGTGTCGGCGAATTCCGTCTCACTGGGCTGGTGCGGCACTGGCCTGCCCTCTCCCGCGACCTCGGCCGCTACGACGTGGTCAACCTGCACGGCCCGGCGCCCTCCTTCTCCGACGCCTTCCTCGCCCTGTGGCGGATGGTGCCCCGCGATCGACGGCCCGCGCTGGTGTACACCCACCACTCGGAGATCGAGCTGAGCGGTTTCGGTCCCCTCTGCGGCATGTACAACGCGATGCACGCGCGGCTGATGCGCGCCGCCGACGGGGTCATCGTCAGCACACCGTCGTACGCCGACGCCGCGCTGCGGGCCGGCGCCCGCTCGGTCCGCATCGTCCCCCATGGCGCCTCCCCTGACGAGAACGACATCGAGCCGGTGCTGCGCGCGCGCCGCTTCACCGTGGCCTTCGTCGGACAGCTGCGTCCCTACAAGGGCGTCGACGTGCTGCTCCACGCCGCCTCGGCGCTGCCCGACGTCGACTTCGAGATCTGCGGGTCCGGCCACCAGGAGCCGGAGCTGCGCGCCCTCGCCGACCGCCTCGGCCTGCGCAACGTGCGCTGGCACGGCCGCGTGTCCAACGCCGACCGTGAGCGCGTCCTGCGCCGCGCCCACGTCATCGCCCTGCCCTCGCTGACCAAGGCGGAGGCCTTCGGCATCGTGCTGCTCGAGGGCATGCGAGTCGGCGCCGTGCCGGTCGCCTCCAACCTGCCCGGCGTCCGCGACGTCGCCGGCGCCACCGGCCTGCTCTCCTCGCCGGGCGACCCCCGCTCGCTGGTCCAGGCCCTCTGCTACCTGCGCGACGACCCCACCGAGTGGGCCCGCCGCAGCGCCGCCTCGGTCTCCGCCGCCGGCCACTACCGCTGGGACGAGGCCGCCCTGCGCTACCACTACGTCTACAACGAGTCCGTCCTGGAGCGGCGCCTGGCGTCGACGATCCTGCACCTCGAGCCGGCCATCGGCATGGTGCGCCACGCCGCGCTCTCGTGCCGCGCGAGCCTGATGCTGCTCGACCCCTCGACGGAGTCCCTGCGCCTCTCCGCCGTCTCCGGCCTGGCCCTCCCCGCCGAGGCCCACCGCGGCGCCGTCCCGCTCTCGCAGAGCCTGGCCGGTCGCGCCCTGCTCGCCGGCGAGCCCACCCTGATCGCCGACCGCGCCGGCGCCGAGCGCCGCCCCGAGCTGCGAACCGCCGTGCTGGTGCCCTTCTCGGTCCACGCCGGCGACGTCCGCGGCGTCCTCAACCTCTCCCGCACCGACCATCGCGACTACGGCTACACCGACGTCGACTGGGCCACGCGCCAGGCGTCGTCGCTGGCCGTCCGCCTGCTCCGCCCCACCCCGGGCGGGCTGCCGGTGCCTCTGGCAGCCGCCTGATCGTTGCCAGGGGCTCGGCGAAACGGGCTCGGCTGAAAGACCCAGGATCCTGGGTAGACTCGCAACAGCCCATGCCCCAATTCGAGATCGCCGCGCCCTTCACGCCCGCCGGCGACCAGCCCAAGGCCATCGAAGCCCTCGACGCAGGCGTCCGCGCAAACCTTCGAGAGCAGACCCTCATGGGCGTCACGGGCAGCGGCAAGACCTTCTCCATCGCCCACGTCATCCAGCGCCAGCAGCGTCCCACCCTGGTGCTGTCCCCCAACAAGACCCTCGCCGCCCAGCTCTGGTCCGAGTTCCGCGAGTTCTTCCCCAACAACGCCGTCGAGTACTTCGTCTCCTACTACGACTACTACCAGCCCGAGGCGTACATCCCCCGCACCGACACCTACATCGAGAAGGATTCCTCGCGCAACGAGGAGATCGACCGCCTGCGCAACAGCGCGACCCGCGCACTGCTCACCCGCCGCGACGTCATCGTCGTGGCCTCGATCTCCTGCATCTACGGCATCGGCTCACCCGAGAACTACCTCGGCGAATCGCTGTCGCTGAAGAAGGGCGAGTCGATCCGCCGCGACATCGTGCTGCGCAAGCTCGCCGACCTGCAGTACTCGCGAAACGACCAGGACTTCGGCCGCTCCCGGTTTCGCGTCCGCGGCGATGTCGTCGACGTGCAGCCCGCGTACGAGGAGGTGGCCACGCGCATCGAGTTCTGGGGCGACGACGTCGAGTCGATCAAGGAGTTCGACCCTCTGACCGGCGAGATCCTGGCCATCCGCGACAGCTTCCAGGTCTTCCCCGCGTCGCACTACGTCACCCCGCGCGAGCAGCTGATGACGGCGATCGAGCACATCGACCAGGAGCTCATCGAGCGCGTCGAGTGGCTGGAGTCGCACGGCAGGCTGCTGGAGGCGCAGCGCCTCAAGCAGCGCACCACCTTCGACATGGAGATGATGCGCGAGACCGGCACCTGCGCCGGCATCGAGAACTACTCGCGCCACCTCGCCGGCCGTGGCGAGGGCGAGCGCCCCTTCTGCCTCTTGGACTTCCTCCCCGAGGACGCGCTGATCGTCGTCGACGAGTCGCACGTCGCCGTGCCCCAGATCGGCGCCATGTACGGCGGCGACCGCTCGCGCAAGATCCCCCTCGTCGAGTACGGGTTCCGGCTGCCGTCGGCGCTGGACAACCGCCCGCTCACCTTCGCGGAGTGGGACTCGATGGTCGGCCAGATCCTCTACGTTTCTGCCACCCCTGGCCCGTACGAGGAGCAGCACGCGTCCAAGGTCGTCGAGCAGATCATCCGTCCCACCGGCCTCGTCGACCCGCAGGTGGGCGTGCGCACCAGCGAGGGGCAGATCGACGACCTGCTCCGCGAGATCCGGCTGCGCACCGAGGCCGGTGAGCGTACCCTGATCACCACGCTGACCAAGAAGATGGCCGAGGACCTCACCGACTACCTGCGCGAGATGGGCGTCAGGGTCCGCTACCTGCACAGCGACATCGACACCCTGGAGCGCGTCGAGATCATCCGCGACCTGCGCCTCGGTGTTTTCGACGTGCTTGTCGGCATCAACCTGCTGCGCGAGGGCCTCGACCTCCCCGAGGTGTCGCTGATCGCCATCCTCGACGCCGACAAGGAGGGCTACCTGCGCGGCTACCGGTCCCTGATCCAGACCATCGGCCGCGCTGCGCGCAACATCAACGGCCAGGTGATCATGTACGCCGACCGCGAATCGGATGCGATGCGCCAGGCCCTCGGCGAGACCGACCGCCGCCGCAGCATCCAGGTCGCCCACAACGAAGCCCACGGCATCACGCCGACGACGATCGTCAAGGCGGTCCACAACCTGGAGACCCATCGCGACGAGCAGATCGGCCGCGCCGCCGCCTTCCAGGACGCCGCCGGACTGCCGCCGGACGAGCTCTTGCGCCTCGCCAAGGATGTCGAGAAGGAGATGAAGCGCGCCGCCCGCGACCTCGAGTTCGAACGCGCCGCCGACCTCCGCGACCGCCTCACCGCGCTGCGCCGCCACATGGACGGCGAGGAGCCCGAACCCGTCGCGGCCGGCGGTTCACGCGGCGGGCGCGGACGGCCTCGCCCCCGCCGCCGCTGATCCCCTCACGGGAGTTACTTCCCGAGGACCGGGAGCGGAGGCAACACGTGCGCCACCGGTGCCAGCAGCGGCGTGCCAGTTGGTGCCTGGTTCGGCGGCAACACCGCGGTGACCTGTGGGGCCACCGTCCCGCTTCCACCACCGCCGTTCCCGCTCTGCCCACCATGTCCTGACCCGCCTGCTCTGGTCACGCCACGGGCCGCGCCGGCGACAACGGCGGTCGCAAGGCCGGGCGACGGCACCACGCTGCTGCTGCACACCCAGACCCCCTGCGTTCCCGCATACAGCTCACACATCGGATACTGCACAGCCTTGCTCGCAACCGGCGACGCCTGCGGATCCGGATCCTCGTACACGAACACACCGGGATCGGTGTAGTACGAGCCCCTTTCGCTCCAGGGCTGGTAGATGTTCCCCTGCTGCTGCCCGTTCTTCCACCCGGCCCCGCATTTGTCCTGGCTCGCCGTATCGCCGGCGCTGCAGTCCGGCGATCGCCACGCCGTCGAGTTCTGGTCGTTGTAGACCGACTGGTCAGCACACGACGAGCACCCGCCCCGGTACGCCCGCCGGCGCGTCGTGTCCGCCCCCGCGCAGAGGCCGTCGGCACAGGCCCCGGTGCCCGCATCGGCGGCGCGCAGGGGGTTGTGCATGTCGCTGGGATCGACGTTCTTCGCCAGCAGCGACAGCGGATCGCCGGCATTCCCCTGCACGTGCGTGTTGGCCTGGAACGCGCCGCCGTCCGATGGCCCGTTGGCCACCCTGCGGTCGCGCCCGCCGTAGTCGGTCGGGTTGACCCCGTCGTGCTCGCCGTTGTTGAGGTTGTCGTCGGCCCCGAAGTACACCTGCTGGTTGCCCGCACCGTCGAGAACGTTGCGCTGCCTGGCATCGTGCTGCGTCAGCGTCGCACCCGGCGTGCCCGGTGTTCCGAGCAGCTGCGCGGGAAGCGGTGGCGCTCCCTGGAACCCGCCCGCCGCCCACGTCGCCAGGTCGAGGGCGACGTTCAGCGGTGCCACCAGGATGAGCTTGCCCGTCCCGGTGTCGAAGGCCACCACGTAGCGCGACCCGCGCCCCGGATCGGCGGCCACCGACCCGGCGTGCGGGCTCTGCCCGCTGGGCAGCTGGTCACTGTTGATCGACAGCACGTGCCACTTCGACCGGTAGTCGCCGCTCCCCTGGTTCACCTGCAGGGTGGCGTTGTGGCAGCCCTTCTCGGTGCTCTGCGGCCTGTCGTTGCGGTCGGCCGTCTTGGAGCAGCCCTGCTGCGCGGGGTCGTATCCGCCGCCGCTGACCGCCTCTGCCGTCAGCGTGGTGCAGGCGAGGCCGAGCGCGGCCAGCGCGGAGGCGCCGCCGGCGGTGAGCAGCGCGGTCAGCGTGCGGCCTGGTGCTGGCATGGGTTCTGCCGATCCTCCGCAGGTGTCGAGGGCAAATCTCTCCGGTAGTTGGGACGCGCCGCCGGTGCCCGGTCTTGCAGCGGTCGAGGATGTTTCGCGCGGCTGGCGCCGCGCACAGGCTTGTGTCTTGACAGAAACACCTTGACGTGACGTACATGCGTTCGCTACCGTTGCCGCCATGGCAACCGCACCCCTCCGCCGGCCCACCGCCCCGTCCGCCCGCATCCGCCACGTCTGCACCGCCTGCGGGGCCGATTCGCCGAAGTGGCAGGGACGCTGCCCCGCCTGTGGCGAGTGGAACACCCTGGAGGAGGCGGCCGGGCCCGAGCCGTCGCGGCTGGTCGCGGGCAGGGTGCGTCCGTCCGGCGCAGCGCTTGCGGGCATCGCGGCCCGAGCGCGCCCACTCGACGCCGTCGACGGTTCCGAGGCCACGCGCCAGTCGAGTGGCATCCCCGAGTGCGACCGCGTCCTCGGCGGGGGAGTGGTGCCGGGTTCGCTGGTGCTGCTCGGCGGCGACCCCGGCATCGGCAAGTCCACCCTCGCCCTGCAGCTCGCGCGCCGCTTCGGTGAACCCCTCCGGCCGGCGCTCTACTGCACCGGCGAGGAGTCGGCCGCGCAGCTGGCCATGCGGGCGGAGCGAATCGGCTGCGCCAGCGCCGAGGTGGCGGTGCTGCCCGAGACCGACCTCGACGTCCTCCTCGCCACCATCGAGGCCGCCCGCCCGCCGCTGGCGGTGGTCGACTCGATCCAGACCGTGTACGACACCGCCGTCCCGGGCGTGCCCGGCAGCATCTCGCAGGTGCGCGAGGCGGTCGCCCGGCTGCTCCTCTGCGCCAAGGCCACCGGCGTCCCGGTCCTGGTGGTTGGCCACGTCACCAAGGAGGGCGCCATCGCCGGGCCGCGCACCCTGGAGCACATGGTCGACGTCGTCCTCTACCTGGAGGGCGAGCGCCACGGCGACCACCGCCTGCTCCGCGGCATCAAGAACCGCTTCGGCGCCAGCGGCGAGTTGGGCCTGTTCGTGATGCGCGAGGGCGGCATGGTCGAGGCCGAGGCGCCGGGCCGCGCCTTCCTCGACGAGGGATCGCTGGGGGTGCCGGGGAACGCCATCACCGTCACCTGCGAGGGCTCACGCCCCCTGGCTGTCGAGGTCCAGGCTCTGGCCGCGCCCACCCCGTTCGGCCTGCCCCGCCGCACCGCGTCGGGCTTCGACCTCGGTCGCCTGCACCTGCTCCTCGCCGTGCTGGAGAAGCGTGCGGGCATGCCCTTCGGCCAGGCCGACGTCTACGTCAACGCCGTCGGCGGCGTCCGCCTCAACGAGCCCGCCGCCGACCTCGCCGTCGCCCTGGCCATCGTCAGCTCGGTCCGCGACGCGCCGCTGCCGGACGGCTGCGCCGTGCTGGGCGAGATCGGCCTCGGCGGCGAGATCCGCCGGGTGCGCCGCACCGAGCAGCGCCTCCAGGAGGCGGCCACCCTGGGCATCGCCGCCGCGGTCGTCCCCGCCGGCTTCACCGCCAAACCGCCCCCCGGCATGCGCCTGCACCGCGTCGCCACCCTCGGCGACGCCGTCCGACTGCTGTCATGACCCCAGTCCGCGCCTCGCCGCCCGCCTCCGCCTGAAAGGCGCCCAGACCCCGAAGCCGACGCAGCGGCGTCCACCCTCTGCGACGGTTCTGTGGCGGCCGGTGTGACTCCCCCGTGGTTCAATCGAGCGGCCATGCCCCGCCACAACCCCGACTCCGTTCGGCGTGCCCGCCGCCTCGCCCGCCTGGGCGGCGCCGTGGTCGGCCTGCTCGGGGGCATCTTCTACGGCCTGTGGGTCATCTCCAACGCCACCGGCACCCTGCACTCCAGCACCACCGCAGCCCTGGTCGCCCTGCTCGCCGCCGGCCTGGTCGGCCTGGTCAGCGGGGCCCTGGCCGGCCCGCTCCTCTCCGTGGAGCCCTTCATGTGGCTGGAGGAGACCCTGGAGACCGCACCCCCCGGCGAGATGGTCGGCGGCCTCGCCGGCCTGATCGTCGCCCTCATCGTCTCCGCGCTCGTCGCGGTGCTGCTCAGCGGCATCCCCGCCGGTGTCGGCTACCTGGTCGCCCCGGCCCTCGCCGCGACGCTGGTCTACGTCGGCGTCCGCACCGGCATGCGCCGCCGCGCCGACCTCGTCTCGATGTTCGCCGGCGCCGGCCGCGGCGCGGCCCGCTCGGTGATCGGCGACGAGGGCCCGCCGCCCCAGGACGGTCCCCCCGTGCTGGTCGACACCAGCGTCCTCATCGACGGCCGCATCCTCGACATCGCGGGCACCGGCTTCATCCCCGGGCGCCTGGTCATCCCCAGCTTCGTGCTCGAGGAGCTGCAGCGCGTCGCCGACGCCGGCGACCCCATGCGCCGCGCCCGCGGACGTCGCGGCCTCGGTGTGGTCGAGGCCCTCAAGCACAGCCCCGACGTGGTCTGCGAGTTCCTCGACACCGACATCCCCGGCGCCGCCGACGTCGACTGGCGCCTCATCAAGCTGGCCCGCGCCCGCGGCGCCGCGGTGATGACCAACGACTACAACCTCAACAAGCTGGCCCGCGTCGAGGGCCTGCGCGTCCTCAACCTCAACGACCTGGCCAATGCGCTCAAGCCCATCCTCAGCGCCGGCGAGACCATGCAGGTCGCCATCGTCAAGGACGGCAAGGAGCCCCACCAGGGCGTGGGCTACCTCGACGATGGCACCATGGTGGTCGTGGAGAACGGCCGCCGCCACATCGACAGCACCGTCCAGGTTACCGTGACCAGCGTGCTGCAGACGCCCGCGGGCCGCATGATGTTCGCCATGGTCGGAGCCAGCGAGGAGCAGCGCCCGGTGCATACGGCGCCGAGCCGCGCCGACGACTCCGCCGTCCGCGGCGGTCGCGCACCGCGCACGGCGCAGGGCGGGCGTCCCTCGCGGGTCGCCAACCGCTGAGCGTCGCCGCCGTCGTCCCCGCCTTCGGCCGGGGCGTGCGCATGGGGGCGGACAAGCTGTGGCTGGACGTCGCCGGCCGTCCGCTGATCGCCTGGACCATCGACGCGATCGCCAGAGCGCAGTGCGTCGACACCCTCTGCGTGGTCGCGCCTGAGGATCGCTGGCAGGCGCTCGACGCAGCCGCCCACGCCGCCGGGCTGCACGACGTCCGCCTCGTCGAGGGCGGGGGCCACCGCCAGGACTCGGTGCGGGCCGGCCTCGCCGCCGTCCCCGGCAGCGCCGTGATCCTGGTCCACGACGCCGCCCGCCCGCTCTGCCCGCCCGACGTCTTCCATCGCGTCCTCGCCGCCGCCGTCGAGCACGGCGCCGCCACCGCCGCCGTCCCGGTGGTCGACAGCATCAAGCGGGTCGACACCCAGGGCCGCGTGGTGGCCACCCTCGACCGCGCCGAGCTGGTCGCCGTGCAGACGCCGCAGGGCTTCCACGCTGCGCTGCTCGCCGAGGCGCACCGGGCCGCCCTCGCCGCCGGCGTCCGCGCCGACGACGACTGCGCCCTGGTCGAGCGTCTCGGCCACGAGGTGCGCTGGGTGATGGGCGACCCCGTCAACGTCAAGGTGACCCGCCCCGACGACATCGACGCTGTGCGCGCTGCGCTGCAGGCACCCGCATGACCGCGATGCGCATCGGCCACGGCGTCGACGCCCACCGCCTCGTCGCGGGCCGCCCCCTGGTGCTCGGTGGCATCGAGATCCCCCACGACCGGGGCCTCGACGGCCACTCCGACGGCGACGCCGTCACCCACGCGCTCGCCGACGCCGTCCTCGGCGCCGCCGGCCAGGGCGACCTCGGCCGCCACTTCCCCTCCGGCGACGAGCGCTGGCGCGGCGTCAGCAGCCTGCTGCTCCTCGAAGAGGCGGCCGCACTGGCACGCCAGCACGGCTGGGCGGTCGAATCCGCCCAGGTCGTGGCCATCTGCGAGGCACCGCGGCTCGGACACCATGTCGCCGCCATGCAGGAGGCGCTGGCACGAGCCCTCGGCGTCGAGCCGGAGCGGGTGGCGGTCAGCCCCACCACCACCGACGGCATGGGATTCACCGGCAGGGGAGAGGGGATCGCGGCCACGGCGGTGGTGCTGCTCGCCCCGATATCCTGACCGGGCCGTGGCGCTGCACCTCTTCGACACCATGACGCGGCGGCTGCAGCCGGTGCAGCCGCTGGAGGCCGGGCACGTGCGCGTCTACACCTGCGGTCCGACCGTGTACGCGCGGGTGCACATCGGCAACTTCCGCACCTTCATCTTCGAGGACGTGCTGCGACGCGTGCTGGAGCAGCGCTTCGAGCGGGTGAGCCACGTGATGAACCTCACCGACGTCGAGGACAAGATCATCCGCAACGCCGTCGCCCACGAGCACTCGCTCGACGAGGAGACGCATCCCTGGATCGAGGCGTTCTTCGAGGACCTGCACACCCTGGGACTGCGCCGCGCCCACGACTACCCGCGCGCAACGGCGTACATCGAGCAGATGCTCGACCTCATCGACCGCCTCGAGGAGCAGGGCGTCACCTACCGCAGCGACGGCAGCGTCTACTTCCGCATCGCCGCCTTCCCGCAGTACGGACGGCTCTCCGGCTTCCACGCCGAGGACCTGCAGACCGGTGCCAGCGGACGCGTCGACGCCGACGAGTACGACAAGGAGAACCCGCGCGACTTCGCGCTGTGGAAGGCGGTCGGCGCCGACGAACCCGGCTGGGACACGCGACTGGGACGCGGCCGTCCCGGTTGGCACATCGAGTGCTCGGCGATGAGCATGTCGCTGCTCGGCGAGCACTTCGACATCCACTGCGGTGGCGTCGACAACATCTTCCCCCACCACGAGAACGAGATCGCCCAGAGCGAGGCGGCGACGGGACACGAGTTCGTGCGCCTGTGGGGACACAGCGAGCACCTGCGCATCGGCGGCGACAAGATGGCCAAGTCGGCGGGCAACTTCTTCACCGTGCCCGACCTCGTCGCGCAGGGTGCCAGGCCCTCCTCGATCCGCTACCTCCTCGCCGCGAGCACGCACTACCGCAAGGTGCTCAACTACACCGACGACGCGCTGTACACGGCGGCGCAGGCGGTGGAGCGCATCGCGGTGTTCCGCGATCGTCTGCTCGCCTTGACTCCCGCGCCGTCGGGCGACGCCGCCGGCGACGACGAGGCGTGCACCGTCACCACGCGCGCCACCGAGGACTTCGACGCCGCGCTCGACGACGACCTCAATCTCCCCGAGGGGATGGGCGTCTTCTTCACCGCGGTGCGCGACGCCAACCGCCTGCTCGACAGCGGCGCCGTCACCGAGAAGGGCCGGCAGTGGCTGCTCTCCCTGGTCGACCACGTCGACGACGTCCTCGGCGTGCTGCCACTGGTTGCGCGCGAACGCGAGAGCGAGCTGGCGCCCGACGACGAGGAATTGCTCGACCGCCGCGTCGCCGCCCGCAGCGCGCGCGACTGGTCGCAGTCCGACGCGCTGCGCGACGAGCTCGCCCGCCGCGGCATCGCCGTCGAGGACACCCCCCAGGGCCAGCGCTGGAAGCGCGCCTGAGCCGCTGACGGCGCTCACGTGGACATCCTCTACGGGCGCAATCCCGTGCTCGAAGCGCTCCGGTCCGGACGCGAGGCGCGCAAGCTGGTGCTGGCGCAGGGCGTTCGCCAGGAGCAGCGCCTCGACGAGATCCTCGCCCTGGCGGAGCAGCGGGGCATTCCCGTCGAGGAGTCGCCGCGCCGCCGTCTCGACGACATCGCCCACACCGAGCATCACCAGGGCATCGCCGGCTACTTCCACGCGCGCCCGCCGCTGAGCCTCGACGACCTGCTGCGCGAGGCCAAGCATCCCGCGCTGCTGCTCGTGCTCGACGGCATCCAGGACCCGCAGAACCTCGGCGCCCTGGCCCGCAGCGCCGATGCCGTCGGTGCTGACGGGCTGGTCATTCCACGCCACCGTGCCACCGGGGTGACGCCAGCCGCCGCCAAGGCCTCGGCTGGGGCCACCGAGTATGTTCCTGTCGTCTCTGTCACCAACCTGGCGCAGGCGCTGCAGCGCATCGGCGACGCCGGCATCTGGCGGGTCGGCCTCGCCGCCGAGGGCAGCGTGCGCTACGACCAGTTCGACTACACGAGCCCCGTCGCGCTGGTGGTGGGCGCGGAGGGGGAGGGGCTGCGCCCACTCACCCTGCGCCACTGCGACGCCGTCGTCTCCCTGCCCATGCTGGGCAACGTCGCCTCGCTCAACGCGGGCGTCGCCGGCGGTGTGCTCCTGTACGAGGCGGCGCGCCAGCGCGGCTTCGCGGGGCGATGATGGGCGCATGCGCACCCTGATCGTCGACGGCTACAACACCGTGCACGCCTGGCCGTCGCTGAAGGCCGCCCTGGAGTCGCGCGGCCTGGAGGAGGCGCGCCGCCGCCTGGTGGCAGCCCTCGCCGAGTACGCCGCAACCGAGCAGGTGCGCGTGACCGTCGTCTTCGACGCGCCGCGCCACACCGGCCGCGCCGCCAGCCTGGAGGTGATCGATGGCGTCGAGGTGCGCTTCAGCGGCGGCCACGACAGCGCCGACCACGTCATCGAGCGCCTCGCCTACCTGGCCACGCGCGGCGGTCCCGCCGAGAACGTCGTCGTTGCCACCTCCGATCGACTGCAGCGCGACATGGTCCGCGCCATGGGCGTGACCACCATGGACGCCCGCACCCTGGAGGCCGAGGTGCGCGCCGCCGCCGACACCACCACCCAGCGCGCCACCCACATGCGCCACCAGGCGGGCAACTCGCGCCGCGTCGAGCACCACCTCAAGCCCGACGTTCGCGACCGCCTCGAGCGCATGCGCCGCGGGCTCCCTGCCGATCCCGCCGACCCCGCACCACCGCCCGACGACACCGCCTAGGGCCGCCGCGCGACCCGGTGCTACCCTTCGGGATCGCCGCGCCGGTGTAGCTCAGTGGTAGAGCGTCCGCCTTGTAAGCGGAGGGTCCGGGGTTCGAATCCCCGCGCCGGCTACTCGCGTACCGGCAGCACCGCCTCGGCGTTCTCGACCGCGCGCGGCGCGCCGGTGAGCGCGACCATCACCGCGGCGACCAGCACCACGGCACCGCCCAGCAGCCGCAGCGCAGACAGTCCCTCACCCAGCACCAGCGCCGCCAGCAGTGCGGTGGTGGCGGGCTCCAACGTGCTGACGATGGAAGCCCGGGTGGGCCCGACTCGTGACAGTCCCGCGAGGAACAGCGTGGCCGCGATCAGCGTCGGCACGATGGCGAGGCCGGCGATGATGCCCCACGCCTGCGCGTCGAGGCCGTGCAGCTCGCCGCCCACGGCTGCGGCCACTAGGAAGCAGGCGCCGCCGACGGTGGTGATCACGGCGCTGGCGTGCAGTGCGGGAACGCCGCGCAGCAGCACCCCGCCGGTGAGGATGTAGCAGGAGTACACGACCGCCGACGTCAGGCCGAGCAGGACGCCGGCGAGGTCGAGGTGTCCCGTCGGGGTGGGGCCGACGACCAGCAGCACACCGATGCAGGCGAGCAGCAGCGCGAGCATGCGCGTGCGGGTCAGCCGTTCGCGGAGCACGACGCGGGCGAGCAGCGTCACCAGCACCGGGTAGACGTAGAGCAGGATGGAGGTGATCGCCGCGGGAATGCTGCGCAGGCTGCTGAAGAACGCCGTCGCCTGCAGGACGTACATCACGCCCATGGCGGCCAGGCCTGCGTTGCGACGGCGGTCCAGCCGGGCGATGTCGTGCCGCAGTGCCGCCAGTGTCCAGAGGCACACGGCGGCGAGGGAGAAGCGCAGTCCCAGCAGGGTGGACAGCGGGATGCCGTGGCGGGAGCCGAGCTTGCCGAAGATGCCGAGAGTTCCGAAACTGACGGCCGAGATGGCGACGTAGGCGAGGCCCACGGTGTCGGCGCGGCGCCCACTCTGCTGCACGGGTGGACATGACACCACAGTCAGTCCGGGCGCCGCTCAGGCGCTCAGGCGTCGACGC
The DNA here is from genome assembly GCA_035995545.1 of Candidatus Dormiibacterota bacterium. GTDB lineage: Bacteria > Chloroflexota > Dormibacteria > Aeolococcales > Aeolococcaceae > DASRDZ01. The sequence continues at coordinate 667,585 of DASYKI010000016.1, forward strand.
GCATGTGCACGTGCTCGGCGACCCTGCGGTAGCCGATGGCGCCATCGATCGAGTTGGAGGTCGGGTTGGCGGCGTCGGTGAAGAGGAACACGCTGCGCCGGCCGCGGGCGAGGAGGTCGCGGGTCAGCGCAGCCGTCAGTGCCGTGCCGTATCCGTGGCGGCGGAACGCGACAGGGGTGTAGACGGGTCCGATCCGCACGCCCGTCGGCGTCATGCCGCCCGTAGGCGGCCATCGCCACGGGTGTGCCGCCGTCCTCGCAGAGGAGGCAGCCGCTGTGCTCGCCAGGGTGGCGTAGAGCAGGCAGTGGCCCGCCTCGTCCGCCTCCAGCAGGGGAGCAGCCGCGGCGGCGAAGTCCTCGACATCGGGGCAGACCTGCAGCTCGACCCTGGGCATTGCTCACCCTCGTGGACGCGTGTTCGCGGCCGCCCGATGCATACTGCCTGACACGGAAGCGGACGTGGAGGTTGTTCTCATGCCAGGTGCAGTCGTGGTCACCGGTGCGTCGACCGGCATCGGGCGCGCCATCGCGCTGCGGCTCAGCGCCGGTGGCATGCGCGTCTTCGCCGGGGTGCGTCGCCAGGAGGACGCCGACGCGCTGCGCCGCGAGTCGGCGCAGATCACCCCGCTGCTCCTCGACGTCACCGACCAGGCGTCTCTGGACCGAGCGGTCAGCACGGTGTCCGAGGCGGTGGGCGACGCCGGCCTGGCGGGCCTGGTCAACAACGCCGGCATCTCCGGCGGCGCGCCCACCGAGTTCTTCGCCGTCGACGACCTGCGCGCCATGCTGGAGGTCAACGTGGTCGGCGTCGTCGCCACCACCCAGGCGTTCCTGCCGCTGATCCGCACGGGGCGTGGACGCATCGTCTACATCGGTTCCATCGGCGGCCGCATGGCGGTGCCCTTCCTGGCCGCCTACTCGATGACCAAGGCGGCGGTGAGCGCGCTCTGCGACTCGCTGCGCGGCGAGCTGCGGCCCTGGGGCATCCACGTCGCGCTGATCGAGCCGGGCTCGATCAAGACCCCGATCTGGGAGAAGGGCCTGCGCGGCATCGAGGACCAGATGGGACGCTGGCCCGCCGAGGCGATGCAGCTCTACGGCGACGTCATCCCCAAGATGCGCCGCATCACCGAGAAGACGGCGTCGCGCGCGATCGCGCCGGACAAGGTTGCCAAGGCCGTCGAGCACGCGCTCACGGCGTCGCGCCCGCACACCCGCTACGTGGTCGGCGCCGACGCGCGCGCCCAGGCCATCCTGCGCCGCGTCCCCGACCGCGCCCGCGACGCGATGATCGCACGCACCATCGGGCTGCAGAAGAAAACCTGAGCGGGGCTCTGGGGCGCCGCCCGTCATCGCGTGCCCGGTGCTAGCAGCCGCCGGGCCTCGCCTGCCGCGTGCCAGCAGCCGCCGGGTCCCCCCGCTCCCCGTGCTGGCAGCCGCCGAGTCACCCCGTACCCAGTGCTGGCAGCCGCCGGATCCCCGTGCCCGGTGCTGGCAGCCGCCGGATCCCCCATGCCCGGTGCTGGCAGCCGCCGGATCCCCGTGCCCGTGCTGGGAGCTGCCGAGTCCCCCGTAACCCCCGTGCTGGCAGCCGCCGGTCCCCCCGTACCCCGTGCTAGCAGCCGCCCGCAAAGTTCAACTGGTACACCGCGCCCGCACGAAGCGTGAGCATCACGCCCTGAGCCACCAGTTGCGCGGCAACGCGGTGCCCCGCCGAATCCACAGCACTCACCAGCCGCGAGCCCGCCATCGGCACCAGCAGGCGCCCCGGCACGGTGCTGGTCACCGTCCCATGCCAGTTCTGCGCGCAGGCCGGCGCCCGCACCACCAGCGCGTGCGCATGCGCGAAGGTCCGCGCCGTCACCGCCTTGCCCACCTCGTACTGCCACTCGCCCCCGGCAAGCGGCACCGGATGTCCCTGCCCCTTGATCGACGACAGCGACACCACCGCGCCCAACTGGTCCGTCAGCGCTGGCGTGATCGGCAAACCCCCAACCCAGGTCTTGCCGAAGTACATCGCCGGCGTGCCGTACACGGTGCTGGCGACGGTGTGCGGGATCACCGTGGTCGCGTCGACCTGCCAGCCGTCGCCGTCGATGAGCATGTCCGGGTTCACCGCGGCGACCAGTGCCGCACGGCGATCCCACTCGGCTGTGCTCCAGGCGTCGTAGAGGCGCAGCGTGTCGGCCACCGCGGCGAACTGCGGCGCCGCCGCGCTGGCGTCGATCATCGCGTCGGGCCGCAGCCTGTGCGCCGAGCTGTGGATGGCGTCCATGTAGCGGTACAGCGCCAGCGCACCGTAGCCCCGCGCGGGATTGCTGACCGTGGCCGGGATGTTGTACTGCCAGTCGAGCTTGAGCCCGTCGGCGGCCAATGCGTCGCCGCCCGAGCCCACCAGCGCCCCGACCGTTGCTGCCATCTCTGACTGGAACGACGTGGTGGTGGGGTCGATGAGGCGCTCGGGCGTGGCGGTGCGGGCCAGCTTGGCGGACAGCGGGATGGTGTCGATGCGGTGCGCCCACATCGGCCACCAGAGCAGGACGTGCAGTCCCTGGGCGTGCAGCTCGTCGATCAGCGCCCGCATCCCGGCGACGCCGCCGAAGCGCAGCGGGTCGGGCATGGGGTCGCCGATGCGCTCCTGCCAGCGCGAGTCGATGACCAGGGTGAAGTGGTCGACGTGGTACCGCGCCTTCCAGTCGGCGGCGAAGCTGCGCACCCAGTCGGCGGTGAAGGCCGGGCTGCCGCGGAAGGCGTGCACGGCCATCTGCTCGCCCCAGGTGTCGACGATGGGCTCGCTCCACCACGCCGGGCGCGAGCCGGGCGGCGAAGCGACGGTGACCGCCTTCAGCCCCACCAGCGCGTCGTGGTAGGCGCGCAGCCCGGTCAGGGGGTCGGCGGCGAAGGTGACCACGAAGTCGGGGAAGCGCAGCATGCCCGCCTGGCCGGTGCCGGCGCCGAGGTCGGCCGTGGCGTCCACGCTGGCCAGCGGGTAGTCGATCGACACCGCGCCGTCGTGTCCCACCCGCATCGACGTCGCCGAGGGGACCTGGACCAGGCCGAGCCCCATCCAGCCGGGGGTGCCGCGGAGCTGCACCTGCAGCGGCGGCGGAGCGAACGGGGTGCGGCCCACCGTCGACACCACCGGCGCCGGCGACACCGAGGTTGCCCGCGGGTCGGGCGTGTAGCCGTCCTGGATGGTGGTCATGTCCAGGCCGCGGTGGCCGTCGGCGAAGAAGCTGGGGGCGAGGGCGCGCTGCGGGCCGAGCGGCGCCGTGAACGAGACGGTGAAGCTGGACGGGCTCGGCGTCAGCGTCGCCTGGGAGAGGACGGTGCCGTCGGCGGCGACCATGGTGGTGGTCAGGACGTGGCCGGTCAGGGTGGTGTGGGCGTGGGCTCCGCTGGGGATGGCGGCGCGGCCGGCCAGGGCGCAGAGCGGCAGCGAGGTGTAGACGCGGCCGTCGGCCGAGGCCAGGCTGACCACCGCCGAATCGGGGTCGGCCCAGATCGCGTAGCCGGTCCCGGCGACGTGAAGCTCGGCGGCGCCCACCGCGGGGGTGACGTCGAAGCCCTCGAGGCGGTCCTCGGTGGGCTCGGCGGGAAGCGTGCGGGTGAAGGGATGCGCCTGGGCCACCCCGGCGACGCAGGCCCCGATGGTGACCACGGCGAACACCGCCGCACCGCGGTTGGCGCCGAGGCGCCGCGCGGTCGAGAGGAGGCGGGACGGGAGGGGTCTGCGCATTTTCGGGGCGGGCGGTCGGTCAGTGGCTCAAAAGCTTGGAACGGAGAGATCGCTGCGAATGTATACGCGATCGAGGGTCGAGCGATAGACCTCCCGGTAACTCGACAGCAGCAGCGGCTGGATGTCCGAGAAGTAGGCGAGGTCGTCCTCCTCGGTCACGATTATCTCCGGCCTCAGCTGGGCCACCCGTTTCGTTACGCCTCCGTTGGATTGCAGGAGCGACTCGTTGTTGTAGATGGGCGGCGTCGGAAGCAGAACGGGCAGGTCGGCGAGAAGATACGGCCAGGCGTCCGAGGACCACACCACCGCGCTGTGGCCGGCCAGTCCGTGCTCGCGGATCCACGTCGAGACCGCCGTGTCGGCGGGGGCGCGCAGGTCCCACTCGGCCTCCCAGGAGCTCCAGGTGTGCTGCCCCGTCCAGGCCTGGAAGGCGCCCACGTAGTAGGTCGACAGGTTGCGATAGGTGTTCATGCCAGAGCTGGCACCTTCCGGAATCCATTCCACTCCCGCCGAACGCGCCAGAACACCGGCCAACAGCAGTCCGCCGACCAGTGGCGCGGCGGTGAGCAGCCGGGCGCGGTTGCCGAGCATCGATCGCCACGCGTCGCGGCGGTCGGGCAGCCCGGCCACCAGGGCGAGGCAGACCGGCACCACGGTGGGGCCGAGGAAGTGCGCGAAGGGTTGCTGCGCCGCAGCCGGAACTGTCAGCGTCGCAATCGCCCACACGGCGAGCATCCAGCCGCCACCTGAACTCGACCTGAATCGCGCCAGCACGGCACCGGCGACGGCCGCGGCGATGCACAGCGCGAGGAGGCCGAGCAGCACGGGGCCGTGGGCGCCGGGCAGCGAGCTGGCGTTGTAGTCGCCGGTGTAGAAGCCGACCAGCGCGTACCACAGGGTGTGTGGTCCGACCAGGATGGCGAAGGGGATGGCCCATGCCAGGGTTGCGCCGACCACCGTGGCCGCGTAGGTGAGCAGGTGGCGCGGCCGCGCGGCGGGATGGACAAGCAGGATCAGCCCGACGGCCGCGGTGTCGACCAGCGCGGTCTGCTGGTAGCAGAGGGCCGTGGCGGCGAGCAATCCGGCCGCGACGGGCCAGAGGTTGCCCGCGGTGCGGCGTTCGTGGAGGCGGACGATGACGATGGCGGCCACCCACGACGCCGGCGCGATGAGCAGCGACTCCGGCAGGATCAGCTCGGCGTCGAAGAGGGGAAGGCCCAGCATGACCCCGGTGACGAGCACCGCAGTTGCTGCCTTCCATGGCACGAACAGGTGGCGCGCGACGTAGGCGACCGCCGCCAGCGCGATGGCCGCGAAGACGAAGGTGAGCAGGTGCAGCGCCGTCTCAGTGCTGCCCAGGGTGTGCACCACGCTGCCGACGGTGGCGAGGTGGAGCGGGGGCTTGTTGTTCCAGATGTCCTTGTAGGGCAGCTTGCCGCTGAGCATCTCGCGGCCGGTGGCGGCGTAGCCGGCCTCGTCGGTGTACCAGTGCGGCTCGACGAAGCTGGGCAGGCGGAGCAGGGCGAAGGCAGTCGCGCCGGGCAGCCACCACAGGCGGCGCAGGCGGGATGGGGCGTGCCGCGTGCCGCTGCGGGCCTGCGCCGCCGGTCCGCCGGCGTGCGGCGATGCCTCGGCTGCGGCTTCGGCGGGCGGAGCGGGTGGGGTGTCGGCGGGCACGGGCGCTGTAGTATCCCCCGCCGATGTGTCCCGCCCGCCCTCGGCGACCCCGGTGACCACGGCGCCGCGCGCCCTGGTGGTCCCGCCCGCCCTGGAGCGGCGGCTGCCCGGGCTCAGCCTGGTCATGCCCTGCCACAACGAGTCGGAGAACCTGCGCTGGCTGTTGCCCCACGTCGCCGAGGTGATGCCGCGCCTCGCCGAGGCGTACGAGGTGGTCATCGTCGACGACGGCAGCACCGACGGCAGCGGGGACGTGGCGCGATCGCTGGCCGCGTCGCTGGGCATGGACCTGCAGGTGCTGCGGCACGAGGTGAAGAGCGGATACGGCATCACCGTCGCGGACGGGCTGCGGGCGACGCGGTTGGAGTACAGCGCGTTCACCGATGCCGACGGGCAGTTCGAGGTGGCCGACCTGTCGCTGCTGATCCCGCTGCTGGACCGGGCCGACTTCGTCGGCGGGTGGCGGGAGTCGCGGTCGGACGCGGCGATGCGGTCGGTGGTGAGCGGTGTGTTCAACACGCTGCTGCGCGTTCTCTACGGGCTTCGCGTCCGAGATGCGGACTGCGCGCTGAAGGTGATGCGGACGTCGTTCCTGCGCTCGATCGACATCGAGTCGCGGTCGGCGCTGATGAACGCCGAGCTCTACATCAAGGCGCAGCGCGGGGGGTGGCGGGTGCTGCAGGTGCCGGTGCCGCACCATCCGCGGCAGCTCGGCGTGCGCAGCGGGGCGCGGCCACGGGCGATTGCGCGGGCGGTCAAGGAGCTTGTGCTGCTTCGCTTTCGGCTGGCGCGGAGTGAGCGGGGAAGGGGGCCGGGGAGCTCAGCGCGCTGAGGCGGACTGGAACCAGTCCAGGGTCTGGCGCAGGCCCTGCTCGATGGCGGTGTGCGCCTGCCAGTGCAGCCAGCGCCGGGCGCGGTTGGTGTCGAGGCAGCCGCGGCGCACCTCACCCTGGGCCGCTTCCTCGTGCAGTGGGGCGAGCCCGCTGCTGTGCAGGTTCGCCAGCGTGGTGACCACCGTGTCGACGCTGGTCTCGCGGCCGGTGCCGACGTTGACGGCGCCTGCGCGGTTGCTGCGCAATGCGGCGAGGTTGGCGGCGGCGACGTCGCCGACGAAGACGAAGTCGCGGGTCTGCAGGCCGTCGCCACGGATCACCGGCGCTTCACCGGCGAGCAGCTTGGTGCAGGAGATGGCCACAACTCCCGCCTCGCCGGTGCCGTCCTGCCTGGGCCCGTAGACGTTGCCGTATCGCAGCGCCAGGGTGCGCATGCCGGCGAGCCGGCGGAAGGACCCAAGGTAGGCCTCCTCGGCGGCCTTGCTGGCGCCGTACTGCGAGCGCGGCGCGGGTGTCAGGCTCTCGCGTGCGGGCAGGGTGCGCGCATCGCCATAGACGGCGCCGCCCGACGATGCGGTGACGATGCTCGGCACCTTCGCGTCGGCGGCAGCCTTGAAGAAGGCGATGCTGCTGGCCACCGCGGTGCGCACGTGGGTGGCGGGGTCGCGCAGCACCTTGTTGACACCGCCGCGCGCGGCGAGGTGGAGCACGGCGTCGGGCTTGAAGCGCAGCAGCGCGGTGGCGGTCGCGGGGTCGCCGCAGTCGGCTTCGAGGAGCTCGGCCTCGGCCGGCAGGGGGACGCCGCAGTCGTGCGAGAGGTCGTCGACGACCAGCACCTGGGTGCCCTCGGCGATCAGCGTCTCGACGGTGTGGGAGCCGATGAAGCCCGCGCCGCCGCTGACGGCGACGCGGCGGGGGAGGGGGCGCGGGGTGGGGGTGGCGCCCCTCAGCGCCACGCGGTGGCCCCGGCCTGGGCGGGCTTCGGCGCGGCGCCGGCGGCCGCTGCGGCTGCTGTCGCGCCTGCCCCCGCCGCCGCTGCCGTGTCGGCGGGGTCGTCCATCCGCTCGGGTTTGTCGCCGGCCATGGCGGCCGCGGCGGCGAGGCCGATGGGCAGGGTGACCGTGCCGCGCAGCAGCAGGGCCACGGTGGTGGCGATGCCGAACGGCGTCCCGGTGCGGAGCAGCAGGCCGACCACGATGGCGTCGGCCGGGCCGACCCCGAAGGGCAGGGCGCTGAGGCTGCCGCCGGCCTGGCTGAGCGCGTAGACCCCGATCGCCGCGGCGAGGCCGTCGAGGTCGCCGCCGCCGAGCCCGGCGACGAGCAGGATGACCTGCAGCCCGCTGAGCACGAAGACCACCAGCGTGGTCAGGGTGAAGGTGAGCAGCAGGGGCGTGTCGCCGGCCAGGACCGCGACCTCGCTGCCCATGCGGCCGATGGCGCGGGTCCTCGTGCGCAGGAGCGGCAGCCGGGCCGCCGCGTTGAGCACGGCGGTGGATGCGACGCGGGCCTGCGGAACGTGGGCGATCGTCCAGGGCACGGCGATGGCCAGCCCGGCGCCGATGCACAGGCCGGCGACCACTCCCGGGCCGCCGATGGTCGGGCCGAAGAAGGCGGCGCCCGCCGCCAGCAGGAGGGCGAAGCTGAGGATGCGCTCGTAGACGACGGTGGCCACCCCGGTTGTGGCGGGGATGTCGTCGTCGCGGCGCCAGATCCAGGCGCGGACCAGGTCGCCACTGGCGGCGGGGGTCAGGCTGGAGAGCGTCTGCCCCGCGAGCTGGGCCTTGACCAGGCTCCACCAGCGGGGGCGCTGCTGCAGTCTCGCCAGCACGAGGCGCGTTCTCAGCGCGCGGACCAGGGTGATCGGGACGTTGAGGCCCAGGGTGACGAGCAGCGCGGGGATGCTCAGCCGACCGAGGGCGACCCAGACGTGGGCCGGGCCGGCGCGCCAGAAGAGCACGCCGAGGACCCCCACACCGACCAGGGCCGCCACGCGGTGCGAGGTGACCAGCGTTCGCAGGCGCATCGTGGCCGCAGCATAGCCTGCCCCCGGCTTTCCGAGCGTGGCGCCATCTTGGGGGGTGCTAGAGTAGCCGCCCGGCGGCCGGGCCCAAGTAGCTCAGAGGTAGAGCAACGCCTTGGTAAGGCGTAGGCCGTGGGTTCGATTCCCACCTTGGGCTCCACCTGTCGCAACAGGGGAAAACGAGCTCACAGGCAGGGCTGCATCGCGTCCGTCCGCCCCATCCGCACCCGTCGGAGGGGTCTGGAATGCGTGGGATGTTGACCTAGAAGAGCTGGGTCAACGCCTTCGACGATATTGACCTTCGAGGAAGGTCACGGAGGACGGGCGTCACAGCTCCGAGCGTCTCGCAGCCGAGTCGGATGCCGCTGAGCACTGGAACGCGACCGGCTTTGGGAGGAACGACGCACTCAAGCTACGAGCGAGAGGTGCTGTGACACGATCGCGGTCGACGACGGGGCAATGCCGCTGGGCATGCGCCGCGTCAAGGAGCGCCGCGATTTTCGTCACCGATGTGGTCAGCGAGCTGCTCATCAACGTGGTGCTGTTCGGCGTCTGGGCGCTGACTGTACACGGCTTCTTCTGGCCCGGCTTGGTGCTGGCCGGACGGAGCGTCGGCCTGGTGATGCACGCATGCACCGCGTCCGGACAGCGCGATCACAAGTGGCGAGGTCGAGCGCGAGATGGAGCGACTGCGGCGAGGCGCTCGGGACGCGCAAATCTGAGCCGGCTCAGGCCTCGGGGATGCGCCGTCCGGTGACCTCGTCGACGCGAATGCGGATCCACCGACCGCCTGCGGACGCGGCCCACGAGCGCAGCGGCCCCCGCCGCAGCCGTTCCAACTCGTGAGGGTCGGTGACCTCACTCGCGGTGCCACGCGCGATGACGCTCCAGCCCGCGTGGTAGAGCGGGCGCTGGTCATCAACCTCGAAGACGACCGCTGCACCGCCGGCGAGCGCACTGAGCTTGGTGCCTTCCATCGACCAGAAGACGATGGTGTCGGGAGTCTCCGCCAGGTAGTTCACCGGGACGATGTGGGGGCGGCCATCATGGATGAAGCCCACACGTCCGACGAACGATCCGCGCTGCAGGAGACCGGTCGAATCCTCGCGTGTCAGCGTCTCGATGTGCGATTGAGAGTCATCCTGCATCGCACTGTCAGGTCGCCGTGGACCCGTCGTTGGCTCGCCCTGCTTGCTGGCGGACCAGATAGACGGCAGCCTCCGTACGCCGCGACAGGCCAAGCTTGGCAAGAACGTTGGAGACGTAGTTCTTCACCGTCTTCTCGGCGAGGTGGATGCGTTCGCCGATCTGTCGATTCGTGAGTCCCTCGGCGACCAGTTCGAGAATGCGCCGTTCCTGCGGAGTCAGGTGCTCGGGTCCCGCGACCTCGATGGGCTCCTCGCCGCGGATGCGGGCGAGGACGCGCTCGGTGACCGCGCCGTCGAGCAGCGACTCTCCCCTCGCTACCTTCTTGATTGCCTCTATCAGCTCGGGCCCCTGGATCTGCTTGAGGACGTATCCCGAGGCACCGGCCATGATCGACGTGAACAAGGCCTCGTCGTCCGCGAACGACGTGAGCATGAGGACGCGGGTGTCGGGATGCGCGGACCGGATGTCGCGGCAAGCCTCGATCCCTGACCGTCCCGGCATGCGCACATCCATGACCACGACGTCAGGGGCCTGCTCATCAGCCAGCACCACGGCCTCGTCGGCTGTGCCGGCCTCGCCCACAACCACCATCGTGGGCTGGGTCTCCAGGAGCGCGCGGAGGCCACGCCGCACGAGATCGTGGTCGTCGCAGAGAAGGACCCGGGTTGAACCGGTCGGCTCGTCCATGCCCGCAGTGTACGGGCTGCCGCCGGAGCCGACCAGGGTCCTTCGGTCCAGGGGCACAGGTGCCCATGGTCTCTAGCCGGAGGGTGGGAGAGGGCGAAAGCTGGTCCCATGGCGTTCGTCCAAGACTTCCTCGACGTGGCGATGGGATTCGACGCGGCCGTGGCCGAGCTGGTCGACGTGGGCTGGCTGACGCTGCTCGCGGAGGAGGGCGTTCGCAGCGGCGAGGACCTTCGCCTCCGACTGGTGCCGCGGGACAGCGCGATCCCCCTGCCCAGCAAGCGCGTGCGCGTTGATCTGGAGCAGCCGTACCGGCGGGGCGACGCCTGGGTGCTGCCGTTCCACTGGTCGGCGACTGCACTGCCGGCGTTGTTTCCGGCGATGGAGGCAGAGCTGAGCGTCGCGCCGTTGGGCGAATCCGAGGTGCGACTCACCTTCAGCGGTCGCTACCGGCCTCCGCTTGGTGGCGTCGGGCAGATCGTCGACACGGTGCTGCTGCACCGTGTCGTGGAGCGCAGCGTTCGGGGCTTCCTGCATGCGCTGGGTGACGGTTTGGAACGGCGGGCAGCCACTCGACCCGGTTTCGTCAGCTCCGCATGAGCCGGGTCATCGGGTCGACCGCCGGGAAGGGCACCCGCCACTCGACACTGGTTCCACGGCCCTCGGCGGGTTGAACGACGACGGTGCCGCCCAACTCGCGGGCGCGTGCAGCGATGTTCCCCAGCCCGTTCCCCCTGTGGTGATTGCTGGCGATCCCCTTGCCGTTGTCGACGACCCGCAGCACCAGGTCGGCATTGGCGGTCAGGTAGACATCGACGGCGGATGCACCGGCATGGCGTGCGACGTTGGAGAGGATCTCGCGCAGCGTGGCATGAAGATGGGCGATCAACGTCGGTGGCAGGGCCGCGTCGACGGGTCCCTCGAAGTGCACGAGTGGCTCGAAGCCCAGGGACCCCCGCGCTTCCGCGGCGAGGGCCAGGGTCAGGACTCGGAGGCTGCGCTCGCCCAGTTCGTACGCATTGAGCGCGAAGATGGCGCCACGAATGTCCCGAACTGTGTCGTCGAGATCCGCCACCGCCTGGTGAAGGCCGGAGGCCATGTGGGCATCGGCGGTGGCTCGGGACTCCAGGATCTGCAGCCCCAGGCCGGTTGCGAAGAGTCGCTGCAGCACGACGTCATGGAGGTCCCGTGCAATGCGTTCGCGCTCCTCCACGACGGCCAGCTCCTGCACGCGCTCGAGGAGACGCGCATTGTCGATGGCGACGGCCGCGGCGCTGGCCAGCGCGACGGCGAGGTCCTCGTCCTCCTTGCTGAACTCGTCCGCATGACGCTTCTCCGTGAGATACAGATTGCCGAACACCGTGTCACGGATGCGGATGGGAACGCCGAGGAACGAGTGCATCGGCGGATGGTTCGGTGGAAAGCCCCACGACTGGGGATGGTCGGCGAGGTTGGGGATGCGGCGCGGCTGGGGGTCGGTGATGAGCAGGCCGAGGATGCCGCGGCCTTCGGGATAGGGCCCGATGCGCTTGATGGTCTCCTCGTCGGCGCCGACGGTGATGAACTCCACCAGTCCCGGCCCCAGCCCGTCCGCCCCGGGGCCGATCACTCCCAGCGCCCCGTAGCGCGCGTCGACCAGTTCGCACGCGGCGGCGATGATGCGGCGGAGGACGAGGGGGAGGCTGAGGTCCGAGGAGATCGCCACCACCGCGTCGAGCAAGCGCTGGACCGGCCCTTCGGTGGAACCCGCTGCCTCGCTCATTGGTGGACCGTAGCGCATCCACCGGGGCCCCGCGCCGGAGCGGTATGGCGGAACCCGGTCAGTGCAGCGGTCGGGTCGGTGGCGGCACGACGAGCACCGACGTGACGCCCTGGTGCACCACGCTGGTGGCGACACTGCCCAGCACCAGGCGGTGGGCCCGGCCACGACCGTGGGTGCCCATCGCCACCAGCACGGGTGCCGGCACGCCGCCGACCGCGGCCATGATGGCCCGCACGGGCTCGGCCAGCTCGAGGCGCGCCCGCACCGGCTTGGCGCCGCTCCGGGTTGCCACTCGCTCAGCGCGCTCGTGCAAGCGCGCGGTCAGGTTCACGACGGTGGTTCGGTAGGCGTCGGGTTCGAGGTCGACGAGATCGTCCGCATCGCGCCGAACGGCCTGGAGCAGCTCGACGCCCGCCCCCGTTGCCGCGGCGATCGAAGCGCCCAGCAGCGCCGCCCGGCTCGCCTCGTCGGATCCGTCGACGGCTGCAATCACCGTCTGTGGCGGCCAGCAGCCGGCTTCGCCATGCACCAGCAGCACGGGGCGCGTGGTGCGGTGGAGCAGCTCTTCCGACACGCTGCCGACGAAGAGGCGGCCCAGCGCACCCAGGCCGCGCCGCCCGGCGACGATGAGCTCGGCGTCGACGCGGTCGGCAATGTCGAGGATGGCATCGGCTGGTCGAGGATCCTCCACGAGGTGCTCGACCACCGTGCATCCTGCCTTCTCCGCGACGGCACGGGCGCCGGCGACAACCTCGGTGGCCGCACCGCGGAGGTCGATCAGCGTGGTGTCCACCACCGCCATGCCGCCGCCGAAGCCGCCGTAGGCAGCCATCGCCGGCGGGACCTGCGTCCAGGTGTGGACGAGGTGAAGCGGTGTGTGCCAGGCGGCAGCCAGACTGGCCGCGACACGGGTGGCGACCATCGCCTTCTCCGAGCCGTCGGCGGCAAGGACGATGCTGCGGGGCTGGGTCATGTCGGTGTCCTCAACGGGGAGCCGCCCGGCTCGATGCGTTCTTTCTGTTGGAGGGTGGTCGCACGTGGCGCCGGGACGGCTCTCATCACACCCTCATCGTCGCGACATGACGCATCACCCGGCCAGGGCCGGACGTCGTCAGCTGCGGTGCTCTTCGGCCTGTGCGCGCGGGACCGATGGCTCCTGCTGATGCTGCGGCTCCGCGCGACGCAGGTGGCGCACCGAGAGCCAGGGGCGATCCTGCCACGGCATCACGCGCACCTTGGCATCAACCACCACCGCACCCGATGGCGACGAGATGACCGGGTTCAGGTCCATCTCGGCGACCTCCGGGATGTCGGCAGCGAGTTGGGCGACCCGCAGCAGTGCGTCCTCGACCGCGGCGATGTCGACCGGTGGCGCACCGCGATGGCCGTGCAGCAGTGGGGCGCCACGGATCGACTCCACCAGCTCGTGCGCGTCGACGTCGGTGAGCGGCAGGATGCGGAAGGCGCGGTCGCCGAAGACCTCGACAGCGGTTCCGCCACTGCCGAACATGATCAGCGGACCGAAGAGCGGGTCCTGCACGACGCCGATGATCAGCTCCACGCCACCTGGCACCATGTGCTGGACGATGGCGCTGTGCATCGACCCGCCGAGGCGCTGCGCCATCGCTGCGTAGGCATCTCGCACCTCGGCTGCGGTACGCAGGCCGAGCTGGACTCCGCCGACGTCGGTCTTGTGCACGATGCTGCCGGACGCAACCTTGAGCGCCACGGGAATGCCGATCTCGCTCGCCGCGCGCGCGGCCGCCGACGCCGACCCCACCAGGCGCGACGGGGCGGTGGCGATGCCGTAGGCGTGGAGCAGCGCCTCGGCGGCATCGGCGTCCATCCAGCAGCCGTCGGGATGCCCGTCCAGCGCGCTGGCCACCACCGCGCGTGCTGCATCGGCGTTGATGCCGTCCAGCACGGGGAGCACCCCCGGGGGACGCTCGCGCCAGCGCGCATAGCCGACCACCGCGGCAAGCGCCTCCGCCGCCGGCTCGACGAAGGCGAACGACGGCACGGTGCGGCCATCTGCGTGGGGAACGGGCGGCTCTTGCATGGCCAGGAACGTGGCGATGACCGGGATGTCCGCACTCGCCGACGCGCTGGCGATCGCCTTGGCAACGGCGCCGGTGTCCACGGTGCGGACCGGTGCGTGGATGGCAATCAGAGCGTCGACCTCGCCACTGGCGGCGATGGCGGTGAGCGCGGTGCGGTAGGCGTCGGCACCGGCACCGGCACCGAGGTCGACGGGGTTGCTCACACCGGCGACCAGCGGGGCGGCACCGCGCAGCGTTTCTGCCAGCCGTGGGCCGAACTCGGGAATGGTCAGCCGAGCGGCGTCGAGGGCGTCGGCGGCGAGGATGCCCGCGCCCCCAGCGTTGCCGACCACGCCGACGCGGGGCCCCCGTGGCAATGGCTGGGTGGCCAGAAGCGTCCCCACCTCGAACAACTGCCGTAGGTCGTCGACGCGGATGACGCCCGCCTGGTGGAAGAGCGCGTCGACCGCGGTGTCGGGCGTGGCCAGCGATGCGGTGTGCGACGCAGCCGCCCTGCCGCCCGCCGCGCTGCGGCCAGCCTTGACCGCGACGATCGGCTTGTGGCGCGCCACCCGCGGCGCGATGCGGGCGAAATCCCGTGGATTGCCGAAGGATTCGAGGTAGAGGAGGATGACGTCGGTGTCGGAGTCCTGGTCCCAGTAGCGGATCAGGTCGTTGCTGCTGACGTCGACCTTGTTGCCCATGCTGACGAAGCTGGAGACACCGATCCCGGCGCCCCGGGACCATTCCAGCATGGCGATGCCGAGCGCTCCCGACTGCGAGGCGAAGGCGACGTGGCCCGGTTCCGGGGGACTGTCGATGAAGGTGGCGTTGAGCCGCACTGCGGCCGCGGTGTTGACGATGCCGATGCAGTTGGGACCGACGATGCGCATGCCGCCGCGGTGGGCATGCTCGACCACGGTGCGCTCCATCGCCGCCCCCGCGTCGCCCATCTCGCCGAAGCCCGAGGTGACGATGACCAGGTCGCGCACGCCCTTGGTCGCGCAGTCGTCGACCACTTGCAGGACGTCACGAGCGGGCACGGCGAGCACTGCGAGGTCGACGTCCCCGTCGATGTCGCCGACGCTCGGGTAGGCGACCAGTCCGGCCACCTGTGCAGACCGCGGGTTCACCGGATACACAGGCCCCTGGAAGCCACCGGCGATCACGTTGTCGAGGATGGCACGGCCGATGCCGCCGTCCCGGCCCGCGCCGACCACTGCGACGGAGCGCGGGCGCAGCAGTCGCCGGACGGAGCGCACCGCCGCCGTCCATCCGCGCTCCTCAACGGCGGCGAGCGACTCGACCGTCTGGATGATCTCCATGGTCACCGTGACCACGCCGTGCTCACTCTGCCGCACGTCACGAAAGCCTGCGGCGTGGAAGACGTCGAGCATGCGCCGGTTGTGGGTGAGGGTCTCGGCGACGAACTGCGTGATGCCCTGCGCCCGCGCGTACGCGGCCAGGCACTCCAGCAGCAGTGTGCCGAGGCCGCGGCCCTGGTGCGCATCGGCCACGACGAAGGCCACCTCAGCGCTGGCGCCGTCGACCAGCCGGTCGTACCGCGCGACGGCCACGATGTCGTCCTGCAGCACTGCGACGAATGCCATGCGGTCGTGATAGTCGACATGGTGAACCGCTGCACGTCGCTGCCGGTGAGATGCGGTCGTGGCGTGAAGAACCGGAGGTAGACGGTCTCCGCCGAAAGGCGGGAGTGGAACGCGACCAGTCCCGGTCCGTCGTCCTCGCGGATCGGCCGAAGATGGACGGTGGCCCCGTCGGCGAGGACGGAGTCCAATTCCCACTGCGCCGGGTAGGGCGGTGCCCCGATGGTGGTCATCTCTGCGGCCTCATGGTAGGGGTGTGTCGGGGGCTTCGCTGCGGCTGGACGAGAGACGGCCCGCCTGCCAGGTGGCAGACGGGCCGCGGTCCCATGCCTCTCGGCGAGGACCTCGCCGGCTCCCGCGTCATCCGACGCCGGGAGGGGTCAGGATGCCGTGGGCCGAGGCACGGTGAGCGGAGTGGCTGTGGTCGCCGCGGGCTTCTTGGCACGGGCACCCGCACGCCAGCCGACCAGCTCGAAGGCCATTGCTCCGAGCACGACGATGGCGGCGATCAGCAGGCCGATGGCGGCGTAGAGGGCGTACTGCCCAACCTGCCACCACCCGTAGGCGTTGAGCAGGAGGCCGCGGAGGGTCTCACCCATGAAGAGGGTGGTGCGCTGGCCGCTCAGCGTAGCGACCACCTTGGCGTCCGGAGTCGGCTTGGCCTGCTCGGCGACCAGCTTGCCGCTGACCTGGGAGTAGGTCTGGCCGGCGGCGACCTTCTGCAGGTGCACGTTGATGTAGTCGTTGGCATAGGCCTGCGCCTGCGGGCCCGTGGTCACGGCCTGCCCAGCGTACTGCGAGAGGTCCGCGTACTGAGTGTCGCCCAGCGTCTTGGCGTCGAAGCCGGGCGAACCCACGGCCGGGACGGAGATGTTCTGGGCGGCCAGCTCGTCGCCCACCATGTTGTGCGAGAAGCTGTTCGCCCAGAAGAGGAAGCCTGCGGCGAAGCTGAGGATGCCGATCAGTCCCACTTGCAGGACGATGATCCGCCAACGGATTCCCTTGGTCATTGTCGTTCTCCCGGCTGGTGATGATGGGTGTGGCCGGTTGACCACGGTTTCATCCTGGCTGCCGAGGCGTTGTCGCCCTAGAGGCAGGCGCCCTAGATTGCCGGCGGGAGGAAGGTCCCGGGTCGGGACGAAGGTCCCTGGTGGCACCCGGGACGCGAGACGGGGCTGTCAGCCCTCGTAGTTGGCCGCGATCCGCGCTGCATAGCGCTCCGCGACCACGTGTGGTATCCGGCGAAGACCGCGTCGCAGCGCACCAGGATCTCGCCATCGCGTGCGACCGCCACGTCGACTCCCGGAAGCGGCGGCCGCACCGTGCCGAAGCGCACGGCGCCGATGGGATTGACGCTGGTGACCCCGACGTCGTCCGACATCTCGTACAGGTCGCAGAGCTCGACCCCGACCGCGTGGACGAAGCGAAGCACTTCGGGGGAGATCGGTGCTGCAGCGGTGATCATCACCGTCGCCTGGTCGAGACCCAGTCGGGCGCGAATCCGGCGCAGCACGAGGCGGTCCGCCAGCGCGAGTCGCCGTCCACGCGACGTGCGCACCGTCGTTGCTGTCTGCCGGCGCTCGACCGTGCGCCGTCCTCGGCGATGGCCCAGCGGGCGAGAAGGCGCCGCGGACCGCGCTGCTCGCCGACGGCGTGTGGATGCGGTCGGCGATCTTCTCCCAGACTCGGGGTACGCCGACGAAGCACTCACGGACGCCATGGGCCACCGGGTCCAATGGCACTGGCGGCACTGCGCGCAGCGTCGGAGAGTGCAAGGTACCCACCCTGTCATCCGAGGAGATTTGCCATGGCTGTCATGACACAGTTGTCTGCAGGCACCCGCACGCAGACGGGAACGATGCGCGCCTTCGTCATCGCCGGGGTCGGCAAGACCGCCGTCGTGGAGAAGCCGATTCCCGAGCCGGGACCGGAGGAGGCCGTGGTACGCACGACCGCCGCGCTGGTCTGCACCTCAGATGTGCACACTGTGCGCGGCGCCATCGCGGTCCCGGCGGGCCGAACACTCGGACACGAGTCCGTGGGCGTGATCCACAGCCTGGGCTCGGCGGTGCAGGGTTTCACGGTCGGCGAGCGCGTCGCCGTCGGCGCGATCACCCCGTGCTTCCGTTGCGAGTATTGCCAGCGTGGCTTCACCTCGCAGTGCAAGGGGATGCTCGGCGGCTACAAGTACACCACCCAGATCGACGGCAACATGGCCGAGTACTTCATCGTCCCGGCGGCCGAGGCCAACCTCACCCGCATCCCTGCCGACCTGCCCGACGAGAAGGCGGTCTACGCCTGCGACATGCTCTCCACCGGCTTCGTCGGCGCCGAGCACGCCGAGCTGTTGCTCGGTGAGACGGTCGCCATCTTCGCCCAGGGACCCGTCGGCCTTGCCGCCACGATCGGCTGCAAGCTGCTGGGAGCCGGCCTGATCATCGCCGTCGAGTCGATGCCCAATCGCCAGGCGCTGGCCCGTCGCTTCGGCGCCGACGCCATCGTCGACTTCACCAAGGGTGATCCCGTCGAGCAGATCCTCGCGCTGACCGACGGCAAGGGTGTCGACGCGGCCATCGAAGCGTTCGGGTTCCCGCAGACCTTCGAGGCGGCGATCCGCGCCACCAAGCCCGGCGGCCGCATCTCCAACATCGGCTACCACGGCGAGAACCCCGCGCCGCTGCAGATCCCGCTGGAGCCGTTCGGCATGGGCATGTCCGACAAGACCATCCGCACCGGCCTCTGCCCCGGCGGCAGCGAGCGCCTCGGCCGTCTTCTGCGCCTGATGCAGACCGGCAAGGTCGACCCCACGCCGATGACGACGCACCGCTTCAAGTTCGACGACATCTCCACGGCGTTCGAGATGATGACCGCCAAGGCGGACGGCATCATCAAGCCGCTGATCACCTTCTGATCCCATACCCCCCACATCCCAGGTGGCAACCCCATGCCCAGCAAGAAGACCATCGACGAGTTCCTGGCGCAGAAGCACGTCGCCTTCGTCGGCGTCTCGCGCAACCCCAAGCAGTTCGCCAACGCCATCTACCGTGAGCTGTGCGACGGCGGGCGCACGCTGTACCCGGTCAACCGCAACCCCGAGGTCACGACCATCGAGGGCGACCGCTCCTACCAGCGCCTCGCCGACGTGCCCGATCCGGTGGACGGGGTCTTCGTCATGGTGGCCGCCAAGGATGCCGCAGACGTGGTGCGCGAGGCGGTGGCGCGCGGCATCCCGCGCGTCTGGCTGCATCGCGGGCTCGGTCCCAACTCGGTGTCGGCGGAGGCCGTCGCGATCTGCGCGGAGAACGGCGTCGACGTTGTCGACGGTGCGTGCCCATTGATGTTCGTCGAGCCGGTCGGATTCATCCACCGCATCCATCACGGGCTGGCGCGTCATCGCTTCGCAGCCTGACCAGCGGCACCCGAGGAGCTCCAGATAATGGCAACAGCAAGCTATCCGGTCCACCTGGACGTCGACTACGATGTGGGGCCTCGCGATCGTTTCACCGTCCTGCTTCGGGCGGTCGTCGCCATCCCCGCGCTGGTTGTGCTGGCGACGCTCGGCAGCGCCAACAACATCGGCGCGAGCGGGGCCGGCGGCCTCTTCCTGGCCACCCTGCTGATGCTGGTCTTCCGGCACAAGTACCCGGGGTGGTGGTTCGACTGGACCTTGAACCTGACGCGCTTCTCCAACCGCGTCTTCGCCTACCTCCTGCTCTTGCGCGACGAGTATCCGTCCACGGATGACGAGCAGCACGTGCACCTGGTTCTTCCCGATCCGCAGGGCGGCGCGGCACTCAATCGGTGGCTGCCCCTGGTCAAGTGGCTGCTCGTCATTCCTCACCTCGTCGTCCTGGTGGTGTTGTGGGCCGCCGCCGTGGTGGTGACCATCGTGTCCTGGGTGGCGATCCTGGTGACCGGCCACCACCCGCGTTCGCTCCACGACTTCGTCGTCGGCGTGTTCCGCTGGAGCCTGCGCGTCGAGGCCTATGCCTTCGCACTGGTGACCGACGTGTATCCGCCGTTCCGCCTCGCGGAGTGACGGTCTGCCGAGGCTGCGTGGCGCGCCGTCACACCTCGCCAGCGCATCCTCGAGTCGCTCGTCGCCACCCCACCGGGCCGTCAGGTCGTCACGGAACGATCAGCCGGTGGCGGCGAACGGTGACGCTGTGCTCGGTCACCCGACTCAGCATCGCCAGGTGCCATGCAGCGGCGCCAGAGGCCAACGATGGCAACACGTCCGCGCCGTCGCGGCACCACGGTCCCAACGCCCTCGGCCATTCGCCTCTGTCCGGTGGGACCGGCACCGGGTCAGCATGTGGTGCATCGAGGACCACATGAGGACGATCGACATGACCGCCACCGGCGACACCGCCCTGCGCCCAGCGCTCAGCGTCTGGGAGGAGAACCTGTTCTCGCACTTCGTCGAGCACACCGACCAGGAGACGGCCGTCCTTGCCGTCTACGAAGATCTGGCCGAGAGCAGCCCCAACGAGTTTGTCCGCTACCTCGCGGCGCTGCTGCTCGAAGACGAGCGGCGCCACCACCGCATCTTCACCCAGCTCGCCAACACGATGGTCTCGCAGGCGAACCTGATCAGCCGCCCGGATGACGTGCCGTCGCTCACCCCCGCCAAGGACGGTGGTGAACTGCGGGCGCTGACCGAGCGCCTGATCGCGCTGGAGGAGGACGACAAGACCCAGCTGGCCCGCCTGCGCAAGGAGTTGAAGCCGGTGCGTGACACCACCATCTGGGACCTGCTGGTGCAGCTCGCCGAGCGGGACACTGAGAAGCACCTGCTCGTCCTTCGCTTCATCGCCGGCGTCGCCAAGGGCAGCCCCTGACCCGCCTCGAGCGTCTTGCGGGAGCGTAGGGAACCGATGACCACCCGGAGACGCGCGCTCACCGTGTGCCTGGTCGCGCTGGTTGCCACCACCGCCGCGTTCGGCCGCTCCAAGCTGCTGCGCTGGGGTGCCACGGACGACGAGGTCGGTGAGCACCTGCCCGGCGACGACCTGGTCGCCGATCCGCATCTCGTGGCCACCCGCGCGATCACCATCCACCGGCCGGCGAGGGACGTGTGGCCGTGGGTGGCTCAACTCGGCCATGGCAAGGCGGGCTTCTACAGCTACGACGTCCTCGAGAACCTGGTTGGGTGCCACATCCACAACGCGAACCGGATCGTTCCTGCCTGGCAAGAGATTCGCGTCGGTGATGACGTGCGTCTCGCTCCGGAAGTCCGCCTCGACGTGCGCATCGCCGACCCATCAGGCGCCCTGGTCCTGGGCGGAGGCGTACCGATGGGCAATGCTGGGCCACTCTTCGACTTCAGCTGGGCGTTCGCGCTGCGCGACGCAGGCGAGGGTGGCACCCGCCTCCTCATCCGGGAACGCTATCGCTATCTGCATCCGTGGGTGCGACTGATGGTGGAGCCCGTCGAGGTGGTGAGTTTCGTGATGACCCAGAAGATGCTGCGCGGCATCAGGGACCGAGCCGAAGCGACAGGATCGTCACCACAGAACGCTGCTACAAGTCCGTGACCTGCTGACCTCAGGTCAGTGGTTTGGTCGCGATCTCGTTCCCGAGCGTGCGTCACCGCCTCGTCACCGCTAGGGAGCAAGGTCCGCGCGACGAGCGGGACCTTCGTACGTGGTGAGCAGGCGTTCGGCCCTCGTCACGACAAGAAGCCTGTCACCACCATGGCCCAAATGCCAAGAGCCCTGGAGACATCACGCGATGAGCCGCCGCTGACGATTGCACGTCCGGAGATCGACTACCAGCTCATCGCGGAGGCGATCCCCCACATCGTCTGGCTGGCGACGCCGGACGGGTCCATCGAGTACGTCAACCGCCGCGCAAGCGACTACACGGGGCTGTCGCGCGAGGTCACGTATGGATGGGGTTGGCTCTCCATGGTCCACCCGGAAGATCGCGCCCGTGTCCAAGCGGCATGGGAGCGCGCGACCCGAACCGAGACTCCCTACGAGATCGAGTACCGGCTTCGCCGCGCCGACGCAACCTACCGGTGGTTCGCGTTTCGCAGCCTGCCCGCTCGCGACGCGGATGGACACACCGTTCGCTGGATCGGTACGGCGACCGACATCCAGGACGCCAAACGGCTGAAGGACGAGTTGCGCAGGGCCAACCGGCAGAACCTCGAAACCATCACTCTGCTGGAGACCCTCCAGGCCACCGCACCGTTGGGCCTGGGCTTCATCGACCGAGACTTCCGCATCGTGCAGCTCAACGACCGGTTGGCAGCGGTCACCGGCGGATCCGCCGCTGACCACGTCGGCAAGAAGGTGCCGGACGTCGTGCCTGCGCTCTGGCCGACGCTTGAACCTCTCTACCGGCGCGTCCTGAAGGGGGAGCCGATCCTCAACCGGGAGATGAGCGGTCCGTCCGCCGAGGACGGCGGTGGCCGCCACAGCTGGCTCAGCAGCTATTACCCCGTGCGGGTTGGCGATGAGGTGATCGGTATCGGCGTCGTCGTCGTGGACATCACCGAACGCAAGCGAGCCCAGCAGGCGCGTGACGAGTTGACCCGGTCCGCGGTGGGGGCGATCGTGGCCATCGTCGAAGCACGCGACCCGTACACAGCAGGCCACCAGAGGAGGGTGGGCGAGCTCTCGGCAGCCATCGGCGCCGAGATGGGCCTGGACCAGTTCGCGATCGAGGGCATCCGCCTTGCCGGGACCATCCACGACATCGGCAAGATCCGCACCCCGGCCGAGATCCTGACACGCCCTGGGAAGCTGCGGCCGGCCGAATACGAGCTGGTCAAGAGCCACAGCCGCGACGGACACGACATCGTCGCGGACATCGACTTTCCCTGGCCGGTGCCCCAGATGATCCTGCAGCATCACGAGCGCTGCGATGGGAGTGGCTACCCGGACGGCTTGCGACGCGACGAGATCACTCTGGGTGCCCGCATCATCGCCGTCGCCGATGTCGTCGACGCGATGACGTTACCGCGTCCATACCGGGTGGGCCTCGGGCTCCCCGCCGCCATCGAGGAGCTCAGCAACGGTCGCGGGAGCCTGTTCGACCCGGAGGCGGTCGACGCGCTGCTTCGTCTCTGCAAGGAGGGCCGAGTGTGTTTCGACCGGCCATCAGCGTGACGCACTCTGCGCTGATGCGCCTCCGTCTGGCTGGGATATGACCGCACCCACCACGATCGGTGGCCACCTTCTGCAGCGCGACCCGCCGGGACGCCTGTACGTTCGGCACTACGCGCTCCTCGGAGCGGCACCCTCGCGCATGGCGGCAGCGGCTGCCCTCGCATACGTGGTGGCGACGCCCTTCGGGCCGCACCGCAAGCTCCTCGACATCTTCATGGGCGGTGCCGTCTCCTCAACGTCCTCGTCGCTCTGGTCGTGGGAAAGGTGGTCAGCAGTCGATGGGAGACGTACTTCTTCGACGCATGGAGCACAGGCAGCCTGCTGCTGGCGTTCGCCTGGGCGCAGATCGGCGGCGGCGCAAAGCCCGTTGGGGTGGCTGCTCATCCTCCCCGTCATCTACGCGTCAATCAACGACCCGGTTGCCCACACGGCGGTCGTCGCGGTCGCCGCGCTGGCCGGTGCGCTCGGGCTCATGGCTACGGGCAACGCATGGGGCAGCGAGGGGTGGTTCCGCGTCCTGTTCATCGCAACCTTCGACGTCATGGCGGTCGCCTCGGCCGTCAACCGCCCTGCAGCTGGTGCCGCATCAGATCGACCCGGCGCCGCTGGGTACGGCGACCCACATCGTGCTTCCGCTCGCGCCTGACCTCCTCGCTCTGGTGGGACCGAGGGTGCTGCACGCTCTGGCCGCCGATCAGCTCGTCGATCGCATCAACGAGCTGGAGGTTGAGGCCGCCGCGGAGTTCGTGTACCAGCGCCCTCCGCGGACTTCGGGGAGCTGGTCGCCCGCCGCTCCGGCGTCGGTGCCGCGAGGCCCTGACCACCCGAGGGGTCGGATCGCTCGACTGCCGTGTTGCTGCGCGCCGCAGGCCGGGGCCGTCGCCCGTCGCGGCGAGGTGGGGGAGGGGCAGGTTGAGGTGGGCGCCGGAGCGTGTGTTCAACGGCAGCACTCTCGGTCCGCCGCCATCCAGGCTCATCCGCGATGCAGGAAGCGTTGACCGACGGCGGCGTTGGACAAACGTATGATCGGTGGCGTCATCGCCCCTCCGGCGAGCTCGGAAACGGCATGACGGCACAGTGCGGCGAACCCCCGTTCCAGCCCACGCCTTGGTAAGGCGTAGGCCGTGGGTTCGATTCCCACCTTGGGCTCCAGATCGCGTTGGCAAGCTTCTGCCTGGCATTGACGCCCGTGCCAGCCAGCCGCTATGGTCTGACCATCAGTCTGACCGTCAACGTTGGGGCTTGTTTGTTCATGCGGATCCTGGGCATGAATCATGCCGTTCTCTACGTTCGCGACGCGCAGGTGACCGCGGCGTTCTACGAGGGCCTCCTCGATTTCTCGCGGGTCATCGACGACCCGCGCTTCGTCTTCATGCGAGCCAACGCCTCGCCCAACCACCACGACGTCGCCTTCTTCACCGTCGGAGCGCAGGCCGCTGACTCCGGCGCCGGACACAGCAGTGTCGGCCTCTACCACGTCGCCTGGGAGGTGCCCACCCTCGACGACCTCGTCGCCTGCAGGGACCGCCTGGTCGCGGCGGGTGCGCTGGTGGGAGCGAGCGACCACGGCGCCAACAAGTCCCTGTACGCGAAGGATCCTGACGGCCTCGAGTTCGAGGTCATGTGGCTGGTGCCCGCCGATCGGTGGGGCGAGGAGGAGCACGAGGCGATCATCCGCCCGCTCCTCCTCGACGACGAGGTGGCCAGGGACCGCGAGCTCAGTGGGAGAGTGGGATGAACCCCGTCACCCGGGGTCCGTCCCAGCCCGGCCTGGACGGACGTGACGCGGCGGACGGTGCGGCGGAGCGCCACGTCTGGCTGGCATCGGACGCGGACGCCCACGTCGAGTCGTCGCCGGGTTTGCGCCGCCGCATCCTCACCGGCCGGGACATGATGGTCGCCATGTGGCGGATCCGGGCGGGGTCGGGGCCGACGCCCTACGGCAACCACGCCGGCAACGAGCAGTTCGGCATCATCCTGCGCGGCTCGCTCGACTTCCGAATCAACGGTGAGCGGCGCGTGCTCGGGCCTGGCGACGTGTACTGGGCGCCGCCCGGCTGCGACCACGGCGACAGCCGCTTCGCCGGCGACGCCGACTCCGACGAGTGCTGGATCGCCGACATCTTCTGTCCGCCACGCGAGGACTACCGCAATGGCTGAGTTGCGCAATGGCTGAGTCGTGCAATGGCTGACTGGCGCCTGGCCGTCGACATCGGCGGCACCTTCACCGACGTGGTGCTGCTCGACGCGGCGTCGGGCCGCGTGCTCACCGAGAAGACGCTGACCACACCCGCGGACCCGCTGCAGGGCCTGCGGCGCGGTGTCGACGCACTGCTGTCGCGCGCCGCGGTCGAGCCCCGCGCCATCTCGCGCGCCACGGTGCACGCGACCACGCTGGTGACCAACGCGCTGATCGAGGGCAAGGGTGCGCGTACGGCGCTGGTGACCACCAGCGGCTTCGCGGACACCCTGCTGATCCGCAACGAGCACCGCTACGACATGTACGACCTGCAGATCGAGTTCCCCCCACCACCGGTGCCGCGTGAACTCACCTTCGAGGTCGACGAGCGCACCACCGCTGAGGGCGAGCTGCGCCGCGTGCCGGATATGGCCGCCGTCGACGAGCTCGCCGAGCAGCTCCGGGCGGCGGACGTGCAGGCGGTCGCCGTCTGCTTTCTGCACAGCTACGCAAATCCGGCCAACGAACGCGAGGTCGGTGCGCGCCTGGCCGAGCTGCTGAACGTGCCGGTGTGCGTCTCCAGCGACGTCGCGCCGCAGATCCGCGAGTATCCCCGCGCGGTGACCACCGCGTGCAACGCGATCACCATGCCACTGGTCAGCCGCTACCTCGGCGAGCTGTCCGCGTGGCTGCAGGAGCGTGGCATCGGCGCAGGGCTGCAGATCATGCTCAGCAACGGGGGAGTGGTCGCGCCCGACGTCGCCGTGCGCATGCCGGTCCGCCTCGTCGAGTCGGGACCCGCCGCCGGTGCCCTGGCGGGGGCCTGGTACGCCGAGCGGCTCGGGGAGAGCCGGCTGCTCTGCTTCGACATGGGCGGGACAACGGCCAAGGCGTGCCTGATCGAGGACTTCGAGCCGGCCCTGGCGGTCGACTTCGAAGTCGCCCGGGTGTACCGCTTCAAGCGCGGGTCGGGATACCCGGTGACGGTGCCGTCCATCGACCTGGTGGAGATCGGCGCCGGCGGCGGCAGCCTGGCGCGGGTCGACAGCCTCGGCCTGCTCAAGGTCGGCCCGGAGTCGTCCGGCGCCGAGCCCGGGCCGGCGTGCTACGCCCGTGGTGGCACGGCTGCCGCCGTGACCGACTGCGACCTGCTGCTCGGCTATCTCGACCCCGAGCACTTTCTCGGCGGCGACATGCGCCTCGACCGCACGGCCGCGGAGCGCGCTGTGGCCGGCCTGGCCGGCGAGCTCGGAGTCACCGTCGAGGCCGCAGCCATGGGCGTCCACGAAGTTGTCAACCAGAACATGGCCGCCTCGGCGCGCATGCACGCGGTCGAGCGCGGTGTCGATCTTCGCGGTGTCACCCTGCTCGCCTTCGGCGGAGCCGGGCCCGTGCACGCCTGCGGTGTCGCCGAGCTGCTCCAGGCTGACCGCGTCGTCTTCCCTCCGGACGCCAGCGTGCTGAGCGCCTTCGGCACCCTGGTCACTCCCATGCGCGTCGACCTCGCGCGCACGCTGGTGCGCCCGCTCGACGGAGTCGACGCTGCCGAGCGTGACGCTCTCCTCGCCGAACTGCGCGACGACGCTGTGCGCTCGCTGCAGAGTGCCGGCATCGAGGCCGCCGACATCCGGGTGCGCTACGGCGTGGACGCGCGCTACACGGGCCAGGGCCACGAGATCACGGTGTGGCTGGGCGAGGGCGACGGCTGGCCGGTCGATGCCGCGGAGGCGCAGCGGCGATTCGAGGAGGAGTACGCCCGCGTCTACGGACTCTCCATCGGCGGCATCCCCGTCGAGGTGGTCACCTGGCGTGTCGCCGTGTACGCGCCGGCGCCTGCACTGGACCGGCGCGGCGCGGCGCCGGCCGGCGAGGCGCAGCAACCCCGGCATCGCCTCGCCCACTTCGGCCGCAGCTCGCCGCCGGTGGAGGTGCCGGTGTTCGAGCGCCAGGCACTTGCGGTGGGGACGGTGATCGACGGTCCCGCCGTGGTCGAGCAGCGCGACACCACCACGGTGCTGCGTCCCGGCTGGCGCGCCACGGTGGCGCCGGACGGGTCGCTCCTCGCCGTCCGTGTCGCCGTGGCCGGTGCCGTTCCCGCGCTCACCGACCTCGCCGGCATCGCCGGTGCCTGACACAAAGGAGTGCGGTCGATGCCGGTCGTGATCGACGCCGTCGAGCTGGAGGTGCTCTGGGGCAACCTGGTCAACACCGTCAACGAGCAGGCGCGGGCCCTGCAGCGCGCCGCCTTCAGCCCCATCGTCCGCGAGGCGGGCGACCTGGCCAACGCGCTCTTCGACCAGCGCGGCCGCATGGTCGCCCAGGCGGTCACCGGCACGCCCGGCCACATCAACTCGCTGGCCATGGCGGCGCGCGAGATCCTCGCCGAGTATCCGCCGCAGGCGCTCGAACCGGGGGATGTTCTGGTCACCAATGACCCGTACAAGACGGCCGGGCAGCTCCTCGACGTCACCGTGCTGACACCGGTGTGGCGCCAGCAGCGGATCATCGGCTTCTTCGGCTCGACCATCCATCACACCGATGTCGGCGGCTACGGGATCGGCGCGGGTGCTCGCGATGTGTTCGAGGAGGGCCTCTGGATCCCCATCACCCGGCTGATGGTGGGCGGGCAACGCAACGTCGAGGCGTGGAAGTTCATCCTCGCCAACGTCCGCGAGCCCGACCACATGGCCGGAGACCTGCACGCGCAGATGGCCTCCGCCGAGGTCGGTGCCCAGCGCCTGAACGCCCTCTGCGACGCGCGCGGTCTCGACGACATCGAGGCGCTCGCGGACGAGGTGATCCGCCGCTCCGAGGAGGCGACTCGCGCCGCCATCCGCCGCCTTCCCGCCGGGACCTACGAGGCGGAGTCGACGCTGGACCTTGCCGACGGCTCGGAGATCGTCATCCACGTCGCGGTCACCGTCGACACCGAGAAGGGCGAGATCGCCGTCGACTACGCCGGCTCGTCACCGGCCAGCCCCTTCGGCATCAACGTGGTCAAGAACTACACCCAGGCGTACACCACCTTCACCATCCGCAGCGTCCTCAACCCCGAGGTGCCCAACAACACCGGCAGCCTGGCGCCGATCGTCGTCGACGCGCCCGCGGGCAGCATCGTCAACGCGCAGCTCCCGGCGCCGTGCACCGCGCGCCACGTGGTGGGCATGTTCCTGCCCATGCCGCTCCTCCAGGCGCTGAGCCGGTTCCTGCCCGAGGCGGTCATGGCCGAGGGGGCCGCGGCGGTCTGGACCATGCAGGTGCACGGCCACCGGCACGACGGCAGGCCCTTCGTCACCTCGATGTTCAACTACGCCGGCGGAACCGGTGCGCGGGCGCACAAGCCCGGGCTGTCCGCCACCGCCTATCCCACCGGGGTCGCGGCGGTGCCGGTCGAGGTCGTCGAGGCGTCGGCTCCGCTGCTGTTCCTGCGCAAGGAGCTGCGCGAGGACTCCGGGGGTGTGGGACGCAGCCGGGGCGGCATGGGACAGGTGATCGAATTCACCGTCGACACCGGCCGGCCCTGGATGCTCAACGCCGTCACCAGCAGGCTGCGCCACGGCCCGGCCGGGCTGTTCGGCGGCGGCCCCGGTGCGGTGGGCCGCTTCGTGGTCAACGGCGAGCCGGTGACCACGCAGCGCCGCATCGACCTGGAGTCCGGCGACCTGGTCCGCCTCGAGCTGCCCGGTGGCGGCGGCTACGGAGAACCGCTGCCCGCCGGTGCGGCCGGTGCCGGGAGCGCGGATGGATGACCGCCCCGGCCGGCACGCTGGCGGGTCGCTGGCAGCGCGCCGTCGCCGCCGTCCCCCTGCGCACCTTCCTGGTCTGGGAGGGATCTGACGCCGCCCTGCACTCCTGGACCTACGCGCGTTTCGACGCGCTGGTGGAGGAGGTCGCCGCGGGGCTGGCGGCGCGCGGTGTCGTCGCCGGGATGCGCGTCCACGTCGTCCTGGCCAACTCGCCGGCGTTCGTGGCCACCTGGCTGGCCGTGGCCAGGATGGGCGCGTGCATGGTGCCGTCCGACCCGCGCTCGTCGCCGGTCGAGCTGGGCGTCCACGCCGCCCGGACGGCACCGGCGGTGGCCGTGGTCGGCCGCGGCAGCGCGGATGCGTACGCCGCGGGGGTCGCGGCCGGTGGGCCGGACGTGGTCGTCGTCGACGAGGACGACGTCGAGCTGACGCCGCTGCGCCGTCGCGCCGCCGCGCCCTCGCCGTCGCACCCTGTGCGGCCACGCGATCCCTGCGCCATCCTCTTCACCTCGGGCACCACCGCGGCGCCCAAGGGAGTTGTGGTCACACAGGGCAATTACGCGTTCGCCGGCGACGTCATGGCCGCCGCGGCCGGGCTCGGGGCCGCGGATCGCTACATCGTCGTGCTGCCGCTCTTCCACGCCAACGCCCAGTACTACGCGTTCGCGCCGGCGATCAGCGTGGGCGCGTCGGTGGCCCTCGTGCATGCGTTCTCGGCGACAGCGTTCCTCACCCAGGCGGCCCGGCATCGGGCCACCCACGCCAGCCTCTTCGCGGCGCCGCTGCGGATGATCCTGGCGCGTGGCACGCCGTCCCGGCCGGTGCGCCTGCGCCACTGCTGGTATGCGCAGAACGTCACCGCCGACCAGTACGAGCAGATGGCGCTGCTCCTCGGCTGCCGGCCGCGCCAGCTCTACGGGATGACCGAGACGATTCCCGCCGTGCTCAGCAGTGGTCCGCTGTCACCGCGCCACGACAGCATGGGCGAGGTCACCTTGGGCTGCGACGTCGACCTGCACGACGCCGAGGGCCGCCCTGTGCGCGACGGCGACGCGGGCGAGATCGTGGTGCGCGGCACTCGCGGTGGCACGCTGTTCGACGGCTACCTCGACGACGAGGCCACCACGCGGGAGAGCTTCGCGGGCGGTGTCTTCCGCACCGGCGACCGGGCCTTTCGCGACGGCGACGGCCGCCACTACTTCGCCGGCCGCCGCGGCGACATGCTCAAGGTGTCCGGCGAGAACGTCTCCGCCGTCGAGGTGGAGGCTGTGCTGGCCGCGCACCCGGGGGTCTTCGAGGCGGCGGTCACCGGCATGCCCGACGACGTGCGCGACGAGGTCCCGGTGGCCTGGGTGGTGCGCGCCACCGGCCACGAGTCCGTCGACGAGGAGTCGCTGCTGGGCTGGTGCGCCACCCGCCTGTCGCCGGCCAAGCGTCCCCGCGCCGTGCACTTCGTCGACGAGCTGCCGCGCACATCGGTGGGCAAGATTCGCAAGTTCCTGCTCAGTGTTCCCCGTGGCCCGCGGTAGACCCGGCATGCCGCCCCGACGCCACGTTGTCAGACCATCTGACTATCAGTTATGCTGGCCACGCTGGCCGGCACACCACGGCGGTGGCCCCGGCGGCGCTGGATTGGAGAGTTGGCGATGAATGCAAGCGTTGAACTCATCGAGGCGGCATCATGACGATCGTAGCGGGTCACTTCGGGCCCGTCGACAGGCGCACCGTGTCCCAGGAGGTGCGGGACCGGCTCTTCGAAGCCATCCGCTCTGGGGCGCTGCGGCCCGGCGCGGCACTGCCGTCGGAGCGCTCGCTGTGCGACGACTTCGGCGTGGCCAGGACGTCGGTGCGTGAGGCCATCCAGGGCCTGGTCTCCCTCGGCCTGCTGGAACGGCGCAGCAACCGGACCTACGTGGCCGAGCTGCTGCCCGACCTCCCGGTCTCCGCCGCCGACAACCGCAAGGTCAAGGTCTCCGAGCTGTTCGAGGTCCGCGAGGCCATCGAGGTGCCGATGGTGCGCCTCACCGCCGCGCGGGCCAGCGACCGCCAGCGCGCCGAGATCGCCGAGCTGGCGGGCCGCTTCTCGCCGCGCATGGCGGTCGAGGACTTCCGCCGGCAGGATTACGAGTTCCACTCCAAGCTGGCCGCCGCCTGCGGCAACGACCTGCTCGCCGAGCTGTACGGCAAGGTGCTCGATCGACTCTTCCACGCCAACGAGTTCTCGTCACTTCTGACGGCAACGGTCAACCGCCGCGCGGTGCGGCAGATCATCCGCGACTCGGTGGCCAGCCATCAGGCGATTGCCGACGCGGTGATGCGCCGATCCGCAGCCGATGTCACCGCGTCGGTGGAGGCCCATCTCGCCCAGGTCGAGTCGCAGCTCAACGCCGAGCTGATATGAGCGGTCCGTGACCCGCGGGTCCGACCAGGGCCGGCTGCGGCCGGCACCGTCGTCCGTGGGCGCGGGCAAGCAGCGTCGCATGCGGCGGCTCTTCCGCGAGGACGGCCGCACCCTCATGGTCGCCCTCGACCATGCCCTGGTGACCGGGCGCGGGCCCGGCTATGCGCGCGAGGTGGCCGCGGTCGCGGCCGCGCGCCCCGACGCCGTCCTGGTCACCTGGCACATGGCCCGCTCCGGTGCCGGCCTATTCGCGCAGTCCGGCCTGGTGCTCCGCCTCGACGGTGGCATGACCGACCTGGGCACCGGCCAGGCCGGCGACGTCAGCGCCACCCTGTACAGCGTCGAGGACGCCCTGGCGATGGGAGCTGACGCGGTGATCGTGCTGGCCTACCCGGGGCGGCACGACGAGCACCACTCCCTGCGCCGCCTCGCCGCACTGTGCGCGCGCTGCGAGCAGTTCGGACTCCCCGTCGTCGCCGAGGCGATCCCCGGCGGCTGGGGCCAGGAGATTCCCTGGACCGTCGACTCGGTCGCGCGCGCGGCGAGGATCACCGCGGAGCTCGGCGCCGACGTGGTCAAGACCATCTGCCCCGGCGAGCCGTCCGACTTCGCCGCGGTCGTCGAGGCGTGCCCGGTCCCGGTGGTCGCCCTGGGCGGCCCACCCGTCGAGTCCGAGGACGCGGTGATCGAGCTGGCGCGCGGCGTGGTCCGCGCCGGCGCCGCCGGCATCGCCTTCGGCCGCAACGTCTGGGGCGCCGCCGACCCCGCGACGATGGTGCGCCGCCTCGAGGAGGCGGTCCACTGCGATGGCTCTGCCGCCGCCGTCGACCATGGCTAGCGCGATGCGCCACCGCCCCCTGGGCAGAAGCGGGCTGCAGGTCAGCAGCATGGCCCTGGGCACGATGATGTTCGGCGCCTGGGCGAACAGGGATCGCGCCGATTGCATTCGCATCATCCACGCGGCGCTCGACGCCGGCATCAACCTCGTCGACACCGCCGACGTGTACTCGAACGGCGAGGCCGAGGAGATCGTCGGCGAGGCGCTGGCCGGGCGTCGTGACGACGTGCTCGTCGCCACCAAGCTGCACGCGCCGATGGGCGACGACGTCAACCGCCGCGGCGGCTCGCGGCGGTGGATCATCCGCGCCTGCGAGGAGAGCCTGCGCCGCCTGCGCACCGACTGGATCGACATCTACCAGCTGCACCGCCCGGATCCCGGCTGCGACCTCGACGAGACGCTGTCGGCGCTGTCCGACCTGGTCCACCAGGGCAAGGTGCGGCTGATCGGCTCGTCGACGTTCCAGGCGGAGGAGATCGTCGAGGCGCTGTGGATGTCCGATGCGCGCGGCCACGTGCGGCTGCGCAGCGAGCAGGCCCCCTACAGCCTGCTCACCCGCGGCGCCGAGACGGCGGTGCTGCCGACCTGCGCGCGCCACGGCATGGGCGTCATCACCTACGCGCCGCTGGGCGGCGGGTGGCTGAGCGGACGCTACCGCCGAGGCGAGGCGCTGCAGGCCTCGCCGCGCACGGCGACGTTCCTGGCCCAGTTCGACCCGGCGCTGCCGCACAACGCGCGCAAGCTCGACGCCATCGAGCAGCTCGCCGGCATCGCCGATGCCCGGGGCATCTCGCTGATGCACCTCAGCCTGGCGTTCGCGGCCAGCCACCCGGCGGTCAGCTCGATGATCCTCGGCCCGCGCACCCTGGAGCAGCTGCAGGGCCAGCTGCCGGCGCTCGACGTGCAGCTCGACGGGGCGGTGCTCGACGCCATCGACGCCGTCATCCCGCCGGGCACCACGGTGGATCCGCGCGACGCCGGCTACGCGATCGGGGACAGCTCCGGCATGTGGCACCTGCGCGCGATCGGGCGGGCCTCGTGAGCGGGACGGGCAGCAGCCGGGTGGCCGTGATCACCGGGCCGGGCGAGGTGGAGCTTCGCGAGGAGCCCTCCACGGCCGCGCTGGGCCTCGACGAGGTGCTGGTGGCGGTCGCGGCCTGCGGCATCTGCACCATGGAGCGCCGGCTCTTCCTCGGCGAGAAGCCGATGTACCCGATCGCGCCGGGCCACGAGGTGAGCGGCCACATCGTCGCCCGGGGCGAGGCGGTGGCCGCCATCCCCGGTGCCCCCGAGGTGGGCGACCAGGTGGCCATCGACTTCTTCGTGCGCTGCGGGGTGTGCGCGCCCTGCCGCCGGGGGCGCAGCGCGGTCTGCCAGCACCCCCAGGGCGGGGCGCTGTCGGACGGGACTCTCGCGCTGGGCGGTGGCTTTGCCGACGTGCTGCGCGTCCGGGCGTCGCAGGTGTGGCCCTGCGGA
Source organism: Candidatus Dormiibacterota bacterium (assembly GCA_035995545.1). Classification (GTDB taxonomy): domain Bacteria; phylum Chloroflexota; class Dormibacteria; order Aeolococcales; family Aeolococcaceae; genus DASRDZ01. The sequence continues at coordinate 700,852 of DASYKI010000016.1, forward strand.
GATGCACCGCGCGCCCACGCGACGATGGGCGAGCCGCTCGCCTGCGTGGCCCATTCCTTCCGCGCCGCCGGCTTCCAGGCGGGGGATCGCGTGGTCATCGTCGGCGGCGGCTACATGGGGCGCCTCCACCTCGCCGTCGCTCAGCTGCTGGGAGCGGTGTCGGCCGGCGTCGTCGACGTCGACCCGGAGCGGCGGGCTGCCGCAGCCACGGCGGGCGCCAGCTGGGTGGCCGCCCCCGACGCCCTCGCGGAGTGCCCGAGCAGCGACGTGGTGTTCGTCACCGCCGGGGCGCCCGGGGTGCTCGGGGCCGCCGTCGGGCTTGCCGCGGTGGGCGCCACCGTCGTCCTCTTCGGCGCGTTTCCCAAGGCCGACCGGCAAGCGGTGGCTCCGGACCACCTCCACCACGCCGAGCTCTCGCTGCGCGGCGTCTGCAACCACGAGCCGGAGGACTGGCGAACCGCCACCAGCTGGATCCGTGCCGGGGTGCTCGCCGCCGACCTCGACGCCCTGGTGTCGGCCAGCTTCGCGCTCGACGCCGTCCGCGACGCGCTGGTGCTGGCCACCACGACGCCGGTCTACCGCGTCCTGGTCGGCGGCTGAACCAGGTGGCGCCGTCGGGGCCAGGACCGGCCGGCGAGGTGGACGGTCGCGTCGCCCGGATGCTGCCGGAGTGGTGCGAGGAGTGGCTCGGCTCACCCGTCGCCACGGTGCTGTTCGAGGCCGGCCACCTCTCCACGGTGGTGGGGGTGGAGCTGGCCGACGGCCGCCAGGTGGTGGTCAAGGTGCGCCCATGGGAGCCCCGCCTGCAGGCCTGCGACGCCGTGCATCGCCACCTCTGGGGGCTCGGCTTTCCCTGTCCGCGGCCGCTGGCCGAGCTCACCCGCGTGGCCGGCGAGGCCGTCAGCGCCGAGGCGCTGGTCCCCGGCGGAGACGAGCTGCCGTCCGGCGGCGGGACGGCCGAGCTGTTCGCCCGGCTGCTCGCCCGCCTCGTCGCCGCCGCTCCGCCGCCGGAGAGCCTCGCCAGCCTGGATCCGCCCGCCCCCTGGCTCTGGGGTGACCACCCCGGCACGGCCCTCTGGCCGCGCGCCGACGACACCGACGCCGACCTCAACGCGGCCACCGAGCCGGCCTGGCTGGACGAGATGGCGGCCGCGGTGCGGGCGCGGCTTCGCGCGTCGGCCCTGCCCGCGGTGGTGGGCCACGGCGACTGGCGGCGCTCCAACCTGCGCTGGAGCGGACCCCACCCCATGGTCGTGCACGACTGGGACAGCGTGGTCGCGCTTCCCGAGCCGGTGATCGCCGGCGCGGCGGCGCTCTCCTTTCCCAACGACACCGACGCCACCACCGCGAGCGTCGCCGAGTGCGCGGTGTTCCTCGCCGCCTACGCCGCCGCCAGGAAACGCCCGTGGTCGCCGGCAGAGCTCGAGGTGTGCTGGGCGGCGGGCCTGTGGGTGTTCGCCTTCAACGCCAAGAAGGAGAGCCTGGCGGGCGCGGCCGGGGGCCCCATGGGCGAGCGTCTCCGCGGCGAGGCGGCCCAACGCCTGCGGCTGGCCGGATGCAGCCCGTCCCACCCGAGCCGGAGGTAGCCCCATGCCCGAGTTCACCGCATACCCGACGCACACCCCGGCGTGGGTGGACGTGGCCAGTGACGACGTCGCCGCGTCGGTCTCCTTCTACTCCGGGATGTTCGGCTGGGCTGCGCCCGCGACCGCGGACGCGGCGGGATACCGGCTGCTCACCCTGCGCGAGCGCGTCGTCGCCGGAATTCGGCCGCGGGTCGCCGGCGAGACCCGCCCGGTCTGGACGGTGGGCCTGGCCGTGGCGGAGCTGGGCGGCGAGTGCGAGCGCGTCCTGGCCGCGGGGGGCAGCGTGGTCGCGCCCTCGCTCGACGCCGCGGGTGCCGGCAGGCTGGCAGTGGTGCGCGACCCGGAGGGCGCGCCGTTCGGGCTGTGGCAGGCGGGCGCACTGCCCGGCGTCGAGCTGGCCAACGAGCCCGGCACGTGGTGCTGGAACGAGGTGCTGAGCGGCGACCTCGACGCGGCCATCGCCTTCTACGGCGGGCTCTTCGGCTGGAACGCCGAGCGGATGCCGCGCGAGGACGCCGTGTACTACGAGCTCAGACCGGCCGAGCGAGCCGTGACCGGCCTGATGCCGGTCGCCGACCGCTGGGCCACTCCCATGGCGCCGCACTGGGTCGTCTACTTCGTCGTCGAGAGCTGCGACGCCGCGGTGGCCAGGGCCGAGGCCCTGGGCGGCGAGGTGCTGGCGCCGGCGGTCGACGTGCCGGTGGGGCGCTTCGCCATCCTCGCCGACCCGGCCGGCGCCATGTTCGCGGTGGTGCAGTTCGCACCCGCTTGACACCCCGCGGCCGGCTCGTCAGTATCGGTCAGACCAACTGTTAGACAGTCCTTTGCCATCCGTGGAGACCAGCGCTGAACACCCTCGTCTTCGTCGACATGCCCGCCGCCGACCTCGACGCCGCCACCGCGTTCTACGAGCGCCTCTTCGGCTGGCAGATCAATCCGCGCCCGCGTGGGGAGTTCCACCAGATGGTGCCCGGCGAGGGCCTGCACCTCGGCCTCTTCTCCGAGACCGGCCAGCCGCCGGACCCCGATCCCGGTCCGCCCCCGCCGCGCAGCAGCAACCAGCCGCGCGTCTACATCCTGGTCGACTCGACGCCGGCCGACTACCTGGCGCGCGCCGTCGAACTCGGGGCCACGGTGGTGTGGGAACAGCAGTGGTGGAGCGAGTTCGACGGCCATCACGCCTCCTTCCGGGATCCCTGGGGCAACCAGATCGTGTTGTGGAACTACCGCGGCGAATGAGCGCGCAGCTGCTCTCCGGCAAGGTCGCCCTGGTCACCGGGGCGGGCATGGGCATCGGGCGGGCCACCGCTGAGGCGTTCGCCGCGGCGGGCGCGCGCGTGGTCGTGTCCGACCTCGACGTGGCCGCCGCCGAGGTCGTGCGCCACGGCATCGAGTCGGCGTCGGGCACGGCCATCGCCTGCGCCTGTGACGTCACCTCGGCAGCCGACGCCGCTCGCGTGGTGGCGCGCACCGAGCGCGAGTACGGTGGGGTGGACATCGTTGTGGCCAATGCCGGCATCAACGTGTACGGCACGGTGGACAGCACCGACGAGGCCACCTGGGACCGCATCTACGCGGTCAACGTCAAGGGCGTCTACAACGCCGCGCACCACGGCATCCCGGCCCTGAAGCGGCGCGGCGGTGGCGCCTTCCTGGCCACGGCGTCCGACCAGGCCCTGCTTCCCCGGGCCGGCTCGGTCGCCTACAGCTCGGGCAAGGCGGCGGTGATCACCATGGTCAAGGTGATGGCCCTCGACCACGGTCCGGACAACATCCGGGTCAACTGCGTGTGCCCCGGCCCGACGCGCACGGCCATGGCCGCCCAGTCGATGGAGCGGTTCGGCGTCACCGAGGCGGATGTCGGGGTCAACGTGCCGCTGCAGCAGCGTTTCGCGGAGCCCGAGGAGGTGGCCAGCGTGCTGCTCTTCCTCGCCTCCGACATGGCCGCCTTCGTGACCGGCGAAGCCATCCTCGTCGACGGCGGCCACGCCGCCGGCGTGTTCACCGCCACCGCACCGCAGGCGCAGACCGCGTGAGCCGGGCGTGAGATGAGCGGCAACCGGCTGCGCGCGCGCTGGGACGCCGGCGAGGTGGCGGTGGGCGCGTGGTGCAGCCTGGGTTCGCCCTTCGCCGCCGAGCTCTGTGCCGCCGAGGGCTTCGACTACGTGTGCGCCGACCTCCAGCACGGCCTCATGCACTTCGACACCCTGGGCCCGATGATGATCGCCGTCGGTCGCACCGCGGCGGCGCCCGTCGTGCGCGTGCCGGCCAACCAGCGGCACTACATGGGCATGGCCCTCGACGCCGGCGCCGAGGCGGTGATCGTGCCCATGGTCAACTCGCGCAGCGAGGCGGAGATGGCGGTCAGCGGCTGCCGCTACCCGCCGGAGGGCACGCGCAGCTTCGGGCCGGTGCGTGCCGGGATGTTCACGACCGGGTCGCCGGCGGCGATCAATCGCGGGGTGCTGTGCCTGGTGATGATCGAGACCATCGCGGCTGTCGAGCATGCCGGCGAGATCTGTTCGACGCCGGGCGTCGACGGCGTCTACATCGGGCCCGCCGACCTGGCCGTCAGCATGGGACTGGCGCCACAACTCGGCGACATGGGCAGTGCGCACGCGCAGGCCATCGCCCACGTGCGCGCAACCTGCGCCGCCAACGGCATCGTGGCCGGCATCCACACCGGCGGGGGCGAGCAGGCGGGCGACTACATCGACGCCGGCTTCCGGATGGTCACCCTGAGCACCGACGCGGCGCTGCTCAGGCAGGTGCACCGCACCGAGCTCGCCACCGCCCGCGGCCGCGCGCTGAGCTCGGCGGCAGCCCCGTCCCCCTAGCTGTGGGCCGAGGCTTGACCGCCTGTCCGGCGATCGATTATGGTCTGACCATCAGTTGATCAGTATGGCTGACACAATCGGAGCGTAGACTGCGTGAACCGCTTCCCCCAGTACTCCAGCCGGCTCGCCGGCGTGGCGATCCTCGCCGTCAGCGCCGCTGCGTGTGGCAGCTCCTCGACCGCGTCGCCGAGCTCAGCGGCCTCCAGCGGGGGGACCCTGGTCATCGCCATGACGGCGAGTGACCTGCCCGGCACGGACACCATCCTCGCTCTCGGCCAGGGCGGTGAGGGCCTGCGCTTCGTCGGCTTCCAGATCTACGAGACGCTGACCGCCGAGGACCTGACCCAGAGCACGACGCCGCCCACCATCAAGGGTGTGCTCGCCGAGTCGTGGACCATGGCCCCCGACGTCAAGACGTACACCTTCAAGCTGCGCCAGGGCGTGAAGTTCCAGGACGGCACGCCCTGGAACGCCGACGCGGCCATCTTCAACTTCCAGCGCTACATGGACAAGTCGTTCCAGTACTACTACCCGGCGGTGGCCGGGGTCGCCGGGCTGGTCGACCATTCCATCGCCACCTACAAGAAGGTCGACGACGCCACCATCGAGCTCGTCACCAGCACTCCGTACGCCTTCCTGCCGCAGGACCTCTCGCTGCTGCCCATGGCCAGCCCGACGGCGGTGAAGGCGGTCGGCAACGACGCCTTCAAGGATCACCCCATCGGCACCGGCCCGTACGCCTTCAAGTCGCAGGTGCGCGGCCAGAACATGACCCTGGTTCGCAACGACACCTACTGGCGCGGCAAGCCCAGCCTGGACAAGATCGTGCTGCGTCCCATCCCCGACCCGACCGCGCGCGTCGCCGCGCTGAAGTCCGGCGAGGTCAACTGGGCCGAGGCGGTCAACCCCAGCGACATCTCGGGCCTCACCGGCTCCGGCTTCCAGATCCTTACCAATCCCTACTCGCAGCAGTGGCGGTGCACTCTCGACTACACCAAGACGCCGTGGAACATCCCCGAAGTTCGCCAGGCAGCCAACTTCGCGCTGGATCGGGCCACCATGGTGGGCAGCATCCTGAAGAACACCGCGGTGGCGGCATACCAGGCGGCCTCGCCGGTGGACCCCGGGTACGACGCCAGCCTCGGCGTGTACTCGTTCGACCAGGCCAAGGCCAAGGACCTGCTCAGCAAGGCCGGCTATCCCAACGGGTTCGACACCACGCTGACCGTGCCCACCTCGGGCTCGGGCAACATGGTTCCCGTCCCGATGGCCGAGCAGATCCAGTCGGACCTCGCCAAGGTCGGCATCCGCATCAAGGTGACGCCGATGGACTGGACCACCCTCAACGCGGAGCAGGGTGCGGGCAAGATGCCCGGTGGCGCCGACATGTCCTGCTGGGCCACCACCCTGCTGATCCCCGGGTTCTGGGGTATCTGGTTCGGTTCCACGTCGCCGGGCAACGTCAACCATGTCAAGAACGCCACCGCCGACGCGCTGCTCGCCAAGGTCCCCGGCGACGGCGATCCCGCCACCCTGGCCAGCGATTTCAAGACCCTCAACAAGACGCTGACCGCCGACGGCGCCTGGCTGTTCGTCGCCAACGACAAGAACCCGCGCGCCCTGGCCAAGACCGTCCACGGGTTCGTCGACCCGCAGTCGTGGTTCGCCAACCTCACGACGGTCACCGTGTCGTGACCTCCGGAGCGGAACGCGCGGGCCGCGGCGCCGGCCGCGACTACGACCAGCTGGTGCAGCGGTCCCGCGTTCACCGCTCTGTGTACGTCGACGGCGACATCTTCGCCGAGGAGATGCGCAAGATCTTCGGTGCCGTGTGGACCTACCTCGGCCACGAGAGCGAGATCCCTGAGGCCAACGACTTCAAGGCGACGCGGCTGGGTCTGCGACCCGTGCTGCTCACCCGCGCGCAGGACGGCAGCATCCACGCGCTGCTCAACCGCTGCATGCACCGCGGCACCGTGGTCTGCACCGCGGCGTCGGGCAACGCGCGCAGCTTCACCTGCAGCTATCACGGCTGGACGTACTCCAACACCGGCAAGCTCACCGGCGTTCCCTTTCCCGGCGGGACCGGCCCCGACTTCGACCGCAGCGAGCTCTCGCTGCTGGCACTGCCGCAGGTGGAGTCGTACCGGGGATTCATCTTCGGCGTGCTCGACGCCAAGGCGCCGTCGCTGCGCGAGTACCTGGGCCCGGCGGCGGCGCTGCTCGACGAGTGGATCGGAGGCGGCCGGTCGCGTCGACTTGTGCTGCGTCACGGCGCCCGGCGCATCGCGGCCAACGCCAACTGGAAGCTGTACCTCGACGGCGCCGCCGACGGGCTGCACCCGCTGTTCACCCACCGCTCCTTCATCGAGCTCTGCTCGTCGCGCTATCGCCCCGGACTCTTTCTCTCCGAGTTCCGGCGCGATCCCGACGACTCCGAGATGTACTCGCAGATCATGCCCAACGGCCACCAGTACCTCGACCAGCGGCCGAGCATGACACCGACGCGCTGGAGCGCGGCGCGGCCGATGCCCGGCATGGAACACGGTGTCGAGCGCATCCGGGCGACGCACGGCGAGCGCGCCGACGCGGTGCTGGAGCAGGCGGCGTTTGCGGGAATGAACATCTTCATCTTCCCCAACCTGTCCCTGGTGGACAACAACATCGGCGTCATCCAGCCGGTGGCCGCCAACCGCACCGAGATCCACTGGTACCCGGTCACCCTCTCCGACCAGCTCGACGAGACCCTGGCGTTGCGCATGCGCAACGGCGAGGACTCGGACAACTTCGTCAACGTCGACGACGTCGAGAACTGGGAGCGTGCCCAGGAGGGACTGGAGAACGTTCCCGAGGCCGAGTGGCTGCACACCGGCAGGGGCATCGGCACCTCCGAGCCCTACGACGAGTCGCAGGGCGTGGCCACCGTCGCGATCACCAACGAGGAGCCGATGCGTGCCTACCAGCAGGTGTGGAAGCGCCTGATGCAGGCACCGGCGCCGTCGCTGTCCGGAGTCGCGGAGGGCTCGGTGCCGGCATGACCGAGGCCAACGGCAGCTGGGCCACCAACGAGGGCTCGCGCTACGTCACCGACGAGCTGTACGAACAGCTGCGCGAGGCCGCAGCGCGGTCGAACACGCTCGGCCGCAGCCTCGACGCGGCGGCAACCGCCGAGGCCGCGTCGCTGGTGCACTTCGAGGCGCGGCTGCTCGACGAGGGGCGGTACGGGGAGTGGACCGCGCTGTTCACCGAGGACTGCATCTACTGGGTGCCGATCACCCCGGGCGGCGGCGATCCGCGCAGCGAATGGAGCCTGGTCTTCGACGACCGGCGCCGCCTGCTCGACCGCGTCGCCTGGCTGGAGGCCGGCTGGGTGCATCCTCGCAACCCGGCGCCCACCACCTGCCGCCTGGTGAGCAACGTCGAGGCCTTCGACCAGCCGGACGGCATGCGCCTGGTGCGCAGCAACTTCTGCATCCACGAGTCGCGCCGCGGCCGCATGCGCACCTGGGTGGGGTCCTACGAGCACGTGCTCCGGCGCGACGGCGACGCGTGGCTGATCCACCGCAAGCGCGCGATGCTGGTGGACTCGGCGGAGGCCCACGAGAACCTCGTCATCATCCTCTGACGCCGAGATGCTGCGATACACCGCCAAGCGCATCGGGCTGATCCTGCCGATCCTCCTCGGTGTGTCGCTGGTCGTGTTCGTGCTGCTGCATCTCACCCCCGGCAGCCCCGTCGACGCGCTGCTCGGGCCGATCGGGACCCCGCAGCAGCGGGCCAGCCTGGAGCACGACCTGGGCCTGGCGCAACCGCTGCCGGTGCAGTACTTCTCGTGGCTGCGCGGCATCGCCACCGGCAACCTGGGGACGTCGATCGCCGCGCAGTCGCCGGTGCTGCCGATCATCTCCGACGCCTTCCTCAACACGCTGATCCTCACGGCGTTCGCGGGCGCCGTGGCGGTGATCGGCGGCCTGGTGCTGGGCACGCTGTGGGCGACCAGCCCGCACGCGGCGGTCCGCCGTGTCGCGGCCGCGCTGTCCGTCTCCGCGCTGTCGGCGCCGCAGTACGCGGTCGCGGTCATCCTCATCGTCGTGGTCGGTGTCCAGCTGCAGTGGCTTCCCGTCGGTGGCATGTACAGCTCCATCGACGGCGGTGGGCTGGTCGACCTGGGCCGGCACATCGTGCTGCCGGGGATCGCGGCGGCGCTGGTGCCGCTGGGGATCATCGCGCGCATGTTCCGCGCCTCGCTGCTGGACGTGCTCGACCAGGGCTTCGTGGAAAGCCTCACCGCGCGCGGGCTGTCGCGCGCCCGAGTTCTGGCCCACGCCGCCCACAACGCGATGCCGCCGATGCTCACCGTCGCCGGGCTGCAGTTCGGCTACCTGCTCGGCGGCGTGCTCTTCGTCGAGGTGATCTTCGTCTGGCCGGGCATGGGTCTCGCCGTCTACCAGGCGATCACCCAGCGCGACTACCCGATCATCCAGGCGGGCGTCCTCCTCGGCGCGTTCGCCTTCGTAGCCCTCAACCTCGTCGTCGACGTGCTGCACGCCGCCGTCGACCCGCGCATCCGCCACTGAGACGCATGCTGAGCACCACCGACGTCCCACTCCGCCGCGGCTCGCGCCCGGCGCCACCGCCGGGTGCGCGCACCGCGACGCGCGGCCGCCGCCTGTGGGCCGTGGCTCGCCGCCACCCCGCGGCCGCGGTGGCGGCCGGGTTCCTGCTCGTTCTCGCCGCCGCCTCGCTGTGCGCACCGATCCTGCCGCTGCCCGACCCGGTGCGCGTCGACTCGCCAAGCGCCACCTTGGGTTTCGGCACCGCCGGCCACCTGCTGGGAACCGACCGCCTGGGCCGCGACATCCTCAGCAGGCTGATCTGGGGCGCGCGACCCTCGTTGATCATGGGCCTGGCTCCGGTGCTCATCGGCGGCTTCATCGGCACCACGCTCGGGGTCACGGCGGGGATGTCCGGGCCCCGGGTGCGCGCCGTGATCATGCGCACCCTCGACGTCTTCTACGCCTTTCCCGCGGTGCTGCTGGCCATCGCCATCGCCGCCGCGCTGGGCGCGGGCATGACCACCGCCATCATCGCCATCACCGTGATCGTGGTGCCGCCGGTGGCGCGGCTCGCCGAGAGCGAGGTGCTCGGCATGATGCGCAAGGACTTCATGCTGTCCGCGCGCGCCAGCGGGGCGCGCCAGCTCAGCATCGCGCTGCGCCAGGTGATGCCCAACGTCGCCGGTCCGCTGGTGGTGTACTGCACGGCGCTGGTCGGGCTCTCCATCGTGTACGCGGCGGGTCTCGGGTTTCTCGGGCTCGGCCTCAACCCACCCACCCCGGAGTGGGGCGCGATGGTCAACGAGCTGCGCACCCTGGTGTTCAGCCAGCCGTGGGTGTCGCTGACACCTGCGGTGGTGCTGCTGCTGGTGTCGATCGCCTTCAACGTGCTCGGTGACGGGCTGCGCGACGTGCTCGCGGTGGGACGGGGGACACAGCTGTGAGCATGGTCAGCACCGGCCTCGCCGCCACCGCGCGCGCCAGCTCTGAGCGCGACGATGCCGCAGCGCTGGCCGTCGACGACCTCGAGGTGGTGATCGCCGCCACCGGACGGCGGGTGCACGCGGTGCAGGGCGTCAGCTTCGCGGTGGCTCCCGGCGGGACGCGCATCCTGCTCGGTGAGAGCGGCTGCGGCAAGTCGGCCACGCTGCGCGCCGTGATGCGCCTGTTCGGCCGCGACACGGTGATCCGCGGCAGGGTCCGGCTCGACGGGCACGACCTGCTCACCCTGCCCGACCGCGACATGCGCTCCGTGCGCGGCCGCGATGTCGCCCTGGTGCCGCAGGATCCCAATGCAGCCCTCGACCCGCTGCGACGCGTCGGCGGCCAGCTCGCCGAGCAGCTGCGCGCGCATCAGCCCGACATGGGCCGGCGCCAGGCGAGCCGGCGTGCCGAGGAGCTGCTGCACATGGTGCGCCTGCCCGATCCCAGGAGTGCCGCGCGTGCGTTTCCCCACGAGCTGTCGGGCGGCATGCGCCAGCGCGTGGCCATCGCCCTGGCGGTGAGCTGCTCGCCCAAGGTGCTGCTCGCCGACGAGCCGACCACCGCGCTCGACGTCACCGTGCAGGCGCAGATCCTCGAACTGCTCGCCGGGCTGCAGCAGACCATGCAGATGGCCCTGCTGCTGGTCACCCACGACGTCGGCGTCGTCCGCGAGCTGGGTGGGTCGATCAGCGTGATGTACGCCGGCCGCGTGGTCGAGGACGGTGCGGTCGCCGACGTCCTCGACCGTCCCGCCCATCCGTACCTGGCCGGACTGCTCGCCTCGCAGCCCGGTCCCGGCGTGGCCCGCGGCGGGCTGATCCCGATCGCGGGACAGCCGCCGTCGCTGGAGGAGAGTGCGCTGGTGCGGGGGTGCGCGTTCCACGAGCGCTGCGCCTCCGCGCGCGAGCAGTGCACGCGGGCGCAGCCGCCGCTGGTTGCGGTCAGGCCTGGCCATGACGCCGCCTGCCCGGTGTGGAACCCACCGCAGGGCGGCGAGGCGGTGCAGCCGTGACGCCGCTGCTGGAGGTGACCGGGCTGCACAAGACGTACGACAACGGCGTGCGCGCCGTCAACGGCATCGACCTGCACGTCGATCGTGGCGAGACGCTCGGCGTGGTCGGCGAGTCGGGCTCGGGAAAGTCGACAGCCGCGCGGCTGATCCTGCGACTCACCGAGCCGGACGCCGGGGCGGTGCGGCTCGAAGGCGAGGACGTGCTGGCGATGCGCGGTCGCCGCCTGCGCGAGGCGCGGGGCCGGATGCAGTTCGTGCCGCAGGACCCCGCCAGCGCGCTCAACCCGCGCATGACGGTGCGGCAGAGCATCGAGTTCAACCTGCGCGCCCACCGCTGGCCGGCGCCGGCGCGGCGCGAACGCATTGCCGAGCTCCTCGACGCCGTCGGCCTGGGTGCGGAGATGAGCGGGCGGCGTCCACACGAGCTGTCGGGCGGGCAGGTGCAGCGTGTCGCCCTGGCGCGTGCACTGGCAACACGTCCCGACCTGGTCATCTGCGACGAGCCGGTGTCCGGTCTCGACCGCAGCGTCCAGGCACAGGTGCTCAACCTGCTGGTGCGGCTGCAGCGCGAGCTCGGTGTGGCCATGATCTTCATCTCCCACGACCTCACCGTCGTGGAGCACATCGCCGACCGTGTCGCGGTGATGTACCTCGGCACCGTGGTCGAGGAGGCCAGTGCCGAACGCTTGTGGCACAACGCCATGCACCCGTACTCCCGCGCGCTGCTGTCGGCGATCCCGGGGACGTCGGGGGCGCGCATCATCCTGGAGGGTGATCCGCCGAGCCCGCGCGCCGTGCCGTCCGGCTGCGTGTTCAGCTCGCGGTGCGCATACGCGATCGACGAGTGCAGGCGTGCCGTCCCGCCGCTGGAGGACAGGGGCGCGCACCAGCGGGTCGCCTGCATCCGCGCACCGATCGCGTGGGCCGAGCTCTCGCCCCTCGATCCCGCCTCGCTGAATGCGAGTCGTGGCGCGAGCAACGGCCTCACGGCACACCCCGCGTGATCGACCTCCTGCTGACCAACGCGGAGGTGGTGACGCCCTCGGGAGTCGTGCACGGAGACGTGGCCGTCGACGGCGGGCGCATCGTCGCGGTGGGGCAGGATGCCGGCGACGCACGGCGAGTCATCGACGTCGACGGGCGCATCGTGATGCCCGGTGTCTTCGACCCGCACGTCCACTTCGGCCTGGCCGGGACCTACGGCGACGACACCATGCTGGAGGACTTCCGGCACAACACGCGCGACTGCCTGGTCGGCGGTGTCACCACCGTGGCCACGACCACCCTGCCCGGCGCCGACCTGGTCGTCGAGTACGAGCGCACCGCCGCGGTCGCCGTGGGGCATTCGTGGTGTGACTACCGGCTCGTCTCCATCGTCGGACGGCGACCCCAGGTGGCCCAGATCCGCGAGGTGGTGGCCCGCGGCGGCACCGCCTTCAAGTTCTTCACCGGCATGGTGGGCAACGAGGCGGTGGCCCTGGGCGGAACCCCGGAGGGCATTCCCCCCGACTTCTTCCTGGAGGCGTGCGACGCGCTGCGCGCCACCGGCAGCGGTGCCTTCCCGATGATCCACGCGGAGGAGCCGTCGGTGCGCGGCGCGCTGCTCGACCGCGTCCGCCGCTCGGGTCGTGCTGACCACCTGGTCGCCTGGGCGGACGCCAGTCCCGCGTGGGCGGAGAGTGCGCAGATCTACGGCTACGGGCTGGTGGCGCGCCAGGCCCGCGTTCCGCTGTATCCCGTCCATCTCAGCGCCGCGGAGAGCATCGACACCGTCGCCGTCCTGCAGAGCCAGGGATTCGACGTGCCCGCCGAGACCGTCGTCCACTACCTGTGCACCACCGCGGACGAGATCCAGCTCGCCGGCCTGGGTGTCCGGGCCAAGGTGCAGCCGCCGATCCGCTTCGAGCGCGACCGGCAGCGCCTCTGGCGCGGCATCGCCGAGGGCACCATCAAGGTGGTCGGCACCGACAGCGGCACGTACTCGCTGAGCATGCGCCAGGGTCCCGACTTCTGGGAGTGCCGCGTCGGCCTGCCGCTGCAGGTGGCCGACACCCTGCCGCTGATGTACACCGAGGGTGTCGCCGCCGGACACATCGACCTGCTCACCCTGTCCCAGGTGCTCAGTGCGAATGCGGCGCGGCTGCACGGGATCTACCCGCGCAAGGGAGCCATCGCGCCGGGCAGCGACGCCGACATCGTGGTGATCGACCAGCACACTCCGGTGCGGCTGGGGGCGCACCGCTATCGCGGGCACACCGACTACACGCTGTGGGAGGGCCGCGAGGTGACCGGTGTGCCGGTGATGACCTTCCTGCGCGGCAAGCTGGTCATGCAGGACGGCGAGATCGTCGACGAGGTGCCCACCGGTGTCGCCGTCTAGCCCGCCGCCGGCTCGCCGCACCTGGGACAGGCTGCGCGAGCTCGCTGAGATCACCGCTCCCGGCGACGGCGTCTCCCGCGACGGCTACAGCGCCTATGAACGTCTCGCCCAGGACCTGGTCGGCGCTTGGATGCGCGACGCGGGCCTGAGCGTGACGCGCGATCATGCGGGCAACCTGCGCGGGCGCGTTGCCGGCCGGGATCCGCTGCTGCCCGCGGTGTGGGTGGGCTCGCACCTCGACTCCGTTCCCGGCGGCGGGCGCTTCGACGGAGCCTACGGCGTGGTCGGCGGCCTGGCCGCCGTCGAGGCGGCGACGGGCGGCGAGACGCCGCTGCGCTCCATCGAGCTGGTCGCGTTCGCATGTGAGGAGGGCGCGCGCTTCGGCACGGGGCTGCTGGGCAGCCGCGGGCTGGTCGAGGGCTGGGCGGACGTCGACGTCGACGCGCTGGTCGACCGCGACGGTGTGAGCCTGCGCGCCGCGCTCGCCTCGGTCGGGCTCGACGCCGAGGCGGTGCGTGCGCCGTCACTGACGCCGGGCAGCGTCCACTGCTTCGTGGAGCTGCACGTCGAGCAGGGTCCGGTGCTCGACACCGCGGCAGCGACCATCGGCGTGGTCAGCGCCATCGCCGCACCGACGTACCTGCGTGTGCGATTCGAGGGAGCCGCGGGACACGCCGGGACGACACCCATGGTGGGGCGGCGCGACGCGCTGGTGGGTGCTGCCGAGGCGATCCTGGAGGTGGAGCGCGCCGCGCGCTCGTATGACGGCGCCGCCGTCTCGACGGTCGGGTTCCTGGCCGTGCACCCCAACTCCGCCAACGTGATCCCCGGCAGCGTGACCTTCTCCGTCGACGTGCGCGCCCTCGATGCGGACACCAAGCGGCGGCTGGTGGAGGAGATCGCGGCCGGCCTGCAGCGAACCGCGCAGGCGAGGTCGCTGCAGCTCAGCGTCGCGACGCTCGCCGACCTGGCACCGGTGGCGTGCCACCCGCCGATCCAGGGCGCGGTGCGCGACGCGGCGACGTCGCTGGGGCTGCCCTGGCTCGACATGCCCAGCGGCGCGTACCACGACGCCATGGCGATGAGCCGGGTGTGCCCGGTGGGCATGGTGTTCGTCCCCAGCGCGCGCGGGTTGAGCCACGTCGCCGAGGAGTGGACCAGCCCGGACGACCTGGAGCACGGCGTCGACGTCCTCGCCGAGGTGCTGCGCACGCTCGCATCCACGACAGGCATCGAAGGAGCAGGGTGATGACCACGACACTACTCACGGGCGGCACGGTTGCCTCGGCGATGGGGTCGTACCCGGCGGACGTCCTCATCGACTCGGGACGCATCGCCGCCGTGGGTGCCGGCGCCGGCTTCGTGGCCGACCGGGTTGTGGACGTGAGTGGCAAGATCCTGCTGCCCGGCGGCGTCGACGTGCACACCCACCTCGACGCGCCGTTCATGGGCACGATCACGGCCGACGACTTCAACACCGGCACCATCGCCGCGGCCTGCGGCGGCACCACCACCATCGTCGACTTCGCCATGCAGTCGCGCGGCCAGAAGCTGGGCGCGGTGCTGGAGCAGTGGCACGCCAAGGCCGCGGGTCGCGCCGCCGTCGACTACGGGTTCCACATGGCCGTGACCGACCTCTACGACGGCGCCGTCGCCGACATGGACGGGGTGATCCGCGACGGCGTGACCAGCTTCAAGCTGTTCATGGCCTACAAGGGCCAGATCATGCTGGACGACGGCGAGATCTTCCGCATCCTGCGCACGGCGGGACGCTCCGGCGCCACCGTGTGCCTGCACGCGGAGAACGGCTACATCATCGACGTGCTCGCCGAGGAGCTGGTGCACTCGGGCAAGCGCGACCCCACCTTCCACGCCGTCTCGCGTCCCCCGGCCACCGAGATCGAGGCGGTACGCCGGGCCATCGCCATCGCGCGCATGGCCGATGCGCCGGTGTACTTCGTCCACCTGTCGACCGCCGGAGCGGTGGACGCGGTTGGCGAATCGCGGATGTCGGGATGGCCGGTGGCGGGGGAGACGTGCACCCACTACCTGCTGCTCGGCCCCGAGCTGTACGACGCGCCCGACTTCGAGGGCGCCAAGGTGGTGCTCACCCCGCCGCTGCGCGAGGCGCCCGACCGCGAGGCGCTGTGGGCGTCGCTGCGCACCGGCGTGCTCAGCGTTGTCAGCTCGGACCACTGCCCGTTCTGCTTCGTCGGGCAGAAGGAAATGGGTCGCGACGACTTTCGCAAGATCCCCAACGGCGGCCCCGGGATCGAGCACCGCCTCCTGCTGCTCTACGGGCAGGGCGTGCGGCAGGGTCGGCTCACCCTGGAGCAGTTCGTCGACGTCGTGGCCACGTCACCCGCCAAGCAGTTCGGGCTCTTTCCCCGCAAGGGCGCGATCCTCCCCGGGGCGGACGCCGACGTCGTCGTGCTCGACCCCGCTGGGACCACCACGATCGCCGCCGCGACGCAGCACCAGAACCTCGACTACACGCCGTACGAGGGCTGGACCGTGCCCGGACGCATCGACGCGGTGTACCTGCGCGGCGAGCTGGTCGTGCGCGACGGCGACTACGTGGCCGCCGCACCGGGAGGTGCGTTCCTGGCACGCAGAACGCTGTGACCGACTACGCGCACCTGGTGCGCAGCGATCGCGTCCACCGGCGGCTGTATGTCGACCAGGACATCTTCGCCGACGAGATGGAGCGCATCTTCGGCCGCAGCTGGGTGTACCTCGCTCACCAGAGCGAGCTGCCCTCGCCTCTGGACGAGGCGATGGCGGATCTCGGCAGGCGCATGGCGCGTATCGCGTCGTATCGCGGGCTGATCTTCGGTTCGCGCAGCGACGACGTGCCGCCGCTGGCCGAGCATCTCGGCGCCGTGGCGGGCCTGCTCGACCAGTGGCTCGACCGTGCGCCGGACGGCGAGGTGTTCGTCGGCCATGGCACCCGGGTGATCAGCGCGCGTGCCAACTGGAAGCTGTACCTGGACGGTGCGGCCGATGGCCTGCACCCCCTGTTCACCCATCGCTCCTACCTGGAACTCTCGTCGCAGCGCAGCGGGTCGCGCAAGTTCCTCTCCGAGTTCCGGGCCGATCCCGACCGCACCGCGATGTACGCGCAGGTGCTCGGCGACGGCCACCAGTTCCTCGACCAGCGCCCGACGCGGCAGCCGTCGCTGTGGAGTGCGATGCCCAAGGTTCCCGGCACCGAGCACGTGGTGGCGCAGATCTCGGCGCGGTACGGCGATCGCACTCCCGCGGTTCTGGAACGCACCGCCTTCGCCGCCATGAACATCTTCGTCTTCCCCAATCTCTCCATCGTCGAGAACGCCATCGGCGTGATCTGCCCGCTGGCGGTCAACCGCACCGAGGTGCGCTGGTCGCGGGTGAGCCTCAGGGGAGCTGAGCCCGAGGCGTTGCCGCTGCAGATGCGGCTCGCCGAGGAGTCGGACGGCTTCATCGACGTCGACGACATCGAGAACTGGGAGCGCGCCCAGGAAGGCCTGGAGGCGGTGCCCGAGGCGGAGTGGCTGCACACCGGGCGCGGACTGGGGCTGCCGTCGACGCGCGATGATCGCGGCGTCGAGACCGTGGCGGTGACCAACGAGGCGCCGATGCGCGCCTACCAGGCCGAGTGGCTGCGCCTGATGACGCGGCGGCCGGACTAGGGAAACGCGAGCAGCGCCGCCGCGATTGCAGCCAGCGCGGCGGTGAGTGGTGTCATCTGGCCGGAGTTGCGGAGCGCGTCGAGGTCACGCAGCTGCGCGGCGATCTCGTCAGCGGTGGCGCACTTCTCGAGGCGGATGCCACGGGCGCGCGAGTCGAGGTACCCGGCGATGATCGACTCGAGGTAGTGCGCGTCGTAGTCGTAGGCGTCGCCGCCCGGCGTGAAGTGGTGAGACCCGGGGAGGCTGAGGCGAAACAGGCATCTGCCGATCTGCGTCTCCACATCCGGCTCGGGGTTGGCGGCAGAGAACCCGTTCATCGGCGCCAGGTCCTGCACACCGCCGGGTCCCGGCGCCTGCGCCAAGATCACCGACGGTGCACGCATGGCGACGCCCTGGTGGGTGGCGCGGTCCGCCGCCAGCTGCTTCGCCGCGGTGGTCGGCACCAGCGCACTGCTCAGCTGCTGGTCGCTGACCACCTGGATGGCGACGATGCCGCCGGGGAACTGGATCGAGCACTGCGTCGCCGGCGGCACTTCCGACGGCTGGTAGGTCACTGTTGGCGGCGCTTTGGGATAGAGCTTGGCGATGACGTCCTGGCGGATGCAGGGGTCGACCCCACCCGCCGGCAGGGCGAGCCGCGGGGCTGGGGACGCCTGACCGGTGAGGTGGGCCACGAGGCCGGGCGCCAGGGTCTGGGCCTTGCCGAGCAGCGCGGCGTACGCCGCCGTGGGATCGCCGCCGTGGATCTTGATGTCGTCCAGCCGCTTCTGGGCGGCGGCCCCCGGGCTCGCCTTGACGACCAGCACCTGCGCTCCCTTGAGCACCGTCACCACGCCGTTGGACTGCACCGCCTTGTCGCCGAGCCCAGCTGCCACGCTCGGCGGCGGGTTGCCGCGGGTCTGGGCCGCGAACACCTGCTGGGCGGCCTGTGCGGTGTCGAGGGAGGAGAGCGTGATGCTGAGCATCGTGTCCGTCGTCGTGGTGCCCACGCGGGTCGTGCTGACATGGCCGGCGGGCGAGCTGGGGACGCCGCCGTCGTCCTCGGGACCGAGCACGTCCTCGCCGAGTGCCGCCCGGTAGCCGGCGGCGTCGAGAAGCGCGAAGGCGCTGAGGCCGCGGTCGGCCGGCGCCGCGGTCGGCACCCCGCTCGGCGGCGCCGAGGACGACGTGCTCGGTCCCGCGCTCGGCGAGGCCCCGCCGGTCGCTGAGCTGCCACACGCCGAGACCGTCACCACCGCGGCCAGGGCCGCGACGACGGCCGTTCGACCAGACGCACGCCCGCGGTGCGCGCCTGCGCTCGGCCGAGCAGTCGTCCGCATGGGCGCATGATGGGTCATCGGCGGACCAATGTCATCCGGGGGATGGTCTCGGTCGCATGGGTCGCGGCTAAGCTGGTGCGCGTGCGTGCACGCGCAGTGACCACCGAGCAGGTGCTGGCCGCGGCCGACCGCGTTGCCAGGCGCGACGGGATCGACGGGCTGACCATCCGCAGGCTCTGCGAGGAGCTCGGGGTCACCGCGCCGAGCATCTACGTCCACTTCGCCAGCAAGGACGCCATCGTCGAGGCGCTGGTCAACGACATCCTCGGCCAGGTGCACCATCCCGCGGCCGGCCGGGGCGACTGGCTCGACCGGCTGCGCGAGTTCATCGTCAGCGTCTTCGACCAAGTCGCGCCCTACCCGGGCCTGGCCGGGCGCATCGCGCGCCGGCTGCCGACCACCCCGTCGTCGCAGCGCAACGCCGCCTTCCTCTCGGAGCTCTTCCGCGACGCCGCGCTCAGCGAGCACGACCGGGCCAACATCGTGCCCACCCTGCTCGTCTTCACCTGGGGCCACCTGCTCGGCGGCGAGTCCGACTGGACGATCGGCGGCGGCGGCAGGCTCACCGCACAGGCCTCGCGGGAGCGCTACCTGTGGGGGCTCGACCACCTCCTCGAATCCTTTCGCCGCAGCCAGCTCGGGGCTCTTGACAGCAAGGCTAGCGCGCGTTAGCTTTGCGGCGCTGGGTTCCCAGGGCGGCGTGTGGCGATCAGATTGGAGGACTGCCGGTGAGGCCGTACGACATCGTCTCGACGGACTCCCATCTCGAGGTGCCGCCCGACCAGTGGGGGCCCTACGTCGATGCCGAGTTCCGCCAGTTCGTCCCCAAGGTGGTTCGCCTTCCCGACGGCAGCGGCGACGCCTGGGAGATGCCTGGCGGCGGTCTCATCCCGCTGGGCCTGCAGTTCGCCATCACCCGCCCGGGGGTGGAGAACCGCTACAGGTACTCGCGGCCGACCGGAATCAGCTACGGGCCCGACCTGGCCGGCACCGGGGACGGCCATCGCCGGCTGCGGGAGATGGACGAGGACGGCGTCGACGCCGACGTGCTCTTCCCCGCGGTCTTCGGCACGCGCGGCGTCAACCTTCCGGTGGAGGTTGACGCCGCCATCTGCCGCGGCTACAACGACTGGCTGTCGCAGGAGTACACGGCTGCCGACCCGGAGCGGCTGCTCGGACTAGCGCTGCTGCCCAAGGGCGGCATCGAGGAGGCGATCGCCGAGATGCGCCGCGTCGCCGGCCGTCCCGGCATCTACGGGGTGGTCAACTTTCCCGAGTGCGAGCCGGGTGACGACCGCTTCTTCGAGGCGGCGCTGGAGCTGGGCGTTCCCCTCTGCTCGCACGGGTTCTTCCCGGCGCCGCGCCTGCAGTGGCCGCCCACGGGTCTCGACCTCGACCTCAGCAAGGCGACCAACGCCGCGGCCGCGCTCAAGTACATCCTCAGCGGCGTGTTCGACCGGCTGCCGGATCTGAAGATCTTCTGTGCGGAGACCTTCTGCGGCTGGCTGCCGTACGCGTACGAGCAGATGGATTCCTGGTACCAGACCCAGGGCCTGTGGGTGAACGCCGATCTCCAGCGACTCCCCAGCGACTACATGAAGCGCCACTTCCGCTGGAGCTTCATCGTCGACCCGATGGCGGTGCGGCTGCGCCACGCCATCGGCATCGAGACGATCATGTGGTCCACCGACTTCCCGCACATGAATACCGACTGGCCGCAGTCGCTGCAGAGCATCGACGAGCAGATGGGCGACATCCCCGCCGACGAACGGCGCCGCATCGTCCGCGACAACGCCGTCGAGCTCTTCGGCCTTCCGGCGGCGAACTGACCATGGGCAAGGTCGAGATCGTCTCCGCCGCCTCCAACACCGAGGTCTCGCCCGACGTCTGGCGCTCCCACGTCGATCCCGAGTTCCGCGACTTCGTACCCAAGGTGACCACCGTCGACGGCAGCGCGGCATGGGTCATGCCGGTCACCGACCAGGTGGTCCAGATGCCGCGCAACCTGTTCCTGTCGAGCCAGGGCAGGGCCGTCGACTCCGTGCAGTACGGCGTCGGACTGCCCGGCACCGGCGACGGCGCCCAGCGCCTGCGCGAGCTCGACGACGACGGCATCGACGCCGAGGTGCTGCTGCCGCCGTTCTTCGGTGTTCGCCGCCTGCCGCGGCTTCCCGCCGAGGCCTCGATCGCCGTCGCCAAGGGCTACAACGACTGGCTCTCCAAGGAGTACACCGCGGCGGACCCGCGCCGCCTCGTCGGCGTCGGACTGCTGCCGGCCTCGACCCTGCAGGACTCGCTCGACGAGCTGCGGCGCGTGGCAACGCTCCCCGGCGTGCGCGGGCTGCAGCTGCAGGAGTGGCCCAACGGCGGCGGTGGGCCCGCGCCCGAGGACGACGCCTTCTGGAGCGAGGCGGGCAAGCTCGGCGTTGCCCTGGTGGCGCACACCGAGTTCGGCGGTGGACCGGTCGAGGACCCGGCCCGGATCGGCGCCAACGAAGGCACCGGCATCATGTTCACCATCAACTTCCTGACCACCAAGGGCGGAGCGCCCTACTCGGCGTCGCAGCTGATGACCACCGGCGTCTTCGACCGCGTCCCCGAGCTGCGCATCTACTACGTGCACGACCGCATCTCCTGGGTCGAGTACTGGGCCGAGCAGGCCGACGACCACTACATGCGGCACCGGTACTGGGCCAACTCCGACATGCCGCATCCGCCGAGCTACTACATCAAGCACAACCTGATGCACAACTTCGCCGTGGACGTCGTCGGGCTGCAGATCCGCGACATGCTCAACCTCGACAACCTGATGTGGTCGCGCATCTTCCCCGCAGCGCACGGCAGCTGGCCGCGGACCGCCGCCGCCGTCGGTGAGCAGTTCACCGCCGCAGGCGTGTCCGACGAGGACAGGCGGCGCCTGCTCGCCGGCAACGCGATGCGCTTCTTCGGGTTGTCGGAGGTGACTGCGGAGGCGGCGCTGACCTGACGGTCCGCCCGGCGATCGCGACTACTTGATGGCGATCGGGTTGACCGGTGACCCCGTGGCCCCGGCGACCGGCATCGCCGGGGCCACCAGCAGGAATGCGTAGCGCCGGTCGCGCGCGCAGTCGCCGGCCAGGTCCTCGAGGTACCAGTACTCGCCGAAGTGGATGCCGAGATCGCGCAGCGCGATCATGTGCAGGGGGATGTGCATGCCCTCGACAACGTGGGTGGCCTCGACCATGCCGTTGTCCGCCGCCACCGCCGCGACCCTGCGATCGCGCAGCCAGGTGGCCACCTCGACGTGCAGGCCGGGCTGCTCGCCGTCGAAGCTGCTCCAGTCCTCGCCGCGGTTGGTCAGCGCCATCAAGCCGGTGCGGATCAGCAGGATGTCACCGGGCTGCAGAGCTGTCTGCTGGCTCGCGGCGCAGTCGTCGAGCTCGGCAGCGGTGATCGCGTGGCCGGGCGGGAGCGAGGTCACCCCGAGATGGCGAGCCACGTCGAGCAGCACGCCGCGCCCGACGAAGTCGGCGTGGACCTTGTCGATGCCATCGCGAGCGGCGCCGTCCGCGGTGACCGAGTCGGGTGGATACCCGTTGTACAGCGCCCCGTCGTAGTACACGTGGCAGAGTGCATCCCACTGGGTGGTGCACTGCAGCGGCATGTAGATGGTGTCGTCGGTGTAGCTCGCACCGCCGGGGACCGCGTGCGCCTGCGGATCCTCGCCGGTGGCCACGACGACGTGCACGGGGTTGAAGCGGTGGCTGCCGGGGCGCACCGGCCCGTCCCCGTTGCGGATGGTCAGCGCCAGGGAGAAGACGGCACCGCGCTGCACCGTCCTGGCCGCCTCCAGCCGGGCGCGGTCGTCGATGTAGTTGAGTGCACCCTTCTCGTCGTCCGGGCCCCATTCGCCCCATCGCCGCAGGGAGGCGCCCAGGGCACGGACGTCGATCATTCCTGCGACTCCGGGCGCGTCAACGAGCGCGGGTCGTTGTCGTGGCCGAGCTGCCGGATCTGGGCCAGGCCGAGCTGCTCGTAGGCGATGCTCGCGTCCAGGGTGAGGTTGAGCTGATCGGCGACGCGGCGATTGACGATGCGCTTGGTCCAGGCCAGAGCGAACGCGGAGCGTGCCAGCAGCCGGGCCACGAAGTCGTCGGTCACCGCATCCAGATCGGCGCGCGGGACGGCGCGGTTGACGATGCGAGCGGCGGCCAGCTCGGCCGCGGTCCGCGATGGCGAGAGCATGAGATGTTCCTTCGCCTGCGTCGGAGTCATGAACAGAGGAGCCACCGCTCCGGCACCGTCGCCGGGCACGACTCCGAAGGGCAGTCCCACGCGCTGGCCGGCGCTGGTGGTGACCTCGCCCATGCCGAGGTGCACGTCCGAGATGATGGCGTCCTCTCTGGCAACGATGAGGTCGGAGAGGAAGACCAGGCTCTGGCCCAGGCCGATGGCGTCGCCGTTGACCTTGGCGATGATCGGTTTCTCGATCTCGGTCATCACCTGGCAGCAGCGCACCACGCCCAGACCCACGTGCCACGCCCCGTAGGGGTCGGCCAGCCGTGCTTCGGCGCGCGGCGTCGTGTAGTACTCGACCGGCGGTGTCACCAGGAACTCGTCGTCGTGCGCACCGGTGATGACGATCACGCGGATGCTGTGATCCGTGCGCAGCTCCTCGAGCGCGTCCGGCATCTCGACGTGCAGGTCGGCGGGGGGATCGAGCTGGAACGCCTGCTGGAGTGGCAGCATCCTGATCGTGGCCACCTGTCCGTCGACGGCAACGGAGAGCGCGCGGTACGGCTTCATCGCCTACGCCGGGGCCACGCCGGACGAGATGGCGCCGAGCGCGCAGCGCTGCAGGATGGTGGTCACCTCCTCGAGCGACAGCCGGCCCTTGGGGTCGTACCACTGCACCATCCAGTTGACGATGCCCAGCACGGCGTAGGCCAGTACGACGGGATCGTCGACACGAAAGACGCCGTGCTCCTGGCCGTCGCGAATCGCCTCCACGTACAGGCCGTCGTACAGCCGCCGCTGTTCGAGGTAGGTGGCGGCGAGCTTGGCGTCGATCTCGGCACGCTCCAGCAGGAAGACGCGGATCTGCGGGAGCTTGCGGCGGAAGTTGCTGAGGTGCGCCGCCAGCAGCCGGCGGATGCGCTCCACCGGATCGCCGATCTGGGCGATGTCCTGGGCCGTCGCCCAGAGCGCGGTCATCTCGTCCTCCAGCACGGCGGCGAGGATGTGCTGCTTGGAGGGAAAGTAGTGGTACAGCGACGCCTTCTTGAGCGTGGTCCGCTCGGCGATGTCGTTGATCGAGGTTCCGGCGAAGCCCTTCTCGGCGAAGAGCTTGACCGCACAGTCGAGCACCTCCTGGCGTCGCGCTCGGCCCTCAGTCACGTCCGCCCTCTCCAGAAGCTACCGGCTGGCGCATGATCATACCCGCATCCTCACCGCAGAACGAATCCCGTGTATCCCTGCTCCGCGATCTGCGCTCGCCTGATTCGCATGTCGAGCGCGGAGTCGGGTGGCGAGAGCAGGACGCGCGGCTTGCCGGGGATGTTGGCGCCCAGCAACCAGGTGTCGGCACCGGTGCGCAGTGTCTTGGCCACGCTGGCGGCGAGCACGTGCGCGGTCCATTCCTCCTCCGCGTCCGGAGTGGGAGACATGGCCGTGAGGCCCTGCTGTCGCATGTGCGCCATGGAGTCGACGACCCAGTCGACGATGGGCTCGGCGACGCGCACGTAGTTGCCCCCAGGCTGGGCGGCGTTGAGGGTGAAGAGGTTGGGGAATCCGACGCTCTGCAGGCCCAGGTAGGTGCGCGGCCCCGCGGCGAACTTCTCCTTCAGCGTCAGGCTGTTCTCGCCGCGAATCTCGATGCGGTCCAGCGCCCCGGTGACCGCGTCGTATCCCGTGGCGAAGACGATGACGTCCAGCGCGTGCTCTGCGGACGCCGTCCTGATTCCCCGCGGCGTGATCCGCTCGATGGGATCCGCACGCACGTCGACCAGGGTGACGTTGGGCCGGTTGAACACGTCGTAGTAGCCGCTCTCGCACGGTGGCCGCTTGGAGCTGAACATGTGGCCCTGGGGGACGAGCCGCTCCGCCAGGGCGGGGTCGTCGATGCGGGCGCGGATCTTGTCGCGCAGGAACTCGGAGTACTCGTCGTTGGCGGGGCCCGCCATCATGATGTCGTAGAAGTTGGCCAGCCACTTCTTGAAACCGGGCTCCAGCCACAGCCGCTCGTGCTGGGCCATGCGCTCGTCCCTGGACACCTCCATGGCCGATCGCCGATCGAACCGGTACATGAAGCCGCCCGGGCTGTCGTTGCACGCCTGCAGGATGTCGCTGTACGTCGCCTTGATGCGCTGCCGCGTCGCCGCGTCGACGGGGGTGTTGCGCAGCGGCACGCAGTAGTTGGCGGTGCGCTGGAAGACGGTGAGGCTGCCGACCTCGTCGACGATCTCGGGAACCAGCTGCACGCCGGTGCTCCCCGTGCCGATCACACCGACGCGCTTGCCGGCGAGCTCCATGCCCTCCGCCGGCCAGCGGCCGGTGTGGCACCAGGCGCCCTCGAAGTCGGCGAGGCCGTCGAAGTCGGGCACGTAGTGCGCGGAGAGGATGCCCACCGCGGTGAGCAGGAAGCGCGCCCGCGAGCGCGTGCCATCCTCCAGGGTGACGTCCCAGCGGGCATCGCCATCGCGGTAGACGGCGGAGGCGACGCGCGACGAGAGGCGAATGTCCTGGCGCATGCCGAACCTGTCGACGACGTGGTTGAGGTAGCGCTCGACCTCGGGCTGACCCGCGTAGTGGTCCTCCCAGTCCCACTCCTGCACCAGCTCCTCACAGAAGGAGTAGGCGTAGGTGTAGCTCTCGGAGTCGAAGCGGGCGCCCGGATAGCGGTTCCAGTACCACGTGCCGCCCACTCCGGGCGCATCGTCGTACAGGCGGACCGAGAATCCCCGCTCGCGCAGGCGGTAGAGCGCGTACAACCCGGTCACTCCCGCGCCGATGACGACGGCGTCGAACTCCTCGACGGGCACGGCCTCGACGGCCATCACTTGGCCCACCAGTGCAGGACGCGTTTGCTGATCTGGTCGGCGATCAGCACGGTGACGACCCCCAGGGCGGAGAGGATGACGACCAGCGAGAACGTCAGCGTGGCGTCGGCGGTCGAGGTTGCGTTGCCGAGCAGGAGGCCGAGGCCGGGGGCACCGATGAGCAGCTCGCCGGTGACCACCGAGATCACCGAGAACGTCGCCGCCAGCGGCAGCGCGGCGACCGTCCACGCGATCACGTAGGGAAGGCGGACGTAGCGCATGATCGCCGCTCTGCCCGCGCCGAGAACCTGCGCGTTCTGGATCAGCGGCGGCGCCACGCTTCGCGCGCCCTCGTATGCGTTGAAGAAGGCGACGAAGAAGGTCACCATCACCGACACGGTGATCGACCCCAGGCTGGTGGGCCCGAAGAGCACGACGACGATCGGGATCAGGGCGATGCGCGGAATCGCGTTGAGGGCCACCAGGAACGGCCGGAAGATGTCGCTCAGCACCGCGGAGCTGCCCAGGATGAGTCCGAGCACGCCGCCCAGGGTGAGGCCGATGACCAGTCCCAGCGTCGACGCCGACATCGTGTTCCAGATGTAGGTCCAGATCGGCGTCACCCCCGGCGGGCCGAAGAACAGGTCGCGCAGGCGCGCGACGATCTTGCTCGGCGAGCTGACGAAGAAGCTGTCGAAGACATGGCTCTTCTCGGCCAGCCAGGGGATGGTGGGCAGCCACTGCCACGCCGCCAGGAACGCCGCCACCAGGGCGAGCTGGGCCAGCGTGATCCAGAGACGCCGGGAGCGGCGCCCGCTACCGAACATGACTGGTGGATCCCTGCTGGTCAGGACTGGTGGTGAAGATCTGCGAGCCGAGCTCCTCCCAGAGCAGCGCGTACAGGTCGAGGAACTCGCGGCTGTGGCGCAGCTCAATGGCATTGCGTCCGGTCCGGTCGAAGGGAACGCGGTGCCGGTTGAGGACGCGTCCCGGTCGCGCGGTGAGGATGACCACGTCGTCGCAGAGGGTGATCGCCTCGGCGAGATCGTGGGTGACCAGCACCACGGTCATGTCGAGCTCGGACATGATCCTGAGCACGTCCTGGTGGATGGTCACCCGGGTGGGTTCGTCCAGTGAGGAGAAGGGTTCGTCGAGGAGCAGCACCGCCGGCTGGGGCGCCACCGCCGTCAGGAACGCGATGCGGCGGCGCATCCCCCCGGACAGCTGGTACGGATAGGCGCGAGCGAAGTCCTGCAGGCCGACCATCTTGAGCAGCGCATCCACGCGCGCGCGGGCGGCGGCCCTGCCGACACGCCGCCCGGCGCGGCCGACTTTGAAGTAGAGCCCGACGTTCTCCTCGGCCGTCAGCCATGGCAGCAGCGTGTCGGTCTGGAAGACCACCGTCATGGGATGCACGCCCGGCGGGAATGCCGGCCAATCGATGTGGCCGGACGTCGGCGCCCGCAGTCCCGCGAGCAGTTGCAGCAGGGTGCTCTTGCCGCAACCGCTGGGCCCGACGACAGCGACGCTGGACCCGGTGGGGATGCTCAGGTCGAGGTCGCTCAATGCGAGGACGCCGGTCGGATACTCGTAGCCGACGCCTTCGATGCGCACGCCCGTGGTGGTCACGTCAGATCGGATCCCAAGCGAACACGTCGGCGCTGCGCTCCAGTGGCGTGAACGACGGCGCGAACGCGGGCCGCATCTGCTCAGCCAGGTCCTGTGGCGTCCAGCCACCGGCGCGGTGGACGGTGCGGATCGGGCGCGGCTGGCTGAAGAGGTACACCTCGTTCTTGCGCACGCCGAGGATCTGGCCGCTGATCCCGTCGCTGAGGCCGGAGGCGAGGAACACGATGAGCGGCGCAACCGTATCCGGGCCCACCGCACGGAGCCTGTCGATCCACCACGCCCGGTCGCCGGCCCCCGTCGCGGTCTCGGGCACGGCTCCCATCATCCGGCTCCACGCAAACGGCACCACGCAGTTGGAGCGGACGCCATGCTGGGCCATGTCGAGCGCGATCGACCGCGACAGTCCGACCAGGCCCATCTTGGCGGACGCGTAGTT
Organism: Candidatus Dormiibacterota bacterium; assembly: GCA_035995545.1. GTDB lineage: Bacteria > Chloroflexota > Dormibacteria > Aeolococcales > Aeolococcaceae > DASRDZ01. The sequence continues at coordinate 728,278 of DASYKI010000016.1, forward strand.
GGCCTGGCGGTGATTGCCGACCAGCGCCGAGCTGGAGGTGACGTGCACGTAGGCACCGCGCCCCTGCCGGCGGAGGTGCGGCGCGGCGGCGCGCGAGACGTAGAAGCTGCCGTGCAGATGGACCTGCACCACGGCGTCGAAGTCGGCGGGATCCATCTCGTCGAACTCGCGGTCGCGCAGGATGCCGGCGTTGTTGACCACGGCGTCGAGACGGCCGTAGGAGTCGAGCGCGGTGGTGACAATGCGCTCGGCCTCGCGGGCACTGGCAACGCTGTCGCCGCTGCTCACCGCCTCTCCGCCTCCCGCGCGGATCTCGGCGACCACCTGCTCGGCCGGGCTGCGATCGGCGCTGCTTCCGTCGACCGCGCTGCCGAGGTCGTTGACGACCACTCTGGCGCCCTGCGCGGCGGCGAGCAGGGCGGCGTCGCGCCCGATGCCGCGTCCTGCGCCGGTGACCAGGATCACCTGGCCTTCGAGGCACTGCTGGGACGTCGCCGCCATCAGGTCCGCCGGTACGAGGGGTCGTCGACGCTGCCCCGGCGACGGCCGGCATTGCCGGAGGCCTCGAGGTACGCGCCGAGGCCGGACCCGTCCAGGACCGCGTGCCAGTCGCCCAGGCCGCCGCTCGGCGGCGGGTAGGTCGTGGCGGAGGAGAGGTTGCGCAGTCCCCAGCGGCCGTCGACCTTCTCGAACCACCGCACGTAGCGGCCGGCGACGAGGTTGACGTCCTGGCGCGACGTGGTGCCGGCGATGAAGCCGCTGGTGGCGCCGTCGACGTATCCGTGCACCGCGATGTAGTAGGCCTCGATGTAGGCGAGGCCGTCAGCGGCAAGCTCGACGCGCAGGTTGGCCCAGCAGTGGTTCTGGATGGGCCGGACGTCTGCCTGCCCCAGCATGTACTCGACGAACTGCGGTGCGACGTCGACGTGCGCGGACTCGATGAGCTCGCGGTCGAGCCGGTCGACCCCCCTCGCATACCGCGCGAGGCAGTCCCGCACGCCCTCGCGGTCGAGCAGCTCCGCGAGGGTGCTGCTGACGCCCTTGCCGACCACCGGGTCGTAGGACGCGTCGTCCGGGCCGCGCCTGCTCTTGTTGCCCGTCGCCGTGTGGAAGGCGTCGATGTGGCGGCCGTCACCGATGGCGTGCCACGCGCGCAGAGCCGTCCGTCCCGCAATCCGCCACTCACCGCCCTGCTCGACGAGGTCGAAGACGTACCGGCCGCCGGCCATGTCGACCCGCCTGGGCGCGGGCGGGGCGTCGCAGCGCACCGAGATGTAGTACGCCTCGGCACGCGCCGAGGCGTCTCCCAGGGTGACCTCGAGGTTGGTGATGTAGTGGCACTGGATGGGCCGGCTCTCGCGCTGCGCGAGCAGGGTGTCGACGAGGTCGTGTTCCGCTTCGAAGTCTGCGAAGACCGAGCCCAGGACGTCGAGGTCGAGCCGGTCGACTCCCCGGGCCAGGCGGTTCAGGCAGTCGCGGATGGCGTCGCGGGCGAGCAATGCGTCGAGGCGTTCGCGGGTCTGCGACGGCGCGGTGCCGGCCTGGGCGGCGTCGTCGCCGATGCGTCGTGGCGCAGTGTCGCCGGCCTCCGCCGTCGCGAACCAGTCGCCGCACACCTGCCGGGACGCGATCCGCCAGGCGCCGTCGCGGCGCTCCAGCCGGTCGATGCAGCGACCGCCCTGGAAGGCCACCTCACCCGAGCGCACCGCGCCACAGAAGGGAATCAGCGACGCGGCGTCGACGTCACCGCTCGGCACCAGCGCCGCGATGTAGTACGTCTCGAGGTGAGCGACGTCGCCGTCGACGTCGAGGCTGTCGTTGAAGAGGTGATGCTGCGTCGCCGCACACGCGCGTGCCACGGTGAACCACGCCCGGACGTACTCCTCGCGCGACCACTCCGGCAGCGTGCCGCAGCGCACCGTCGCGTCCGGCCAGAACGACGACTCCAGCGGCGCCTCGTCGAGCTGGTCGGCACCTCGCGCGGCGCGAGCCGCCACCTCGCGGATCTCCTGCGCGTCGAACAGCCGGTCGACCCCGTCGGAGATCGTCCCGCCCGCTGCGGCCGGCCGGCTGGATGGGGTCACTCGCCGAACTTGAACAGCGCCTGCGCGTTGCCGGCCAGGATGGCATGCTTCTCGTCGTCCGGCACGGCGTGGAACGTCGCGTTGATGGTCTTCCAGGAGTTGGGCCAGTCGGTGGTGATGTGCGGGTAGTCGCTCGACCACAGCATGCGGTGCACGCCGATGCGCTGGCGGTTGTCCACCGCGAAGGGGTCGGTGATGAACGCCGCCGGGTAGAACTCGCGCATGTACTCGCTGGGCAGCCGGGTCAGCTTGGTGTTCTTCAGCGAGCCCTTGCGGTGGCGGTTGAAATTGTCGTCGGCCTGATTCTCGAAGTAGGGCAGCCAGCCGCAGTCGATCTCGATGAAGGGCACGCGCAGCTTGGGGAAGCGGTCGAGCACGCCGCTGAAGATGAACTGCAGCATCCGCGTCGGTGCGTCGTGGAAGTGCGCGGTTCCCGGGAGCGACTCCACCGTGCGACGGGCGATGGTGCCGGTGACCAGGCCGACGTGGATGACCACGGGCTTGCCCGACGCCTCGATGGCGGCCCACACCGGGTCGTCCTCGGGGGTGATCTGCAGGCCACCGTTGGGATATCGCTTGAGGATGAAGGCGACGAACCCCGGCATCGAGGAGAGCCGCTCGATCTCCGCGAGGCAGCCCTCCACGCCGTGGCATGGCAGCAGCGCCGTCCCGCCCAGCCGATCCGGGGCGTGGCTGCAGAACTCCGACATGAAGTCGTTGTACGCCCGCACCATCTCGTGGTGGAGCGCCGGGTCCTCGCAGGTCGCGACGTAGGTGGCGGGGTAGTTGGAGCCGAAGATCAGCTCCGCGTCGACGCCGTCCTCCGCCATCTCGCGGACGCGCGCGGCGGGGTCGTAGCTGCCGGGGTTGATCTCCTCGAAGCGGCACCACTGCCCGACCGCTGCGGGATCGCGACCCGCGGTCGCGCCCCAGCTGAAGGGGATGGCCGTGTCGACACCGGGGAAGACCCAGGCGTCGCCGTCGGCGAGCCGGTCGACGCGCGGCACCAGGTCGCGGTACTTGCTGGCCACGCGCGAGGTCCAGACGTCGGGCCGTTCGTTGAGATGCCCGTCGGACGAGATCAGCCGGTAGTTCCGGGGCGACGCGCTCACTTGGTCGGCAGTCCCTGGCTGGCGGCCGTCAACGGCCCCATGTCGACGAACTTGTCGTACGCCCACTTGGCGTCCGTCTTGCTGACGTAGCTCAGACCGCCGGCGATGACGTAGTCCTGCACGGCCGACCAGCTCGACTTGGGGATCATCCCCCCGTTGGGTGCGAGGTAGTACTGCGCGTGGGTCACGTCGAGCAGCGCCTTGTCCATGTCGCTGTTGACCGACTGGGCGTACGCCGGCACCTGCATGATCGTCTTGGTCAGTGCCAGCGGTGAACCGCGCAGGGCGGGGATGGTCATCTCCAGGGCGCGCAGGAAGCGGGTCACCGCGTCGCGGTGGCTGCTCACCCAGCTGGTGACCCCGTAGATGGTGCCCGCCGGGATCTGGTCGACCAGGCTCTGCGTGATGCCGGTCGGATACGGGTAGGTCTTGGTGTCCTCGGGGTTGATCAGCCAGTGCGCCGTGCCGTTGAGCACGAACGGATTGGTGCCGCTGTAGACGTAGATCATGCAGTCGATGTTCCCCGAGGCGAAGAGCGCCTGCAGCGCCGCGGCGTTGGCGGCGGGAACGTTGGTCCAGCTGGTCTTCAGCGACGCCTGCAGCGTGTTCGCCCAGGTGAAGCCCGCGCCGCCGGCGCCGGAGTTGCCGACGCGCGTGCAGTCCTGGATCGTCTTCACCTTGGTGGCGCCGATCATGTACAGGGAGACGCCACCGCTGTCCAGGTTGTAGACCGTCGAGATCGGCGGCGCGCCGGTGTTGACGGCGGCCATCGTCGCCGAGAAGCCACCGAAGGCAACCAGGTCCGAGCGACCCGCGAGCAGCGCCGGCAGCGGCGACGACCCGCTGTAGGTGATGGTGACGTCGAGGTTCTGCTGGGTGAAGTACCCGAGCGCCTGGGCGGCCAGCACCGGCGCGAAGTTGGCGCTGACCACGTTGGTGGCCACGTTGATCGACGCCGGTGGACCGGCCGGAGAGGCCCCACCGGAACTCGAGCTCGCCGCCGGCGTGGGCGTCGACGAACCGCATGCAGACAGCAGGCCGGCCGCGCCGGCAAGCCCCGCCAGCATCACGAACGCTGCCCCTGGGCGCGCCGAAATAGTTCTCGCTCCCACCGAGGTCCTCCTCACAACCGTTCACTGCCGGGGGCCCGGCTGGCTGCGAAGGAGCCGGGACGCCAGCACTCTAGCCAGACCTGGCCCGCAAGTCAACCGACCGGTCGGACGAATCCTCGAAGAAGCGGCGCAGCTGTGTCCTGTCGACCTTCATGGTGGGGGTCAGCGGCAGTTCGGCGAGGACGGCGATGCGCACCGGCACCTCGTAGGCCGCCAGGCGGTCCCTGCACCAGAGGAGCAGGTCGCCCTCGTCCGGGTGTGCCCCGGTCTTGCCGACGACGGCCGCGACCGGCACCTGGCCGAGGCGGTGGTCGGCGATGGCAACGGCCGCTGCGTCGCTCACCTCGGGATGCGCACGAAGCGCGGCCTCGATCGACGAGGGAAGAACTTTGAAGCCGCCGCGGTTGATGGCGTTGTCAGCGCGGCCCTCGATCCAGAGAAACCCGTCGCCGTCGATACGTCCGACGTCGGTGGTCCGCAGCCAGTCGTCGCCACCGCGGCTGTGCAGCCGCACCTCCAGCAGGCCGCTGCGATCGGCCTCGAGCACATCGCCACCGGAGGCGTCCACCACGCGCAGATCGACTCCGGGATAGGCCCGGCCCACGCTCCCGCGCTTGGCGCTCCACCACTGCCGGTAGTCGCTCAACGTCCACGCGGCAACGGCTCCGGCGAACTCGGTGGCCCCGTACATGGTGAGGGTGGGAATGCCGTATCTCGCCGTGAACTCGTCAGCGACGACCGGGTCGAGGGGCGCCGTTCCCACCAGCACGGCGCGCAAGCTCGCCAGCCATTCGGGCGGGATGCCGGCGTCGAGGACCATGCGGATCGGCGTCGGTTGCAGGTTGGCCACCGCGGGCCGGTAGCGACGCACCATCTCGGCCCACTGGCGCGCCTCGAAGCGCTCCAGGACAGCGATCCGGCGCCCTGCCGCTGCTGCGCTCACGACTCCCCAGAGGCCGCTGATGTGAGCCAGCGGCATGCTGACGATGGTCACCGCCGTGCCGAGCTGTGGTTCACCGGAGCCATCCTGGCTGGACCCGCTGTGCTGCGACGCAGCGGACACCGCCGCCTCGAAGTCCGACGTCGCGATCGGAACACGCTTCGGCGTGCCGGTGGTGCCGCTGGTGAAGACGGTTGCCAGCACTCCTGGCGCCACGAGTGCGTCGCCGCGCCGCCGGTCGGGCGGCGGAACCCGCGGCCGCAACCCACCCGTGCCACCGGTCGGGAGTTCGAACCCGGCGGCGCCGGACTCTCGCACCGCCTCGAGCAATCCCGGTCTCGCCCAGTCGTCGCTCGCCGCGAGGACGATGTGGCAGGGCGTGGCACGAACCTGGGCAGACAGCGTGGAGTCGCTGGTCAGAGGACTGAGGCTGACCACGCAGCGGCGGGCAGACACGGAAGCGATCAGCGCGGCGACATGTTCGGGACGGTTGCGCAGGATCATGCCGACACTGCCCGCGTCCGGTACGCCGAGTTCCTCCAACGCGCGAACGAGTTGGTCGGTGCACGCGAGCACCCATGACCAGCTGTGGGTTGCGGTGATGGTGTGGATCGCGGCAGCACCGGGATCCACCCGCATGATCCGCGCCAGCCGGTCGGGAAGGTCCCTCACCGCAGCTCCCACTCCGGCCGCACCCCCGACTCGAAGAGGTCGGGAGCGACCTCCGCCAGGCCGACGGGGTTGCCGAGCAGCGGATACGCGAGCCCTCCCTGCAGTGCCGCCATGAGCGTGCGGTCGAGCGACTCCCAGATGGCGCGAACTGTCCCCTGCACCGCAGCCGGAGGCTTGGCGGCGATGCGTCGAGCGAGGTCGTCAGCGCGGGACCACAACCGGTCCCGCGGCACGACCTCGCTGACCAGGCCGATCTGCAGGGCCCGCGCCGCCGACATTCGCTCGTCGAGGCCGAGCAGGGCGATGCGCAGCACCTCGCCGAGGGGGATGCGACGTGCCAGACCGATCGGCTCCAGCGCAGACGTCATGCCGTAGGTGACGTGGGGGTCGAAGAAGGTCGCGTCCTCCGAGCAGATGACGATGTCACTCTGGTTGACCCAGTAGAGGGCACCACCCGCAACCATTCCGTGCATCGCGCAGACCACCGGCTTCCACACCCGGCAGAGCTTCGGGGAGAGGGAGAAGCCGGGATCTTCCATGCTCCACAGGTTGGTGCCCAGGTCGAGCTTCGCCTTCCTGTCGACACCGGTCGAGAAGGCGCGTTCTCCCGAGGCGCGCAGCACGACGACGTGCACGTCGTCGTCGTGGCGAACCCGGCCCCACATGTCGCGGAACTCGTCGCACATGGCCTGGTCGAACGCATTGAGGACATGCGGCCGGTTCAAGGTGACCGTGGCGACGTGGTCGTCGCTGCGCGTGTATTCGATCGTCGTGTAGTCGGTCATCGTTGCTCCGTGGACTGTTCCGGCGCTCAGGGGAACCGTCCGGCCAGCGCCTGCTCCGCAGGATCGAGCCAAGCCGGATCGGCTGAGACCCGTGCAGATCGGGCGGCGTCGAGGTCCACTCCGTAGAGCGGCGCCGCATTGGCGCCCAGGATCTTCCGCTTGATCTCGCGGGTCAAGGCCGGGTACCCGTATTCCGCCTGCATCCACGCGGGAATCTGGAAGGCGCGGAATGCATCGATCATGAACTGCGGAGGCCCGTACCAGATCGAGTCGGTGCCCCAGACGATGCGGTCCTCACCGACGGCCTTGAGCAGCTTGCCGAGGACGTGGGCCGCTTCCAGCGGCGACCGCATCACCATGAACCACGTGCTGCCCAGCTCGGCGTAGACGTTGGCGCCCGGCTGCGTGCCGGCCTGGGCGAGGCTGGCAACCAGACGGTCGACCCCGAAATGCTGCTCGCGGTCGGCCTGATAGGCCTCCTCCTTGATGCTCGCATCGGGCTGATACCCGGAGTGGTAGACGACGAACGTGATCTCGGGGAACATGGCGGCCGCGGGTCCGATGTCGCGGGGCGAGGATCCGGGGATGGCATTCCCAGCCGAGATGCCGTCGACACCCTTGTGCACGCAGACCATTCGCGGGCCGGTGGAGCGGACCGTTTCGAGGAAGGGAATGCCAACCTGCTCGTCGTCGAAGAACCATCCCCGGGGACGACCGTTCTCGGGCACCGTCTCGCGCGCCTGCCAGAGCGTGTACGCCTTCCATGCGGCGGGCCGGAACTCGTCGCGGATCTGCGCCATGCCGTCCAACTCGGACTGCCCCAGGTTGGGATGGACCAGTGCATGTGTGTAGATCCGGCCCGTCCCGGCGAAGCGGTCGAGAAGCCGCTTGCAGGCGTTGATCTCCTCGTTGGTGAGGATCGACTCATTGGCGGACTCGCGGCCGGGGAAGCAGCTGATGACCGCGACCCACGTCTCGCTGCGCCGGAAGATCTCGTCCAGCCAGTGCGTCGCGGTGAGCAGGCCGGCATCGATGGACGTGGCGGCAGCGGCGCTGTCCCACGGGTCGGCAGGAGCCCCCCACCGTTCCGGGTTGATGTTCTGCAGGAAGCGGCGAAGCCGATCTGCTGTACCGCCCACCATGCGCGCCGGGTTGACCATGTGGGTCTGCACGTCGATGACGAGCTCGTCGCCACCAAAGCATGCCTCCGCGGCCCGGGCGTCCCACTCGGCGTCGGCCGGGACCTCGTAGAAGCCACCGCCATGCGCCTCGTCGATGGCACGCAGAGTCGTCGCCAGGCCGCGACGGCTGGCGACGTAGCCGGGCAGTTCCAGACGCAGAGTTGATGCTCTGTCAGGGAGGGCCTCGCGGAGCATGTCCAGCGCCCGCAGGTCGTGGGCGTTCCACGGCACCGGCGTGTACTCGTCCGAGGACTTCCGCTGCAGCACGTCGGGAATCGGGATCCTCATTCTGCTCCCCTGTCGCAATGGTCGATCACTCTCACCCTCTGACGTCTCGACTGGCAGGGCGCCGGCCGAAGTAGATCTCCTCGATCTCCGCCTGTCGTGAGATCAGGTCCGCGGCGGGCAGCTCGCTGACGAGGTGGCCGTCGCTCATGATGTAGGCGCGTGCAGCGAGCTCCGCGGCGTAGGAGAGGTGCTGTTCCACCAGCACGACCGCCATGCGCGTGTCGTTCGCGGCGGCGGCGAGTCGCGCGAACAGACGCCGGCAGACGCTGGGCGTCAGGCCGAAGGACAGCTCGTCGATCAGGAGCACCCGGGGACGCCGGCACATCGCCCGCGCCAGCGAGACCATCTGCTGTTCACCGCCACTGAGCTGTCCCGCTCGGACGCGCAGCTTCGAGGCCAGCTCCGGGAACAGGGCGACCGCCTCCTCCGGGTCGACGCCGGCGACCTGGAGATTCTGATGAGTGGTGAGGCTCGGAAAGACGCTCCGTCCTTCGAGGACCAGGCCGACGTCGGTGCGGGTGCGGCGATGCGCAGCGCCGTGCAGAACGCGCCCGTCGACGGACACGCTGCCTGCGGTCTTGGACAGCGTCCCGGCCATGGCCCGCAGGGCTGTCGTCTTGCCCGCGCCGTTGCGCCCGAGCAGCGCCACGATCTCACCGTCGCCGGCGTGCAGGCTCACGTCCCAGACGACCCACTGGTTGCCGTATCCCGCGCACAGGTCTACCACGGCCAGCGTTTCCACTAGCGGACGCGCTGGACGTCGCGCACCGCGACGTCGATGCCGAGATAGGACTGCCGGACCGCGTCCGCAGCCAGCACGTCGTGCGGAGTGCCTGACGCCACCACGCGGCCGAAGTCGAGCGCGATGACCCAATCGCACGCGTTGGCAACCACCTCGACGTTGTGCTCGATCAACAGGATGCCGATCTGACGTTGCGCGGCCAGCTCGCGAATGACGTCGCTGAGCTTCTCGCGCTCCACCGCGCTGAGCCCCGCCGCGGGTTCGTCGAGGCACAGCACCACGGGCCGCGTCGCCACCGCCCGCGCAATCGCCACCATGCGGCGCCGCCCCTGGGGTAGGTCGGCGACCAGCGTTGCCGCGTCATCCCCCAGGCCGAGCGACTCGAGAATCGCGGTGACGTCGTCGCTGGGCAGCGAGTGTCCGGGGCGGACGAGGTCACTGAGGTAGGCGAGTCGATCGCGGGAGTCGAGAGCGGCGAGGACGTTCTCCGCCACCGGGAGATCCTCGAAGAGCTCGAGGTTCTGGAAGGTGCGCGCAATGCCCCGGCGCGCGCGACTCACCGGCCCCATCCCGAGCACGTCCCTGCCGTGCAGTGTGATGGCGCCCTCGACGGGCCGGACAAACCCGGAGATGGCGTCGATCAGCGTCGTCTTGCCGGCGCCGTTGGGACCGATGATGCCGAGCACCTTGCCGGAGGACACCTCGAGGTTCACCTTCTCCAGCGCCGTCGTTCCACCGTAGCGAACGGTCAGTCCGGTGACGGTCAACAGTGGTGCATCGGAGGGCACAACATGGTCGCGAGCGAGAGCCGCCCGCTCGCGGTGACCGCGCGACGCGGCGCGCGGGGCGCGGTCGTCATGTGGCGGCCGACGCAGCGCGATGAGCCGTTTCGCCGCCGCGCTCCAGAAGCGTGAAGCCACCGGCGCCACCTTGGCGGAGATGCCGTCGGGACTCTGCAGCAGGGTGTGGATGACGAAGACACCGGACAGGATCGGCAGGTAGGGGTCGATGGCCGAGAGGTCGAGGAAGATCCGTGCCAGCAGCCCTCCGGTTGCGAGCAGCCCGACCGCGACGCCTCCGCTGACGAAGCCGATGCCACCGACGATGGCGAAGCCGAGGGCCGTGATCGATCGGTAGACGTCGAACTGCTCGAAGACGGCGATGCGAGAGCGAAAGCCGACCAGCGCTCCGGCCAGGCCGGCGATGCCCGCCGAGATCGCGAACGCACCGAGCTTGGCCTCGGCGACCGACACGCCGAGCGCTGCGGCGCCACGTTCGTTGGCGCGCACCGCAACGTAGCGACGGCCAGAGCGCCCGCGTCGCACGTTGGCCACGGCAACCGCAGCAAGCGCCAGACAGAGCACACAGAAGACGGCGTATCGCGCCGGATAGGCGCCGGGATCCAGCTGGTACCCGCCGATGCTGGGAGTCGGCACCTCGATCCCGGTCACACCACCGGTGAGGCCCGGTGATCCGAGCACGGCGTTCTCCAGTACCAATGCCAGTCCGATGGTGGCGATGGCCAGGTTGACGCCGCGCACGCGCACCGCGGGGGCACCGACCACGATTCCGATGAGGACCGCCGCCACGACGCCGAAGGCGACGGATGCGAGGAAGGGGAAGTGCCAGTACGCCGCAGCGCGCACGGCGAACAGTGACGCGGCGCCGGCCAGTGCCATGGGTGCGAGGTTGACCTGGCCCGCGTACCCGGTGACGACGACGAGAGACAGCCCGATCAGTCCGAAGATGGCGCTGGTGGTGACCGCGTCATCCCAACTCGCCGGCAGACTCAATGTGATGCCCACGACCAACACGGCGACGACGACGGCGCGGACGACGTTGACGCTGCCCGTGCCGAGACGGGGCAGCCTCTGCTGCTCGTCCTCACCTCGGCCTGGAATCGTCCTGCCGCGCAGGACCAGGGCGAGGATGATCACCACGAATGGAAGCGAGGCGGTGAGGCCGGTCGAGAACTGCTGGCTGACGAGGATGGACTCGGCGATCCCCATGCCCAGCCCTGCCACCAGGGTGATCCACATGGAGCGGAAGCCGGCAAGCAATCCCGCGGCGAACGCCGGGATGATCAATTGGGTCAGCCCGGTCGGCGACAGTCCCGTGAGCGGCACCAGGATGATGCCGGCGAGCGCGGCGAGGCCGCCGCCGATGGCCCAGCAGGTGATGCCGGTGGGGTCTGGCGAGATGCCGAGCACAGAAGCCGCCAGTGGCCGCTCGCGCAGCGCCGTGGCGGTGATGCCCAAACGTGTGCGCTGGAAGAGGAGCGTCAGGGCCACCGCGCTGGCGATGGCCACCGCGAGGATGACGATCACCTCCTGGCTGACCACGGTGCCCAGGACGTCGAAGGTGCGCGTGCCCAGGAATGGATCCACGATCTTGGCCTCGACGCCGTAGTGCACCGTGGCGGCTCCCTGCAGGATGAGCAGGATCCCCAGCGTTGCGATGAGGCGGACGACCTCACTGGCGTGGCGCAGCGGCCGCAGCACGGTGGCGTAGGCGACCACCGCGACGGCGCTGCCCGTGCAGATTCCCAGCGGCAATGCGACGTAGAGAGGCAGCCCCGCGCCATTGCGGTAGACCTCCCAGAACGCGAAGGTGCCCACCATGCCGATCGCGCCCTGCGCGAAGTTCAGGACTCCGGTACCGCGGTAGATGGCCACCACGCCGAGCGCGGTGAGGCCATAGGCCCCACCGGCTCGGAGGCCGAGGATGGCGAAGAGCCAGACGTTCGACATCTATGCGTGCATCGCGGCGACAGCGGCTGGGGAGACTGCGATCTCAGCCCTGGGCGCTGTTGAACCACTGGTTGGAGGTCTGCACCAGCTTGCCGTCCTTGATCGCGCCGGGCAGCACCGAGACGTTGAACAGCCGCGGGAACGCGGGGAGCGGCGGACTGCTGAGGTCGATCTTCTGCGTCAGCCCCGTGTCCAGCGAGGTGGTGGAGTCGAGGAGCGTCTTGAAGGACGCGGGGTCGTAGGTCTTCAGCTTCTTGGCCAGGTCGGCGAAGACGTGCACGGCCAGCCAGGGGTTCACGGTGTTGTCGGAGACGGGGTCGACGATGTCGGTGCCGTACTTGGCCACCTCCTGGTCGTACTGCGCTCGACGGGGATAGAGAGAGGCGTCCTGCGCGAAGGTGAGCGCCACCCGGACGTCGGCGCCCGAGTCCCAGAGTTGCTTGACGGCCGCCTGGGTGATCTGGCTGTTGATGTACATGGGAATCTTCAGGCCGAGCTGTCCGGCGGCCGTCACCATGCGCTGCACGATGCTCGCCGCGGTGGCTGCGGACATCGCCTGGCAGCCGTTGGTCTTGACCTGGGCGATGATCGGCTGGTAGTCAACCTGCTGCGGTGGGTAGGTCACCTCCAGCAGGTCCACCCCCTTGCGGCTGAAGGCCGGCTTGGCCAGGGTGTACGCCTGCGAGGCGGCCGCCGACGTGGAGTGGAGGAAGCACACCTTGGTGATGCCCGACTGCACCAGGCTGGCCAGCCCTGCGAAACCGGCGGCGCCGGCTTCCAGGGGACTGGAGAACTTGCTGGAGAAGTCCTGGGGACAGCACGGCAGCTCGCCAAAGTTGACCACCCCTGCGGCTTCGAGGATGGGATACAGGGACGCGGCCTGCAGGCTGATGCCACCGACCAGGGCGACGACGTGGTCGTCGTTGACCAGCTTGCGCGCACAGGTGGCGGCAACATTGGGATCGTTCTGGTCGTCACAGAAGACGACCTCGAGGGGCCTCCCGTTGATACCGCCACTCGCGTTGATGGCCTTGGCGGCGGCCTGCGCGGCGCGCGGCGCGTCGGGCAGCGACAGCGTCTGCGAGTTGACGGCGTTGATCTGCCCTACCTTGATCGGTGCACCGGACACCGTGGGCGCAGCCGTCGGCTGCGAGGTCTGCCCGGTGGTTCCGCCACTGCTCCCGCACGCCGATGTGAAGACCGCCATGCTCAGCGCGGCGGCCAGCGAAAGTCTGGATGTCCTACCCATCGTGTCTTCTCTCCATGTGCGGCGGCAAGATGCTCGTTGTCATCGACCTACTCCGCCACAGGTGGCATGTTCGGAAGCAGCCCGCCGTCGTCCGGCGGAGCCGGATACCCAGGCAACCCGTTGCTGCGGGACGGGAGCCTGACCTGGATCGTCGCCGTGGCGATCGGCTCGCCGAGTCGATTCGCGCAGGTCACCGCACACTCGACCTGGGGCCAGCCATCCGCATCACGGATGGCAATCACCGAGCCACGGATGGTGACCACGTCACCGACCCCGGTGAAGTGCAGCATCCGGTCGTGCAGCTGCACGACGACGGCGTCGTCACCCATCCAGTCGGTCACCAGCTGCACCATCCAGGCGGCGCGCATGGCACCGAAGTCGTAGGGTCCGGAGAGCCCGAGCGACCGCGCGAACGCGCTGTCGTAGTGGCCACGCAGCATCGGCTCGTGGGCGCCGAAGCTGTTGCGGGGATAGAGGAATGCCGGCGCCCGGCGGCGGTTGCGGTACTGCAGGCGGTAGGGGTAGAGCTCGTACCGGCCGGCACCCTGCAGCCAGGCGATCATGTCGGAGACAGTCAGCGGCCCCTTGACCAGGCCGGGCAGCTCGTCGCCCACCCGCACGCTCTCGACATGGCGCGGCTCTGCCCCTCGCACGGTCTCGGCGTCATACGCGGCGTCGATTGCGGCGAGCTCGTCGTCCGTGTAGACATGCTGCTCGGCGCGCTGCTTGCCGTCCACCGTGCCTGCCGGCTTGGGCTCGGCGTGGACGAAATCTGCGTCCCAGACGGCGACAAGGCGATGCGCCTGGTTGGTGTACACGCGCCGGCGCACCGACATGACGGTGGCGCCGAACGTGCCGCTGGAGGCTTTCTCCTTCACGTCCATGTAGAAGCGTCGGACGCCGATGCGATCGCCCTCGTGGACCGGGGCGAAGAAGCGGACGCGGTCGCCGGCCCAGAACATGCTGAGACCGGGCAGTCCGCCGCTGGAGCGGTCGCGGCGCTGCTCGTCACTGAGCACGACGCGTGGGGAGATGCCGGCACATTCGAGATACAGTGGGGGCGCGACGATGCCGCCCCACCGCGAGCTCGCGGCGTGCTCCGGATCCCACCACAGGGGGTTGTCATCGCCGAAGCCGAACGCGTAATGGCGGATGCCGTCGCGGCTGGCCTCTTCGTTCCACGTCGACCAGCGGCTGTACGGCCAGTCGATGCCGATCTTGCGCCGCAACGCCTCCACGCCCTCGGCTGTGATGCGGGGTGTGGTTGTGGACTCGGGAAGGGTCATCGCTGGTTCTCTCTAGACCTCATCGGGGGTTGACGGTGACGGCGCGCCGGGCTCGGCGAGGACCGCGCCAAGGCTGTCCGGGGTCGACGCCACGGTGTGCTCCAGGAGCCAGGCGCGCTTGACGAAGAGGTGAGCTCGCGTGTCCTGGCTGAAACCCGACGCGCCGTGGATCTGCACGTTGTCGCCGGCGTTGCGCAGCGCCGCATCGGCGGCGATGGCCTTGGCCGAAGCGATCGCCCAGCGCGGGCCACTGCCGCTGCCGAACTCCGCGGCGGCGAGGCTGGTCAGCGCCCGCGCCGCCTCGTGACGCACGGCCATCTCGGCGCAGCGATGCTTGATCGCCTGGAAGGCCCCGATCGGCCTGCCGAACTGGATCCGCGTTGTCGCGTGGGCCACCGCATCGTCGAGCGCCGCCTGCGCGACGCCGACGCACCCCGCGGCGGCCAGCAGGAGCCCGCGGGCGAAGATGTCGGTCGAGTCGGTTCTCGCCATCGGGTGCACCGGTGGAAGGTCGACCACGTGCAGGCTGGACGCCGGGTCGATGCACGGGAGCGGCTCCGGCATGGACACGTCGGCACAATCGAGGAGCGCGGCGCCGTGCCGCGACAGCACGAGGAGCATGTCGGCGCCCTGGCAGTCGAGGCAGCGGAAGTGTCCCGACACGGCGGTGTTGCCGAGCTGTGCCGAGGGGCCCTCGGGCTGCAGCAGCCCGGCGACGCGGCTCCCCTCCAGGAGCCCGGTGACGAGATCGCCTCGACCGGCGGCGAGCGCGACGTGGGCGGCCAGAGTTGTGGCCAGAAGTGGCCCAGACGCGAGGTGGCGGGCCGCCTCGACCTGGAGCAGCACCTCGTCGCTCGCGCCTCCGCCGGCACCGCCCGCCGCCGCGTCGAGTCCGACGCCGAACCAGCCCCACTCCGCCAGGCGTCGCCAGTCCGGGTCGGCGCGCAGGGGTCCCGGCTGCCGTGCGCCGGCGACACGCGCCGTCGAGGAGAGCACGGCCCTGGCCGAGTCCAGCATGCCCGCCCGGTGCTCGCTCGCCATGGCGGTCACGATGCAGTCTCAGCGTGCACGGGGAAGCCCCAGCACGCGTTCACCGATGATGTTCTTCTGGATCTCGCGGGTCCCCGAGCCGATGCTCCGCGCAAAGCTGTCGAGGTAGTGGTAGACCCAGTCGACGCCATGCGTCTCGGTGCCCATGACCAGCGCGTCCGATCCGAGGACGGCCATGCCGAGCTGGTAGACGTGCTGCACGACGTCGCTGTAGTAGACCTTCGGCAGTGAGCCCTCGGCGCCGGGTCCACCCTCGCGGAGGCTGCGCGCCACGGTCGCATACGTCATCGCCCGCAATGCGGCCGTCTCCGCCCGTGCCGTTGCCAGCCCCCGCGCCAGCACGTCGTCGGCGATGGCCGCATGCCGGCCGTCCGGGCCGGTGCGCTCGCGTGCCAGCTCGATGAGGCGCTCCACGGTTCGTGCCAGGGCGACCTGGTCGGCCATGAAGGCGGCGCCGCGCTCGATCGAGAGCGTGGTCATGGCCACGCGCCAACCCTGGTTGAGACCGCCGACCACGCTGTCGACGGGGATGCGCACGTCGTCGTAGAACACCTCGCAGAAGTGCTCGACGCCGGGCATGGTCCGGATCGGACGCACGCTGATCCCCTCGGAGCGCATGTCACAGATGACCCAGCTCAGGCCTCGGTGACGCTCCGCCGCGGTGTCGGTGCGAACCAGCAGCTCCTGGAAGTCGGCGAGGTGCGCGTAGCTGGTCCAGATCTTCTGGCCATTGACGACCAGAACGTCGCCATCCACGGTGGCGCGGGTGCGCAGGCCGGCCAGGTCGGACCCGGCGTCCGGCTCGGAGAAGCCCTGGCACCACACCGCTTCGCCGCGCAGGATCGGCCCCAGGTGGGCGCGGCGCTGCGCCTCGCTGCCGCGCTCGATGAGCGTGGGCCCGGCGTGGTTGAGGCCGACGAAGCTGATGCCGACGTAGGGGGCGTCGGCGAGGGCGTACTCCTCGTACCAGATCATCTGCTGCAGCGGCGACAGGCCGCGGCCGCCCGCCTCGACCGGCCACGAGACGCCGGCCCAGCCGCCCTGCCACTGGGCGCGCTGCCAGGCGGTGTCGAACTCGCGCATCTCCACGCCGGTGCGGGGGCGTGGTGTGCGCGGGATGTTGCTGCGCAGCCATTCCCTGGCCTCGTCGCGAAAGGCGGCGTCCGCAACGGTCGGCGAGACGGGGAGAGAGCCGGTCATCGATCGCCGCCGTCGAAGAGCGCTGCACTCTGCGCCTGGCGCAGGAGTCGCTCGCGCAGCTCGTGCTTGCTGACCTTGCCGGACTCGGTGCGTGGAAGTGCCGCGAGCAGCTCCAGTCGCTCCGGCGTCTTGTGGCGATCGACACCGCTGGCCCGGAAGTGGCGCCGCAGCTCGCTGAGATCGAGTGCGGCGCCTGGGTGGAGGACGACGAAGGCGACGACGCGCTCGCCATAGCGATCGTCCGGTGCACCGACGACCGCGGCCGTCGCGATCGAGGGATGCAGGTCGAGGATCTCCTCGACTTCGCGGGCGGAGATGTTGGTTCCGCCCCGGATGATGATGTCCTTCTTGCGACCGGTGACCGTCAGCAGGCCGGTGCGGTCGACGTGGCCGAGGTCACCGGTGCGGAACCAGCCCTGGTCGTCGAAGCAGAGTGCGTCGAGGCTGGAGTCGCGGTATCCGATGAACTGCTCGGGCCCGATGGTGAGGATCTCCCCCGTTCCTCCCGGGTGCACGTCGAGGCCTGCGTCGTCGACGATACGAACCTCGCAGCCCGCGATCTGCCGGCCGTCGGTCGTAGCGCGCGTCGCCAGTGGGTCCTGCGGGGTGGACGCAGTGACGGTGGGGTGCTCGGTGGAGCCGTACGATCGAACCACGCTGACCCCCACCGCATCGGCGGCCGCCACCAGGTCGGGCGACACGCTGGCGCCACCGGTCACCCAGGTCCGCAACGCAGGGCGAACCACCGCATGGCTCCAGTGTTGCAGCAGCGTGTCGAGGAAGAAGGGCACTCCCGAGCCCACCACCGCCTGGTGCGTGCGCGCCGCCCGGTCGGCGATATCAACGTTCCAGTCCACCAGCGCGACCGTCTGCTGCCCGAGCAGGTAGGGGCGGAGCAGGCTGGCCAGGATCCCCGACATGTTGGCCAGCGGACCGGGCTGGAGGAAGTCCGCCGAGGCGTCGGAGCCGACGATGCGCGCCCATGAACGGGCTTCGTGGAGGATCGAGTTGTGTGTGTGCTGCACGCCCTTCGGCGACGCGGTGGTTCCCGACGTGTACACGAGGAGGTGCACGTCGTCGGCACCGACCCGTGGATCGGCGGGTCGCGGCCGCGCCAGATCCCGCAGGCGCCGCCACGGAATCACCCCGGAGGGAACGTCGTCGTCGACCATGACGACGTGTCGCAGCTCGGGCAGGACACCGAAGGCGTTCAGTGACTCGGCGTAGTCGGTGCTGCGCCAGCGCCGCGGGATCACCAGTGCGCGCGCCTGCGACTCGCGCAGGATGAAGCTGGTCTCAGCTGCTCCATAGGTGTGCAGGATCGGCAGCACCACCAGCCCGAGCAGCGAGGCTGCCTGGTAGGCGATCGACGCCTCCAGCGAGGATGGCAGCTGCAGGGCCAGGACATCGCCGGCGGCCAGGCCGAGATGGTGCAGGGCGCCGGCGATGACCTGCGCCTCGACGTGCAGCTCGCCCAGCGTCGCCGTCCGCCGCTCCGTCGCGGAGACGACCGTCAGGGTGCGATTGGCGAACGACGAGGCGCCCTCCACCAGGCAGCGACCGACCGTTCTGTCCGCATACCAGCCCTCTGCGTACCAGCGCCGTCGCAACCTCTGCCTGGCCGCGACGGTGTCACACCGCATCGACGCCCTCGCCACGTCGTCGAAGCTCTCGAGGATCGGACCTCACCGCGGCCTCCAACACAGGGCGAATCTGGACGAACGGCTGATTCGCGGCCAACACTAGTGAGGGCACTGACACGACGTCTACCCCGTGATGTCGTATGGATCCATGACCCAATCGCATGACGGAGAGCGCGCTCCGGACCGTGTCAGAAGGGCACCTACTAGGGCCTTGACAACAGCCTCGTGTCGTCGTCCAACCGCACCGGGCCGATGC
Source organism: Candidatus Dormiibacterota bacterium (assembly GCA_035995545.1). GTDB lineage: Bacteria > Chloroflexota > Dormibacteria > Aeolococcales > Aeolococcaceae > DASRDZ01. The sequence continues at coordinate 746,628 of DASYKI010000016.1, forward strand.
GCGACACCTGCCGCGAGAGGCCCTCGACAAGCATCCGCGCGCCCTGGCCGAGCGCGGCGGAATCGGACCACACCAGGTCGAAGTAGCTCTTCTGGAGCACTCCGCCGATGCAGATCGGGCGGCAGGTCAGGTCGCTCTGCTCGCGGATGGCGGAGACGACCATGACGCCAACGCCCGCGCGCGCCAGCGCCCGCAGGAGACCGGAGGATCCTCGCTCCATGGCAACCCTCGGCGGCTCCTGCACGGGGTTGCTGTAGCGCATGTCGTCGAAGGCAACCGGGAGCAGCAGTGGCGTGCGTCTCAGCTCGTCCCACTCGATGGGCAGGTCGGTGGTCCCCAGGAACCGGTGCGTGCCCAGCGCCATGTGCTGGGCGACGCCGACGGTGATGTGCTGTGCACCCGGCAGCAGGTAGGAATGATCCATGACGGCCAGGTCGACGCTGCCGTCGCGCAACGCCTCCCTGACCGCGGGGCCTGGCGGTTGCTGCACCGCGAGCAGGTGCAGGCCGCGCTGATGCCTGTGGATGTAGTCGTAGATGACCGGTAGCATCAATTCCGCCGTCACCTCCGACACGGCAATCGTGGCTCCGTCATGACGCGCCTGCGAGTGGGTGCGCGCGAGGTCGCGGAAACGGGCTTCCTCGGCGATCAGCTGCCGTGCCTGCGGCAGGAGCACGGTGCCCAACCGCGACAGCCGGGGGGATCGCCGGTTGCGCCGGTCGAAAAGGGCGCCGCCGACCTCCTGCTCCAGAAGCGCGATACGCCGGGAGAGCGAGGGCTGGGTGGTATGCAGCGCCACCGCCGCTGCCGTGAAGGTCCCGTTCTCGCACACCGCCAGAAAAGCGCGAACACCATGGAGGTCGAACACTTTCCTGGCCTCCTACCTCTAACCACGCATATATTGATGCCTTTAACGCATAGAACGCAATGAGATCTCGCCAACCGTGGCGATTAGGATCGTCCGGTGGTGAGGCTGGCCCTCAAGTACGACCTGCGGGCGCCGGCGTTCGGGGCGGACATCGACACGCTCTACGCCGCCTGCCTGGACCAGTGCGCTGCCGCCGACGGGTGGGGCTTCGAGCGTGTTTTCATTCTTGAACACCACGGGTCCGGCGATTCCTACTGCTCCTCGCCGCTGACGCTTGCGGCTGCGATTGCCGCCCGCACCAATCGCATTCGCATCTCCACCGGGGCGCTGATCGCCCCATTCCACCATCCGCTTCGCCTGGCCGAGGACCTAGCCGTGCTCGACATCCTCAGCGGGGGCCGGCTCGACGTCGTGCTGGGAGCCGGGTATCTCCCATCCGAGTTCGACATGCGGTCTTCGAGGGCAACACCGACTTGGAGACGATCACCGGCCCACCGGGTCTGGTTGCCGCCTCGGCGGACCGCTTCGTCGCCATCGTCCGCGAGCGGCTCTCCGGCGCGACCACGGTGCACCACGGGCACATGGCCGAGATCCAGGTGATCGACGGGGTTACCGCGTCCGGAGTCTGGGCGATGGACGACCTCGTGGAGAGGCCCGGCAGCCCATTTCCGTCCTTCCGCGGCTACGGCCACTACCACGAGCGCTACCGCAAGATGGGCGACCGGTGGAAGATCGCGGCGTCGCGTCTCACCCGACTCAAGGCCGAGGCCGTCGAGCCTCGCTGACCGGCGGGCGGTGGCCCAGCTTCCCGACAGTCGTCACAACTACGCAGGTGGCGATATTCGCCGTCACAGGAGACCCTGGTGACCCAGCTCGGACAGAACGCCTTCAACGGCCTGGTGGCGAGCGGCATCTACCTGCTCATCGCCCTGGGCATCACGGTCGTCTTCGGACTGACCCGCCTCATCAACTTCGCTCACGGTCAGCTCCTGGTGCTGGGCACCTTCATCGCGTACACCGCCACGGCACACGGCTACAGCTTCTGGATCGCCCTGGCCGCGGCCGCGGTGATCGTCGCGGTGGTGGCTCACCTCTTGGAGCGCGTCGTCTACCGGCGCACGTTGAGCTATCCGCTCAACGGCCTGATCGTCGGACTCGGCGTGCTCACTGTTCTCCAAGTGCTGATGGTCAAGGTGTGGGGCCCGGACCCCGTGGGGGTCAACACGCCCCTCGACGGGCGGTTCGACGTCGGCGGTGTCGCCCTCTCGTACGACCGGCTGATCGCTCTCGGAGTGGCCATCGTCTTCACCGCCGCCTTCATGGTTCTGCTGCAGCGCTCCCGTCTCGGCGCGCAGATGAAGGCCTCGCAGCAGAACGCCCTGGCGGCCGCGCACGTTGGCGTCAACGTTGGCAGGATCATCTCGGTCGCCTTCGTGATCGGCAGCGCGGCCGCCGGCGCCGCGGGCGCGGTTCTGGGCACGCTGTTCCCGCTGGACACCTACCAGGGTGGCAACTTCCTGATCAAAGGCTTCGCCGTCGCCCTGCTCGGCGGTCTGGGCAACGTCAGCGGTGCCATCCTGGCCAGCCTCGTCTACGGCGTGGGCGAGACCATGATCGGCGGCTACCTCGACCCGTCCTGGGTGCCGGCGTACACGTTCGGCATCATCGTCGTCATCCTGCTGATCCGGCCGCAGGGATTGTTCGGCACCAGCGACGAGCACTCGTCGCAAGGGCAGTTTGGCGAGCGCCTGGTCGGCGAGGCGCGTCGCGCACTGCACCTGCCGCTGCCCGCGCGCGGCGGCTACTTCGCGCTTGCCGTGGCGGCGATGGTGCTGCTCTTCCACCTGCTGCCCAGTGCCCGCCTCGACGCAGTGCTCACCCTGGCGGCGGTCTACGCCATCGTCGCCTATTCGACCAGCCTTCTCTATCACCAGGGAGGGATGCTCTCGGGCGCACAGGCGGCGTTCATGGCCGTGGGCGCCTACACGGCCGCGGTGCTCGGCCTCGACTACGGGTGGGGCTTCTGGCAGACGCTTCTGCCTGCCATCGGTCTCAGCGCCCTGGCGGGTGCGGTCGTCGGCTGGCCGGTGGCAAGGGCCAAGGGCCACTACTTCGTGCTGCTGACATTCTCGTTCGGGCTGCTCATCGTCATTCTCATCGACAACCTCAAGAGCGTGACCCACGGTGACCAGGGAATCTTCATCTCCGGGGCGCCGGGAAGCGTCGGGCCGATCTCCTTCGACTCGGCGGAGTCGTTCTTCTACCTGGCCCTCGTCTTTGCAGCTCTGGCCGCGCTGGTGGTCTACGCCATCAAGGTGTCGGCGTTCGGCCGACGTCTGGCCAGCATCCGCGACAACGAGTCCCTGGCCCGCTCCCTGGGCATGCCGGTGATGCGCTACAAGATCGCCGCCTTTGCCGTCAGCGCCGCGATCGCCGGCGTGGGCGGAGTGCTGCTGCTCTACCAGCAGCGGATCGTGGTACCCGACTCGTTCTCGCTCAATGTGGGCCTCAGCTTCATCATCATGATCGTGCTCGGCGGACGTGGTCTCGCCGGCCCCGCGGTCGGCGTCCTGGCGCTGGTGCTGCTCCCGGAGATGATCGGCCTGTCACCCAACGACAAGCTGCTCGCGTACGGCGTCGTCCTGATCGCCGTGGTGCTACTGCTGCCGCGCGGCCTGGTGCCCGGCGTCACCGCATTGGGCTTCCGCGCCGTCGGCCTGCTCCGCCGTCGACCGCCAGGCCCCACCACCGGACCTGCCTCCCTCGCGGCGGCTTCGCCGGGCGAACGCCCAGGGGGAGCGTCGTGAGCCTGCTCTCCGTTCGCGGGTTGGCCGTCCACTTCGGCGCCGTGCATGCCTGCGACGGCGTCGACATCGAGGTCGAGCCGGGCGAGCTGTTGGGCATCGTCGGCCCCAACGGGTCGGGCAAGACCACGCTGTTCCGCGCCATCTGCGGCGACGTGCACGTCACCTCCGGGGAGGTGCAGTGGCTGGGCCGGAACATCGCCGGCTGGTCCACCGACAGGATTGCGCGCGCCGGGTTGGTCCGCACGTTTCAGCAGTCGATGGTGTTCCCCTCGGTCTCGGTGCGCGAGAACGTGCGGATGGCGGCCGCCTGCGCCCGGGAAGCGTGGCGCGACCGGCGGAGTGCTTCCCCGCTCCGCCGGCTGCCTGACGATGCCGACGAACTGCTCGAATTCGCCGGCATCGCCGACGTCGCCGACGATCCCGCGGGCGCATTGCCCACCGGTCTGCTGCGCATCATCGGCATCACCCTCGGCCTCGTCACCAAGCCGGTGATGTTCCTGCTCGACGAGCCGGCGGCCGGCCTCAACGAGGACGAGTCGGCACGCCTCGCCGCCCTGCTGCGGCGCGTCCATGCGACCGGAGTGACCCTGGTGGTGGTCGACCACGACATGTCGTTCATCCTGCCCCTCTGCCGGCGTCTGATCGTGCTCGATTGCGGGCGCAAGCTGGCCGACGGTGAGCCGTACTCCGTGTGCGAGCAGGAGGAGGTCATCAGCGTGTATCTGGGAGCGCGCTTCGCGGCGGGCAAGGCTGGCGCTGCGGGTCGCACCTCGTGACCGCCGTCTCCTCGCCGGCAGCCGGCGGCGCGGCCGCCGGAGGCGCTGGCGAGACGCTCACCGTCGACGGCCTGGTCGTCCGCTACGGCGGGGTCAGCGCTGTGCGGGGCGTGGACCTCAACGTCCAGCCGGGGGAGATGGTGGCGCTGCTGGGCCCCAATGGGGCGGGCAAATCCTCGCTGCTGCGCTGTGTATCCGGCGCGGTCCCGGCGAGTGGGGGACGCGTGCGCATCGGCGTCCGAGACATCACCAACCGCCGTCCCGACCAGATTCTGCGGTTCGGTCTGGCCCACGTCCTCGAGGGCCGGCAGATCTTCGGAGCGATGACGGTGGAGGAGAACCTTCGTCTCGGGGCCACCATCCGGCGGGATCCCGGGGGAGTCGAGGAGGATCTGCAGCAGCTCTACGAGCGCTTCCCGGCACTGTCGGCCAAGCTGCACCAGCGGGCGATGTTCCTCTCCGGTGGCCAGCAGCAGATGGTGGCCATCGCCCGCGCCGTGCTGAGCCGTCCCCGGATCCTGCTGCTGGACGAGCCCTCGCTGGGCCTGGCTCCGGTGATGCTGGAGGCCGTGACCGAGATCATCTCGTGGTCCCACCAGCACTTCCACACCGGGCTGCTCATCGTCGAGCAGCACACCGCCCTCGCCCTCGACATCGCTTCGCGTTGCTACGTCATGGTGCGCGGAACGATCGTGGCCGAACGTCCGTCGGCGGAGCTGGCGGACGGCTCGGTACTGCACAAGGCGTACCTCGGTGCCGCGCTCGGCGGGTGACCAGGGCAGAGGCACCGGCCGAGCAGCCCGTTGACGCCCGCCAGGGCTCCCCCTATAGTTCACATACTTTATACAGTTGGAGGCGGGCCCCACGCTAGGGAGCCCCATGAAGCAGGCCACTCGGCCCTTTGCTGTGATCTCTGCGGACTCGCATTTCACCGAGCCCCAGGACCTATGGCTGCGCCACATCGAGCCCGCCTATCGCGACCGCGCGCCGCACGTCGAGCACGGTCCGGACACCGACCTCTTCGTCTGCGACACGGGCGAGATGTTCCCCGTCGGCATGATCCACGGTGTCCGCTACAAGGGGGGCGACGTCACCGTGGAAGGACGCTATGCCGACGTCCCTCCGAGCGGCTGGGACCATGACGCGCGACTCGAGGCCATGCGGCAGGACGGGGTCAGCGCGGAGGTCCTCTACCCGACCATCGCGATGCGCTTCTACACCATCGAAGACACGGCGTTCGCGGCCGCCTGCATTCGGGCCTACAACACCTGGGCGGCCGGGTTCTGCGGCGCCGATCCTGCGCGCTTCCGGGGAGTCGGCATGGTGGCGCTGGATGATGTCGATGCGGCCTGCACGGAGATGCGCCGCTGCAAGGAGCTGGGGCTCGCCGGGATCATGATCGCCGTCCATCCGGACGGTGCGGATCCCTACCACGCCGATCGCTACCTGCCCTTCTGGGCAACGGCTGAGGAGCTGCGCCTGCCGATCAGCCTGCACACGGCGACGGAACGGCGCGTCCGGGCGGCGCTGAGCCCCGCGCAGTTCTTCCTGCACTACGCGCTGGTGCAGCCGGTGCTCATCGGGATGATCTATGCGGGTCTCTTCGACCGGTTCCCCCACCTGCAGGTCGTCTCCGTGGAGAACGATGCCGGCTGGGCCGCGCACACCATCGAGCGCATGGACTACGTCGACGTCACCGCTCGCTTCCGCAACCTCAATCCCAACCACCACAACGAGAAGGCCCCCAGCCACTACTGGCACAACAACATCAGCTATACGTTCATGCGCGACCACACAGCGGTGGCGATGCGGCAAGCGATCGGCGTCGACCGTCTGATGTGGTCGTCGGACTTCCCCCACGGCGACAGCACCTGGCCGGATTCGCAGCAGGTCATCGACGATCTCTTCGCCGGTGTGCCGGAGGACGAGCAGCGCATGATCCTGCACGACAACGCCGCGCGCCTGTACGGCTTCCCGACGAGCTCGACAGCACCGTCGGAATCCGAGCGGACGGCAGCGGGGGCCCGCCAGTGAGACCACGGCTTGCCTCCGCCGGGTTCCTCGGCCTGGTGCTGGCGACAGCATGCGGCTCCTCTGGCACCGGGACCACCACGCCGGCCGTCGCGGCCAGCAAGGCCGATCCGAACGCGATCCTGCGCTTCCAAGGTGTCATCGGATCCAGCCAGGACCCGATTCACCCCACCCACACGTGCGAGCCGAGCACCCTGCGAACGATCTTCGACGGGCTCTTCGACTTCGACCCCTCCGGCAACCTGATCCCCAGGCTGGCAACCGGCTATGAGCTGCGCAGCGGCAATGTCCTGCGACTCAAGCTGCGCCAGAATGTGCAGTTCCAGGACGGGACCGCCTTCGACGCCACCGCGGTCAAGTTCAACCTGGATCGTGCCATGACCGACCCGGCGTCGACGATCAAGTCGACCGTCGCTGACCTGGACAGCGTGAGCGTCGTCGATGCCTCAACCGTGGATCTCGCCATGAAGCGCGCGGCGGCCGGCAGCCTGCTGGGCGCCCTCGCGCAACGCGCCGGAATGATGGCGTCGCCGCAGGCCGTCCGCGCAGCGGGCAGCAGCGCCACCTTCGCCAAGGCCCCGGTCGGCGCGGGTCCGTACATGGTGGTGGGCGCCTGGACGGCGCGCCAGAACCTGTCCGTACGCAAGTGGAGCGGGTACTGGGACAAGGCAGGCCAGACGCTGGGCGGCATCGACTTCATGGAGATCCCCTTCCCCTCCCTGGGCAATGCGCTCCAGGCGGGCGACGTCGACTGGGTCGCCCCGCAGTCGATCGCCGACGGCAACGCCCTCAAGAGCAACGCCAGCCTCAAGGTGATGATCAATGCCAGCTCGCAGTTCCGCCTGCTGGTGTTGAACCAGACCCTCCCGCCGTTCAACGACCTGCGAGTACGGCAGGCGCTGTCCTTCGCGATCGACCGCGAGAGCATCGCCAACGCGTTGACCCAGGGCCAGGCGCACGCCACGTACCAGGAGTTCCCGCCCAACAGCCCCGGCTACGACGCCTCGCTCGACAAGACCCCCCTGTACGCGTACAACCCAGGCAAGGCCAGGCAGCTCCTTGCCGACGCCGGCCTGGCCAGCGGCTTCACTTTCGACGCGGTCGTCGGCGCCACGGCCACCTCCTGGGTGCAGATGGGCGAGCTGATCCAGGCGCAGCTCAAGCAGGTTGGGGTGACGATGAACGTCAAGACCATCGACATCGCCCAGGTCGCGTCGCAGACCTACCTCGCCGGACCGAACAAGACCGGCGTCGCGTCGGCCTCCTCCAACGGCGGTATCGCGAGCGCCGATCCAGACCAGGAATTCCACGACCACTTCATGGCCGGTGGCTCCATCAACGCCGGTGGCCAGGAGACGTCCGGCCTGCGCGACATCATTCTCCAGGCGGAGGCGACCATCGACCCGGCCGCACGAGCGAACCTCTTCAAGAAGGCAAATCGCCTCGTCGTGCAGCAGGTGCAGGACGGCATCCCGATCTCCTTCGACCCGGCGATCAGCGCCATCCGCAACTATGTCGGTGGCCTTCCCAAGGCCGAGCCGTACTGCGACGCGCGGTTCCGCGGCGTCTTCATCACCCAGGGCCATCAGCCCGTCGCATGACCTGGGTGGGCGTAGCCGGGGGTGACCCCGGCTACGCGCGGGTCACGCTCAGAGCACGGTGACGGGAAAGCGCTGCTCCCATATGGGACGGTGCACGTGGTCGCGGATGCGCCATCCGTCGCGCGTGCGGACCAGCTGGTCCACGTAGCGCAGGCCGCGCAGCCGGATCTGTGTCCCGGCGCCGGTGTCGGTGATGAGGTAGCTGAGCGCATCCGCCTCGGCGTGGGCGACATCGCCGTCGAGCTCGACCGCGATGTTGCTGAGCATGTGCGCGAAATCGACGATCACGAGTGGTGCCGCGTTGGTGGTCATGTAGGCGATCACCCTGTCCACGCCGGGCCCGACGTCCTCCCCCTGGAAGACACAATGGACGTCCTCGGTGAAGCATCTCGCCAGCAGCTCGTTGTCATGACGGTCGATCGCCGTGGCCACCCGCACGACCGCCTCCCGGACGGCGGCCCGGTCGAGGAGGTCGAGGACGTGCTGCGGAAGCTCGCTCACTTCTGCGCGCACGTCTGCGTGCCGGCGACGACGAGGCAGATGTATGTGCTGGTGCGCGCGGCGTGGTTCGCGGTCCAGGTCACCGGACCGACCGGACCGGTGCCTTTCGATTGGACGATGGCCGCGGCGACCTTGTCGACGTCGGTGGTGGTCCCCGCCTTCTGCATCGCGGCGATCAGGCCCTCGAGAGGAGCGTAGTCGCTGGTCGAGAACGACGCCGTCGACGTCGGCGCAGCTGCGCCGTTGACCTGCTGGAAGCGGCTGAGGAAGTCGGTGTACTGGGGCTGCGGCTGGGCTGGGTTCAATCCTCCCACCGCGATGGTCTGGAACGGAAACGGCAGCGGCTTGCCGATGGCCGTGCTCTGAGCGATCGCCGCTCCTCCGATGGTCCCGATCAGCGCGCCGGCCACATCTCCGAGGGCCACCATCTGCTTGGCCACGTTGGTGACCGCCGCTGCGGCGACTCCCACGACCAGCACGTCAGGATGAATCGCCTTGACGCGCGTCAGCAGCGGGCCGAAGTCCGTTGTTGCCGCGTCGTATCGGATGACGTTTCCATCCGGCACCGCGAAACCGTCGGCCCGGAACGAGTCGGCGAGCTGGCCCGTGTAGTAGTCGAACGACGATGAGCTGACCATCATCACGACCGCCGACTTTGCCGCGGGGAAGTTGGCCCTGGCGCCGTCGGCGTTGTGCTTGGCCTGAGACTTCGCGCCGTCCAGCTCGGAGAATGCGTACTTGTTGAGGGCGCTGCTCACGCCCTGCTGGTCAAGGGTGTCGCTGACGGTCAGACTGGAGGTGAACCAGAGCACCCGCGCCGGCGCCGTCTGGGCTTGCACCGCGATGGCTCCAGAGGTTTCGGCCGGTCCGAAGAGGAACTGGACCTGGTTGTCGCGGATGAGCCCGATCGCGCCCGCGGTTGCCTTGGCGGGGTCACTTGCCGCGTCCGCGGTGACCAGGTTGATGGTGTACCTGGTGTCGCCGACTGTGAATCCGCCGGCGCCGTTGATGTCAGCCACCGCCACCTTCAGTCCGCCGAGAATGGCCTGGCCGCCCGCGGCAAAAGCGCCGGTCACGGACTCGAGGCCGCCGATGGTGACAACCCCGGTCTTCGTCGCGCCCTGCGTTCCGGCCGCCGTTCCGCCGCTGGCCCCGGAGTTGGAGCTGCCGCACCCCGCTGCGATCACGGCGAAAACACCGATCCCTGCCAGGCCGGACCGTCGTCCGTGCCAGGATCGCCGCTCACAATCGCCGCCCACTCGGCGTGGCCATGTTCCGCCAGTGGTCAAGGAACTCACGGCAACCCTCTCCAACAGCGTCGTTTCGCGCTTGGTGCGCAGCGGCGCCAACCGGTAATTCTATAAAAATTACCAGAATGCGAAGGCCGCGTCCAGAGGCGCTCGTCCAGGGCCGAGATGGAGGACTGGTCGGCGGCTCAGGCAGAGATGTACGCGGCGCCGAGTGCTCTCGCCAGCGTCCTATGTGTGGCGCCCGTACCGATGAGGACCGAGCGCGCCGGATCGACGCTGTGGGCGCGCGCGAAGGCCAGCGCCAGCCCGGGGAGCGGCGGCCGGCACCAGCAGGTCGGAGGGCCGGCGGCGTGCGGACACAGCGCGGTTTGCACCGGCCCCGGGACCACGGCCGACAGATCGGCGGCGCAAGCGGCGAGGGCATCCGCCGTGCCGTCCGGCTGCCAGTCGAAGACCAGGTGCGGCGCACTTTGATCGCCACGTAGCACGAGCTCCTTCCACCCGGGGTGCCGCAGCGCCGCGGCGGCGACGAAGACACCTGCACGTCCTGGCACAGACGGCGGGATGCGCTCGAACGTCACCTGCTCCACGTCGACAAGGCCTTCGTCGGTGGAGGGCGGCTCCAGCTCGCGAAGTGCGCGCATCTGGGATGCCGGGGCCAGCATGCCCGCTTCGCGCCGCGCCAGCTCGCGGAGCTCGTCGGGACTGGGGAGCTTGCCGCCGCAACGCTGGAGCAGGCGCTCGACGATGTTGACCTGGGCCTGCGCGAGCGGCGTGTCGATCCAGATGCAACGCGTCGGAAGATGGTGCCGGGTGGCCACGTCGATGACGTGGCTTCGCGCGGCACGCGTGAGGTACGTGTTGTCGAGGACGACCTTCCGCACTCCCGACGTGAGCGCCTGCTCGAGATCGCCGGCCAGCGCGCGCAGTGATCCTCCGCGCTCGTCGCGGTTGAGGCGGAGGTGGCCACGGGCGATGTACCCATCGGCCACACGACTCTTGCCGGCCCCTGGAATGCCCATGACCAGGACCACATCGGCGTCATCGCGACGGACCAGATGGTCGACACGGGCCGGCCGGGAGATGCCGAAAGATCGCGCCAGGTCATCCCGCGCGCCCGAGTCCAGCGTGAGCGACGCAGCCCTGGCGGCGGAGCGCGCTGTCTCTGGTCGTCGCGCTCCCGGGATCGCGACGACCGCCGGCGAGAGGTCGAGCAGCCACGCGAGCGCGACCTCGGCCGGGGTCGCCCCGGAGTGTTCAGCGACCTCGGTCAACACCGGGTGACGCATGAGGCCGGGCGCTCGTCGCGGTCCTCCCAGCGGCGAGTGGGCGATCACCGCGATCCCGTTGCCGGCGCAGTGCTCGACGAGTCCGCCCCGGATGGCGCTGGCGTCGTGGAGACTGAGCGCGATCTGCACGGCGGTGACGTCGACCAGCTCACGCGCTTCATCGAGCTGCCGGCGGTTGACGTTGCCAAGGCCGACGTGCCGCACCAGCCCCTCGTCGAGGAGTCGCGCCAGTGCGCGCACGGAGGTGCGCCAGGGCGTCCGCGGGTCGGGTGCGTGGACGAGGTACAGGTCGATTGCCAGGCCGTCCAGGTCCTCGAGACTGGCCTCGCAGTCGCCGAGGATGGCGCCGGCGCGGCCGTCCGCCACCCATCCGCCGCCCTCGCGCGCCATGCCGCCCTTGCTCACGATCCGCGCGCTGCGCTCCGCACCGCAGCGACGAAGTGCCCGCGCCAGCAGCCTCTCGTTGTGTCCCAGCTCAGCCGTGGAGTGTCCGTAGGCGCGAGCGGTGTCGAACACGGTCACGCCCGCGGCGGCGGCGGCCGCGATCGTCGCGAGGGCGACCTCCTCGTCGCGATCGGGGTCCGTCGACAGGCGCATGCAGCCGAGACCGATGCGGATCTCGGTGGCGTCCAGCCAAGCAGGTCCACTCATGCCACACACACGGTAGGTGAGGGGCATCACCGTGCGAGCCCGGCGGCGTGCGTGCAGGGCACCAGCGGGAGTGCCCTGCACGCATTGACTGGCGGGTGGCGTCTACTCGGCGCGGTAGGCGAGGCGTCCGCCGACGTTGAGGGCGCGCACCGCGCCGTCCTCGCGCAGGATGTGGCCCTTCATGCCCTTGGCCTCGCCCTCGGTGACCACGAAGCGCTCGCCGGGGATGAGCTTCACGCGCATCGGCTTGGATTCCGGCACCTCGCCGACGATCTCGCGCAGCATGCGCTCGCCCTCGGGGGTGTAGCCGATGTTGAGCACCAGCGAGTCGCCGTCGGCGGTGACGTCGACGTAGGCGTGCTCGGCGTTGTAGCGGCCGGTGATGGGGGCGAGGTCATCGTCGGTGACGTCGATCGGCTCGGGCTCGGGCTCGACGGCGCCGCAGTACGCGGAGAGGATCCACTCGACGATCTCGCGGTGGAGCAGGAAGCCCTCGTCCGCGTTGGTGAGCACGGTCACGCCGAAGTTCTGCGACGGGACCAGGTCGAAGGACGACTGCTGCCCGTTGGTCGACCCGCCGTGTGCCGCCACGCGCACGCCGCCGAGGTCGCGCATCAGCCAGGAGATGCCCACGAAGTCGCCGATGGCGCTGCCGTGCAGCGATGCGGTGGCCTCGCGCATGCGCAACAGGGACGCCTCGCCGAGCACGCGCGTGCCGTTCGCGGCGGTGCCGTCACCGAGGTGGAAGCGGGCGAAGCGAACCTGGTCGGCGGCGTTGCTGACGATGCCGCCGGCGGGGGCGACGGATCGCGGCAGCCCGTACGGCCTGGCCACGCCGACCTCCTCGTTGCGCTTGCGATGCCCGACCGCGAAGCGTCGTGAGATGACGTCGTTGAGGAAGAAGTACGAGCTCGACAGTCCCAGCGGATCGAGCAGCAGGTCCTTGACCGCGGCCTCGTACGTTTTACCGGTGACGCGCTCGATGACCAGACCGGCGATGTTCACCGCCGCGTTGTTGTACGACGCCACCTTGCCGGGCGGGCTGTTCTGCTCCGCGTTGGCCAGAACGTCGAGGAAGAGCTCGCGCGCGTTGTCGCCGTCGCCGGTGTTGTCGTGCAGGTCGCCGGACCAGCCCGCGGTGTGGTTGAGCAGCTGCAGCACCGTCACGGTGCGCGCGGCGTCCTCGTCCTTGAGGCGCAGCTCGGGGATGTAGGTGCGCACCGGCGCGGCGAGGTCGACGAGGCCGCGCTCGGCGAGGATCATCATCACCGTGCCGGTGTACACCTTGGTCGTCGAGCCGATCTGGAAGAGCGTGCCGGCCTCGACGTCGAGGGGGTTCTCGATCGAGGTGACGCCGTGGAAGACGTAGTCCTCCTCGCCGCCGGCGACCAGGCCGACGGCCACGCCCGGCACGCCCAGCCGCTGCGCCGCCTCGGCGACGCGTTCCTCCAGCTCCGCGTGGAGCGCCTTGAGATCCGCCGGCTGCGTCTGCGTGGTCATGGTGTCCCTCCTTGGCGTGCTAGGATCGAGGCGATCAGGACTCGATAATAATGGACATTATCACACCGGAACCCGCCTCACAAGAGCCCGCCACGCCCCGTGGCGGCGAGCAGACGCGCCGGCGCCTGGTGGAGTCGGCCCTCGACGTGTTCGCCGAGCGCGGGTATCACGCCGCCACCCTCAGCGAGATCGCGGCGCGCGCGGGCCTCACCACCGGGGCGGTGTATTCGACCTTCGGCAGCAAGAAGGCGCTGCTGATCGCGGCGTGCACCCAGGGGGCGGGCGACGACGGCGAGGTGGGCGGGCTGGCCCAGGCGGGCAGCCTGCGCGAGGCGCTGGAAGGCCTGGTGCTCGACCGCGCGCGAACCGGGCTGAACCCGGCAACGCTGCGCCTGCTCAGGCTGCAGGTCGAGCTGCTCAAGCTGGGCCTGCGCGAACCGGAGGTGCTGGCGGCCATGTCGTCGAGCGGCGACCAGCAGCTCGACGCGGTGGCCGCCGCCATCGACGCGCTGGCCGCGCGCGACGGTGTGGCCCTGCCCATGCCCGGACGCGAGCTGGCGGTGCTGCTCTCGGCGATGCTCAACGGTCTGGGGCTGATCCAGCTGGTCGACCCGTCCGTCGTGCCCGAGGAGCTGTTCCTGCGCGGCTTGCATGCGCTCATGGGCTGGCAGGAGTCCGAGACGGCTACGACACGCCGGCCGCGAGCGCGCCCGAGCGCTCGATCGACGCCACGTCGCCCCCGAGGTAGGCCTCGATGACCAGCTCGTTGGCACGGATGTCGGCCGGCGATCCCACCGCGATGACCCGGCCCGCCTCCATGGCGACGATGCGATCGGCGATGCCCATGATCAGCGGGATGTCGTGCTCGATGACGATCATCGTGGTGCGCAGCTGGGTGCGGATGCGCAGCAGCAGGTCGCCGAGCGCCTCGGTCTCGCGCTGGGCGATGCCCGAGGACGGTTCGTCGAGCAGCAGCAGGCGCGGTTCCAACCCGACCAGGCAGGCGATCTCGGTGATGCGCCGCGTCCCCGTCGACAATTCGCGGATCTCCTTGCGCCGGTAGGCGTCGAGACCCATCAGGGCGAGCAGCTCGGCGGCGCGCTCGCGCTTGTGCTCCTCGGGCATCCCCGCGCCGACCATGGCGGGGAACAGCGCGGTGGGATGCGCACGTTCGAGGGCGAGCTGCACCACGTCGAACACCGTCATGGTGGGAAACAGCGCGGCGTCCTGGAAGGAGCGCACCATGCCGCGCCGCGCGCGCAGCTCCGGGGTGAGCGTGAACTGGAATCCCGGCCGCGGCAGCGTGAGCGGACCGAGCTGCACCCGCCGTGTTCCACCGAGCCACGTCGAGAGGCGCTCGCCAGCGAACTCGATGCTCCCGGAATCAGGGCGCACGAAGCCGCTGATCAACTCGAACAACGTGGTCTTGCCGGCGCCGTTGGGCCCGATCAGGCCGAGGATCTCGCCCTCGCCGACGCTGAGCGACACCGACTCCACGGCGACGACGCCACCGTATCGCTTGGCGACGTCGCGCACGGCGAGCAGCGGACCGCCGTCGGGAATCGCGTCGTGCAGGCGCGGCGCCAGCGATTCGAGGTGCATGCGCGGCGGTGCCGCCGGCGCAGTCGAACCCCGCGCCGCGGGATCGGCTCGCGCCGAAGCCACGTCGACGCCCGCCGCCCTGGCCAGCGCGTCGGCGATGCGATCGCGCACGCCTTCGAGGACCTGCGCGATGCCGCCGGGGACGTAGAGGATGAGCAGCAGCCAGCCCACCGTCGAGCCCGCCAGCGCGATCGAGTCGAAGCGCGTACCGAGCAGGTCGGGCAGCCCGAAGATGTAGAGCACCCCGATCAGCGGACCGACCAGGATCTGCAGCCCACCCAGCACCGCCATGGCGACCAGGCTGATGCTCACCGCGGGCAGGAAGGTGTCGCTGGAGATGCGCGGCAGCGCGCTCACGTACACGGCGCCGCCGACGCCGGCGAGAAATCCCGCGATGGCGAAGGCCTGCAGCGTGCGCCAGGTCAGGGCGATGGAGAAGGCGCGCGCGCCGTCGGGGTTGTCGCGCAGGGCGACGAAGATGCGTCCCAGGCCGCCGCGCCGCACGTTGTGTGCCAGCCAGAGCGCGACGACCAGGACGCCGAGGGACAGGTAGTAGACGCCCTTGGTGTCCAGCTGCCAGCCGCCGATCACCGGCGCGTCGAGGTTGACGCCGCCACCCAGTGCCCAGCTCTGCCGCAGCAGCCACCCCTGCACGAAGAAGGCGAAGGCCAGCGTGGTCACCGCCAGCATCAGCCCGCGGATGCGCAGCGCGGGCAGGCCGACGACGACGGAGGCCGCCGCGCCGGCCACGCCACCGGCGAGGATCGACAGGAAGGGGTTGCCCCACTGCGCGGTGGTCCACCAGAACGCCCAGCCGCCGATGGCGGCGATGGCGAACTGTCCCAGCGAGAGCTGGCCCGCCAGCCCGGTGATGACACCCAGCGAGAGGCCGACGACGGACAGCCCGAACAGGGTCGCGAAGGTGAACGACTGCGAGTAGCTGCCGACCACCGGGATGAGCACGGCAAGAGTCAGTGCCGTGCTGCCGAGGACGCGGCGCATGTTGCGCAGCATCCACACCTGCCGGTAGGCCTCGGGCAGCGGGCGCCAGGCGCGCACCGCGGCCCACGAGCCCTTCTCCTCGCCGCGCCCGGCGATGCGCGGCTGCAGCAGGAGGCCGCCGAGCACCAGCGCGAGCAGGGCGACGTTGACCGCGCTGTCGCTGCCGTAGTTCCACTGCACCAGGTTCTCGACAACACCGACCAGAACACCCACGCCCAGGGCGACGGGCAGGTTGGTCATGCGTGCCACCACCGCGGCGGCCAGGGCGCGCAGCATCAGCGCGGGGCCGAACGCCGAGGCGTCGGCGATCACCTGGGTGGGCAGCAGCAGGATGGCGGTGAAGGCGGCGAAGGCCCCCGCCAGCATCCAGGCCATGGTCGAGGTGCGACCCGCGTAGACGCCGGCGAGGCGCGCGGCGTCGGGGTTGCTCGCCGCGGCGCGCAGGGCGCGCCCGAAGCGGCTCCAGCGCAGCAGCGCGGCGAGCCCGAGCACCAGCGGCGGGCTGAAGAACAGCATCCCCGAGTACGCGCCCGACACCGGCAGTGGACCGACGTCGAACGAGGGCAGACCGGGCGGCGTGGGGAACTCGGAGCCGGCGGTGGCGGTGGGGTTGATGAGGATCTGGATGCCGAAGATCACCGTCGCCGCGCCCAGGGTGGCGATGATGCTCATCAGCCGCGGCGCCTTGCGCAGCCTGCGGACGACGGCGACCTCGACACCCGCGCTGGTCAGCGCGCCGATGGCGAGCCCGATGGGCAGAGCCAGCAGGTAGGGAACCCTGCCCTTGGTGACGATGGTGCCGAAGGCCACCGCCGCCATGGCGCCCACCTGCCCGTGGGCGAAGTTGATGATCCGGTTGGTCCGGTAGACGATGACGATGCCGACGGCGAGCACGCCGTAGGTGAGCCCGGTGAGGATGCCGAGCACGACAACGTAGTACGGCACGGTGAAGCCACTCACCGCGACACCTCCACGGCGTGCGGTGTACGGCCGTTGGACGCCGGCGACGGCGCTGCGGCGCCACTGAGGAACACCGAGCGCAGCAGGTCGGGGCGCGCCAGCAGCTCGGCGGCCCTGCCGTCGAAGCGCATCTCACCCTTCTCCATGAAGTAGGCGTGATCGACGATCGACAGGGCGACGTTGACCGACTGCTCGACAAGCACGATGGCCGTGCCCGAGGCGTTGATGATGCGCACCATGCCGAGCAGCTCGCTGACCACCTTGGGCGCGAGCCCCAGCGACAGCTCGTCGATGAGCAGCAGCCGGGGACGCAGGATGAGCGCCTTGGCCAGCCCCAGCATCTGCTGCTCGCCACCGGAGAGGCGCGCCGCGGGCTGGTGGCGCCGCTCGGCGAGTCGCGGGAAGGCCGCGAAGCTCGCCTCGATGCCGCGGTCGACGGTGCGCCGGTCGCGCCCCAGCGAGTGTCCGAAGACGAGCAGGTTGTCGATCACCGTCATCGGGCCGAAGACGGCGCGGCCGCCCGGCACCTGGGTGATGCCCAGCCGCACCCGGCGTTCGGCGTCGAGGAAGGTGATGTCGGCACCGCGGAAGCGCACCGACCCCGCGGACGGCAGCCCGAGCCCGCTGATGACGCGCAGCAGCGTCGACTTGCCCGCGCCGTTGGTGCCCAGCAGCGCGACGCGCTCACCGTCGTCGACGGTGAAGCTGACGTCGAAGAGCACCTGCAGCTGGTCGTAGGCGAAGTCGATGTGGCGGCAGGCGAGCATGGGCAGCCGCGCACCGCGCTCGCGGAGCACGCGCAGCTCCTCCTCCTCGACCAGCTCCTCGACGGTGCGGTCGAGGTCGCGCATCACCAGCCTGCCGGTGCTGGCCAGCACCAGTGCCGACAGCATGCCGAAGGGCACCGTCGCGATCAGCGCGCCGACGGTGCCGTAGTGCTGCGCGAAGCTGCCCAGCACCAGCACGCCGAGGATGCCGCCCACCCCGGTGAGGAAGATGCCGAACAGTGCCGAGGCGTGGGGGCGCATCTGCGGCCTGACCACCGACAGGTAGCCGGTGCTCACCAGCGGCGTCAGGGCCGCGAAGGTTGCGGTGGTGACGGCGAACGCGCCCACCATGCCGGCGAACCACGGCGACGCCGCCGACAGTCCCACCGCGGCGGTGCCGATCAGCTGCAGCAGGCCGGCGAAGCGGAAGAGACGTCCCGGGTTGGTGTGGAACAGCCTTTCCCCGTAGCGGCTCTGCACCACGATGAGGGCGATCGAGGCCAGCGGCAGCAGGGCGAAGAACAGCGCCCGGTGCGGCGCGTCGAGGTGCCAGCGCTCGACCAGGAAGAAGATGAAGAAGGTGTTGAGCGGGACGTTGAACAGGCCGAGGACGGCGCTGGAGAGCAGCACCCGCCGCATGGTCGGGATCAGCAGCAGCCGCCGGGTGATCTCGAAGAAGCCGAGCGCCGTCTCCGACTCCGCCGCCGCAGCAGCGGCGCCGGTGCCGGCGGGCGTGCCGTGCACCGCGGCGCGCAGGCGGCTGCTGTCCCAGCGTCCGAACCCGGGGTCGCGCAGGCGCAGCGAGACCAGCGAGGCGGCGCAGCAGATGACGCCGAGCACGACGAAGGTCCCGCGCCAGGTGAGGTCGGCGGGCCCGGTGAGCAGGAACACCAGCAGGGGAGAGGCCATCGTCCCGGCGATGAACAGCCCCTGGTAGCGCGAGAGCACGCGCACCCGCACCGAGGGCGGGTAGCTGTCGGTGAGCAGCGGTGGGTGCACCGCGCGCACCGAGCCGCTGCTGACGCCGTCGACGACGAGGAGGGCGGTCAGCGCCAGCAGGCCGCCGGCGAACCCGGTGAGCAGCGTCATCACGCTCCAGGTGATGCCGGTGACGATGGCCACCAGGGCGCGGCGCGGCCGCTTCTCCACCGCCCATGCCAGCGGCAGCGCGGCCAGGGTCAGGGCCAGCGCGGAGAAGGAGGCGAGCAGCCCGACGTAGACCTTGGAGAACCCCAGGGTCCGGCTGATGTCCGGCGCCAGGATGTAGAACGCGTAGTCGTGGAATTGGTCGACGATGACCAGAAGTCCGAGGGCGACGATCGGGTAGACGCTGAGACGGTGTGCGCGCAGCGTCTCCCGGAAGGGCGCGGTGTCCGCGTCGCCGGAGACTCCGAGCGCCTCCCGGCCCACCTCGCGCAGGCGCGAAGCGGTCGCGGCGACCTCGTCGACGGCGGGATCGGGCGCGGCGGCGGTGGTGATGTCGGCGCTCACTGGCTGACGTCGAACTCGACGTAGCCGGCCGTCTCGCTGATGCGCCGCCCGCTGCTGTCGAGCAGGATCACCGTCACCTCGTGGTGGTCCTGCAGCGGGCCGGTGCTGCTGGTGTCGTGCACGAAGGCCGGCGCCTCGACGTGCGTGCTGTCGACGACCCGCACGAACCGCTTCTGCAGCGGAGGGATGTCACCCAGCGTCTGGCCCGGCGGCGGCGGCGCGAGGTCGAAGAACACCGCGAAGCGTCCGTCGCGCGGCGCCGAGAAGTCGGGCGCGGTCCAGCGCACCGTGAGCGGCTGGCGCACGCTGCTGAAGGAGCCCGGGCTGTCGATGACGATGCGGTGGTCGTTGCGGAACAGGTAGCCCTCGCCGCAGCCGGAGAGCGCGCTGCCGAGAACGCCGAGAGCGATGATGGCGAGGCTGCGGCGCAACGCCTGTCAGACCTCCGGGGAGCGGTAGGAGGTGCGGCTGTCCAGCTTGAAGCAGCCCTGGCTGCCCTTGCCCGTACCACCGTCGTAGCCGTTCGTGCAGCTGGGATCCCAGTGCAGCGTCCGGTAGGTGTCGACGGCGTCGTGGTGCCCGGGGCCGACGCTGCTGTTGCCCGCGTATCCGAAGGCGCTCTGGTACGTGGTGCCCAGGCGCTCCGCACCCGCCGCGAATGTCGAAGCGCTGAGGCTCTGTCCCAGGTTCTGCGCACCGTGGTAGAGCAGGAACATCGCATCGCACTTCTGCATCATTCCCGCCGTCGCCTCGCCGTCGCGGCCCGGCGGGTTGGGCGCGGCGATGCCGGCGTCGCTCATGATCTTGAGGCACTGCGCCTCGGCCGGCGAGCCGGGGAAGCCGTCGCTGTTGGCCGTCGAGGTGTCCAGCAGCGGCATGTATCCCACCGCGACGGCGTGGGCGAGCTGGGCCGGGGGCTCGAGGTAGGCGACGCCGTCGAGCCCGTCCTGGCTCTGCAGCCCGTAGGTGACCGTGTTGTAGCGCAGGTTGTCGGCGTCGCGCATGGCGAACACCGCCATGGTGGCGCCCGCGTCGTTGACGAAGAACATCTTGGTGACCCCCGACGTCTTCATCTTGAGCATGCCGTTGTTGATCGCCGAGAGGCTGTTGGCGTCGGCGATGGGCACCGTGATCCCGACACTGACGACGCCGTTGGGCGCGTTGGGGTTGGTGACGTCGTAGCCCATCTGGGCCAGCCGCGGTGAGACGACGCGGTCGATGGTGAGGTGCGTCGTCGGCTGGTCTTCGTACATGTAGCCGACCTTGTCCGCCTTGGTGAAGAAGCCCTTGGACTGCAGGCCGTCGAGCTCCTCGGCCATGGAGCGGTCGAGGTTGGGACCGGACGGGCTCCAGAAGTAGATGCCCCAGGCGTTCTGGGTGGCGGCGGCGAACTGGACCAGTCCCTCGCTGAAGTACAGGGTGTGCGACGAGATGTAGCACTGCGCCGCGGTCTGGACCACGTTGTTGTCGTCGACCATGGCAAAAACCTGCTCGTCGTCGACGGCCTGGTGGCAGAGCTGCACCTGGTAGTTGGGATCGGTGTTGGACGCATCCTCGGGGATGAAGCGGGGATCGATGGCGTGTCCGGCGATGCCGCCGTGCGCGTTGACCCACTTGACCATGGCGGTGGCCTGGGCCCGCGCGTCGCCGGTGTTGTCGAGGCCGTTGAGGCCGGCCGCCTGGTTGAGCGTGTTCTGGTTGGTGGCGACGAAGAAGCCGACCCGCACGGTGGTGGGCGTCACCCCGCGCGGCAGCGGTCCGCGCGCGGCCGCACTCGACGCCGCAGCTGCGGCCGCCGACGCTGCCGCCACCGACGCCGCCGCCGAGCCACCGCTCGTGCCCGCACCCGCACCGGCTGCACCGCCCGCCCCGCCGGTGGGCGAAGCGCCCGGACCGCCGACCGCGCCCGGTGCCGCCGGCGAGCCTGAGGTGTCGGCGCCCTGGGGGCCGCCCGCCGTCGCCGTGGCGCCAGGGCCGGCGGCCCCCGATGCGGTCAGCCGCCCGGCGAAGCCCGCGGCGAGCACCGCGCCCAGGGCGAGGACGGCCACGGGCGTGGCCAGCCTGGAGCGGGCGGAGCCGAGGGATGACACCAGGGCACCGAAGGACACCGAGCCCCGCAGGGCGAACTGCCGCACACCCACCCCCGCGACGGCGGCGAGGGCGGCGAGGGCGAGCAGCGCCGCGGCGAGGATCCAGCCGCGCGAGACGCCGGCCGCAGGGGACGCCGGGGGGGTGACGGCAGGCGTCCGGGGCGGCGCCGTGCTGGGGCTTGCCGCGGCACCGCTCGCGGAGGAGCCGGCTGGGGCGCCGGCCGGCGCCGGCGGAACGGGCGCCGGAGGTGCCACCGACGCCAGCGGAGGCAGGGCGGGTGCCACCGCGGCCGGCGCCGCGGGCGAGACCGTCAGCGGGACGAAGCCCGACGAATCGCTCGACGGCGCCGTCGAGCCCGGCGTGGTCACGCCGGCGGTGGCGGACGTCCTGCTGGGGTCGAAGGCCAGCGCCCAGTTGTTGGCGGCAGGACCGGCCGCGCTGCCCACCGGCAGCGGCTCGGCCAGCGCGATGATCGCCGCCCCGGTGTTGCCCCCCTGGTCCCAGGCGCCGACCAGCGGCTGCAGGTCGATCCGCCAGCCGCCGCTGCCGTCGGCCTGGCCGGGGGACGAGGCCCGGGTGCAGTCCCACTTCGGCGGGTTCGACGAGTCGTACGCCGCCGGCAGCTCGGTGGTCAGCGGGCACGCCGCGATGGCGGCGTTCTGCGGCTCGACGTTGCCCTGCGCGCTGCCACTCTGGGTCAGCGTGAGCACCAGGCTGTTGACCGTCGTGCCCTTCGGCAGCGAGGCGAAGCTGACGTGCACGTAGGAGTGCTGCGTCGGCGTGCCGCCGGCGATGGCGACGTGCAGGTCGCCGTCGGCGTACGGGTTGACCGCGGTGTCGGCCTGCGACGCCTGGCGGTCGACCTTCAGTGCTGTGCTCTCGGCCGCGGCGAGGACGTCGCCGGCCAGGGCCTGCCCGGCTGCGAGCGCCGACGCGGCCGCCAGCGCCAGCGCGCAGCGAACGGTCACCCGACGGCGCATCGGCGTCGACCTCCGACTTCTCACTGTCTTCCTCGGTGACTCGGCATGGTAGGTGGCTGTTGCATCAGCCCCCTCGGAGATTCGCCCGAATCCGTACCGCCGTCTTGTGGTCGTCCCCAAGAACGCCGAAGCGCCGTGGCCGCGATGCTCAGCCGCGCCCCGCGCGCAGCACCCGCCCCAGCCGCGCGTCGCTCGGCTGCCCCGACCGCAGCGCGACTCGCCCGCCGAGCAGCACCAGCTCCACCCCGTCCGGGGCCACGTCCGGACGCTCGTACGTGCCCGCGTGCCCGATGCGCGCGGGGTCGAAGGCACAGACGTCGGCGACCATGCCGGGCAGCAGCTGCCCGCGCCCGGCCAGGCCGAAGGTGCGCGCCGTCAGCGAGGTCATCTTGCGGATGGCCTGCTCCCAGGTGAGCACGCCGCGCTCGCGCACGTAGGTGCCCAGCACGCGCGGAAAGCAGCCCCAGGTGCGCGGATGCTGCAGGCCCACCGGCGGCCCGCTGTCCGACCCGACGCCGATCAGCGGATCGCCCATGATGCGAACCACGTCGTCCTCGGCCATCATCTCCAGGACGATCAGCGCCGAGGGGTCGGCGAGCACCAGGTCGCAGAGGCGGTCCCAGGGATCGCTCTCGCCGCTCAGCTCGTCGAGGCGGCGTCCCACCACCGAGGCGTCGCGATGCGCCACCAGCAGCACGTCGCGCGGCCGGCAGTCGCGCCAGACGCCCGCGCCGACGGCGCCGCTCTCCGCGACGCCACGCAGCGTCGCGCGCGCATCGTGGCTGGCAAGCCGGGTGCGCAGCGCGCCGGTGCCGCCCTCGCTCGCCGACGTGGGCAGCAGCGCCGCCAGCAGCGTCGAGCCCGCCGTGTACGGGTACTGGTCGCCGAGCACGTCGACGCCCTCGCGACGGGCCGCCGCGATGCGGTCGAGCAGTGCGCCGGCACCGCCGTGATTGCGCACACCCGCAACCTTGCAGTGCGAGACCTGGACACGGACGCCGGCACGCCGTCCCACCGCGAGTGCCTCGTCGAGCGCCTCGGCGAGGTGCGCACCCTCGTCGCGCATGTGGGTCGTGTAGGGACGCCCGTAGCGCGCGGCCACCTGAGCCATGGCGACCACCTCGTCGGTGTCGGCGTAGCAGCCGGGCACGTAGATCAGGCCGGTGCTGAAGCCGGCGGCACCGGCGTCGAAGGCCTCCGCGGCGAGCTCGCGCATGCGCTCCAGGGCGCCGGGGCGAAGCTCGACGTCGACGCCGTTGGCCACCGCGCGCAGTGCGTTGTGGCCAACCATGGCGGCAACGTTGTTGGCCGGTGCGCTCTCCTCCAGCTCGTCGAGGAACCCCGCGAAGGTGGTGCGCTCGCGGACCTCGCCGCCGCCGGCCAGCTCCGTCCAGATGTCGCCGAGCTGGTCGAGGGCCGCACGGGTCAGCGGGGCGAAGGAGAAGCCGCAGTTGCCGACGATCTCGGTGGTGACGCCCTGGGCGATCTTGAACGGCTGCGGCTCGGTCGTGGCGTGCACCAGGTCGGAGTGCGCGTGCGGGTCGAGAAACCCCGGTGCGACGATGAGGCCGTCGCAGTCGACCGTCTCCCTGGCGGTGCCGTCGAAGCGCCCGACGTCGGTGACGCGTCCCTCCGCGATCACCACGTCGGCGACGCGGCCGGGCGAGCCGAGGCCGTCGTGCACCGTGCCGCCGCGCAGGACGATGTCCGCGCTCACCGGGTGCGCCGCCGGCGCGCGGTCACAGCGCGCACCGCGAGAGCACGTACCAGCCGCCGCGGGCCATGCCCGAGAGGGTCATGCCGCGCTCCATGCCGGCGACCATGACGGCGCGCACGCAGGCCCGCCACTGCCGGGCGCACGCGGGATCGTCGTGGCGCAGGGCGACGATGTCCGCCGGCGTCGCGCACAGCAGGATGTCGGCGTCACCGTTCTCCTGCAACGCCGGCGCCTGCCCCGGGCTTGCGTGGAGCACGACGGCGGCGCCCCGCCGCAGCAGCGATTCGACGTCGTGAACCGGTGCGGTCCGGCCGGCGGCCGCCGCCGCCAGGTCCCACTCCACCAGCACGCGGTCGCTGTCGTCGCCGTTGTTGATGGCGTCGGGCATGGCGCCGTAGAAGGCGACAAGGTAGTCGACGCCGCGGGCGCCGAGCTTGCTGAGGTTGAGGTGGCCGTTGCGGCGCACCAGCGGGTCGTATGTCCAGGTCACCCGCGAGATGCCGCGCTCCAGCGCCCAGGCGCGCTGGTGCAGCTTCAGCGCGTAGGCAACGCCGCCCCCGCGCGCGGCCGGATCGACGCCGAGGATGTGCGAGTGGAGCAGGTCGACACGGCCGTTGCCGCCGAAGAAGCCCAGCAGCGCCCCCACCACGCCGTCGCCGCGCCGGGCGACGCTGAGGTAGTTGCCCACGTGGGTCAGCGCCCGCAGCATCTCGGTGGAGATCAGGGGAGTGCCGTCGGGCGTCCAGATGCGGCGCCAGACCTCGGTGGCGGCGACCAGCGCGGAGAGATCGCGCGGCGTCTCGATGCGCACGCCCGCGGCGGTGGCCGCAGCCTCCGCGGCAGCGCGGGCGCTGTCGAGGGCAGCGACCGGGCGCTGGAGCAGCGAGGGTGCGTCTGGACTCATGGACAGGCCGCGACGCTACCATCGCCCGGCGCCGGCAAAGTTGGCGCCGCTGCCAAGCTGGACCCCTTGGTTTGGGACAGAGGACAACGTCAGGTGAGCGCGCAAGCACCGTTTCCCGAGGCGGGAGCGATCACCCTGGCTGCGCTGCTGCGCCGGCTCGGCCCCGGCGTGCTCCAGGTGCTGGCGGCGCCGTCGGGCGACGACGTGCCGGTCGCCGCGCCGGCGATCCACGACGCGGGTGACCCGCCGCACATCTCGCGCGGCACCCTGCTGCTCGGCGTCGGCCTGGCCGGCGGTCGCGAGCTCGCCGGGGTGCTGCAGCGCGTCGCCGAAGAGGGCGCGGTCCTGCTGGTCAAGGCGGCTCCGGCACATGCCGCCGCCACGGCCGAGGACGCCAGGCGCCTGGGTGCCACCGTGCTCGCGGTTCCCCTCGGCGCCACCTGGGTGCAGATCCTCTCGCTGCTGCGCTCCGCCATGACCGACGACGTCTCGGGCGGCCGCGACGAGCTCGGTGGCGTCGCCGGTGGCGACCTCTTCGCGGTCGCCAACGCGGTGGCCGCGCTGATCGACGCACCGGTGACCATCGAGGACCCGCAGTCGCGGGTGATCGCCTACTCGGCGCGCCAGGACGAGGCCGACGAGGCGCGCATGCAGACCATCCTCGGCCGCCAGGTTCCCGACGACTTCGCCCGCGCCTTCCAGACCGGCGGGCTGTACCGCCGCCTGCACAGCGAGGGCGGCCCGATGTACCTCGACGGGCTCGGGCCCGACGTGCTGCCGCGACTCGCCGTCGCCGTCAAGGCGGGCGACGAGCTGCTCGGCTCGATGTGGGCGGCGGTGCGGCGCAGGCCGAGCCAGGAGCGCATCGACGACTTCGTGCGCGCCGCCGGCTTCGTCGCCATCCACCTGCTGCGCCATCGCATCACCGCGGATGCGCAGCGGGGGCTGCAGAACGAGCTGATGTCGCTGGTGCTCGGCGGCGGGCCGGTGGCGGAGGACGCGGCCAGCCGCCTCGGCCTCGCCGGTGACGGCTTTCGCGTCGTCGCGGCCGGCATGCGCGAGGGCGACGCGGTCGACAACCAGCTCGCCCTGGCGCGGCTGTGGGACACCCTGTCGCTGCATCTCTCGGTGATCCATCGCCGCTCGGCCAGCGCCGTGGTCGAGGGCGTCGTCTACGCCGTCATCCCCGTCCGCGACGACGCCGATGCCAGCCGCCTGGTCGCGCGCACGGCCGCCGACGGATTTCTGGCGCGGCTCAACGCGACGCTGCGACGCGGGGTTGCCGTCGCCATCGGCGGGCACGCCGCCGGCCTCGCGGAGATCCCGCGGTCGCGGCGCGACGCCGACCGCGTGCTGCGCGTGGTGCGCCGCAGCGCAGATGTGCAGGCGCGTCCCGCCGACATCGAGGACATGCACATGCAGGTGCTGCTCGACCGCCTCGGCGACGTCGCCGCCGACGAGCCGATCTCACCGGTGGGACCGCTGCGCATCCTGCTGGAGCGCGACGCCAAGCAGAGCTCGCACCTCATCGAGACCCTGCGCGCCTACCTCGACGCCTTCGGCGACGTCGGCGTTGCCGCGCAGCGCCTCGACGTCCACCCCAACACGCTGCGCTACCGCATCGAGCGCCTGCGCGAGATTCCCGGCCTCGACCTCAGCGACGCCGAGCAGCGACTGGCGCTGCAGCTGCAGCTGCGCTGGCTGCCGCGCACTGCGCCCGCGGCGCCACGCCGCCGTGCCTCGCGAGGCCACGACGCTGCGCCGTAGGTCGCCAGCGGCGGGTACGATCGGACCGAGTTGACGACGGGCTGCTTCCGGCGCCGGGGGGGGGGGAACCGTCAGTCGGCGGGCGTGGTACTGAACACGTCCCCGGTGCCGTTGCCCCCCGGCTTGATCGGAACACCGGCAGACACGAAGTTCATCTCTGGTCGCACCGGAGCGAGCATCATCTCCAGCTCCGTTCCTTCGAGCGTCTCGAGCTCCTCCAGGCGCTCCGCGATCCTCTCGAGATGCTCCTGGTGATAGACGAGAACATCGAGCGCGCGCTGCTTGGCGGCATCGACGAGTCGCTTGACCTCGGTGTCGAAGGATTGCATGGTCTCGGCGCTGATCGGCACCATGCCCGTGGCCTCTCCGCCGAGGAAGACGTCGCTGTCGCGACCGATGAAGCGGAGGGCGCCCATGTTGGCCGACATGCCGTAGCGGCCGACCATCTGCCGAGCGATCTCAGACACCTTCTCGATGTCGTCCTCCGCACTGGTGCTCGGCTCGCCGAAGCGGATCTCCTCCGCGGCGGTGCCGCCCAGGGCGACGGTGATCTGGTCCTCCAGCTCTCCGCGGGTGAGCAGCACACGGTCCGCTTCGGTGGACACGATGGTCTGGCCCATGCCACGGCCCCGGGCGATCACGGACACGCGCTGCACCTCACTGAGCCGGCCCAGCGCGGCGGCGACCAGGGCGTGGCCACTCTCGTGGTAGGCGAGCCGCTTGCGTTCTTCGGTCGTCATCAGCCGGCCGCGGCGCCGCGGACCGTGCAGCACTCGTTGGATTGCCTCGGTGAGCTGAGGCATGCGAATCTCCGCGTGCTCTTCGCGGAGCGCGAGCAGCGCGGCCTCGTTGATGACATTGGCCAGGTCGGCACCGGTGAATCCGGGCGTGCGGCGGGCGACGTACTCCAGGTCGACGTCGGCGGCGAGCGGCTTGTCACGCGCGTGGAGTTCGAGGATCGCCTCGCGACCGTTGCGATCGGGTTCCTCGAGGGTGACGTGACGATCGAAGCGGCCGGGCCGGAGCAATGCCGGATCGAGGATGTCGGGGCGGTTGGTTGCGCCCATGACCACGATGCCACTGGTGACCTCGAAACCGTCCATGGCGACGAGCATCTGGTTGAGCGTCTGCTCGCGCTCGTCCGATCCGCCGGTACCGCCGCCGCGCCTGCGGCCGACCGCATCGATCTCGTCGATGAAGATGATCGCCGGCGCCACCATCCGTGCCTGGCGGAAGAGATCGCGCACCCGGGCGGCGCCGACGCCGACAAGGGACTCCACGAACTCGGCACCCGAGACCGAGAAGAACGGCACTCCGGACTCTCCCGCGACGGCGCGGGCGAGCAGGGTCTTGCCACATCCGGGCGGCCCGAAGAGCAGCACTCCCTTGGGTGGCTGCGCTCCGAATGCCTGGTAACGCTTGGGGTCGAGGAGGTAATCCCTGACCTCACGAAGCTCGGTGACGGCCTCGTCAGCGCCGGCGACGTTGCTGAAGTTGACCTCCGTGCTCAGGCTCAGGCGCTTCTTCTTCCTTCTGCCGATCTGGCCAAAGCCGACGATATCCGAGATGGATCCCTGCCCCGACTTGGCGAGGAAGATGATGCCGAAGAGGGTGGCGAGAAAGACGAGTGGAAGCACGAACTGGGTGACGAAGCGCAGCACGCTCTTGGCCGGCTGCGGGTCCACCTGCACCGTGGCGCCGTTCTGCTGCAGCACCCCGATGAGAGTTGGCGTCTCCAGGTCCGACGGCAGGTTGTCCGTGAAGAAGGGCTTCGAGTCGCCGATGCAGAAGCTGTTCTTCAGCGGTACCGAGCAGTAGTCGCCGGTGATGCGTGCATCCTCGGTGCGGAAGGTCGCATCGTGGATCTGCTGGTTGTTGCCCAGGCTGATCAGGTCGCTGAGCACCAGCGCCTGCCCGTTGCTCGGGGCGCTGAGATAGACATAGTTGATGGCGAAGAGAAAGCCGGCGACCTCCAGCAGCGCGGCGAGGACGAGCATCCGGAATCCGCGACTGCCTCCGGATGGCGAACCCTGGCGAACGAGCCTGCGCCGCACAGCAGTGCCGGCATCGCCGAGTCTCTCGCCGAGCCTGCTGAGGACAAGAGAGGCCGAGGCAAAACCACGCCTCGGCTGGTGCTGCGCCTCGTCTTCGAGTGCCATGACTTCCTTCTGGCGAGATAGAACGGAGCCGGCGCCGGTTCCCTTGCGGCGGCCGCCGGATCGCCCCACGAATGGGATTGCCCACCTCCACTCTCGGGGACGCTGGGTGCCGAGCCAACCTGGCGGCTGTCAGCGCATTGCCATGCTTCTGCCCGCCGGCGCTCAGTCCGGTGTCAGGACGACTCCTCGCTCCGCCAGCGCGGTGAGGAAGTCCTCGCGAGAGACCGCGGCGTCGCCGGCGCCGCCGTTTCGCGCTGCCCGCGTCAGCGCCTTCATTCCTGCCGCGTTGCGGATGGCCTTGAGATCCGCCCCGCTCATCGCTTCGGTCATCTCGGCGACCTCGCCGAGGTCGACGTCGGCGGCGAGCTTCACCCCCTTGGTCACCAGCTCGAGCAGCTTCCTGCGGCCCGCACCGTCCGGAAGGGGAACTTCGATGGCCGCGAGCCGGCGTTCGCGGACGGCCTCGTCGATGATGTCGAGGCGGTTGGTCGCGCCGACGAGCAGGACGCCGGTTGCGGAGACCAGCCCGTCGAGCTCACGGAGGAACTGCGAGACGACGCGCTCCTCCCACGGCGCCGCCGAGTCGCCGCTGCGGCGCTTGAGGAGGGCATCGATCTCGTCGATGAAGATGATCGAAGGACGGTTCTCCCGTGCGCGCGCGAAGAGACGGGCCACTCGTTCCTCGGACTCGCCGACGTACTTGCTGAGCAGGTCAGCAGCGGACTGCTCGTAGAACGAGGCGCGGACCTCGGTGGCGAGGGCCTTGGCGATCGTCGTCTTGCCCGTGCCGGGAGGCCCGTAGAGCAGCACGCCGGCCGGAGGCGCGACGCCGAGCTGGCGCCCCAGCTCGGGGTTCTGGAAGACGGTGAGGATCTCCTGCAGGCGCTCCTGAGTGTGCCTGGGGAGCACCACGTCATCCCATGTCACCTTCTCCTCGAAGGTCTGGGCGCGGTCCTGGCCCGAGCGCTCGCGGATGGCGAACAGCAGGTCGCCCTGACTGATCGTCGTGTCGTTGTGCATCGCCCGCTCGGCGGCCTCGGTGACGATGCTGGCGAGCGCCGCTCCGCTTCGTCCTGTCGTCTGCTGGGCGATTTCATCGAGGTCGATCGACGTCCAGTCGACGTGGGGCCCGCGGCGCTTCAGCTGCACGTCGAGGATTGCCCTGCGCGCCTCCACCTCCGGAAGGGGAACGGCGATGCGACTGTCGAATCGACCCTCGCGGAGGGCCGGATCGAGGTTGTCGATGTGGTTGGTGGCCCCCATGATCACCAGGCCGGGTACCGCACGACTCTCTTCGAGAGAGTTCAGCAGTTGCGTGGTCACCTCCCGGGAGTCGGCGCTGCTCGCCGCGTCGCGCCGCGCGCCGATGATCTCGATCTCGTCGAGGAAGAGCAGGCACGGCACTGACTGCTCAGCCAGTGCGAAGAGCTCGCGCAACCTCCGTGCCGGCTCGTGTGCATACGACGACGCCACCGCGGCGGGGGAGAAGCGCACGAAGCGCAGTCCGTATTCGCCCGCCAGGGCTCGAGCAAGCAGCGTCTTGCCGGTTCCCGGAGGCCCGTACAGGAGGATGCCGTTGTGGACGATACCCATTCGCGCGGCGTCTCGCGCCCGCTCCAGGATCATGCCGACGGTGCGGCGCAACCGTGTCTTGACCTCGTCGAGACCGCCGACGTCGTCGAAGGTCTCCAGGTCCTGAGGTTGGACCACGCGGGTGGCGAACTCACCGCCCGCCTGTTGTCGTGGTGCCGCGGCGGCCGTCACCTGCTCGCGGAGGATGTCGGCGGTGAGCCGAAGGAAGTCGGCGAGTCGCTCGTAGGTGGGTGCCACGGCCAGCATCGCCGCATGCTCTGAGCGCTGTCGCGCCGTCTCCACCTCGGCTTGAGCAGCGGCGCGACGCTGCAGCGCGGACCCCAGCTCCTCCTTGCGGCCGCGGCTGAACGCGGACTGGGTGAGCTCCTGATTGAGCGCCATCATCAGCGGTCCGCCGACGGCGAAGAGCAGCCGCTCGGCGTCCTGTACCGCCTTGCCCACCTGGGCAAAATCGCCGGATACGAGGGTGGTGCGCGCGTCGCTGAGCCGCGCCAGTGCGCGCTGCACGCGGGTCTGCTCCTCCTCGACCTTGCCGAAGAGGCGAGGCCGGCGCAGCGCGGCGAGCTGTGAGAGCGCGGTGCCGACTTGCTGGGCCGCCAGCTCGACGGCGGCGATGACCTCTCTGGCCTCGGTTGCAGCCTGCTGCTCCGTGGCCAGCCATTGCGCTTCCAGCACTGACCGCTCCCGGCGCCGGCGAAGGACCGGGACGGCGTCGACGGCTGCCTGCTTCTCGCTGGGATGAAGCACGGCCTTGGTCGTCACCGTGGCCGCCAGCCTCCGGTAGTTGTTCGCTCTCGGGTCAGTGCTGCTCGGCATCCGGTTCCCAGCTCCTCAGGCCCAAACTCCTCGGCCGACGTCTTCCTGGCGACGCACTTGCGTCGTGTATCGTGTTTTATCACGCCCCTGGAGGTTGAATCGACACCGGGACGGTCGGGGGAAGGACGAAAGAATGCCGCGTACGGTGGCCGGACCGCAGTGGGTGGAGGGGAATCGCCTCGCCGGCTACGTGGCGCTCGCCCTGGCGGAGAGCCTCCATGATCGGGTGCGCATGCGCCGGCTGTTGCAGCAGCTGAGCGAGAGCGCGCCGGTCGACGCTGTGCAGATCCCCGATCTCAGCGAGGCGACGCGTGACGTCACCACCGCCATCGATCGCATGCGGGAGCGGTCGCCGGGGACGCGACGAGCCGAGCTGCTGAGGCTGGTGGCCATCGAGGGCATCGAGCGCTCGGAGGCGGCGCAGAAGCTGTTTCTCTCCGAGCGCCAGTTCTACCGGGTGCGCCAGGAGGCGGCGGAGGAACTCGCCGACGAGCTCACCACGCTGTGGCGATCGCGGCGTGCGTCGTCACGGCGGCCGGCCGGTCCGGCGACGATCAGCGGCGAGCGCCCACCGCTGCTGCGCAGCTTCGTCGGTCGCGCCCTGGAGCTCGAGGAGGCGGCACAACTTCTGCATACCCACGGCATTCTTCTGCTCGGTGGGCCGCCTGGCATCGGCAAGACTGCACTCGCTGCGCAGATCGCCACCCTCGAGGGCCGGCGCTTCACCGCGGTGTGGCACCGCTTCCGCAGCGGCCTGTCGGACAGCCCGGCTGCCGTCCTCCTCGCCCTCGCCGACGCGCTGGCCGCCACCGGTGATGATCGGCTCCAGCAGCATCTGACCCGGGCGACCACGCAACCCCTCTGGCTGCCCGGGGCCATCGACCTCGCCAAGCGTGGCATCGGTGAGCAGCCCTGGCTGCTCTGCTTCGACGACACCGACGTCATCGTCGACAACGCTCCCGTCTGCGGGCTTCTCCACCTGCTGTTCGAGGAGTGTCCGGCGGTGCGGATCCTGCTCGTCGGCCGCAGCGAGCTGTGGCGGATTCCCAACACGCAGCGACTTGTTCTCGCCGGTCTCGACAAGAACGCGGTGGTCCAGCTGCTCGGCGAGCTGGGGGTGGCGGGTCTCCCGGACGAGCAGGTCACCGCCCTCCTGGAGATGACCGGCGGGTCGCCCCAGATGATCCGGTTTGCCGCCAACATGCTGGTTCGGGCGGCGCGCCCGGACCAGGCGATCGCGGCGTTGCAGGACGAGCCCGACGTCCACTCCTTCCTGCTCGTCAACGTCTTCGAACAGCTCCGTGACGACGAGCGGCAGATCCTCAAGGGCGCTTCGCTGCTGCGTGCGGGTGTCACAGCTGCATTCCTGGCGCGCGCCTTTCGCGACCTCTCCGACTCGGTGCCTGACGCAATGGCCCGGCTTGCCCGTCAGTTCCTGCTGGCGAGCACCGACAGCGGCCTGCGTCTTCATGCCACCCTGCGCCAGTTCTGCCGCCGTCAGCTCAGCGACGAGCTGGCAGCCACACTGCATCGCAACCTCGCGCATGCGTACTCTGCGGCCGGAGACACCGTCGAGGCCTGCCATCACTGGTTGGAGGCGGGTGACGTGCGCGACGCCCGCGAGGCACTCCTGGCCAGCGGCTGGAGGGGCCTCAGCCTGGATCGCCGCCACGCCCTCGCGGACATCGGCAGCCGCGTTCTGGACGCCGCGGCATCGCGACCGGATGACTCGTTGCTGCTGATGCACGGTGAGCTGCTCCGGGCGTTGGGTCGCGAAATGGAGGTGCGCGACCTGCTCCGCCGCCACGTCGCATCCATCCGCGAACCGGCGCTGCTGGTCTCGCTCGCGGAACTCGAGCGGCAGAGCGGTGACATCGAGGCAGCGCGCGCGGTGCTTGCGCAGATCGTGTCAGGGCGGGTGGCGCGCGGGCAGCAGTGGGAGATCTGGTGGGAGACAGCCCGGCTGGAGCGGGCCGCGGAGAAGCCGGATGCAGCCGTCCGCGCCGCGCGTCGTGCCGTTGCGCTGGCCGGTGACGACGCTGGCGAGGACGCGCGTCTGGGCGCCCTGGCTACCGAACTCCTGCCGACCGCCAGCCGGCTGGCGGCGTCCGTCGCAACGGGAATGGACACGGATCTGATCGAGCCACTGCTGATGCTCGACCCGGCCAGGGACGGCGGCCTGCTCTCACTCGTCACCCTTGCTGCCGTGTCGCGAGGACTCGACATCGGACCGGACCTGGTCAAGAAGCTGCGGGCGGCCGCAGTAAGCAACGCTGTGCTGGAGGCCGACGTCTGGTGCGCCGATGCCGTTCATGCCGCTGCACTCGGTGACTACCGGACGGCCGCGCATGCGATGTGGCGCTCAGCGGAAAGGGCAGATGTCCTGGGGCACGGTGCCGACGCCGCCATCGCCGCTCTGCATGCCGCGATCTATCGCATGTCGAGCGGGGATCAGGGCGCGGCACAGGCCAACATCGACTGGGCCCGCGATCGACATCAGGGGCCGTCGGTCAGCGCGCTGACGCAGTTCGTCGAGGCGGTGCGATGGCTGCGAGGGCGTGCGGGTGAGCCGCCGGACCTGACAGCACCCGACGACGTCGCCGCGGTGGCGTCAGCCGCAGCGCTCATCGAGGCAGTGAGAACAGAACAGCAGGGGCCACTGCAGCGTGCGGTCGAGCTCTCGCGGAAGGCGGCGCTGGACCACCGCATGGTGCTGCTCGATCTCATCATCGCGATCGGACCGGACGCGGCCCTGACCGAGGAGCGCCGGCGCCTGCGGCTCCCGCAGCAGATCTCCGCTCCCGAACCGGCCTGACCTAGCGTCGAATCCGGGAACGCGCCGTCGCCACGCGACGTGCCGCCACCCCGAAGCCCAGCATCAGAACGCCGGCGGCCCAGACGACGATGGGCCCTGGCTGGGTCCGGCGGAAGGCACGGGCCTGGTACTCGGTCTGCACGCCCCTGATCTGCTGCGTCGCGACCTGCGCCTGCTTCTGCCGCTGAGCCATGACGCCCGGTTGCACCTGCGCCATCGACTGGGCCTGGCCCTGGGACTGTGCCTGCGCCTGCGCCTGCGCCTGCGCCTCGGTCTGCGCGGAGATGTTCGCTGCGGGCTCGCTGACGGGGACGGAATTCGGCGGCGATCCCGGTCCGGGCCCTGGAGCGGGGAGTCCCCCCAATCCCGACGGTGGCGTGAGTGCCCCACCAGAGCTGTAGGGCAGCCGGGGCAGCACAACCAGCGTTCCCTCGGCAGTCGAGGAGAGGTAAGCGCTGTTGCCCGCAAAGCGTGCCGTGGCAAGGAAGGTCCCGGCCCCTGCCGGCACATTGGTCGTCCGGCAGACATTGCCTGCGGCGTCCGTGGTGCCCTGGCCGATGTCGGCGCCGTTGAAGGTGACGTGCACCGGCTGATTGGCGAGCGGCTGCTGGACACCGGCGGACATCGACTTCAGCACAAAGCAGATCGGCGTCCCCTGGCCGGGCGCGGCCGTCGTGACTCCCGTGTAGGTGAGCCGGCTGGGGAAGGGGCAGTACGCGTCGGGAATCGCGTACGCCGACACGCTGTTCGGTGCGCTGTCGCGGATCCACAGGACGGAGTGGCCGGGGCCGCCCCCTGCCGCTGCCGATCCTGGCCCGAAGCTCACGGCATCGCACGCCATCTGGTCGTTCTCGCTCGTCGATTCGGAGTTCACGGGATGAGCGAAGCCGCCGAGGACCTGGCAGGTGCGATTGTCGACGCGATAGACGGTCTGGTCGTCCTCCAACTGGACGTAGGTGATGCCATCGCCGCCCACGGTCCACGTGCTCACGTACTGGTTGTTCGGCCCGCCGCGAAACCCGTAGTCGGGGTTGGCGAAGTCGGTCATGCAGTTGGTCTGGAAGGGCCCTCCGCCGATGGGCTGGAAACCCGGCTCCACCAAGGGCTCGCCGCCGAGGGTCCAGAGACCTCCCCGGAAGAAGTCATATGCGAAGAGGGGGACGCCGGGACTTGTGTCTCTGGAGCGGTTGGTGTTGCTCACCACCGTGGAAAGAGCAAGGAGCATCGTCGCGCGCGCGGACGTGGGGTCGATGGCGTACACCGGAGTCTGCGTCGAGGCCAGCCTCGGGTCGTTGCGCGGCACGGTCGCCAGGATGGCTCCGACGGTCCCGTTGGGAAATCGGTAGTCGGCCGCATAGGACAGCTCGTAGAGGATCGGCAGGGTGCCGTTGGGAAAGTCCTCGGGGTGCAGCCGCAGTGGCGGTGCGGGCGCGCACGTCGTGTCGACGCGGAAGATCACGCCCGGAGCGAGGTCCTCCTGTGCGTAGTCGAGGTAGCGGCCGTCGAAGGTGATGCTCCCAGCCTGGTAGATGGTGGTGTTCGAGTTCGCCGGAAGCGTCACCGGTGGAAGGGTGCAGGTCGCTCCGGCCGTGACGTTCGACACCGGTGGTGGTGGAGGTGCCTGGTATCCGGGCGGCGACGGCGCAGCCCAGGACGAGGGTGCGGATGCGGACGCGGACGACGTGGATGACGCCGCGGGCGGGGCGAGCGCCGACACGCGGAAGGCGATGAGGTCATCGCTGACCAGGTTCGAGTCCCACCTGATGGTCCGGCTGAGGAAGAAGTCGCCGTGCCTGTCGGCGGTCAGCGACCCCCTGCCCGTCCCCGCCGGCAACCCGTCGCTCCCCTTGGCCACGATGGTCGTTCCTGGAGGCGACGTGAAGGTCTTGACGAGCACGGGCGTGGTGGTGAAGTCGTCGGTGGTGGCCATCACGACGAGCTGAGAGGCTGAGGGATGTCCAACCCACACGAGCGTCGAGGGGTCTCGGGGATCGGCCGCCAGCGTCGCCCCCTTCGTCGGCGGAGTCACCTGGCTCCAGGACCTGCCGTCATCGCGGCTGCGCTGCCAGGTCATGGTTTCCTTGTCGTCCCCCATGGCGCCCGCGTACAGCGTGCCTCCGGCGCGAGTGGTGACGATCAGGCTCTGCACGTTGACACCTGCGAGAGACGGCAGCGCCGCCCAGCTCTGACCGCCGTCGTGGCTCTCCAGGATGAGCGACGAGAAGGTTGGGGACGGGAGTAGAACCGTCGTCAGCGTGTTCCCGAAGCTGGTCGCGACGACGAAGACGTGGCGCGCGTCCGCCGGGTCGAATTGGACATCGCTCACCGTGAACCCGGCCGCGGCAAAGGGAAGCCGCGACCAGTGCTGGCCGCCATCACTGGTGAGATGAAGAGTGTCGTCACCGGGATACTCGACGATCTCGGTGCGCGGGTCGCTCGGAGCGATCGCCAGCAGGGTCTGGGGAGGTGGCGACGC
This sequence comes from Candidatus Dormiibacterota bacterium, assembly GCA_035995545.1. Taxonomy (GTDB): domain Bacteria; phylum Chloroflexota; class Dormibacteria; order Aeolococcales; family Aeolococcaceae; genus DASRDZ01. Next base: position 783,042 of record DASYKI010000016.1, read on the forward strand.
CACCAGCAGGTTCCCACTCGGTGCAACCCTCGCCGGCAAACCCAGGGTGGTCGACGACCAGCTGGCGCCGGAGTCCTGGCTGGCGACGACGTGGCCCCCGCTGAGGCCGTTGGCGTCGCTGGTCACGCCCACGACGTGCCCGCTCCGCGGAACGGCGACGGCGGTCATCGTCTCGCTGCTGTTGACCGAACCCTGGCTCGCCAGCACGTTCTGATTCGGGAGAAAGACAGTTCGCCAGGTCATGGCCCCGCCTTCGAGGTCGCCTCGGACCAGCCTCGAGGTGCCGCCCGCCCGACCCACACCCCCCAGAGACCGGTAGATGTGGCACGGGTTGTCCGGATCGATCTGCGGGAGGTCAGGCAGGGCGGTGGCGTCCTGCTCGGCGTGGCGGTCGACGAAGACGCTGCGGATCTCGGTCGGGGTCAGGGGTGGAAATTGACAGGCCACGGCGGCCGCACCGGGTATCGGGGCAACCTGCGTCGGCGGCGCGGGCAGATCGGGGACCGGCGGCAGCGGCACCGGCGTGTCGGCCCGCGTCGGCGTCGCGCCGACGACGAGACCGGTTGCCGACAGGGTGGACAGCAGGCTGAGCACGACCACGCCGCGACGCGCTCGGGCGCGCCGGCCTGTCCGCTCGGATCCCACGGCCGTGATTGATGGCACTGGTGTCTGGACCCCCGTCAGCACGCCCTTCGTCACCTTAACGAGACGAGTTCTATCGCCTTGCGGCGCCGGTGCCCAGAGGGGCCACGCCATGGGATTGCCATCGACGCGGCGCCCCGCCCGGGATTGCCAGCCCTGGGCGTAAACACGGCAATCGCCCGGCATCAGGTGCCTCGTTGGCGCGGCGGGAGAGCGCCAGGCTTGCAGTGCACCGATGGGCCTCAGGGGCCACACCTGGAGTTGACCGTGTTGAAGTTCTGGCGCCGCCACAGCCGCACACTGCGGCTCAGCCTCATCTGGCTCGCCGTCGCGTTCGTCGGCTTCCTCGTCGCCGCCGCGCTGTTCGGCATCGACGACGGCTCCGGCAACCGCATGTCGTACAGCCCGGCCACGGCCACCCGCAACCTCCCGACGCTGCTTCCGTCCCTGCTTCGTGGCGTGGTTCCGAATCTGCTCACCCTGAGCTTCGCGCTCATGTTCGGGATCCTCCAGTTCGTGGGGATCTTCTGGTACATGTCGCGCGGGCGGACGTACACGATCTTTCCCGGCGAGTACGACCTGAGCTTCGACGACGTCCGCGGCCAGTCGCACATCGTCCGCGCCACCAAGGAGGTCATGAAGCTCTTCCAGGGCTTCAAGGCCTTCAAGCAGGTGGGCGGCTACCCACCTCACGGCATCCTCTTCGAAGGGCCGCCAGGAACGGGGAAGACCCTGCTCGCCAAGGCCATCGCCGGCGAGACCGGGGTGCCCTTCATGTACGCCAGCGGTGCCAGCTTCACGGCCATGTTCCTGGGCGTCGGCAACCTGCGCATCTCGCGCATGTTCAAGAAGGCGCGCCTCCACGCGGAGAAGTGGGGCGGCTGCGTGGTCTTCATCGACGAGCTCGACGCGGTGGCGGAGGCCCGCGGCGGCGTCTCCAACCGCAGCGTCGCCGATGACGGCGCCATCAAGCCCCACCGGGTGGTCATGCCCAACGTCGGTGGGGGAATGGGCAGCCAGCTGGTCAACGAGCTGCTGACCCAGATGGACGGCATCGACCAGCCCAAGCGGTTCCGCCGCTGGATCCGCCGGATGCTGCGCCAGAAGGCGGCGAGGACGGCGCGCTACAACGTCCTCGTCGTCGGTGCGACCAACCGTGCCGCCGCGCTCGATCCTGCACTGCTTCGTCCTGGCCGGTTCGACCGCATGATCCACGTCGGCAACCCCGGCGAGGAGGGTCGCAAGGACATCATCGCCTACTACCTCAACAAGGTCGCCCACGCTCCCATCGACATCGAGCGCGTGGCGCGCGCCACGTCCGGGTACTCGCCGGCGCGGATCAGGAACATCATCAACGAAGCGCTGATCTTCGCCCTCCAGGACGGGCGTTCGGCTCTGACCTACGACGACATCTGGAAGGCCAAGCTGATCGACGAGGTCGGTCTGGTCGAGCCGGTGGAGTACAGCGACAGGGTGAAGGCGGCCGTGGCCATCCACGAAGCCGGCCATGCGATCACGTCGTACTTCCTGCGCCCCTGGCAGCCGGTGCAGATCGTCACGGTCCGCAAGCGTGGCGAGGCGCTCGGCCTGGTCCACTCGCAGGACGCCGAGGAGAGGCACCTCCATTTGAAGAGCCAGATCATCGCCGACATCAAGGTCTCACTCGCCGGCATGGTCGCCGAGGAGCTCTGGCTCGGCGAGAGTGGCACGGGTCCGTCGAACGACCTGCAGGCGGCCACAGGCGCCGCCTTCGCCATGATCGCCCAGTTCGGAATGGGAACGCAGCTGGCGTCGCTCGGCGTCCTTGCCGACAGCGTCGAGAGCGATGTCGCCACGGCGATGCGCGATCCCAGGATGCGCCAGGAGATCGACGACCTTCTCCAGGAGTGCAAGCGCGAGGTCCGGACGTTGCTCGAGCAACAGCGGCCGGCGATGGAGGCGCTGCGCGATGCGCTGGTGAAGCGCGAGGAGCTCACCGGCGACGAGTTCGTCACTCTCCTCTGGGAGATCGGCGCCATCGCCGAGCCGCCCAGGGTCCTGGCGCAGCTCCCGGTCCGTGCGTCCAGTGGCAATGGCGACAGTCAGCGACTCAGCGGTTTTCCGGGCGTTCCCGAGGAATCCCTGGTCGAGTTGGGAACGCACGAATGACGATGGAAACTGCGCACTGGCATTGGTGTCCGCTGTGCAAGCTGGCCGCGTCGAAGCCGGGCAACTGCCCCGGCTGCGGCAGGCCGTACGTCCTCGCGCCCGAGGTGGGCATTCCCGACACCGCGTACAGCCCCGAGATCCGGCCCGAGCGCAGCGTCCGGGCCGTGGTTGCCTCGTCGGTCGTGGTGGCGCTCATCGTCGCCGCCGCGATCGGCGCCGTCATCCTGCTCGCCGCCCACGGCTCGACGACCGACAGCACGAGTGGCGCACTGGCCGGGAGCGCCACCACGGCAAGCCATGTGGATGGCCTCTCGACGTACGGCGTCGCGCCGCTGCATGGGACGCTTCGCCTGCAGGGAACCTGGGAGAACAGCACGCAGCAGGTCTCTCTGCCCAACGCCGTCACGGCTGGGGCGAAGGTCAAGAGCGAGCTGTCGGCGGGCAAGGGCGCCGACACGGTTGTGGTCGTCAGCTTTCCCAGCCCTGATCCCAGTGGCGCTCTGAACCAGATGGTGGCCACGGCGCCGCAGACGAACACCGATTCCGTGGGCCAGAAGGTCACCACGCAACCGACCCGCGAGCTGACGATCGCCGGCTATACGGCAATCGCTCAGGACTTCGAGACGCGCAACGCCAAGGGCGGTCTGCTCAACCGGGGGACGTTCTATCTCGTCAATGCCGGTGACCAGGTGGTGGTCATCCGCACCTCCGCAGTCCCGGCCCAAGCCGCAGACCTGCCCGGCATCGAGCAGGCGCTCGTCGCCATCGGCTGAACGACGATGAGAGCGAAGTGGAGTGGGCTACGTCTGGCGGCGCTTGGATGCTGCAGCATGCTAAGCCTCGCGGGCTGCAACGCATCGGCGAACACGGCGCAGGAGATCCTGACGCCGGATCAGGCCAGGCAGGTTGCCATGACCTGGCTCCACACTGGTTTCGCGACCATGGTGAGCCAGGAGCGAGGTTCCCTGCTGCGCATCGACCGAGCCGCGAACCTCCTGCGCACGAGCCCGGCACCGGCGCCCGACACGAGACCGCACGACCTCACCATCTGGATGCCGCATCAGGGCCAGTATCCGCTGACGTTCCTCTGCTTGGACAGCGTGAGAGCCGCCGGCCAGCCGGTCCTTCCTCAGATGTACCGCTTCTCCAGGGCGGACGCCCAGGCCACATGGACGGTGACGCACCAGGTGGCGCTGCAGTCTGCTGCCTCCCGGCCGGCGGTCGCGCTCGACTCGGCGGGGTACGCGCAGACGGTCGCCGGTGGCCAGTACGACAAGTTCCTGGTGTCGCCGGCAAGACTCGCCGGTGACTACGCTGCGTACCTCAACCGGGCCAACAGCGCCGACAGCCACGAGTTCGCACCTGGTGTGCTCACCTCGTCGGGGATCGAGAACATCAGGAAGCTCATCGCCGACGCGGCGGCGCAGCAGCACGGCGCTCTCACGGTGACGTTCACGCCAAGCGACGACGCCGTCGACGTCTACCTTCTCCACGACGGCGGGGCACTGGTGCTCTTCGGTCTCACCATGACCAACCACGTTGTGGCCACCGCCGGCAGCATCACCGTGACCGAGGATGGCAAGGGTGTGAGCGGCCCGGCGCCAGGGAGGTATCGCGACCTGACCACGACCCACCTGGTGCTCGACGCGTTCACCGTGCCGCCGAAGGGGAGCACCGCCAAGGTCGCCGGCTTGGGAGCCTATTTCGGACCCGTCAGCACCACTGCCACGCCTGGGTGAGGCTGCGCCGATGAAGCCACGTCGCGTCCAGTCGATTGCCGCCACATGCGGCGCCCTCATGGTCGTGGGGTGCGGATCGGCGGGGCCATCGCGAGCGCCCTCCGATGTGGTGACCCCCGAGCAGGCCAAGCAGGCGTATCTCGCGCTGGCGCAAGGGCCGACAGCCGCCTTCCTCAAGGCCGCCACGGGATCGCTGCGCGAGATCAGCACGGCCCAGGCCAGCTTGCTGGCCTCGCCGGAAGCGGTCCCTGATCCGTCCACGACACACGACGTCACGGTCTGGGTGGGGCATCAGAGCAGCTACCCGGCGAGCTTCCTCTGCATCGACAGCATGGGCGTCAGCGGGCGCCCGACGACTCCATATCTCTTCCGTCTCGACAGGGCGAGTGCCTCAGCGCCATGGACGGTGAGCTACCAGATGCAGTTCGCTTCGCCGGCGGACATTCCAGCTGTCGCGCTCGATGGCAGTGGATACGCCCAGAGCGTTTCCAGCGAGCGGTACGGCAGGTTCACCGCGTCGCCGGCGTCGCTGGCGCGTGACTACGCAGCCTATCTCGGCGCTGGAAACAGCACGGACGACCACGAGTTTGTGCCCGGACAGTTCACCTCCGGGCTCATCGACGCCAACAACAAGGTGATCAGGAGCGCAGCTCAGGACAAGCATGTGTCGGTGACGGAATCCTGGTCGATCACGGGTGATCCTGTCGCTGCATACCTGCTCAGCGACGGCGGCGTCCTGGTCCTGCTGGGCGTCAGGGCCACCGCGCACGCCGTACCCCGGTCTGGGACGATCACCATCGTGCAGGACGGCAGGGGAGTCACGGCTCCGGCGCCAGGGAAATACCGCGACACCACCACTGTGTCTCTGCTCCTTGCCGCATTCACGGTGCCTCCCAAAGGAAGTGCCGACAAGGTTTCCGCCGTTGCCGGCTACAACGGCGCGGTGAGCAGCACAGGGACACCTCCGACCTGACGTCAACCGCGCACGGCGCGGACGGCGTGGGTGCGCACGTCGGGGTCGAGCAGCTCGGCCTCGGTCTCGTACCAGGCTCCGCTGGAGCACCGGAAGTTCCTGAGCGCTCCGGCGTCGGCACGCTGCGTCCGCCGCACCGCGATGTCTATGCGGCGTACTCGACATGCACCAGGTCGACGCGCTTCCTGGAGTCGAGTGATCCCCGGCCGCCGGTGCTGTAGGTCCCCGAGGTGGGGGCGACGTCACCGTAGTCGCGACCCAGCGCGACGGTGAGGTAGGTCAGCCCCGCGGCGCGTCCGTGGGTCGCGTCGAAGGCGTGCACGGTGCACCGCGAATCGTCGCCGGGATTGGGGACGAGCACCTCGACCCAGGCGTGCGTCCCGCCCTCGCCGAGCAGATGGCCGGAGACGTAGCGCGCGGGAATGCCGCACAGCCGCGAGAGGCTCAGCATGATGTGCGCGTAGTCCTGGCAGACACCGGTGCGCAGGCGCAGCGCCGTCGCCGCGTCGGTGCGCACGCCGGTGCTGCCGAACCCGTAGGTCATGTGCGTGTAGACCCACTGGGTGATGCGTGCCGCCAGGACCGCGCCCGTGTCGCCCGTCGCCATCAGCGTTGCGGCGACCTCGCGCAGCGTCCGGTCCGGCGCCGTCAGGCGAGTGGGTTCCAGCAGGCGACGGCAGTCCGCGGACGGCAGGCTTTCCCACTGTGCCCGTTGCGGCCCCTGCCGCGAGACGACGAACCAGGCCTCGAAGCTGATCGACTTCTCGACACGGCGGGCGCGCACGTCGATCACGGTGTTGCCGAACTCGTCGACCGAGTCGGACCGGAGCACGCCGGTTGCCGGGGTGATCCGGATGCGCCGCCGCAGCAGGCGCTGGTCGGCGTGCTGCGCCGGTGGGGTGATCACCAGGCGGTGACGGAGATCGGTGATCGGCCGCGAGTATTCGTACCGGAAGCGCTGGTGGACGAGGTACGCGGTTCGGTCCACGCGCGGCCAGTCGACACCCCCCGGGTCGAGCCGGTCAGCCCTCATGGGGCTCCGCGATCACCAGCATCTCGAGGAGTGGTGCGGCTCCGAAGGTCGTGAGCATGGCCACGTCGAGTGCGTCGCGACCCCGTCCGATGACCACGCGACCGGTGCGGCGCTGGCCGTGGTTGCGTGAGTCGACGGTGTACCAGCGACCACCGACGAAGACCTCGGCCCAGGCACAGAAGTCCATCGGCTCGCCGTCGGGCGGAACGTCGATCTCGGGAAGGTAGCCGAACGTGTACCGCGTCGGGTAGCCGAGCGCCCGGCAGAAGGTGACGGTGAGGTGGCTCAGGTCGCGGCAGACGCCCTCGCCCGCCACCTGCACCTCGGCGGCCGTGGTGAGCGGCGTGCTGCTGCCGTAGCGAAAGCGGATGTTGGCGTTGACCCAGCCGCTGACGGCGACGATCTGCTCCCAACCGGGCGCGACGCTTCCGAAGAGCCCGAAGGCGAGCGCCCCCATCTCGTCGGACGGGCAGTACCGGCTGGGCAGTGTGTAGAGCAACGTCTCCGACGGCAGCTCGGCCGCCGGGGTGAATCCGACATCTTGGGCCACATCGTCGACGCCGGCGGGGACCTCGACGACCGCGTCGTAGGCGATCAGGCTGCGGCCCTGGGGGATGGTGGTGCGCCGGCAGCGGTTGCCGTAGATGTCGCGGTAGTCGCTGCTCTGGGCGGGCAGTTCCCATCTCTCGCTGACGATGCGGCAGTCGCCGTCGAGACGCGGCTCCACCTGGAGCATGGCGTGGACCGCGGCGGGCAGGTCGTGGGTGAAGCGGCAACCGACGCGCAGGCGTCGACGCTCGGCGAGCGGCTGTGCCGGGACGTCGGGTGCGATGCTCAACGACGCACAGCATATGCGGAGGCGGGGCCCTGCGGACCATCGAGCCTCGTTTAGCGGTCGCCTCCGCGCAGCGCCGCGGCAGCCATGCTCAGTGCGTCGAGGTGGCCGTCGAGCCCGGTCAGGCCGGCGCGCATCGTGTTCACCGACACATGCGTCGCGCCGGCGTCGCGCCAGGCGTCGACATCGTCGACGACGCCACCGGCGCCTCGCGCGCCCACGTTGACGCGCCCCTCCATGCCGAGTGCGGCGGGGTCACGGCCGGCGTCGGTCGCGGCCGCGGCGATGATGCCGCGGGCCTCGTCGAGCTTGGGTCCCGGCGAGACCTGGGGGAACCAGCCGTCGGCCAGGCGCCCGATGCGCCGGTAGGCGGCGGGGGAGGAGCCGCCCAGCCAGATGGGGATGGGCCGCTGCACGGGCAGCGGCGCCAGGCCGGCGCCGGTGATCCTGTCGAACTCGCCCTCGAAGGTGACCGACCGCTCCGTCCATAGGCGGCGGAGCAGGCCGATCTGCTCCTCCTCGCGGCGCCCGCGAGTCCTGAAGTCCTGTCCCAGGGCCTCGTACTCGACGGCGTTCCAGCCCACGCCGATGCCGAGACGGAAGCGCCCGCCGCTGAGGATGTCGACCTCGGCGGCCTGCTTGGCCAGCAGTGCGGTCTGCCGCTGCGGGGCGATGACGATGCTGGTCACCAGCTCCAGGGTGGTGATCGCTGCCAGGAAGCCGTAGAAGACCAGGGGTTCGTGGAACGTGGTGTCGACGTCATAGGGGCCGTTCCAGCCGGTGTGCACCGCCGGGTCGGCGCCGAGGACGTGGTCGTAGGCGGCGATGTGCCCGTAGCCGAGCGACTCGACGTGGCGTGCGTACGCGCGCACCGTGTCGGGATCGGCCGGCAGCTCGGTCTGCGGATAGACGGCGCCCATCTGCATCGGCATCTCAGGCGAAGCTCCTCGGTGCGCTCTGGCCGGCGGGGATGATGCCCAGCCGGCCGGCCTGGTAGTCCTCGATCGCCTCGAGGATCTCCTCGCGCGTGTTCATCACGAAGGGTCCGTAGTGGGCGATGGGCTCGCCGATGGGCAGACCACCGAGCAGCAGCACGTGCATGGCGTCGTCGCGCTGCTCGGCGGCGGTGAGGACGACGTGGTCGCCGGGGCCGAAGACGACGAGCTGGCCGTCCTGCACGGGGCGGCGCTCCGTTCCCGCCGTGCCGCGGCCGGTCAGCACGTAGGCCATGGCGTTGAACGCGGGAGTCCAGGGCAGGGAGAGTTCGGCGCCGGGGGCAAGGGTCACGTGCGCGTAGGTGATCGGTGTGTGAGTGGCGCCGGGCCCTGCGAACCCCGCGACGTCGCCGGCGATGAGCCGGATCAGCGCACCGCCGTCGTGCGAGGTGAGCAGCTGCAGCTCGCTGCGGGTGATCGACTGGTAGCGCGGCGGCGTCATCTTGAGTCGGGATGGCAGGTTGACCCACAGCTGCACCATGTGCGCCGGGCCACCCGCGCGGTACATGCGCTCGGTGGGCAGCTCGTCGTGCAGGATGCCGCCACCTGCGGTCATCCACTGCGTGTCGCCCTCGCCGATGACGCCACCGCCGCCGTTGGTGTCGTGGTGGGCGATCTCTCCGTCCATGATGTAGCTCACCGTCTCGAAGCCGCGGTGGGGATGCCAGGGCGCGCCCTTGGCGTCACCGGGGCCGTCGACCTGCGGTCCCACCTGGTCGAGCAGCAGGAACGGGTCCGACTCCGCCAGCGACAGCGCGCCGGGAAAGGGCCGGCGGATGCTGAAGCCACCGCCTTCGAGCTGGCGGTGCGCGGTGACCACGTCGGCGACCTTGCGCGCTGCGGAGGTTGCGGGGTCAGGGCGGGGGACGCGGGGGAGGACGAGCGGGTCGTCGACGGTGATGGCGGGCATGGGACTGGGGCTCCTGGTGCTTCCCGATGGTCCGTGGGAAGCGTCGGTTGTGCTCAGCGAGCTCGGGCAGATCGTGTCGCCGGGCGGCGGCGGGGCAGCTCGGCGGCGGCGTGTTCCGCGAGCTCGCACGGACTGTCGGGCGGCTCGGCGATGTCGCCCTGGGTGGCCAGGGCGCGGACGTGGGCGCGGAAGGCGTCGCGGGCGGCGCCGTCGAGGGGGGCGAGCAGTCGCGCCTCGGCGGCGCGGAGGCGGTCGTCGAGGCTGACCAGCAGCGCGGTGCCGCGCGTGGTGGCCACCAGGCGGCGGGCGCGGCGGTCGGCGGGATCGGGCACGCGCTGCACCAGGCCGGCAGCTTCGAGGTCGTCGAGGAGATAGGTCATGACCGTGCGGTCGACACCGAGATGCTGGGCCAGCGCGAGCTGGCTGACCACGGCGCCGCGCGCGGCAGCGGCGAGCACCTGGTAGCCGCGCGGACCGCCGGGGAGGTCGGCGATGGCGGCGTGGGCGGCCGCGACGTAGGCCCGGAAGACCATGCCGAGGCCCCAGCCGAGGTCGTCGGCGAGTGCTTCCTGGCAGCTGGCGGCCTCCACCGGGAGGTCGCTGCCGCCCGCCGTGTCGTGCATCGCTCCAATCATACGAGCGCCCGGCTCGCTAAACGCTGCTCTGAAGATACTCATTTGACAAGATGATCTGTGAAGCATACTATATGGCCTGAGACGGTGGCTGTGAGCCACGACGAGTCGCCCACCCGGAGATGACCACGATGACCGTGAGCGAGCAGGCAGTCAGGCCCACCGTGGTGGTGGTCGGGGGTGGGTACGGCGGCATCGCCGTCGCCAGCGCGCTGGACGCGACCAGCGATGTCGTGCTGGTCGAACCCAGGGACGCGTTCATGCACAACATCGCCGCGCTGCGTGCGCTGGTCGACCCCTCCTGGGTGCAGCGGATCTTCTTCTCCTACGCCGGGTTGCTCAAGAACGGCCGTGTCGTCCGCGACCGCGCCGTCTCCGTCGACCCGCATCGCGTGGTCACCGCGTCGGGCGAGGAGATCGCCGCCGACTACGTGGTGCTGGCGACGGGGTCGCGATATCCCTTCCCCGCCAAGAGCGATCTCCTCGACAGCGCGCGCACACAGCAGCAGGTGGCGCGCGTGCACAGCGCGCTGTCCGGCGCTGATCGGGTACTGCTGCTGGGCGCGGGACCGGTCGGCATCGAGCTCGCCGGCGAGATCCGCAACACGTGGCCCGACAAGTCGATCGTCCTGCTCGACGTCGCCGACCAGGTGCTGGTCGGACCGTTCAACCCCGAGTTGAAGGCGGAGTTGCGCCGCCAGCTCGCCGAGTTTCGCGTCGACGTCGTGCTGGGCAGCCCGCTGCTGCAGCCGCCGCCCACCGAGCCCGGCGAGTTGGGGACGTTCACGGTCACAACCAAGGCCGGAACGGACGTCACCGCGGACATCTGGTTTCGCTGCTACGGCGTCGTCCCCAACAGCGACTACCTCGGCGACGCGCTCAAGCCGGCGCGCCGCGCCGACGGGTTCATCGAGGTCGGCCCCACCCTCCAGGTCTCCGGCCAGCCCAGCGTCTTCGTCGTCGGGGACATCTCCACCGCCGACGCCAAGCTGGCCGGCGCGGCACGCCGCCAGGCCGACGTGATCATCGCCAACATCAACGCTCTCGCCGGCGGGCGATCCGACCTCACCGAGTACCAGCGGGTCGGTGCGGTCATCGCCGTGCCGATCGGTCCCACCGGCGGCGCCGGGCAACTCCCCGGCAGCGACGACGTCGTCGGCCGCGAGACCATCTCCGACCTCAAGGGCCGCGACCTGATGGTCGACCACTTCGCCCAGCTCTTCGGTCTCGCGGTGGCTGCTGGGGAGTGAGCGACTGACCGGCGGTCAGGGCTGCGCCGGCGCCGGCGCTGTGCCAGACTGACCGCCGCATGCCACAGCGGGGGACGGTCAGCACCTTCATCGAGGGCCACCAGTGGACCTGGGAAGGCACGATGGCGGTGCTGGCAATCGCCTACCTGGTCCTCGGCTTTTCCGTGGACTCCGGTACCAACGTTCCCGACTGGGCCCTCGCGGTCCTGGCGGGTGTCTTCGTCTCCGAGTTCGCCATTCGCTGCTGGGACGCACCTTCCCGGTATGGATACGTGCGCCACCACTGGCTCGACCTGGTCTCGTGCATCCCGCTCGCCGGCGGGTTGCGCGGCCTGCGGGTGCTGCGGCTGCTTCGCCTCGGAGCGGCCGTGCGCATCCTGGTGTTGGCCGAGCACACCGCGGTCCGGCGCGGTGCCGCCCGGCAGAGCCTGTGGTTTCTCGGGCCCCTGCTCTTCCTGGTGTGGTTCGGGGCGGCCGCCGCCTACTGGAACTTCGAGAACGGCGTGAATCCGCACGTTCACTCCTTCGGCGATGCGCTGTATTGGGCCGCGATCACCGCCACCACCGTGGGCTACGGCGACTTTACGCCGGTGACCCAGGAGGGACGGATCCTCTCCGGGGCGCTGGTGTTCATCGGCATCGGACTCATCGGCTTCGCCTCGGCCCGCCTGACCAGCCGGTGGCTGCAGGCGAGCGACGGCCAGGCGGCGGTTGCGACTCGCATCGAGTCTCTCGAACACGAAGTCATCCTCCTGCGCGAGCTTCTCGTCGAGCAGTTTGCGCATGCGCGTGCGCCCGCCACCGCCGCGATCAGCGAGGACGGCGACCGCTCCTGACCCTGTCTTGACCCTGTCGGTACGGCCTTCGAATACTGGAAATCGCAGCCGTCCACCGAGATTCGAGGCAGGCCATGGCGACACGACTCCGCAATCGAGATGCCGTGCGCGACCGGGCGAGGCCCGACGGCGCCGCCGCGCAGCCCGCGCAACCGCAGCAGGACTCACCCGCGACCGTCGCGGTGCATCGCATTGCACAAGCGACAGGTGACCAGCGAACCCTGGGGAGCGTGGTCCGCGGATTGGGAGCCTTCAGTCTCAGCCTGGGATCTGCGCAGCTCGCCGTGCCCGGCCTGGTGTGCCGTGCCATCGGCGTGCGTCCCAGCGGCGTGGCGCAGACGCTGCAGCGCGCCGTCGGCGTGCGCGAGATCGCGGCCGGCGCCGGGCTGCTCACGCGGCCGCGTCCCGCCGCGTGGCTGTGGGCACGCGTGGGGGGCGACGCGATGGACATCGCTCTGCTGTCGGTCGCCCTCACCGATCGGCGCAACGATCGCGGCCGCGTCGGCGGGGCGCTCGGCGCCGTCGCCGCCATCACCGCGGTGGACACAGTCAGCGCTGTGCGCATGAGCGCGGTGGCCGCGCAGTCGAGCCGCAGGCTGCGACGCACAGCTGCGATCACCATCCGCAAGCCGGTCGAGGAGGTGTACCGCGCCTTCCGCCAGGTCGAACCGCTCCCCGGCGTGCAGCGGCAGGCGGAGATCACTGACGAGGTGCCCGGGGAGCTGCTCTGCTGGCGCTCCGTCGACGGCGCGCCCGTGCCCAGCCAGGGATGCGCGCGCTTCCACCGCGCGCCCGGAGATCGCGGCACCGAGATCGTCGTCGAGCTCGAATACGCGCCCCGCGGTGGCCCGGCGGCGCTGCTGGCCAAGCTCGCCGGCGAGGAGCCGCAGCAGCGGGCGCGCGACCAGCTGCGCTGCCTCAAGCAGGTGCTGGAGATCGGCGAGGTGGTGCGCTCCAGATGAAGGCCACCTGCTGGGTCGGCCGCAACCGCGTGGAGGTCCGCACCGTCGAGGACCCGACCATCCTCAACAGCCGCGACGCCATCGTGAGGGTCACCTCCACGGCGATCTGCGGCTCCGATCTCCACCTCTACGACGGCTACGTGCCCACGGTGAAGAGCGGCGACGTGCTCGGCCACGAGTTCATGGGCGAGGTGGTCGCCGTCGGTCGCGAGGTGCACAACCTGTCGGTGGGGGACAGGGTGGTGGTGCCCTTCCCGATCGCCTGCGGGGCGTGCAACGCGTGCCAGCACAAGGCGTACTCGCTGTGCGAGAACTCCAACCCCAACGCGGCACTCGCCGAGAAGCTGTGGGGTCGCTCGCCCGCCGGCATCTACGGCTACTCGCATGCGCTCGGCGGCTATCCCGGAGGCCAGGCGGAGTACGCGCGCGTCCCCTTCGCCGACGTCGGCCCGCTCAAGGTCGAGGAGGGGTTCACCGACGAGCAGGTCCTCTTCCTCTCCGACATCCTGCCCACCGGGTACATGGGCGCCGAGATGTGCGACATCCAGCCCGGCGACGTCGTCGCCGTCTGGGGCTGCGGACCGGTCGGTCAGTTCGCCATCGCCAGCGCGCGCATGCTCGGCGCCGAGCGGGTGATCGCCATCGACCGCTTCGACTACCGGCTGCGCATGGCCAGGGAGCGCGCGGGCGCCACCGAGGTGATCGACTACACCAGCACCAGCGTGCGTGAGGCCCTGGACGAGTGGACGGGAGGCCGTGGCCCCGACGCGTGCATCGACGCCGTCGGCATGGAGGCGCATACCTCCATCGCGCCACTGTACGCATACGACCGGGTCAAGCAGGCGATGCGCATGGAGACGGACAGGGCGCATCCGCTGCGCGAGGCAATCATGGCCTGCCGCAACGGCGGCACCGTGTCGGTGGTCGGCGTCTACGGCGGCTTCGTCGACAAGTTCCCCATGGGCGCCATCGTCAACCGTGCCCTGACCTTGAGGTCGGGGCAGTGCCACGTGCACCGCTACATGCGCCCGCTGCTCGACCGCATCCGCAACGGCGACATCGACCCCAGCTTCGTCGTCACCCACCGCCTGCCCCTCGACGAGGCGCCGCGTGGCTACGAGATGTTCAAGAACAAGGTCGACAACTGCGAGAAGGTCGTGCTCAAGGCCTGAGCGCGCGTCAGCTCCCGCCGCGAACCCACGGCGGCGCAGCTCTGCCGAGCGCTCGCGCGGTCGCCGCGACCGCCGCGAGGATGACGGTGGCGATCACCAGGGTGATGGCGATGTGCACGCGCAGGACGAGCACGGCTCCGGCCAGCGCGCCGGCCAGCATCGCGGCGACGGCGAGCAGGCGCCGGCCGGTGCTCGACCCCTGGCCGCCCGCCATGGCGCTGTCGGCGGCGATGCCGGTGATGGTCTGGGTGAGCACCGTGGTGGTGAGGTCGGGCACGGCGAGCTTGCGCACCGACGCGTTCTGCATCCCCATGGCCACGGCGAGGACGGCGATCAGCGCGTAGCGGTAGCCGTCGGCAACCGGGTTGCCGCCGGGCACCGCCAGGATCGCAGCGGCCGCGAAGAGGCAGACCTGCAGGGCGACGGCGGCGGCGAGCAGCCGGTCGCGCCGCTGCGCGAAGCGCGTGCCGAGGCTGCCGCCGGCCAGCGCCCCGAGCATGAAGAAGGCGACCGCGATGGCCGAGTTGGCGATCGAGAAGCCCGGCGCTCCGGCCAGGGCGAAGCCCAGCAGCACGACGTTGCCGGTCATGTTGGCGACGAAGACGCGGCCCAGGATCAGGTAGCTGAACGCGTCCACCAGGCCGGTGACGACGGTCATCGCCAGCAGCAGTGGCGGCAGCGGACCGTGCCTGGAGCCGCGAGCGGGGAGGAGGGTCTCGCGGATCTCGGTGAGCAGGCGCATGACCCCGGGTACCGTACTGCTCGCGGGTTTGCCGCGGGCGGGCGATGCCTCCCTTCGTGTACGGCGCACGATGCGCATTACGCCGCCGACCCGGCACAATCGCCGGCGGCGGGCCCTCCCAGCCCATTCCCCGGAGCCCAGCCGTGCACCTCACGCCCGCCGATCAGGAGAAGCTCCTGCTCACCCTCGCCGGTGATCTCGCCGCGCGCCGCCGCGCCCGCGGCCTGCGCCTCAACTACCCGGAGGCGGTCGCCTTCATCGCCTGCGCGCTGCTCGAGGGCGCGCGCGACGGGCGCAGCGTCGCCGAGCTGATGGAGTCGGGACGGCACCTGCTGAGCCGCGACGACGTCATCGACGGAGTCGCCGAGATGGTCGAGCAGGTGCAGGTCGAGGCCACCTTCGGCGACGGCACCAAGCTGGTCACCGTCCACGAGCCGATCCGATGATCCCCGGGGAGACGCGCGCGCACGATGACCCGGCGGTGCCGGGTGGCGTGGATGTTGTTGCCATCGATGTCCGCAACACCGGCGACCGGCCGGTGCAGGTGGGCTCGCACTATCACTTCTTCGAGGCCAACCGTGCCCTCCGCTTCGACCGCGCCGCCGCGTACGGCCGGCGTCTCGCCATCCCCGCCGGCGCCGCGGTGCGCTTCGAGCCGGGGGAGACGCGCAGGGTGGGCACGGTGCCGTTCGCTGGCGCTCGCCAGGTGTGGGGCTTCCTCGGCGCCGTCGATGGTCCCCTCGACGCACCGGGCGCGCTGGCGAAGGCGCTGGCGCGGCTGCGCGAGATGGGCGTGGTCGACGGCGGGTCGCCCTCGTGAGCGGCGGCGGCGCGGATCGCATCGCACGCTACGGTCCCGAGGTGGGGGACAGCGTCCGTCTCGGCGACACCGACCTCTGGGTGCGCGTGCAGGACGACCTCTGCGGGCACGGCGACGAGCTCCGATTCGGCGGCGGCAAGGTGGTGCGCGACGGCATGGGGCAGTCGTCGCGCGACGGCGGCCTCGACCTGCTGATCGCGGGCGCACTGCTGCTCGATCCGATTCTCGGCGCGCTGCGCTGCGACATCGGCGTCGTCGCCGGCCGCATCGCCGCGGTGGGGCGCGCCGGCAACCCCGACGTGATGGACGGCGTGCATCCCGACCTGGTGGTGACACCGCGCACCGAGGTGATCGCCGGACAGGGCTGCATCGTCACCCCGGGCGGCATCGACGCGCACGTGCACTGGATCATGCCCGAGCTCGCCGACCACGCCCTGGCGTCAGGCGTCACCACCTGCATCGGTGGCGGCACCGGTCCAGCCGACGGCACGCGGGCGACGACGTGCACACCGGGGCCGTGGAACATCGCCAACATGCTGCGCGCCGCCGAGCATCTGCCGGTCAACGTCGGCTACACGGGCAAGGGCAACAGCGCGCGCACCCAGCCGCTCTACGACCAGGTCGAGGCGGGCGCGTGCGGGCTCAAGCTGCACGAGGACTGGGGCTCGACGCCCGCCGCCATCGACGCCGCGCTGCGCGTCGCGGACGACACCGGCGTGCAGGTGTCGATCCACACCGACACCCTCAACGAGAGCGGCTTCCTCGAAGAGACGGTGGCCGCCATCGACGGGCGCACCATCCACGCGTACCACGTCGAGGGCGCCGGGGGCGGACACGCGCCGGACATCATCCGCCTCGCCGGCGAGCGCAACATCCTGCCCAGCTCGACCAACCCGACGCGTCCCTATGGCGTCAACACGCTGGCCGAGCACCTCGACATGCTGGTGGTCTGCCATCACCTCGACCCCTCGCTGCCCGAGGACCTCGCCTTCGCCGAGTCGCGCATCCGTGGCGAGACCATCGCCGCCGAGGACGTCCTCCACGACATGGGCGCGATCAGCATGCTGTCGAGCGATTCGCAAGCGATGGGGCGCATCGGCGAGTGCTGGCGGCGCACCTTCCAGACCGCGCACTCGATGCGCCGCCAGCGCGGCCCGCTTCCCGGCGACGGCGAGCACGACGACACCGGGCGGGTGCTGCGCTACCTGGCCAAGATGACCGTCAACCCGGCGCGCGCGCACGGTATCGACCACCTGGTCGGCAGCGTCGCTCCCGGCATGGTGGCCGACCTGGTGGTGTGGCGTCCCGCGTTCTTCGGGGTGCGTCCGGCGCTGGTGCTCAAGAACGGCTGGATCGCCTGGGCGTCGTTGGGCGATCCCAACGCTTCGATTCCGACCCCGGAGCCGGTGTGGGGGCGCCGCATGTTCGCCGCGCTGGCGCCTGAGGTGAGCTGCCTCACCTTCGTGTCGCAGCAGGCGGTCGATGGGGGAGTGGCGGAGCAGCTCGGACTGCGCCGGCGGATCGAGGCGGTGCGCAGCACGCGCGCGGTGTCGAAGGCGGAGATGGTGCGCAACGACGCGCTGCCGCGGATCAGTGTCGACCCGGCGACGTATCGGGTCGAGGCGGACGGCGAGCACCTGGTCTCGACGCCGCAGGACGACGTGCCGCTGGCGCGCCGCTACCAGCTCTTCTGATGCGCGTCGAGTCGCTGCTGCGCCTGCTGCTGCTCGCCGACACGGCGCTGCCGACGGGCGCGTTCACGGCCTCGACGGGGTGGGAGAGCGCGGTGCGCCGCGGCGACATCGGCGGCGCAGCGGACGTGGCGTCGTGGTTGCGGGGAATGCTCTGCGATCAGCTCGGCGCCGTCGAGCTGCCCCACCTGGCCCGCGCACATCGTGCGGTGACGCCCTGGGCGGTGTCGCGGCACATGGACCGCTATACGGTGGTTCCGCAGTGGCGCGATGCGTCGCTGAGCGCGGGCGCCCGGCTGCTGGAGCTGTCCGGGTACGGCGTGCGCCGCTGCCATCGCGCCGTCGCCCTCGGCTGGCTCGCCGCGTGTGCAGAGGTTCCCGTCGAAGCGGCGGCAGCGGGCCATGCGCACGCGGCGCTGCTCGGCCAGGCCCAGGTCGCGGTGCGGCTCGGCGTCATCGACGGCGACACGGCGACGCGCCTGGTGGCCGAGCTCGCGCCCGACATCGCGCAGGTCGTCGCGCGTGCCGCGGACGGCAGGGTGCGCCCATCACTCCTGAGCAGATGGGAGATCGCCGCCATGCGCCACGCAGACATGCAGCCAAGGTTGTTCGCCTCATGAGGGCGATGCGCGTCGGCATCGCGGGGCCGGTCGGGTCGGGGAAGACCGCGCTGGTCTGGCGGCTCTGCGAGCGCCTGCGCGGCGACGTCGAGCTCGCCGTGGTCACCAACGACCTGTTCACCGACGAGGACGCTCTGTTCCTGCGGCGCAACGGCGCCCTGCCGTCGGCGCGCATCGCCGCGGTGCAGACGGGCGCGTGCCCGCACACCGCGGTGCGGGAGGACATCACGCCCAACCTGCAGGCGGTCGCCAGGCTGGAACGCCGCTTTCAGGGCCTGCGCCTGGTGCTCGTCGAGTCGGGCGGCGACAACCTCGCCGCGTCGTTCTCGCCCGCGCTCGCCGACGTCAGTGTGTTCGTCATCGACGTGGCCGGCGGCGACAAGGTGCCACGGAAGGGCGGCCCGGGCACCGGCGGCTCGGATCTGCTGGTGATCAACAAGGTCGACCTCGCTCCGCACGTCGGCGCCGACCTGGAGGTGATGCGTCGCGACGCCGAGGCGTTGCGTCGTGGGCGGGCGCTGCTCTTCACCGATCTGCGCCGTGGGACCGGTGTCGACGCGGTCGAGGGTTGGGTGCGGGCGCGGCTGGGCGAGCATGAGACCGGCACGCTCCGAAGGGCGCGAGCTGACGCCGCGCAGGGTTTTTCGGCGCAGACACACGACCACGCGCATGCACACGACCACGCGGACGCACATGGGCACCGCTCGTGACAACGTTGGCAATCCTTCCAGCCGCGCATGCTCCGGCGGCGCGAGCGCCCGCCTGCCGCCTGGTGTTCACCTCCGCGGGGCCGCGGGGCACCGCGCTCTCCGAGTCCACCGCAGGCTCACCCTGGCGCGTGGTGCGCGCCACCACGGCGCAGCACTGCGACGCAACCCTGGTGCAAACCCAGGGCGGCGTGCTCGACGGCGATCGCTGGCGCGTCGACGTGCACGCCGAGCAGGACACGAGCGTCCGCCTCCACGCCGTCGGCGCCACCATCGCGCACCGCGGCGCCAGCGCAACCCGGACACGGCTGCGCGTCGCGCGCGGGGCCACCCTGACCTGGCGTTCTCCCGGCGTCATCGCCATGGAAGGCGCGCGGCTGCGCATCAGCACCATCGTCGATGTGGACCGCGGTGCGCGCGCCGCCGCATCGGAGATCCTCGCCACGGCGCACGCCCACGACGCCGTGTTGCGCCTGGTCGTCATCCGCGACAGCGCGGTGCTCTACGAGGAGCGCACCGGTTTCCACGACGCCCGGCAGCCGTGGCGGCTGGGCACAGCCACCCACCTCGGCACCGCCGTCGCCATCACACCAGACGCCACGACGCGCGCCCGCCGCTGGAACAGGGCACTCCACAGCAGTGGGGCGGCCACCTCCCCGCGCCCGTCCCTGCTGGTCGCACGTGTCCTCGGGTCATCGCTGCAGGAGGTCGACGCCCTGCTCGGCCCGCTGGTCGACGAGCTCATCTCCTGACCCGGATCAGGGCAGCTGAAATCCTGAGAAGGTGACATGACTGTGGTCATACTTAGAGCTATTGCGTTTTCGACCACGGTCGACTAGCATCCCGCCCAACCCCCCCAGCAGTCCTCTCCCGGAGGTGGTGTGGATGCCACAGGTGTCGCCGCGGATCATGTCCATCCTCGACCAGGTCGAGGAGGCGGTCGTCGACCTTCCCGACGTCAGGACGCTGCCGCGGGAGTGCTACGCCGACGCCGAGTTCTACGAGTTCGAGAAGGAGGCCGTGTTCGCGCGCTCCTGGCTCTGCCTCGGCCGCGCCGACACGGTGCCCAACCCCGGTGACTTCGTGCGCATCGACGTTGGCGACGAGCCGCTGGTCATCGTGCGCGACCAGAACATGGACATCCGCGTCGTCTCCGCGGTCTGCGCGCATCGCGGCCACATCGTCTGCGAGGGAACGGGCAACACCGGCAAGCTGTTCCGCTGTCCCCTGCACGCCTGGGCGTACGGGCTCGACGGCCGCCTGCTGGCCGCGCCGTCGATGAGCAAGACGGTGCCCATGGACGTGCTCAAGTCGGAGGCGTACCTGGCGCCGCTCAAGGTGGAGCTGTGGAACGGCTTCATCTTCGCCAACATGGACCCCAACGCCGCGCCGCTCCGTCCCAGCCTGCACAAGCTGGAGAAGGTGTTCGCGCCGTACCACATGGACGAGATGGTCAGCATGCCGACGCTGGACATCCCGGGCAACCGCTGGAACTGGAAGGGCATGCTGGAGAACGGCATCGAGCCGTACCACACCGCCTCCCTGCACATCACCATCCACGACTTTGCCCACGTCCGCCTGGCCAGCTTCGCCGACTGGGACGACGACGACGGCGCCATCTTCCACCCCACCGGCTTCTACCACATCGACGGCGGCTTCAACGCCAGCGAGCGCGCCTACTTCCCGCCGATCTCCACGCTGTCCGACGAGGATCGCCAGCGCGTCGTCTTCGCCACCATGCCGCCGACGCTGTTCATGGGCGCCATGCCCGACTACGTCTTCTACTACCTGGTGCTGCCCACCGGGCCGGAGACGATGACGCTGCGCATCGGCATGTGCTATCCGCCCGAGACCACCAGGCTGCCGATGTTCGAGCACCTGCACAAGGCGACCGTCGACGGCATCGTGATGTACAACGACCAGGACACCAGGGCCGACGAGTCGGTGCAGCGCGGCATGCGCTCGCGCTTCCGCCGCCCGGGTCGCTACTCCTACCAGGAGGAGACCCTGGTGCAGCAGAACCGCTGGCTGCTCAAGCGCTACCGTTCGTACGTCGACGAGGTGATGGGCGCCGCCGCACCCCGGACCGCCGCTGCAGTTGGGGACGCGGCACATGCCCCACGAGGCTGAGGCCCTCGGCGACGACGAGCTGAGGGTTCGCTTCCCCGAGCACGACTTCGACGGCTACTGGTTCTTCGGCGGACTGCACGGAGACGGACCCTTCGAGGCCATCGTGTTCGGCCTCAGCCTGGGCGTCAACGACGGCTACGACTGGGGATTCCAGGACGTGGTGCCTGACACCGACTTCAGCCTCTACCGCTTCGAGCTGGTGGGGCGCGAGCGGTCGGTGGGATACCTGCGCCAGGGCCTCCATCGCCACGCTTTCCGCCACAGCCACCGGCGCCTGCACATCGAGCTGCCCAGGCTGGTGCGCTTCGAGTGCAGCTGGCCGACGCTGCAGTGCGCCATGGCCAGCGAGGACGGCGAGTCGTCACTGGAGCTGACCGGGACCCTCTCGCTCAGCCACTGGTCGCCGGACATGGCGCTGCGCGGCACCAGCTGGGTCACCGTCGTCTGTCCCAACGTGCGCTTCGAGGGTGTGTTCACCCACCGCGGCGAGCGCACCAGGTTCTCCGGCGTCGGCTCGCTCGACCATCCCATGGGCCGCGTCTTCAAGAGCCCGACGAGCGCCGGCATGGGCTTCTGGGAATACAACTGCCTGATGCTGAACGAGGAGTTCGGCATGTTCGCCTGGCACATCGTCGATCGCCAGGGCGACGTCATCCTCAGCGAGGCGGTGACCGACTTCCCCGACGGCCGGTACCACAAGGGAACGCTGTCGCTGCGCTACGAGGACTTCGCGGACGGCGACGGTGTGCCGGTGCCGCAGCGCTGGACGTGCAGCGTCGACGCCGACCACGGGCGCATCGACTACGCGGTGCAGGTCGCCGGGCCGCGGCTCGACGCGTCCACGGTGCGGCGCGGCCAGCCGCTGCCCAACTACCTGCTCGACGTGCTGGGCACGTTCACACCGCTGGAGGGCGACCCCGTGGAGATTCGGGGCAAGGGGACCGGCGAGAGCGTCGTGTCCGAGCGCGATCCGCGAACCGGGGTGCCGCAGCAGCCATGGTAGGGGCGAACGGGAGCCTGCGCGACCTGCGCGGCTACGGCCGCACCCCGCCGGACGCGCAGTGGCCGGGCGGCGCCAAGCTTGCGGTCAGCATCGTCCTCAACTACGAGGAGGGCGCCGAGCTCAGCGTGGCCAACGGCGACGCCTCCTCCGAGGCGTACATGCACGAGATGCCGGGGTCGTCGCCGGTGCTCGGCATGCGCCACCGCAGCGCGGAGAGCATGTACGAGTACGGCACGCGCGCCGGCCTATGGCGGGCGGTCCGCATCGTGCAGCAGCACGGCGTGCCGGTGACGGTGTTCGCCTGCGGCCTCGCCCTGGAGCTGTATCCGGAGGCGGGCGCCGCCTTCGCCGAGTTCGGCTACGAGGTGGCCGGGCACGGCTATCGCTGGATCAACTACCAGTACGTCAGCGAGGCGGTGGAGCGCGAGCACATCGCCAGGACGGTCGAGGCCATCCGCCAGACCACGGGCAGGGCGCCGGTGGGCTGGTTCACCGGCAGGTCGAGCCCCAACACGCGCCGCCTCGTCGTCGAGAGCGGCGGCTTCATCTACGACTCCGAGTCCCTCGACGACGACCTGCCCTACTGGGTGATGGTCGACGCCACCCCGCACCTGGTGGTGCCGTACTCGTTCGACACCAACGACATGAAGTACGCGTCATCGCCCGGGTTCGTCACCGCCGCGGACTTCGCCGTCTACCTCTGCGACGCCTTCGACGTCCTCTACGCCGAGAGCGAGACCTCTCCCAAGATGATGAGCGTCGGCCTGCACTGCCGGATGATCGGCCACCCCGGCCGGGCCAAGGCGCTGGAGCAGTTTCTCGCCCACGTCGCCCGTTTCGACGACGTCTGGGTGTGCCGGCGCGAGGAGATCGCCCGTCACTGGATGGCGGTGCACCCCTACCAGGCGCTGGGCACGATCAGCCTGCCGCGGACGCGGAGCGCGCACTGATGCAGCAGCGTGCCGGCGCATCCGGCGAGGTCAGCGTGGCCGCGGTGCAGTGGCCGCTGGCCGTGCACCGCCACTTCGCCGACTTCGCCATCGAGGTCGAGCGGGCGCTCGACATGGCCGCCGGCGCCGACGTGGTGGTGTTCCCCGAGTACCTCACCCTCTCGCTGTTCACCAGCCTGGGTGGCTGGCGCGGAATGCAGGAGAGGGACTACGCGCGCATCGGTCGCTACACCGACGACTACGTGACCCTGTTCCAGAACGCGGCGCGGCAGCGCAACGCCACCATCCTCGCGGGGACGCACCTGGTCGAAGGCTCCGACGGGCGGGTGCGCAACGTCGCCCACCTCTTCCTCGCCGACGGCACCGTGCACCGCCACGCCAAGACCCACCTGTTCGGCGACGAGCGCAACTGGTGCGACACCGAGGGCGACGACCTCTGCGTGGTCGAGCTGCCGTCGTGCACCGTGGGCGTGGCCGTCTGCTACGAGGCCGAGTTTCCCGAGGTCGCCACCGCGCTGGCGGCGCGCGGCGCCGACCTCATCCTCTGTCCGGCATACAC
This sequence comes from Candidatus Dormiibacterota bacterium, assembly GCA_035995545.1. Taxonomy (GTDB): domain Bacteria; phylum Chloroflexota; class Dormibacteria; order Aeolococcales; family Aeolococcaceae; genus DASRDZ01. The sequence continues at coordinate 806,391 of DASYKI010000016.1, forward strand.
CTTCGCGCAGCGCGGGTTCTGGCGTGTCCGCCACTGCCTGCATGCGCGCTGCATCGAGAACCAGGTCTGCGCCGTGCACGCGAGCCTGGTCGGCGACGTGGGCGCACCCCTGCGCCCAGGAGTGGGACGGTCCGCGGTGCTCACCCCGTGCGACCGAGGCTATCCCGAGGACGGCGTGCTCGCCGAGGTGAGCGGGTTGGAGTTGGGAGTGGCGCGAGCGACGCTGAGCCCGCGCACGTGGCGCCACGACCGCGACGGCGGGGAAGCACCGACACGGCGGGACCGTAGCCGGCGGGCAGTCGACTACAGCCGATGGAGTGTCACTTCGATGTCCAACCTTCTCACCCAGGGGTAATGCCTGTGTCCAGAGTTCTCAAACTTTCCTCGGTGGCGGCCCTGCTGCTGGCAGCCTGCGGCAGCAGCGACACCGGAGGCGGCGGTGGATCGCCGTCGGCGGCCGCCGACGCCAACGTCGCCTACGCGCAGGCCCAGATCGCCAAGTACAAGCAGCAGCCTGTGTTCCAGGCGCCCGGTCCTGCCTTCGACGCCAAGCAGCTGGCCGGCAAGACCTTCGTCAGCATCCCGGTGGCCAGCATCTTCCCCTTCACCGCCAACCTGGAGGCGACCATCACCGATGCCGCCAAGAAGATCGGCATCAACTGGACGGAGTGGAAGAACCAGGGCAACCCGACGCAGTGGATCCAGGGTGTCAGCTCGGCGATGCAGCAGAAGGCGACCATGATCGACCTGCTCGCCATGTCCCCGGTGCTGCTGCAGAGCCAGATCGAGCAGGCGCGCGCGGCGGGCACCAAGGTGGTGCTCTCGCACAGCAACGGCCTCGAGCAGGCGCTGCCCTTCCCGCTGGACGGTGCGGTGCCGGTGCGCTACAAGGAGGCGGGACAGCTCCTCGCCGACTGGGTGGTGGCCAACAGCGGCGGCAACGCCGACGTGCTGGTGATCACCGCGGACGACATCTACTCGACCGGCTCGCTGGTCCCCGGCCTCAAGGACGAGTTCGCGGCGCGCTGCGCCAAGTGCCAGTTCTCCTACAGCAACGTGCCCGCCATCGACTGGGCGCAGAAGGTGAGCACCACCGTCAGCGGCGCGCTCGCCCGTGATCCCAACATCAACTACATCATCCCGATCTACGACGGCATGGCCTCCTTCGCCGTCGCCGGCGTCCAGGTTGCCGGCAAGGCCGGCAAGGTGCACATCGCCACCTTCAACGGCGATCCCAACGCCATCCAGCTGGTCCAGCAGGGCAAGGTCGACATGGACCTGGGCGAGCCGCTGGCCTGGGCCGGTCGCGCCATCCTCGACAGCGAGATGCGCATCGCCCTCGGTCTGGCTCCCGTGCAGGACCAGAAGATCCCCCTCTACGTCTTCGACAAGTCCAACGCAGGCGACGCCGGCAACCCGCCGGTGTTCACCGCCGGCTACGGCAACGGCTACAACAACGGCTACGAAAAGCTCTGGGGCGTCGGCTGACGCTCCGGATGCACTGACAGGAGAATCCCGTCGATGGCAGCAGATCGCCCTCCGGTCCTCGACCTGAGGGGCGCCGGCAAGCGTTTCGGCCAGGCTTGGGCGTTGCACGACGCCGGCCTGCGCGTCGAAGCAGGCGAGGTGCACGGTCTGCTCGGGGAGAACGGGTCGGGCAAGTCCACGTTGATCAAGATCCTCTCCGGGTATCACAGCCCGGAGCCGGGGGCATCTCTGACGGTCAACGGGACGCCCGTCCCGCTCCCCGCCTCGGCGGCGGAGCTGCGCAACCGCGGCATCGGCTTCGTCCACCAGGACCTCGGCCTGGTGCCGTCGCTGTCGGTGCTGGAGAACCTCTACGCAACCTCGTTCGCCACCAGGGGTGGCTTCGACCGGGTGCCGTGGCGGCGGCTGCGCGACGAGGCGGCGGCGCTGCTCGCCGAGCACGACCTGCACGTCGACCCGCGGACGCCCGTCGCCGAGCTGACCCGCGTGCAGCGTGCACTGCTCGCCGTGGTGCGCGCGCTGCACGACATCCGCGAGCGCGGTGCCGGCGATGGCAGCCCGCCACTGCTGGTGCTCGACGAGGTGACCGCCTTCCTGCCCCAGGTGGAGACGGTGTCGCTGCTGCGTCTCATCCGCGCCATCGCGCGCGGCGGGGGAGCGGTGCTGATGGTGTCGCACGACCTCGACGAGGTGCTCGAGGTCACCGACGAGGTGACCGTGCTGCGCGACGGCGTGGTCCGCGAGCGCATCTCCACTCGTGCGGCGTCCAAGGCGCAGCTGGTCGAAGCGGTGACGGGGTCGGCCGCTCCCGAGCATGCGCACGGCGGCGCCGCGGCAGCAGAGATCGCGCCGCAGTCGCGCGTGCACGTCTCCGGCCTGCGCGGTGGTGGCATCGAGGACTTCTCGTGCTCGGTCAACGGCGGTGAGATCCTCGGTGTCACCGGGCTGCGCGGCAGCGGGCACGAGAGCATCCCCTACCTGCTGTTCGGCGCCATCCGCGCCGAGCACGGCGCGCTGGGCCTGGACGACGCGGTGCATCCGCTGCGCGCGATGACGCCCGAATCCGCGGTCCAGCGCGGCATCGCCCTGGTCCCCGCCGACCGCCTCGACGGCGGCTGCATCCCCGACCTGACCGTGGAGCAGAACCTCACCATGCAGGTGCTCGGCGACTTCCGCCGCCGCGCCCGCCGGCTCGACGACCGCGGCCTGCACCAGCGCTGCGTCGCCCACCTGCAGGAGTTTCGCGTCCGCCCGCCGGACCCGGGCCTGCGCCTCGACGCGCTGAGCGGCGGCAACCAGCAGAAGGTGCTGCTCGCCAAGTGGCTGTGGCGCGATCCCTCGCTGCTGCTGCTCCACGAGCCCACCCAGGGCGTCGATGTCGGCGTGCGCGCCGAGATCGTGCAGACGCTGCGCGCCCGCGCTCGCGCCGGGCTGCCCATCCTCTGCGCCGACGAGGACACCGAGTTCCTCGCCGCCCTCTGCGATCGCGTGCTGGTGGTGGCCCGCGGGCGCGTGGTGCGCGATCTGGTCGCACCGTTGAGCAAGGAACAGATCAGCGCCGCACGGCACGCCGGCGATGCGGTCGGCGCCGCAGCGGGAGCACTCAATGCCTGAGCGGCTGCGCGTCGGCGGCGCCGTGCTGGAGCGCTTCGCGTTGCTCATCTGCTGGCTCGCCGTCATCGCCGTCTTCGGCGCGCTGAAGCCGTCGTCGTTCCTCACCCTCAGCAACTTCGGCTCGATGTTCGGGTCGCAGGCGGTGCTGGTGGTGCTGGCCGTCGGGCTGCTGCCGGTGCTCAAGGCCGGCGACTACGACCTCTCCATCGCCGGCGTGCTCACCCTCTCCGGAATGATGGTGGCGGTGATCAACGCCAAGTACGGCCTGCCCATCGTTCCCACCGTGCTGCTGGCGCTGCTGATGGGCCTGGTGGTGGGCGCCGTCAACGGCTTCTTCGCCGTCAAGCTGGGCGTCGACTCCTTCATCGTCACCCTCGGCGTCGGCACCGTGCTGCAGGGCATCGTCCTCGACATCAGCGGCTCGCAGACGCTCAGCGGTGTCTCCGACCATCTCGTCGACAACGTCATCGTGCGCACCTTCCTCGGCATCCCGCTCGCGTTCTACTACGGGCTGGCCGCAACGGTGGTGATGTGGTACGTGTTCCAGCACACCGTGGCAGGGCGGCGATTGCTCATCGTCGGCCGCGGCCGCAACGTGGCCCGGCTCAGCGGCATCGGCGTCTCGCGCATCCGCTTTCTCGCCTTCGTCGTCGCGGGATTGATGAGCGCGCTTGCCGGTGTGCTCTATGCGGGCACCACCGGTGGCGCCGATCCCACCTCCGGACTCTCCTTCCTGCTGCCCGCATACGCCGCGGCCTTCCTGGGCGCCACCAGCATCGTGCCCGGCGACTTCAACGCCTGGGGCGCCTTCATCGCCGTGTACTTCCTGGTCGCGGGCATCACCGGCCTGGTCATCCTCGGCGCCGAGACCTACGTGCAGAACATCTTCTACGGCGGCGCCCTGGTGGTGGCGATAACCCTCTCGCGCGTCTCGCGGCGCCGCGTCCGGGCGGTGGCATGAGCGGGGGACGCGAGTCCGTGGTGCGCGGCTACTTCGCCGCCATCGACCGCGGCGACGGCGAGGGCGCGGCCGCGATGCTGCACGACGACGTCGTCTACCACTTCCCCGGGCGCAGCCCGTTCGCGAGCACCTACGACGGCAAGCAGGCGGTCGCCGGCTACCTGCGGCGTCTCAGCGAGTACACCGGCGGGACGCTGCGCGTGCAGGTGCACGACGTCACCAGCAGCGCCGAGCACGTGGTGGCGCTCTCCCAGGTCACCGCGACGCACGCCGGCGTCACGCTGAGCTGGCGCCTCGCCCTGATCATGCACGTCGACGAGGAGTCCATCCGCGAGATCTGGCTGCACTACGGCGACCAGCACGCCGTCGACGAGTTCCTCTCCATGGCGGACGGCTGAACCGTGGCCCACACCATGCTGGCAGCGCTCGTCGAGACGCCCGGACACGAGGTGCTCCTCGACCACGTCGACATCGCCGACCCCGCGCCCGGCGAGGTGCTGGTGCGCGTCGACACCGCGGCGGTCTGTGCCACCGACCTGCACATCATGGAGGGGCTGCTGCCCTTTCCCATGCCCGCCATCTGCGGGCACGAGGTCGCCGGCGTCGTCGCCGAGGTCGGGCGCGACGTGCACTCCATCGCGCCGGGGACTCGCGTGCTGCTCAACCCGCGGCCGCCCTGCGGCACCTGCTACTGGTGCCTGCGCGGCCAGCAGCAGCTCTGCTCGGCGTCGCTCGGCTGGGCCACCGGCCTGATGTCCGACGGCGACAGCCGGCTCACCCATCGCGGCCGCACCGTGTACCGCGGCGTCGGGCTCGCCGGGTTCGCCGAGTACTGCATCGTCCCGCAGGCCGGCGCCATCCCGATTCCCGACGACATGCCGATGCATCTCGCCGCCGTGGTCGGATGCGCGGTGATGACCGGCGTCGGCGCGGTGTTCAACACCGCGGGCGTGGAACCGGGCGCGACGGTGGTGGTGCTCGGACTCGGTGGCGTCGGCGGCGCCATGGTGCAGGCGGCGCGCATCGCCGGTGCGCGACTCATCGTCGGTGTCGATCCGGTTGCACCGCGGCGCCGCCAGGCGCAGCGATTCGGTGCGCACGCCGTCGTCGGCAGTGAGGATAGGGAGCTGGAGCAGGTCGTCGCCGACCTCACCGGTGGCATCGGTGCCGACCACGTCCTCGACGCCACCGGTGACGTGGCCATGATCGAACGCGGCCTGGCGATATCTCGCCCCGGCGGCACGCTGGTGCTGGCCGGTCTGGCGCCCGCGGCACAGGATCGCATCGCCGTGTCCACCGCGGCGCTGGCCACCGGCGAGCGCACCGTCAAGGGAAGCTTCATGGGCTCGGGTGTGCCGCGCCGCGAGGTCGAACGCATGGTCGCGCTGTGGCGCGGCGGCCAGCTCGACCTCGAGGCGGCGGTGGGTCCGAGCTGGCCGCTCGCCGAGATCAACACGGCGCTGCACGCTGCCCGGCACGGCAGCACCGGGCGGGTTACTGTTGCGGTTGGAGGATGAGCCCTATGAGCAGCACCACTGCGGTTGCCGGCACGCCCACCGGTGAGGTGATCGGCGTCCGCCCGTCGGCCTTCGACGTGCGGCGCATCGACGTCGACGTCCAGCGCGTCGAGACGCTGATCGACGAGTGGCTCTGCGAGTCGCCCGACGACGACGTCGACCGGCGCACCCGCAAGCGCCAGCACACCAAGTCGGTGATCCTGCGCTCCGCCTGGCGCCTCTTCCTCACCGTCGGCTACGACGACACCACCATCGCCGACATCGCCGAGGCGGCCGACATCGGCAAGGGCACGTTCTTCGCCTACTTCGCCAAGAAGAGCGACGCCGTTCTCGCCCTCTGCCATCACCGCCGCGACGTGGCCATCTCGCGCTACCGCGATGGCGCACCGCCCGGCCGCAGCGCGCGCCAGGCCATCGTCGGACTCATCGAGGAGCTCGCCCTGCTCAACGGGCAGACCTCACCCGAGGCGCGGGTGATGGCCGAGATGAGCCTGCGCCAGTTCCTCGCCGACACCGAGATCATGCGCGACGAGACGCCACCGATGGAGGTGGTGCTCGGCGAGCTGGTCCGCGCCGGCATCGACAGCGGCGAGTTCGACAGCGCGGTCAACGCCGAGGCGGTGGCCCGCCTGGTGCACGCCGCGTACTACTCGGCAAAGGCCGCCTGGCTGCGCACCGGACCACTGACCGTGCCCTTCGACCTCGTCGAGCGCGTGCGCCTCGACGTCGACCTGATCCTGCGCGGCGTGGCCACCACGCCGGTGAGGAAGACCCGCACTCCCGCAGCTACAACCGCCCCCAGGAGCTGAAGCCTTGAAGATCGTCGTGGATTGGGACAAATGTGACGGCAACGGCGTGTGCATGGGCATCGCCCCCGACATCTTCGAGGTGGACGACGAGATGAACCTCAACATCCTCGTCGAGGAGCCCGGTCCCGAGCGGATGCAGGACGTGCGCCAGGCGGTCGCCTCGTGCCCGGTGCTCGCCCTGTCCCTCAGCGACTCCGACTGAGCGGCGGCGCATCACGGTGCGGGTGGTCATCGCGGGGGCGGGGCTCGCCGGTCTGCGCACCGCCGAGGCGCTGCGCGAGCGCGGCTTCGACGGTGGCATCGTGCTCGCCGGCGCCGAGGCGCACCCACCGTACAGCCGTCCCGCGCTGAGCAAGGAATTGCTCAGCGGGCGCTGGGAGGTCGAGGACGCATGGCTGCGCAGGCCAGCGCAGGGCGTCGACAGCCTCGACGTCGAGATGCTGCTCGGCCGCCGCGCCGTCGCCGCCGACGTGCGCGCACGCAGGGTCAGCTTCGACGACGGCACGGCGCTGAGCTACGACGCGCTGGTCATCGCCACCGGTTCCGACGCCGTGCAACTGCCGGCGATCCCGCCGGCGCCGAACGTGTTCCTGCTGCGCACCCTCGACGACTGCCTGCGCCTGCGCGCCGCACTGTCGGCGCGTCCGCGCGTCACCGTCCTCGGTGCCGGATTCATCGGCTCCGAGGTGGCCTCGGTAGCGCGCGCGATGGGGCTCGACGTGACGCTTGTCGACCGCGCCTCCGCGCCGCTGGCGCACGTGCTCGGTGACGACGTCGCCAGGCTCTGCGCGCGGCTGCACCGCGACAGCGGCGTGGAACTGCGCTTCGGCGTCGACGTCGCTGGCGTCGACAGCGACGGCGCCGGTGTGCGCCGCTTGCGACTCTCCGACGGCGCAATCCTCGACACCGACCTGCTCGTCGTCGGCGTCGGCGTGCGACCCGCGGTGGCCTGGCTGCAGGGGTCGGGAGTGCACCTCGACGACGGTGTGGTCACCGACGCGCGGTGCCGGACGGCGGTGCCCGGCGTCTTCGCCGTCGGCGACGTCGCCCGCTGCCACAACCCGCTGTTCGACGCCCACCTGCGCGTCGAGCACTGGACCAACGCGTCCGAGCAGGGCACGGTCGCCGCCGCTGCCATCCTCGACCGCGCGCCCGACCAAGAGGCGCCGACGGTACCCTACTTCTGGTCGGACCAGCACGGCGTCAAGCTGCAGATGGTGGGCCACGCAGCCGGGCACGACGCCGTGCGGACGATCCACCACCCGACGCGCGACGACCGCCCGGTTGTGCTCTACCGTCGCGGCGGACGCGTTGTCGCAGCGGTCGGCTTCAGCCGTCCCAGCATCGTGATGCGCATGAAGTCGCTGATCGCCGCCCGCACCGAGTGGGACGCGGCGGTCGCGGCCGCGCTCGCCTGAGCACGCGCGTGGAGGTTGTCGCCGACGACGGTGTGCGCCTGCGCCTCACCGTGGCGGGGGAGGGGACGCGACGCGTGCTCCTGGTGCACGGCTGGATGGTGTCCTCGGCGGTCTGGTCGTACGTGATCCCCGCACTGGCCGGCCGCGACTGCACTGTGGCCACACTCGACCTGCGCGGCGCGGGCGGATCGGACAGGCCGGAGTCGGGCTACAGCATCGAACGCCATGCAGCCGACGTCGACGCCGCGGTGCGCGCGCTGGGGTGGGACGGATTCGCCATCGCCGGCCACTCGATGGGCGGTGCCATCGTGCAGCGCTACGCGGTTGGCAATCACCGCCGGCTCGACGCCCAGGTGCTGGTGGCGCCGGTCCCCGCCGACGGCGTCGACCTTCCCGACAGCGTGGTCGTGGAGTTCCGCGCGGCCACCTCCACCGCAGAGAATGCCGAGCGCTTCATGCGCGACTACGTCAGCGCGCCGCTGTCGCAGGAGCGCTGGCGCGAGCTGGTCGCGGACTCCTGCGACGTCTCGCAGCCGGCCGTCAGTGAAGGCCTCGACGCCTGGCGAGGCTGCCGCTTCGCCGCCGACCTCGGTGACATCCACCTGCCCACGCTGGTGGTCGGCGGTGCCGACGATCCCAACTTCACTCCGCAGGTGCTGCGCGATCGCGTGGTGTCGCGCTGGCCGGGCGCGCGGCTGGTCGTGCTCGACGGCGCCAACCACTACGTGCCCATCGACGCGCCGCAGGCGCTGGCGCAGGCGATCCTAGGCTTCCTCGAGGACCGCTGAGGTCAGCGCCTCGATGCCCATGAGGCGGCGGGCCAGCTCGCCGTCGAGGTGGTGGCGCGCTGCCAGCGTCGCGGGGGCGGTGTAGGCCAGCTGCGTCTGGCCGGCGTCGTCCCACACCAGCACCTTGAGTGGCAGGTCGAGGGCGGCCAGGGGCGCCGCCTGCATCACCGGGGTTCCCGCCTGCGGACTGCCGAAGATCACCACCTTGGTGTCGCGCAGCTCGAGCCCGGCACGTTCTGCCTCGCCGCTGTGGTCGATCACGGCGAAGAGCTTCATGCCGCGCGCGGCGATGGCTGCTTCGAGGCGCGCGACCGTCTCGACCACCGACCAGGGGCTCGACTTGATGACCACTCCGGAAGTGTCGTCGCTGCGGTGATCAGACATGTGGTGCTGCCCTCGTGAGTCGCTGCCGCGCCCATGTCGCAATGGGCGACGGCGCCTGCGCCCACTGCGCGTCGAGGAAGTCTGCACAGCGCTGCACCGCCGTGCGCAGCGCGTCGAGGTCGACGTCCGTCGCCGTCGCCTCGGCGCCGGGGGGAAGCTGCGGCGCGGGCGCGTCGAGCAGCGTGGTCACGCCGTACTCCGGATGGGGCAGACCCTGTGCGGCCGCGGCGAGTCGCCACGCCGCGGTGCGCGCCTCCTCCAGCCGCTGCCGCGCCTCCCACGCCGATCCGCGGCGCAGGTACTTGTCGGCGTCGAGCAGTGCCCACCAGCCGAGGAAGTACCACTCGTGCACCTGCGCGGCCGATGGCGCAGCCGCCGCCGGGTCCCACGGCCGGGTGAAGACCTGGCGCGTGGCGTGCAGGATCACCGTGTTCGCAGGGTGCATTCCTGACCACACGGTCACCGGCCAGACCATGAGGTCGACCTGCACCCCGCCGGCATAGATCGCCGCGGTGCGCCGGCCCTGCGGGGCGCCCTCCATGTGATGGTGCAGGACGTCGACGACCTCGCCGGCCGAGCGCAGCAGCGGCTCGACCAGGTCGAGACCGGATGGCCACGCCTCGGGTTCGAGCGACATCTCGACGTCGAGGTCGGACAGCTCGTCGCCGGTGCCACGCACCACGGAGCAGCCGATGGAGAGCTGGACCACCCGCGGCTCGCGCCGCACGCCCTCGACCAGGCGCTGCAGGACCTCGTGGTGGCGAGGCAGTTGGGTGGAGAGCTGGGCGAGCCACGCCTCGGCGGCCATGCCCAGCATCGTATCCAGCGAGCCCGGCCCGGGCAACCGGGCGGCGACCCGTACCGGGACATGAGAGACTGCTTGGACAGCAGGAGAAGCACATGCCCGGCACGACCAACCCCCCTCCCCCCAGCCGTCCGCCCCAGGGTGGGTCCGCGCCGCAGCGCAACCCCGCGCTGGCCCGCCGGTGGATCTGGGTGGCCCTGGGGCTCCTGGCCATCAACATCATCATCGCCAACGTGGTGCCGACGGGCAGCACCAGCCGGGTGACCATCCCCTACACCACCTTCAAGGACCAGGTCACCGCGGACAACGTGGTCAGCATCACCGCCACCGGTGCGTCCATCGACGGCACCGCCAAGAAGGCGGTCGCCGCGCCGGGCAGCAGCACCAGCTCGGTGGACTTCCACACCGTGGTGCCCGACTTCGCCACCCTCCCCGGCGCGGCCACCTCCGGCGACAACCTGGAGACGCTGCTCGAAGCCCACAAGGTGCAGGTCACCGCGCAGCAGCCGTCGCAGAACGTGCTGCTCACCATCCTGCTCAGCTTCGGGCCGACCATCCTGCTCATCGGCGGCTTCATCCTGCTCAGCCGCGCGGCCGCGCGCGCCACCGGTGGCGCCGGCATCATGGGCTTCGGCCGCAGCAATGCGCGCGTCTACGACGCCGAGCGACCCGGCACGACCTTCGCCGACGTCGCCGGCATCGACGACGCCAAGGAGGAGCTGGTCGAGGTCGTCGACTTCCTGCGAGAACCGGGGAAGTACCAGCGCCTCGGCGGCCAGGTTCCCAAGGGTGTGCTGCTGGTCGGACCGCCGGGAACCGGCAAGACGCTGCTGGCCCGCGCCGTCGCCGGCGAGGCCAAGGTGCCCTTCTTCTCGATCTCGGCGAGCGAGTTCGTCGAGGCCATCGTCGGCGTCGGCGCGGCGCGCGTGCGCGACCTCTTCCAGAAGGCGCGCGCCGCAGCGCCCGCGATCGTGTTCATCGACGAGCTCGACGCCGTGGGACGCAGCCGCGCCACCGCGGTGCGCATCGGCGGCCACGACGAGCAGGAGCAGACGCTCAACCAGATCCTCACCGAGATGGACGGCTTCGACGCGCAGCAGGGCGTCATCGTCCTCGCCGCCACCAACCGCGCCGACGTGCTCGACGAAGCCCTGCTGCGGCCTGGACGTTTCGACCGGCGCGTGGTGGTGTCGCCGCCCGACCGCGTCGGCCGCGCCGCGATCCTGAGCATCCACGCCAAGGACGTGCCGCTGGCGCCGGACGTCGACCTCGACACCGTGGCGCAGATGACACCGGGACTGGTCGGCGCCGACCTGCGCAACCTCGTCAACGAAGGGGCGCTGCTGGCTGCACGCGAGGGTCGCGACGCCGTGGTCATGGAGGACTTCGTCGCCGCCCTGGAGAAGATCCAGCTCGGCACCGCGCGACGCATCGTGCTCCTGCCCGAGGACCGCGAGCGCATCGCGTACCACGAGAGCGGCCACGCGCTGCTGGGACTGCTCATCCCGGGCAGCGACCCGGTGCGACGGGTCAGCATCGTGCCGCGCGGCCGGGCGCTGGGCGCCACCGTGCAGTCGCCGGTCGACGATCGCCAGAACTACCCCGAGGACTACCTGCGCGCGCGGATTGCCGCGGCGCTGGGCGGGCGCGCGGCCGAGTCGGTGGTGTACGGCATCGTCACCACCGGTGCCGAGAACGACCTGCTGCAGGTGACCCACCTTGCCCGCGAGATGGTCGCGCGCTGGGGCATGAGCGACCGGCTCGGCCCGGTCAACCTCGGCGAGGTCGACGGGCAGGGGCCGCTCACCGCGGCCCGTCCCTACAGCGAGGCCACCGCGCAGCTCATCGACGCCGAGGTGCGCCGCATCCTCGACGAGTGCATGCAGCAGGCGATGTCATTGCTGCGCGAGCATCGCGCGCAGCTCGACACGCTGGCACATGCGCTGCTCGCCAAGGAGACGCTGGCGGAGGACGAGATCCTCCAGGTCACCGGCCTGCCGCGGCAGCAGACGCCGGTGCTGCGCCCGCAGAGCGACGGCACCCCCGCCGCCGCGGCCGTCACCGGACGGGCCACGGCATGAGCGGCGGCGCAGCAGAGCCGCAGAACATCCTGACGCCGCTGACCGAGGCGGCGATCTTCCTCGTCCTCACCGTCGACGGCGGTGGTGAGGACACGGTGCGCGACCTGCTGCCCGACATCGCAGCCCTGGTGCGCGCCGTGGGCTTTCGCATCCCCGCCGGTGAGCTGAGCTGCGTTGTCGGCATCGGGTCGGCGATGTGGGATCGCCTCTTCGCCGGGACGCCACGCCCGGCGGGGCTGCATCCCTTCGCGGAGATGCGCGGGGCGCGGCACACCGCGGTGGCCACACCCGGCGACCTGCACTTCCACATCCGCGCCCATCGCTTCGACATGTGCTTCGAGATGGCCATCCAGCTCACCGAGCGCCTGGCGGGACATGCCCGCGTCGTCGACGAGGTGCACGGCTTCAAGTACTTCGACCAGCGCGACCTGCTCGGCTTCGTCGACGGCACCGAGAACCCGCTGGGTCCTGATGCGCGCGACGCCGTGATCGTCGGCGACGAGGACGCTCAGTTCGCCGGCGGCAGCTACGTCATCGTGCAGAAGTACGTCCACGACCTCGACGCCTGGAACGCGCTGAGCGTCGAGGAGCAGGAGCGCGCGGTGGGACGCCGCAAGCTCAACGACGTCGAGCTGCCCGAGAAGGCGACCAACTCGCACGTCGCCCTCAACACCATCGTCGAGGACGGCGACGAGCGCCAGATCCTGCGCGACAACATGCCCTTCGGCGCCGTCGGCAGCGGCGACTTCGGCACCTACTTCATCGGCTACGCGCGCACGCCGGCGGTCACCGAGCAGATGCTGCACAACATGTTCGTCGGCAAGCCGCCCGGCAACCACGACCGCATCCTCGACTTCTCCACCGCGACCACGGGCAGCCTCTACTTCGTGCCCAGCGCCGACTTTCTCGACGATCCGCCACAACCCACGGGAAGGTGAGCACATGAGCGAGCGCGACGCGCCCTGGAACGACGTCCCCGCCGACAGCGACGTCATCTCCGGCTCCGAGGAGCCCGATCCCGCCGAGGTGGAGGGGGACGAGGGCGAGGAGGTCGACGTCTCCCGCGCCCGGGTTCCGGACATCGGTGACAAATACCACCGCGACACCCTCGACGAGCGCCTCGCCGAGGAGGAGCCCGACCGGCCCGGCCGCGAGCAGGACGGCGACGACGGCGAGGACGACGACGAATCCGCCGAGGAGGCCGCCATCCACGTCGTACCCGAGGACCGCGGCTAGCCGAGCACCGGGGGAGGGATCAGCGCAGCTCCTGGATGCGGATCAGGTTGCCCGCGGGGTCGCGGACGGCACAGTCGCGCACCCCGTACGGCTGCTCCATGGGCTCCTGGACGACGTCGACGCCGCCTGCCTGCACCCGGTCGAAGGTGCTGTCGAGGTCGGCGGTGGCCATGAGGATGATGCCGTAGGTGCCCTTGGCCATCATCTCGACGACGGTGCGGCGCTCCTCCTCGGTGATGCCGGGGTCGACCGCCGGCGGGTGCAGGACGATCGACGTGCCCGGCTGGCCGGGAGGACCGACGGTGATCCAGCGCAACCCGCCGTATCCGACGTCGTTGCGGACCTCGAAGCCGAGGATGTCGCGATAGAAGGCCAGGGCTGCGTCCGGGTCGTTCTGGGGCAGGAAGCTCGCGTGGATGGAGATGTCCATGGGGTCTCCTCGGTCAGCCGCCGACGTAGGCGGCGAGGTGCTCGCCGGTGAGGGTGGAGCGGTCGGCGACGAGGTCGGCGGGCGTGCCCTCGAAGACGACCCGGCCGCCGTCGTGCCCGGCCCCGGGGCCGAGGTCGATGATCCAGTCGGCGTGCGCCATCACCGACTGGTGGTGCTCGACGACGATGACCGACGTGCCGGAGTCGACGAGCCGGTCGAGCAGGCCGAGCAGCTGCTCGACGTCGGCGAGGTGGAGGCCGGTGGTGGGCTCGTCGAGGACGTAGACCCCGCCGTTGCCGGCCATGTGGGTGGCCAGCTTGAGGCGCTGCCGCTCGCCGCCGGACAGGGTGGTCAGGGGCTGGCCGAGGCTGAGGTAGCCGAGCCCGACCTGGGCCAGCCGCACGAGGACGGCGTGTGCGGCCGGGACGCTCGCCGCGCCCGCGCCGAAGAACTCCTCCGCCTCGATCACCGACATGGCCAGCACCTCGCTGATGTCGCGGCCGCCGAGGCGGTACTCCAGCACCGAGGCCTGGTAGCGCCTGCCCTCGCACTCCTCGCAGGTGGTGGCCACGCCGGCCATCATCGCCAGGTCGGTGTAGACGACGCCGGCACCGTTGCAGGCGGGGCAGGCCCCCTCCGAGTTGGCGCTGAACAGCGCCGGCTTGACGCCGTTGGCCCTGGCGAACGCGGTGCGGATGGGGTCGAGCAGCCCGGTGTAGGTGGCCGAGTTGCTGCGTCGCGAGCCGCGGATCGCGCCCTGGTCCATCGCCACCACACTCGCGCCGGCGGCGGAGCCCGCGGAGCCTGCAATCGACCCGTGCACCAGCGAGCTCTTGCCCGAACCGGCCACGCCGGTGACGACGACCAGCACCCCGAGCGGGATGTCGACGTCGACGTCGCGCAGGTTGTGCGCCGCCGCGCCGCGGATCTGCAGCGCGCCGGTGGGCGTCCGCACCGTCTTCTTCAGGGCGGCGCGGTCGTCGAGATGGCGGCCGGTGAGGGTGCCGCTGGCCCGCAGTCCCTCGACGGTGCCCTCGAAGCAGACGGTGCCGCCCGCCGCGCCGGCGCCGGGTCCGAGGTCGACGACGTGGTCGGCGATGGCGATCGTCTCCGGCTCGTGCTCGACGACCAGCAGCGTGTTGCCCTTGTCCCGCAGCCGCAGCAGCAGGTCGTTCATGCGCCGGATGTCATGCGGGTGCAGCCCGGTGGTGGGCTCGTCGAAGACGTAGGTGACGTCGGTGAGCGCGGAGCCGAGGTGGCCGACCATCTTGACCCGCTGCGCCTCGCCGCCCGACAGCGTGCCCGACGGCCGGTCGAGCGAGAGATAGCCGAGCCCGATCTCCACGAAGGAGTCGAGGGTGTGCTGCAGCGCGGCCAGCAGCGGCGCCACCGAAGGCTGGTCGACACCGCGGACCCATCCGGCCAGGTCGTTGATCTCCATCGCGCACGCTTCGGCGATGTTGGTCCCGGCGATCCGTGACGACCGCGCCGCCGCGCTGAGCCGGGTGCCGCCGCACTCGGGGCAGGCGGTGAAGGTGACCGCCCGGTCGACGAACGCGCGGATGTGCGGCTGCAGCGCGTCGGGGTCCTTGCTGAGGAACGACCTCTGGATCCGGGGGATCAGCCCCTCGTAGGTCATGTTGATGCTCGCGATCTTCATCCTGACCGGCTCGTGGTGGAGGAAGTCGCGCAGCTCCTTCCTGGTGTAGTCGCGGATCGGCTTGTCGGGATCGACGAAGCCCGACGCGCTGTAGAGCCGGTAGTTCCACCCGCCCGGCGTATAGCCGGGGATGGTGAGTGCGCCCTGCGCGAGCGACCTGCTCTCGTCGTAGAGCTGGGTCAGGTCGATGTCGGTCACGGTGCCCATGCCGTCGCAGCGCGGACACATGCCGCCGGCGCGGGTGAAGGTCACCTTGTCGGTCTTGGCGGCACCGCGTTCGACCGTGATCACACCGGTGGCTCGCACCGAGGGGACGTTGAAGGCGAACGCGCTCGGCGAGCCGGCGTGCGGCTGCCCCAGCCGGCTGAAGAGGATGCGCAGCATCGCGTTGGCGTCGGTGGCGGTGCCCACCGTGGAACGGGCGTCCGCGCCCATCCGCTGCTGGTCGACGATGATGGCTGTGGTCAGGCCCTCGAGCACGTCGACCTCGGGGCGCGCCAGCGTCGGCATGAAGCCCTGCACGAAGGCGCTGTACGTCTCGTTGATCAGCCGCTGCGACTCGGCGGCGATGGTGTCGAACACCAGCGAGCTCTTGCCCGAGCCCGAGACGCCGGTGAACACGGTCAGCCGGCGCTTGGGGATGGCCACGCTGACGTCCTTGAGGTTGTTCTCGCGGGCGCCGTGGACGCGGATCAGATCGTGGGTGACGGCACCCCTCATCGGTCCTGAAGCAGCCCCAGGACGTTGCCGTCGGGGTCGGTGACGGTGGCCACCAGGCGGCCGCCACCGACGTCGCGCACGGGCTCCTTCAGGGTGGCACCGGCAGCGGTGACCTCGGCGAGCTTGGCCTCGATGTCCGGCACGTGCCAGTAGGGCACCGGCGAGGTCATCTGCTGCGGTCCACCGCCCGGCACGAGCCCGATGTGCTGGTCGCCGGCGTCGAAGCCGACGTAGTAGGGCGCGTCGGCCTGCGGCGCGATGCCGAGCAGCGCGGTGTACATCGCCTTGGCGGTGGCGAGGTCGGAGACGGGAACCAGCACGGTCCTGATTCCCTGGGTGGGGGTGCCGGTCATGGTCGCTCCTGAATCGGTGATGTCCATGCCGGTCACACTAGCTGCGGCTCGGTGAGGGGCGCTTCTCGATTCCTGACCGGTCTGGTCACCTGCTTGGACAGGCACGACGGCATCCCCGCCGTCGCCCGCGCCGCCAGGCGCCGGTAGGTGCTGGGCGGGACGCCGACCAGCGCGGTGAAGCGGGTGCTGAAGGTGCCCAGCGACGAGCAGCCCACCGCGAAGCAGGCGTCGGTGACGCTGACGTCGCCACGACGGAGCAGCGCCATGGCCCGCTCGATGCGCCGGGTCATCAGGTAGCCGTACGGCGCCTCGCCGTAGGCGAGCCGGAACTCGCGGCTGAGGTGCCCGGCCGACATGTGGGCACCCCGGGCGAGCGCCTCGACGTCCAGCGGCCGCGCGTACTCCCGGTCGATCCGGTCGCGGACGCGGCGCAGCCGGGCGAGGTCGCGCAGGTGCTGGTCCGCGGCCGGGCTGCTGGTCACCTGCGAGATCGTGCCACGTCGCGGCGGAGGTGCGGGCGGCTTGGCGGCCGATCTGGAGGGGGCGGGTGGCCTTCGGTCCCGGAACCCACGCGGCGTGGGTGATTCCGTCGGAATCACCGAAGGAGTGGCCGTTCGGCGCGAGTAAGGTCGGGGGCGTGAAGGGCTGGCATCCTCGTCGCGTCGCCTGGGCGGCGCTGGCCGCCGGGCTCGGAGCTGCGGCCGGAGCGATTCCCGCGCACGCCGCGCCCCTCCCGCCCGTGGTCGGGCTGCCCAACTACGGCGGGCCGAGCACCACCGGCACCGCCGCGATCCGGGCCGACGCCGCCAACGCCCAGCTGCGCGGCGCGGACGGGGCTCCCCTGGACGGGCGCGGGACGTCCGTCGCGATCATCGACACCGGCGTCGACCCCACCCATCCCGCCTTCGCGCTGCCCGACGGGTCGAGCAAGGTGGCGCTGAGCCTGTCGGCACTGCCCTGCCTGGCCCAGGAGTACACCGCGCCCACGGACGGATCGTGCATCAGCGCCCTGCCCGCGTCGGTGGACAGCGACACCGGGCACGGCGGGCACGGCAGCATGGTCGCGGGCGTTGCCGTCGGCACCCCGTACCTGCTGCCGGACGGGACCAGGGTGGGCGGCGTGGCGCCGGGCGCCCGGATCGTGATGATCTCGGCGACGGCGGCGCTGGTGGCCATCGACAACGCGTTCTCCTGGGTGCTGCAGCACCACGCGGCGCCGTGCGGGGCCGGTGTGCCGGCGGCGGTCTGCCCGCCGATCCGCGTGCTCAGCTGCTCGTGGGGGGTGAACGACCCGGTGATCACCGCGCTGGAGGACAGGCTGGCGGCGGCGGGAGTGCTCACGGTGTGGGCCAACGGCAACCAGGGCGGCGACGGCACCACCAGCCAGTCGAACCCAGGTCCGGCGGCGGATCCCACGCCGGGCGTGATGAGCGTGGCGTCGTTCGACGACGCCGGGACGGGCACGCGCGACGGCACCGTGTCCGCGACGTCGTCGCGCGGGGCGGCGGCGAAGCCCGCGACGTGGCCGGACATCTCGGCGCCGGGGGCGAACATCGTGTCGGCGTGCCGACCCTACCTGGCCATCTGCAACGCCATCGGCACCGGGCCCCGCAACGGGCCGGGGGCGGCCGATGTCGGTACCTACAACACCGCGTCGGGGACGTCCTTCTCGGCGCCCTCGCTGGCGGGGGTGATCGCCATGCTCTTTCAAGCCGATCCCGACGCAACCGCGGCGCGGATCGACGGCGCCCTGGTCGGGACGGCGTACAAGTACCGCGACGGGGCGCCGTACCAGGCGGTCGGGTCGTACACGTCGAGCTTCGACAAGGGCGCCGGCCTGGTGGACGCGTTTGCCGCCGCGCTGGCCCTGGGCGCCAAGGGTGGCGGCGATCGCGTCGGCGATGTCGGGACCATTGGCCAACGTGTCGCGGCCGAAGCCGGTCCCGCGACGGTGACCGGGCTGCCGAACACCGCCGCCGGGTCTGGCCAGGCCACGCTTCCCGCGCTGCTCCTGGGTCTCGCTGCCGCGACCGGTGTGCGGCGCATCCGGCAGCGCAGAAACGTTGGCAGGGCTCGAGCGCGGCGATGACTCTCGCAACCACTCCGGCCTTGGCCCTGCAGCAGCGACTCGACGAGCTCGCCGCGCGGCACAACGTCGTCGGTGCGTCGTTCGCGGTCCGGCACGGCGACGAGACCATCGAGGTCGCCACCGGCATCGCCAGCATGCGCACCGGCGCACCGGCAACGCCCGAGACACTCTTCCAGGTCGGCTCGATCACCAAGGTGTACACGGCGACACTGGTGATGCAGCTCGTAGAACGCGGCGTCCTCGACCTCGACGCGCCGGTGGCGCGCGCGCTGCCCGAGCTGCGTCTCAGCACTCCGGACCTGCCCGAGCAGATCACCCTGCGACATCTGCTGACGCACACCAGCGGCATCGACGGCGACCACTTCGCCGACATGGGCCGCGGCGACGACGCGGTGGAGCGCTACGTCGCATCGTGCCGGCAGCTGCCGCAGATCTTCGCGCCCGGACGGATGTGCTCGTACTCCAACGCGGGGTACGTGATCCTCGGCCGCGTCCTCGAGGTGACACTGGGGACGACGTGGGACCGCGCGCTCGCGGAGAACGTGCTCAGGCCGCTGCAGTGCGCCGCGACGGTGACCCTGCCGGAGGACGCGATCCTGCACCCCGTCGCCATCGGGCACCTGCCCGGCGAGGGTGGCGACGTCACCGCGCCGCGTCCCACCCCGGTGTGGTCGCTGCCGCGCTCGGTGGGGCCGGCTGGACACGTCGTCGCCACGGCAGCGGACGTGCTGCGCTTCGCGCACATGCACCTCGACGGCGGCCGCGCCGCCGACGGCGCCCAGGTGCTCGACGCGCAGACGGTGGCCGGCATGCGGCAGCCGCAGGTGGAGCTGATCGACCCCATGCTCGGCGACCACTGGGCGCTGGGCTGGTTCGGCTCGCACTGGGAGGGCGGCCGCACCGTCGGGCACGACGGCGCCACCATCGGCCAGGGCGCCTTCCTGCGCCTGCTGCCCGACCACCACCTCGCCGCCGTGCTGCTCACCAACGGCGGCTCGGTGCGCGCACTCTACGAGGACCTGTTCAGCGAGGTGCTCGCCGACCGCGCCGGCGTCGCCCTGCGGCGCACACCGGCGATCCCGCCGCCGGGAGGCGACACGCACCTCGACGTCGACCTCGATGCCCTCGAAGGCACGTACGAACGCTACGGGTTCCGCTACGAGATCGCCGCGCAGGACGACGGCACGCTGCAGCTGACGCCGTCGATCACCGTCGACGAGCCGCTGCTGGCCCTGGCCGCGCTGCCCACCCTGCGCATGGTGCCGTACCAGGGACTCACCGTCGTCTGCCATCCGCCGGCGCTGCCGCAGGCGCGCGCGACGGGAACCTTCGCCGGCGTCGAGAACGGGCGCGCGCAGTGGCTGCACATCGGTGGCCGGGTGGCGCGCAGAGTGTCGCGTTGATCGAGGAACCGCAGGCCGGCATCGAGGCGGTGCGGGCGGCGGGACGCGCGGCCATGGGCGTCACCGGCCAGGACGTGCGCGAGTCGCTGCGCAGCGCGCTGCGCGCATCGCACGCGGGGTGGTACCCGCTGCTGGCGCTGGGCCTCCTGGCCATCATCGACACCTTCCAGCTCTACGCCTACGTCACCCTCGGGCCCGACATCAGCGCCTCGCTGGGAATCAGCAAGACCGCGGTGACCATGATCCTGGTGCTCGACCAGCTGGCCATCGTGCTGGCCAGCCTGGCCGCCGCGGGGCTCGTCCAGCGCGTGCCGCGGCGCGGCCTGGTGGCCAGCACCACGGGCATGGCCTGGAGCCTGATGACGTTGCTCACCGGACTGGTGACGTCGATCTGGCAGCTCGGCCTGGTGATGGTCGCCGACGGCGCCAGCAGCGGGTCGGTGCACGCGGTGCACAAGCCGCTGCTGCTGGACACCTATCCGGCCGCGACGCGCGTGCGTGTGCTCAGTGCGTACCAGGTCGCCGCGGTGACGGGGACCATCCTCTCGCCGGCGCTGGTCGCGCTCCTCACCGGAGTCGTGCATCTGGGCTGGCGTGGCGTCTTCGTGGTCATGGGCCTGATCTGCGTGGCCAGCAGCCTGATCGCGGTGCGGCTGCGCGATCCCGGTTTCGGCGGCCAGGACACCGGCCGGCTGCGCGACGCCGTGCGCGCCGACGCGACCCGCCGCGACGGTGGCGGCAGCGCAGCGCCGGTTCCGCAGAGTGGCGATCCCGCAACCAGCCTGCGCGTGATGGAGATCGTGCAGCGCCTGATGATCATCCCCACCATGCGGCGCACCCTCGCCGTCGCCGCCGCGCTCGGCGTGGGACTGGTGCCGCTCAACAGCTACTTCTCCTTCTTCCTCGAACAGCGCTGGGGCCTGGGGCCGACGCAGCGCGCGCTGTTCTTCGCCCTGGTGCCTGTGTTCACCGCGATCGCGCTGGTGGTCGGCTCGCGACACGGCGAGTCGCTGTACCGCCGTGACCCTGCCCGGCTGATGCGCCTCGGCGCGCTGCTCATCGGTGGCGCCGCGGTCAGCCTGATCGCGGTGGTGGCGGCGCCGGTGTTCTGGATGATGGCGCTCGCCTTCGCGCTGACCAGCGCGATGCTGGCCGGCGTGGTGCCCGCGCTGTACACCGGTGCGCTGTCGGTGGTGGCGCCGCGCATGCGGCCGCACGCGTCGGCGCTGCTCGGCGTCTTCCTGGTTGCCGTCGGCGGCATCCTGGGCCTGCTGGTGCTGGGCAGCGCCGATTCGCGCTACGGGCCGGCGGGGTCGGTGGTGGCGGTGTGCTTCCCGTGCATCGTGGCCGCGCTGCTGATGCGCTCGGCGGCGGGCAGCGTCAACACCGATCTCGACAACCTCATCGACGAGATCGTCGAGGCGGAGCAGCTGACCCGCCTCGACGCTCGCGGCGTGCAGCTCCCGCTGCTGAGCTGCCGGCGGGTGAGCTTCTCCTACGGCGCGCTGCAGGTGCTCTTCGACGTCGACTTCAGCGTCGAGGACGGCGAGATGGTGGCCCTGCTCGGCACCAACGGCGCGGGCAAGTCGACGTTGCTGCGCGTCATCGCCGGCACCGGCCTGCCCTTCAGCGGCAGCGTGCGCTATCGCGGCGCGGACATCACCTATCTCGACGCCGAGCGCCGCGTGCGGCTCGGCATCGCCCAGGTCCCGGGCGGGCGCGCCGTGTTCGGGCGCATGTCCGTCGTCGACAACATGCGCGTCTTCGGCTTCACCCACGGACGCGACCGCCGCGCCGTCGACCGCGGTATCGAGCGCAGCCTGGCCGCGTTCCCCCGTCTCGGCGAGCGGCGCAACCAGGCGGCGGGAACGCTGAGCGGCGGCGAGCAGCAGATGCTGGCTCTGTCCAAGGCGCTCATCCTCGAGCCGAGACTGCTGTGCATCGACGAGCTCTCGCTGGGACTGGCGCCCAAGGTGGTCGGCGAGCTGCTCACCATGGTGCGCGCCATCAACGCGACGGGCACCGCGGTGGTGCTGGTCGAGCAGTCGGTCAACGTCGCGCTGTCGCTGGTCGAGCGTGCCTATTTCATGGAGAAGGGGGAGGTGCGCTTCCAGGGCCGCGCGTCGGAGCTGCTCGACCGCGACGACCTGCTGCGCTCGGTGTTCCTCGAAGGCGCGGCGCGCGGTCTCGCCGGCGCCGGGACCGGGCGATGATCGAGCTCGGCGCCTTCCACGTCCCCTACGCACTGCTGCTCAGCGGCGCCATCATCGGGCTCACCTACGGCGTGCTGGCGGTGGGCCTGGTGCTCATCTACCGCACCAACGGCATCGTCAACTTCGCCCACGGGCAGCTCGGCGCCTTCGGTGGTGCCATCTGCGGCATCCTGGTGGTGCAGCAGGGACTTCCCTACTGGATCGGCGTGCTGGCCGCACTCGTGGTGGCGGCCCTGATGGGCGCGGTGGTCGAGGCCGGTGTGGTGCGCCGGCTGCGCAAGGCGCCCAAGCTGATGAGCGTCGTCGCAACGCTCGGGTTCGCGCAGCTGCTCGCGGCACTGGCGTCGGCGATGGGCGCGCAGACGGGTGCCCTGGCCCAGTTCCCCCAACCCGCGGGGCTGCCCAGCTTCACCATCGGCGCCTTCTACTTCAGCCCGGCGCACACCGGGATGCTGATCTTCGTGCCGCTGGTGGTCGTCGCCCTCACCGTGTTCCTGCGCCGCAGCCGCTTCGGGCTCGCGCTGCGCGCGGCGTCGGAGAATCCCGAGGCGGCACGGCTCAGCGGCGTGTTCGCGGCGCGCATGTCGACGCTGGCCTGGATGATCGCCGGGGCGCTCAGCGGCATCACCGCCATCCTGGTGCTGCCGACGTCGACGTTCCAGGTCGCCTCGCAGTTCGGTCCCAACCTGCTGCTCAAGGCGCTCGCCGCCGCGGTGGTGGCGCGCATGTCCAGCCTGCCCATCGCGCTGCTCACCGGCGTGGTCATCGGCGTCGTCGAGCAGAGCCTGGTGTGGAACCAGCAGATCCTCAGCGGCACACCGCTGGGCGGCGCGGGGCTGCTCGACGCGCTGCTCTTCGTCGCCATCCTGGTGGGACTGCTGGCGCAGCGCAAGCTGGGCTCGCGCTCCGAGGAGCGCGGCGGCTGGGCGGCGGTGCCCTCGCCGCGGCGGCTTCCCGAGGCGTACCAGCGCATCTTCCTGATCCGCAACATGGGACGCATCGCCGGCGCCGCCGTCCTTGGGCTGGCCCTGCTGCTGCCGCTGCTGGTGAGCAACTCGGCGGCGTTCTCGCTCTCCGCCGTCGCCGCCTATGCGGTGATCGGCATGTCGCTGCTGGTGGTCACCGGGCTGTCAGGGCAGCTCTCGCTGGGGCAGTTCGCCCTCGCCGGCATCGGCGCCGCCGTGTCGGTGCGCGTCGCCACCACCACCCAGAACTACACCCTCGCCTTCCTGTGCGCCGCGGCGGCAGGTGCGGCCGCCAGCGTGGTGGTCGCCCTGCCTGCGGTGCGCATCCGCGGACTCATGCTCGCGGTCACCACGCTCGCCTTCGCCCTGGCGACGCAGTCCTGGCTGCTCGGCCAGCCCTGGATGCTCGGTGTCCAGGCAGAGCCGGGCCGCTTCACCGTCGGCGGCTTCGTCCTCGACACCGGCAAGTCGTACTACTTCCTCGCCGTCGCCGTGCTGCTGCTGGTGTTCTGGCTGGTGCGCAACCTGCGCCGCAGCATCGCGGGGCACACCATGATCGCGGTGCGCGACAACGAGGACGCCGCGCGCGCGCTGACGATTCCAGCGACGCTGCGCAAGGTGCAGGCATTCGCCGTCGCCGGCGCCATCGCCGGGCTGGGTGGCGCGCTATACGCCCACGCCGTCCCCGCGATCAGCAGCGCGACGTTCTCGCCGGACATCAGCATCCGCATCGTCGCCGAGGCGGTGATCGGCGGCATCGCCTTCCTGTCGGGGCCACTGCTCGGCGCGCTGTACATCTTCGCGCTGCCCACCTTTGCGCCGCTGGACAGCGCAACCCTGGCGGGTACCGCGGCGGGATGGCTGCTGCTGGTGCTCTACGTACCGGGTGGGTTGGCTGCACAGCTCGATCGGTTGCGCTGGGCGATCGCCGACCGCATCGCCCGGGGACACGTACTGGCGGCGCCAGAAACCCCGTTCCCCGTGGCAGGGTTGCCACGTGTCATCGTGCCGATGGGCCGCGGTTCGGTGGCGACGCGGAACGGGACTTTGCTCCAGGCCGATGGCGTTTCCAAACAGTTCGGCGGCGTCCGTGCCGTGGACTCGGTGACACTCGCCGTGCATCAGGGCGAGAGCATCGGCATCATCGGTCCCAACGGCGCCGGCAAGACCACCCTCTTCGACATCCTCAGCGGCTTCCTCCGCAGCGACTCCGGCACCGTCAGCTTCGACGGCAGAGACGTCACCCGCTGGGGCCCAGAACGCCGCGCCCGAGCGGGCCTGGTCCGCTCCTTCCAGGACGCCCAGCTCTTCGCCACCGTCACCGTCGAGGAAACCATCGCCCTCGCCCTGGAGCGCACCGACCCGTCGAAGCTGCAGGACGCCCTGGGCGGCTCGACACGGCAGGACAATCGCAAACGCGAACGCGCCCGCGAGCTCGTCGCCCTGATGGGCCTCGAAGCCTTCGCCGGCAAGCGCATCGCCGAGCTGTCCACGGGAACCCGCCGCATCGCCGAGCTCGCCTGCCTGGTCGCCATGCAGCCCCGCCTGCTGCTCCTCGACGAACCCTCCGCCGGCATCGCCCAGCGCGAGACCGAGGCCCTCGGGACGCTGCTCCGCCAGATCCGCGACCACCTCGACTGCACCCTGGTGGTCATCGAGCACGACATGCCGCTGATCACCGAGCTATCCGACCGCCTCGTCGCCATGGAGTCCGGCCGCGTCATCGCCGACGGCCTGCCCGCCCAGGTGCAGCGCGATCCCCAGGTGGTCGCCGCCTACCTCGGCGGAGACGCCGTCGCCATCGCGCGCTCGGGAAAGCAGCGCAGCGGCAGCAGCGCACTGGCAACCGCACTGTGAGGAGGACGACCGTGACCAACCACCGAGCCACCGTCGCGCCTCTCCGCGCGCTGCTCTGCGCCGCACTCGCCGTCGCCGCGTCGGCCGGTGCCGCACTCAGCTTCGTCCGCGCCGCCGGCGCCGAGGTGGCCGGCACCCCGATGAACCTCCACGTTGACGCGCAGGAGTACGCGGCGACGGCTCCCGCCGACCCGTACCAGCACGACGCGGCGGCCATCCACGTCAGCGTCGCCGGCGGCCAGGACACCACGCGCAGCTACGTCCACGTCGACCTGGCCGGGCTGGTCGGCGGCGCCATGCCGACCTCGGTCCTGCTCAGCCTGACTCCCAACGGCGACGCCGCCGCCAACGCCAACGGCAGCGCGGCGACGCTGCAGGCGTGTCCGCTGCTGGGATCGCTGGAGCCGTTCAACCCGACCTCGCCGCCCGGTTTCGACTGCACCAGCGCGGCGCACGGCACGCCGGCCGCCGCGGGCACGTGGACCTTCGAGCTGGCCCCGCTGATGCAGCGCTGGCTGCTCGAAACCAACCGCGGCGTCGCCATCGTCGCCGACCACAGCGCCGCGACCGCGACCTGGTTCACCGCCTTCGATAGGAGCAAGACACGGGCGATCGCGGTCGTGCCGGTGAGCGACTCGCCACCGCTGTCGACGTACACCTTCCCCGCGGTGCCGGCAGCGCCGCCACCCGCACCGCCGCCCGCGGCCGTGGCGCCGCCGTTCCTGTCAGTACCGGCCACAACTCCGGGGCCACCGAGCGCGGCAACACCGGGGCCGTCGCCGTCGCCGAGCAGCGCCGCGAGTGCAGCCGGCGGAGCCGGCACCGGCACCCCACCCGCGCCGGGTGCCGCCACCATGCACGTGGAACCCGCCAGCACCTGGCTGTGGTGGCTGCTCGGCTCCGTCCTGCTCGGCGCCGCAGCCGCGCTGGCCATGGTGGTGCAGCGCGCGGTGCGAGATGCCCACCGTCTTCCCGACGCCGCCGCGCTGCGCGCCGCCCTGCGCCATCCCGACCTGCGCCTCTCTCGCGCCGGCGCGCTGGTCATGATCGGCGCCGTCGTCGCCGTCGGCTTCTCCAACCGCCTCGCCGTCCAGGGCAGTCCCGCCGCAGCGGGCAGCTCCGGACCGCAGGCGGCTGCGGGCGCAACCCCCAGCAGCGGCGCAGCCGGCGGCGGCAACACCGGCGCCACGGCGCCACCACCCGGCGCAGCGAGCGGGCCCGCCGCCGCACAGAGCGCAGCCGCCGCCGCCCAGAGCGCCGCCGCCGCCGCAGCAGCAGCGGGAGCGCAGGCACCCACCGGCGACATCCCCGGCGTGACCGCCACCACCATCCGCATCGGCTTCATGACCGAGACCAACCGCTCGGCGGGCAACGGCGCCATCGGAGCCAAGAACATCGGCGACTACGGCAACGTGCCCGCCCAGGCGCAGGCGATGGCCGACTGGCTCAACCGCAACGGGGGCATCGCCGGACGCCGGGTGATCCCGGTGATGGAGAACTTCGACGCCTCCAACACCGACCCCAACCAGGAGGCGGCGCTCTGCACCAAGTTCACCCAGGACGACCACGTCTTCTCCGTCGTCGACATCGAGTCCAACCTCGACTACGGAGCGTGCTACGCGCACGCGCACACACTCGTGGTCGAGGCGCAGACCTACCAGGGCGACACGCAATTGATGGACCACCTCGCCCCGTACGTGTTCGACTCGACCACGCCACCCAACGAGCGCGCCTTCCAGGTGCACGCCGACGGCCTTGCCCAGCAGGGATTCTTCGGCAAGACCGACAAGGTGGGCATCATCGTCGCCGACGATCCGCTGATCCGCCGCGACTTCACCGAGGTGGCCATGCCGCGCCTCGCCCGCGCCGGGGTGACCAATCCCGACCTCTACTACGTCAACCCCTACTCCGACACCGGCACCAAGGCGCGCGACCTGGGCACCGCGGTGACCCGCATGCACAGCAACGGCGACACCGAGGTCATGCTCTTCGGCGACTCCGGGGGCGGCGCCACCCTGATCACCATGGCCGCGGCCAAGGGCCAGGGCTGGTACCCCAAGTGGGGTCTCGACACCAGCAGCGCACCCGGCGCGCTGGAGACCATCAGCCAGATCTCCGACGAGATGAAGACCGCGGTGGTGGTCGGCTACAACCGCACCTACGACGCGGAGAGCGACAGGGGCGGCGAGCCGGTGCCGGCCTCGCCGCTGGAAAAGCTCTGCGTCGACACCTACAGGGCGGCGGGGATCAGCTTCGCCACCCGGCTCAACTCGGTGGTCGCCTACCGCTACTGCGACTACGCCTTCCTGCTGCACCAGGCCTCGCAGGGGCTCGGCGCCAACCTGAGCATCCAGACCCTGATGGCGCAGGCGTGGCACCTGGGCAGCTCGTACATGTCGGTCAACGCCTACCACGCCACCTTCAACGGCCGGCCCTACGGCACCGACGGCTACCGCATGCTCGGCTACGACACCGGGTGCTCATGCTTCAAGTACAGCAGCCCGACCTACACGTTCTGAGCAGCGGCGCGGCCCCGGCGCCCGCCTATGCTGCCCACGTGGTCACCCTGGAGCAGGTCCTCGACTCGCTCGGCGTCGACGTGCTGCGCCCGCTGGCCGCGCCGCAGGGGCTGCAGATGCCGGTGTCGGCGTTGAGCATCTTCGACCCCGACGATCCCACCCCGGCCGGCGAGGGCACGGTGGTTCTCGGCATCGGCCTGCGTCCCGACCGCGACCTGCGCCAGGTGATGGAGCGGCTGGCCGAGCAGGGCGCGGTGCTGGCCATCAAGGTTCCCGCCGGCGTGCAGGCGCGCCTGGCGGCCGACGCCGAGTCGCTCGGCCTCACCGTGCTGGCGGTTGCGCCGGGCGCGGCCTGGGTGCACCTCGTCGCCCTGCTGCGCTCGGTGATGGAGTCGGTGCCCGGCGAGCGGTCCGGCGAACGCCTCGGTGGCGCGGCGGCGGGCGACCTCTTCGCGGTGGCCAACGCGGTGGCCGCACTGGTCGACGCACCGGTGACCATCGAGGACGCGCAGTCGCGCGTGCTCGCCTACTCGGGCCGCCAGGACGAGGCCGACGAGGCGCGCAAGCTGACCATCCTCGGCCGCCAGATCCCCGAGGCCTACTACCGCAGGTTCCAGCGCGACGGCGTCTACCGCCGCCTCTCGAGCAGCCGTGAGCCGCTCTACCTCGACAGCCTCGGCCCCGACGTGCTGCCGCGCGTCGCCGTCGGTGTCACCGCGGGCGACGAGGTGCTCGGTTCCATCTGGGCAGCGGTGCGCACCAGGCCCAGCGACGCGCAGATGCGCGAGCTGGCCGAGGCGGCCAGCTTCGTCGCCATCCACCTGCTGCGCCACCGCCTCGCCGTCGACGTGCAGCGCAGCCTGCACACAGATCTGGTCGCTGTTGTCATCAACGGGGGCAGCCTCGCCGCCGACGCGGCCGGCCGGCTCGGCCTGGTGGGGGAGGGGTTTCGCGTCCTCGCCGTCGGCCTGCGTCCCGATGCCCAGGAGGACAACGAGCTGGCCCTGCTGCGCGCCTGGGACACGCTGTCGATGCACCTCTCGGTGGTGCACCGGCGCGCCGCCAGCGGCCTGGTCCAGGGTGTCGTCTACGCGGTGCTGCCCGCGCCGTCCGACCCCGCGCAGAGCCGCCGCGCCGCCGAGCAGGCGGCGGAGGGGTTCCTGGCGCGCATCCCCGCACCGCGCCGCGAGCAGCTCATCGTCGCCGCCGGCGGACACGCCGCCGACCTGGTAGCGCTGCCCCAGTCGCGGCGCGACGCCGACCGCGTGCTCCGCGTCCTGGGGTCTCGCACACCACGCGCGCAGTCGAGCGTCGGTGCCATCGACGACCTGCGCCTGCAGGTGCTGCTGCTCCGTCTCGCCGAGCTGGCCGACGAGGAGTCGATCTCCGAGACCGGCCCGCTGCACGACCTGGTCGAGCACGACCGCCGCCACCGCACCCACCACGTCGCCACCCTGCGCGCCTACCTCGACTGCTTCGGCGACGTCCTCGCCGCCGCGCGCTCCCTCGGCGTCCACCACAACACCTACCGCTACCGGTTGCAGAAGCTGCGCCAGCTCCCCGGCATCGACCTCGACGACCCCGACCAGCGTCTCGCCCTGATGCTGCAGCTGCGGTTGACGTAGCAACCGCCAGCAGCGGGTATCGTCGTAGCGTTATGAGCGACACCACCGACACCGCGTCCGCCTGCACCCACCTCGACGCCGTCGCCACCGACCTCACCCCCAGCGGCCAGGGCTGCAAGCAGTGCCTGGAGTCCGGAGGGCGCTGGCTGCACCTGCGCCTCTGCCTGGAGTGCGGGGAGGTGGGCTGCTGCGACGACTCGCCCAACCGCCACGCCACCGCGCACTTCCACGCCAGCGGCCATCCCCTGATCCGCTCCTACGAGCCCGGCGAGGACTGGTGGTGGTGCTTCGTCGACGAGATGGTCTTCGAGGTCGACGACGACCCCTTCAGCGGCCTCCACCACTGAGCCAGGGCAGCGCCTCGGCCATGGGGGCGAGCAGCACGGCCCGGTGCGACCTGTCGAGCTGAGGCTGGGCGGTCAGGGCCAGGGCGGCCCCGAGCAGCGCGCTCTCGGCATGGTGGCCGGTCTCGCCGTGCTCCTGCCGCCAGGCCACCAGCGCCCCCCTGTTCTCGGTGAGGCCGAGGATGCGGTTGCGCAGCTCGTCCCACGCCATGGCGCGCAGCGTGGTCTCGACGACGTGCAGCGCCGCCTGCTCCGCCTCGTGCCACGACTCGTGGGCGCCCGCGCCGGCGTGGGTCACCCATCCCTGGGCGGCGCGCTCGACGCCCAGCGGTGAGAGGGTGCGGGCGTCCTCGAGGAGCCGGTCGATGTCGCTCTGTCCCTCGCGCGGGCCGTAGCCCTCTCTGTCGGTCGTCATGCGATGTCGTGCCTCTGCTCGTTGATGGGTCAGCCGTCGAAGCGGACGGTGGCGTTGGTGGTGCTGAGATGGGCGGCGCCGGTGCTGCTCACGTGCGTGCCGGCGATGCTCATGTTGCTGACGATCACGGTGACGCCGCGGACTGTGGAGTCCGACGGGCTGGGACTGTACGCGGTGTAGTCGGACACCGTGATCGGCGTCGCCTGCCCCGCGGTGACCTCGATCTCGATGAGCTTCTGCTT
Organism: Candidatus Dormiibacterota bacterium; assembly: GCA_035995545.1. Classification (GTDB taxonomy): domain Bacteria; phylum Chloroflexota; class Dormibacteria; order Aeolococcales; family Aeolococcaceae; genus DASRDZ01. The sequence goes on from DASYKI010000016.1 coordinate 836,327, forward strand.
GGCGTCGCCGCCGACGGTCTCGGAGAAGTCGTTGCTGTAGGTGACGCTGCCGAGGTTGCCGCCGTCGCCCATGTACACCGCCAGGGCGCGGTCGGCGTGCACCACGTTGTTGTTGGCGAAGACCACGTTGGAGATGCTGTGCGTGCTCTCGGTGCCGATCTTGAGCGCCGACTTGTGCGTCCAGCAGACCGCGCCCTGGACGCGGATCCTGTCGGTGGGGCCGGCGCCCGACGATGTTGCCTTGACCGCGAAGCAGTCGTCGAAGGTGTACACGAAGGGGTTGGTGATGGTGACGTCGCTCGACGAGTCGGGGTCGATGCCGTCGAGTCCCGGTCCCAGGTTGAGGTTGTTGACCACGTGCACGTTGGACACGGTGACGTGCGATGCGCCCTGGATGTGCACCGTCCACGACGCCGAGTCGCGGAGCAGCACGTCGTTGAGGGTCACGTTCTGCCCGCCCTCGATGCGCAGCAGCTTGGTCTTGCTGCCGGCGGGCCGCAGCACTGTGCCGTCGGTGTCGATGATGCCGTGGCCGGCGATGCCCACGTTGCTGGCGCCGCTGGTGCGCAGCAGCGATCCCGAGGTGTAGTCGGACGGCCTCGACGACCCCTGGATGCGCGCGCCGCTCTGCAGGTACAGGGTCATGTTGCTGCGCAGCTGCAGTGAACCGGTGAGGTAGACGCCGTTCGGCACGTAGAGCACACCGTGCCGTGTCGAGGCGGTGTCGATGGCGCTCTGGATGCGCGACGTCTGCATCGTCGTGCCGGTGTTGTCGGTGATGTAGCTGGCCAGGTTGATCACGCCGCTGCCGCCGATGCCCGGCGCGCTGGTCTCGGGTGCGTCGGCCATGATCAGCAGGCGGTGCAGGCCGTTGACGGTGACGATGAGGTTGCGCGGCATGCCGATGGCGAAGCTCAGCGTGGTGCCGCTGGCCGCGCCGTTGATGTTGTAGCTGCGCGGGCTGATGCTGAAGCTGCCCACCGGCTCCGCGGTGCCGACCACCGCGTTGACGCTCCCGGTGATGGCAAAGCGCGCGTAGGCCGCGTCGCCGAACTTGTCGACGGGGATCTTCTGCCCGTTGACGGTGAGTGTGTAGGCGGTGTCGTCGACGGCGCCCGGCGTGCGGTCGTAGGCGACCACCGTGCCGGGTCCGGTGCTGATGCTGCCGCTGGCGGTGGCCGCGGCGCTGGACGTGCTGCTCGGCAGCGTCGCCAGGGGCGTCGGCGTGACGCCGGGCAGCCCGCCGGTGCCGGGGCCGGTCGAGCCGCCGCCCATGGCCCGCACCACCACCGTGGCGACCACGATCACGACGAGCACCACGGCGACCATCGTCACCCGGGCTCGCGTTCCCGAGGCCCACCATCGCGTCACACCGTTCACCTCCATGGCCGTGGCAATCCGGCGCCTGCCCGCCGCAACCATAGGGGAAGGGCGGCCGCGCGGCGTCCCGCCCGCGCGCCTGCCGAGCGGATCAGCCCAGCAGGTCCTCGATCAGGCCGGCCACCAGCGCGGCGCGGTCGGGCATGGTCGCGGCGATGACGTGCTCGTCCTCGGCGTGGGCGCCGCCGCCGACGGCGCCGAGTCCATCGAGGGTCGGGGTGCCCTGGGCGGCGGTGAGGTTGCCGTCGGAGCCACCGCCCACCTCGACGCCGTCGAGCGCGTCCAGCCCCAGCCGTTCGGCGACCGACGTCGCGCGCTGGAAGAGGTCCTGGGCCATGCGCGACGGCAGCGGCGGCCGGTCGGGCCCGCCGCGCAGGCTGAGGCGCGCGCCGGGCAGCGTCGCGGCGAGGTCGTGCATCTCGTCGTCGACGCGGCGCTGCTCCTCGGGGCTCAGCGCGCGCACGTCGACGTGCAGGTGCGCGGACGCGGGCACCACGTTGGTCGCCGTCCCGCTCGACGCCACCGTGGGCGTGACCGTTGTGCCCAGCTCCGGACGGGCGATGCGCGCCAGCCCCAGCACGGCGTGGGCCAGCTCGACGGTGGCGTTGACGCCCTTCTCCGGCTCCAGCCCCGCGTGCGACGCCCTGCCCTCGACGTCGAGCTGGTACGTCGACACGCCCTTGCGCGCGATCTTGAGGGCGGCGCCCTGGCTGGGTTCGAGGACGAGCACGGCCTGCACCCGGCGGGCGGCGTCCTTGATGACGCCGCGCGACGTCGCCGAGCCGACCTCCTCGTCGGAGGTGAACAGGATCTCGACGCCCTCTCGGTGCCTGCCGGCGAGGGCCGCGACGGCGAAGAAGCCCTGCACGATGCCCGCCTTCATGTCGAAGACGCCGGGACCGGTGAGGCGGCCGTCCACCTCGGCGAAGGGGATGCGCTGCAGCGTGCCCAGCGGCCACACGGTGTCGAAGTGGCCGAGCAGCAGGACGCGTGGCTGCGCGCCGAGCCGCCAGTGCAGGTGGGGGAGACCGCCGCTCTCGATCCACTCCGGGGCGGCGCCCATGACCTCCTCGCCGACGCGCGCGACGACGTCTGCGCAGGCGCGCAGGGCCGCCGCGTCGGACGAGGGCGATTCCATCTCGACCAGCGCGCGCACCGCGTCGCGCATCTGCGCCTGGCGGTCGCGGAGATCAGTTGTGGGCACGGTTGTCTCAATCTCCATTGCGGCTGCGCTCTAGGCTTCGCGCAGCGCGTCGACGGCGAGGCGGGCGATGCTGCCGACGGCGCGGTCGGCATCGGGGTCGTGCAGCGCGGGAGCGGCGGCCGTGGTGAACACCGCCACCGCGTACCTTCCGCCGCCGGGATACTCGACGACGCCGGCCTCGTTGCGCACGAAGGGCAGCGTGCCCGTCTTGCCGCTCGTCCTCACGCTGCCGGGAAACCCGGCGCGCAGGCGGTGCGGCCAGACCTGCTGCCCCATGATGCGGCGCACGAACGCGCAGGCATCCGGAGGCGCGGCCTGGTCCTTCCAGATCAGCTCCAGCAGGCGGGTGATCTCGCGTGGGGTCGAGCGGCTCGTCGCCGGCGGCTGCAGGTCGCGACAGCGCTGCCAGCGCACCGGTGCGATGGCGCTGAGCACGTCGTCGTCGCCCTGCTCCAGGCGGGCGCGCTCGGCGGGGGTGAGGTCGAGGTCGGCGACGAGGCGGCCGAGCAGGAAGGCGCAGTCGCCTTCGAGCACGGTGCGGTGCAGCCCCAGGCCCCGCATCGTGGCGTTGACGCTGTCGCGTCCGGCTCGCGCCATGACGACGTCGGTGGCGGCGTTGTCGCTGACGGCGATCATCAGCTGGGCGAGGTCGCGCAGCGACATCTCGACCGCGTCCTGCAGCGCCGACAGCCCCGTGCCGCCGCCGGTCCTGCCCTCGGCGGCGACGCGGATGCGCTCGGTGGGCTGCAGTGTCCCGCTCTCGAACTGCCGGGTCAGCTCGACGGCGACGGGCACCTTGAAGACCGAGGCCAGCACCACCGGCTCGTCGGCGTCGACACCCGCCTCGGTGCCGCCGTCGAGGTCGCGCGCGTGGACCCAGGCGCGCAGCCCGAGGGGTTCGCACACGGCGGCGACGGCGTCCGACAGGCCGGACACGGCGGTGCTCACCCGCGGAGTGTGGCACGTCGTGCCTTGGCGCCGAGTCCCAAATGCGCATGCCGAGTTGGGCTTCTCTGCCAAGGCACTCGCGGCGGGGCGATGCTACTGTCAGGGTGCCTCATGCGTGCACATGGCGCCGTTCTGCTCGACTCTGCGACTGCCGATGCCACCCTCGACGCGGCCCGCGCCGCGGCCGAGCGGGCGGCGCGGTCGGCCGGCGTGCGCATCGCGACGCCCACCGAGGTCGCCGACCTCGACCCCGCCGCCGCCCTCTGGCGGAAGGTGTGGAGCCCCGAGGCCGAGCCTCCCGTCTCCGGCGAGATGCTGCGCGCCCTCACCCACGCGGGCAACTACCTGAGCTGTGCCTACGACGGCGACCGCCTCGCCGGCGCGCTGCTCGGCTTCTTCGGCGGCGGCGCGCACGTCGACCACCTGCACTCGCACATCCTCGGCGTCGAGCCCGAGTTCGAAGGGCGCGGTGTCGCCTTCGCCCTCAAGCTGCACCAGCGCGCCTGGGCCCTGCAGCGCGGCATCGAGCGCATCAGCTGGACGTACGACCCGCTGGTGCGCCGCAACGGGCACTTCAACCTGGTCAAGCTGGGTTGCCGCGGCGTCGAGTACCTTGTCGACTTCTACGGCGTCATGCCCGACGCCATCAACGGTGGCGACCCCACCGACCGCATCCTGGTGGAGTGGGACGTGGCCGCCGGCGAGCGCGCTGCTGTTCCTGATGACGTCGACGCGTGGCTCGCCCGCGGTGCCGAGGTCGTGCTCGACGCCGACGCGGCGGGGTTGCCGCAGCGTCGCGATGTCTCGGGTGCAGGCGCGCTGCTGTGCGCGACGCCGTCCGACATCGTGGCGCTGCGTCGCAGCGATGCGGCGGCGGCGCGCGACTGGCGCCACGCGCTGCGTGACGTGGTGTGCGCCGCGTTCGGCAATGGGATGCGGCTGCGCACCATGGCGCGCGGCGGCTGGTACGTGCTGGCGCGCGACGGCGACTGAGATCCGTTGTCCTGCAGCGTGCGGCCCTGTGCGGCCCGCTGCGGCCGTTACTCGCCGGGGCGCACGACCTGCGTCGAGGTGGCCAGCGCGTCGACCACATCGCGGTGCACGTCGACACCGATGCCGGGTCCCTGCGGTACGGCGATGGTGCCGTCGGGATCGAGCACGAAGGGCGCGGTGAGGTCCTGCTTGTAGTAGCGGTCTGACGCGGAGGTGTCGCCCGGCAGGGTGAAGCCGGGCAGCGCCGCGAGCGCGAGGTTGGCGGCGCGTCCCACGCCGGTCTCCAGCATGCCGCCGCACCACACCGGCACGCCGCGCTCCCGGCAGACGTCGTGGATGCGCACCGACTCCAGGTAGCCGCCGACGCGTCCCGGCTTGATGTTGACGATGCTGCACGCCTGCATCTCGATCGCCTCCTCGGCGACCACCGCGGACACGATGGACTCGTCGAGGCAGATCGGGGTGCGCACCTGGCGCGCCAGCACGGCGTGGGCGAGGATCTGCTCCTCCGGCAGCGGCTGCTCGATGAGCAGCAGGCCGAACTCGTCGAGCCTGGCCAGCTGCGGCGCGTCGTCGAGGGTGTACGCGGTGTTGGCGTCGACCTGCAGCAGCATGTCGTCGCCGAAGCGCCGGCGCACCGCGCCCACCGGCTCGACGTCCCAGCCCGGTTCGATCTTCAGCTTGATGCGCGCATATCCCTGGGCCACGTACTGGTCGACGGTGTCGAGCAGCTGCGCGATCGACGGCATGATGCCGACCGACACGCCGCTCGACACGCGGTCGTGCACCGCGCCCAGGTGGGCGGCCAGCGAACGCCCCGCACTGCGCAGCTCCGCGTCGAGCCACGCCGCCTCCAGCGCCGCCTTGGCCATGCGATGTCCCTTGACCGGGGCCAGGATCTCGGCGACCTGCTCGGCCGTCACCGGCTGCCTGAGCAGGCGGGGGAGGAGGTGCTCGGTGATCACCCGCTGCGCCGCGTCCACGTACTCCGACGAGTACAGCGGCTCCTGCATGGCGACGCACTCGCCCCACCCCTCCGCGCCGCCCGCGATGACGTGCACCAGCAGCACGTCGCGCCGGGTCTCGGTCCCGAAGGAGGTCCGGAACGGCGCCACCAGGGGCAGCTCGACCCGGATCAGCTCCACCGCCTCGATGGCGACGGGCGCAGCCAGGGAATTCGCGGTTGCCATGCAGCCGAGTGTAGGCCGACGCCCGCCCCCCGACTTGTGCGGGGCGCCAAGTGACCGGCCGCAGCTTCGTCTGAATCTCTCTCGAATAATCCCATTGTCAACGGACGGCGTGCCGGCGAGGTGCCGGTACTCTGGGAAGCGAGCCAGTTCCATGCCTTCCATGACCACAAAACGCAATCCCCCCAAGCGCAGCAACCCCAAGCCCAAGCCGAAGCGCCGCAACCCCTGGATCTTCATCCTCCTCGGCGCCGTCATCGCCCTCGGGGCCGTCGTCACCGTCGTCAGGGCGACCAGCTCCTCCCCGACGACCCCGGCCGCCACGATCCAACCCCTGGCCGGTGTCGACACGGCCGCCACGGGCACCACCGTCGACGGCATCCAGTGTCAATCGTCCGAACAGGTCCTCTTCCACGTCCACTCCCACCTCGCCGTCTACGTCAACGGCGTGCAGCGCAGCATCCCCGAGGGGATCGGCGTCGCCCCGCCTCGCCAGACGCAGCAGCAGGCCGACGGCACTCCCTTCGTCGTCTCCGGCTCGTGCTTCTACTGGCTGCACAGCCACACCGCCGACGGCATCATCCACGTCGAATCCCCGGTGCAGCGCACCTACACCCTGGGCAACTGGTTCGACATCTGGGGCCAGCCGCTCAGCGCCACCCAGGTGGGACCCGCGCGCGGCACGGTGATTGCCTACGTCGACGGGCAGCGCTTCACCGGCAACCCGCGGGACATCCCGCTGGGCGATCACACGCTGATCCAGCTCGACGTCGGCAGTGACGTGGCGCCGCAGGGGTTCACGTTCCCGCCGGGGCTCTGAGCGACAGGCACGCGGTCTCAAGTACCGGAGCTCCGGGGGGCACGGGGTACGAGAGATGGGGCATCATCTCCCTCCAGGAAGCGTTTTCGATCCTCTGCAGGGAGGCCCTTTGCACATGCAGCGTGCGAGCGTATTGCGACTTGGCGCGGCCATCGCCCTGGCCACGGCGATGGCCGCGGCAACCCCCCGCGGCCAGGCCAGCACCACGGCGCTCGACCCTGGGGCGGCGATCCCCGGCACGTCGTCGAACTTCACCCTGGTCGGCCACGAGTCCCTCTACAATCGCGGCGAGAACGCGGCGATGACGCTCTACGACCACTACGCCTACATCGGCAGCCGCACCGACTCGGAGCCGCACCACCTGCATCCCGGCGTCCTCGTCGTCGACACCGCCGACCCCGCGCAGCCCAGGGTGGTCAACGAGGTCAGCGTCACCACCGTCGACCCCCGCCTGGTCGACGGCTACACCTCGCGCGAGCTGCGCGTCTGGCCGCAGCAGAAGATGCTGATGGTGGTCTACATGACCTGCAGCGACATCCTGCACCAGTGCGCCGGCAACGGCGACGTCGGTGGTCCACCCAACTTCCAGCAGATCGCCTTCTTCGACCTCACCGATCCCGCCGCGCCCAGGCTGGTCACCACCTTTGTCCCCACCGCGATGCCGCACGAGCTGTTCCTCTGGGTCGACCCGCACAACCCGTCAGGACGCGCGCTGATCTACTCGACGTCGCCCAACCAGTCGTCGAAGTCGATGTCGCTGTCGGTGTTCGACATCAGCAACTGGCGGCAATCGCACGTCAGCGAGCTGACCCACTTCGACATCGTGGCCCAGTTCGCCGCCAACCAGAAGAACTTCTGCCCGATTCCCGACGACGGCACCACGCCGTGCTTCGACGCGCGCATGCACTCGATCAGCCTCACCCCCGACGGGACCACGCTGTTCATGGCCCACCTCGGCGGCGGCTTCCTCATCGCCGACACCTCGCAGGTCGCCGGCAACCTGGCCAGCCCGAAGATCTCGCTGGTCACTCCGGTCGCCAACCGCGCCTACTGGGACAACCAGGGCGCGCACTCGGCGGTGAAGATCCCCGGCCGCCCCTACGTGTTCGCCACCGAGGAGATCTACGGCAAGCTCGGCTACGCGGGCACGCAGGCCTTCGGCCGCGCGCTGAGCGGCTGCCCGTGGGGTTGGGCGCGCGTCATCGACGTCCACGATCCCACCCATCCCGCCGTCGTCGCGCAGTACAAGATCGACAAGAACCAGCAGACGTCGTGCACCGCGCCGACCAGCCCCGGCTACATCACCGTGATGGCCGAGGACTCCTTCAGCAGCTACGCCTCGCACAACCCCACCGTGCTGCCGGACGTCGCCCTGGTCACCTGGCACTCCGGCGGCCTGCGCGCGGTCGACCTCAGCGACCCCACCCGTCCCAGCGGCGCCGGCTTCTACCTCCCGACTCCCAACGCGTACTCGGTCACTCCCGACCCTGCGCTGGAACCGGGCAGCAACGGCGTCATCGCCTGGAGCTACCCGATCATCCGCAACGGGCTCATCTACTACATCGACATCCGCAACGGGCTCTACATCGTGCGCTACAGCGGGCCCCACGCCAACCAGGTCCGCGGCGTCCGCTTCCTCGAAGGCAACTCCAACCTCGGCGACGCGTACCGGTTGGAGTACGGTGATCGCGAGGAGTCGCGCGTCGTCGAGGAGTCGCTGGGCGGCGCCAGCCCGGCGCAGCTCGCAGCGGCGGCCCCGGCCGCCCGTGCCGCGGCCGTCGGGTTGCCGTCAACCACGGCAGCAACGGCAACAGCGCAGGGCGCGGCCGCGGCCGCATTGGGACTTGCCGGTGCAAGCGTTGCAGCGCGCCACAGGCGAAGGCGCGGGCAACGCTGACTCCTCAGGTCGACTCGACGCTCAGCCGGCTGACGCCGCCCACGATCTCGATGACGTAGCGGTCTGCGTCCTCCGCGGCGGCGTGCCCTCCACGTGGGCGCGGTACAGCTCCGACATCGCGGTGTCGCTGTCGATGGTCGTGTTGGCGGTCATCGCCCCCGCGCTCATCACCACGGCGAGGCACTGCAGGTTCGGTGACGTTGATCTTGAGGCGGTCGGCGACGCCCAGCGGTGTCGCTGCTCTGGGCGGCGGGATTTGTCGCGGTGTTCGCACCGCTCGCCGTCGCCAGGTTCCGGCGCGGGTGAGCGCCGCAGCCTCGTCTAGCGCTCGACCTCTGACGCCGGGATGGTGCCCATGCGCCCGGCGCGGAAGTCGTCGAACGCCTGGCTCAGCTCCTCGCGGGTGTTCATCACGAACGGTCCGTACCAGGCCACCGGCTCGCCGATGGGCTGGCCGCCCAGCACCAGCACGTCGAGGTTGGGCGCGTTGGAGTCCTGCGACTGCTCGGCCGACACGGTGATGGCATCGCCCGAACCGAAGACGGCGAGCTGTCCCTTGTGCAGCGGCGCCCGCTGCGGTCCCGCGGTGCCGCGGCCGGCCAGCGCGTAGACCAGCGCGTTGTACTGGCGCGGCCAGGGCAGCACCAGCTCGGAGCCAGGCGCGAGTGTCGCGTGGACGAACGCCATCGGCGTGTTGGTGGATCCGGGGCCGGAGTGCCCGGCGACGTCACCGGCGATGACGCGCACCAGCGAGGCGCCGTCGTGCGACCCGAGCAGGGCGACGTTGCCGGCGCGGATGTCCTGGTACTGCGGCGCAACCAGCTTGCGCGCCGCCGGCAGGTTGACCCACAGCTGGATGCCGTGGAACAGTCCGCCGCTCATCACCAGCTGCTCGGGCGGACGCTCGATGTGCAGGATGCCCCCACCCGCCGTCATCCACTGCGTGTCGCCGTTGGTGATCATCCCGCCGCCACCGGTGGAATCGCGGTGCTGGAAGGTGCCGTCGATCATGTAGGTGACGGTCTCGAAGCCGCGATGGGGATGCCACGCGGTGCCCTTCGGCTCGCCGGGGGCGTACTCGACCTCGCCCATCTGGTCCATGTGGATGAAGGGGTCGAGGAGATTGGTGTCGACGCCGGCGAAGGCGCGGCGGACGGGAAATCCCTCCCCCTCGAAGCCCGACGGCGCGGTGGTGACGGAGACGACCGGGCGCTGCACGGTGGTGGCCTGGTCGGGACGCGGGATGCGCGGAAGGGCGAGCGGGTTGTCGACGGTGACTGCGGGCATAAGGGGGGACCTCCTGAGGGCAACGGTACCCGGGTGTGCGGGTCCGAAACCAGCCCGACTCAGCGGCGGCCGCGGCGGCGCCGGGAGCGCCCGACGACCGGCCCGTCGCGATGGGGGAGATAGGAGCGATCCCCGATCCACGGCGCGGGCGGCATGAACAGCCGGCGGGTGAGCCGGTTGAGCCACGGCGCGTACGCCGACCGCACCTGGGTGAACTCCTGCCACGCCGCGTCCTCGGGGCGCATGCGGTACCCGGCCGCGCGCAGCCGCGCCCAGGCGTCGGCGAACTCCTCGCGCTCGACGAAGGCCTCGCGCTCGCCGCTGTAGCGGTAGTAGCGCCCCAGGTCCTCGATGAGGTGGTTGCCGACCTTGAGCATGAGATGCGCGGGTCCCTCCGGACCGCCCTCGATGGTGGTCGACACCAGCGCCGCCGCGTCCATGACGGCGCCGAACGAGTTGGGCCAGGCCTCGTTGTCGTGGCTGGACCGGAAGTACAGCAGCAGCGGGTAGGCGAGGTGGCTCTCCAGCACCTCGACGGTCCAGGTCCGCCACTCCAGGAAGGTGGTGGCGACCTGCTCGGGCATGTGGTACCGGGCGCAGTTCTCCAGCATCTGCACCCCCGACGGCGGCGCACCGGCGATGGCGTCGAGCGCGACCACCGCGGTCTCGCGGCGCTGGAAGGCGTTGAACAGCGCGAAGAGCAGGCTGATCACCAGGGCGAAGAGGGCGAACCCGGTGGCCGCCTCGAAGCCCACCAGGACGCGGGCGGCGTTGCCGGTCGGCTCCATGCCGTCGACGCCGAAGGACAGCATGTTTCCCACCGAAAAGAACAGCGTGGTGCCGAACGTCCCGGGCGTGGGACGGAGCTGGTCGCGCAGGCCGTGCAGCACCAGCGCATAGCCCGTGATCAGCGCGAACCCCCAGATGAGCAGCAGCACCACCACCATCAGCGGCCCGAAGGCGGCGAGCAGCCCCTCGCGCGTCTGCAGCCGTCGCGGCTGCGCGGCCACCGGCTGCCAGGCCATCCAAAGGTAGCGGACCAGGGTCGGGCTGAGGCGCACCCGCCCCACCGCGGGGCGCGGCAGCACCACCGACTGGAACAGGTCGTAGAAGGTGGCCGCGAGCAGCAGGCTGCCCACGCCGATCTCGATGCCGTCGCTGGCACTCACGTGGGCATCAGCGTAGCCGGGTGACACCCAGGTTTTCTCAGCAATGCCAGGCGATTCCCAGCCGCCTGTGAGTGTGGCGCCGGGACTCGGGGCGTAGCGTGTGCTGCGATGAGCCCGCTCGCTTGGGTGGACGACCGCGCCCTCGGCACCGGCGTGCGCGTGGTGGTGACGCGTCCCGACCGTCTCGGCGCGGCCAAGTCCGCCGTCGACACGGTGCTGCGCGACATCGACATGGCCTGCAGCCGTTTTCGCGACGACAGCGAGCTCTCGCGCCTCAACGCGCGGCCGGGTGTGGAGACGCAGGTCAGCGAATTGCTGGCACGCGCGCTGGAGGAGGGGCTGCGCGGTGCCCGCCTCACCGGCGGCGACGTCGATCCCACCGTGGGCACGGCGATGCGCCTGGCCGGCTACGACGTCGACTTCGCCTCGGTGGCGCCGGACGCGGGGCCACTGGTGCTCACCGCCGCCGCGGTGCCGGGATGGCAGACGGTGCGGTTCAACCGGGTCACGCGCAGCGTGGTGTTTCCCGCGGGCGTCGAGATCGACCTGGGCGCGACCGCCAAGGCGCTCGCCGCCGACATGGCCGCGCGTGCAGGACTGGACGTGCTCGGCGAGGGTGCCGGCATCCTGGTCAGCCTCGGCGGTGACATTGCTCTCGCCGGCGTGGCGCCCGAGGGCGGCTGGATCGTTCAGGTCAGCGATGACAGCAACGATCCGATCGACGCCGCGGCGGAGAGCATCGCGCTGCACGGTGGGGGAATCGCCAGCTCCAGCACGCGGGTGCGTCGCTGGCGGCGCGGCGGCGTCGAGCTGCACCACATCATCGATCCGCGCACCGGCCTGCCCGCGCAGACACCGTGGCGGCTGGCCAGCGTCGTCGCCGACACCTGCGTCGACGCCAACATCGCGTCCACCGCCGCCATCGTGCGCGGCGTGGCGGCGGTGGAGTGGCTGGAGGGACTCGGGCTGCCGGCGCGGCTGGTCAGCGGCGACGGCGAGGTGGTGCGCACCGTGCCCTGGCCGTCGCCGCCGCAGGCTCTGTAGCGCGGCTCACAGCAACCTCACAGCGGCGTCGCAGTGCGGGTGGAGCGGCGCGCCGCAGAGTGGGCACCGTCCCCCCAGCCCTGCAACGAGGTTCACCAGCGATGCCCGGCACTCGGCCCACCCACACCGCCGGCGACCGCGACAGAGCCCTGCGCCGGCTGCGCCGGGTGACCGTGTCCGCCGCCCTCGGCGGCGTGGGCGCCGTCGGCCTGATCGGCTACGGGCTCGCCGCCGGCAGCCACGCGGCTGCGAGCACGGCGACGTCGTCCTCGACCGTGGCGACCAGCAGCGCCACCACCACGACCCTGCCCTCGACCGGCGGCACCACCACCGCGACCTCCTCGTCGTCGTCCACGTCGAGCTCGCTGAGCACCTCGCAGACGGTGACGTCGAGCAGCTCCAGCAGCGCGGCGCACGTGGTCAGCGGCGGCTCGGGACACGGGTGAGACCCGATGCGTCGCGCCGCCGGACCGGCTATCGCCGCTGCACCGCCGCCTGGTAGGCGCCCAGGAACAGCGCCGCCAGCGCCGCGTGTCCCCGCGGGCTGGGATGCAGCCCGTCCGGCGCGATGTTGGCGGGGTCGTTGGCGATGTCCGCGGCGTGCGCGGCGACGTCGACGAGCACCGCACCCTCGCGGGCGACCACGCGCGCCACCGCCGCGTTGTAGGCGTCGACCATCGCATTGACCGCGGCGGGTCCGGGCACGCTGAATCCCTTGGCCAGCGGGCAGAACGCACTTCCGGACAGACATGCCCGATACGCGGGCAGCTGGTCGATGTGCGGTGCGTTGCCCACCAGCACGATCGCCCGCCCACCCTGCCGCACCGCGTGCACGATGACCTCGAGGTTGGTCTCGTAGTCGGTTGCCGGCACGCCCGCCACCAGGTCGTCGATGGTGAAGAACACGGTGGCCACGGTGGGATGCAGCGTCAGCGCCGGTGCCACCTCGCTCTGCTGCGCCGCCGCCGTGGTGATGCCGGGGACGGCGAGGTTGTACATCGTCGCCGCCCGCGGCAGCGCCTCGTTGAAGAAGAGCTGTGCCCAGGTGTCGCGCAGCCGCAGCGCCTCGTCGTTGAGTCCGGTGCCCACCGTCTCGCTGGCGCCCAGCGCGACGTACACCTCGGCCCTGCCGGCGTCGCCCACCGCGGGCCCCGGATGCAGCGACCCCGGCGAGCTGGCGCCACAGGCCGCCAGCAGCAGCACCGCAGCGCCCGCAGTTGCTGCCATCAGCGGCCGCAACGCACGACCGCGGGTCACAGCACGCCCACCGCTTCCCGCGCCGGCAGACGCGCCGCGCGCAGCGCCGGCCACGCCGCCGCCAGCAGCGCCAGCAGCGCCGACCCGCCGACGCCGATGAGCGCCGTCAGCAGCGGGATGCCACCCAGGTCGATCCCGGCCAGTCCCTGCTGCACCAGGTAGCCGTTGACCACGGCACCGGTCGCCGCCACCGCGCCCAGGCCCGCCGCCGTGCCCAGCACACCGCCCGCAACGCCGCTGAACAGCGCCTCGGCGAGGAACCAGCGCAGCACGTCGCGGTCGCGCGCGCCGATGGCCTTGAGCACCCCGATCTCGCGCCGCCGCTCGCGCACCGCGGCGAGCAGCGCGTTGGCGATGCCCAGCGCGGCGATGGTCAGCGCGATCAGCCCGATCGACCCCAGCACGATGTCGACGACGTGCAGGTAGCGCTGCACGGTGGCCACCAGGTGCTCGGGCGCGCTGGTCGAATATCCCAGCGTGGTGATCTCGGCGCGCACGGTGTGGATGTCGTCGAGGGAGCTGGCCACGACGATCACGCCGGAGTACTTGGTGCTCGGCAGCGGCAGCCCCACCGCGGTGCCGTCCACCCCGGAGGTCTGCCAGCTCCGCGCTGCCCCGACGAACTGGCTGGACGCGAGGAACGTCCCCTCGCCCACCTGCTGGGCGACCACCCCGGTGATGGCCACCCGCGTCCAGCGGGCGCGGACGCGGATGTCGCCGGTGGCCTGCACCTGCGGCGTGCCCAGCTCGACCTCGCTGCCGAGCACCGCCTCGGGGCGCTTGACGTCGAGGTGCAGCCGGTCGAGGTAGTCGAGCCCGACCGCGACCTCGGTGACCGACCCGGCCGCGGGGATGCGGCCGGCCAGCAGGGTGACGGGCAGGCTGCCGACGGCGTTCAGATCCACCCCGACGGCCACCGCGTTGAAGGGCTGGACCAGCCCGCGGTCGGGATCGGTGCCGTCGAAGGCGGGAATCGACCGCCCCAGCGGCGGCGGCACCACGATCACCTGCTGGGCCAGCACCGGCGTCGCCGACTGCACCGACGGCGCGCCGCGGATCGCCCGCAGCGCGGCGTCGTCCAGGGCACGGGGCGCTCCGGCGCGCGGTGTGTCGCTGTCCGGGGCGATCGGGTCGGGCGCGGCGGCGGCCACCTTGATCGCGGTGGCCGGGCCGCCCTTGCCCAGTTCGCCGATCACCCGGGTGTCGGCCACCTGGGCGATGGCCGCCAGGGCCACCAGCAGGCCGCTGCCCAGGGCCACGGCGAGCACGGTCAGCGCCGTGCGCGCCGGACGGCGAAGCACGCTGCGCAGCGCCAGCAGCAGGCCATCGCGCCAGCTCATCCGTGCACCACCCCGTCGCGGAGGTGGAGCTGCACCCCCGCCCAGGCCGCCACCCGCGGGTTGTGGGTGACCACCACCAGGGTGCAGCCGCGCTCGGTGACCACCTCGTGGAGGAGGTCGAGGACCCGGTCCGTGGACTCCTCGTCGAGGTTGCCGGTGGGCTCGTCGGCGAGCAGCAGGCGGGGCTGGTTGGCCAGGGCCCGGGCGATGGCGACGCGCTGCTGCTCGCCGCCGCTGAGCTGGCCGGGCCGGTGGCCGGCGCGGTCGCCCAGGCCGACGGCGCCGAGCATCTCGTCGGCGCGACGCCGCCGCTGCCCGGGCGGGACTCCGGCCAGGCTCATCGCCAGCATCACGTTCTCGCGCGCGGTGAGCACCTCGACCAGCCCGAAGTGCTGGAAGACGAAGCCGACCACCTCGCGCCGGTAGGCGGCCAGCCGTGCGCCGCGCAGGCCCGGCAGGTCGACGCCGCCGACCCGCAGCTCGCCTCCGGTGGGAGGCTCCAGGCCGCCGAGCAGGCTGAGCAGGGTGCTCTTGCCCGCCCCCGACGGCCCCTGCAGCGCGACGTGGCTGCCCGGCTCGAGGTCGAGGTCGACGCCGCGGAGCACGGGGACGGCGCGCGCGCCGCGGCCGTAGGTGTGGGTCAGCCCCCGCGCCCGCACGGCCACTCCGGCGCCGGCCACGGCGCTGCCACCGCGGTGCGGCACGGACACGGGACGGCGGAGCACCTCGGACATCGGCGCCCATGGTGCACGGGAACCGATGAGTCGGCGCCCCCGCGCTCGTCTCACCACTACGCCATCCGTCACAGGAGACATGACATGGGCCAGCCGGTCGTTCACTTCGAGATCATGGGCAAGGACGGAGCCGCGCTCCGCGAGTACTACGCATCGCTGTTCGGGTGGGCGTTCGACACCGCCAACCCGATGGACTACGGCACCGTCGACCCCAAGCAGAACCCCACCAACGACGGCCGGGTGGGCAGCATCGGCGGTGGGGTGGGGACCGCTCCGGAGGGATACGACGGCCACCTCACCTTCTACATCGCCGTGGACGACGTCGAGGCGGCGCTGGCCAGGGCCGAAAGCCTGGGCGGCAAGCGCCTGATGGGCCCGTTCACGGTCACCGAGGGCATCGAGATCGGCCAGTTCGCCGACCCCGAGGGGCACATGGTGGGTCTCGTTCGGGGAAGCATGTAGGCTTGGCGACCACGACGGCCATGCCAGCGCAGACCATGGAGGCACCGGTGAGTCAGCTCGTCCGTGAGGGGGTGACTCCTCGGATCCCCCTGGCCGACCCGACCCAGCTCGACCTCGACGGCCATCGTGCCGAGCTGACCGGCTACTGCTACCGCATGCTGGGCTCGACCTTCGAGGCCGACGACGCGGTGCAGGAGACCCTGCTGCGCGCGTGGCAGGCGGTGGACCGCTTCGAGGGGCGCGCCTCGCTGCGTTCGTGGCTGTTCCGCATCGCCACCAACGTCTGCCTCGACGCCCTGCGCGGTCGCAAGCGCCGTGCCATCCCCATGGACCTCTCGTCGCCGGTGCCGTGCAGCACCGAGCCCGGCGACATCACCCCCGAGAACGTCTGGGTGACTCCGATCGCGGACGCCGACGCGGGGCTCAGCGCCGCCGACCCCGCCGAGCGGGTGATCGCCCAGGACAGCATCCGGCTCGCCTTCGTCGCGGCGCTGCAGCACCTGCCACCGCGACAGCGCGCCGTGCTGCTGCTCCGCGAGGTGCTGCAGTGGTCGGCCGCCGAGGTCGCCGAGCTGCTCGACACCAGCGTGGCCTCGGTGAACAGCGCGCTGCAGCGGGCGCGCGCCACCATCGACGCGCGCAACGTCAGCGCCGACGACCCCACCGGCCCGCTCGGCGACCGCGAGCGCGAGCTCCTCGCCCGCTACGTGCAGCTCTTCGAGAGCTACGACATCGACGGCCTGGTCTCACTGATGCACCGCGACGCAAGCATCTCCATGCCGCCGTACCCGTTCTGGCTGCGCGGCCGCGACGACCTGCGCGGCTGGTACCTCGGTCACGGTATCGGCTGCAAGGGTTCGCGCCTCGTCCCCATCGCCGTCAACGGCTCGCCCGGCTTCGCCCAGTACCGCGCCAGCGGGCCCAACGGCGAGCACGAGCCGTGGTCGATCCAGGTGCTGGAGATCAGCGACGGGCAGGTGGTGCACGTGCACCACTTCCTCGATCCCGCGCTGTTCGCGCGGTTCGGCGTCCCGGCGCGGCTCAGCTAGCTAGCAGCCCGCCACCGCGCCCCGCAGCCCCAGCCAGCCCAGCAGCGACGCCAGCTCGGGGCTCATCGCCCAGAGCTGCAGGTCGGCGCCGAGACGGTGGGCGGCCAGGCGCAGTCGCGCCAGCGTGTTGACCACGGCGATGTCGGGCGCCACCAGGCGCGAGAGGTCGCAGACGATGACGCCGCCGCGCGTGTGCAGGGCGCAGACGCACTCACCGATGCGGGCCAGCTCGGCGGGCGTCGTCACGGTGCCGGAGACCAGCACCGACCAGCCGGCGGCTCGCCACAGCGGTGCAGCGGCGCCGGCCAGCGGTGCGGGGTCCATCGACGGGCGCCTCCTGCGCGCGGGAAATTCGTCCTCTGCGCCATCGGGCGCCGAGATGTTGGACGTTCGGGGCCGCGCGGACTCATCGGCGCGGAGCCCGCGCGGTTAACGTCTCGCGGCCTACGCCGCCGGCGTGAGTTCGACGGCGTCTTCGATTGCAGGCTCCTCAGGCTGCACCGGCGCGGCGGTGCGGCGCAGACGGGGCACGGCCAGGGCTGCGAAGCCACCCGCGGCGAGGACCGCCGCGCCCACGAAGATGGCGGGGATGACGCCGTCGGCGAAGATCTGCGGCGTCGCGTAGCCGCCGAAGTTGCTGAACACTGTGGCCAGAACTGCGACGCCGAGGACGCCGCCCAGCTCGCGGATGGCGTTGGTGGCGCCCGACGCCTGGCCCGCCTCCTCCGGCCGCACCGCGGCGAGCACCGCGTTGGCCGAGGGCGCGAAGACCAGGGCCATGCCGGTGCCGGCGAGGATGAACGGTCCCAGCAGGTCGACGTAGGGCGCGGTGGGCGCGAGCACCAGGCCCAGCCACCCCAGCGCGACGGCCTGCAACCCGAGACCGGCGACCATCAGCGGACGGCTGCCCACCCGGTCGCTGAGGATGCCCGCGACCGGCGCCACGAACATCGGCATGATCGTCCACGGCAGGGTGCGGATCCCCGCCTCCAGCGGCGAATAGTGCTGCGCCGTCTGGAAGAACTGGGCGAGCAGGAAGATCGAGCCGAACATCCCGAAGTACATCGCCAGCGACACCGCGTTGGTGGCGCTGAAGGCGCGGCTGCGGAAGAAGCGCAGCGGCAGCATCGGCGTCGCGGTACGCGTCTCCTGCACGGCGAAGGCGGCCAGCAGCGCAGCACCGCCGAGGCCGGCGCCGAGGACGGTGGCGCTGGTCCAGCCCAGCGCGCTGGCGCGAACGATGGCGTAGACGATGCCGAACAGCCCGGCGCTGGCGAGGACGAGGCCGCGAAGGTCGAGATGGCGCGCGGTGCCGTGGCTCTCCCTGAGCCGGGCCAGTGCCAGCGGGACGACGACCATGCCGACGGGGACGTTGAGCCAGAAGATCCAGTGCCAGCTGAGCCCGTTGACCACCGCGCCGCCGACCACCGGGCCGAGGGCGACGCCGAGCCCGCTGATGCCCGCCCAGATGCCCAGCGCGACGCCGCGGCCGCCCTCGGGGAAGGCTTCGCTGAGCAGCGTCAGGGTGAGCGGTAGGACCATGGCGGCACCGGCGCCCTGCAGCGCACGCGCGGCGATCAGTGCGGTGATCGACGGCGACAGCGCCGCCGCGGCCGATCCCAGCGTGAAGACGGAGAGGCCGATGGCGAACATGCGGCGGCGCCCGAAGCGGTCGCCGAGGGCGGCGCCGGTGAGCAGCAGGACGGCGAAGCTCAGCGTGTAGGCGTTGACCGTCCACTCCAGCGAGTCGATCCCGCCACCGAGCTGCGCGCGGATGCTGGGCAGCGCGGTGGTGACCACCAGGTTGTCGAGGGTGACCATGAACAGCGCCGCCGAGACCAGCGCCAGTGTCCATGCAGCTCGAGTTCTGGTCATCTCTGTCTCCTTCTTGTCTTTGCAGTGATTGATTGATCTATCAGTTGTCGGGGCAAAAAAGGGGGTCAGGCGCCGTGCGTCTTCTGCTCGAACAGCGGCCCGCACAGGTCGGCGAGGTCGAGCGCGGTGGTGACGTTGGCGAACATCCCGGCGGCGAAGAACATGGCCACCTCTTCGTGCGACGCCCCGCTGCGGCGCTGCACCTCGTCGAAGAGGGCGCGGTACTCGCGGGCGACGTGGGCTCGGATCTCGGGGTCGGCGACCGCGTAGCTCTGCAGCTGGAGGAGCAGGGCGTAGCGGTCGGCGATCAGCCCCGGGTACTGCATGCCCATGCGGTGCAGCGCGTCCTCGGGAGAGGTCGCGCCCGTGACCGCCTCGCCGAAGGCCAGCCGGATCCGCTCGATGACGTGGTCGTGAACCGCCACGAAGAGCTCCTGCTTGTTGGGGAAGAGCGCGTAGATGTAGGGCTGGGAGATGCCGGCGCGGCGGGCGATGGCCGCGGTGCTGGCCGCCTGGTAGCCCTGCTCGGCGAACTCGCGCAGCGCCGCCAGGATCACCTGGTCGCGGCGGTCGGCGGCGCTCTGGCGCTGCCGGAGGGCGGTTCGCTGGGAGGGGGTCATCGCCACTGATTATTGGTTGACCGATCAGAAGATGTCAAGGGGGGCATCCTGGCGCGGGACGGGCTCGGCAGCTACCAACGCCATGCTGCTCAGCCGTCCCAGCGGAGTCGCGAAGACGGTCACGCTGCTGGCCAGCGCGATCATCCCGCCGAGGATCAGCGTCTGCGCGTGTCCCCACGTCGACGCCAGCAGGCCGCCGAGCACCGACGCCACCGGCTGCACGCCCCAGAAGAAGGCGCGGAAGGTGGCGTTCATGCGGCCTTGCAGCCGCGCCGGCGTCAGCAGCTGGCGCAGGCTCACCTGGTTGACGTCGTACGCCACGGCCGCCAGGCCGAGCAGGAAGGACAGGATGGCCAGCGTCGGCACCGCGGGAGTGAGCAGCGTGAGTGGCAGGCCCGCCACGGTCAGCGCGGTGAGCGCCTGCATCACCGCCAGGGTGGGCCCCAGGCGGAGCAGACGCACCAAGCGTGCGGCGAGCAGCGCGCCGAGCAGCTGGCCGATGCCTTCGAGGGCGAAGACCAGGCCCGCGGTGGCCGGCGCCAGGTGCAGGTCCTCGTAGATGAAGATGAGCATGATCGGCAGGGCGAGATACAGGCCCAGGCAGGCGCCGGTGCTGGTGAGCAGCAGGCTGCGCAGGATCTCGTGCCCGAAGACGAGGCGAACGCCTTCGCCCAGCTCGCTGCGCATGCCGCGGCGCGGGTGCGCCGCATCGCTCGCGGTGGCTTGTTCCGGTGTTCTGATCAGCAGCAGCGCGGCGACGGACACCACGTAGGAGACGGCGTCGGCGAGCATCGACCTGGCGGCACCGAAGCCCTGGATCAGCACGCCGGCAAGGCTCGGTCCCAGCAGCCCCGAGATCGAATAGCTGATCTGCAGCTTGGTGTTTCCCTCGACCAGGTCACGGGACTCGACGAGCGACGGCAGGTAGGCGAGATAGCTGACGTCGAAGGCGACGCTGAAGGTGCCGAGCAGCACGGCGACCGCGTACAGGTGGGTGAGCGTCAGGTCACCCCCCATCGCTGCCACCGGGATCGAGGCCACCGCCAGCGCCCGGCCGACGTTGGCGGCGATCATGATCGGCCTGCGTCGCACGCGATCCACCCAGACGCCGGCGAACAGCGCGAGCAGCGGAAAGGGAATGCGCTGCACCGCCGCGAGCAGACCGACGTGCAACGGGCTGGCGTGCAGCACCAGGATCGCGATCGTGGGCAGGGCCAGCATGGTCACCGCCGTTCCCACCAGGCTGACCGTCTGCCCCGCCCAGAGCTTGAGAAAGTCGGTCTGCCGCCACAGCCGCCCCGCGAACATGGCTACACCACGGGCAGCGTGCGGATCGACACGTGGCACTGCCGCGCACCCGCGGGGCGCGCGCTCTTGTCCTGGCGCACGTACGGCGCGACGATCTCGGCCATGCGGCGGCCGATGTCGCGGAGCTCCTCGGCGGTTGCGTGGATGCCGGTGTCGTCGAGCAGCGACGCGGCCAGCCACGCCTCCTCGACCTCACCGCGCTCCGCCGCGTCGAGGAAGGCCAGGGCCACGTCGGTCCCGTCACGCAGCGAGGCTGCCGCCACCGCGATCGCCGGCGTCCGCGTCGCCGGGGCCAGAAACGCGCCGGCCTCGATCCGCGTCCCCCGCTGCCCGGCCCGCCACCAACGCTCGCGGCCGACCCCCCGATCGGGCACCTCCTCGACCAGCCCGTGGGCGCCAAGCTGCCGGAGGTGGTAGCTGGCCGACGCCGGGCTCTGCCGGGTGGCCTCGCCGAGCATCGTCGCCGTCGCCGGCCCCTCGGCACGAAGCCGGCGGAGCAGCTCGAGCCGCCGCGGATGGGCCAGCGCCCGCATCACCCGAGGGTCGTGGACGGCCGGCGCGGCGGTGCTCTCGCTGGTCCGGGCACGCCGGCTGCGCTTCTCGAAAGACATGTTGCGAAAGATATCTTGCGAGAGAACCGGCGTCAAGCGGGCTCCAGGCCTACCTGCCGCTCGCGTCGCGGGCCGCCTGCTCCACCCGGAGGCGATGGGCCTCCCACCAGTCCCGGTCGCCCTCGGGCAGGTTGGACACACCCTCGCGCAGGCCCACCGCCCCGTCGATGAGCTCGCGGACGATGTCGGCATGCCCGGCGTGGCGGTTGGTCTCGGCGACGACGTGGACGAGGACGCGGTGCAGCGGTGTCTCGCGCCGGTCCGGCGGCCACCACGGCACGGTGCCCATGGTGTCGAGGGGTAGCTCGGTGATGGTCACGTCGGCGTGGGCCCAGACGCGCCGGTAGAGGCCGGCGATGTCCGCCCCGGATTCCTCGGGCGTGGCCCACAGGTCGGCGTTGGGCTCGGCCCCCTCGTCGGACCACGGCATCGGCTCGGGGAAGGGGCGCCCGAAGGTCGCGCCGAAGTAGCCGGCCTCGACGCCGGCGAGGTGCTTGACCAGGCCGAGCACGTTGGTGCCCGTGGGGGTGAGCGGCCGCCGCGCGTCGTACTCGCTCAGCCCGTCGAGCTTCCACAGCATGGTCTCGCGAGCGGTCTGCAGGTAGCGGTGGAGGTCCGACTTGGGGTCGTGGGCAGCCATGGCCCGAGCATGCCACGCGGCCGGCCATGCGCACTGGCTCCGCATCGCTCACAATCGCGGCGAGCGGTGCCCGCCGCACAGGTCACACCAGGGGGTCGCATGCCAGGCAGGCCGGGTGGGTCGCGGCGCCGTCTTCTCGCCGCCGTGCTCGGCGCGGCCTTCGCGGCCGCCCTGGTGCCGCTGCCGGCCGGGGCGGCGACCCCGTCGCCCTCGGCGTCGCCGACGGTCGCGCCCACGCCGGACACCGCACCGCCTCCCAGCGGCGCCGGCTCGATCACCCGGCTCAAGCTCGGCGGGGCCAACGAGGTGGTGACCCGCTGCCTGGCGAGAACCGCCGACGGCGCCGTCTGGGCGCTCATCGCCGGCCCCAGGTACCGGCTGGTGCGGGTTGGGACCGACCAGTCGGTCAGCTCGTTCGCGCTGCCGGGGCCGGGAGCCTCGCCGGGCCTCGTCAACCAGTGCATGGCGGTGTCGAGCGACGGCGGCATCTGGCTGGCCGGCACCGACCCAACGTCGGTGGTGCGCTTCGACCCGGCGACGCACGCCACCAGGCGGCTGGCCACGCCCACCGCCGCCGCGAGACCCACCGAGATCGCCGCAAGTCCTGACGGGACGGTGTGGTTCGACGAGTCGGCGCCGCACAACGTGGCCCACGTCGACGCAGCAGGACGCGTCACCGAGTACGCGCTGCCGGGTGCCAACTTCGGCCCCTACACACTGACGGTGACTCCCGACGGCCACGTGTGGGCGGGCGCCAACGGCGGCAGCGCAACCGACCCGGCAACCGGCAACACGGTGCGAGAATCCATCTTCGAGCTGGATGCGCGGGGCACCGTGCTGCACCAGCTGGCCGCCGCCCAGAGCGTCGTCGGCGCCATCTCCATCGGGCTCCACGTCTACGCCGTCGCCGCGGGTCCGGGCGCCCGTCCGTACTTCAGCTGGGGCCCATACCCGTACGGGCTCGGTGTGGTGCAACCCGGCCCATCGGTCAAGCAGATCGGCTGGCCGGTGGGCGACATCCCCTCGGTGCTCGCCAGGGGCGACGACGACCGCCTCTGGTTCGTCGTCCCGCCGACGTTGAACTACGGGTACTTCGACCCGAAAACCCAGGCGGTGCGGGCATTTCACGCGCCCAAGGGGGTGCAGCCCGCGGGGCTCACCGCGGGGCCCGGTGGCAGCATGTCCTTCACCGCCGACGACGCCTTCCTCTACCGCGTCGAGACCGGCGTCGCCTCGGGCAACGCGCCGCTTGCGACGGTGGCGCCGTCGTCGACCGCCACCTCGCTGCCGACTCCGGCCCGCGCCTTCGGCAACGCGGCGGTGGTGGTCACCAGCGTCGCCCTCGCCGTCGGCGGCACGCTGTTCATCACCTTCCCGGCGCAGCTCTTCAACCTCACCTTCCAGGAGAACTACCCGACCATCGCCGCCTGGCTGGCACGGCGCCGGGGGCGCCGCCGCGGCAGGGCGGCGACGCCGAGACGCAGGCGCCTCACCTTCGCCGCGGTGATCGCGGTCGGCGCCCTCTTCGGCGCGCTGCTCGACCCGGGCTTCGGACGCAGCTGGAGCTCGGCGACGAGCTGGCTGGCCACCGCGCTGGCGCTGCTCGCGGCCGCATCGGTGATCGGCGCGGTCACCAGCGTGTATCACCGCCGCGCCGGCCACCCCGAGCGACCCTACCCGCTGGCGCTGCCGCTGGGTCTCGCCGTCGCCGCGGCCTGCGTGCTGGTCTCGCGACTCGCGTCCTTCCAGCCGGGGTATCTCTACGGCGTCGTCTGCGTCTTCGCCTTCCGCCGCACGTTGACCACGCGCGAGCAGGGACACGTGGCCACCGTGTCGACGCTCACCACCCTGGTGGTCAGCGTGATCGCATGGCTGCTGTGGCTGCCGGTCAGCCACGCCGCCACGCAACCGGGGGCATGGTTCGGCGCGGTGCTCGTGGACGACTTCCTCGCCGCGATCTTCGTCTCGGGCCTGGTGGGCAGCGCCATCGGCCTGCTGCCACTGCGATTTCTGGCCGGCGGCGCGATCCGGCAGTGGCGGCCGGTGGTGTGGGCGTCGCTGTTCTCGCTGGCGATGTTCGGCGTCATCGACGTGCTGCTGCGCTCACCGGTGTCGCCCGGGGCAGGCCATGCACCGCTGCTCACCACCGTCGTGCTCTTCGTCGTCTTCGGCGGCGTCGCCGTCGCCTTCCGCGAGTACTTCGCGCGGCGCTGGCGCGCCGAGCACGGGGTTACTGTGCGCGGGTTCCGGGCGTGGGCACGCGACCTGTTGTCGTCACATGTGGCTCCAACTCCGCGATAGCGCCGCGGATCAGTCGCATGGTCGCGTCGAGCTCGTCGAGCGCCTCGTGCAGGCCGGCCGCAACGCCGGCGTCGCTCACCTTGGCCGCCGCCACCTGGATGGCCAGGCCGGTGGCGAAGAGCCGCTGCAGCACCACGTCGAAGAGGTCCTGCGCGGCGCCCGTCTGGTTCACGGCGACCATCGTGCCGCAGCGTCCCCGGGGCAAACCAGGGCCGAACGTCTCGACCAGGGGAGTGCTGTTCGGCCCGGAGCGGCCGTTCGTCAGCGGGCCGGAGGCGCCGGCGCGGCTTCCAGGGCGGCGCGATCCCAGTGGCCGAGCTCGGCGGCCGCCTCGTAGGTGCTCTGCAGGAAGTTCAGGACAGTCCTGTCAGGATCGGGCGAGCGCCGCACCTCGGCATAGGGAAGGAGGAACTCGCGCATGGCGGCGTCGTAGTACGCGGGCGCGGCCACCGGCCAGCCGCCGAACCCCTCCGGCTCCGGATACGCGTAGGCGTAGAAGGCGCCCTCGCCGCCGGCGCCCGGCCAGAAGCCCGCGCTCGACAGCTCGTGGCTGTAGGCCAGCTCCTGCACCCAGTCCGGGCAGTTGGGAACTCCCCCCGGGTGCCTGGGCGCGGGCCGGCCGGAGAAGCGCGTGGCGGCCATGTCCGCGCCGCCCCAGAAGAAGTGCACCGGGCTGGCCTTGCCGATGAAACCGGAGCGGAACTGCGTCAGCAGCCGGTGGGTCTGCAGCAGGGCCTGCCAGAAGCGCCGCGCCGCGCCGGCATCGTAGGCGCGTTCGGCGACGTCCTCGGGGAAGGGGATGGCCACCATCACCTCCTGAGGGCGCGGGTAGATGCTCACGTGCACGCCGACGTCGTCGAGCGCCGCCATCACGGCGGCGTAGAAGCTGGCCACCGAGCGCGGCTGCAGCGCCACCGTGCGCCGCTGCCCGTCGCTGGTGCGCACCACCAGCACGTCGTCGAGGAAGTCGAACTCCAGCTCGACGCCGCGGTCGCCCGCGGGCATCGTCGACGTGGTCAGCCCGCGCGCCGACACGTACAGGGTGACGTGCCACCAGTGGTTGACCATCGGCGCCAGGGCCATGCGCACCTTGCCGGCGATCTGCGTCCAGAGGTGCAGGGTGTCGCGCGTGTCCGCCCAGCGCGACAGGGTCAGGTCCGGCCAGGCGCTCACGTCGACGCTTGCCATGCCTGCGATGATGACAGCCCGGACGGTGCTCAGCGACCCGGAACGGGCGTGCGCACGGAGCCGATCCGCATCATTCGCGGGGCACGTCGTCGGTGGAGACGATGCCGACCAGCCGGTCACCGTCGACCACGAGCACGCGCGTTGCCGGGTACCGGTCCACGCGTCCGAGCAGCTCCACCAGCGGCTCGTCGGGACTCGCGACGGCGTACTCATCGGGCCACGACATCACGTCGCGCACGCGGAGATCGCCAGGGGCGCGCACCGCAACCGGCTGGGGTGCCATGGCACGCGCCAGCGGCATGCCGCGCAGCGTGTCTCGCAATATCGACTGGGTCGCCTCGGCGCGCGCCGCACCGGCGAGGAACCAGCCCAGGAAGATCAGCCAGATGCCGCCCAGGCTGCCGGTGGCCAGCAGCTCCACCACGCCGCCGACTCCCAGCAGCCAGCCGAAGAAGTAGCCGGCGCGGGCGGCGGTGCGGGTTGCCGCGATGCGATCGCGGCGGCGGCGCCAGAGGATGGCGCGCAGCACGCGCCCGCCGTCGAGCGGAAAGGCGGGCAGCAGGTTGAAGACGGCCAGCAGTGCGTTGACCCACGCCAACCAGGCGGGCACGGCCACGATGAGCGCGGGAACGTGCAGCGCCGACAGCACGAACGCGAGCACTCCCATCACTACCGCGATGACAAAGCTGGTGGCCGGTCCGACGATCGCGATGCGCAGCTCGGAGCGCGGATCGCGCGGGTCGCCCTGCAGCCGCGAGACCCCGCCGAACAGCCACAGCGTGATTCCCTCGACGGCCATGCCCCGCCGCCGCGCCACCAGCGAATGGGCGATCTCGTGGGCCAGCAGGGACACGTAGAAGATCAGTGCGGCAAGGACGGCGGCACCCCAGTACGCGGCGCTCCCCGCGCCCGGCGCGGCGTTGGGAAAGACGGTCTGGGCGAGGCTCCACGACACCAGCCAGAAGACGAAGATCAGGCTCCAGTTGAGCCCGACACGGATACCGAAGATGCGTCCCAGCGGCACGCTCTCGCCCATATCAACCCATCATCCACCGATGTCCTGCGCCGTGTGGGGCGATGAGCCGGCGTCGCCGTGAATCGCCGCGGCCACCCCGGCCACCAGGGTGCGCTCGTCGAACGGCTTCTGGATCAGGGTCAATCCCGGTGCCAGCTCGCCCTGCGGACCGAGCACACCCTCGCTGTATCCCGACATGTACACCACGGGCACGCCTGGCCGCCGCTGGCGGATGCGCTCCGCCACCTCGCGGCCGGACATCTGCGGCATCAGCACGTCGGTGAGCAGCAGGGCGAACTCGTTGCTGGCGGCGAGTGCGAGCGCCTCCTCGGCGGTCCCCGCCTCCAGCACTCGATACCCGTTGCGCCGCAGCATGCGCACCGTCACGGTGCGCACGGCGTCGTCGTCCTCGAGGACGAGCAGTGTCTCGCCACTGGACTGGTGCGGCGCGGGCAGTGCCGTGTCGGCCGCGGCGATGGCCTCCTCGTCGGCCACCGGGAGGTGGACGCGGATCGTCGTGCCCAGCCCGTTCTCCGAGTAGATGCCCACGTGGCCGCCCGCCGCCGACACGATGCCGTAGACGGTGGCAAGCCCGAGGCCGGTGCCGAATCCCTTTGGCTTGGTGGTGAAGAAGGGCTCGAAGGCGTGGGCGATGACCTCGGCGCTCATGCCGGTGCCGGTGTCGCTCACCATCAGCCGCGCGTAGGCGCCGGGCTGGACGTCGCGCTGGGTGCTCGCCTGCTCGTCGTCGATGACCACCGCGCCGGTCTCGATGGTCAGCGTGCCGCCGTTGCGCATGGCGTCACGCGCGTTGACGGCGAGGTTGACCAGGATCTGCTCCATGCGTCCCCGGTCGGCGCGCACCGGCGGCGCCGACGAGTCGGTGTGCACCACCAGCTCGATGTGCTCACCCAGGGTGCGCTGCAGCAGCGAGTGCATGTCGGACACCACGCCGTTGATGTCGAGGATCTCGGCGTCGACGGAGTCCTGGCGCCCGAAGATGAGCAGCTGCCGGGTCAGGCGCGCGGCGCGTTCCGCCGCCTTGCGGATCTCCTCGGCGTCGCGCCGCACCGACTCCTCGGTGGCGCCCTCGACGACGAACTGCGCGTAGTTGAGGATCACCGCCAGCAGGTTGTTGAAGTCGTGGGCGACGCCGCCGGCGAGCTGGCCGAGGCTCTGCAGCCGTTCCGAGCGTCGCAGCCGCCGCTCGATCTCCTCGCGCTCGCGCTCGGCACGGACTCGCTCGGTGACGTCGACGGCCACGGTGACGATGCCGTCGGGGTTGCCCGCCTGGTCGCGCAGCGGGCTGTAGCGGACGTCGAGAATGCGGCCGTACGCCTCCACCTCGGCGGTCATCGCCTCGCCGGCGAGGACGCGCCGCATGCGGTCCGCGTGTCCCGGGTAGGCGGTGAACAGCTCGTCGATCGACCGGCCCACCAGCCCCTGCGGTCCGAAGCCCTCGCCGAGGCTGCGGCCGACCTGGATGTAGGTCATCACGCCGGCGTCGTCGTAGGCGCTGAGCCCGACGGGGGCGTTCTCGAGCACGGCCTGCATGCGCGCCTCGGCGGCACGGCGGGCGTCCTCGGCCTCGACGACGTCGGTGATGTCGCGCGCGATCCTGGAGATGCCGGTGACCCTGCCGTCGACGTCCGCGATGGGCGACGCCGACACCGAGACGTGCACCGAACGCCCGCTGCGGTGGACGCGCGTGGTCCGGTACGGCGGGATGGTTGCCCCGCCCGCGACGGCGGCGCGCATCTCGACCTCCGCGGTGAGTCCTTCGGGGGGCACCAGCGCGTCGATGCTGCGTCCCAGCACCTCGGATTCCGCATAGCCGTAGAGCGACTGCGCGGCGCGGTTCCAGCTGGTGATGTCGCCGTCCAGCGTGGTGGCGATGATGGCATCGCCGGAGGAGGTGACGATCGCCGCCTGCCGCTCGGTGCGTTCCTGCTCGCTGAGGTCGCGGATCACGGTGGCGACGCCGGTGATGCTGCCGCTCTGGTCGCGGATCGGTGAGACGGTGAGCGACACGTTGACCGTCGTCCCGTCCTTGCGCATGCGCTGGGCGTGATGCTCCTCGACGCGCTCACCGGCCTGGACGCGGCGCAGCAGCTCGCTGCCACCGCTGCGCTCGGCGGGGAGCAGCAGGAACTCGCCGCGGGTGCCGAGCACCTCCTCCGCCGCGTACCCGAAGATGCGCTCGGCGGAGCGATTCCAGCTGGTGATGACGCCGTCGCCGATGCCGATGATGGCGTCGTACGACGACTGCACGATGGCGGCGAGGCGCGCCTGCGCCTCCTCGGCCAGCTTGCGCGCGGTGATGTCGACGACGACCACCTGCATGTAGTCGGGCTCGCCGTTGCCGCTGTGCACCATCCGCGCGGAGATGTCGCCCCAGACGATGCTCCCGTCGGGGCGCAGGAACCGCCGCTCCACGCGCACGTCCTGCAGCGTCCCATCGTCGAGGGCGCGCCGCGTCGCCGTCGAGTCCACCCTGTCGTTGGCGGCGAGGAGGTCGCCGTGGGTGGCCTGCAGCAGCTCCTCCTCGGTGCGGCCGAGCATGTCGCACAGAGCGCGGTTGACGGCGAGGACCTCGCCCTCCAGCCTGGCGAAGGCCATGCCCACCGGCGAATCGGCGAACAGCGTGCGCAACCGCTGCACCATGGGATCCGTCATCGGCGTGCCGTTCACCTTCTTCGTACAGACCGATCAGTCAGGAGGCTTGGCGGCGGTCAGTGGCTGGGGCCGTCCGAGCAGGTACCCCTGCCCGCGGCTCACCCCCAGTTCGAGCAGGGTGTCGAGCTCCTCCTCGGTCTCGATGCCCTCGGCGATGATCTCCTTGCCCGTGCGCGAGGCGAAGCTGATCATCGCCGCGGCCAGCGCCTGCAGGGAGGGATCGGCGTCGATGCCGCGGGTCAGCGCGATGTCCAGCTTGATGATGTCCGGGCCCAGCTTGACGATGTGGCGCAGGCTGGCGAAGCCGGCGCCGACGTCGTCGACGGCGAGACGCACGCCGCGCGCGGCCAGCGGTGCCAGGGCGTCGCGGAGGCGGTCGTAGTCCTCGACCGGGGCGTGCTCTGTGACCTCGACCACCACCACGCCGGCGCCGGCGAGGTGGTCGAGCACCTCCTGGGCGCTGCGGTTCATGACCGTCGCCGGGGAGGCGTTGACGGCGAGGAAGACACCCCGGGGGAGCAGTGGGTGGAGCTCGGCGGCGGTGCGGAGCGCGGCCACCTCCAGCTCGGTGCCGCGGCCCAGCGCCGCGGCCTCGGCGAACCAGTGGTCGGGCGGCCGCTCCGGGGTCATCGCGAAGCGGCTCAGCGCCTCGTAGCCGACCACGCGCCGGGTGGTCAGCTCCACGACGGGCTGGAACACCATGTGCAGCGCCCCACTCAGCGCCTGCTCGATCAGCCCCAGCCGCTCGCGTCGCACCTCCATCTCGGCGGTGTCCGCCTGAAGGCGCGCGCTGAGGTCGCGGACCACGCCGTGGGCGATCTCGTCGGAGAGCGGCGAGCGTCCCTTGGCGACGCGATGGATCGCCTCCAGGATCGCCGAGGGCATCTCGCCCTTGACCAGGTAGCCGACCGCCCCGGCGCGGAGCATGTCGAGCACGCTGTCGGCGCTGCCGGAGGCGGACAGGGCGACGATGCGGGTGCGCGGTGAGCGGATGCGGATCGCCCGCGCCGCCTCGACGCCGCCACCGGGCATGCGCACGTCGAGCAGGGCGACGTCGGGCAGGGTGCTCTCGGCCAGGTCGGCGGCCTCGCGGGCGTCGGCGCCCTTGGCGACCAGCTCCAGGGAGGGGTCGCTGCGGATCAGGTCGCCGAGGGCGTCGCGCACGGTGTCCTCGTCGTCGGCGATGAGGACCCGGACGCGGGGGCCTCCGGCCGGATTGTCGGCCGTCATCGCCCCGCGGCCGCGGCCACTGGAGCGGCGGGGACCCACACCTCGACCACCGTGCCGCGCCCCGGCGCGCTGCTCACCGTGCACCAGCCGCCAGCCATGGAGGCCCGCTCGCGCATGCCCGAGAGGCCGAGATGGCCCGCCTCGGCGACGGCGAGCACCGCGGGGTCGCAGCCCTGCCCGGTGTCGCTGACCTGGAGCAGGACGCCGCCGTCGCGCTCGTCGACCATGACCACCACCAGGCACGGGCCGGCGTGCTTGCGCACGTTGATCAGGGCCTCCTGGGCGACCCGGTAGAGGAGCGTGCGGACCGACTCGGGGGGCTGCTCGGCGAGGCGCTCGACCAGCTCCCACTCCATGCCCCAGTCCTTGCCCTGCTGGTCCAGGTAGGCGCGCAGCGCAGCGCCCAGTCCGCTGGTGGCCAGCGCGGGCGGGCTGAGGTCGAAGAGCAGCCCGCGCAGGCGGCTGATCGAGAGCGACACCGACTCCTCCAGCTTGAGCGCGGCCGCCGCCTGCTCTGGGTCGGAGAGGCCGCGGCGCAGCACCTCGAGACGGAAGTTGACCGCGGTCATCACCTGCACGGCGTCGTCGTGGACGTCGCCGGCGATGCGGCGGCGCTCCTCCTCCTGGGCGTCGACGAGGCGGGCAAGCAGCCGGCGGCGGCGCTCGTCGGAGACCTGCAGCGAGCGCAGCGCGTCGGCCAGCGCCGCGGTGCGCTCGGCGACGCGCGCCTCCAGCTGGCTCTGGTTGGCCCGGTTCTCCGCCTCCAGCCGGGCGCGGCGCAGGGCGTTGGCCACGGCGATCAGCACCTGGTTGCTGTCGAAGGGCTTGGTGACGTAGCCGTAGGCGCCGTAGTCGATGGCCGCCGCCGCCAAGTAGGGATCGCCGATGCCCGACACCATGACGATGGGCAGGTCGGGATGCACGGCGCGCACGTGGCGCAGCAGGCTGATGCCAGTCTCGTCAGGCATGTTCACGTCGGAGATGACCAATTCCCAATCATTGGCCTGCTGCAAGGCCTCACGCGCCTGGGCGCCGCCCTTTGCCTCCACGCAGCGGTACTCGTGCCGCTCCAGGATGCGGCGCAGCAGCGCGCGCACGTGGGGATCGTCGTCGACGATCAGAATCATCGGCGCCTGCCGCGCACGTTGTGAACCGCCATGTCGTCCTCAACCAACGCCTGTCCCCGCTCGCCGATTATGCGCGCTTTCCGGCGTGTGCAAGCCTGCAAACACATGGGGGATGCAACGAAGCTGCAACGCTCGACGCGTTGACCGGCGGTTGATTCACAAAGGCTTCACCGGCTGCCGTCCGCGAAATGCGGGCGCGTCGCTGGACGTTTCGTCTAGCTTGCGGCCCGACGGTACGGGGCGGCGCCGCGCTTGCGGCGGAGCGGCCGGCGGCCCCATCATGTCGCCCCGGAACGGGTTGGATCGGGTTGGAGGAGCCTGCCATCAGCAACATCGCCGAGCTGTTCGACGACGGCCTGCGCCGTCACGGCGAGCATCCCTCGCTCTGGTTCGAGGGACGCTGGTACGGCAGCACCGAGCTCAACCGCGCCGGCCACGGCCTCGCCGGCGGGCTGCGCGACCTCGGCCTCCAGCCGGGCGAGCGCGTCGTGGTGACGATGATGAACTGCCCCGAGGTGGGCATCAGCTACATGGGCGCCTGGACCGCGGGGCTCGCCGTCGTGCCGGTGCTCTTCCTGCTCACCGCCGAAGAGCTGCGCATGATCGCCGAGGACTCCGGCGCCACCGCCATCGTCACCACGCCGGAGCTGCTGCCCAAGGTGCGCGAGGTGGCCGCGGCGGTGCCGTCGCTGCGCCACGTGATCTGCGCCGGCGGTGGCGCCGGCGACGGCGTGCTCGACTTCGCCGAGCTCTGCGACACCGCTGCCGTCGACACGCCCCTGCCCGTCGACGACGGCGAGGCCGCGGTGATCCTCTACACGTCCGGCACCACCGGGCGTCCCAAGGGCGTGATGCTCACCCACGGCAACCTGCACGCCATGGCCGAGAACGTGCACGCGGCCTGGGACCCGGGTGACGGCCACGTCGGCCTGGCCTGCCTGCCCCTCTCGCACGTCTACGGGTTGAGCACGACTCTGGCAGGAACCTACCGCCGCGGCCAGGCGGTGCTGATGCGGTGGTTCGACCCCACGCAGGTGCTGCAGCTCATCGAGGAGCACCGCGTCACCATGACCGCGCTGGTGCCGGCGATGATGGTCGGGCTGCTCGACCATCCCGACCGGCCGTCGCGCGACCTCTCGTCGCTGCAGTTCGTCATCAGCGGCGCGGCGCCGTTGCCACTCGACCTGCTGCAGCGCTTCGAAAGCGCCTTCGGCTGCACCGTCCTGCAGGGCTACGGGCTCAGCGAGAGCGCGGCCCAGTGCGCGCTGAACACGCCGCAGGCCAACCGTCCCGGCTCGGTGGGGCGGCCGGTGCCCGGTGTCGAGGTGGCCATCCTCGGCAGCGACGGCGCGCCGCTCGCCGCCGGTGAGGACGGCGAGATCGCCATGCGCGGCGCCAACGTGATGCGCGGCTACCACGGCATGCCCGAGGAGTCGGCGAAGACCGTCGTCGACGGCTGGCTGCGCACCGGCGACGTCGGCCACCTCGACGCCGACGGCTTCCTCTACGTGCTCGACCGCAGCAAGGACCTGATCATCCGCGGCGGGTTCAACATCATCCCGCGCGACGTCGAGGAGGTGCTGGTGGCCCATCCCGCGGTGTCGCAGGCGGCGGTGATCGGCTTGCCGCACGAGCGACTCGGCGAGGTGGTGCACGCAGTCGTCGTCCTGACACCCGGCGCCAGTGCCACGGACGAGGAGCTGATCGCCCACTGCCGCGAGCGGCTCGCCTCGTACAAGTGCCCGCAGAGCCTGGAGCTTCGCGGCGGGCTGCCGACCAACAGCACCGGCAAGGTGCTCAAGCGCCAGCTGCGCGAGGAGCACGTCGCAGCGGCCGCCACGGCCTCATGACTTGCAAAATCCACAAACGCACCAACTAGTGCAATAGCAACGAAAATCAGGCTCCGGTTGGAGGCCGCGACGCCACTTCGCGCTTGACAGTCGGGGTGCGCCCTTCGACACTTCCGGTCGGAAGGTCTTGTGGGAACACATCCCGCACCTCGTCGGTTGGAGGCTTGCCACCATGCGCATCCTGCTGTCCACTCTCGGACGTTATGCGCCTGTCGGTGTGCTGGCGGGCATCCAGCTTGCGGTGATCGCCATGGCGCCCTCGGTGGCGCCGTCCAACCTGGCCGAGGCGCCGGCGGCGATCGGCAGCAGCGCCGACGCCGGCACGGGAGCCGGTGGCGCCGGCGGCGCGGGCGGTGCTGCATCCGGTGGCGCCGCGGGTGCGGTCACCGGACCGGTGACGGGAGGCGCGGTCGCCGGAGGGGCCGCTGCGGCCGGCGGCCCGGCCGCGGCGCACGCCGCCGCGGCGGGACCGGTGGCGGCCAGCGGCGACACCTCGCACTGCGTCGGCGGCCGGGAGTTCGACGTGGCCCTTGCCTGGTTCGCGCCGCCGTGCGTGGCGGGGACGCCCGGCGGCACCGACATCGCCAACGGCGGCGCGACCTACCGCAGCGGGGTGACCGGCAACACCATCGAGATCGTCGACTACATCACCAACTACGGCGCCGAGATCAACGCCATCCTGGCGGCGCAGCACCAGCTGGTGACCGCCGAGGAGGCCACCAAGTACGACGCCGCCGTCCAGAACTTCCTCAACAAGAAGTTCGTGCTCTGGGGCCGGAAGATCCACATCGACACCGTCGCCGGCCAGTGCAACTACCAGGACGACAACTGCATGATCCCCGAGCTCGAAGGGGTGATCAAGAACTACCACCCGTACATGATGTTGTGGTTCACCACGGTGTGCCCCGAGTGCTTCAGCTACATCGCCAGCCGCGGTGTCATCGCCGTCGGTGGGCTGGGCTTCAGCGGCGACTTCGCCAAGGCCAATGCGCCGTTCTACTACTCGGCGACGGGCTCCTCGACGCTCATCGAGGAGGCCTTCGCGGAGTGGTGGTGCTCGAGCATGTCGAGCGCCAACTCCAGCCGGGTGGTGACCTACACGGGCGACCAGAACGTCAGCCAGAAGATGAACGGCCGAAAACGCGTCCTCGGCTTCATCTCGCCCAACAAGCCGGACAACGAGAACACCATCCAGAACTACCTCTGGCCGCGCCTCAAACAGCTCTGCGGTGAGGATCCCAGCACCTTTCACCACTACTGGTACGCCCAGGACATCAACACCGCGGCGCAGCAGGTGCAGGCCGGCAACGCGCAGATGGACACGCCGACCAACCCGGCCACCTCGGTGGTCTGCATCTGCGACGTGGTCGCGCCCGAGTTCACCTACCAGGGCGAGCAGAACAACAACTACTGGCCGGAGAACATCATCGCCGACGTGCAGGGCATGGGCCAGGACCCCTCGGCGCAGCCCTACGACGCCGCCTTCTCCTGTCCCAACGGCAACGCCAGCAATCCCTGCTCCTTCGACGACGCGGTGGGAGTCACCGTCGCCGATCCCCCGGAGGACCAGAACAACGACCCCGGCATCCGCATCTGGCACGAGGGCGGCGGCACCGGGCCGCTTCCCGGCGACTCCCAGGGTGACCAGCTCAGCGGGATCCTCGCCTCGTCGCTGTCCGCACAGTGGGTGATGATGGCCACCCTGATCGAGAACGCGGGACCGCGCTTGGAGCCCTACTCGATGCAGAAGGCGGCGCTGCAGATCCCGCCGATCAGCGGTGGCAACCACCCGGTGCTGCAGTTCAGCGCCGACGACTGGCACTGGACGCGAAGCGTGCGCGTGGTGTGGTGGGACGCGCATCGCAAGTCGTCGTACAACAACCAGAACGGCACCTGGGTGAGCTGGCCGAGCCCGACCACCTGGTTCACCATGCGCAGCTTCCCCGACGAACCGGGCGGGCCGCCAGGCATCCCGCCGGCGCGGCAGCGAACCTCGTGATGCCGGCCGCGCTCCGGGGCCTGGAGCCACAGCTCCAGCGCCTGCAGCGCCTCCGCGACGCGCCGCAGCTCCGCCCTGCCCCGGTGCGCTGGGCGGCGGTGGGGGTGATCTTCCTGCTCGTCTTCCAGTCGATCTTCCACCTCACCGTCGGCAACTACATCAACGGGCTCATGCTCGGCGCCCTCTACGGCGTCCTGGCGGTGGGCATCATCCTCATCTACCGGGCGCTGCGGATCATCAACTTCGCGGCGGCGGCGGTCGGCTCGGTGCCGGCCATCTTCGCGTTCATGGCGGACATCAAGGGCTGGATCAACTACGTCGAGGCGCTGCCCATCGCGTTGATCGGCGGCGCGCTCGCCGGGCTGCTGACCGACGTGGTGGTGATGCGGCGTTTCGCGCGCGGCTCGCGGCTGATCGCCACCGTCGCCACCATCGGCGTCGCCCAGAGCTTCGCCATCCTCGCCTTCTTCATCCCCATCTGGATGGGCAAGGACGCGGCCACCCCCTCGTACGTGCCGACACCGTGGAGTGAGTGGCGCATCACCGACGGGCGCGGCGCGCCGCTGCTCACCGGCAACCAGGTCTTCGCCCTGGTGTCGGTGCTGGTCGCCTCGGTCGCGGTCTGGGCCTTCCTGCGCTACAGCCGCATCGGCATCGGCCTGCGCGCCGCGTCGGAGAACGCCGACCGCGCAGGGCTGCTGGGCATCCCCGTGCGCACCGTGCAGACGGTGGCATGGACGCTGGCCGGTGCGCTCGCCGCGCTGGCCATCTACGGCCAGGGTCCGTTGATCGGCGTGCCGCGTGACACCACGCTGGGCTTCAACACGCTGCTGTACGGGCTCGCCGCCGCCGTGATCGCGGGCATGGAGGGGATCTGGACAGCGCTCGCCGCCGGCCTGGCCATCGGCCTGGTGATCTTCGGGTCGGTGGCCAACTACGGCGAATCCGACCTCGCCTCGGCGCTGATGCTGGTGATCATCATCGCGGCGCTGCTGGCACGGCGCAGCCAGCTGGCGCGCGCCTACACCACCGGCGTGGCGACGTGGCGCGAGGTCAAGATCTTCCGTCGCGTCCCGTCGCAGCTGGTCCACCTGCCCGAGGTGTGGGGCGCCAAGCTGGGCATCGGCGTCGCCTTCCTGGCGCTGGCACTGCTGCTGCCGCTCAAGCTGGTCGGCGCCGCCGACGTGCCCATGCTGACCATCCTGCCGGTGTACGGGATCATCGCCGTGTCGCTGGTGGTCCTGACCGGCTGGGCCGGCCAGATCTCGCTGGGACAGTTCGGCATCGTGGGCATGGCGGCGGGCGTGTCCGGTGGACTTGTGGCCAACCATGGCATCGACTTCTTCGCCGCCCTGGCCATTGCCGTTCTGGTGGGCGCGCTGTCGGCGGTGGTCATCGGGCTGCCGGCGCTGCGCATCCAGGGCCTGTACCTGGCGGTGACCACGCTGGCCTTCGGCTTCGTCGTTCCCGACTTCATGCTCAACAATCACTACGCTGTCGGGGCGCACATCATGCCCACGGGCTACGCGGCGCAGATCCGGCGGCCCCTGCTCTACGGCCGCTTCGACCTCAACGACGACACCATCTTCTATTTCGTCTGTTTGGGATTGCTGGTGCTGGCGATGGCGGCCGCGGCGGCGTTCCGCCGCTTTCGCAGCGGGCGCATCCTGCTCGCCGCGCGCGACAACCAGCGCGCCGCCATGGTCTACGGCATCCACGTCACCCGGGCACGCCTGGCCGCCTTCGCCGTGTCCGGCGCCATCGCCGGCCTGGCCGGAGTGATGATCCCGTACGCCCATCACACGGTGATCCCCGCCGACTACAGCGCGCAGTACGGCATCGGCATCTTCCTCGCCGCCGCCATCGGCGGTCTCGGCTCCCTGCCCACCGCGGTCGCCGGCGCCATGCTGCTGGAGGCGACGGTGGTCTTCGGTCCGCGGCTGTACACGCTGCTCGGTCCAACCTGGGCGACCGTGCTGCCGCTGATGGTGACCGGACCCCTGCTGGTGCTGCAGCTCACCTTCTACCCCGGCGGCCTCGCCCAGCAGGTCCACGACGTGCGCGACCGGTTCCTGCGCTGGGTGGCGCGGCGGCGGGGGATCGAGGTCCCCTCACTGCTGGCCGACCGCGCGGCCACCGAACAGCAGCCGGCCTTCAGCGAGGCGCTGGGCGGCGCCACCGAGGAGCTGGAGCGCACCCACACGTACGACATCGTCTGCCCGGTGTGCTCGGAGGGATTGTCGATGGAGCAGGCGCGATTGCATCCGCACCTGCGCGTGCCGCAGGAGACCGCCGCGGTCGCCGGCGGGGGAGGGTGACCGTGGAGCCCGGCCCGTTCCTCAGCTGCCGCACACTCGACGTCGGCTACGCAGGGGTGCAGGTGCTGTTCGGCGTCGACTTCGACGTGGAGCGCGGCGAGATCGTCGCCCTGCTCGGCACCAACGGCGCCGGCAAGTCCACGCTCCTGCGCGCCATCTCGGGGCTGGTGCATCCCAGCAGTGGCACCATCGTCTTCGACGGCAGGGTGATCACGGAAGCCGAGCCGCACCAGACCGCGCGCATGGGCATCGTGCACGTCCCCGGCGGCCGCTCCGTGTTCCCGACGATGACCGTCTCCGACCATTTCAAGGCGGCCAGCTGGCTGCTCGGCGGCGACTGTCCCGACGTCAGCGCGCGCACCGACGAGGTGCTGCAGCGCTTCCCGCACCTGCAGCGGCGCCAGCACACCATGGCCGGCAACCTCAGCGGCGGTGAGCAGCAGATGCTGGGGCTGGGCATGGCGTTCCTGGCCCGTCCCAAGCTGCTGGTCATCGACGAGCTCTCGCTGGGACTTGCGCCCGCGGTGGTCGAGCTGCTGCTCGACATGGTGCGGGCCATCCACACCGAGGGGTCGACCATCGTGCTCGTCGAGCAGTCGGTCAACCTCGCCCTCACCCTGGCGCAGCGCGCCTACTTCATGGAGAAGGGCGAGGTGCGATTCCAGGGCCCCGCCCCGCAGCTGCTCGAACAGCGCGAGCTGCTGCGCTCCGTCTTCCTCGAAGGCGCCGCCGCCGCGCTGCCGGGTGCTGCGCCGAGTCGCGACGTCAGCCTGCGCGGGCGCGACGCGCGCACCGCCGATGCCGATGCCGATGCCGCACAACCTCCGCTGCTCGAAGTGCGCGGCCTGAGCCGCAGCTTCGGTGGCGTCGTCGCCGTCGACGGCGTCAGCTTCGCCCTGCAGCCGCACGGCATCCTCGGCTTCATCGGACCCAACGGCGCCGGCAAGACGACGCTGTTCGACATGATCAGCGGCCTGCTGCCCGTCGGCGCCGGCGAGATTCGCCTGCGCGACCGCGACATCACCCGCTGGTCGGCGCCGCGACGTGCCATGGCGGGGCTCGGTCGCTCGTTCCAGGATGCGCAGCTCTTCCCCTCACTGACGGTGGCCGAGAACCTGGCCATCGGCCTGGAGCGCCACGTCGCGGTGCGCGACCACCTCGCCGCCATGCTGGCGCTGCCCGCCATCCAGGAGTCCGAGCGCCAGGTCGCCTTCGCCGTCGGTGACCTGGTCGAGCTCTTCGGCCTCGGCAACTACCGCGACAAGTTCGTCGGCGAACTGTCGACCGGCTCCCGGCGCATCGTCGACCTGGCCATGGCGCTGGCCCACGACCCCGACGTGCTGCTCCTCGACGAGCCCTCGTCCGGCATCGCCCAGCGCGAGACGGAGGCGCTGGTGCCGCTGCTGCGTCGCGTGCGCAGCGAGACGGGATGCGCGCTGCTGGTGATCGAGCACGACATGCCGCTGATCACCACCCTCGCCGACGAGCTGATCGCGCTCGACCTCGGCCGTGTCATTGCCCGCGGCCGTCCCGACCAGGTGGTCAACGACCGCGAGGTGGTGCGGGCCTACCTCGGCGGGGACGTCGCCGCCATCCAGCGCTCCGGCGTGTTGGGAGGAATCGCATGAACAGCCGCGCTCTGCGACGCGCCATCTACGCGCCGCTGCTCGCCCTGGTCGCGCTGCTCGCCCTGGGCTCGGCAACGCCGGCGCGGGCCGCCGCCGCAACGCTGGTCCAGTACGGCTGGTGGACCGAGGCGAACTACGTCAACGGCGTCAACGGTCCAACCGACCAGACGCCCGACAAGGCCGACCTGCACGCATCGATCGGGCCCATGGTCTACGACGACCCCTACTCGCTCCAGAACGACAGCAAGACCGGGACCACCGAGGTCTCGGCGGTGATGTTCAACCTGCCGCAAGCCGTGCCCACCACGGTCGACCCGGCCGCGCCGGTGGCCAACCTCCGGCTGACCGTCGACCCCGCCTACCCGCCGGCCGGCACGGTGACCGTGCTCGCCTGCCGGACCCTGGAGGGCTGGTCCGCCGAGCTGGGTGGCAACTGGACCCAGCGCGCCTCCTACCAGAGCGGCTGCGCGGTTGGCGTCACCAACGACGGCGGCAAGAGCTACGACTTCACCGTCCTGGCCAGCCAGGTCAAGGGTGGCCGCACCGTCGACATGGCCATCGCACCGACGCTGGATCCCACCGCCCTGCCCTTCAAGGTGTGGTTCAAGCCGCCCACCGGCGCCGATCTCACCACCCTGGCACTGCCGGTGGCGGCGCCCGACACCTTCGGGGTGCCCCAGCAGCAGGCCGACACGCAGATCACGGCACTGGCGGACACCGGCAGCGGCTACCCGGTGACCGCGTTCTCATCCGGCGGCGGCGCCCTACCGGCTCCCCCCGCCGCCGTGCCCCCGGCCGCGGCACCGCCGGCGCCGGCGGCACCGCCCGCAGCGATTCCCCGAGCGGCGACGCCGCAGCTCGCCGGGGCCCGACAGGTCCTCGACACCGGGGCACGCATCCTCGCCGGCGTGCTGTTGCTGGCCGTCGTGCTGGCGGTGATGTCAGCGGCGGGCCTCGACCTGCAGCGGCTGCTCACCCCCGCTGGACAGGTCGGTGGCGTGGGCCGGTTCCGCCGCCAGCGAACGGGACCTCCGCTGCCGCTCTGACCGCGCCACGTCGGCGCCTCAGCCCGCCGCTGACCCGCCCCTGCGGCGCGGCGCGCGTCTGCGGCATCCTTCTCGGGGCTGCCGGACGCAGACGGTGTGGAGGACGCTGATGGACGCAGTCGACACCGGGGTGCGCGTCGAGCGCCGCGGCGGCGTGCTCTGGCTGCGCCTGCACCGCCCCGAGTCGCGCAACGCGCTGACCCTGGGGGACATGCACGCGCTGGCCACGGCGCTGCGCGACGTGGACGCCGGCGAGGACCGCTGCGCGGTGATCACCGGGCACGAGCCGGGCACCTTCTGCTCGGGGTTCCGGCTCGACGAGGGCGCCGCCGGCGACATGGCCTCGGGGCGCGCCAAGCAGGCCGCCGACGATCTCTTCGCCCTCCTGCCCGTCGCCCCCATCCCGGTGATCGCGGTCGTCGACGGCCCCGCACGGGGCGCCGGCTGCGAGCTCGCCCTGCGCTGCGACCTGCGCATCGCCTCCGACCGGGCCAGCTTTGGCATTCCCGCCGCCCGCCTGGGCGTGCCCTACACACCGCCGAGCATCGCCTTCCTGGTGCGCCGCTACGGCCAGGGACCGGTGGCGCAGCTCTTCTACGCCGCCTCGATCCTCGACGGCGACGCGGCGCTCCGCAGCGGGCTGGTGCACGAGCTGGTCGGCGCTCGCAAGCTGCCGTCCCGTGTCGCCGAGCTGACCGAGCGCATCGCCGCGTCGGCGCCACTGGTGCAGCGCTTCTTCAAGGCGGCCGTCGCCGCCGCCGAGGGAGTGGGGGAGGAGGCCGCCATCGACGCCGCCCTCGCCCGGGTCACCGCCAGCGAGGACTTCGCCGAGACGCTGCGCGCCATCGGCGAGCGCCGCGAGCCGCGCTTCACCGGGGGCTAGTCAGGTCGTAGAGCGTCACCCCACCCACGGTGGTGCTGCTGAACGTCGCCTGCACCCAGGCCGTGATCGCGCTCGACACACTCGACGTCGCTGCTCCTGGACCGCCGGGGCCTCCCCGCCCGCCGGCGATGAACCAGTGGATGCTGCCCTGGGCGACGAGCTGCTGGAACTGCGCCAGCGTCGGCGCCGGATCGGTGCCGTTGAACCCGCCGATGGCCAGCACGGGATCACCGGTGGCCAGCTGGTACCCCGCCGCCGAGTTCGCGCCCACAGTGGCCGCAACCCACGTGTAGCGGCTCGCGCCCGCGCCCAGCGTCTGGGTGAGCTGCGCACTCGGCGTGCTCCCGTTGAGCAATCCGCCCGCCCCGCCTCGGGGACCGCCGCCCGGCAGCGCGCCGCCGCCGAACCTCGGAATCCCGCCGTTGAATCCCGGGGCGCCGCCGGGCAGCCCACCGGGGCCGCCGCCGCCCGCAAACGGTGTCGCGGCGGCGGGGCCGGCACTCGGAATCGCCCCCGCGTGCGCCGTGACCACCGTGTCGAGCGTGTACGCCGCCGGCCCCGCCAGCGCGGCCAGCACCGCGACGGCGGCGACGGCGTTCACCGCGTACCGGGGGCGAATCCACGGCAGCGCCACCAGCCCCACCGCACCCACGATGCCGCCGCCGAGCACGAGCACCTGCAACCAAGGCGTCCACCCCGCGCTGCGCTCGAGCAACACCCAGGCCCACACAGCGGTGGCCAGCAGCACACCGCCCAGCAGCAATCGCGCCCACAGTGCCTCCCGCCGCGCCCACAGCATCGCGGCGCCGATGCCAGCGATCCCGCCGACGGCCGGCGCCAGCGCCACCGTGTAGTAGGGATGAATGATCCCCGCCGCATAGCTGAACACCACCCCGGTGACGATCAGCCACAAGCCCCACAGCAGCAGCGCCGCCCGCGTCCGATCGGTCCGCGGTGAACCCCGCCGCATCCACAATCCGACCGCGAGCAACGCCAGCGCCGCGGGCAGCAGCCACGAGATCTGGCCACCCATGTCCGCAAGGAAGAGCCGGTCCCACCCCGTCGGCCCCCAGCGCGACCCCGCCGCGGCGGCGCCGAAGCCACCGACGCTGCCGGTCTCATTGCCACTCAGCCGCCCAAGCCCGTTGTATCCGAAGATCAGGTTGAGCAGGCTGTTGTCCTGCGACCCGCCGATGTAGGGTCGTTGCGACGCCGGCACCAGCTGCACGGCCGCAACCCACCAGCCCGATGCCATCAGCAGCGCGCCCGTCGCGGCCAGCAGGTGCAGCAGGCGGCGCCGCAACGGCACCGGTGCCGCCAGCAGGTACACCCCCGCGAGTGCCGGCAGCACCAGGAACGCCTGCAGCATCTTGGTGATGAACCCGGTGCCCACCAGCGCCGCCGCGAACATCAGCCACCGCATGCTGCCCCGCTCCAGGGCACGCACCGTCGCGTAGGCGGCGGCAACGAGCAGCAGCACCAGCAGTGCATCGGGATTGTTGAAGCGGAACATCAGCGCCGCCACCGGAGTCAGCGCCAGCACCGCGCCCGCGGTCAGTGCGGCACCCGGCGAGAACCACCGCCGCACCGTTGCATACAGCAGCGCCACCGCCGCCACGCCCTCCAGCGCCTGCGGCACCAGGATGCTCCACGCGTTGACGCCGAAGATGCGCGCCGAGATGTCCATCACCCACAGCGCCGCGGGTGGCTTGTCCACGGTGATGAAGCTGGCCGCGTCGAAGGAGCCGAAGAAGAACGCCTTCCAGCTGCTGCTGCCCGCCTGCACCGCGGCGGAGTAGAAC
Organism: Candidatus Dormiibacterota bacterium; assembly: GCA_035995545.1. GTDB lineage: Bacteria > Chloroflexota > Dormibacteria > Aeolococcales > Aeolococcaceae > DASRDZ01. The sequence goes on from DASYKI010000016.1 coordinate 879,215, forward strand.
GAGTTCGCCCACCCCGACGCACCCAGGTCCCACAGGTAGAGCAGGGCCGTGACGGCGAGCAGCGCGATCAGGCTGGGCCGCACCCATGCCGGGTCGGCGACCCGGCCGCGCAGCAGGCCGCGCAGCCGCCCTCCGAAGCGAGAGCGCACCGGAGCGGTGTGGCGCTGGACCTCGACCGGCGCCTCCGGAGTCTGCAGGGTTGCGGTCATGAACGGCAGTTTCGCCGAGCCCGCTGGGACCCGTTGCAATGCCCGCTGGGAGGTGGCTGGGAAACCCCGCGCCGAGCCGGCCGGGCCGTCGCTCAGCCGTGCCGCAGGTGCAGGTCGAACTCCATGGTCGCCTGGTCGGTGACGCTGACGAACCCGCCCACGTTGGGCACCCGCATGCCGAAGTCACCCCACGGGAAGGTGATCGATCCGACCACCTCGACCTCCGTGGCGGACAGGTGCGCCTGGGCGGGGATGGTCTCCAGCTTGGTGACGCCGTGGATGGTGAGATTGCCGCTCAGGTCCACCTTCACCGTCTGGCCGCCCGCGGCGGTTGCCGCCAGTGTCGCCGGCTGGGTGAGCACGAAGCCGGCGGTGGGAAACCGGCTCGACTCCAGGCCGATCGAGTGGATGCGGTCATCGCGCATGGTGCGGTCGCTGCTCAGCGTCGAGACGTCGGCCTGGAACGACGCGGCGGTCACCGTCAGCGCGTCCGTCGTGCCGCCCAGGGTCGCCGAGCCGCTCACCTTCGACGTGCGTCCCACGGCGTCGCTCGGCGCCGAGAGGAAGGCGAGCTGCTCGCGCACCCGGTAGCCCACGACCGATCCGCTGCTGGAACTCCACGTTCCGGGCAGCTGCGACGCATCGACCGGTGACGCCTGCGCGCTGCCGCTCGGCGTCGCGGTGCTGAGCGTCAGTGGCGGGGGCGACGAGGTGCCGAACACCACGAACCACAGGAAGGCGAATGCCGCCGCGCCCAGCAGCAGCACGGCAGCAACCGCGCTGAGGATCCAGCTGCGAAGCGTGTGGGGGACCAGGCGTCGCAGCACGTGCATCAGGGCCAGCATCCTCGCGATTGCTGGGAATCTGCTGAGGGTTGGCTCAGAGCTAGCCTAGGCGCCGCGGTAGATGTGGGCGGTGTCCGACCAGTACAGGGCATGGTCGGGGCCCTGCTTGACGTCGAGCCTGCACGTCGAGGGACCGCCGGCCACCGAGCCGTGCGGGGTTCCCGCCGTGAAGATCTTCATGCCGGCCGTGAACGTGCAGAAGACGATGTGGCCCGCATACGCGCTCGGACCCGACGCGTCGACGAAGCTGACGCCGGTGGGGACAACGGTGCCCGTCTCGCTGCTCCAGTCGGGCTCGGGCTGCCCGGCGGGACAGGATGCGGTGGCCAGCGGATGGCTGTAGCCATAGCAGTCGGGCCACTGGTAGCCGGTGCCACGCCGCACGGCGGCGTACAGCTCGTCGTAGCCGGTGGTCGGCGAGCCGGCGTCGCCGGATGGGCCGTTGCTGGTCACCGCCATCTGCCCCGTCGCCGAGAAGGCGATGCCGAAGGGGTTGCGAAACCCGTATGCCCACACGGGATTGGCGGCGCCGAAGGGGTTGTCGGTGGGGACGCTGCCGTCGGGCCTGTAGCGCAGGATCTTGCCGCGCACGTCGCCGGTGTCCTGGGCGAGCTGCGAGCTGTGCTCCTCGCCGAGGGTGACGTAGAGCATGCCGTCGCTGCCGAAGCCGAGCCGTCCACCCTTGTGGCAGCAGTCGTTTCCGGCGGGAAGGGTGACGATCACCTGCGCCTCCGAGCTGACCCCCTTGCAGTCGCGCCAGCGGATGACGTGCTGCTGGGTGCGGTTGGTGTCGGAGTAGAAGGCGTAGACGTAGCGATCGGTGGCGAAGCCGGGGCCGATGGCAATGCCGAGCAGGCCGCGTTCGCTGTAGTTGCCGTTCGCCTCGGTGGTCACCGTGGCCACGCTGGCGAAGTCGTGCGCGCCGCCGTCCTGCCAGACCTTCACAGTTCCGGTCCGCTCTGTCCAGAACAGCCGGCCGTCGGGGGCGAAGGCGAGCGCCGTGGCGTAGCTGGCCGCAATGGTGCCCTGCGGTGGCGTCTGCGGCCCGACGGCGCAGGGCGACGCTGTGGTGGTGGCCGTGGCGCTCGCGGTCGGCGCCGTGGGTGTCGCGGTGGCCGGCGCTGTCGGCGTGCTGTGTGGAGTTGCCGTCGGCGCTGGCGACGGAGTGCCGCCGCAGGCGACGGCGACGGCCGCGAGGACGAGGGCACCGGCGAGCCGGGGGACACGATGCAAGGGGGGCCGGGTCACGCCAGGCAGGGTAGCGTCGGTGCCCTCGCCTCCGTCGCGAACGTGCGGAGAGGCCGTCTCGGCTGCGCGGGCGGTGCGCGACTCATGGCAACGCCGCCGCGTGGCGCGGCGCCCAGGCGAGACGCCAGATGCCGCGCAGGTCCTCGATGGCGGTGGGCAGGATGTCGACGCGCGAATCGGCGTCGTCCACCCAGTCCACCGCGACCTCGTGGACGCGCAGGCCGCTGCGCCGGGCCAGGGTGAGCAGCTCGGTGTCGAAGAACCAGGAGTTGTCGCGCACCTGGGGCAGCAGCACGCGGGCGGCCGGTGCCGTCACCGCCTTGAAGCCGCACTGCGCGTCGCGCACGCCGGTGCGCAGGATGCTGCGCACCAGCAGGTTGTAGCCGCGCGAGATCACCTCGCGGCGGGCGCCGCGGACCACGCGCGCGCCCGCCGCCAGGCGGCTGCCGATGGCGGCGTCGCTGTGTCCGGAGATGAGTGGCGCCACCAGGGGAAGCAGCGCGTCCAGCCCGGTCGACAGGTCGACGTCCATGTAGGCGAGCACCGGCGAGTCGCTGAGCATCCAGGCGGTGCGCAGCGCCAGGCCGCGGCCCTTTTCCTCCACGCGCACGGCGCGGACGTCGCACAGCTGCCGCCCCAGCCACCGAGCTGTCGCCCAGGTGCGGTCGGTGCTGGCGTTGTCGACGATGGTGATGCGCGCGCTGAAGGGGAAGCGATCGCCCAGGTAGGCGTGCAGGCGACGCACGCTGGGCTCGAGGTCGGCCTCCTCGTTGTGCACCGGGATGGCCACGTCCACCAGCGGCGGCACGGCGCGTCCGGTTGTGGCCATCTGCGGCACCAACGTGGCGTCCGGCAGCGTCCGCGCCGCTCGCGGCGGGGCTGCCACCAGGGGGCGGGGGAGGAGCTGCGGTGCCATGTCACCACTCTCGCGCCGCCGTCTCAGACCGCTCCGATGGTCTGCTCAGAGTTTGCTGGGGGCCTCCAGCGCGCTACTGTCCGTCGCGGAGGACGCCTGCATGACCGTGACCACCGCGATGCCCTTCGCCCGCCGCGCCTGGACCTGCTACGAGCCTGTCCACGCCCTGGTCTACTTCGCTCCGGAGAAGAAGGACGCCTACGACGCCGCCGGACTGCGCGGCGGCTGGATGGGGTACTTCGCCTCCCGCTCGGCGGCGATGGGCGCGGTCGAGCCGGCGGTTGTGGCCGCAACCTTCCACAACTTCCAGCCTGCCATGGTGGCGCGCGCCATCCCCGACGCCTGGACCTTCTCGACCCCCGCGCGCGTGCTGCAGGCGCGCCACGACGCCGTCGACCGCGCCCTGCGCCGCCTGTGGGGCGACGCCGTCGACGCCGGCTCGACCGCCGAGGCCGCCGACCTCGCCCTGCTCGTCGCGCGGGTGGCGAACGTCGCGGGCCGGCCCATCTTCGCGGCACACGCGGCGCTCCCGGTGCCGCCCGCGGATGCGCCGCACATGCGCCTCTGGCATGCCTGCACCCTGCTCCGCGAGCACCGCTTCGACGGGCACGTCGCCACCCTGACCCGGCACGGCCTCGACGGCTGCGAGACCCTGGTCACCGCCGTCCTGGCCGGCGGCGGCGCGCCCGACGCCGAGGGCCTGCGCTCGGTCCGCGGCTGGACCGCCGAGGAATGGGCGGCCGCCGAGCGCCGCCTCCGCGACCGCGGCCTGGTCGGCGACGGCGGCCTGACCCCGCGCGGCGCCGCCCTCCGCGCCGAGGTGGAGGCGGAGACCGACGAGCTCGCCGCCGCGCCGTGGCAGGTCCTCTCCGCCGGCGAGCAGGAACGCCTGCTGGCCGTGCTGCGCCGCCTGGTGGACCTCCTGGACGCGCCCGACGGCGTGCCCTACCCCAACCCCGTCGGGGTTCCACGGCCGCTCACCGGGTGAGGCAGCCCTTTCGGGTATCCTCCTCCGCCTCCCAGGGTGGCCAAGTGGTCTAAGGCAACGGTCTGTAAAACCGTGTATCGGTGGTTCGAATCCACCCCCTGGGACGCTCTAAGCACGAATCCATAGGCCGTCTCCGGCCTGCGGAGGCCACCTAGGGCCTCATTTTGGCGGTTGATTACCCCAAAATTTACCCCACGTCTAGAGCTCAGTGGCGGAAGGCGGCGCACCCGGTATTGGTGGCTCCAGCCGGCCCGATCTGACCGGCGTACGCCTGGAGATTGACCACCACGCCGGACGCGAAAGTGGCCAGCAGAATCGTGGCGTCATGGTCCCACTCGGCGTACGTGTAGCCGGGCGGCAGCCCTAGGTTCTTGAGGTAGGAGTCGGCCTGATGACCATTGGCCGAGCCCATGGCGCTCATAGCCGCCTGTTCCGACTCGCCGATGACGAGGGCGCACCAGCGGGCGTCAAGGCTGACCGCCGGGCTTGCGGACTGAGGCGGCGGGGTCGCGGTGGTACTAGTGCTGACAGCGGCTCCACTGCCGCAGGCAGCCAAAAGGAGTGCCGCAGCCGCGATGGCTGGCGTCGCCTTCATGGCTTGCAATTCGGTTCGTAGGAGTAAGTGCAGGGCGGCAACGTCGGCGTCGGTTGCGGCGTGGAGCACGCAGAACAGCCAGGGTCGCAGCTCGGATTACCGCCCTGCCCGCAACGCCAACCGGGGTCCGGGTACTGAGTCGGGGTCGGGGCGGGGGTCGAAGGTGCGGCGCTAGGCGCCGCGGGCGCGGTAGCCGCGCGGGGAGCGCTCGTACGCGCGGGCTGAGGTGCAACCGATGACGGCGCGGCCACTGAGGAGGGCGGAAGCGTGATCACGACCACAGGCGACGCTGTAACGGTCTCTACGGCCCCAGTCCCGGCCGCCTGGCCCGGAGTGGCGGCGACATGCTTCACGACCGTTACGGGCGCCTGTGGCGCCGTGGCGTGGAGGGACGAGGCCACCCCGTACACGGTTCCGGCTGTCAGGGCGCTTACGGCAGCGGCCACTGAGATAGTAAGCCGTCCGTTCATGCCTAACCCCTTGCTTGGGGCCAGAGGCCCCCTCGTAAGGAGACTAGCACACTTCCTTACCCGCCCATCACATAGGCGTCAATATTCCCTGTGGTGAGCTGCCAGCTAGAGTTGCCATCCCTAAGCGCGTATTGGAACTGCGCGGTGTAGCTACCCGGTGGCAGCCGCAGCGTCAATAGCTGCGACCCATTGCCGCTGATCGCGGTGCCACCCGTGCCAGCTACGTTGTTTGCTATAGCCTGGCGGCCGGTGATGCCCGACTTACCGTCGAGGTCGGTCACGACGTTGCCGCCGCCGTCTACCACGGCCAGGTAGATGTAGCCAAACGTACTAGTGCCGGTGTTGACGAAAAAGGACGAGGTGCCGCAGACCATCAGGCGCCTGGCCCGGGGCAGCGTGAACGCGATGTTACTGGCCGGCACCGCCGCTAGCATTGGGACCACGACGTTCGCCATAACTTGCGTGATCGACACGACGGAGTTGCCCAGCGATGCCAGGGCGGGCGGCTGCATGGTCTCCAGGGCCGCGACTCGTCGGTCCAGGCTGTCGATGATGCCCTGGAGCGTGGTTGGCTGAACTACGAGCGACATTAGAGCGGTGGGCCTAGAACGAGGGAAACCTGCTCAGGCGAACTCTTCGTCGCGGTCTGAACCTTCGTTCCAATGATCCGAAAGAACACGTCAAGCCCGCTTGGGAAGCGGTTATCGCGAATCTTTATGCGCGCCTCATCACCCTTCGTGTAGCTGCCAAAAACGGGGTCACTATTCGGGCTCACGTTGAGCGTGAAGGGCTGTGCCGGGCTCTGTAGGGCAATAATGCGCCCCCGCGTGTACGCGTCAAGCACCCCTTGATCGGTGATCGTCTTATTGGCGGCGGTGTCTTCAAGGATCGGGTATCCGGGGAGTGTGGCATTGCCCCAGCCGCTGGTATCCGTTTGTGTTGAGAGCAGCATGGTTTCGGCGCTGCCGGCTCCCGCCCCTGACACGAGGTTCGCCATGATCTCGGCATCTTCGGGGGCGTCGTAGTCGTAGATATTGCCTGGCAGCTCGAATACCCACCCGGTACGGTTAGCACCACTTCCGCGTCGCGGAAACGACGGAACCCAGGTCTTAGTGGGAACTCCGCCAACGTAGGCAACGTCAACCGAGAAGTCAAAGCCAGTGCCGACAGGGGCCTGTGCGAGAGTCGTAATCTCCGTGAGGATGTTCCGCAACTCCCAAGGGTGCATGATCACACTCGCGGCGACGCCGGACGAAACGACCGGCACGTTGATGCCGATGTTCCCCGAAGGTAGGGCTTGCATATAGTTGAGCAAGTCGGCTGCGATAGCGAGTACATCGACACTGGCATAAGCCTTCTCCGCGCGAACCTGCCGCCTCCCAAGGTATGAGATGAAGTCCTTACCAGCCAACGCTAGTGCGTTCTGGGACGAAATGTAACGCCGCTTCCAGATGATACCGCCCCACACGAGCGTGCCGTCGCGGTCTATGTAGAGAGCTGTGCGACCGGGCTGTGTGCTGCCAATGGGATCAATGGCCGCCACCTTAGGGTCGCCAGTCAACGGGAGCGTCGCCGAGAATGTACCGGGCGCATTCAGCAGCGACTCGTACGACGCCCCCGTTAGTGGCAGTTCGGCCAAGACGGTATTAGTCATCAGGTCACACGCTAGGAACGTGTATACGCCAGCCATCTAGATAAGATCGAAGGTAACGCCGTCCACCGAAAAGTACACGTTGCTGCCGTTGACCGGGACCACATTGCCCGAGCCGTCGATACTTAGCAGGCCGAACCCACCGTTGCTCGCACAGGCAAAGTTGGCAATCTTGGCGTTCCGGTAGGCAAGCGGGAGCGTGAACGCCGTAGTGTTCAGCGTGCCCGTCTTCATCGTACCGCGCAAAATTACGCGGGTCCCCACGACGCGGAAACCGACGGCATGCGCGACGTCGTAGTCTACCCAGCCATTGGCGTACGCAGGCGCCTGCCACGTCGTATCGCCGTATGAGGGGGACGTACGCGCGCCGCGAAGGTCCGTAATATCGCCGGTAACAATGCTTGTCTTGCTGGCAGTGACCAGAATACGGGCTAGTGTGAAGCTGTTATTTGGAACGGCGGGGTCAACTGGCGTTGCGTTCGGCGTGCCCGTCACGACGGCAATAGACCACGTGTTGACCGCCCCACTGTACTGTGCATCCTGGGCCTTGATCACGACAAGGTCTTTGCGTGGGTTTGTCGGGTCGGCCGCGGAGATGGCCTTGCTTACCGAAGCGTCGTTATACACATGGTACGAGCCCTGAGTCGTCGCAACCTCAGTGCCCTTGATGATGCCAAAGCCTGCGGCAACGTTGACCGTCATATTGGGGGTGCCGTTTGCCGTAACCAAGAGGTCGTTGAGGCCGACCACACCGCCCACCGGGAAGATACTGGCAATGATCTGCCGCAGAATCTCCGAGTTGTTCGTGTTCGCCTGAATGAACCCAGGGCCATTGGGCGTGTTGCGCTCAGCCATTTTTCTCTTCTACTTCCCTAGAGCCAGGCCGAGCGGAACGCGATAATGGCGGTGCTTCCAACCTGAACGGTATTGGCGTGATAACTCAGTGTCGATGCTCCGGGCGGGAGCTCGAACCAGGTGCTATCACTGGTCATTGTGTTTCGACGTGACGCAGTGCCATTGAGGAGCACGCTGCGGGCATCAGTGTCTATGGTCAGTGTGTCGGTATTGGCCAGCGTGATCGCGAAGGTGAGGTGCTTGCCGGCGGTAACGCTCTCAATGGTTGGGTTGTCAACCGGCCCAGTGATCGTGATAACCGGTCGCGTTGCAAAGTTGCCAGTGTTGGTGACCACTTGGACGCCGCTAGTACCACCCGTGCCGAATGTGAACGGGAAGGTGAAGGGAAAGCTAAATCCACCTGTCGCAACGGCCAGTGCAATCGTGAAGGATTGCAGCGTGTCGTCGTAGATTCGTGGGTCAGTGGCGCGGAACTCAAGCGGGGCAGCCGCCATGCGGAACCTGCTCGCCAGGTCGGTTGGCGGCATACGCCGACGTGGACGGCAGTAGATGCGCCGGTTTCCCGACATGCCAGCTAGCTGAAAGATCAGCGGCATCTCGGACGTCTGCGGCACCGTGGCCGCTCTAAGGGCATCCACGTTGGCTCGGTATAAGGTGTCAGTCGCACCGATGACTTCGACCAAAAAGGTAAGTGTGCGACCCCCGGCAAAGTCATCACCACGCCAGTCGCCATGGTCTCGGCTTCGCGGCTGATCTGCCGAATAGACGTCCGGCAGTGAGTCGAGCCCCGTGGCGTTGACGACTTCGTACGATGTGCCGTCGCCGAACGTGAGCCCGTTGTAGCTGTATTGAAAATCGGCCAGGGCCATCTACGCCGCCCCGTAGCTCAAAGCCCAAGCGATCTCGTGTGCGATCTCCTGTGGGTCGGCATTGGTATTCGCGGTGACATGGATCGTGTGTCCGCGGCCACCATTCCGCGAGTCGCGCTCACTGGTCACGGTTTCTCCGGCCTGGAGCAACGCAAGCACTTCCTGACCGCGAACTCCAGGGACTGTGCCGCCCGTGTGAAACGTGGGAATCTTCGGCATGTCGAAGCCATCGCCGCCGATGAGCGGCACCCAGCTCGGGATATGGAAGCTCAACTTGCCAACCGTGTTATTCCAGATGCCAGCGATGGCATTGAAGGCCAGCTTGAACGGCGTGGTGATGATGTCCACGACCCTGCCGACAACGCCAGCAATGCCGTCGATGACATTCGACACAGCTGTCTTGATCTGGTCGAAATGCTGGACGACGTAGCCGATCACGAATCCAAAGGGACCAAGCAAGATGTCAAGCAGTAGGGGCCAGTTCGATTTTAGCCAGTTGAATACGGCCGAGGCTGCGGCTTCGATAAAGTGAAACTTCATTTCGAGGGCTACAAGAGCGGTCACGACAATGGCAATTACTGCTGCGATAAGCAGCATGGGATTCTTCTCTAGCGTCTTGTTGAAGACGTCAACTGCCTTGGTCGTGGCATCGATAACCTCAGAGACCGCTGCGGCTATCTTGAAGGCAACGAAGAGCGCGATCATGGCTCCCATCACCGGCATCACAATGTTCATGTGCTGGGCGAGGCCGCTCAGGATGTCTGCCAGTTTGCTGAGCGCCGGCATGGCGTGACCAAGGACGTTGGTCCCGACACCAATCAGCTCTTCCTTGAGCACCTTGAACTTACCGGCGGCAGTCTCGCTCTGCTCCTTGGCCTGGCCCTTGAGCTTGCCCCCCAGGATGTCCAGTACATCGCCGAGCTTATGTGTGCGGTCGCCCGTGTCGCTCTGAGCGACACCGAGGTTTTCAGTGGCCTTTGACGCCACCTCCTGAGCTTTGGCGTACTGCTCATACGATGTCTTGGCATTCGCGGCCGCGGCGTCGGCCGCCTTGAGAGCTGACTGGGCCTGCGCGCTGTGTTCGCCGTGCTTCTGCACAGCCTGGTCGTATGCATCGGCGGTGGACTTGGCCTTTTCAAGGGCAAGTAGCTGATGCTCGTGCGCCTTGGTTACGCCGTCCGTGGCCTTTGTGAGCGTGTCCTGTGCGGCGGCAAGCTTTGCTGTGCCGTCGAGCTTGGAGACGCCCTCGATATTCAGTTCCTTCATGGCCTTCTGGTTGCCCTGCATGCTCTTCACGAGAGCGTCAGTGGCCTGCGTCAGCGTGATGTGCTTCGTTGCAGCCAGGTCCTGAATCGTGTTCTGGGCTTCCATCGCCCGTGCGGTATCGACGCCGGCAAGCCGGAGCTTGCCGATAGACTCGGTCGTGTCCGAGGCGGCGAACCCAAGATGTTCCCCAGCCTGCTGCGCCTTCTCCAGCTCCTCGCGGAATTGCGGCGTGGACTTCTCGCCGGCATCCTTCATCGCGGTTTCGAGCTTGGCCGTAGCCTCACTCAAGCTACCGAACTCGGCAGTAACTTCCTTGCCAACCTCTAGCGCTACAAATCCACCCGCAAGCTTGCCGAGCGTGCCGGCGACGCCCTCGGCTTTGTGGGCAAGATGCTCCCCAGCATTAGCCGTCCCATGCATCTTTTCGGAGGCATGGTCGGCGTGTGCGCCCACCTTATCCATGGCGCCGCCCACGACAGCAGGCACCTCCGCCATGGCAGTCTTGAGGCTGGACGCGTTACCGATAACCTCGACGGTTATCGTATTGCTGTTCTTGCTTCCCATTCTTGGATTTGCGCTTCTCTAGCCTTGTGCGCCGCATTCCATTCGGGGAATGTCAGGTCGCTCACCTGGGCTGGCGTCCAGCCGAAGTGCCCACACAGGGACATGACGTCTTCTAGGTGCTGGCCGAAGTAGGGTCCGTGGTGGACGTCTTGACGTCGAGGTCAAGCAGACGCACAACGTTCGCGTCTTCCATGGAGTAATCGGGATGCCCGTCCCGGCGTTGCGAGATGACAACGAGCGCGGCCAAAAGGTCTGGCTCAAATTGCCCAGTCCTGAGCTCGGGAATGACGTTGCGCCCCGTGAGTTTCTTAAGCTCGGTAAGGTCGCCTACCCGGAGCTCGTCAATGTTGATTACCAGAGTGGCCACTAAATCGCCTCGATTAGCTTGGTGATGGACTGTTCGTACTTCGCGACGACCGCACTGTGCTGCTCGTCGAGGGCCTCAAAGGGAAAGTGATTCTTGGCAATGTGATGCTTGGGCCAGCCGCCGACGATTGCCCCCGTGTACGGGGCCTTGGGGCCGCCAACCTTGACCGTGATACCGCGCGGACTGGCCACAATGCGCACCGTGTCGCGCATGCGTCCCGGATGCGGGTCTCGCCCGGAGCCCGTGGGGGCCTTGGCTCGCATCGCCTCAGCGACAAGCGCACCGCTCTCTTTGCCGGCATCGCGGAGCTGTACCGAGAGCGTCTCGTCGGCAGCGCGCTTGAAGGCGTTACTTAGCTCGCGGAAGCCACGAACCTGAACTGTCGAAGCGGACACTACGGAGCCGCGTCACTGGTCTGGTAGACGGCAGTAATTGCGGTGTCGTCTGTCGCGCCACTCGCGACGCAAGCGAATGACACGGGCTGATCGAGCATCTGCGGTCCGGCGACCGCGGTTGTGTCACCATCAAAACGCACATTGCATGTGATGGTGAGTGAGAACGAGTTAGCGCCACTGATGACACCGCCCAGCAGGTTCAGCACTAGCGACGCCTCGGCGCCACCCGTGTACCGATTGTAGAGGGTTAGGTCAGTGAAGTCAGCGACGAATTGCCCGGTGTAATCGCGCCAGTTGTCCTGCAAGGGCTCCTTCGGTGTTGGAGCATTGCGGACCATGAACCTCGCCGCCTGGAGTCCATTGAGGCCCTTGAGCATGACACTGTCTACGTCAACCTGCGTGCCAGCGACAGTGAGGTAACCACTGACGAATGTCAGCGGGACGCTGGTGGCCGGGTAGGTAGCCGCCGCCAGGGCGACACCGATGGTCGCGGCGAGGGTCGTTCCCGAAGCCGTAGCATTGGCGCTCATGGTCACAGTGGTTGCGTTCGTGACCGAAACGATGGTCGTGCTGGCGGGGATGTTCGTGCCGCTAATAGCGAACCCAACATCGCTCGCCGCAAACCCAGCGGTGGCCGATGTGTACGTCGGACTACCACTAGTTGAAACGCCATCAGCCACCGAGCGCCCGGTCATCTCGTTCTGAGCAATGACGCTGACCTTGAGCTTGGCAATTTCGCCAGCCTTTAGGCTGAGCTCCCAGGCTGCAAACTTAGCCCCGGTGTACGTGAACGGCTGGACCGTACCACCGATGGCGGGGCGGCCAATCTGGACAACCAAGCTCTTGCCACCTAGGTCGGCGGGCTTGGCCGTGTGCTGAAATACGCCAGCGCTGCCTGTCGTGACAATAGAGCCGAACATGTGCTTAAGCCAGAGGCCGAACCCAACATTGGCGACCTCGACATTGATATCGCCGGCAGCACTCCGCTTCCCCGGCATCCACTGCTGTGACGTGCGCAGCAGTCGGCCGGCGCGGAGGCCATTGGCAAGAATGCGCTCCACCTTGAGCTTGAGGTTCTCGTTAACAAGGTCGGTTGCGCGAGTGGGAGCGACTGGGACGCCGTACGTCACTTCCTCGCCGATCATGAGTTGCGCGGCGAGGCCGGAACCTACAGCCATGTTGGGACTCCCATTTAGTTAAGCCGCGCCTCGGTGGCAACGGAGATGATTAGTTCGGCCAGCCAGCCACGCCGCCCGTCTTCCATGACAAGGCGGAGCTTCCATGCCTCGGGCGTGGACTTGATACAGCGCCCCCCTACGGTCGGGTCAGTAGCAAGAAAGTCCTCAAGCTCGGCGTAGAGAGCGAATACGCGTGCCTCGGCCGTATGCGTGTTGGACCCCGGCTGAGCAACCTGAATCACAACCTCCGTTGTGTAGTCCTCGTCACGCTGAACACGCGTCGGGCGCTGGACCGGGATACTCATTACGGCGTCTGAGTGGCCAAGGAAGATTGTTTCAGGCTGCACGACGTCAGCGCCAGGCCACGAGTATTCAACCTGAATGCCAGTCAGCCCCGACCTGAGCCTCAGTCCGTCAATAAGGGCCGACCTAATAGCCGGCGCCGTACTTACTGTGCCCACTCTAACCAGAGTACCCACGCACGCATTACGCGAACCTTGGGATTAGGCGAACGAGGCGAGTTGATTGCCGAACCGCGCTAGCGCTGCATCAACAGTGCTTATGCCCGTTGGCCGATCCCACGCCTTGGCCTGAGCGATACTGATCGTGCCGCTCTCGTTAGTGACAGCGATAGCGCGCTCGGAAAGTCGATTCGTCGTGTCAAGAATCATGGCCCGCACGTAGACCAAGAATTGCTCACGGAGCTCGAATGGCGGGGCGTCAGCCCCATAGGTGTATTCGACTACGACATTTTGTAGCCCGCGCGTGAAGCCTGGCGACGTCCGCGACCGTTCAATCTCGCCGGAATACAGCGTGAAGAGCGTTAGGTCAGCGGCCACCGTCCCGTCGATACTGACTGCCAGAAGGTCGCGAGTTGGCGCGTAGCGAAGGGACAGGCGCCTGCTTGGAACGACGTACGCGAGCTGATCAACAGGCATATACGCCCGCCGGTACGTCGGGTCTCCGTCGAGAACCTCACGCGCGTAGCGCTTTACCCAGGCCCGCCCCGTCACGGCCTCGAAGAGGTCTTCGGCGGCGGCGCGCTTCTGTGTCAGGATGGCCGTTGGGTACGCCGTAGTGTTGCCGACAAGAGCGTCAAGGGCCCGAATGTCAGCTAGCTCGACATAGAATGCGCCCGCAACAGAGATGTAGGTCACCTGGCTGCGAACCGAACCGCCATACGTCCCGGTCCAGGTGGCGATGAGGTCGGCCGGGACTGTCTGGGATGGCAGTACGATCTGCGTCGTGCCAGTGGCGGGCTTCGTAGCCACAACATTAGTGGCGATCGCGGTGCCGTTGACATGCACAACCGTGCATGTAACGTTCGTTGATACGTCGGGATCAACAAGCGTTTCCGTGCCGGGCGTGTACCACTGTGCCTGAATGGGCGTCGCCGAGCCCGTTACGATGCGCGTGGTCGCTGCCATGGTTTCTCCAAAGCCCCAAAAGGTAGAGGCCAGCCGCCGAAGAGCCTGCGGCGGCTCTCCGGCGGCGGCGCGCCCTTCGGCTAGGTGGCGGAGTTCTGCATGTAGGCAGCAGCCTTCACGTCATCCACGCGCGCATCATTGCGCTGGAACGCGAAGAAGCCGACCTGGAGCTTATCCATGTACCGCTCTGCAAGCCGCACCATCTGGGTGCCCTCGACATCACGGACGATGTAATACTGCGACCAGTCGCCGAACAGGACAGGCTTGGCGTTCGCCGCAGGAGCGGCAAGCGCGGGGTTCAGAGTGTACGGGCGACCAAGGATTGTGTCGGGGTCGCTGCCGGTGATGGCAGGCTGCCACAGCGGACGGTTCTGCGCGTCCACAAGGGTGCGCAGGGTCTGGAGCGCTCCGTCGCTCAGCATCCACGATGCATTGAGGCGGTACGCGGGGTCGATAGCGTGCATAAGCTGCACGAGACCGGCATAGGGAACGGTCGTGGTGTTGCCCACGGCCAGAGTGTTGCCCTGAGTCATGCCGGTGACGATTCCCTGTGGCTGATTGGTACCGGTACCAGTCGTGTGGTGGGTCGCCTGAATGCGGCCAAGACGCTGGCCGAACTTCTTGCCGAGCCACGAGTCAATGTCAAAGGCGCTGTCATTGAGCAGGGTCAGTGGAACCTGCACGCTCTTCGAGGTGTAGACGTAGGCGTTCAGGGTGTTCTGAGTGAACACGACGTCCTGGTTGCCAACGGTAGAGTTCTCGGCGAGCAGCTCGCCAACGTTGCTCGTGTCGTCGTTGCCAGGCCACGGCAGCGCATTACCGGTCGTGGTAGTGATGACGTTGGCCACCGAACGCAGCACGGCGTAGAGCTTCTGAGTCTCGGTGATCTTGGTCAGGAATCCCTGCGGGACGGTGAATCCGCCAATCGAGCCAGAGCCGACACCAAGATCACGGTGCTCGACGTACCCGGCCTGGAGAACGGCGCGATCCTCGGGGGTCATATCGCCAGCACCGCGAGCCATCCATGAGCGGAAGGCGGTTCGGTACTCCTCAGCACGGGCATCCGTGCCAGTCGTGGTCACAGCCGTCTCGACGCCGGGGCCGTCCGTACGGGGGGCATTGAGACGAGCTTCGATATCCGCAGCAACCTTGCGCGCGGTCAGCTCGCCGTCGATCCTGGTCATGTCGGCCTCAGCCTTGTCCCAGGATTCCTTGAGCTCACCAGACAGACCACCGTCGCGGGTCTCAGCCTGAGTCAGCATCTCCTGCATGCGCGACCAGAGCGCAGCACGCTGCTCTCGCAGCCTCTTGATTGCATCCATGGTAAGCCTGTGTCTCCTAAGGGGTTGGTCGCAACAGGCTTAGCCGGCCGCGATGAATCGAAAGTTGCGCGGTGCGCAGCGCGTCCTGACCCGAGGTGTCAACCGCTGGGTCAACGCCACCCGGCTCGTCAGCGTCCGGGATGCGCATAGCGACCATCAGGGCGTCTACAGCGAGCTCCGCGGCGCTGAGTGCAGCCGGGTCCACCGATCCCGTCTTAGCGGCCGTCATGACCGCGTCAATGGCGGTGTCTGCGACGTCAAGCATCGCGGGAATGTCCGGGAGACCAAGGGACATCAGGAGATCGGTATTGATGTCCATCAGCCCGTAGCGAACCTGGTCAACCATCACAGCTGCCGCGGTCAGAAGTGCGGCGGCCTGCGGGACATTGCCAGAACTGACGGCGGCAATGGCCGCATCAAGCGCGGCATCAAGAGCGGCAACCATATCCGTCACCCCGCCGTCGCTGACGTCGCGATTCTCACGCGCCAGTCCGACAAGGACGTCAGCAGAACGAACAGCGGCTACCGTATCGCCATAGGCGGGGAAGGTAACCGGCCCGGCATCGACAAGGGCGAAATCTTCGATGGTCCGGAGCTGGGCATGACCGCCAGGCATCGGCGCCCAGCGATCCTTTGCGACCTCGAAGCCGAACGACTGGCCGGCGATGTCACCGCGGGCGACCAGGGCCGAGACGTCGCGCCCCGTCGAGGTATTGGGGAGGTCAACTTCGTTGCGCAAGCCGTCGCTTACCTGCTCAAGCCGAACAGTCCCGGAGCCCGTGCGTCCAAGCAGGAGGTCGGGATTGTGGTTGAGCAGTGAACGCACGTCGCTCCCGCGCTTAAGCGCGCGCTCCACGGCGCCATCAGAGACTTGCTCGAAAAACCCCTGCTTGGCGCGGCCAATGTAGGTCTGCGAGTTGGTGCGGATCGGGATTCCCTCGAAGGTCATCCCATCGCCCTTGGCGGTCACATCCGTGGTGAGCGCGCGCCGCTCTAGCTTCGTCACTACTTGTCCTCTCCGGCGATAGCCACCGGGACGGGGGCGTCGGCCGACTGGCCGGGAGGGGTCCCGACGATTGCGTTGTCACCGCCAAGGCGGGGCATGTTCTCCAGGCCGCGAATATCGTCAGGGCACATCCACGGTCGGCCGCCGAGTGCGGCTGTGTAGGCGGCGTACCGTGCAGCTGTGTCGCCACGCAAAACGCCCTCGGCAGAAAACTCGGCAGTCTGCTGCGGCGGCAGCAGCATCTTGCTCAGGCGCTGCTCGATACGCGGTAGCCACGTCGCACTGAGGTTGTAGCGGATGAATCCAAGAGACTGCTCGGCGATTCCGGTGCCCCAGGACGTGGACTTCTCAAGGTCCATCGCCAGGTGTGGCGGCACGCCGTACAGCCGGCAAATCTCCATGACGCTGAACTTGCGAGACTCGATAAACTGCGCATCGCCCGGTGGAACGCCGATCTGCTGAAAGTCCATGCCGCCATCAAGGATCAGAACCTCGTGCGCGTTGGCGATCCCGGCGACGCGCTCGCGCCACTTCGTTTTGTACGCCTGTGCCGTCTCTTCCTTAAGGCCACGTTCCGTCTTGAGAATGCCGCCGAGCTGCGAGCCGGAACCAAAAAACTTGGCCCCGAAGGTCTCGGCTGCAATCGCGCCACCGATAGCCTGACGCGCGAAGGCGATCGGCGAAAGCCCGCGGATGCCGTCGTAACCGAAGCCGGGGATGTGCAGGAGGTCGTCGTCAGTCAGATACCCGCTGTACCCAACGACGCTATAACGCTTGGGGCCCGTCGCCTTACCGGCGGCGTCAAGCAAACGATTCGGCGTAACCTGTGCAGGATGCAGCGGGAACAGGCGTACAATCGTGTCGTCCAGCTCGCGCGGAATCTTGAGCAGATAAGCATTGCCCCACAGCAACAGAAACGCCATAACGAGTTCCCAGAGTTCGAACCGCGTCATGTCTGCACATGGGTCAGCCAGCAGCGGGCTGTAGACCTCGACTCTGCCGTCTGGGCTGGGCTCGAAAACCCTGAGGGGTAGCCCGGCGATGACACCGGCAATCAGCGTCACGCATCGCCACACAGTCGTGAGGCGAAGTGCGGTGAACTCGCTAACCTGCACGCCGGCATCTGTTGATAGGCCGGTGCCGAGAATGGCCGTGATGCTGTCCGAGCTAATCGGAATAGCCGGATTCTCTAGGCTGACCCGGCCCTCAATCTGCCGCCGGCTTACTCTCACTCACAACAGCCTACCCACAAAGCACTGACGCTAAATCCTAGCGGCAGTGCTTACCAGACCTGAGGCTCTCTGTCCTCGGGCTGAGCAATGGCCCTGTCGTACGCCATGACGGCGGCCACCGCCAAGTCGATCTTGCGCGAGGAGTTCGGCGTCTCCTTAGTTATGCGCGGTCCCTTCGCATCCCTCTTGACGTGAGCGTTCGTGATGTGCCGCGCAAGCCTCGGGTCGCCGTCATGGGTCAGCGTGCCATCCATCACGGCATCGTAGAAGGATTTTGTAGCCTTGACCATGCGGGGCACACTGTTCGGGAACTCGACCATGGGCAGACCCTCATCTTCGAGTGCCTGTCCGGTTCGCTGCCAGCGGTAGGGGTCGAAGGCGATCTCCTCAATACGAAGGCGCTTCGCGGAGGCTCTGACGTCTTCCTCGACGGCGTCAATATCAACACGCCAGCCTTCGCCCTCGGGGCCGGCCGGCCGCTCCCAGGCGCCGAGAACGAAGATGTGCGGATTGGGCGGGGTCGTGCAGCCGACGTAAGCGGTGCTGTCGTTATTCCAGCTCCCGTCGAAGGCTGTGACGCAGCGCTCGCCATCGGACACGAGGCGTTGTGGCTGCGACAGGCCATCCCAGACACCGTAGGGCAGCCATGCCTCAATAGAGCCGGTCCATTGATTGAGTCGGTACCGCCTGAATTCGTTCTCGCTCATCGCCTCGGAGCCGTTGAGCTCGTCGAGGATGGCAACCTCAATTAGGAAGGGCTGATCACCCGAAAGCCCGGGGTTGCATTCCTGCCAGACCGCGGAGCTAGTGTGATCACAGTCGGCCTCACGCGGCTCGTACCAGATGAATAGCATGCCGCCGACGCGACTGCGCCACGCGCCGTTAGACCACGTCGCGTGCTCACGTCCGCGAGAGTACAGCTTGCCGCACAGCGAGTCCTTGTCATAGCCGGCGGTCGTGATGCTGAGCAGCAAGAAGTTCTTGCGCGTCGCACTGCCCATGCGCATGACACCGTACAGTTCTCCGTTGGGCTGAACGTGCAGCTCGTCAAAAATCACCATGGTGGGGTTTAGCCCCTCCTTGGTGTACGCCTCGGCCGATAATGCCACGTACTTCGCACGCCGAGCCGGGTATAGGATTTCGTCTCGCATTGGCCGGAGGATGCGGGACAGGTGGGCGTCCATCTCGACCATCGCTTTTGCTTCATTGAAAACAAGCTTGGCCTGCAACTTGTCCCCGGCGCAGGAGTACACTTCGGCACCGACGATGTCATCGCCGACCAGGCCGTACAGCGCGATGCCGGCGCCGAGCATGGACTTACCGTTCTTGCGCGGCACTCCGAGCAGTCCGCGGCGGTACATGCGCGTGCCGTAGCGATCAACCTCGAATATCTCGCACAGTAACTGCACCTGCCAGGGCTTGAGGATAACCAGCTCGCCGGCCTGCTCATCCTTCGTGTACCGGCAGAAGGTCTCGATAAAGAGAGCTACCCGAAAACCATCGGTCAGTCCGGCCACGCCGTCGTCCCGCAGGAACGGCAGGCCACGCAAGCTATCCGTGCGTTCTAGCCACCATCGCGTATCGACGGGGTAGGCGGTGACAGCCTGTGTGAGGCGGTTGGTCAATTACCGAAGGGTAGGAAGTCCTGACCCGGCCTCGTGGGCTGCGCCGCCCCTGGTACACCGCGCCATGGGCGGCGGTTCGGCGTCTTCCAATCGTCGCTACAGCGCAGGCAGTACGGGTATTTGCGGTCGATCATGGCGCGCATCACGAGCTGCCTATTGCCGCAGCCGGGACACGCCGCCATCGCCATGTACGGACTCTCGCGCGCGGCGGTAATCTCGGACTCCGCCTCGGCGAGCATTGCCGTGTCGCCCATCGCCCGTGCCACGGCGGCCCGGATGAGCAGAGAGCCACAGCCATTTTCTAGCGCGCGGTTGTGGATCATGCCGCCAGCGCGGTTGGCTTTCTACAGCAACCGTCGCGGCCATGGACTCTCCAGGTGCCCCGTGCGCCTTCGGGTCCCAAGGTGTCGAAGTACAGGGCGCTATCAGGGTCTGGGTGACCGACTCCGTGCGGGCACATGCGCTCAATCAAGCATGTCTCGCGAAGGTGCATCGGCCAATCGCTCATACCGTGAGCTGACGGCGAGTGGATCACGCACGGCGGCGCCTTGCAGTCCCTCTTGAGGTGGACTCGCCACACCTCTCCGGAGTTGGCAACGAAGCGGCGCAGTTTCACGCGGCTACCGAAGCCAGGTGAGCCATGAGCTGGCGACCAACGCAATAGGAATAAGCTGGCGGGATCGCTTGGACTATCTCGTATCGTGACATCCAGTTGATACCCATGGCGATCGCGGCCTCGGCGGGATGGCAGTGCCCAACTACCGTCATGAACTGGTTGACAAGGTCCGGCCGGCGACCCATCTTTGCAACGGGAGCGATGTGGGGCGGGTGGACCGGAGCCCTGAGCCGGAGACTGGACTCGAAGAGTCGGTGACGATATATCGACAGTCCGAACATGGCACCGCAAAGCACGATTGGCTCAACTAGCGGTGCGCCCGGCACGTTCTCAATGACATACGGTAAGCGGGTAGCCGCAAGCGCTTCGCGAACCGACGGAACCAGATCGGGATGCCGTTCGCGTTTCTCGGGCCAAGCCGCACTCGCCACGCTGTACCGCTGACACGGCGGGCTTGCATGGATGGCGGCGAAGTCAGCCGGATTGAAGCCCTGAAGAAATGCCAGCGCGTCGGCCTTGAGGAACGCAAACGGGTAATGGGGTTGGTCATCAAGATCGACCCCAAGTACCTCAAAGCCTGCGTCGGAGTATCCCCGGGCTGCGCCGCCAGCGCCACAGAAGAGGTCAAGCAGAAGCGGTCTCACGCCGCTACGCCACTGACTTCCGGGTCATTACCCCAGCACGTCCACCCCGGACGCTGGCGGCGCGCAAACATCTCTAGGTAGCGCAGCCCTGGGTACGTCGACTCGAGCGCGTCTTGCAGCGCCTCTGGCTTCTGGGAGTGACGCCCGCGTGGAGCGTCTATCACCGATAGCGGCAGGGTGCCGGGCTTAGGCGCCGGGAACTTCCCGCGTCGGCCGAGCAGGAAGAGCTCGTGCTGAGAGCGCAGCCACTTGCCGGTGCCAGCCTTGTCCTTGCGCCAGACGCCCGAGGTGCGATAGGTAAACCCCCATGCCTCCATGAGTGCCAGCGCCTGGCGAAGGCACGGAGCCGTGGCCCACATCACAAGAAGCGAGTAAGGCAGCGCCGGAACCTGTATCTCTGCCAGCTCGTCCAAAGTCAATGTCGGGTAGTGCCGCTCGGTCGCGCGGCTGCACGTCTTGCCGAAGTCACTACGCCACGGCGGATCGGCGACGACAACGTCAAACAAGCCGAGAGAATGTAGGTCGGTCACGCCGCCAACTCGTCGTCACGGCGGCCCTGGCACTCGGTGCGGTGCCTTGCGAAATAGCCACAAGGGCAATGCGCCATCGGCCGGCGGTTCTTGTTCTGCGTCGAGGCGTCGGCCCAGCGGCAATTGTCAGGCTCGTAGATGCCGTTGGAGTCGAGGCGGTCAAGGGTGTAGCCATAGGGACGCGCCCCCATGTCCGCGATGAACGCCCCGAAGCTATCCCAGCGGGCGCAAATCGTGATGCCACGTCCGCCGTAGTTGGCGTACTTCGCGTGATGCGGATTGAGGCAGCGCGCCCGCATCGACAACCAGGAGTTGTATTCGGGAGTGCGGCCGCCGTTGGCGCAGGCGCCGTGCCTACGAGGCATCGCGCAGTGCCCCGATGAGCTGCTCACGCCAGTGCTCGCGGTCGAGACTCTTGGGTGCGTCACAAAACGGATCACCGACGCCGCCCATATGTCCGTACCACTCATACTCAAGGGCGTCGGCTGCCAGTTCTAGGGCGACGGCCAGCCGTCGCTCGCGAAGGGCTACACGCAGAGGGCTAGTATCCTCGCCCATGACCGAGGCGTTAGCGAAGTATTGGGCGGTGTACTGCTCGATAGCCCGCTGGAGTGCCAATGCAGTCACCCCTATCCTGAGGTTAGAAAGGCCGTAAGAAGCCACTAGCCGCCCGTCACGAACTGCCGGAGCGGATCACGCGTGGCGCCGGCCACTTTGATACCCAGGCGCACGCGCTGGAGTGGCCCGATACCGAGCTCGCCGCAAAGACGAGCGATCATGCCGTCAAGCGTGCGGATGTCTTGGAGGTGCTTATGCCGCACGTCGGCCGACTCCTCGGCGGGGTCGAACGACTCAACAAGGCGGCGGTGTAGGTCGCGGTACGTGAAGAGCAGCCATACCTGCGGTAGGTGCTCTAGGCTCAGCGCCCGTGCCGTGTCGCTGCGGGCGTAGTCGCGGTAGTCCTGGCGCGTGCCGGGCAGCCAATCGTCACTTGCGACTGGCATCGGAATCGCCTTTTCGCGCAAGGGAACCGCCGCAACGCGACGCGAGGCGTCGGCGTTCGGGTCTGGCGTCGGCCCTGTCTTAGCTGCCATGCGCTTAGCCTACCCAAGACAGTCGTTAGGCGCTGTCGCTTTCTCCGCAGTCGTAGCCGTCAAGGACGCCGGCCTTGAAAAGGTGCCCTAGCGTCAGGCGTAGAGAGCGCATGGCGCGCTCGCGGCCGGCCGGGTGGTTGACGATGACCTTGACCGTGAACGCATGGTCATACTCGGGTCCGCCCTTCTCTACGATCTCGTGGCCAGTCCAGACACCCATCTACAGGGCGCCCAAGGTGTGCGCGCCGGCCAGGAGTAGACAGCCGATCACCATGCCGACCACGAAGTTGCAGAGCGTAACGATGAACTCGCGCAAGAAGCTACGGATCATGCTGGACGCCGACCGTAGAACGCGAAGGCGACGTGCCAGACGAGGCCGGCGGTCATGGCAGCCGTGGCCAAGTGTGCAACTTCAGGATGGCGCGCCAGCCAGCGGGCACCAGACACGGTAACCAGGGCGCAGGCACCGAGGTGCCAGCTCGTCTCCAGCAGCTCGCGATGCAGGGGCTTGGGGGTCATACCCGAAAGATTCCAGCAAGCCAGCGCTCCTCAATAACCAGGCGCGCAGATCGACGAACCTGGTAGGCCCAATCGGAGGCCTCCAGAAGGTAGACACCGAAGAAGAAGAGCCGCGATAGACTAAGCGCGCTGGCCGTCTCGCGACTCACCGGCACGCGCGGCGCCGTGGAGCCCGTGACGGGGCCAAATCGATAGGACAACTCGTCGAAATTCGCGAAGAGACAGCGGCAGCAGTGTTGGCCAATGGGAGAGGCGCAGTCGTAGCACCGACCACCACCACAGTACCCCGGACACTCGTCCATCTCCCTCGGCGGCAGCAGCGCTGCATCACTGCACACGTAGAGCGACGCCGGGTCGCCGATGATGGCCGTACTGAGTGTCTTGCCAGTGACGTAGCCACCGGCCGCTGAGATGCGACCGGCTTGCTCAACGGAGAAGGCGGTGAAGCGTTGCTTCTTACTCATGCCACCAACCCTACGCCTAAGTAAGGACTTAGGGTGTAACGGCGATGTAACAAAGTAAGGGCCGGGCGGCTGTAGTGAGCGCGCCCGGCCCCCGTTATCAATCGGCGCCGCGGCCATCTGGCGCCGGCCCGGGGTGCCCCGTCGAGGCGGGGTCCGAATCCGGGACTTGTCTTCGGCGTCGAGGGCTATGACCCTTGCTCGCCTGCCTTGCCTGTCGCACGAGACGTGCAGGACTTGTTGCCGGCTGCGATATCCAGGCGGCGTGAGCGGAACGCTATCAGGCCGCGACGCGACGGTGTGACGCTTCCCCATATCTTACGACGACAACCCGCGGATACGGGGCTATCGTTACACGCGTTGGGCGGCTTTCTGCTCGGTAGCGCCAAGCCCGGGCGGCTTTTCAGCGAATCTGCGCATTTTGCGCGCAAGACTTAGCTGGGTGCCAGCCGCTGAAAGTCCTCAGAGTTTTTCCGCGCGCGGCAGACCGGGCCTTACATATCAAGACACACCCCCCTGCCGTTCAGCATCGACGCTATGCCCATGTGCGGGGCCAGGGGGTGGGTGGTGTGCGTCGGTGGCTGCCGTATCTCTAGCGCCGAGGACTGCCCGTGTGGGTCGATAGGATGGCGGTTATTTGACGTCGGTCTATGGGGTCGTGGCGGGGCAGGCGGCAGCAGTGAGGCGTCACGTCCCGTACCGCATGCCCTGACACGAAGCCACCCACCCGGCAGCATGCACTGCACAGGTGGGTGGGGTAGGTCATCCGGGGTGGGTCAGAATATTTGGCCCAGCTACTTACGCCGGGGGTGGGTGGGGTCGTATGGCTGGGACAGAAATATCAGAGCGGCGGCGAAGATGAGCAGGCCCGGAAGTATGTCGATCACGAACGTGCCTTGATGAACGCCCCTGAACTGTCGAGGCGATACGCAACATTCGGCAGCAGCCCATCGCCAACATAGCCGATGGCGTACACGTAGCGCTTACCGTTCCATCGTCGAATGATCAGCGTGCCCGAGTCGCCCGCGGTGGCTGTGCCCCTGGTGCCCGCGGTGGCTGTGCCCAAGTCGCCCGCGGTGGCTGTGCCCGAGTCGCCCGCGGTGGCTGTGCCCAAGTCGCCCGCGGTCCGCGACGCACCAACGACTACCCTTGATGCAGCTCCATGTTTGTCGATGTAAGCCGTCGCGGCGAGGCGGTCTCCGCAAAAGACCACGGTGGCTCGCGGAAACTTCACCTTGCCGTTGAGTTCCACGACGTCCGCGAGTTGGACACGCGCGACCAGCCACTTAGCATCCGGTTCCCCCCTCAGGAGGCTCCCATTCCCTTCACCCCAGAGCAACCCATGCAAGCCGTTGCCGCAGTCTGCGATAGGCAACCAATCGGGACACTCGACAGGACCACTTGTGGGCCAACGGAACCCACCATGACTTGTCATGTCGGCGGTACAGGTACGAAGAATGAGTGCTGTTTTGGGGGTAGCCATCTAAGCCGCCGCCTTGATACGGGCGACTAGGTCGCTCCCGCTGGTAGTGGGCTCTTCCGGCCTCTGACTCGTTGCTAGATGGGCGACGAGCGCAGCGGCCAGGTTGTTACACTGATGAGCCGCTTTCATAAGCTCCTCCTGGGCGACGCGCGCACACTTGGCGGCATTGCGAGTCTGATGTACGTTGAACTGCTCATATCGGTGCTGCATCTCGTCGAGCGCGAACTGCGCCTGACTGATGTGGTCGAAGGTTGCCAGAAAGGCGTCGCCATAACTGATCTCGGCAGTGCTCGCGACGTGAGTGTCGATATCCTTGCCAAACCGTCGATTCGACAACACGACATCAACGTTGACGAGCTGCCGGGCACGCTGGCGGCGCTGAACGGGTCTCTCGTTTGGCATCTAACCCCCCGCCCCGAGCAAGTCGCTACGGGTAAATTGCTGATACGTCTTGCCACACGAGAGGCGATCACACCGCCAGAGGTAGGCTGCACAACCGCCGTCGTCCGAAAACCTGAGTACGTGAGCCTTCTTGCCGCCGCAGTACGGGCAGTGAGGCTTGATATTGACGCTGTCCTTGATTCGAAGATCAGCCACCCTGGCGCGCCGGCAACCCGTGAGGCGGGATGCGCAAGAACGCTCCTGGCAGACTCGGCTTGGCGGGCTTGGCCACTCTAACCACCTCGTAAGGAAGGACGCTACAGCGGCGACGCTACGCTAAGTCAGTACGCAAGGCAAGCGTGTTACATGATCGTTACAATTTCTATCTGTCGATGACCGACGTCGGCAGATAAGAGCTGTTTCGGCACATGCATCGTTATCTGCCGACTATCTGCCGACGTCGTCTTGACGGGATAACCCTTATGTAGCAAGGGAAATCCTATCTGTCAACTGTTGCACACAAGCACCTTTGATCAACTTCTTAGTAATTCGTGCTCAGCCATAGATGCTCAGCTACTTACTAGAGTCGGCAGATACCTGTTAGCTAACCCCGCCGAAAACTAGGGCTGGCGTAAGGTTCGGCAAGCGTCGCCGTTGACACCGGAGGTTTCTGTGCATGCGTAAACCCAAGGCTGGGCGCTGGCTGACTCTTCACCATCTGCCAGTGCCGCCGCATACGTGCAGCCAGCCCAGTACCAGGTTCATCACGCTTGAGCGCGTTGCCGAGGGTAGTATCTGGCAGTGCTGGTGCTTGAGAAGGTGGCGCCTCATCGCGACTCTCACGACGCCGCTTCGTGGGTGTATTTCGGCAACTTGGCGTTGTGTCGAGCGTGGCGAGGTCGTTTACGACCCGACTAGATACGCGGGTTGACCTTCGAAGCCGCCGCGCTGGCTCTGGCCGCAGAGGGCTTTCGGGTCATCCCCCTACAGGCTCGCGACAAGCGTCCGCTACTCGACAACTGGCCTGATCGTGCGACAACGCATGTCGAGCAGATAGGACTCTGGTGGCGAACATGGCCTGAGGCCAACGTCGGTATCGCAACTGGCAACGGCCTCGTGGTTATCGACCTGGACGCTGGCGGTCAGGACACACTCAAGGTGCTTGAGGCTGAGCTAGGTGAACTGCCCAGCACCCGTAGCGTCACGACGGGCAGCAGTGGTTTGCATCTGTACTTCCGCCTACCCGCAGGCGTTACACAGGGCAATAGCGCACGTCGGCTGCTCGGCGCCGGGATCGACGTCCGAGCCGACGGCGGTCAAGTTGTCGCACCGCCGAGCATTCACCCGAACGGCCGCCCGTACGTCTGGGATGACACCGGGCCTATCGCTGACTTGCCGGCGGCGTGGCTTGAACGTATGCAGAGGCCGGTGCGCGAGTCGCAATCCTTCAGTCTTGAGGCTGGCGAGCTTGTGCCTGAGGGCGGGCGCAATGACACGCTCTACCGCTATGGCGCAAGCCTGCGTGGCAAGGGTAAAAGCGACGCCTACATCGCCGCGGCACTGGTTACGTTCAACTCTGAGCGTTGCCGCCCCGCCCTGGATAGCGCCGAGGTCGATACGGTCATCGGTAGTGTTCAGGGCCTGCCCATGGGTGAGGCGCCAACCCTAATCCTGCATGGCGGACGACTAGAGCGCGCTACAGAGATTGACGACGACGGCGTCACGCCAGCCGTGGCCACGCTGCCGCCGTTCCCGGTTGACGTTCTGCCGCCCGAGGCTAGCGAGCTCGTGAAGTACGCCGCGCTCGCGGCCGGTGCGCCCAACGATATGGTCGCAATTCCGGCCCTTGTCGTACTCGCGGCGGCCATCGGCGGCAGCCGGGCATTGCAAGTCAAAGCGGGCTGGCGTGAATACCCCGTGCTGTGGGCGGCCATCGTCGCCCCACCGTCTAGCGGTAAGACGCCGAGCATGCGCGCGGCATTCAGCCCGCTGCGCGAATGGCAGGCGGACCGCTTCGCCGAATTTACCGAGGCACTAGAGGGCTACCAGTCCGCCGAGGAGGCGTGGGGCAAGACTCGTGGCTCTGACCGCGGCGCCAAGCCTGATCGCCCTGTCGCGCGCCGAATCATCGTCGATGATTTTACGGTCGAGCAGCTAGTCGCCATCCTGCACGAAAACCCGCGAGGCGTGGCGGCAGTTAAGGATGAACTGAGCGGCTGGGTTCGCTCGCTCAACCAGTACAAGGGGGGGCGAGGCTCCGACCGGAGCAATACGCTGGCCCTGTGGTCGTCTTCGCACATCACAGTGGACCGAAAACTCAATCCGGTGCCGCTCTATATCGGGCTGCCTCTGGTCAGTATCGTCGGTGGCTTGCAGCCAGCGCTGCTCGGTGAGCTTCACGACGGCGAAGACGGCATGCTTGAGCGCTTCCTATTCACGGTTCAGCCGGACGCCACAATGCCGCTATGGACTGATGATGAAATCCCGCATCACGTCCGGCAACGCTGGGAATTGCTCATCCGCAAGCTGATGGCGGAGATTATGCGCGAGGGCACGAAGGGTCTTGAGCCCGTCGTGCTCAGCTTCACGTCAAAGGGTCGCTCTGCCTATGTGGCTGGGTACGACGAGCACGTTAGGGCGATGCGTGCCGGCACTCCTGCGCATCTACTCGGCGCCTGGGGCAAGATGCAGGCACAGGCAGCGCGGCTCGCGCTGGTTTTACAGTGTGCGCGACACGCGATGGACCATGCCGGCCCCGAGGTTGACGAGGAGAGCTCATGCAATGCTTGGGCGCTCATTGACTACTTCAAGGCGCACGCCGCCGCGGCCCTAGACACGGCGACGACGTCTACCGATGACCGCAAAGGCGACCTTGTACTGCGCTGGCTTGTCCAGCGCGGTGGCAGTGCAACCGTGCGTGACATCTACAAGGCCGCCGTTGGTGGTCTACGAGCAGCAAGCGATGTAAGCGCAGTTGTTGCGCGCCTGGCTGACCGCGGCCTAGTCAAGACCGAATCCATTAAGGTGCGCGGCGGTCAGCGTACGGAGGTTGTGGCGCTGTGATCGAGATCGAAACTATTCCGATGCTCGTGGGACGGATTCGTGATAAGCCCTTTGACCCTATCCACAGAGGACGGCCGACGTATGGCGAGGGCCTTGTTCGATATCGCTGTGACTGTGCCGTCGCGCCATGATCTGCTGGTGTCAGGACGCCATCGCAAACTACTGCGTATCCGTCAAATCCTCGCCCGCACCGACTAGCCAGAAAGCATCCCACCGCAAGTCCTGGCTTAGCCATACTTACGAAGTAGTTTTCAAGGTCGCAGAGGTTACCCATGCTCACTCGCGCGAATATGACTCTCGGTGCTCGCTACCGAGATATCTACACCGGCTTTGAGGGCACCCTTACGGTCATAACTGATTTCATCGGTGGCGATAGCCTGGGCCGCGTGGAGCGCGACGGTAGCCCGTCCGAGATGTCGTTCAGTCCCGGTAGGTTGGTGTTCGCCGACGTTATCGCACCAGCCGCCGGGCCCGCAGCACTGTAGATGGCGAGACACGAGGCCGGCGGCATGGCAGATTACGAGGCTGCGGTAACCCGAGTGCCCAATGCGCACGCGGCGTTTGCCGCCGCCTTTGTAGCGCCGCCGCCGGCTATCCCGGTCAACACGGTCAACGCAACCAACGTTGCCGACTGCCGCCCGCAGACAACGTCGATCACAGTGACCGAGCGTCGGGCGTCACGCGCCGCAGACGGCAGCATCAGCGACCTATCCCTAGCCGTAACCGTCACGCCCGACCCCAATCACAACGCCGCCGTCAACGCTGACCGCGTGCGTGGTCTCGTTCAGTCCCAGCTCGACAAGTACACCGGAGGTCAGCCCTAAAAGCATGGCACGTCACACAGCGAATACCTTCAATGCGCCGACCTTGACCGACTTCGTGCCCTACAAGGCGGAGCTCGTCAACTTCTGGCTTGGCGAAGAGAATTCCGAGCATCCTGATTGGGGCCGTCAGGTCATCCTCTCTCTGCACATCGACGGCACCGAGGCCGACAAGGAACTGCGACTGTTCGCAGGCATCCGACTCGGGAAGCAGAAGGGAACCAACACTCCGGCAACGCTGCGTCAGATTCTCAATGCCTTTGCTGCCGCGCCGAGCGACGGTGCTATTACGTACTTCGATGACGAGACGTTCGAGTACGGCCTAGCGGACGGGCGCGAGGCCCGCTTGACTCGGGGCGCGCGCGTGCAGCTCGTTGGCCGCAACGTGCTGCGCGAGGATGGCAGCACCAAATACGACGTTGTGCAGTACAGCCCCGTCGCTCCGCTCGCCGCAGCCACACCGGCTGCCGTGGGCCAGGTGACTGCCGCCGACGTCCCCTTTTAGTCCGTGAGCGAATCCCTCAAGGGCGGTCTGGCCAGTGTCCGCAGGGAAGTCAAGCGCCAGGCCGCCCTGCATGGGCCCGTAGTCCCCAACCGCGCTATGCGGCGCGCGATCCAAAAGGCCAGAGGCGAGATGCCGAAGGGCCGCGACATCTATCGGGAATTTTTCGAATCGTACGCCCAACGCATCCACGAGCAGCGCCTAGCTAGGCTCGCCGAGCGCATCAAGAGGTTGCTTTCATGATGACTCAGACACTCTCTCCCCGGCCTCGTGAGCTTGTCAGGTCAGCAGCATACCGACACAGCGTCGATACAACCACCAACGCGGTGGTTGGTTGCGCCGGCTGCATGGGTTTTGTCTACTGTGTGGCAGTAGTAGTCACGCTCGCGTTCCTGATTCACTTCCTGGCCACTCGCTAAAATGGGCGCCACCCCCGCCTTTCCATTCACGCCCTGGCCGAAGATTCCGCGTCTCCGTCGCGGCTGCGTTATTACAGAGAAGATCGACGGCACAAACGCCAGCATCTATATCCCAGAGGACGACGCCGACAGCGCGCCTGGCGTGTACGCCGGCAGCCGTACCCGTTGGCTGACTCCCGAGTCGGATAATTTTGGGTTCGCCGCCTGGGTGCGCGAGCACGAGGACGAACTAACCCTGCTCGGTCCGGGCCACCACTTCGGTGAGTGGTGGGGGCGTGGCATTCAGCGGAACTACGGCCTCGAAAGCCGCCGGTTCTCGCTATTCAACACAGGGCGCTGGCTTGACGAGGGCGGTAATCGCCATCCCTACATGCCCGACTGCGTGGGAGTTGTCCCCGTGCTGTATGCGGGACCTTTCGATGACGCGGCAGTTGAGTCGACCTTGTGGCGCCTCCAGCGGCTTGGTAGTGAGGCGGCTCCCGGTTTTATGCGCCCTGAGGGCGTAGTTGTCTACCACAGCGCCGGCCACAACCTTTACAAGGTTCTGCTGGAGAACGACGCTGAGCCCAAGGGTATTGCTGCGTGAGTCGCCACGCCGGCACTGTAGCCGCGCCACCGGGAGAACTCCTGCCCGTGCCCGACCACCTGAGCTTTAGTCAAGTGTCCGCGCTCAGTGGTCGGTTCGTGCGGTCGTGTCCGCGGCGTTGGAGCTACAAGAAGCTCTTCGGAATGCAGGATAAGCCTGGTACGGCGATGCTGTGCGGCACACTGATTGACCAGGCCGCGCAGACGTACCTACTGAGGCGACAGGTAAACGTCGAGCCAGAGAAGGCACGTCAAGCAGGGCTTGACCAACTCATGACACAGGCCCCCGCCCTGGAGTGGCCGGCGAGCACCGATGTCGAGCGCTATACGCAGCTCGTCGCCGAGGGCTACACAGCTCTGACTTTCTATCTCGGCGAGACGGTCCCGGCAACGGTACAGGAGCGCCACGAGTTTACGGTACGCGGCGAAGACGGCGAGTTAGTCGAGATGATCGGTTACTCCGACTGGGTTACTTCGGACGGCGTTATTGTTGACCTCAAGTGGACTGGCAAGGCTCGTTGGAACAAAGACGGCCTTTGGGACGAGGAGTGGCTGCGCGAGAAGCGCTACCAGCTCGTGACCTACTGGACGGCCCGGGCTGCCGATAGGCACCGGTTGGATCGTGCGAACGATATGGCGAGCGCCGCTGGCCTGCCCGTCACGCCCTGGTCGCAAGCGTCCGTCACGCGCGTTGGCAGGATCGTGTGCGTGCAGCACTCGCTGCGTCAGAAGCAACCGGTTGTCAAGAGCATTGACCTATGTCTTACTCTCGACGACCGCGCGTACATGATCGGTGCTATCCGAGAGGCAGACACCATTATGCGCAGCGGGATTCATTCGCCACGGCCCGGCTTGGCTTGCCAGCCCTACCCCGGTATCTCCTGCGCCTTCGTAGATCAGTGTAGGCACGACCTTGGCCGCACGACGCCGCCAACTCAGAGTATTGCCCTCGGAGGTGCGCAGTAGATGTTGCCGCCCATCGTCGCTAC
This sequence comes from Candidatus Dormiibacterota bacterium, assembly GCA_035995545.1. Taxonomy (GTDB): domain Bacteria; phylum Chloroflexota; class Dormibacteria; order Aeolococcales; family Aeolococcaceae; genus DASRDZ01. The sequence continues at coordinate 910,350 of DASYKI010000016.1, forward strand.
AACGCCCTGGGGGCGCGTTATGCTCAAGGCCCACCACGCCGACCCCGTATTGAGCAAGCGGGGACTGTACGACGCGCTGCGTGGTGTCTATGCCGTCGGCGCAACTCTCGAAAGCGACGGCTATGCGAGTAGCTTCCGCATCGTCAAGCCAGCCGACGCCACCGCCGCCGAATGGGAAGACATCCGGCAACGCTGGCTCATGCCACACGCGGTAGAGATTCGGCGGATTTTGCAGGCGGCGCACGACGAGTCATGAGGCGCCCCTGCCTTGACTGCGGTGGACTGACGACAGTGGGCAGTCGGTGCGTCGGCTGCGCACGTGATCGCGAGCAGCGACGCAATGCAGCGCGCCCTTGGTATGACGCGGCATGGCGCAGCCTCAGCAAGGCAGCTCGCCACCTCAGCCCGAGGTGCGCTTCGTGTGACTCGACGCACGACCTGACACTAGACCACATTGACCCCCGCAGCTTGCAGAGAGGCGTGCGCGTGCTCTGCCGCCGTTGCAATGCCGCTAAGGGCGGGAGATGAACCCGTGCCAGACGTGCGACCTGGAGCACCACAGCGTCTTTGACACATGCACAAACGTGGTGGCCCGGGCTGGCAAGCTTCTCAAGGACGGTCCGCCCACGTATGGTCTCGTGTGCCCGGTGTGCGTGAAGATTCATACGACGGCCATTACGTGCGGCTCCATCCGGGCCGATTACGACAACGCCGAGCGGTTGCGCGCTAGAGAGATACGCGTGGTAACAACGTGGCGCGAGACAATCGCAGACGCCTGGCGAGCAGCTTGCTCGATGGCTCGACTTGAGAAGACTTTGCGCCGGATGCGCGAGGTTGACGAGACGCTGAAAACCGAGGGGACCCCAAAATAGTGGAGATTGAAATTACTGATGATGATGGTAGGTCGTGGACCTTGAGCGAAGCCGCCAACGTCCTGCCCTTCCCGACCCCGAAGCCGGTGGCGGAGGACTCGGCAAGTGATAGCGAGCCAGTAGCTAAGCATGCATTCAACGCGGCGCTTGATACGACATTTGAGCGCTGCGGCGGCGTGAGTAACCAACGGGCAGGCGAGTACAGGGACTCTTGGCTGCCTGAGAACATGATCACCACATTTCTCGACCACACCCTGGTCGCGATCCTGGGTACTGACATCGCAGGACGCATTACTCGCACTGAAAAGCGCCTGCTCAACGCAGCCACGATGGTTGATCTCAAGGACAGTCGAATGATTGGCCCCTGGAAACAGGATACGGTCGATGACGGGATCAACTATCGCGGCGCCTACGCAGAGTGGATGGAACGGTACATGCATGGATGAGGTCAGAACTCTATCTGCGTATGCGGTGAACCGTCTCAAGGAGACTTGCCAGGCGTGTCGAGTCCCGCTCATCGACGAGTGCGACGATAGTTACCGACTTGGCGTTCCGCGCAAAATAATCCGCCGCTGGCTGGAGACGCGAGGACATGTCGTGAGCTGGTGGACGTTGCGCCGGCATTACAAGCAAGGGCATCACGCATGATCCACGTCGTCATCCCCGACACGCAGGTCAAGCCCGGCGTGCCGACTGAGCATCTGGAGTGGGCCGGGCGCTACATCGTAGACAAGTTCAAGGACCGCGATGACGTGCGCGTGATCCACCTCGGCGACCACTGGGACATGCCCTCACTGAGCAGCTACGACAAGGGCCGTAAGTCGATGGAAGGCCGTCGGGTCAAAGAGGACGTAGCTGCCGGCGACGCCGGCTTCAAGCTCCTCAATGAGCCGATGGAGTATTTGAACTCGCAGCGGCGCGCGCGCGGACGCAAAGAATGGTGGCCAGATCGTCACTTCCTGCTCGGTAATCACGAGAATCGAATCACACGAGCCGTTGAAGCTGACGCGCAACTTGAAGGTGTGTTGAGCCTCGACATGCTCGATACGCGCGGCTGGCAAGTTCACCCCTTCCTCGAAGTGGTTGAGCTTGATGGCGTGCTGTACTCCCACTACTTCTACCATCCGATGACCGGCACCCCGTACGGCGGGACCGTGATCGAGACCCGTATCAAGAACATCGGGGCTTCGTTCACGCAGGGCCATCAGCAGACGCTGATGCATGGTCTGCGCTTCGTCCGCGACCGCAGTCAGCACGGGCTTGTGTGTGGCAGCTTCTATCAGCACGACGAGGACTACAAGGGCCCACAAGGGAACGCGCATTGGCGCGGCATCATCGTGTGCCATCAGGTTGATCGCGGGAGCTACGACCTGATGACCGTTTCGCTCGACTACCTGCGCAGGAGATACGCCGCATGAGCTTCCCCGCCCACACCGTTCACCTCAAGTACGGCGTCTCACGACGCCGCCAGCGTTACGGAGCTATTGACGGCGCCTTCGGTCCGATTTCTGGCTCCGGTGGCGCCAGCCTAGCCGCGACGCGGAGGGCGCTCAACCATGCTGCGGCTACAGCCCGGACGCTAGGCAAGCATTCTGACAACGTGTCGGTAACCCTAAGTGTTGAGGGCGGGAGTGTCTGCACCTTGGTTGCCGTGTTCGAAGGCGCGCAGTAATGCCGTACATCGACCCTGAGCGGCGCAAGGAGATGGACGCATCCCTGATTGACCCTGAGCGCCGTGTCACAGTCCTTGGGCCGCAGAGTGCGCCGCGTAGCGTCGGCGACCTGAACTATGCAATTACGCGGCTCTGTCACCGGACCCTGGACACACTGGGTTGCCCTCCACGCTACTCGGACTATAACGCCGTAATTGGCGTGTTGGAGTGCGTCAAGCAAGAGCTCTATCGCCGCCTCGTCGTACCATACGAAGACGAGTGTATTGAGCGCAACGGCGACGTGCTGCCGAAGTACCGCGAGGTGACGTCGTGACCTCGCACGAGGTACTGACAGCTTTCGACTCGTACCTTAGGGGTATCGCGCCACATGTCCAGACACGGATAGACTTCCTGTCCGCGACAGAGGAATTTGAGTTTACGGCCACTCTTGGCCTCGCTCCGGGATGCGAGGCGGTTGCGCGTGTTCGGGCTAGCGCTTGGGACCTTGACCATGCCGTGTACAACCCGGGGTCATGCCTCGCTCTTGATGCGCTGCAATCGCTGGCCGACTCGTGCGCCGATCATTACGGGCGTAGACGGTGAGGGAATACGCCCTCGCCGTGGCGGTTGGCCTAGGCATTGGTGCGTTGTGTAGGGTGATGAACCTACCGTTGCCGGCGCCCCCTGTATGGCCGGCCGTCCTTGTTATTGCCGCCACCCTCGCAGGCTGGCAGATTGTCGGTCTCGTGCATTGACTAACGCGTCGAAAGCCAAGGGTACGTATCACGAGACGCGGGTCGTTGACTTCCTCAAGAGGGCTGGTTTCCCTGTCGTTCGTCCAGCGCAGCGCGGGAAGGACGATATTGGCGACGTCTGGGGAGTACCAGACTGGACAATCGAGGCCAAGAACGTACGCGGCCAGGCACTTGCGTCGGCGATGGACGAGGCGCGCCGGGAGTCCGCGAAGGCAGACACGTCCTGGTTCTGCGTGTGGAAGCATCGTGACCGCGCACAGACTGAGCGCGACTACGTGATCATGGAGGCGGGGCAATTCTGTCAGCTCCTGCTGAAACTAACATGACTGCTGACCCGCAGGCGCACGCCGTATACGACGCGGAGCGAGCTGCTTGGGCGCGTGGGCCGCTGATAGGGATCACGGCCGTTAGTATCGCCACGCTGGAGTGCTACGCGAATTCCGCCGCGGGGAGCTCGTGGTGGACTAGCCGATACATAATCCCCGATCACATCGCCATTGATGGCGGCTTTCAGAATGACGGCGCCGAGACAGACGTCTCAACATGCAGTATCGCCTTTGGTCAGGGCTGCCATACGCTGTGGGTCCTGTGTCACGAGTTGGCGCACATTGCCTGGACATCGGGCGCCGTTCACGGTCCATCTTGGGCACGAGAGTACGTCTTCATCGTCGAGCATGTGATGGGCACCGAAGCGGCAGCACTTTTACTGCTTGAATTCCACCGCGCGGGCGTAGTCGCAGCTCCGCGTATCAAAATCATGAGGGAGGTTGCTGCATGAGAGTGCCGATCACCACAGCCACTAATAACCAGGCGTTCGCCGTGTGCGAGGTGCTCGACGAGCGTGACCACCAGGATGTGAAGTGGGGCGTTCAGGACCATGACCCGTTCACGTACGTAGCGATCCTGGGTGAGGAGTTTGGCGAGTTCTGCCGCGAGGTTCTGGAGTCGAATCGCGGCGTTCCCACCACGAACCTCTACACAGAAGCCGTGCAGGTAGCCGCGGTGGCGCTCAAGATCATTGAGTGCCTGCGCTGGGATCAATGGGGGTGGAGCAGGCCAGCCACCGAGGAACAGGTGTGGGAAGACTGCGGAGCTCGCGAGATCGCGGACATGTGTGCATGACCCAGCGTCCGCGCGTCTACATCGCTGGACCGATCAGTAGTGACCCGCTGACGCACTTACGGGTCGGCCTGAGTAAGTGGCACGAGCTCTGGGACCTTGGGTATGCCCCGTTTCTGCCACATCTGACCGCCTACCTTGAGGTGGCCAAGTCCTTGCCGTACGAAGAATGGATCGAGTACGATTTCAGGTGGCTGGACGTCTGTGACGCCGTTCTTCGACTAAGTGGGGGCTCGCCAGGCGCTGACCGTGAGGTAGCTCGCGCTACGGCGGCCGGTGTGCCGGTAGCCTTCACTGTTCAGGAGTTGCTGCACTTGTGCCCAAGGTCGTGACTTAAGCACTTCCGGCGGGCTCCGTGGTAGGCTTCGCCACGGTAGGTATTGCACCGACAGGCAATGCTACTAGCACGGGTCGCCAGGGACCCAAGGGAGTCATGCGCACCGAACTCAGCCGCGCCCCCGAGCTCATCAAGGAGCTAGAGGGCCTCCTAGCCAAGCACCAAGCCTCGCCCGCCACCGATGTTATGGACGAACTACGCCTGGCTCTAGAGTCTGCAAGAGGGCAGCTTGCCGAATCCAAAGAGCGACTGCGTGTAGCCCTCGACGATATCGACCAGGCATTAGCTAAGCTGGTTCAGCTCACCTCGCCGCCCGGGGTGCGTGAGCGCCCTGCGGACGATGCCTACGTTGCGTCATTAGCCGGAGCCCTGACGCCGCACCTAGAGCGCGATGCCGAGATATCGTCACTACTGCGCCAGTCGCTATCTGGCAAGGTCGAGAGGCGCAAGGGGCGTGGCACGATTCATATCGTGTCGCTAGCCACCCCGGAACTAGCCCATGAGATGATTGAGGCCCTAATCAGGGCTCGCCGGCTGAGTGGGCGCTACACGAGCGCCACCCTGGCCATTGACGCCCTGGAGAGTCAGCTCAAGTCTAAGTCGCGGGTCGCTGTACGGAAAACATCCTCGCCAGGTGGGCGGGGGACATCGCGAGCGGCTCGTGCGGGCAAGTAAAGGAGCTTCGCTCTAGAGCCCTGGCTACAAGACCGGAGCAAATCGGGTGACCCTCGCGAGCGATGACGATTGGGATGCCCGATAGCATCGTCAGCCCGACCGACACGACGTTGAGCAGCCCGTACGGGGCCCCAAGCCTTGACGCCATGAAGGCGGTCATCTCGCTGCGATCTGAGTCGGCTACGCCGTCGAGGTGGACCACACAGTAGGATTCGCCGTCATGGCATTCGATGTGCCGTTGAACGACGTGCCAGCCGGCCTCAATGATTTGGCCGTCGTCAGTGACGAACATCCCGGCATGGTTCCACCATGAGAACGTAGCCCCGAAGCGCAACCGCTGGCCGAATTGAATAATCCTGTCGGTAGGGCCGCGCCCGCGCCATAGAAAGAAGTCGCCCGGGAGGGCGTCCGTGCAACGCTCCCCCGGGCCGTAGTAAGTAACACGGGTGATAGGCATGGTTTGCGCTACCCCGTGACGCTCCAGATTTCCACGCCGTACACCCCGTCGTTCAGCTCGCCATGCCGAACCTCGCCGAAGTTGAGGCCGTTGCCAGATGGGTCCTTGCCCATGTAATAGGGCACAGGTCCGTAATGCCCGGCGCTCGGGGTTTCGTTGATGACATTGACGCCAGTCACGCGCGGATGATCAAGGCCAATAGACGCAAGGCTGAACCATCCGCCCATGACGCCCGTAGCGGGGTCGCGCCTGAGTTCGACCTGCACAAGTTGACTGTTCATATTGTCCTCTGGGTAGTGAGTGGGGATACTCGGTGGCGGTACCGGCGCGGCGGGCGCGGTTCGCCCGAGGTACCAGTCGTCGGCGACACCGCTGTCAATATCGGCGCCAGCCTCGGCATGCCCGCCGCGGTACTGCCAAGCGCGCCGGCCAATAAGAAGGTCGTCGGGAACATCCGGGATGTGATCGGTGCTGGGGTTCGTGGGGTTGTTGTAGTCGGCTACTTCGATGGCGTCGAACCAATGGCCGGACTCGTCAATCGTCGGCGGGTTTCCGTACAGACCGCGAGGGAACTCAGTCCCGACCACACCGTCCGCGAACCCATGGCAATAGGCGTCTACGGCCGGACCTGTCGCTCGGTTTTCGATGTCAAGCACGATTACCAGCGGCAGCCCGACACCGCGAGCCAGGGCTACCGACTCGCGTCCGTGAGCGAGTCCACGGTCGTAGCCGAAGGGATCGCCAGGCTCGTCGCCGACGTAGTAGCCGATGAGCGCGTGCCCGGCGCCGGCCTGGTCATGGAATTGCTGCACCGTTGAGGTTCGGTAGGCACGGTGTCCGCCGAGGTAGAGCCCGGCAATGCGGTAACCGTCAGCGTAGAGCTGTCGCGCCTGCTGGGCCGTGGCCGGATAGGCGCCGTCGTACTTACGCTGCATCTACTTGCCCGCCCCGAGCATGAGAGCTAGTCTCTTGAGCTCCGTTCGGACGCGCACGTACTCGCGAGCTGCCAAGCTACTGAGGCCGGACGTGATTGTCGCGGCAACCCCGGGGCTGAGTTGCTCGGCCAGGGTTCCCGGGATCAGGGCATGAGTCGCTAGCGTGCCAAGCAGGAAGGTAAGGGCGAATGTCGCCACTGGTGCCACGACAGGCGCCCAGAACTCCGACGTCTGTACGCCAGGGCGATCGGCCCTCGCGCGTAACCCAGCTACTGCGTTCTGCTCAGCAGACACGAGGGTTTGCAGTGCCATTTCTTGTGTCATCAGACCCCTTTTTATCGGTGCAAAATGAAATGGTCGACGACTTGGGTTAGCGTCCAGACCAGGGAGACAGCAGTGCCGAGGCCAAAGACAGCGGCGCTAGCGACTGCGAGTTTATTGCGAGTTGCTGACTTGATCCTGTCGCGCCACTCTTGGCGCCGAACCTGGCGTATCGCTTGTGCGATGAGGAAGGCATACGCCTTGCGATGATCGTCGTCGCCGAGCAGGACGGCATCTTTGCGGAGCTGAACTACGTCGGTAGCTACCCTCTGGACTTCACCGTCTAGGCGCCCAATATCGCCCTGATGGCGCTTTAGGGTCCGGTCAACGTACGCCGGCCAGTCGGCCTGTGCGAGCCCGTCATCGGGATTCCATGTCGAACTACGGGAGGCCATCTACACCTTTAGTGTGCCCCTAAGTTAGGATGGAGAAACTCGCAGGCACCTAATCCAGAGCTATGGTAATATCTAAGGAATCTAGGCACACAGAGGACCCGACGCCTAGCGGGGACCAAATCCCGGCAGAGGGCAGGCTGTGACCCAGGATGCTGACAGGGCGATTGCTGAGGCGTCTCGGACGTGGGGCGGTAGTGGTGACCAGGCGATTGTTGACGCAATCGAACAGGCTGCGGTCAACTTGGCTCGCAGCGACAGGCTGCTTGTCACGCTCTCTGTTGCCGCCAAAATGCTTTCGCTCGGAGAGCGCACAGTGCGACGGATGGCTAGTGATGGTGACATCCCCAAGGTGATGGTCGGGACGGCGCTTCGCTTTCCCCTGTCAGGGCTTCGGGATTGGGTGCAGACACACACTCAGGGGGCGCTTACATGTCCCGACGCACGGACGGCGAAGGCACCGTCTATGAGCTCAAGCCGGGGTGCTGGCGCGCGCAGCGGTACATTGCCGGCGCTAGATTCAGCGCCTACGGGGCAACGGCTCGCATCGCGCGCGGGAAGCTTGCAGAGAAAGTCAAGGCGCACGAAGCTGGAGTCCGCGTCAGCGGGCAGCCGCAGAAGTTCGGCGACTACTTAGACACCTGGCTTAGCGAGACCAAAAATAGTCTCAAGCCCTCTGCGTACTTGCGCAACGAGTACGCGGTCCGCCTTCACATCAAGCCGCAGCTCGGCCAGCTACGCCTTTCGGAGCTCAGCCGCGGAGACCTAACCAGCTTCTACGCGGGCCTCCGCGCCGGCACCTGGACAGGACGCCCGCTCTCGGACACGAGCATCCACCACGTCCATGCCACGATCCGCGCCGCCCTGAGTGTGGCGGTCCTTACCAGTCGCGTGGCGGTCAACATTGCGGCCGGCTACCCGGCGCCGAGAATGACCCACCGACCCAAGGTGCTGCTTGACAAGGCCGAGCTCACCCGCCTGGTCGCGGCGGCCGAAGGAGACCCGCTTGAGGCGCTCTGGGTGCTCCTGGCGACGACGGGTATGCGCCAGGGTGAGGCCCGTGGCCTTTACTGGGATACGGTTGATCTCTCCCTCGGCCGCCTGCGTATCCGTCAGACGGCCACCTTGGATTACGATGGCGTGAGCATGGACGCCGACGGGTTCGTCTACCTGGGCGTGCCCAAGACGTCGAGCGGAAGGCGCACGATCACCCTGTCCCAGGTGGCGCTACGGGCGCTCAGGCGACATTGGGAGGCGGCCGGGAAGCCGACGCATGGCCCGGTCTTCGTCTCGCCGCACACGGGCCGAGCACTGGGGGCCACCGGACTCCTGCGGAACTACTTCCACCCCCTGCTCAAGCGCGCTGGGTTGCCGCCGATGCCGCTCCATGACCTCCGGCATAGCGTGGCTACCCTGCTGCTGCTCGACAAGGTGCCGGCACACGCCGTCTCGGACTTGCTTGGCCACGCCAGCGTGCAGGTAACCCTGGGCATCTACGCCGGGGTGACCGACGAACTGCGCAGCGACGTGGCCGCGGCGGCCGGGCGCTGGCTGGAGGCAGGGTAGGAGCATTACCCCAAAATCTACCCCACGGGGGTGCTTTCGCGGCGGCATAGGGATAGATTACCGAGCAGCTACAATAGAAGTACCCAACGGGACTCCCCCGGCCCGTACGGTCTGTAAAACCGTGTATCGGTGGTTCGAATCCACCCCCTGGGACCAGTCGCTTTTGGGTTTGAGGGATGCTGTACCGGTGACCATCACCCTCGACGACGTCGAGCAGCGCGCGGCTCTCATCGAGCGCGGCCTGGCGGAGTTCCTCACCCACGACGAGCTGCTCGCCCTGCTGAACCGCGGTGTGCCGCTGCGGCACTACATCGGCTTCGAGATCAGCGGCAAGATCCACCTCGGCACCGGCCTGATGTCGATGGCCAAGGTGCGCGACTTCGCCGCCGCCGGCGTGGAGTGCACCGTGTTCCTCGCCGACTGGCACACCTGGATCAACGACAAGCTGGGCGGCGACCGCGACCTCATCCACCGTGTCGCCACGGGCTACTTCACCGAGGGCTTCAAGGCCTCGATGAAGTGCGTCGGTGGCGATCCTGCGGTGTTGAACTTCGTGTTGGGCAGCGAGCTCTACGCGAGCGACCCCGACTACTGGGCCACGGTGATCGAGGTGTCCAAGAACACCACGCTGGCGCGCATGCAGCGCAGCATCTCCATCCTGGGACGCGCCGAGGGCGAGCAGGTCGACTTCGCCAAGCTGATCTACCCGGCGATGCAGGCCGCCGACATCTTCGCGCTGGGCGTCCACATCGCCCATGCGGGCATGGACCAGCGCAAGGCACACGTCGTCGCCCGCGACGTCGCCACCCACGTGCGCTCCAACCCGCTGCGCGACGACGACGGGCGTCCCTTGAAGCCGCTCGCCGCGCACCATCCCCTGCTGCTCGGGTTGAAGAAGCCGCCCCAGTGGCCCATCCCCGAAGGGCGCGAGCGCGACGCCTTCGCGGCGATGAAGATGAGCAAGTCCGACCCGTCGTCGGCGGTGTTCGTCCACGACGAGCCGGACGAGATCCGCCGCAAGGTGATGAAGGCGTTCTGTCCGCCGGGCGACACCACCTTCAATCCCGTGCTCAACTGGCTGGAGCACATCGTCTTCGGCATGGAGGCGGCGCCGCTGCGCATCGAGCGCAGCGAGGCGAACGGCGGGCCGGTCACCTTCGAGTCGTACGAGGACCTGGCGAGCGCGTACACGAGCGGGGCGCTGCATCCGATGGACGCCAAGGCGGCGCTGACCGAGCACCTCGTCGACCGCCTGGCGCCGGCCCGCGAGCACTTCGCGCAGCCGCACGTGCGGGCGATGCTCGACGAGTTGGAGACGGCGCTCGCGTAGACGCCCGACGTCATGGGTGACTTCGAGAAGCTGGTCGAGGAGAAGCTGCGCGAGGCCATCGCCAGCGGCGAGTTCGACGACCTGCCGGGCAAGGGCAAGCCGCAGGACCTCCGCGTCAACCCCTACGTCCACCCCGACGACCGCATGGCCCACGACATGCTGCGTGCACAGGGATTCGGCCTGCCCTGGATGGAAGAGCGCCGCGACCTGATGCGCGAGCGCGAAGCCCTGCTGCGCGCGCTGCACACCTCATGGGAACGCCACGGCGGCGGCCTGCCCACCGCAGGCGACCGCAATCGCGAGCGTCAACGCTGGGCGGGCGCGGTCTCAGCCTTCCGCCGCGACGCGGATTCCCTCAACGCGCGCATGCGCAGCCACAACCTCACCGTGCCGCTGCCCGGCATGCGCGTCCGTCCCCTCGACGCCGAGGAAGCTCTCAAAGAAGTCGGCGCCGGCTAGATCACTCTGGGGTCGCACGTCTTGCGCGCCGTCATGGCGGCACGGCGGCGAGCCCAGCATCCGGTTCCAGCACCAGGCGCCATCCACCCTCGTGCACGACCCGATGGTGGCGGCGGCAGAGAAGGACGAGGTTGTCGAGCCGGGTCTCGCCACCGTCGGCCCAGTGCCTTACGTGGTGCGCGTCGGTCCATTCCGGCGGGCGGTCGCAGCCGGGAAAGCGGCAACCGTGGTCGCGGAGGACGAGAGCACGTCGCATCGCTGCGGGGACGGTTCGGATCGTCCTGTCGGCGTCCAGTGGACTGCCGTCCTGCGCGACGCGGATGCGACTGACGGCCGCATCGCAGCCGAGCCGTCGCGCAGTTTCGGCGACGACCGGACCGGCCCAGCCGAGCTCCGGGACGCCTGCGTGACCCACACCGCCCAGTGCTGCTTCGGGTGCAGTAACGGTCAGGTGTGGCCGTTCCCCGGCGACGCTCGGCAGGTGACCGCGATTCAATTGCCGCCACGCCAGTTCCACCAGAGCGTCCGCCCGACGCTGTGCCGCCGTACGATCATCGCCGGCGGCAGGCGTGTCGAGCGCATTGATTGCCGTGCGAAGCAGTGCACCACCTTCGGCGTCGAGCCGCCCGTCGAGGACGAATACGCCGTCGAGCGTCTGGCTCAGATGCATCCACCGGCGCGCATGCTGCTCATTCGCGTCGCGGAGCGCGCCATCGGGACTCACGCAGTAGTGCAGCCGTCGCGTGACCAGGCCCAGCCGGCCGGGATCGAGCCTCTCCGCAGCCTCGACGAGCGTCGTCTCGACGCGGCGCACCGGCTCCGCGCCGAGCTCAGCAGCGCACCGCGCGATGACCGCGGCGTGGTGAAAGCCGATCGTCCCCTGCTGCAGACCCTCTTCCGTCGCCGGGAGATCCCCAAGGTGGCGAGCCACATCGACGGCCTGGGCCGCTGCCGCGCGACTGAGACGGCAGGCGCTGCGCAGCCAGCTCACCACTGACACCGCGCCATCGGCAGCGAACCCCCGCTGTCGCTCGAAGCGCAGCAGGCGCCGGGAGAACTCCAGCTCCAGGCGGTCGATCTGGCGTCGCACGGCCACCAGTTCCTGAGCGAGCGCCAGGTCAGTCAGTCGCTCGACGTCCTCCGCCGCGTAGGCATCGGCGGCACCGGCGAGGCGCGACTGCACGGATTCTGCTTCAGCAAGCAATGCAACCACCACACGATTGTAGCAGAACGGATGTTCACGAAGTGCCATCGGGGCGGCCGAAACTTCGCCGCTTGGACACTTCTCTCGCCTACCCCGAGAGGTCAGCCGAGGTGTCGTCCAACTGCGTGCCCGCCGGCGGGGCGTCCGCGCCACCCCCCGGCCACACCCAATCCCGCACGTCCGGTGGATCCTCACCGTGCTCCCGCGTGTACGCACGGTGCCGCAGCCGCTCGTCGACCATCATCTGCCGCAGATGCGCCGCCCGCGCCCCGAGCCCTGGCACGCGGTCGATGACGTCGAGGACGAGGTGGAAGCGGTCGGTGTCGTTGAGCATCACCATGTCGAACGGCGTGGTGGTGGTGCCCTCCTCCTTGTAGCCGCGCACGTGGATGTTGTCGTGGTTGCGACGGCGATACGTCAAGCGGTGGATCAGCCAGGGATAGCCGTGGAAGGCGAGCACGACGGGGCGCGTGGTGGTGAACAGCGCGTCGAACTCGGTGTCGCTCAGCCCGTGCGGATGCTCGGCGGGGTCCTGCAGCCGCATCAGGTCGACGATGTTGACGACGCGCACGCGCAGCGACGGCAGATGCTCGCGCAGCAGCGCAACGGCCGACAGCGTCTCCAGCGTGGCGATGTCGCCGCAGCAGGCCATGACGACATCCGGCTCCGCGCCGGCGTCATTGCTCGCCCATTCCCAGATGCCGATGCCGCGGGTGCAGTGCAGGATGGCGTCGTCCATCGACAGCCAGTTGAGCGAGGGCTGCTTGCCGGCAACGACGACGTTGACGTAGTCGCGACTGCGCAGGCAGTGGTCGGCGACGGAGAGCAGGCAGTTGGCGTCGGGCGGCAGGTAGGCGCGCACGATCTCCGCCTTCTTGTTGAGGACGACGTCGAGAAAGCCGGGATCCTGGTGGGTGAACCCGTTGTGGTCCTGGCGCCAGACGTGCGAGCTGAGCAGGTAGTTGAGTGACGAGATGGGCTGGCGCCAGGGGATCTCGCGGGTCACCTTCAGCCACTTGGCGTGCTGGTTGTACATCGAGTCGACGATGTGGATGAAGGCCTCGTAGCAGTTGAACAGCCCGTGCCTGCCGGTGAGCAGGTAGCCCTCCAGCCAGCCCTCGCACATGTGCTCACTCAGCATCTCCATGACGCGACCATGCGGGCCGAGGTGCTCGTCGACGGGAAGGATCTCCGCCTCCCAGACCTTGTCGGACACCTCGAAGACGGCGCCGAGCCGGTTGGACTCGGTCTCGTCCGGGCCGAAGAGCCGGAAGTTGTGCGGGTTCTGGCGGATCACGTCGCGCAGCCAGGTGCCCAGCACGCGCGTCGCCTCGGCCACCGTCGTGCCCGGGTGGGGCACGTCGACCGCGTAGTCCGGAAAGGGTGGCAGCTCGAGGGAGCGCAGCAGCAATCCGCCGTTGGCGTGCGGCGTGGCACTCATCCGCCGGTCGCCGGATGGCGCCAGGCGGGTGACCAGCTCGACCGGTGTGCCGTCGTCCCCGAAGAGCTCCTCGGGACGGTAGCTGCGCATCCACTCTTCGAGCACGCGCAGGTGGCCGGGGTTGTTGCGGACATCGGCGACCGGAACCTGGTGGGCGCGCCAGGTGCCCTCGACGGGAACGCCGTCCACCTCGCGCGGACAGGTCCAGCCCTTGGGGGTGCGCAGCACGATCATCGGCCACTGCGGGCGACCACTGCCGTGACCGCTGCGATGCTCGTGCTGGATGCGCGCGATGTCGTCGAGTGCCTCGTCGATCGCCGCCGCAAAGGCCTGGTGCACCACCAGGGGATCGCGGCCGGTGACGAACAGGGGCCGGTGACCGTACCCCTCCAGCAGGCTGCGCAGCTCCGCTTCGGGGATGCGCGCCAGCACGGTGGGGTTGGCGATCTTGTATCCGTTCAGCGCGAGGATGGGCAGCACCGCGCCGTCGTTGACTGGATCGCAGAACTTGTTGGCGTGCCAGCTCGTCGCCAGCGGACCGGTCTCCGCCTCGCCGTCGCCGATGACGCAGGCGACCACCAGGTTGGGGTTGTCGAACGCCGCGCCATAGGCGTGCGCCAGCGAGTAGCCGAGCTCGCCGCCCTCGTGGATCGAGCCCGGCGTCTCCGGGGCGACGTGGCTGGGCACGCCACCGGGAAAGGAGAACTGGCGGAAGAGCCGCTGCATCCCCAGCGCGTTGGTGGGGATGTGGCTGTAGATCTCGCTGTAGGTGCCGTCGAGCCAGGCGTTGGCCACCATGCCGGGACCGCCGTGGCCGGGGCCGATGACGTACATGGCGTCGAGGTCGCGCGCCCTGATGGCGCGGTTCATGTGCGCGTACATCAGGTTGAGACCGGGCACGGTGCCGAAGTGGCCGAGCAGGCGTGGCTTGACGTGCTCGTCGCGCAGGGGCTCGCGCAGCAGCGGGTTGTCGAGGAGGTAGATCTGTCCGACCGACAGGTAGTTGGCCGCTCGCCACCAGGCGTCGATGCTGCGCAGCTCGTCGGGGGAGAGGGGACCGGCGTCGCGGCGCGGCGAGGGGGAGGTGGTCTCGGGCGTCGTGGTTGTGGTCATCGGCGTCCCCTGGGGGTGGGTTCGTTTTCCCAGGGTAGGCAATGTGCACCCGTGTCGCCAGCGACGAAAGGCCTAGGCGAGCAGGGTGCGCACCTCGAGGGCGATCTGGCGGTCCTCGCGGGCGCGGACGACCAGCACGGCGACGCGGCTGCCCGGCGGACTGACCGGACGGTCCTCGCCCGACGCGGGCGATTGGCCCGCTGCATCGGACACGGCGGGTTCCGCCGATTCCGGGAGACCGCCGGGCACGCCGAGAATGCCCAGCCCCGCGCACACCTGCTCGCGGATCGACGCCGCGTTCTCACCGACTCCCCCCGTGAACACGAGCGCGTCGAGCCGCTCCAGCGACGCCGCCATGGCCGCGATCGAGGCGCGCAGGCGGTGCACGTACACGTCCACGGCGAGCTGCGCACGCGCGACTCCGCGGGCCGCCGCAGACAGCACCTCCCGCATGTCCCCGGACACGCCGCTCAGGCCCAGCAACCCCGATTCGCGGTCGAGCATGCGTTCGGCGTCGGCGGCCGAGACACCGTGCCGCTGCTGGATCCAGAGCAGCAGCCCGGGGTCGACGCTGCCCGATCGCGTCGCCATGACCAGCCCGTCCATGGGCGTGAAGCCCATCGTGGTGTCCACCGACACCCCACCGCGCACGGCCGCCAGCGACGCACCGGCCCCGAGGTGGCACGTCACCATCGACAGCTCCGACAGGTCGCGACCCAACACGACGGCAGCCCGTCGCGACGCCCACGCATGCGACAGGCCGTGGAACCCGTAGCGCCGCGTGCCGTACTCCGAGGTCCAGCGCCAGGGCACCGCGTACACCGCCGCCGCATCGGGCAGGGTCGCGTGGAAGGCGGTGTCGAAGCAGGCCACCACCGGCCGGCCGGCAGAGGCCGCCAGCAACCGCCGCAGCGCCCGCACCGCCGGCGGGTTGTGCAGCGGTGCCAGGTCGGAGATCGCCTCCAGCTCCGCCACCACGTCCGCATCCACCACGACGCTGCGCCGGAACCGCGACCCCCCGTGCACCACCCGCACCGCCGCGGCGTCGAAAGCGCCCGCGTGCGCCGCAAGAAAATCCTCGAACCCTCCGCGGTCGTCCTCGCGCGGACGGTCGACCTCGGAGGCCGCCAGCACAGCGTCGTCGCCGCCGAGCAGGCTCAGCTTGAGCGAGCTCGACCCCGGGTTGACCACCAGGACGCGCAGCGGAGGCATCCGCTCCATTCTCGCCGAGGGTCCTTCGGCCCGGGACCGTCGCCGGAAGTCCTCGGTGCCGTCATGCCTTCGCGACACATCGCGAGCCAGCCGTCGCAACCGCCGTTGTGCAATGTTCAGCGTGGGGAACCAGCTCAGCCTGAACCGTTTCCGCCATTCCTCGCCGGCCTCCGGCAGTGCCGCCGCGCGTGCCGTGGGGGTCAGGATCGCAACGCCGGCGATGCCCCTGCACGCGCAGCGGGACAGCTATGCCGCGCTGTCCCGCGGGCTGGCGTACCTCTTCCTGCTCGGCTCGCTGTTCGCCATCGCCGCCATGATGGTGTCGACTGCGACGGATACTCGCGTCTACGTGCTCGTCGCGGCGGGCATGGGTGCGGCGGCGCTGCTCTGGGTGCGTGCGGCAACCATGAACCGCTGGGGCTGCCGCCTGCTCACCGTTGTGGGCAGCTCCGCCACCGCCACGGCCGTGTACCTCGCAGAGAGCACCGACTCGTCCGGCTCGCACCCGATGCCGGTGTCGCGCATCCACTGGTTCCTCACCGTGGGGACGTTCCTGCTCGGCGGCGTGCTGATCCACCGCCTGGTGCTGCGCCTGCGCGAGTACGTGCAGCTCCTCGACGGCATCGCCCGCACCGACAACCTGACCAGCCTGCCCAACCGCCGCGCCTGGGACGAGGCCCTGCCCGAGGAGCTGGACCGCTGCCGCGGCGAGGGCCGCCCGGTGTGCGTGGCCATGATCGACATCGACCACTTCAAGCAGTTCAACGACTCCCGAGGCCATCCCGAGGGCGACATGCTGCTGCGTCGCGCGGCCGAGGCCTGGCGCGGCACGCTGCGCGACGGCGACCTCATCGCCCGCTACGGCGGTGAGGAGTTCGGCGTCGTCCTGCGCAACTGCACGCTCCCGGACGCCGCGCTCGCCCTGGAGCGGCTGCGCGAGGCCACCCCCGAGGGGCAGACGTGCTCGGTGGGACTGGCAAGCTGGGACGGTCGCGAGTCGCCCGCCGCCCTGACCGCGCGCGCCGACGACGCGCTGTACACGTCCAAGAAGCTCGGGCGCGACCGCGTCACCGTCGCCGAGTGGAACCACACCGCGCCGCCGCCGCCGAGCGGCTGGGTGGTCGCGGTGCGCGAGCTGATCGAGGCCAACGCGGTGATGACCGCCTACCAGCCCATCGCCGACCTGGGCGCGGAGTGCGCGCTCGGCTACGAGGCGCTGGCGCGCACCTCGGGACGCTCCACGGGCGTTCCCATCGCCGAGGTCTTCGCCAACGCGCGCCGCATGGGACTGACCCGCGAGATGGACTGGCTGTGCCGCCGCGCCGCGCTGCGGTCGGCCGGACGCATCCCGGCCGGCTCGCTGCTCTTCCTCAACGTCAGCCTGGCCGCGCTGCTCGACCCCCTGCACGACGCCGACCAGATGCTGCTGCTGCTCGACTTCCACAAGGTGGCGCCGGCGCGCCTGGTGCTGGAGGTGTCCGAGCGCGACCACTTCGCCGACCGCGAGCGCTTCCGGGCCGTGCTCGCCGACTACCGCCGCCACGGCTTCCGCTTCGCCCTCGACGACATCGGCGAGGGCCGCTCGGCTCTGGAGACCCTCATCGCCGCCAACCCCGAGTTCGTCAAGGTGGCGCCCTCGCTGGTTCGTGCCAAGGGTGGCAGCATCGAGCACGCCGCCCTCTGCGCGGTGCTCGCCTTCGCGCAGAACAGCGGCGCGGTGGTGATCGCCGAGGGCGTCGAGACCGCCGAGGACGCCCGGCGCATGACCGCGCTGGGCATCACCCACGCCCAGGGCTACCTGTTCAGCCGCCCCAGCTTCGAGACCGTCGTCTCGCCACCCTCGGCAGCCGCGTCATGAGCGCCTTCGTCGAGGCGGCGCCGCGGCGCCGCTCCCGCCTTCCCTGGCGCGGCCACGCCCCGACGGCGCCGATGTTTCCCGGCGAGATGCAGCTGCCGCTGCTCTGGGAGGCACAGCAGCGTCCGCGGCAGCGCCTGGCCCGGGTGCGCGGCCTGGCCGCGCTGTTCGGCCTCGGCGGCCTCTTCGCCCTGCTCTCCTTGAGCGCGCCGCCCTCGCGGCCGCTGGACACCCTGGCCATCGGCGCCGTGGGCATCTCGGCGCTGGCCGTGGCCATGGCCATGTGGGCGCGCGCGGGTACGCTGGGACGCACCCGCCTGGTCATCCTCGCCGTCGGCGCGGCGATGCTGACCGCGCTGGCGGTCGGCCTGGCCACCTCGCCGCGCGCCGGCGCGCAGCCGCGCATCAACATCGACCGAGAGCAGTGGCTGCTCACCCTGGCCGGGTTCCTGGTCGCGGTGTTCACCATCCGCCACCTCGTCGCCCAGCTCCAGCTCGCCCGTGCGCAGGTGGAGCGCCTCTCGCGCACCGACCAGCTCACCGGCGTGCCCAACCGCCGCGCCTGGGACGAGGAGCTGCCCCGTGAGATGGCCCGCTCCCGCCGCGACGCCGCGCCCTTCACCGTCGCCCTGCT
This sequence comes from Candidatus Dormiibacterota bacterium, assembly GCA_035995545.1. Lineage (GTDB taxonomy): Bacteria > Chloroflexota > Dormibacteria > Aeolococcales > Aeolococcaceae > DASRDZ01. Next base: position 928,679 of record DASYKI010000016.1, read on the forward strand.
CGACATCGACCGCTTCGACGCCTACAACCAGCTCCGCGGCCATCCCGAGGGCGACAGGTTGATGCAGAGAATGGCCGCAACCTGGCAGGACGTGCTGCGCGACTCCGACGTGATGTCGCGCTACGACGGCGCCCAGTTCTCGGTGCTGATGCGCCAGTGCACCGTCGAGCACGCGGTGATCATCATCGAGCGGCTGCGCATGGGTGTGCCCGAAGGGCAGACAGTGTCCGCCGGCGTCGCGGGATGGAACGGCCGTGACAGTGCGCTGGACCTGATGCGCCGCGCCGAGGAGGCGCTGGTCGCCGCCAAGCTGAGCGGACGCGACCGGGTGCGCATCGCCGAGACCGCCACCGCGATGACCAGCGGCGACACCACGCAGTGGAACCAGATCGTGCAGCAGCTCCTCGACGAGCGCAGCGTGGTGGCCGCCTACCAGCCCATCGTCGACCTGCGCGCGTCGTCGATCGTCGCCTATGAGGCGCTGGCGCGTCCCAATCGCGAGCGCATCGACATCAGCGTGGAGCGCATGTTCAGCTCGGCGCAGCGCATGGGCCTGGGCCGCGACCTCGACTGGCTGTGCCGCCGCGCCGCGCTGGCCGGCGCGACGTGGGTTCCCCCCGGCGTCCCCGTCTTCATCAACTGCAACATGAGCGGCCTGGTCGACCCGGTGCACCGCGTCGACCAGATGCTGCTGGTCCTGCGGGCGGCGGCACGCGATCCCCGTGACGTGGTCCTCGAGATCACCGAGCGCGAGCTGATCGGCGACCTCAGCCGGCTCAAGACGGTGGTGTCGACGTATCGCCGCGAGGGCTTCCGCTTCGCCGTCGACGACGTCGGCGAGGGACACAGCACCCTGGAGGTGCTCGCCGCCACGTCGCCCGACTTCATCAAGGTGGCGCGCTCGCTGGTGGTCGACGCGGCCAGCGCCGGTCCGCGCGCGGCCATCCGGGCCGTGGTCGCCTTCGCCAACGAGCTTGGCGCCAGCACGATCGCCGAGGGCATCGAGACCCACTCGACCGCCGACTACATGTACGAGCTCGGTGTCCACCTCGGCCAGGGGTGGTACTTCGGCCGTCCCGTGCTGCCTCCGGCGGGCGCACCGCAGACCATGCTCTCGCACGTGGTGCCCGCCGACCGCTGACCCGGCCGGCGCCGGAACCCGGTGTAACCCGGCGCGGTAGCAGTTCTCGAGCCGCCACAATGCGGTCACCTGGCCACCTGAGACGCCAGGGAAGGGAATCGCCGCGACGGTTGGTGCGGGGACGCGCGCCGCGGCCATGACGAGGTCGACGATGCCCACAGGCCAGTTCCCCACGCGCGCGCGCCGCCGCCGCGCCCTCCGAGCTCTCGCCACACTGGGCGTGGCCGGAACCGCGGCGCTCGCGGCTCAGCCCGTCTCCGCGGTCGGTGCGCCGCGTCTCTTCCAGGACGAGCCGCGACAGCAGCCCTGCAGCAGCGAACATGCCGCCGCGCCCGGCGGCGAGTGGGCCAGCTACGGCCACGACCCCGCCAACTCGCGCACCCAGCCGGCGGAGACCACGCTGACCGGCGCCAGGGCGGCGTCGCTCACCCCGGCGTGGACCTTCGCCCTCTCCTCCGTGAACGACGCCGGCCAGATCAACTCGACACCGCTGGCCGTCGACGGCTGCGTCTTCGTCACCGCCAGCAACGGCGGCGTCTATGCGCTCGACGCCGCGACCGGAAGGCTGATCTGGCGCCGGGTGATCAGCGTCGCCACTCCGGGCCTCGGCGGCGCCATCGTCGGCGGCGCGGCGGTCCACGACGACCGCGTCTACGCGCTGGTCGACGAGACCGGCAACGGCATCACCGGACCCCACGTCGTCGCGCTCGACGAGCACAGCGGCCGCGTCGTCTGGACCAGCAAGCCGATCAGCACCGCCGCCGGCTACTACACCAACGCCACGCCGCAGGTGATCGGCGATGTCGTCTTCGCCGGCTTCTCGCCGCCGGAGGGCGATTCCACCGGCCAGGGCGGCTTCGCTCTTCTCAGCACCGGGACCGGGCGCATCGTCACCGTGACGCCGACGATCACGCCGGCCCACCAGGCGCAGGGCTTCGCCGGCGGCGGCCTCTGGTCGACACCCGCGTGGGATCCCCGCAGCGGCTTCGCCTACATCGGCGCCGGCAATCCGTACAGCAAGGACAGGGAGGATGAGCACGTCAACGCCATCCTCAAGATCGACATGCGCGACGAGAGCGCCACCTACGGCGAGATCGTCGCGGCGTACAAGGGCAACGTCGACCAGTACACGGCGGCACTGCAGACGCTCTCGCACACGCCGGTGTGCAGCGCCACCGGCGGCGTGCCCGACCCGCTCGACCAACCGGCGTGCGGCCAGCTCGACCTCGACTTCGGCGCCGCGCCCAACCTGTTCCAGGTCAACGGGCGCACCGTGGTCGGCGATCTGCAGAAGTCGGGCGTGTACCACGTTGCCGACGCGGGCAGCATGCAGCCGGTGTGGAACGCCATCGTCGGCGCCACCTGCCAGGCGTGCAACGCCGCCAGCACCGCGTTCGACGGCAGCAGCATCGTCGGCGAGTCGACACCCGGCGGCGCGGTGTTCGCGCTGCAGCGCGACAGCGGTGCGCGGAACTGGCTGACCCCCAACGGCGACGGCGTGCACTACCAGGCATTCAGCACCGCGGCCGGGGTCGCCTACACCCTCGACACGCTCGGCTTCTTCGATGCCTGGGATGCAGCCACCGGCCGGCCGCTGCTGCACCGCCCCATGTCGGCCGACGTGCAGTTTCCCACCGCGTCGCTCACCAGCGGCGGCATCGCCATCGCGTACCACACCGTGTACGTCGGCGCGTCGTCGGAAGCGTCACCCGCCAACCCGCAGAGCGGCGGCGGCTACGTGATCGCCTACCGGGCCGCCCCCTAGACCGAGGCCCGCTTCCTCCGGACAGGACCGCCGGCGGCGCGGCTCGCGGCATGCGACGCCGCGCCGTCGACCAGCAGGGCAGCGCCGATCGCACCGCCGAGGTCGCCCAGCGCGGCGACGTGCACCACGGGAGCGCGCTCGCGCAGGAACACCTGGGGACGCATTCGGGCCGCGATGCGCTCGACGTACGGCTGGCCAAGGCGCACGCCCAGCCCTCCACCGATGATCACGGCCTCGACGTCGAGCAGCGTCACCGCCGAGGCGATGCCCGTGCCCAGCGCCTTGACGGCGCGGTCGACAAGGTGTTCCGCCAGCGCGTCGCCGTGTTCGAGCGCGCGCGCCCACACGCCGCTGGTCATGCGATCGCGACCCTGCGCCTCCATGATGGAGAGCAGCGCCGACTTGGTGCCGGCCTCGATGCGACGGCGCGCCCGCGCCTCCATGCTGGCGCGTCCCGCGTAGGCCTCGAGGTGGCCGCGCCGCCCGCAGTGGCACATGGCGCCGTTGCGCCGGATCACGGTGTGCCCGATCTCACCGGCGGCGCCGCGGCCCTCCCACAGCACGCCGTCGAGGATGATGCCGCCGCCCACGCCGGTCCCCCAGAACACGCCGAGGATGGACCGGTAGGGACGGCCCGCCCCGAGCCTGTACTCGGCGTTGGTGGCGACGCGCACGTCGTTGTCGACGACCACGGGCGTGCCCAGTGCGCGCGACAGCTCCGGCCCGACGGGATAGGCGTCCTTCCACGGCAGGTTGGGCGGCGCGGCGACGGTTCCCGAGTGCGCGTCGATGGCACCGGGCGAGCCGACGCCGGCGCCGCGCAGCTGGTGGGTGGTCACACCCGCGGCCTCGGCGGCGCCGCGCATCGCGGTCGCCATCGCGGCGATGACGTCGGCCGCGCTGCCGCCGACCGGCGTGGCCTGGCGGTCCTGGCCGCGGACGTGCCCGCCGGCGTCGACAACCGCCGCCTGGATCTTGGTGCCGCCCAGGTCGATGCCGCCGCGCAGTCCTGCGCGCGAACGATCCTGCCGTGTTGTGGCCAAAACTCCCGCGCCTAGGCGACGGTGACCCGCTCGTTGAGATACACGTCCTGGACCGCGTGGAGCAGCTCGACGCCCTCGGCCATGGGCCGCTGGAACGCCTTGCGTCCGGTGATCAGTCCCATGCCGCCGGCGCGCTTGTTGATCACCGCGGTGCGCACCGCCTCCTTGAGGTCGCTCGCGCCCGACGAGGCGCCGCCGCTGTTGATCAGCGGGGAGCGACCCATGTAGCAGTTGACCACCTGGTAGCGGGTCAGGTCGATGGGATGGTCGGTGGTCAGCTCGCTGTACACCTTGGCGTTCGTCTTGCCGAACTTGAGCGCGGTGAAGCCGCCGTTGGTCTCGGGCAGCTTCTGCTTGATGATGTCGGCCTGGATGGTGACGCCGAGGTGGTTGGCCTGTCCCGTCAGGTCGGCGGCGAGGTGGTAGTCGGTGCCGTTGACGACGAAGGCCGGGTTGCGCAGGTAGCACCACAGCACGGTGGCCATGCCCAGCGAGTGCGCCTCCTCGAAGGCCTCGGTGACCTCCTGGATCTGGCGGGTCGACTCCTCGGACCCGAAGTAGATGGTGGCGCCCACCGCGACCGCGCCCATCTCCCACGCCTGCCGCACGCTGCCGAACATGATCTGGTCGTAGCGGTTCGGATAGGTCAGCAGCTCGTTGTGGTTGATCTTGACGATGAAGGGGATGCGGTGCGCGTACCTGCGCGCCACCGAGCCGAGCACCCCGAAGGTCGAGGCCACCGCGTTGCAGCCGCCCTCGATGGCCAGCTTGACGATGTTCTCGCCGTCGAAGTACATCGGGTTGGGCGCGAAGGACGCGCCGGCGGAGTGCTCGATGCCCTGGTCGACGGGCAGGATCGACACGTAGCCTGTGCCACCCAGGCGGCCGTGGTCGAGGATCAGCTGCAGGTTGCGCAGGACGCGCACCGGCCGATCGCTCACGCTGACCACGCGGTCGACGAAGTCGGGCCCGGGCAGGTGCAGCATCTCCTTGGGGACGGTCTTGCACTCATGCTCGAGCAGGCCACGGGCGTCGTCGCCGAGGATCTCGACCAGCCGGTCGGTGGATGCCGCAGTCGCCATGGGATGGTGTCCTCTCCTGAAGGTCGTCCCTCGCATGCTAGCCCGCCGGCCGTCCACACCGCGCAGCGGCTACGCTGGCGGCACATGCCCTCCGACGCCCCCGCGGTCGCCGCGCTCCGCCGCATCGCCTTCCTGCTGGAACGCGCCCACGAGCCCACCTACCGGGTCCAGGCCTTCCGCCGCGCCGCCGAGACCGTCGAGCGCATGGCTGCCGACGAGCTGGAGCGCCGCATCGCCGCGGGCAGCCTGGAGCAGCTGCAGGGCATCGGCAAGGTGACCGCCCTGGCCATCACCGAGGCGCAGCGCGGCGAGACGCCGATCTACCTGCGCCGCCTCGAGGCGACCGAGGGCAAGCCGGTGGAGGAGGGGGCCGACGAGATCCGCAAGGCGCTGCGCGGCGACTGCCACACCCACTCCGACTGGTCCGACGGCGGCAGCCCCATCCGCGAGATGGCCGAGACGGCCCGCAACCTGGGCCACGAGTACATGGTGCTCACCGACCACTCGCCGCGCCTCACCGTCGCCCGCGGCCTCTCACCGGAGCGCCTCCGCGACCAGCTCGAGGTGGTGCGCCAGCTCAACGAGGAGCTCGCGCCGTTTCGCATCCTCACCGGCATCGAGGTCGACATCAACGAGGACGGCACCCTCGACCAGGAGCCCGAGCTGCTCGCCCAGCTCGACGTCGTCGTCGCCAGCGTGCACTCCAAGCTGCGCATGCCGCGCGACGAGATGACCCAGCGCATGGTGGTGGGCATCGCCAATCCCCACACCGACATCCTCGGCCACTGCACGGGGCGGCTGGTGGTCGGCAAGGGTCGACCCGAGTCCGAGTTCGACGCGGACATCGTGTTCGAGGCCTGCCGGCGCTTCGAGGTGGCCGTCGAGGTCAACTCGCGGCCGGAACGGCTCGACCCGCCGAAGCGCTTGCTGCGCCTCGCCGTCGAGGCCGGGTGCAAGGTGAGCATCGACACCGATGCGCACGCACCCGGTCAGCTCGACTGGCAGATGCTCGGCTGCGCGCGCGCTGCCGCGTGCGGTGTGCCGCTGGAGTCGATCGTCAACACGCGCAGCGCGGACGCGCTGGTGGAGTGGGCGGCGCAGCGCCGCCGGTAACTCGGCGCCGGCGCAACCGGCTCAGCCCTGGCGTAACCGGCTCAGCGCTGGCGCAACCGGCTCAGCCCTGGCGGTGGTGCTGCTCGCCGGGCGTGTCCGCGGGCGCGGGCGGCGCGGTGGGATCCTCGCGGCGCTCGTACTCGCCGCCGATGTCGCGGTCCATCTCCTCCAGTGCGCGCTTGGCCTTGTCGACCAGGCCGTCGCCCTCGGCGGCCTCGGCGCGGACCTTGCGGCCCAGTTCGCCCGGCGACTGGGGATGCATCTCGGGGTGCTTCTCGTCCTCGAGCGACGCGTCGGACAGGGTGTTGACGTGGTCGCGGTCGTCGGTCATGTCGACGTCCTCCTGGTGGGGGCATTCCCCTTCACCGCACGCCCGGTCACCTCGATGGCCGGCGCGGTCCGCAGCTCGTCGCCGCACACCATGCAGCGGCTGATCACCTCGCTGCGGGTGGCGATGACGAGCCTTCCGTGGTGGCCGCAGCGCGAACAGACGGTGAGGCGCGTGCTGATCGCCGTCGCACTCGACATGTCCGCTCCTGCAGGTCTGGCTTGCACAGCTCCCAGCATGCAAAGGCGGGACGTCCGAGTAAAGGCCTCACCCTCGCCAGCGGCCGCTACCTCAGCCTGCCGCGCCACGCACGACGGCCCGTCGTTCCTGTCGATTCGACAGGGATCGCCGCCGCGATCAGTCCTCGTCCGGGCTGATGTCGGTGGCGTAGCCCGCGGCGATGAGCAGGTTGAGCGCGGCGGCGATGACGATGATGGGAAGACGCACCGTAGCGTCCAGACCGTTCATTGCGAACCAGATGAGGACCGCCGCCCCGGCGCTGGTGGCCAGCGCCACCGACCACAGCACCGGCCGCTGCTCGAAGGTGCGGCGCACGCCCTGCAGCGCGTCGCGCATCCCACCGTGCTGCTGGTCCATGACCGCATCGTCCCACGACAGCCCAGGGCAGGGCGTCTCGGAGCATGACGGCGCCCACCCCGGACCTTAACCGCGATGCGGGCTGTTCATCGCCGCTTCACGCGTAGGCTCGACGATGCCAGCGACAGCCCACGAACCAGAGGTACCAGCGATGACCGCCACCGTCGCCGACCGTCGCTCCGTCGTCCGGTTTGCCGCCTGCCCGCAGTGCTCCGACCGCCGCCGCGTGCTGGTGGAGAGCGCCGCCGGCCTGCGTGGGCACTGCTTCCACTGCGGCCACACCCTCGACGCGCCGCTGGCCACCGAGAGCATGGCGCCGGCGCGCCTCCTGCACGGGCACTCCGCCCGCGGCGACAGCGCGCTGATCGCCTGAGCGACCGCGCAGTCGTCCTCAGCCCAGCGCGGGCGGGGGGACGTAGCGCGCGCGGGTGAAGCCGCGCTCGTCGCCCTCCAGCACCCAGGTCGACGCCTTGGGCCAGGTCAGTGGCCCCTCGACCTCGGCCCCGGCGTCGCCAAGCAGGTCGAGCACCCCGGGAATCACGTCGCCGTGGGTGCACCCGGCGACGGCGCCGTCCGCGGCCATCGCGTGCAGCACCGCCAGCGTGTCGTGCGGATCGGCCCCCTCGCGCAGCGACGGCTCGATCTCGACGTGCAGCCCGTGCGCGGTGGCCAGCGGCTCGACGGTCTGCACGCAGCGCACCGCGGGGCTGCTCAGCACCCGGCGCAGTGGCGCGTCGCGCAGCAGCTCGGCGATTCCGTGTGCCTGCCGCCAACCCTTCTCGCTGAGCGGGCGCCGCGAGTCGTCGCCCGGCCAGCTGCTGCGGTCGCCGGCGTGGGCGTGGCGGACGAGGTAGGCGGTCCGCCCGCTCACATCCACGAGCGCAGCCGCTTCGCCGACGCCGCTGTCCAGGAGGCCGGCCAGGCCTCGCGGCAGCGCTGCGCCTCGGCCAGCTCGAACCCGGCCAGGCTGCCGGCGACGAACGACTGCGCCGGATGGCGCTGCGCCGCCTCGCGCAGCCAGGAGTGGGCGACGATGGCGTCGTGGTGGTTGCCGAGCACCTCCTGCACCGCGGCCACCGCCTTGGCGAACTCGGTGGCCATGGCCCCGGCGACCGGAGCGACCGCCTCGGCCGCGTAGCGGGCGCGCTTGGCGAAGATGCGCACCTCGTGCAGGTCGGCGTCCGGCGGCTCGGCGTCGAGGCGGCTGACGCGGCGGCGCAGGCGCCGCCAGGGGTCGGCGGCGAGCTGGGGGAGCACCTCTGCGCCGGGCCGGTCCGCGGCCTCGGTGACGCCCGGATGGGCGGCGGCGTCGACCAGGTCGTCGAGCAGGCGCCGGTAGCGCACCGCGCGCATGGTGGCCAGCAGGGCGTCACGGTCGCGCTCGCGGGTCTGCTCCAGGCCGTCGAGCAGGTGCTGCGCGGTGTCGCGGTCGGCCTCGGGCAGCCGGGCCGTCGCCGAGCGCAGGCGCTCCAGGAGCACGTCGGCGTCGCGCACCGCGCCGAGCTGAGCGGCCAGCTCGCGCAGCTCGTCGCGCAGCCCCTCCAGCCACCGCGCATCGAGCAGCGGCGCGAAGGTGCGCAGGTCGCTGCGCAGCCGCCGGGTGGCCACGCGCGCCTGGTGCACGCCCTCGGGATCCTCGCCCCTGCGCACCACCGGGTCGTTGCGCAGCAGGCGCTGCACCGACGCGGCGATGGCCCGCTGCACCGCGTCGGCGGCGCTGGGATTGGCGGGCAGGGTGGGCACGACGACGCTGCGCGCGGCCCGGCTGGCAACCCGGTTGCGCGCGGTGGTCACGACCCGGCGCCCTGGGCGCGCGCCAGGGCCAGCTCCTGCAGCCGGACCTGCGCGTTGATGCCACGGCTGACCGGAACCTTCTCCCACCTGCGGTCGCGGAGCTCCCAGCTGAGCACGTCGTCGCTGAGGTCGACGTCGAGGATCTCGTCGAGCCGGGCCCGCAGCGGCTGCGACACCACGGGGACGACGGCCTCGACGCGACGGTCGAGGTTGCGCTGCATGAGATCGGCAGAGCCGATGTAGTACCGCGCGTCGGCACCGGGCTCGCCGAAGCGGAAGGTGCGCGAGTGCTCCAGGAAGCGTCCCACGATGGAGCGCACCCGGATCGACTCGCTGAGCCCGGGCACACCGGGACGCAGGCAGCAGATGCCGCGCACCACCAGGTCGATACGCGCGCCCGCCTGCGAGGCGGCGTAGAGGTGGTCGATCATGTCGGGGTCGACCAGGCTGTTCACCTTGACGGTGATGCGGCCGCCGTCGTGCGCCTGCGCGTCGATGAGGTCGCGCAGCGCGGCACGCAGGGCCATCGGCGCCACCAGCACCTTGCGGTACTCGCGCTGCCGGCTGTAGCCGGTGAGAAGGTTGAAGAGCTCGCTGAGGTCGGCGCCGAGCTGCTCGTCGGCGGTGAGCAGGCCGACGTCCTCGTAGATGCGCGCGGTGTCGGGGTTGTAGTTGCCGGTGCCGACGTGGCAGTAGCGGCGGATCCCCGAATCCTCCTGGCGCACCACCAGGGTGATCTTCGCGTGCGTCTTGTAGCCGACCATGCCGTACACGACGTGCACGCCCGTGTCCTCGAGCAGCTGCGCCCAGGTGATGTTGGCCTGCTCGTCGAAGCGCGCCGTCAGCTCGATCAGCGCCACCACCTGCTTGCCCGCCTCGGCGGCGCGGGTGAGCGACCGGATGATGGGGGAGACGGGACCGCCGCTGGTGCGGTACAGCGTCTGCTTGATGGCCAGCACCGCGGGGTCGCCCGCCGCCTGCTCGACGAAGGCCTCGACCGAGGTCTCGAAGGACTCGTAGGGATGGTGCACGAGGACGTGCTGCGAGCGGAGCACGCGGAAGATGTCGGGCGGTCCGTCGGGTCCGGCCGCCAGCGCCGGTGGCGTCACCGGGTTCCAGGGTGGGTACTTCAGGTCGGGACGGTCGATGCGGTAGATGTCCCACAGCCCGCCGAGGTCGAGCGGTCCCTCGACGACGTAGACGTCGTCGGCTTCCAATTCCAGCTCGCGCACCAGCAGGTCGAGCACCTCGGGCGACATCGTCGTCTCCACCTCGAGGCGCACCGCCAGCGGTGAGCGGCGGCGCCGCTGCAGGACGCTCTGCACGGCTTCGAGCAGGTCCTCGGCCTCGTCGCCCTCGAGGTCGAAGTCGGCGTTGCGGGTGAGCCGGAAGGCGTGGTGCGCGAGGATCTGCATGCCCGGGAACAGGGTGTGCAGGTGGGCGGCGATCACCTGCTCCAGCGGCACGAAGCGCTCGCCGTCGTCGAGGGGCACGAAGCGCTGCAGGATCTGCGGCACCTTGACCCTGGCCACGTGCGACTCGTGGGTGTTGGCGTCGCTGACCACCACCGCCAGGTTGAGCGACAGATTGGAGATGTACGGGAAGGGATGCGCGGGGTCGACGGCGAGGGGCGTCAGCACCGGGTAGATGCGGCTCTCGTAGACGGCGGTGAGGCGGGCGCGGTCGGCGTCGTCGAGCGAGTCGTAGTCGCAGATGCACACCCCGGTGCGCTCCAGGCGCGCGCTGACGTCGCGTGTGAAGCACGCCGACAGCCGCGCCACCAGGTCGGTGACGCGCTCGCGGATGGCGCGCAGCTGCTCCGGTGGGGTGGCCCCGTCGGGTGAGCGGTGGGTCACCCCGGCGAGCACCTGCTCCTTGAGCCCGGCGACGCGCACCTGGAAGAACTCGTCGAGGTTGCGGCTGAAGATGGCCAGGAACTTGGCGCGCTCCAGCAGCGGCAGGGTGGCGTCCTCGGCCAGGGCGAGCACGCGGGTGTTGAAGTCGAGCCAGCTGAGCTCGCGGTTGAGGTAGCGCGAGGGGCCCAGGCTCGCCGCGCGCGCGGTCGCGGGCTCCTCGACGCCGGTGGTGCCCCCTTCGGGCTTCGCGCTCACGAGTGGCAGCATAGCCACCGGGCTGGGTCGACCAGTGCCGGCGCACCACTTCTTAACTGCGTGGCGGCGGACCATATACTGCCCGCCTACCCCCGCCCGTTCATCAGGGACCAGTGTGCCCCAGCCGCAGCCGCTCGCCGTCATCGACATCGGCTCCAACTCGGGCCGCGTCATCGTGGTCCGCCTGAGTTCCGGCGGTCACCTGGAGATCCTCTCCGACGCGCGCACCTCGCTGCGCCTGATCCGCGACCTCAACGGCAGCGGCAAGCTGGGCGCGCAGGCGGTCGACCGCACCATCGCGGCGGTCAACGATTTCCTCGCCGTCGCCGAGAGTGCGGGGGCGAAGCGCATCGTCGCCGTGGCCACCGCGGCGGTGCGCGAGGCCAACAACGGGGCCGACTTCGTCGCCCAGGTCGAGGACGCCACCGGCATCGAGGTGCGCGTCATCGACGGCGACGAGGAGGCGCGCTACGCATTTCTCGGCGCGGTGCACGGCCTGCCGGTGGAGAGCGGACTGCTCGTCGACGTCGGCGGCGGCAGCCTGGAGATCTCCCACTTCCGCAGCCGTCGCGCACTGCGCGGCTGGACGCTGCCGCTGGGCGCGCTGCGCCTCACCGACCGCTTTCTCGCCGCCGACCCGCCCAAGCAGAGCGAGGTCACCCGCCTGCACGACCACGTGGTGCAGACGCTGCAGGACGCCGGCCTGCCGGTGCTGCGTCCCGACGAGGCGATGATCGGCACCGGCGGCACCATCCGCAACATCGCCAAGATGCATCGCGCCGCGGCCACCAGCTATCCCATCCCGCGGCTGCACGGCTACACGCTGTCGCGCAAGGGGCTGCGCGACGTCGCCCAGAACGTCCTCGCCAAGCCGCTGCGGCGGCGCTCGGCGATCAGCGGACTCTCGGTGGACCGCGCCGACTCCATCGTCGGCGGCGTGCTGGTGGTGCAGGCGGTGATGGACGCCATCGGCGCGACCGACATGACCGTCTCGGGACAGGGACTGCGCGAGGGCATCGCCTTCGAGGAGCTGAGCCATCGCCTGCCGTCGACCGGTGCGGTGCGGCAGTCCTCGCTGGAGGCGCTGGCCGCGCGCTTCACCACCTGGGACGCGACGCGCGCCCGCCGGCGCGCGCGCCTGGCCGCGGTGCTGCTCGACCTGCTCGTCCCCGACGCCGGCGACGAGATGCAGGAGACGCTCGACCACGCCGCCACCATCCTCGACGCGGGACGCAGCGTCGACTACTACAACCGCTGGGAGCACGCCGCCGACATCGTCCGCAGCGCCGACCTGCGCGGCTTCTCGCACCGCAGCATCGCCCTGCTCTCGGCGCTGATCACCCGGGCGGGACGAGATCGGGCCAGTCTCAGCCCATACTCGGCGCTCATCGACGCCATCGACCGGCGCGCGGTCGACCGCGCCGCCATGGTGCTGGTGCTCGCCGACGAGGTGGAGCGCCGCATGCCCAAGGGCACCGCGGTGGCGGCGACGCGGCGTGACCGTCGCGGAACGGTGGTGCTGTCATTGCCGGTTCCGCACGAGTGGCAGGGTGTCGAGGTGTCGACGAGATTCCATCGCGTCTTCGGGCGCAGCCTGGTTGTGGAACCGCTCGCCGGCTGACCGCCACGCGCCGCCGTCGCTTGCGTTCGGGGTTCGCAACGAGTACAAAGCGACCTGCACCACCGACACACGGGGAACCCACCATGGCGAAGAAGGCCATCACCAGGACGGCCAAGAAGCCGAAGAAGCAGAGCACCGGCCTCAAGGCACTGCGCAAGCTGGTCGCGCAGACCCGCACCGCACATGCGCGCATGCTGCAGCGCGCCGCCCAGGCGCAGCAGCAGGCCGACATGCTGGCCGCCAAGCTGCGCGACGCCGAGGCCTCGCTGGCAGCCGCCATCGCCCCCGCCGCCGAGGGCGTCACCGGGAAAAGGACGACATCGTCCGCAACCGGCGGCTCGCGCCGCACGTCCACCACCAAGGGCGCCACGCCCAAGACCACCACCCGCAAGACGGCCACCCGCCGCACCGCCACCCGCCGCACCGCCGCCGCCGGCGTGGCGACGCGCGCGCGCCGCTCCACCCGCGGTGCAGCATCCGGCGGCGCCCCCCGCCGCGGCGCCGGACGCGGCACGTCGGGCACGACCTCGCGTCGCAAGACCACGACCACGCGGTCCACCGGCGCGCGCAAGTCCACCGGCGCCACCAGATCGTCGGCAACGGCGTCGTCGGCCAGGAAGGCTCCGACCAGGAAGTCCTCGACCAGGAAGTCCCCGGCCAGGAAGTCCCCGGCCAGGAAGTCCTCGACCAGGAAGTCCCCTGCCGCAGCGAAGTCCGCCACCAGGAGCGGCAGCGCCAAGCGGCCCACGCGGCGCCCGGGCGGAACCACCACCCCGGGAGCAACCTCCTGACCGGTCGGTCGCATCGCCCCAAGTACCTGCCGACCTTGACCGAATCTTAAACACTCGCTCCCCGCGTCTTGGTTCTTTCAGCGCGACACTGGCCCCCATGTCGTCCCCGCACACGTCCCCGCCACGACGACGCCGCACTCCGTCGCGCCACCCCGAGCCGCTCGCCCCGCCACAGGACGATGCCACCACAGAGCTCGCCGGCGTCGCCGCGCGCGCCACTCCAGGCAACAGCAGCTTCCACTTCGTCCACCGCCACGGCGGCTGGAGCGCCTACCTGCGCATCGTGCTGCGCGGGCCCTGCACCCTCGAGCACCGCGAACGCATCGAGCGCGCACTCAGCGGCGGCCGCGGGTTCCTCCCCGCGCTGGTGGCCATGCCTGGCGTGCCCGCTCGGGGCGCCGACGCCCGTCCGCGCTGCGAGTTCGTCGCCCTGCATCCCACCACCGCCGCGCCCACCGACCCGCGCAGTGTCGAGAGCTTCGTCATCGAGCTGGAGGCCGCCGCCATGCACGGCTGGAACGACCGCCCTCCCGCCCGCCTCCCCGCGGTCTGACCGCGGCATGCGCAACTACCTCTAGACTCCCAGGTGCCCCTGACAGTCGAGCAAGGGAGGCCAGCAGTGCCGGCGCAGCGTCCCGCCTGGATCGCCCACGCCGGCCTGGGCATCAGGCAGCCGGCCGGCGCTCCCACGGCGCAGACCCTCCACGACGCCGTCCGCCTGGGCGTCGACCGCGTCGAGCTGGACATCTGCGCCACCTCCGACCGGCGCCTGCTGCTCCGCCACGACACCCGCATGCCCAGCGGCGAGCCCGTCGACCAGCTTCGCCTCGCCGAGCTGCGCTGGCGCGAGCCCACCCTGCTCACCCTCGACGAGGGGCTGGAGCACCTCGGCCGCACCCCGGTGCTGCTCGACGTCAAGACGGCCAGTGCGGCCCTCCCGCTCGGCGAGTGGCTCAGGGCGCGGCGCGATCCCGGACGCTTCGCCATCTGCACCGAGCTGCTCGTCGCCCTGCTGGCGCTGCGAGACCTGGCCCCCAGGGTGGAGCGCTGGCGCTCCTTCCCCGACATCGGCACCCGCCGCCCCGAGCACGTCGCCCGGGTGGTCGGCGCCCTGCTCCGCCACCGCAGCCCCGCCCACGTCGCCTACCTGGCCCGCGAGCTGGGCGGCGCCCTGCTCGACATGGGCAGCAGTCCCAATGTGGGACGGATGCGGGTGGGCGGGGTGCCCTGGCGCCGGCTGCTGCCCATCCGGCTCACCCACCTGGCCGGCGAGGTGGACGCGGCGGCACTCAGCGTCCACCACTGGCTGGTCACCCCCGAGCTGATGGACGTCGCCGCGCGGCTCGGCCTGCCCGTGGCCGCCTACACCGTCAACGACGCCGCGGCCGCCCTGCGCATGGTCGAGTGCGGCGTGGCCATGGTCACCACCGACGACCCCCGTGGCATGCGCGCCGCCGTCGAGGCCATGCCGGCTCCGGCCGCCGTCCCCGTCGAGGCGGGCTAGCCGCGCGTCGCCCCCGCCCGATCCGGGTACCCTGGTGCTGGCAGCCCCCCCGGGGCTCTGCTATATTGTCGCGGCACCTAGCGCCGCGCTAGGTTTTATTTTTGTCGAGGCGAAAAACACGTGGCCACGGGTAAGGGCGGAAGCGCCATCATCACCTTGCAGTGCCCCACCTGCAAGGAGCGCAACTACGCGACGACCAAGAACAAGCGGAACGATCCCGACCGGATCGAGCTCAAGAAGTTCTGCAGTCGCTGCCGCACCCACACGCTCCATCGGGAGACGAAGTAGCCCATTCGCAGGGGCGTAGCTCAGCTGGTAGAGCATCGGTCTCCAAAACCGAGGGTCGCGCGTTCGAGTCGTGCCGCCCCTGCCACTCATCTCGACGGCACCGACAGCATGGATTCGACAGACGGAGGTCCTGAGTAACCGTGGCCAAGGCGGTCCGCACGCCACCCCGGCCGCCCCGCGGCCCTGTGAGTGCCCCGCGCGCTGAGCGGGGCAACTACTTCGCGGAGGTCGTCGGCGAGCTTCGCAAGGTGGTGTGGCCGACGTGGGACGAGCTGCGACGCATGACCGGTGTGGTCATCGTCACGGTCATCCTCCTGGCCGCGATCATCGGGCTGGCCGACCTGTTGCTCAGCATCGCCGTCAAGCAGCTGTACACCAGCGGCGGCACGACGATCCAGACCTTCCAGAACGGCAAATGATGACGATGACAGAGACGATGGTTCACCCCGAAGCCAAGTGGTACGTCGTCCACGCGTACTCGGGCCACGAGGAGAAGGTGCGGGCCAACCTTCTCAAGCGTGTCGAGTCGATGGACATGCACGACAAGATCTTCGACGTGCTCGTTCCCACCGAGGACGTGATCGAGATCAAGGACGGGCAGCGTCGCCACGTCAGCAAGCGCATCTACCCCGGCTACATCCTCGTCAACATGGTGATGAGCGACGAGTCGTGGTACGTGGTGCGCAACACGCCGGGCGTCACCTCCTTCGTCGGCAGCGGCAACAAGCCGGTGCCGCTGCAGGAGCACGAGGTGCGCGGCATCCAGAAGCAGATCAAGGCCGAGGCGCCCAGCAAGGTCGCCGTCGAGTACGAGATCGGCGAGAACGTGCGCGTCGTCGACGGTCCCTTCACCGACTTCCACGGCAAGGTGGTGGAGATCAACGTCGAGAAGGGCAAGCTCAAGGTCCTGGTCAACATGTTCGGGCGCGAGACGCCCGTCGAGCTGGATCTTCTCCAGGTCGAGCGCCTGCGGTAGCGCCCAGGGGCGCCACGCGCGCAGAATTCCCCGTCGCGGCAGGCCCGAAGGCCGATCCGCGCCGCCCACGCAAGGAACGTAGCGAAGAGAGATGTCGAAGAAGAAGGTCAAGACGGTCATCCGCCTGCAGATCGAGGCGGGCAAGGCAACTCCCGCGCCCCCGGTGGGGACCGCGCTGGGCCCGCATGGGCTCAACATCATGGAGTTCGTCAAGGCCTACAACGAGCGCACCGCGCCGCAGGCCGGAACGGTCATCCCCGCGGAGATCACGGTCTACGAAGACCGCACCTTCACCTTCGTCACCAAGACCCCGCCGGCCTACGACCTCCTCAAGAAGGCGGCCGGCGTCGAGAAGGGCAGCGGGGTTCCCAACCGCGACAAGGTGGGCTCGGTCACCAAGGACCAGGTCCGCGAGATCGCCCAGCTCAAACTGCAGGATCTCAACGCGTTCGACATCGACCAGGCGATGAAGATCATCGAGGGCACCGCGCGCTCGATGGGCCTGGTGGTGAACTAGACCCGGCCAAGAATCCGCCGGCAGGCCCGCGGGGCCGAAGCGGCGCACACGTGGGAGGGCCACCAGGCCCGCAGGCACCACAGGAGAAACCCCATGCCAGAACACGGCAAGAAATACCGCGAAGCCGCCAGGGCGCTCGAGCCCGACAAGCTCTACGACCCCAACGAGGCGGTCGCCCTGGCCCGCCAGACGTCGACGGCGTCGTTCGACGCCACCGTCGAAGCGCACATCCGCCTCGGCGTCGACCCCCGCCACGCCGACCAGATGGTCCGCAGCTCCGTGCTGCTGCCGCACGGCACCGGCAAGACCCGCCGCATCGCGGTGTTCGCCACCGGCGAGAAGGCCCGCGAGGCCATCGAAGCCGGCGCCGACCTGGTCGGCGGCGACGACCTGGTCAAGAAGGTGCAGGGTGGCGAGATCGACTTCGACGTCGCCCTGGCCACCCCCGACGCCATGGGCATGGTCGGCCGCCTCGGCAAGATCCTCGGCCCCCGCGGCATGATGCCCAACCCCAAGTCGGGCACGGTCACCTTCGACATCGCCAAGGCGGTCAACGACGTTCGCGGCGGCCGCGTCGAGTTCCGCGTCGACCGCTTCGGCATCATCCACGTGCCGGTGGGCAAGGTCTCCTTCGACGAGGATCGCCTGCGCGACAACTTCGCCGCGCTGATGGACGCCATCGTCCGGGCCAAGCCGTCCGCCGCCAAGGGCACCTACGTCCGCACGGTAACCCTGGCAGCAACCATGGGCCCCGGCGTCCACGTCGACCCTGCCCAGGCGTCCCGCCTCAGCGTCGCCTAAGCGCGCACTTCCAGTACACTCCCGACCTCGCAGTTATCAGAACTGCGCCGTTCGCCCTACTCGCCCGAGACCGCAGGCGCGGGGAACACCCGCTCAATCTCCTGCGCAGGTGAGGCCAGAGCCGGACAAGCGTCCTCCGACGCGCGTGCGCTCCGCCCCTCACCGGGTGGCAGCGCGCGGTGCACCAGCACATGGAGGACAGCAGTGGCCGCAGGCAACGGCAGATCCGCGGTCGCCGAGAGGCCGATGCGCGCCGGTGCACGCAAGGTGGCGACCGTTGCCGAGCTCACCGAGAAGCTCGGGCGGGCGACGTCGGCGATCGTCACCGACTATCGGGGCCTCACCGTCAAGCAGCTCCAGGAGCTGCGCACCCGGCTGCGCAACGACGGCATCGAGTACCACGTCGTCAAGAACACCCTGGCCCGGCGCGCCGCCGACGAGGCGGGCGTGGGGCAGTTCTCGGCGGTGCTCGTCGGTCCCGTGGGGCTGGCGCTCGGGTACGGCGACCTCTCGGCTCCCGCGCGCATCCTCAACGAGTACTTCCGGGTCAACCGCCGGCTGCCCATCGTGGCCGGCCTGGTCGAGAAGCGGGTGCTGGACGCCGACGGCGTCCGCGTCGTGGCCGACCTGCCCTCCCGGGAGGTCCTGCTGGCCCAGCTGGCCGGCACCCTGCAGTCGCCCCTGTCCTCGCTGGCAGGTGCGCTCAACTCTGTCCTCAGCAACTTCGCGGCGACGCTCGACGCCTACCGCGAGAAGCTCGCCGCCGCCGGCTGACCGGCGCCCAAGGAGATTTCATGGCCACCAAGATCACCCCCGAAGAGTTCGTCGACGCCCTCCAGGAGTGGAGCGTTCTCGACGTCGTCAACGCCGTCAAGCTGATGGAGGACAAGCTCGGCATCAAGGCGGCTGCGCCCGTCGCGGTTGCCGCGGCTCCCGCCGGTGGCGGCGGCGCGGCCGAGGCTCCCGAGGAGGAGCAGACCGAGTTCACCGTGGTCCTCACCAGCGCCGGCGACGCCAAGATCAACGCGATCAAGGCGGTGCGCGAGATCACCGGGCTGGGCCTCAAGGAGGCCAAGGACCTGGTCGACAGCGCCCCCAAGCCCGTCAAGGAGGGCGTCTCCAAGGAGGAGGCCGCCCAGGTCAAGTCCAAGCTCGAAGAGGCGGGGGCTTCGGCCGACGTCCGCTGATGCTCGAACGGCTGCGCGGCGGGCCCTTCGGGGCTCCGCCGCCGGCCAGGCGCCGTGCGGGCGCCGACGCTGTAGGATAGGGGGTCCGCTGGCGCTGCGACGGCCGGCGGGAGCGGGTGGAGCCTCTTCCAGTCCTTCAGCGAGCGGCGAGGACAGCCGAAGATGCTACGATACGCGATTGTGCCCGCGCGTCTCCCCGCGTCGTTTCCACCGCCAGAGGAACTCTAGCACATGGTTCTCGACACTGCCTCCCGCGCCAGCCGCGTCTCCTACGGGTCCATCGCCGACAAGCTGGAGGTCGGCAATCTGATCCAGACGCAGCTGGACTCCTTCAATTGGTTCATGAAGGAGGGACTGCGGGAGCTCTTCGACGAGATCAACCCGATCACCGATTACACCGGCAAGAACTACGAGCTGCGCTTCCTCGACTACGAGTTCGGCGGCCCCAAGAACGACCAGGAGGAGTGCCGCCAGCGGGACATGACGTTCAGCGCCCCGCTGCGCATCAACACCCGCCTGCACATCAAGACCGGTGAGAACGCCGGTGAGATCAAGGAGGCCGAGGTCTTCATGGGCGACTTCGCCATGATGACCGAGGAAGGCACCTTCATCGTCAACGGCACCGAGCGTGTCGTCGTCTCGCAGCTGGTGCGCTCGCCCGGTGTGTACTTCACCGCCGCCGAGGACCGCGTCAGCGGCCGCCTGCTCTACGCCGCCAAGCTGATCCCCAACCGGGGCGCCTGGCTGGAGATCGAGACCTCGTCGAAGGACATCGTCACCGTCAAGATCGACCGCAAGCGCAAGGTGCCCGTCACCACCCTGGTGCGCGCCCTGGGCTACGGCAGCAACGACGCCATCCGCGAGTTCTTCGCCGACGTCGACATCGACCCGGAACACCGCTACATCGACGCCACCCTGGACAAGGACCCGACCACCTCGGTCGAGGAGGCGCTGATCGAGCTGTACCGCAAGATCCGCCCCGGTGACCCGCCCACCGTCGAGAACGCGCGCAACCTGCTCGCCTCGCTGTTCTTCAACGCCCGCCGCTTCGACCTGAGCAAGGTCGGCCGCTTCAAGCTGGACAAGAACCTCGGCATCCCCGAGGACGAGGCCCGCGAGCGCGCCTGGGACAAGAGCCGTCGGGTCATGGACAACGACGACTTCATCTCGATCATCAAGAAGCTGATCTCGCTCAACAACGGCGTGGGCGAGGCCGACGACATCGACCACCTCGGCAACCGCCGGGTGCGCGCCGTCGGCGAGCTGCTGCAGAACCAGTTCCGCATGGGCCTGATCCGCATGGAGCGGATCATCAAGGAGCGCATGACCATCTGCGACGCGGCCACGGTGACCGCGGCGTCGCTGATCAACGCGCGCCCCGTGGTGGCGGCGATCAAGGAGTTCTTCGGCTCCTCGCAGCTCTCGCAGTTCATGGACCAGACCAACCCGCTGGCCGAGCTGACCCACAAGCGCCGCCTCTCCGCGCTCGGACCGGGCGGTCTGTCCCGAGAGCGCGCGGGCTTCGACGTCCGCGACGTCCACCACTCGCACTACGGCCGCATCTGCCCGATCGAGACCCCCGAGGGTCCCAACATCGGCCTGATCGGTTCGCTGGCAACCTACGCCCGGGTCAACGAGTTCGGCTTCATCGAGACGCCGTTCCGCAAGGTGTACCGCGACATCGACCCGCTGCGCGACGCGCACATCGTGGTCGGCCAGACGCTGGCGCGCGACATCCCCGAGGTCAAGCTGAGCTCCGGCACCGTGCTGGACCAGGCGCAGGTCGACAAGCTGGTGGCCAACAAGGTCAACCAGGTGAGCATCGTGCCCTGGGTGTCGGACGACATCCTCTACCTGTCCGCCGACGAGGAGGACAAGTACACGGTCGCCCAGGCCAACGCGCCCATCGACGCGGCCAGCGGCCACTTCACCGTGGTCCACACCGCGTGCCGCTCGCGCCACCAGTTCAAGGACCTACCGGTCACCGAAGTCGACTTCATGGACGTCTCGCCGAAGCAGACGGTGTCGGTCGCCACGGCGCTGATCCCCTTCCTGGAGCACGACGACGCCAACCGCGCCCTGATGGGCTCGAACATGCAGCGCCAGGCGGTGCCGCTGCTGGTCACCGAGTCGCCCATCGTCGGCACCGGCATGGAGGGCCACGCCGCGCGCAACAGCGGTGAGCTGATCATCGCGCGCAAGGCGGGCACCATCGTCGGTGTCGCCTGGCCCGAGCCCCCCGACGGCGACCCCACGGTCGAGAAGATCCCCAGCGGGCAGGACTCCGGCATCGGCATCCTGCTGCGTCCCGACGACGGCTCGCCCGACCAGTGGTACGGGGTGCACAAGTTCGTGCGCTCCAACCAGGGCACCTGCCTGTCGCAGCGCATCACCGTCGGCACCGGGTCGCACGTCGGCCCCGGCGAGGTCCTCGCTGACGGACCGTCCACCCAGGAGGGTGAGCTGGCCCTCGGCCGCAACGTGCTGGTGGCCTTCATGCCCTGGGAGGGCTACAACTTCGAGGACGCCATCCTCATCAGCGAGTCGGTGGTGCGCGAGGACATGTACACCTCGATCCACATCGAGGAGTTCGAGATCGAGGCCCGTGACACCAAGCTGGGCCCCGAGGAGATCACTCGCGACATCCCCAACATCTCCGAGGAGACGCTGAAGAACCTCAACGAGCGCGGCGTCATCTACGTCGGCGCCGAGGTCCATCCCGGCGACATCCTGGTCGGCAAGATCACCCCCAAGGGCGAGTCGGAGCTGAGCGCCGAGGAGCGCCTGCTGCGCGCCATCTTCGGTGAGAAGGCGCGCGAGGTTCGCGACTCGTCGCTGCGCGTGCCGCACGGCGAGCGCGGCATCGTCGTCGACGTCAAGGTGTTCAGCCGCGAGAGCGGACATGAGCTGCCTCCCGGCGTCAACGAGCTGGTGCGTGTCTACGTCGCCCAGAAGCGCAAGATCTCGCAGGGCGACAAGATGGCCGGACGCCACGGCAACAAGGGCGTCATCGCTCGCATCCTGCCCATCGAGGACATGCCCTACATGCCCGACGGCACTCCCGTCGAGATCGTCCTCAACCCCCTCGGTGTTCCGTCGCGAATGAACCTCGGACAGGTGCTGGAAACGCACCTGGGCTGGGCCGCCGCGGCGCTGGGCATCAAGGTTGCCTCGCCGGTCTTCGATGGCGCCTCCGAGGAGACCATCGAGGACGAGCTGGAGCGCGCGGGTCTGCCGCGCACCGGCAAGGTCCGTCTCCGCGACGGCCGCACCGGCGACGAGTTCGACCGCGACATCACCGTGGGCTACATCTACATGCTCAAGCTGGCCCACCTCGTCGAGGACAAGATCCACGCCCGCTCGACCGGCCCGTACTCGCTGGTCACCCAGCAGCCGCTGGGCGGCAAGGCGCAGTTCGGCGGCCAGCGCTTCGGCGAGATGGAGGTCTGGGCACTGGAGGCGTACGGCGCCTCGCACATCCTCCAGGAGATCCTCACCGTCAAGTCGGACGACATCGTCGGCCGCGTCAAGGCGTACGAGGCCATCGTCAAGGGCGAGAACACGCTGGAAGCCGGCATCCCCGAATCCTTCCGAGTCCTGGTCAAGGAGCTCGAGGGTCTCGCCCTCGGCGTCGAGATCCAGAGCGAGGACGAGAACCAGATCGTCCTCGGCGAGGAGGACATCCCCGACATCCCGCTCGACCTCGGCATCCACCTGGAGCGCGACGAGCGCGACGACGTCGACGAGGCGGGGCGTTGATGCAGCAAGAAGTTTTCTGCGGGGAGCGCCGCCAGGCGCGAACCCGCACGGCGGCGCGCAGCGCCGCGATTGGCCGGCGCCTGCCGGCAGTGAATCCCTGGGAGGCCAACTAACACGTGCTGAAGCTCGAAAACTTCGACGCCCTCCGACTCTCCATCGCATCCCCTGAGATGATCCTCAGCTGGTCGCACGGCGAAGTCACCAAGCCCGAGACCATCAACTACCGCACCCTGAAGCCGGAGCGCGACGGCCTCTTCTGCGAGAAGATCTTCGGTCCCACCAAGGACTGGGAGTGCCACTGCGGCAAGTACAAGCGCTACCGCTACAAGGGAATCATCTGCGACAAGTGCGGCGTCGAGGTCACCCGCAGCAAGGTGCGCCGCGAGCGCATGGGCCACATCAAGCTGGCCTCGCCGGTCTCCCACGTCTGGTACTTCAAGGGCATCCCCAGCCGCATGGGCCTGCTCCTCGACATGAGCCCGCGCAACCTGGAGAAGGTTCTCTACTTCGCCAACTACATCGTCACCGGCGTCGACGAGAAGGCGCGCGCGGAGCTGCTGCAGAAGCTCGACCCCGAGAGCGACGAGCGCGTCCTCAAGCTCAAGGAGCGCATCGCCGGCGGCGGCGGTGACGAGGTGCGCAGCGGCGCCGAGGGGCGCATCGCCGAGCGCGAGGCCGCCGGCGCGGAGCGCCGCACCCAGCTCGAGTCGGAGCGTGACCAGCGCATCGCCGCGCTGCGCGAGGGCGGCGCCGACCTGGACGGCCGCGTCCAGGAGCTCAAGGGCAAGAAGGCCGTCGCCGACATGTCGCTGAGCGACGGCGTCGACAGCGAAGTTGTGGCCAAGAAGGGCGCCAACCTCAACGAGGACGTGGCCAGCGAGATTGCCGCCCGCGTCCAGGCACGCGAGGAGGAGCTGGGCGCCACCTATGCGCAGCGCCTCCAGGACGCCGAGGACGAGGCCAACGCCGAGATCGCCCAGCTGCGCGCCGAGACCGAGTCCAAGGCCGCCGAGGCCGAGTTCAGCGGTCGCGACGAGATGGCCAACCTGCGCGCCGAGATCGAGAAGCAGCGCGAGGAGCTGGAGGCGCTGCAGGTCCGCGACCTGCTCACCGACACCCAGTACCGCGACTACGTCGAGAAGTTCGGCAAGGTCTTCAAGGCGGGCATCGGCGCCGCCGCCATCCGCGAGCTGCTCGGCCAGATCGACCTGGTCCAGGAGGGGCTGCGCCTGCGCGAGGAGTCGAAGTCGACGAGCGGGCAGCGCCGCCAGAAGGCGATCAAGCGCCTGCGCGTCGTCGAGGCCTTCCGCAAGAGCGCGACGTCGCCGACCTGGATGATCCTCGACGTGCTGCCGGTGGTCCCGCCGGAGCTGCGCCCCATGGTGCAGCTCGACGGTGGCCGCTTCGCCACGTCGGACCTCAACGACCTCTACCGCCGCGTCATCAACCGCAACAACCGCCTGAAGCGGCTGCTGGAGCTGGGCGCGCCCGAGATCATCGTGCGCAACGAGAAGCGCATGCTCCAGGAGGCGGTCGACGCCCTCATCGACAACGGCCGCCGCGGCCGGGCCATCACCGGCACCGGCAACCGCAAGCTGAAGTCACTGAGCGACATGCTCAAGGGCAAGCAGGGCCGGTTCCGCCAGAACCTGCTCGGCAAGCGCGTCGACTACAGCGGCCGCTCGGTCATCGTCGTCGGACCCGAGCTGCGCCTGCACGAGTGCGGCCTGCCCAAGAAGATGGCGCTGGAGCTGTTCAAGCCCTTCG
>DASYKI010000017.1:0-1576 GCA_035995545.1 Candidatus Dormiibacterota bacterium
GAAACTCGTCGCCCGCACCCATCAGACACTGATCTGGGACCGGTCCCGCCAGCTGCTGCGGCTACGCAGCGCGCTGCGCGAGTTCTTCCCCGCCGCGCTGCACGCCTACGACGACCTGACCGCACCGGATGCGCTCGAGCTCCTGGGCCGGGCCCCCGACCCCGACCGTGCTGCCCGGCTGTCACGGTCACAGATCGCCGCGGCGCTGCGCCACGCGCACCGTCGCGACGTCAACGCCAAAGCCGTCCACCTGCAGCAGGTACTGCGCGCCGCCCAGCTGCGTCAACCTACGGCGGTGCAGGCCGCCTACGCGGCGATCGTGACCGCCCAGGTGCGGCTCATCGCCGCCCTCAACCTTGAGGTCGAGCAGCTCGGGCAGGTGGTGGGCGAACATTTTGGCCGGCACCGGGACGCTGAGCGCTACCTGAGCCAACCAGGCCTGGGGGTGGTGCTCGGCGCCCGGATTCTGGGCGAGTTCGGCGACGACCCCCACCGATACGCCGACGCCAAGGCACGCAAGAACTACGCCGGCACCTCCCCGATCACCCGCGCCTCCGGCACTCGCAAGGTCGTGCTGGCCCGCTATGCCCGCAACCGCCGCCTCGGCGACGCCGTGCACCAGTGGGCGTTCTGCTCCATGAGAGGCTCACCTGGCGCCCGCGCCTACTACGACGCCCTGCGCAAACGCGGCATCGGCCACCAGGCCGCCCTCCGCCAACTCGGCAACCGCCTCGTCGGCATCCTGCACGGCTGCCTCAAGACCAACACCAGCTACAACGAAGCAACCGCCTGGGCCCATCTCCAGCCCGCCTCTTGACAACAAAGAACATGGGATGTCTGCCGCAGACAACGGGCGGTCGGTCCCGTCTCCGCCCACACCAGGTCCGCCTTCCGACACGCAGCGTTGTCAAAGGTGGTGGCGGAGCGAGTTCGTCCTCGGCAGCACTGGGCTGGAGGCGGAGGTTGAACGGCAAGCTGAGGGGCCGTGCAAGGTTCGGTTCAACAGTCGAACACCGACCAGCAGATGTCGTTGCGCAACCTTTGGTCATCAAGTACGAGCTCGCGGATCGCCTCCGGGAGCTGATCGCGCTGCCACTGGCACTCGAGTCGCCCTGCGGCCTCGCTCAGGCCTTCCGGTGCCGCCGCACGTGCAGCCTTGATCGCGTAGGCGGCCGCGCCGAGCTCGTGCGCGGCGACGTGGGCGACGGCCCCGGCCTGGCCGGCGGCGTACGCGGCATGCCGTGCTGCCCCACGCAGGTCTCTGGCTGCCCCCATCGCATGGCCGCCCGCCGCGCGAGCTTGCATCATCGTGACTTCGCCACGTACCCAGGCCCGGGCATGCTCGATCGCGTGGCGCGGTCGCGGGTCCCCAGGCTGGGCCGACTCGAAGAGGCCAAGGACGTGCTCTGCACACGAGGCAGCCCATAGAGCGAGGAGACGGTGATCGGAGTCAGTAAGCGTCCCACCACGGCGGATGGTCACGAAGCGAGGGTCCCGGACCCTCGGGAGGATCATGACGTGCACTCCCTCCTGCGCGCGTCGGCGCGACTCGGTGCGGTGTGCCCTGGCGACGGAT
>DASYKI010000018.1:0-114539 GCA_035995545.1 Candidatus Dormiibacterota bacterium
GCTTCGGCCGTGCGCACGTTCGAGCGGACGGCGACGTTCATGCCGATGAACCCCGCGGCTGCCGAGAACACCGCGCCGATGAGGAAGCCGATCGCAGTGCCCCAGCCGAGCTTGTCGTAGAACCCGATTACGAGGAACGGCGGTCGGCTTCCTCGTCGGCGCCGTGCTCTCGTCGGCCGCCGGCTTCATCGGCATGAACGTCGCCGTCCGCTCGAACGTGCGCACCGCGGAGGCTGCTCGGAAAGGGCTCTCGCCCGCGCTCAACGTCGCGTTCCGCGCAGGCTCGGTCACCGGCCTGCTCGTCGTCGGCCTCGGCCTGCTCGGCGTCGCGGGCTACTACTGGGCGCTGACGAGCTGGCTCGGGCACACGCCGCATTCTGCGATCAAGGATCTTCTCGGCCTCGCCTTCGGCGGCTCGCTCATCTCGGTCTTCGCGCGTCTCGGCGGCGGCATCTTCACGAAGGCCGCAGACGTCGGCGCCGACCTGGTCGGCAAGCTCGAGGCGGGCATCCCCGAGGACGACCCGCGCAACCCGGCCGTGATCGCGGACAACGTCGGCGACAACGTCGGCGACTGCGCCGGCATGGCCGCCGACCTCTTCGAGACCTACGCCGTCACCGCGGTGGCGGCCATGCTGCTGGGCTCGCTGACCTTCAAGAACTCGGACGGCAGCCCGCGGCTCGCCTTCATCATCTACCCGCTGATCCTCGGCGGCATCGGCATCCTCGCCTCCATCGTCGGCGCGATGTTCGTCAAGATGCCGCGCAACGGCTGGATCATGGGCGCGCTCTACAAGGGGCTGCTGGCCTCGACGGTGGTGGCGCTGCCCCTCTTCTACCTCGCCACCTGGCTGCTCGACGTCAACAACGAGCTGGCCGGATCGGGCATCCCCGCCTACAACCTGTTCTGGTGCGCCACCATCGGCGTCGGCGTCACCATCCTGCTGGTGGCCATCACCGAGTACTTCACCGGCTCGCAGTTCTGGCCGGTGAAGACCATCGCCAACGCGTCGGAGACGGGGCACGCCACCAACATCATCGCCGGCCTCGCCATCGGCATGGAGGCGACGGCCATCCCGGTTCTGGTCATCGGTGTCGGAATCCTGCTGGCGGCGTGGCTGGCCGGGCTGTACGGCATCGCCATCGCCGCCATGGGCCTGCTGTCGATGACCGGCATCATCGTCGCCATCGACTCCTACGGCCCCATCACCGACAACGCCGGCGGCATCGCCGAGATGGCCGACCTGCCCGAGTCGGTCCGCAAGGTGACCGACCCGCTCGACGCCGTCGGCAACACCACCAAGGCGGTCACCAAGGGCTACGCCATCGGTTCGGCGGGACTGGCCGCGCTGGTGCTCTTCGCCAGCTACACCGACGTGCTGCGCCAGCACAACGGCGGCAAGATGTTCTCCTTCGACCTCACCCAGCCGCAGGTCATCGTCGGGCTGTTCTTCGGCGGCATCATGCCGTTCCTCTTCGGTGCGCTGTCGATGCTCGCCGTCGGCCGCGCCGCGGGCGGCGTGGTCACCGAGGTGCGCCGCCAGTTCCGCGAGATCCCCGGGATCATGGACGGCACCGCCAAGCCCGAGTACGGGCGCTGCGTCGCCCTGGTCACGGCGGCGGCGCAGAAGGAGATGATCATCCCCGGCCTGCTGCCGGTGCTGGCGCCGATCGTGGTCGGCTTCATCCTCGGACCGCAGGCGCTGGGCGCCTTCCTGCTCGGCACCATCGTGGTCGGGCTGTTCATGGCCCTGCAGATGACCAGCGGTGGTGGCGCCTGGGACAACGCCAAGAAGTACATCGAGGACGGCCACCACGGCGGCAAGGGAACGCTCGCCCACCAGGCGGCGGTCACCGGCGACACCGTGGGCGATCCCTTCAAGGACACCGCCGGTCCGGCGATCAACCCGATGATCAAGGTGATCAACATCATCGCCATCCTGCTGGCGCCGACGATCGCCGTTCACCACCTGTTCTACTGAGCCGGGAACGGGCTCACGGCTGAGGGCTGATCCATGATCGGTAGTGCGGCCAAGCTGGCGACGCTGCCGTTGCGGCGGCGGCTGATCGGCGCCGGGATCATGCTGGTCGGGGTGCTCTTCGTCCTGCTGGGGTTCTTCGTCAACCTCACCGACGGACCGGTGCACGGCAGCATCAGCATCCCCTCGGGCAGCGCCGGTGCCATCCAGATCCCGCTCGGCTCCTACACCGGCGCGGGCATCCTCCAGCACGCCTTCGACCACTCGCTGTTCACCAGCAACACGGTGCGCGAGCTGGGCGACGCGGCGGTGCGCGGCGCGGTGGTCGCCATGGCCGCCGCCGGAGCCCTCGCCCTGCTGGCCACGGTGATATCGCCACTGCGCGGCCTGGCAGGCACCGCCGCCGGCGCCGGGCTCGGTGGTGTGGCGGCGATCTCCGGCGTCCTCTTCGGCGAGAACTCGCGTATCACCGCCGACTTCTCGCACGCGCCGCAGTTCCACGTCGACCTGGGCATGGGCCTCTGGATCCTCGCCGCGGGATTCGCCCTGATCCTGGTCGGCGCCGCGCTGGCCGCCTGGCGTCCGCTGGCCGGCCTGTTCAGCGGCATCGGCCTGGCGGTGACCGGCGCCGGACTGGGCGCGTCACTCGCCTTCGTGACCGGCAGCAACCACCTGCTCGGCCACTGAAACGCGCCAACTGACCGAACGGTCGGTCAGCTCACGCGCAGGCGGACGTCCTGGGGCTTGTCGCCCTCGCCGTCGCGCGGTGAGACCGCCTTCGACGGTGCCCCCTGGTCCTCGACACGCCAGTCTTCCTCCAGCCCACCGGCCGCCCGCAATTCGGCGAGCGCGGCGACGCGGCTGCTGACGTTCAGCTTGAGGAACACGTTGGAGAGGTGGCGGGCCACGGTGTGCGCGGTGATGTTGAGCTGGTGGCCGATCTCGCGGTTGGAGAGGCCGGCCTGCACCGCGCGCATGATGTCCATCTCGCGCACCGTGAGCGGGATCTGCTTGCGGCCCACGAAGTCGCTGACCAGGCGCACCACGGTGGAGCGGTTGCCGTGCCAGGGGAAGTGCGCGGAGCCGTCGAGCAGGCGCAGCTCGGAGCCGCGGATCGCCTCGGTGAGGCGATAGGCGTTGTTGACGCTGGCGAAGTGATCGCGCCGCTGCAGCACCAGGGTGGGCACCACCAGCTTGGCCAGCAGGTGGCGGACGTCGATCTCCATCGCCTGGTCGAGCAGGTCGGCGGCGGCCCGCGAGCTCATCGAGCTGCACCAGGCTGCGACCAGGCGGTCGATGGTGTCGGTGTTGCTCCCGGGCGCGAAGAGGTGGACCAGGGTGTGCGCCGCCAGGCTCCAGTCGGCCAGCACCAGGGACTGGGCTGCGCGGAACAGGGCGGCGTCGTTGCCGTCGGGGTAGTCCTCGGAGGCGATCAGCCGCGGGGCGGCGTTGAAGAGCACCAGGTGGTCGACCCGGTCGGGGTGGGCCGCGGCGAAGGCGATGGCCGCGGGCGCCGCCAGGCCGGAGGCGAAGAGGGCGACGCGCCGCTCACCGCTGTCGTGGATCACCCGGCGCAGGCCGTCGACCTGGCCTTCCAGGGTGAAGTCCCAGAGGTCGCGGTCGGCCAGGCCGCAGCCGGGCCGGTCGTAGCGGATCAGGCGGAAGCGCTCGGCGAGGCGCTGGTGGAACCAGCCGGCGTCGTCCTGCCAGTCCAGGGCCAGGTGGCTGAACAGGCCGGGCACCATCACCAGCGCCGGCGACCCGTTGCCGTGGGCCGTCCAGGCGATGTTGACGCCGTTGTCGGCGGGGACGTAGCGCACCGACGAGCTCAGCACGTGCATGGTGTTGGGCGAGCTGTTCAAAGCCACGCCGGCACCCTGCTGTGCGCGCTGCACGAGGGACGGTCCAGGCACGCCGGACCTCGCAAATTCCTGCCCACGTATTGGTACCCCGTTCCCGCCGCCAAAGGCTGCCCGCTCTTTGCCGCGAGAGGCTCGGTGAGTGTACCAGGGTGCCTGCCCGCCCACCAAGGGATTTGCACCCCGACTTCACAGACGCTTACTGCCTTTCACAGTCGCACTATCACCTTTCCCAATTGCAACAACATCATCTCCGGACGGTCATGCCGAGGCCGCGCGTGCGTGCGCGAGCAGTTGCCGAGCACGGCGGCCACCCCATGTGCAGACCCGTGCAGTACACATACCCCCCCTGTCTCCGCCGACATCTGCACAGTCGTTGGGAAGCACGGTTCGCCGGACACCGGTCACGATCGGGTCACAGATCGGCAGCTCATCCGAGCGCCGGGCAAGGGGATCACCGTGAACACAACTCAGGCAGAGGCAGGGCGGCGCGCCGTCGCCGTGATCGGCGCCGGCTACGTGGGACTGACCACGGCCGTCGCACTGGCGGGGGAGAGCACCAAGATCTGGCTGGTCGAGTCCGATCCGGTCCGGCTGGCCACATTGCGGCGCGGTGAGACGCCGATCTACGAAGAGGGAGTGCCGGAGCTGCTCCGCGCCGCCCTCGCCAGCGGATCGCTCCAGGTCACCGAGACCATCGGCGACGCGCTAGAGGAGGCGCGCATCGTCGTCGTCGCCGTGGGCACTCCGTCGCTGCCCGACGGCAGCGCCGACCTGGTCGCCCTCAATCAAGTCGTTGCGCAGGTGCGCAATGGTGCGAAGCAGGGCACCGTCCTGGTGATCAAGAGCACGGTGCCTCCGGGCACCTCGGCGCGCGTACAGCGTTCGCTGGCCGGTGCGCCCTTCCGCATCCCGGTGGTCTCCTGCCCCGAGTTCCTCCGCGAGGGCACGGCGCTCATGGACCTGGCCACCGCGCCGCGGGTGGTCATCGGCGGCGCCGAGGAAGACGCCACCGCGATCCGCCGCGTCGTCGAGCTGTTCTCGGTGCCCGGCGCCGAGATGGTGCTCACCGACCAGACCAGCGCAGAACTGGTCAAGTACGGCAGCAACGCCTTCCTCGCCACCAAGATCTCCTTCATCAACGAGATCGCCAACGTCTGCGAGCTGGTCGGCGGCGACGTCGACCACGTCGCCCGGGGCATGGGCCTCGACCCGCGCATCGGCCGCAGCTTCCTCGACGCCGGCCTCGGCTTCGGCGGCTCGTGCTTCCCCAAGGACGTGCGTGCGCTGGACGCGCTGGTGGGTCGCTCGGGCTACAGCTTCTGGATGCTCAAGACCGCCATCGAGGTCAACGAGCGCCAGCGCACCCGCTTCGTGCACAAGATCAAGGAGGCCATCGGCAACCAGCTCGAGGGCCGTCGTGTCGCCCTCTTCGGCCTCGCCTTCAAGCCCGGCACCGACGACCTGCGCCAGGCGCCGGCGCTGGACATCGCCCAGCGCCTCATGGAGCTGGGTGTAGAGGTCACCGCGCACGACCCCGCCGCCATGCCGCAGGCCGCAAAGCTGCTGCCCGGCGTCACCCTGGCCGCCACTCCGTACCGCGCCGCCGAGGGCGCCGACGCGGTCGCCCTGGTCACCGAGTGGCCCGAGTACCTCAACCTCGACTGGACGCAGGTGCGCCGCCTGATGCGCCACCCCGCCGTGGTCGACGGCCGCAACAGCCTCGACAGCGAGATGCTGGTCGACGCCGGCTTCAACTACTACTCGGTGGGCCGCCGCGCCAAGGTGACCCACTACTCCCGCCGCGCGGTCGACACCGCGGCGGTGGCGTGAGCCCGGCAATGCAGCTCGTTCCCCGTCGCATCCTGGTCACCGGTGCCGCCGGCTTCATCGGTGGCCACGTCACCGAGGCGCTGCTGCGCCGCGGCGACCACGTGGTCGCCCTGGACAACTTCGACTCGTTCTACGACCCGCAGATCAAGCGCGACACGGTTGCCGGCTTCGCCGAGCATCCCAACTGCCGCCTCGTCGAGGGCGACATCCGCGACGCGGAGCTGCTCGACGGCATCCTCACCAGCTGGCCGTGCACCGAGATCATCCATCTCGCCGCGCGCGCCGGTGTGCGGCCGTCGCTGCGCGACCCGTACATCTACCAGGACGTCAACTGCCGCGGCACCATGAACATCCTCGAGGCGGCGCGCCACCATGACGTCCCGCACGTCGCCCTGGCGTCGTCGTCGTCCGTGTACGGCGCGCAGAACAAGCTGCCGTTCTCGGAGAAGGACGCGGCCGACCGCCCGTCGTCGCCGTACGCGGCCACCAAGCGGGCCAACGAGCTCGACGCGCACGTCTGGCACCACATCTACGGTCTCAGCGTGTCGTGCCTGCGCTTCTTCACCGTGTACGGCCCGCGCCAGCGTCCCGAGATGGCGATTCACAAGTTCGCCGCGCAGATCGACAACGGCGAGGTCATCGACATCTACGGTGACGGCACCACCCGTCGCGACTACACGTTCATCGACGACATCGTCGACGGCGTGCTGCGCGCGGTCGACCGTCCCCTCGGCTACCGCGTCTTCAACCTCGGCGCCACCGGCACCACGCCGCTGATGCGCCTGGCCGAGATGATCGCCGGTCACCTGGAGCAGCCGCTGCGGCTGCGCCACCTTCCCGAGCAGCCCGGCGACGTCCCCATGACGTGCGCCGACGTCACCCTGGCGACGCGGGAGCTGGGCTACACCCCCAGCACTCCCATCGAGCAGGGACTGGAACAGTTCGTCGCCTGGTTCCGCAGCCAGCGTCGTCACCCCGCGCTCGCGCGGGTCGTCTAGCAAAAGGGGCAGGAAACCCGATGGCAATGGCAGCAGCAGTGGAGCTCCAGGAGGAGCCCAAACGACTCGACATGAGCATCGTCGTTCCCCTCTACAACGAGGAGGAGAACGTCGACGCGGCGGTCGAGGAGATCCTGGGTGTACTCGACGGCATGCCGCAGTCGGCCGAGGTGATCCTCGTCGACGACGGCAGCCGCGACCAGACCGGTCGCCTGGCACTGGCCTGGCACGAGCGCGACCCGCGCGTGCGCGTCATCCAGTTCCGCCGCAACTTCGGCCAGACGGCGGCGATCATGGCGGGCTTCCGCTACGCCCGCGGCAATGCGGTCGTCCTCATCGACGGCGACCAGCAGAACGACCCGCGCGACCTGCCCAAGGTCATCGAGCAGATGGACGCGGGCTACGACGTGGTCAGCGGCTGGCGCAAGGACCGCAAGGACAAGCTCCTGATGCGCAAGATCCCCTCGCGCATCGCCAACCGGCTGATCTCCAAGGTCACCGGCGTGCACCTGCACGACTACGGCTGCACGCTGAAGGCGTATCACACCGACGTGGTGCAGCACCTCAACCTCTACGGCGAGCTGCACCGCTTCATCCCCGCCCTGGCGGGACTGATCGGCGCGCGCGTCGTCGAGATCCCGGTCAACCACCGGCCGCGCACGCGCGGCAGCAGCAAGTACGGCATCTCGCGGACGTTCCGCGTGCTGCTCGACCTGCTCACGGTCAAGTTCCTGCTCAAGTACCTGGCGCGCCCGATGCAGTTCTTCGGGCTGATGGGCATCGCCACCCTGCTGATCGGCGGGGCCTGCCTGGCCGGCCTGCTCGGCGCCAAGATCGCCACCGGCATGTCGGTCACCGACAAGCCGCTGTTCATGCTGAGCATCCTGTCGGTGGTTGTCGGCGCCCAGTTCTTCTCGATGGGACTGCTCGGTGAGCTGCTCACCCGCATCTACCACGAGGTGGGCAAGCGCGAACCCTTCGTCATCCGCACCACGGCCGGCATCTCGCCGCGCCCGCAGCGCACCCTCGACACCATCCTCGAGGGCGACGGCGAGGTCGCCATCGCGGTGGCCACCGCCGGCATGCGTCCCGACCTGCGTCCGGTCACCGGCATCCCGGCGAGCGCGGGGGCGGAGATTCTGTGACGACTGCGACTCGCAGCACCCTGCGCCGCCGCGCCTTCGCCGGGCTCCGCCTGGCGGTGTCGCTGGCGCTGCTGGCCTGGCTGCTCGGCAGGGCCGGACTGGGCTCGATCGCCCACGTCCTGGCCCACGCCGAGCCCGCCTGGCTGGCGGTGGGGCTGCTCTTCGGATTCGCCTCGACGGCGGTGCAGGCCACCCAGTGGCACGCACTGCTCGGCGCCGTCGGGCTGCGGCGTGCGTGGCGGCGCTGCCTGCGCCTGGTGTACGTCGGCTACGGCTTCAACACCGTGCTGCCCAGCGCGGTCGGCGGCGACGTCATCCGCGCGGTGACCATCGTCGAGCAGCCCGCGGAGCGTTCGGCAGCGGCCGCCTCGGTGGTGCTGCAGCGGCTCTGCAACTTCCCCGGCATGATCATCCTGCTGGCCGCCGGCCTGCTGGTCAGCATCGGCGACCCGTTCGCGGCGCGGATGCGCCCGGTTGCGGGCATCGCGGCGGTGGCAGGACTGGCGATCATCATCGTCGCCTACAGCCCGCTGCTCGGCGTCATCGGCCGGCACGGGCTGATGCAGCGCTCCAAGGTGAGCCGCGCCGTCGCCGGTCTGCTCGCCAAGCTGGACGCGGTGCGCGGCCGGCCGGGCGTGCTGGCCAGGGCCAGCGTGCGCGGGGCCACGTTCTGGTCACTGCAGGTGCTGTCCCAGGTGTGCTTCATGCACGCGGTCGGCATCGACCCCAACCTGGGCTACGCGGCAGTGGTGGTGACCACCGTCAACCTGGCGACACTGCTGCCGATTTCCATCAACGGATACGGGCTTCGCGAGAGTGGCTACACGGCCTTCCTCGCGGTCCAGGGCCTGGCCACCACAGCGCAGGCGCTGGCGGCGAGCTTCCTGCTCGCCGGCCAGATGCTGCTGTGGGGCCTGATCGGTGTTGGCGCCTGGATGGCACCACGCCTGCGTTCCACGACCACTCCCGCAAGCGAGGCCGCCGTCCCCGGCCGCGCTGTCGCGGACACAACACTGGAGGCGTTGCGGACATGATCGGCGCAAACTGGCGGCTGCCGCGGGTGATCTCGACGATGGCAGGAGTGGCCATTGCGGGCACCGTGCTGGCCGGCTGCGGGAAGGGGGGTCCGGTGAACGTCACCGTGGCCATCGCGGGAGCGCGCAACGTTGCCGACGCACCCGGAGGTCTCGGACCCGTCGTGGCGGTGGCCGACGTTCCGGTCACCATCGACCCGATCCTCTTCAAGGGGAGGGTGCAGGTGCTCTCGGTCTCGGTGATCGCCGGCGCGCACGTCACCAAGGGGACGCCGCTGTTCAGCATCGACCCCAACGCGCTGCAGGCCAACGCCGACGTGCTCTCCGCACAGCTGCAGGCCGCCCTGGCCGCGGTGGCCAGGGAGCAGGCCGCGGTGGGCACCATCAATGCCGAGGCCCAGCAGGCCGCAGGCATCCAGGCGCAGATCGACGCCCTCACCAAGGCGATCGCCAGCGACCGCGCCAACATCGCGGCCGCCCAGGCCAACCCGCCGACGGCCGGCCCCAACGGGCAGGCGCCGGCCAACCAGGCGCTTCTCCAGGCGCAGCGCCAGCTCAACTCCGACACGGCCTCCCTCGGGGGCGCCCAGGGGCAGCTGGCCGGCATCCTCGCCAAGTCGGCGGCCGCATCCGCCGGCGGAGCCCAGACCATCGCCAGCCTGCAGGGGCAGGTGAGCGTCGACCAGCAGCTGCTGGCCATCGCCACCGGGGCCAGCTCGACGATCGCGGCGCCCATCGACGGCGACGTGGTCGCGGTCAACGTCCTCCCCGGCCAGGCGGCCACCCCCGGCGTCCCCCTGGTGGAGATCCTCGACCCCTCCAAGCTGCGGACCACCGCCAAGTTCCCCATCAGCGAGCAGCGCCTGGTCATCCCCGGCTCCAAGGCGACGCTGACCTTCAGCGCCGTCCCCGGCGTCACCCTGCAGGGCACCGTGGTCACCGTGATCCCGGTCACCTCTGACGGCCTGACCTTCCAGGCCGTGATCGAGGCCGACAACAACGGCGCCACCAAGGTGCTGCCCGGCCTGACCGCCAGCGTCAGCGTGGCCGCCAACGTGGCCGCCTTGGTTGCGGTGCCCCGGCTGTGCGTGCTTGACATCGACCAGAACCCGTACGTCTACACGGTGGACAGCTCCAAGGTGGCCCACCGCAAGACGGTCCAGCTCGGCGCCGCCGACGCGGACAGCGTGCAGATCGCCTCCGGCATGAGCGCCGGGGACCGCTGCGTGGTCAACGGCACCCAGCTCCTCGAAGACGGCAGCAAGGTCAACGTCACCGCGACGAGGGCGTAGCCATGTGGGCCGGCGCGAAAGCGACCGGCGCCCCACTCCCGAGGCATAGGGCCTCGGTCGGGGCGCGGGTCCGCGGACTTCCTGGTGCGCTGCGGCGGGCGCCGGCGGCCGTCTGGCGGCACGCGGCGGCGCTCCGGGTGACCTTCGGCATCCTCGGGGTGGTCATGGTGGCCGTGTCGGTGGCGCGGCCCTGGCTCGAGGTGCCGCTGCAGGACCGCCTGAAGGCGACCCAGGTTCCCATCGTCATCGGGGGCCTGCCCACCGGCAGGTGGCTCACCTACGCCACCGGGGCGGCGGTCCTGGCGGGCATCGCCGCGCTGGCCATCGTCTGGCGGCGCGGGCGGGTGTCCGCGGTGCTCGGCGCCGCCGGCCTCGGCGTGCTGCTGATGTGCGCCTTCATGCTCGCCCAGATCGTCCTGTGGGACGCGGGCACCCGTCACCTCCTCGTCGGCCAGGGCCTGCAGAAGGCGGTGGCGGTCAAGCAGTTCGGCTACTCGGTGCGGGCCACCCAGCCCTCGGCGCTGTTCCTGGTCCCGCTCTCCGGGGTGGGCAAGGTGGTGGCCGGGTCGCTCGACCACGGCTTCTTCCTCTGCGCCCTCGGCGGCGCGGTGATGACCGCGTCGGGCTTCCCCGCCCTGCTCGCCTGGCTGCGCCGCCACACCCGGCTCGGTCCCGCCACCATGGCCGCGGCGGCGGTGGTCCTGGTGGGCGCCGCCGCCCCCGGCGTGGTCGCCTGGTACTCGGCGGGCAGCGCCGCGGCGGCCGTGCAGCGGGGCGACAGCATGGCCGCGCTGCGCGGGCTCGACCTCGCCCAGCGCCTGGTCCCCAGCTACCGCGACGACCCCGACGCCGAGGAGGTGCGTGGCACCGCCCTGCTCCAGCTCGGCGACCGGATCAGCGGACCCGCCCTCTTCGTGCAGTCGCGCTACGACGCCGCGCGGGGCGACCGGCCCCGCGAGCTGGCCCGCCTGCTCGAGGGGATCCAGCGCGCGCCCGGCGACACCGTGATCGTCGACGAGCTGCGCGCCCGCACCATCGACTACGCGGTGCGCATCAAGGACCCCTCGCCACTGCTCGGCCTGCCCCCCGCGGTGGCCGACAACGCGCTGGTGCAGTACGTCGCCGGCCGCCTGCTCTACGACATGGGCAGCTTCGACCAGGCCAGCACCCGCTTCCGGCGCGTCCTCTCGCTGACGCCCGACCACGACGTGCTCTCCTCGGTGCACACCTACATCGGCCTCGGCTACCTGCAGCGCCGCCTGCCCGACCAGGCCAAGCACGAGCTGGTGCTGGCCATCGGGCTCGACAACACCGCCAGCAACGGCCTCGCCCGCAGCACCGCCACCGGCCTCTACCGCGGGGCGCTGCCGTGATCCGGATGCGGCTGCTGGCCGCCTTCACCCTGATGGCGCTCACCGCGGCGGCGCTGGCCGACTTCGCCCTCAACACCCTCGGCGGCGTCGACCGGACGTCCTACACCGCGGCCTTCCACGGCGCCGCCTGGATCGCCCCGCCGGACTCGGCGCCGCGCTCCTGGTTCCGCCTGCCGCTCAGCCTCGACCAGCGTCCCGAGGCGGTCAGCCTGCTGCTCGACGCCGACCAGACCTACACGCTCTACGTCAACGGCGTCCTCCTCGGCGACGACAAGGCCGACATCACCAACGGCTTCGCCCAGGTGCACTCGGTCGACATCACCGGCCTGGTCGTCCCCGGCGACAACGTGGTCGGCGTCCAGGTGGTCAACAACAACCACGGCGCCGCGGCGATGCGGGCGCGCCTGACCGTCGTCCAGGGCGGCCACCAGGTCGAGGCGCTGAGCGGCTCGGCGCACTGGCGGGCCACCAGCGACGTCGCCGCCGTCGAGACCCCCGGCCTCGGCGCCGACACCATGACCTGGCCGTCCAAGCCGGGCACCGGGGTCAAGCTGGCTCCCGGCCAGACCATCCGGCCGGGCAGCGCCTCCCAGCTCGGGCAGACCCCGGCGGCCGCACCGGAGCACCGCGACCGGGTGACCCTGCTGCCGCCGGGGCAGCTCTCCGCCGCGCTGCCCACCGTGGCCCCGAGCCCCGGGCTCTCTCCCGCCCAGGCGGGAGCGCTGGGCAGCCTGGGCAGCAACCCCGCGGGCGCCGCGAGCGCCGGTGGGACGGTCGGCACCAGTGGCGTCCCGGGCGCCGGCAGCAGCATCCCCGGAGCCACGGCCACGCCCGGCGTGGTTGCCAAGCCGGCGCCCCTGGCCAACCAGAATGGCAGCGTGCGGGTGACCACGGGGTCGCAGCGGCTGCTCACCCAGGTGGTCGCGGGCGACTTCGCCATCCCTGGCTTCGCCGATCCCTCCTGGCGCCCCGCCCTGGCGGTGCAGGCGCCGCGCGGCGACGTCAGCGCCGTTGTGCCCGACTGGGTGGTCGACCAGCCGCTCTCCTCGGCGGTGGTCACCGCGCCGGGCTCGCCCACCCTGCTCACCGTCTTCGCCACCGTCACCCTGCGCGGCAGCGTCGATGACGGGTGGGTGCGCATCGGCGCCTCCGGCGACGCGTCCGTGTACCTCGACGGCTCCCTGGTCATCCCCTCGGTCAACGCCACCACCGCGTCGACCGACACCTTCACCGGCGCGGGCACCACCGGCGCCGATCCCTGGCGCCAGCTCAAGCCGCCCGTCAACGTGCCCCGGCAGAGCACCGGCAACCGCGCCGTGGTGCCCTTCGTCAGCGCCTTCCACCTCGGGCCGCTGCTCCACGCCGGCAAGAACATCCTCGCCGTGGTGGTGACCTCGGCCTCCGGGCCCAACGCCTACGTCGACGGTCGCATCCAGACCAGCGCCGGCAGTGTCACCATCGGCAGCGGCTCGCTGTGGACCGCCCGGTCGACCTCGGGATCGCTCACCGACCCGGCGACCACGCCGGCCCAGGTGCTGGGCGCGGTCAACGCGGCATGGGGCAACCGGCCTCCCGTCGTCCCCGTCGACTCCGGGCAGCTGCAGCGGCCCGAGGGGATGATGTGGACGCCGCGGATCATCGCCGCCGGCGCCCTGGTGGTCGCCTGGGTGCTCATCGCCCTGCTGGCCTGGACGCGGCGCCGCGTGCGCTTCTCGGCGCTGCTCGCCGCCGGCGCGATGGGGTGCATCCCCGGGCTTGTCGCCATCGAGATCGTCCAGGAGCTGTCCCGCCTGTCCAGCTTCCGCCCCCCGGGGCTGCGCGTCTGGCCGGTGCTGGCCACGCTCTTCGCCATCTCGGTGGGCGGGCTGCTGCTCTCCACCGTGCTGGTGGTGCGCCGCGGCGACGGCCAGCCGTCCTGGCTGGGTCGCGCCCTGCGCCGCAGCGAACCGCGGGCGGTGCGCGACGTCCGCCGCCGGCTGGCCGGGGCCACCCTGAGCTTCGCGTCGATGCTGCCACGCCGCCTCGAGCCGGCCGGGGTGGGCACGCCGGGCGGCTGGGGCGTCTCCCGCAGCGCCGCGGCGGCGACCTCCGGCGACGCCTGGCACGTGCGCATGGCCGCTCGCGCCGGTGCGGTGACCGGACGGCTGCCCCGCGCCCTGCCCATGCCGCCGGCGCTCTCCATGCGCGGCCTGGGGGCGCGCATCGTCCTCGGCGCCTACGCGATGCTGCGCCACTGGAGCGCGGTGATGGTGGGCGGCATCGCCCTGTTCGTCGGTGCGCTCAACGTGTACCGCCTCGACTACCAGCCGTTCTGGCAGGACGAGCTGTTCACCCTGGGCGCCGCGCGCGGCATCCGGCAGCACGTCTTCCCGCTGTGGCCGTCCGGCTTCGCCTACTGGAAGGGCGAGCTGTACACCACCACCATCGCCGTCGTGGGCCGCATCTTCGGCGACTCGGCGACGTCGCTGCGCATGGTCAGCGTCGTCCTCTTCGTGGCCACCATCGCCGCCTTCGGACTGCTGCTGGTGCCCGAGGTGATCGGCCGCGGACGGCACTGGATGCAGGTGGGGCTGACCCTGCTGTTCGCCACCGCGCCCGCCGAGATGACCTGGGCGCGCGAGGCGCGCATGTACCAGATGGCCGACTTCTTCATGGTGCTGTTCCTCGCCCTCTTCCTGCGCGCGCTGCGCCGGCCGACCACGCGCAACATCGCCTTCGCCACCCTCTCGCTGCTGGGCATGTACCTGTCGCACGAGGAGACGTTCATCGCCGTGCCCGCGGTGGCGCTGGTCGGTGTCCTCGCGCTGCGCACACAGCTCTGGCGCAACAAGCGCTGGCTGATCTTCGGCGGGCTCGCCTTCGGCATCATCGGGGCGCAGGCCTTCCTCGCCTTCAAGGTGCAGCCGACCTGGTTCGGCGCCGACCACAGCAACCGGTCGTACGTCGGCTTCGACACCACCGACGCCTATTACTACTTCAGCAACGTCTTCTTCAAGGGCAACGGCGGGCTGGCCCTGGTGACGACGCTGGCGACACTGGGCAGCGCCGTCGGCCTGCTCCGCCGGGACCTCGCCCGCAACCTGCTGAGCGGCTTCCTGTGGACGGAGATCTTCATGATCAGCGTGGTGTTCGCGCCGCGCATCCCGCGCTACACGTTCATCGTGCTGCCGCCGCTGTTCCTGCTCGCCGCACTGGGCGCGCAGGACCTGCTGCAGGGCGCGCGGCGCCTGATCACCCCCTCCGACGCGTCGCAGCACTTCAAGCGGGCGATGCGGCGCATGGCCGCATTCGGGCTGGCCCCGGTGATGATCTGGCTGGCCGTCTCGCAGCCGGCGACGGTGCAGGCGTACGGCGTCGCCGTGGCCAACGTGCTGCGCGCGCCGACGCAGCTCTCCTACGTCGACTACCCGTACATCGCCGACTACATGCGGCGCCACTGGCAGCCGGGCGACATGTGGATCTCGGCGGCGCCGCCGAACATCGTCGCCGAGTACTTCGGCCGCCCGCCCGACCGCATCATCCAGACGCACTCCAACGACCGCTTCTTCTACATGTTCGAGAAGGGCGGCAAGGCGGTGGACACCCAGTTCGGTGTGCCGGTGATCTTGGCGCCGTCCGACCTGCAGCGCGTCCTGGAGACTCACCATCGCATCTGGCTGGTCACCGACGACGCCCGCTATCTGAGCCAGCTGCCACCGGGCTTCATCGACATCATCAACAGCCACTTCGCCAAGGTCAGTGAGGGAGCGACTTCGGCGTTGTACGTGGGCCTCGGGTGAGGCGATCCGCTGCCGTTGCAGTTGCGCTCCTCTGTACGGCCTGCGGCTCCGATCCTGCCGCAGGCATCACCCCCACAGCCCTGGTACCGATCTCTCCCGTCGCAGCCGGCTCAGCGAGCGCAACCACGCCGCTGACCGGCGCGGACGGCTCAGCCTCCGCACCTCTCGCCGTCGAACGCGCAGTTCTCGACAACATGGCCCAGAACGGCCTGGACTCGACGCTCGGCCTCAACGGTGGGCACGGCCAGCTCTGGATCAACTGGCGCACCGGCTCGCAGCCCCTGGCCACCAACTGGAACAACCTCCCCGTCGCGGAATGCCAGGTCACCGCCGGCGTCCCCCGCTGCAGCGGCCTGCCCCGCACCGACCGCCTCACCGACCTCCGCTACCTGCACAACCTCGCCCTCTACCGCAACCAGCACCCCGGCGACACCCGCTACGACGCGCAGTTCGCCACCTGGGTCGACGTCGTCAAGAGCCTCTGGTCCGCCCCGCACGACGAGCGCGGCTGGACCTACGACGACCTCGCCGACATCACCCGCCTCACCGGCGACCAGTGGTTCGTGCAGCAGGCGGCCATCCAGGCGCAGTGGTACAGCAGCACGGTGTTCCACGCGTCGTGCAAATGCCTCTACTTCACCGGCAGCGGGCATCCCGGCGGCTACTACCGTCCGGTCGACACGGTGGAGGAGGCGGCCGCGCTCGCCTCCGAGGGCGCCCGCACCGGCAACCAGACCTACGTGCAGCAGGCCAAGCAGGCGCTGCAGTTCGTCCTCGACCACGGCTACCTGCGCGCCTGGCACGCCTTCCCCTACGCCTGGGAGAACGTGCTCAACGCCGACGGGTCGGTCAACGACAACGAGACCTTCGCCTCGGGCCTGCCCAACCCCGGCAACGAGGTGCGTGCCATCTGGATCGCACAGGAGGCGCAGACGCTGTTCCACGCCTCACGCGCCAGCGGCGACGCGCGCTGGTACACGCTGGGCGCGGAGCTGCTCGACTCGCTGACGCCCGCGGCCAACTCGCTGGGACTCTGGGATTCGATGTACGGCGGCTATTGCGAGAAGGTCAGCTTCAGCGGCCTCTCCTACGCGGCGCCGGGCGCGCCGGCGCTGGCCTGCACCAAGAAGGAGGCAGGACGGCAACTGGTCGTCCTCGACGCCGCGCGCGTCGCCGCCGCCGCCGGCGCGGGCAGCCGCTACGACGACCTCATCCAGCGGATGACCGCCATCGCCGTCGGACCCGACTACTACGCGGCGGGCGCCGGCTACGTGTACGAGGTGTCGCGCAGCTACGGCGCCTTCGACAACCACGGCACCGTCGAGGACTGGGTGACCGGCGAGGCCGACGGCATCGCCCTGGAGGCGCTCTTCGCGCTCACCGACAAGCGGCCCTGGTAGCCGCCCGGGCGCTCGGCGCGAGTGAGCCCCGGCACGGCATCATGCACCCCACATGAGCGCACCCCGTCTCGGCTACGTCGTCCGCTTCACCCAGTCGCTGGACGCAGTCGTCCACTTCTACGAGCACGTGCTGCGGCAGCGCCTGGTCAAGCGCACCGAGCACTGGGCCCAGTTCGACTGCGGCGGCGTCACCTTCGGCGTCTACGACCGCGACACCATGGCCGCCACCCTCGACATGACTCCCGCCGAGCTGGGCTCGCCGCCGGGCGCCATGGAGCTCGCCTTCGAGGTCGAGGACTGCGACGCCGCCCATGACGAGGCGGTCCGCGCCGGCGCCCGCTCCCTGCGCGCACCCGCCGACCGCCCCTGGGGCGAGCGCACCAGCTACCTCCTCGACCCCGACGGCGCCCTCGTCGAGCTCTACAGCCGGCCCCGCCGCCCCGCCGCCTCCACGGTGGACACCACCGCCCAGGGTGGCGCCGACCAGGGTGAGGCGGCCCGCCGCGAGGAGATGGCCACCCCCTCGTCCGAATCCGGCCAGCTCGGCGACCCCAACGACTGAGGCGCCAGCCGAGGTGGACGAGTACCAGCTCGAGATCAACGAGATCCGGCGCACCCTGGCCCGCCTCAAGGCAGACAAGGCAGACGAGGCGCTGATCGACGAATACGAGGCCGAGTACCGCAACCTGCGCGCGCTCTACCAGGCGGCGGTCGACACGCTGCAGGCGGGTGGATCCGATGCGCGCATCCGCGGTGCGCTGAGCGATCTGGGGTTCGGCGACTGGACCCTGGCGAACGTGTACAGCTTCGTCTACGAAGCCGCCATGGCCGCCGAACCCGATGGTCGCGACCTGGCCAACATCATCACCAGCACCGACTACGCAACCTCGCTGCGCGACGCGGCCGAGGACTAGGCGTGTGCCGGAACCGCATCCTCGACGTCGACAGCCGCGTCGCCGGCTGACACTGTCGCAATCTGGGGAATCTTCTTGCCCGGGTTGAGCAGGCCGCGGGGATCCAGCGCCTGCTTGATGCGGCCCATCAGCGCCACACCCGCAGCGCCCACCTGCCTCTCCAGGTAGGGAAGCTTCGTATACCCCACACCGTGTTCGCCGGTGACCGACCCCCCCATGTCGAGCACCATCTCGAACAGCCCCGCGGCCGCAGCGTCGGCGCGTTCGCGATCACCGCGACGGCGGGGATCGATCAGGAACGTGGCGTGCAGGTTGCCGTCGCCGAGATGCCCGAAGTTCACCACCGGCACGTCGTGCTCCTCGCCGAGCACCTCGGTGTGCGCCACCAGCTCGGCGA
Source organism: Candidatus Dormiibacterota bacterium (assembly GCA_035995545.1). Lineage (GTDB taxonomy): Bacteria > Chloroflexota > Dormibacteria > Aeolococcales > Aeolococcaceae > DASRDZ01. Next base: position 18,003 of record DASYKI010000018.1, read on the forward strand.
CGCGGTCGCGCGGCACCACGACGTCCTCGTTGACCTTGCCCACCATCACCGCCGCCACCGCCGCGCTGATCGCCTTGCGCGCCGCCCACAGCCGCTTGGCCTCGGCCGCGTCCGCCGCGACCTCGACGCGCTGCGCGTGCGCTCCGGCCAGCGCCGACTGCACCGCCTCGGCGTCGGTGGCGACGTCGGCGGCATCGCCCTCGACCTCGACGATGAGCAGCGCGCCTGCATCCTCAGGGAAAGCGGACACGCCGGTGCGCGCCACCGCGTGCATCGCGGCGCGGTCGAGGAACTCGATGGCCGCGGGCACGAGATGCGCGGCGGCGATGGCCGCCACCGCATCCGAGGCCGCCTGCATGTCGGCGAACAGCGCCGCGATGGTGGTGCGCGCGGCGGGCGCGGGGACGAGTCGCAGCAGCGCTTGCGTCACGACCGCCAGCGTGCCCTCGGATTGCGGCAGCAGGCGGAGCAGGTCGTCGCCGCCGCCCGAGCCCTCACCAACGGTGACGATCCGCCCGTCGGCGAGCACGCAGGTGGCACCGGCGAGGAAGTCGGCGGTGACGCCGTAGCGCAGCGTGTGCGGACCGGCCGCGTTGCAGGCGATGTTGCCGCCGATGGTGCACGTCGTCGACGACCCGGGGTCGGGCGGGTAGTAGAGGCCGTGCTGGGCGGCGCGGCGGTGCACCTCGGCAGTGATGGCACCGGCCTCGACGTGCATGCGCTGGGCGTCGGTCTCGACGCCGAGGATGCGGTTCATCCGCGCCAGGTTGAGGACGACGCCGCCGCGGACCGGGACGGACCCGCCCGCGTACCCGGTGCCGGCGCCGCGCGGGACCACCGGCACGCCGTGGTCGGCGCACACCTGGAGGGCGCCGCTCACCTCCTCCGTCGTCGCCGGGAAGACCACCGCGTCGGGCAGGTGACGCTCGCCCGAGGCGCCGAAGGCGTCGAAGGCGTAGGCGGCGAGGTCGGCCGGGCGGGCGAGCACCTGGGGCTCGCCGACCTGGCGCTGCAGGTCGCGGAGGAGCCGGGAGGCCATGTGGGTCGGGATGGTAGACGGTCGGCCCCTGGCATCGCCGGTCCGTCTCAGGGGACCGCCCAGTCGGCGGTGACAGCCCATCCGCCGCCGCTTGCCGGGGCCAGCGCGTAGGCGTGCCGGGCGCTCGGGGTGCGCAGCTCGACGCCGAGTTGTGGCGAGGCCTGGTTGTCCTTGGGGTTGCGGACCAGGAGCACCGTGGCAGAAGTCACCGCACCCGGTGCCCGAGCGAGGGCGATTGCCACCAGGGCGCGGGCCGTGGTCCTGTCGACGGTCGGCTCGGCAATCGCGATCGGCGGGAGCGCGCGGCTCAGCGCGGGGGTGGAGGCGGCTGCTGTCGGGAGGGCGATGCTTCGCGCAGGGCTGGCGGCGGCGACCAGTGCCGCCGCGGCTGCGACGGGGAGCGCGACGCGGCCGACGCCGCCGCGCACCCGCCCGCCCAGGCGCCCCAGGGCGGCGGCGGCGAGTGGCCACGCGGCGCAGACGATCACCAGCCCGTCGAGCACACCCACCTTGGTGGCGAACTCCGTCTGCATCGGCGCAGCGAGCAGTGCGGCAGCCAAGCCAACGCCCGCGCCGAAGGCCACCCGGTACGCGGGATTCTCGGGCGCGGTGCGCGGATCCGTGACCATGAAGAACAGGAACACCAGCAGCTCCGGCGATGTGGTCATCACCGACCAGAACTCCTCGCCGCAGACAGCCCCGTAGTGCCACCGCGCAGTGATGCAGTGCCCGCTCGCAGCCACCAGCCCCACACACGCCGCAAAGGACACCCAGGCCCCCACCACCAGCCCCAGCATCCCCAACCGCCGCACCACCACCAGCCCGCCGCCGACGATCACCGCCAGCGTCAGCCACAGCCCTGGCGAGAGCGGTCCCCACCAGAGATCCTGCGGATTGGCCCGCCGGCTCCCGAACAGCACGAATGCCGCCACCAGCCCGAGGTTCGACGGGTTGAACACGTGCCGCCCGCCAACCCGCAGCAGGTACTTCGACGCCATCGACAGCACGCAGGCGACGACGAACACCTCGATGCCGTCGAGGCTCCACCAGTCCCCATGCCGCGTCCCCGCCGCGCGCATGATGAAGGCGACGCTGTTCCCGGTGAGCAGCGCACTCGCCGGCCAGAGCAGCACCCTCTCGCGCCACAGCGCGACACCCGCCTCGATGCATGCGCAGACCCCCAGGCAGACGAGGATCTGCGCCACCGAGAGCTCGAACCCGAGCACGGTCTGCCCCAACACCTGCAGCGACCCGATCACCAGGGCGACGTGCAGGCGGGGATCGCGCACCGACGGCAGCACCACGGGGATGCTGCGGCCGCGGATGGTCAGGACGGGCGCCGCGCGCTGCATGTCGCCGCGCATTGTGCCCGCCACCCGCGGCACCCGCCCGTGCCGCGGCGCCGCGGTGAGCGTGCACAGGCGTTCGCCACCGCGGAGGGGCGCCGGCGGCCCGTCGGTATACTCGCCAGTGATGAGCGATCCCCAGCTCGTGCAGCGCATCGAGGCCGCGCTCGGCACGGTGATGGAGCCGGAGCTCCACCGCGACCTGATGAGCCTGAACATGGTCCGCGACCTGCGCGTCGACGACGGCACGGTGTCGATGCGCGTCGTGCTGACCACCCCCGCGTGTCCGCTCAAGGACCGCATCCACCGCGACATCGAGCAGGCGCTGATCCCCATCAACGGGGTGGAGCGCGTGGCGGTGTCGTGGGATTCCAACGTCACCAGCACCCGCGGCCTGCCCGGGCGCAAGGACATCCCGGGCGTGCGCAACATCGTCGCGGTCAGCGCGGGCAAGGGCGGTGTCGGCAAGACCACGGTGAGCGTCAACGTGGCCATCGCGCTGTCCCAGGCGGGCGCGCGCGTCGGGTTGCTCGACGCCGACATCTACGGCCCCAACGTCCCCATCATGCTGGGCCTGCACGACCAGCCGCGGTCGATGGGCGAGCGCATCCTGCCGCCCGAGTCGCACGGCCTCAAGGTGATGTCGCTGGGCCTGATCCTCAAGCCGGATCAGGCGGTGGTGTGGCGCGGACCCATGCTCGGGGGCGCCATCCGCCAGTTCCTCTACGACGTGGAGTGGGGCGAGCTCGACTATTTGGTCATCGACCTGCCGCCCGGCACCGGCGATGCCCAGCTCACCCTGGCGCAGGCGATCCCGCTCACCGGCGCGGTGATCGTGACCACGCCGCAGGACGTGTCGGTGGCCGACGTGTCGCGCGGTGTGCAGATGTTCCGGCAGCTCAAGGTGCCGGTGCTCGGCGTCGTCGAGAACATGAGCGGCTACGTCTGCCCGCACTGCGGTGAGAGCACCGAGCTGTTCGGCAGCGGTGGCGGCCACCAGGTTGCCGAGCGCTACGAGATCGCCTACCTCGGCGAGATCCCGCTCGACCCGCGCATCCGCATCGGTGGGGGAGAGGGCATGCCGCTGATGGCGTCGATGCCGGACAGTCCCGTCGCCGAGGTGTTCCGCGGCGTCGCCTCCCACGTCGCCGCCGAGGTGAGCAAGGAGAACTACCGGGTGGGCGCGACCGGGCCGGTGATGCCGAGCGGCCCGCGCATCCAGCTCAGCTAGGCGCAACCCGGGTGGTCCCGACGGTCGCCGGCACGTCGGAGATTCGCGGCCCCTCCTCCGGCCCTGCACCGCGCACCGCGCGCGCCCGCCGGCTGCTGGTGTTCGCGCTGGTGCTCGGCTCGTTCGTCGGCATGGTCGACGCCACCATCGTCGCCGTCGCCCTCGACCCGATGGCCGGCCACTTCCACGTCTCGCTGGCGTCGGGACAGGCGGTGCTCGGCGTCTACCTGGTCACGGTCACGGCGACGCTGCCGCTGCTGGGGCGCCTCGCCGACCGCTTCGGCAGGCGCCGCGCGTACATCGCCGGCTTCGTCGTGTTCGCGCTCGGCTCGGTGTTCGCCGCGCTGGCGCCGGGCTTCGAGTGGCTGCTGGTCGCGCGCGCCGTGCAGGCATGCGGCGGCGGCATGCTGACGGCGGGATCGCTGGCGCTGATGGCGGAGCACGCGCCCCACGAGTCGACGGGGCGCTCGATCGCCTTGCTGGTGATCACGCAGGCGGTCGCCGGACTCGTCGGTCCGCCGCTGGGCGGCGCGCTGACAGCGGTCTGGGGATGGCAGGCGGTGTTCTGGGCCAGTGTTGTGGCCGCGGTTGTCGGAATCGTGGCGGTGGCGCGCGCCGTGCCCAAGGCCGCACCGCACCGCGACGCACCCGGCGTCGACCTCGCCGGCGCGGTGGGGCTCGCCGCCCTGCTGCTGGGCATCGGCACGGGCATCGGCTCGCTCGGCGCCCAGGGTTCGGGCGCGTCGACGGCGGTGTGGTTCGGCGTCGCGGCGGTGGGCGCCGTCATCCTCGCCGTCGCCGAGCCGCGTGCCACGCACCCGCTGCTCGACCCCGGCCTGCTCCGTCGCGGACGCTTCGCCGCCGCCTCGCTGGCCGCCTTTCTCAGCACCGGCACGCTGATGTCCTGCTTCGCCCTGCTGCCCTTCTGGCTGGAGAGTGCCCACCACGCCAGCGCGGCGCTGGCCGGGGCCGCGTTCCTGCCCATCGGCTTCGGCATCGGCGCCACCTCGCGCACCGGCGGACGCCTCGGCGACCGCGGCCGCACCCGCGACGTCACCGTCGCCGGCATGACCCTGGCCGCTGCCGGGCTGGTCCTCGCCGCCCTCGGTGCTCGCACCACGGTCTGGCCATTGCTCCTCGCCGGCCTGCTCGTCCTCGGCCTCGGCAACGGCCTGTTCTCGTCGCCCAACACCGCCGCCGCCATCCTGGTCGCGCCCCGCAACGCCCTGGGCGGCGCCTCCGGCTTTCTCTCCACCGCCCGCAACGCCGGCGTCGTCGCCGGCCTCGGCATCACCGGCGCCGTCTACACCGCGATCGCCCACAACGCCCCCGCCGCCGAGGCCGACCGGGCCGCCGAGCTCATCTTCGGCGCCGCCGCCCTGATCTGCTTCGGCGTCGCCGTCCTCGCCGCCCGCACCTACCGCGACGTCGGCAAACCCGACCACACCCTCGGCGCCGAGGAGATCGCCTAGACGCGCACCCGCGGCCGCGCCGGTCCGGAACCGGCGCCGGTGCGCTCGACGGCCGCGGCGATCTCGTCGAGGTCGGCGTCGGTGAGCACGAGCGCCGCGGCGGGCAGCCAGCCGTCGACCTGGGCCGGGGTGCGGGCGCCGACGATGGCCCCGGTCACGCCCGGCCACGACAGCGTCCAGGCCACGGCCACCGCGGCCACGGTCACGCCATGCCGCTCCGCGATGGGCTTGAGCGCATCGCGCAGGGCGAGGTTGCGCGAGAGTCGCGGCTCCTGGAACTCGGGGTTGCCGCTGCGCCAGTCGTCCTGCATGGAGGCGACGCGCGCGGCGCTGAAGCCGTCGGTGAGCAGCCCCGACTGCATGGGGCTGTAGACGATCACGCCGGTGCGGTGGTCCTGGCACCAGGGCAGCAGGTCCTCGGCGGCCTCGCGGCGGATCAGCGAGAACGGCGGCTGCAGCGAATCGACGTGGCCGATGCGCTCACAGCGCTCCAGCAGGTCGACGCTGAAGTTGCAGACGCCACCGGCGCGCACCTTGCCGGCCTGGATCAGCTCCAGCATCGTCCCCCACGAGTCCTCGACGGGCGTCGACGGGTCCGGCCAGTGGAACTGGTAGAGGTCGATGCGCTCGACGCCGAGGCGGCGCAGCGACGCGTCGCACTCGCGGCGGATGGAGTCGGGGCGAAGGATGCGCGGCGGCTCGGCCTGCGGGTTCTGCTCGTCCCACACCATGCCGCACTTGGTGAAGACGTAGGGCCGCTCGCCCTCGGGCAGCTCGCGCACGGCGCGGCCCACCACCTCCTCGGAGTGGCCGAGCCCGTACACGGCGGCGGTGTCGATCCAGTTGATGCCGCGCGAGACCGCGTGGTGAATGGCGGCCACCGACTCGTCGTCGTCCTGGGCGCCCCAGCCGTAGCGCCAGCCGGCGCCGCCCAGCGCCCAGGCGCCGAAGCCCACGGCGGTGATCTCCATCTCGGTGGTGCCGAGCCGGCGAGCCGGCAGGGAAAGGCTGGTCATGCGGCGCACCTCGGGGGTTTTCCCCCAGCCTAGACCGGGGGAACTGACGCCCGCATGAACGCCGCGATCATCCCAGCGCCTTGCGTGCCGCCGCGTGCAGCGCCGCCGTCGCCGCCTCGTCGTTGGTGAAGACGCGCACCACCTGGTTGTGCGTCGGCAGCCGGGCCAGCAGCTCGACCGCCCGGGCGTGCTCGACCGTCTCCTCGAGGGGGTCGTAGATGGCCACCAGCCCGTCGTCCGTCAGCGGGTTCTCCGGGGCGACGCGCGCGCTGGCGACGTCGACCTCGAAGGCCACCGAGCGCAGCGGCACAGGCAGCTCGGCGACGATGCGCTCGCGCACCCGGGACAGCTCCGCATCGGAGCCGACCAGCGATTCGTAGGCGAGCTTCCAGGGCAGCCGCCGCGCGGTGATCTGCTGCCACGCATCGCCGAGACGGCGCTCCTCCGTGCCAGGCGTGGCCCGGCGCCAGCGCTCCACCGCCTCCAGCAATGACCAGTCGGTCAGTGTCAGGTAGGTGTCGAGGTCGTCGAGAGGATTGCCCGGCGCGATCAGGCGCACGGTGGCGGCGAAGATCTCGCGCATGGTCAGGTCGATGCGCCGCACCGTGCGGTGGAAGTAGATGTTCGTGTACAGATACAGCCGCGCGGTGAGGAACATCTCCAGCGCGGGCACGGCGTGCGCGTGCATCACCATGCGGTCGCCGTAGACGAAGGAGTAGTGCATGATGCGCCGCACGTCGACCGAACCGACGGCGACGCCGCACATGTACGCGTCGCGCACGACGTAGTCGAGGTTGTCGACCGTCGCCGGTCCGCAGAGCAACGGCTTGACGGCGCGCAGCCATGCGGGCGGCACGTAGCCGTCCATCTCCGCGGGCGCCATCACCCAGGCCACCCAGCGCGGGTCGACGCGCTCGCCGGGAGCGAACGCCCCCGAGGGCGATGCGCGCAGCGACGCGATGACATCGGCCAGCTCGACACAGACCAGGTGGCGCCCGATGTCCTCGTGGTCGATGCCGTACTCGGCGAGCACCTCGCGGTCGAAGAAGTGTCCGAAGGGACCGTGGCCCACGTCGTGCAGCAGGCCGGCGAGTCGCAGCGTCTCCTCGATGCAGGCCGCGGACGGCGCGTCGGGAAAGGCGGATCGCAGCGTCGGTTCCAGCTGTCGCGCGAACAGTCCGGCGAGGTGCATGGCGCCGAGCAGGTGGGCGAAGCGGGAGTGCTCGGCGGTGGGGAAGACCCACCACGCCGACTGCAGCTGGTGGATGCGACGCAGCCGCTGAAGCCACGGCGTGTCGAGCAGGTGCTGCTCGCCCGCGTCGCCGCCGCGGCCCTTGGTGATCTCGATGTAGCCGTAGAGCGGGTCGGCGATCAGGTTGACTTCGCTGAACCGCGCTGCAGCATCCATGGGCGACGCGAGTGTACCGGTCCCTACACTGGCCCACCGTCATGCCCCCCCAGCAGCGGCGCCGCGGCTCGCGGGGCAAACGCGTGCCGCCGCCGCCGTCCCCGCCGCAGGGGCTGCCGTCGCCCCCGTCGCCGCCGGCCGCCGCCACCTCCGCGCTCCCCGGCCGGCGTCTGGTGCTGCTGGCGATCGGCGCCATCGTGGCCACCATCGCCATCGGCGCCGGCCTGTTCACGGTGTTCCGCACCGACACCAGCGTCGCCTCCTGCGACCCGGACAGGAGCGGCTGGAACGGGGCCGGTGGGGGCCCGCAGCAGCTCGGCGTCGCCAGCGGCGGCATCCACGACCCGGGCAGGGGATGGGCGCCGTCGTGGAGCTACCCGCCGCCGTCGGCGCCGGCCTCCGACCGGGTCACCGCCCCGCCCGCGGTGTCGAACGGCACCGTCTACACCGCCACCGACACCGGCACCCTGGTCGCCATCTCCGCCGCCAGTGGCGCCAGGCAGTGGAGCAGCGACCCGCTCGGCGCTGAGCAGGGCAAGGTGGGCGTGCCCATCGCCGTCGACGGCTGTGGCGCCGCGGTGGGCACCAGCTTCCAGTCGAGCTCCGGGGAGCCGGCCGGAGCGCTGCGCGCGGTCGACCTGCGCAGCCATCAGCGCCGCTGGGGAGTGCAGGTCGCCGACGAGGTGGTCTCCCCGCCCGAGATCGTCGACGGCGTCGCCTATGCGGGCCTCTCCTTCGCCACGGCGGCGGGTTCGCTCGACCGCACCCACGTGCTCGACGGCTACCAGCTCAGCGACGGCGTCAACGCCTACCGCAAGCGCTTCACCGCCGCCGTCTTCGCCTCGCCCGCCAGCGACCACACCCGCATCTGGATCGGCGACCTCGACCAGAACCTCTACGCGCTCGGCACCAAGGGCAAGCAGCTCTGGACCTACACCACGCATGGGATCATCACCCTTCCTGCCATGTACGACGGAAACAACGTGGTCGTGGCCAGCGCCGACCACAGCGTCGCCGCGCTCGACCCCGGCAGCGGCAGGCTGCACTGGAGCGTCGACGTCGGCGAGGTGCAGGCGCCGATGGCCGAGAGCAGCGGCGTGGTGCTCGCCGCCGACGTCTCCGGCACGGTGCACGCGCTGGCCGTCGCCGACGGCAGCGAGCGCTGGCATGCCGACCTCGGCGCCCGGGTGTCCCGCGCGGTGGTGGCGGCGGGCGATCGCGTCTTCGTCATCGACGACGACGGGCTGCTGCACGTCCTCGACGTCGGCACGGGGAAGGAGACCGCGTCCTGGACGGCGCCCGCGCCGGCGACGGGCTCGCCGGCCATCGCGGCGGGACACCTCTACGTCGCCTGCCAGAACGGCCGGCTCTATGCGCTGCCGCTCTAGTCGGCGCGCAGCAGGGCCAGGGCGCCCCAGAGGTTGCGGTCGTCCCCGAGCTTGGCCCGGAGCACTCGCGGCGCCGGCTGCAGCCGCAGGTTGCGCTCGATGGTTGCTGACATGGCCGGCCAGAACCGCGACCATGACGCGCACACCCCGCCGCCGAAGACGACGGCCTCCGGGTCGTGCAGTGCGGTGGCATTGACGACGGCGAGTCCCAGCCAGCGGCCGACGTCGTCCCATGCAGCCTGGTCGTCGAGGTGCTCCGCGCGCACCCCGAAGCGGCGCTCGATGGCGCTGCCCGAGGCCAGCGCCTCCAGGCATCCGGCTCCGCCGCACCCGCACGGCGGTGCCTCGCCCAGCCACGACGGCCACAGCACCTGGTGGCCGCCCTCGGTGTCGTGCCGCCCCACCAGCAGGCGACCGTCGTGCACCACGCCCGAGCCGATGCCGGTCGACACGGTGTAGTAGAGGACGTGCGCCAGGCCCGCCGCCGCGCCGTGCAGCGCCTCGGCGAGCGCCGCGCAGTTGGCGTCGTTCTCGACCACAACCGGGCAGCCGTAGCGCTGCGACAGCGCCTCGGCAAGCGGCACGTCCTGCCACGCCGGCGGCACGTTGGGCGCATTGAGGATGACGCCGCGCTCGCGGTCGAAGGGCCCCGGCGTGGCCACCGCGATGCCGTCGAGCCCCGCGCCCTGCCGCGCCGCGTCGAGCAGCTCGGCCAGCGTCTCGACGGCGCTGTCCGGCGGGGTCGCGCGGCGCACCGCCGGGCGCGGCCGCAGGTCGTCACCCGCCACGGCGGCGAGCAGCTTGGTGCCGCCGATGTCGATGGCGCCGAACATCGAGCGGCAGCCTAGCAGGACGGCGGTCCCCGATTCTCTGCACAACCATTGGCGGGTCTTTTCTTGACCTCCAGCCATTCGCTAGACGCAGACTGCGCAGGCAGAGACGCGCCATTTCTGGCGCAATGGGACAACAGGCAGAGGGCAGATCATGAGAAAACGCCATCTACTCGGTTTGGTGGCCGTGCCCATCGTCGCGCTCGGGATGAACCCGGGCGTGGTGCACGCGGCGACACCGAACACCGTCTGGAAGGTGCTGATCCACGAGGAGGACAACCGCATCATCAATGACGGCGCGGCCGTCAAGGTGCGGCTGAGCTACTGGTGTCCTCAGGGGGCGCCGTACGTCGTCGTGGACCTCACCGTGCACCAGTCGCTCCCCAACCACGAGAGCGAGGGTGAGGCGGAGAGCGTGCCGGTCACCTGCAAGGGTGAAGAGGCGAGCAAGTGGATCACCGTCTGGGCCGACAGCGTCGACAACGAGCAGCCGTACATCCGGGGCGTGGCCCAGGTCAAGGCATCGCTCGACCAGGGCGGGAATGACATGGGACAGGACGACCGTCCCATCCGCCTCGGTGACGGGAGCGGCACGGTGAGCTGGGTGAGCATCCAGGGCGCCTCGACCAAGAACGGCGGCAACGACGTCAAGGTCAAGGTCGACTACCTGTGCTCGACCACCGTCGGCTCGGTCGACGTGCGCGCGTACGTCGATCAGGACAACGGCACCGAGGGTGCCAGTGGCGACGCCGAGGGCATGGCCACCAGGAGCGGCGTGCCCTGCACCGGCCATCGCGAGAGCACCACGATCACCGTGACCAGCGGTCTCCCGGCTGGTCCCACCGAGGGCAGCGCGCCCTGCGAAGACCAGAACAACCCGGCGCCGATCGACGGCTCCGACACGTTCACGGTCGAGCAGGACGGCGGCACCTACACCTCGGGCCGGTCCTGCATCCAGGTCCAGCTCGGCGCCACCCCGAATGGTGGTGACGTGACCTCCGCCCAGGAGGGTGTCTTCAACCTCAACGCGTAGGTTGTAGAGACCTGAGTCGAGCGGGGCTCGGCGTGGCAGCGAGGACGACTCGCCTGCTGCGCCGGGCCCTGTTCTTGTATCAGGCCGAGGCGGGGCGGCGCGTCCCGGTGACCGACCCGAGCAGGGTGCTCAGCGCGCTGCGCCGGTCGGGATGGTCGGTGCACCACACCGCGTAGACGTCGAAGAAGGCCTGCTGCGGCTGCACGATCCTCCGGAAGGCGAGCAGGCTCTCCTCAGGCAGGGTGCAGTTGAACTGCAGCGCTCGCTGCAGCCGCTCACCCTGCGCGGCGCGGAGCTGGCGGTCCTGGCGCAGCCAGAGCATGCCCAGCACCACCAGGCCCGCCGTGCTGGCCAGCCCGACCGTGACCATGAGCAGGGTCACCGTGGTGTCGGCCAGGCTGCCGTTGCGGAAGAGCATGAACGAGGCCACCGCCAGGCCGCAGACCATGGCCGCGATGCCCAGCCGCTGGCGCCGGCCGCGCTCGACCATGCGGCGCCGGGTGTTGTGGTAGCTCTCGCAGAGCCGCTGCAGGTTGGGGGAGGCCGCCAGCAGCTCGGGAGCGGTGGGCAGGAGCGCCGCGTTGTGCGCGGACTGGCCGGCCGGACCGGGGGGAACGGCGGCGGGCCTGGCCGGGCGCTGCGGGGGAGTGGGGGGAAACAGGGCGGCGCGCAGCGACGCGGGCGACTCCGGGACAGGCAGGGGGGATTGGGCGCTCATTGGTCCTGTTGTAAACCTGTAAAGGGCATCGCGGGCCGACGCAGGGGACTCGTCACACCACTGTCAGCCCCCCGGGACGGGTGCGGCGGTCGTGATAGCATCGGCCGGCATCTGCGTAGTTCTGGACATGATGGACATAAACCGGCGACCCGTGGCCTGCACCGTGGCCGGCAGCGATTCCGGCGGCGGCGCCGGCGTCCAGGCCGACCTGCTGAGCTTCGCCGCCTGCGGTGTGCACGGCGCCAGCGTGGTGACCGCGGTCACCGCCCAGGACACCAGCGCGGTTCACGCGATCGAGGCCGTCTCGCTGGAGATGGTCGCCCGGCAGATCGACGCGGTCGCTCTCGACCTCGCCCCCGCCGCGTGGAAGACGGGGATGCTGCCGACTGCCGAGATCGTCGCGGTGGTCGCGCAGCGGCTGGAGATGCACGGTGCCGAGCGGGTCGTGGTCGACCCGGTGCTGCGCGCCACCAGCGGGGCGTCGTTGACCGCCGGCGCCGCCCTGGTCACCCTGCGCGATGCCCTGCTGCCGCTGGCGCTGGTGGCGACCCCCAACCTGCCCGAGGCCGCAGCCCTCAGTGGCCTGCCGGTGGCCACGCCGGACGAGGTGCGCCAGGCCGCGCGCGCCATCGCTGCGATGGGCCCGGCCGTGGTGGTGATCACCGGCGGCCACGCTGATGGCGGCGGCGCGAGTGGCGCGGTGGTGACCGACCTGGTCCTCGACACCCGCGGCGGCGGCCCCGGCAGCTTCGTCGAGCTGACCCACCCGCGCGTCCCCGGCCCCGACCGGCACGGCACCGGCTGCAGCTTCAGCGCCGCCCTGGCCGCCTTCCTGGCCCGCGGGGCCGACCCGGTCGACGCCGCCGCCAGCGCCTCGGCGTTCGTCGCCGCCCTGCTCGCCCGCGGTCCGAGCGGCGTCGGTGGCGGCCACCAGCCGCTGGTCCACGTGGACCCCGCCGCCGCCGCTCCGCTGCTCAGCGCGCCCCACCCGCCCGCTCCCGTGAGGTAGAAAGGCGGATGCCTCTCTTCCGGCGGCGCGCCGTCGCCGACCCCAACGACCTCGCCGGCCGCCTCGAGCAGGCCGACGCCGCCATCGAGGAGAACGACCCGCGCGCCGCCCTGCGCATTCTCGAGTCGGTGCTCAAGGACGCCGCCAAGGCATCCCCCGAGGCGGTCAGCGCGCAGGTGGTGCGCGCCGAGGCCCTGCGCAGCCTCGGCCGCCTCAAGGAGGCGGAGAAGGCCGCCGCCCAGGCCTGCGAGTGGGACCCGGAGGACGGCCCCGCCTGGTACGAGCGCGGCCTGGCCGCCTACCGCCTGGCCCGCTTCGAGGACGCGGCCGCCTGGCTGGAGGAGGCGGCCACCCTCGAACCGGAGGACGCCCACGCCTGGAACGCCCTGGGCCGCGCCCGCGTCTGGACCGGCGACAAGGACGGCGCCAAGGAGGCCTTCCGCCGCGCCAACGGGCTCGACGCCGAGCACTTCGTGGTGCCCCTGCGCATCGCCGCCTTCGAGTTCGACCGGATTGCCGCCGACGTCTGGAAGAGCATCCCGCAGCGCTTCAAGGAGCGCATGGACAACACCATCGTCGCCGTCGAGGAGCTGCCCGACGAGGAGGACGTCGAGGACGGGGGAGACCCCGACCTGCTCGGCATCTACACCGGCGCCACCGCACTGGGCGACGACTTCCCCGAGCGCATCGTGCTCTACCAGCGCAACCACGAGAACGTCTGCGCCAACCTCGGCGAGCTCACCGAGGAGATCCGCCGCACCATCCTCCACGAGGTCGGCCACCACTTCGGCATGGACCACGACGAGCTGCCGTACTGATGCGGCGCTTCGCCGAGACTGCCGAGCGCATCGCGGCGACGACCTCCAAGCTGGAGAAGGTGCGCCTGCTCGCTGAGTATCTGCAGAAAGTGGACGAAACTCGGGTGGGCGTGGCGGCGCGCTTCTTCGCTGGACTGGTGTTTCCCACCTGGGACATGCGCGTGCTCTCGGTCGGTGGCGCCGCGCTGTGGGGCGTGCTGCGGTCGATCGGCGACGCGACGTCAGAGGACATGAGCGCCGCCTGGGCGCGGCACGGCGACGCGGGCGGTGCTGCGCACGACGTGCTGCTGCGCGCCTGTGCCGGTGCGCCGGGCGTCGACATCCTCGACGTGGTGCACACCTTCGAGGGCATCGCCGCCGCGTCGTCGACGGCGGAGCGCGCGTCGCTGCTTGAGGACCTCCTGCGCAGCTGCACGCCGCTGGAGGCCAAGTACGTCGTCAAGCTGATCACCGGGGAGATGCGCATCGGGCTGCGCGAGGGGCTGGTCGAGGAGGCCATCGCGCTCGCGTTCGCGCGTGACCGGACCGCGGTGTCGCGCGCCGACATGGTCATCGGTGACCTCGGCGAGGTGGCCTTGCTGGCGCGGCAGGATCGGCTGGGGGAGGCGGCGCCGCGGCTGTTCGCGCCGATGCGCTTCATGCTCGCCTCGCCGGTTGCGGACGCTGCGGAGGTGGTGGCGCGCATGGGCGACGAGGTGTGGGTTGAGGACAAGTACGACGGCGTCCGCTGCCAGGTGCACCGCGATTCCGGCCGCGTGATGCTGTTCTCCCGCGACCTCAAGGACATCACCTCGCAGTTCCCCGAGGTCGCCGAGGCCGCGGCGGACCTGCCCGGCGAGATGCTCCTCGACGGCGAGGTGCTCGCCTATCGCGACGGCCGTGTGATGCCGTTCGCGGCGCTGCAGACGCGGCTGGGACGCAAGGCGCCGGCGCTCGCTGTGATGCAGCGCGTCCCGGTGATCTTCGTCGCCTGGGACGTCCTCTACCAGGACGGCGAGTCGCTGCTCGACGAGTCGCTGCGCTCGCGACGCGCGCGCCTCGACGCTCTGCACCTCGGCGGCGCGCTGGCCGCCGCGCACCAGGAGCACGCCCGCGGCGCCGGGGCGGTCGACGCACTCTTCGACAACGCACGCGCCCGTCTCAACGAAGGCCTGATCGCCAAGGATCCCGACTCTCCGTACACCCCCGGGCGCCGTGGATTGTCCTGGCTGAAGCTGAAGAAACCGCTCGACACCCTCGACGTCGTCGTCACCGGCGCCGAGCTCGGGCACGGCAAGCGGCGCGATGTCCTGAGCGACGTCACCTTCTCCGTGCGCGTCGACGACTCCGACGAGCTGGTGCCGATCGGCAAGGCCTACACCGGTCTCACCGACGTCGAGATCGCCGAGATGACCGAGCTGCTGACGTCGATCACCGTCAGCGAGCAGGGCCGCTACCGCGCGGTCATTCCGCAGATCGTCCTGGAGATCGCCTTCGACCGGGTCCAGCCGTCGTCACGCCACCGCAGTGGCTACGCGCTGCGCTTCCCCCGCATCGCCCGCTGGCGCCACGACAAGCCCGTCGCCGAGATCGACACCCTCTCCCGTGTCGCCGCCCTGGCCCAGACCTGGGACGGAGAGAAGGTCCAGCTCGTCGACCGCGCGGAGTGAACGGTGGCGCCCCCGCGATGGACGGCCCGTTCCCCGGCTACCCCCGAGCCCTGCTGATCAACGGCGCAAACAGGTTGGGGTCATCCATCGCCGGATCTCCGACGGTCTCGAACACCTTGAACCTGCTTCGCAGCGCCGCATACTGCTTCGCCAGCGCCTCGTCCTTGTAGGCCTCGATCGGATCCCAGGCGTGCAGGTAGCGCACCTCCTCGATGCCCGCCTGGAGCATCTCCTTGAGGCACCCGAAGCAGGGCTGGGTGGTACTGGTCAGCGCCGCCCCGTACGTCTGCTGCCCGAACCGTGCCGCGGTGAGCAGCGCGTTCTGCTCCGCGTGCACGCAGAGGCACACGTCGTACGCGCCGCCGCGCAGGTAGGGCTCGTCATCGCGATGCAGGCAGCGGTGGCAGCCGCCCTCCGAGCAGTTGGGCATCCCGAAGGGGGTGCCGTTGTATCCGGTGCTGAGCACCCGGTCCTCGCGGACGATCACCGCGCCGACCCGGCGCCCCAGGCAGTCCGCCCGGGTCCGCGCCGCCAGCGCAATGAGGAGGAAGTAGAGGCGCTTCTCCGGGCGCGCCACGGCTCCCTGCGGCTGGGTGGCGGCGCTGTCGGTTGCCATGCGGAGCAAGCGTAGCGGACGGCGAGGCTCGGGTCCGCCGGGCCTGAATGCCCTCTACCGCGCGGTGGCGGCTGCCTCGTCGTGCTCGAGTGCCGGCCTGGCGCCGGCGCCGGGCCCGGGGATGTTGCGCCGGCCCCAGCGGTCGATGGCGTCGATGACCTCCTGCAGCTCGTAGCCGGAGCAGGTGAGCTTGTAGGAGGTGCGCGGCGGCATCACCGACTCGACGGTGCGGGTCAGGATGCCCTGCGATTCGAGGCGGTCGAGGCGCTGCGCCAGGGTGGCCGGGTTGCAGCCCCCGGCGGCGCGCCCGAGCTCGTTGAAGCCGAGAGGGCCGGGGAGGAGGGCGCGGATGATGTGGAGAGTCCACTTCTCCTGGAGAAGCTGGATGGCCTCGGCGACCGCGCAGAAAGTATGTTCGTCCATGGGATGGTCTGCCCCGAAGCATAGAGCGCTTTGCCCTGTTCCGGCGCTTCGAATGGTTGAGTGCATGGCTGAAGCATAGCACTTGACAAGACATAGCGCTATGTGGAATGATCCTGGCACCGGACGGCAGTTCCCCCGCCGACGGTCCGCGGCAGGTCGCCGCGGCAGGCATGTTAGGAGCACACCTCATGAGCAGCTGGTCCATCGACAGCAGCCACGCCTCGGTCGAGTTCGCGGTCCGACACCTCGGTCTCGCGACCGTCAAGGGCACCTTCCACACCGTCACCGGCACCGCCGACTTCGACGAGGAGAACCTCACCAAGTCCACCGGGCGCGTCGAGATCGAGATCGCCAGCATCGACACCCGCGACGAGCGCCGCGACACCCACCTCCGCAGCGCCGACTTCTTCGACGTCGACAACCACCCCACCTTGACCTTCGTCACCACTTCGATCAAGCACCTGCGCGACGAGAAGTACGAGGTCGAGGGTGACCTGACCATCCGCGGCGTCACCCGCCCGGTGACCCTCCAGGCCGAGCTCACCGAGTTCATCACCGATCCCTGGGGCAGCCGCCGTGCCGCGGTCAACGTCGAGGGCGAGATCAACCGCACCGACTTCGGCCTCGTCTGGAACCAGGTTCTCGAGGCCGGCCGCCTGGTGGTCGGCGAGAAGGTGAAGATCAGCGGCAACAGCGAGGTGGTGCAGGCCGCCGTCGTCGCCGCCTAACCCTCCCCAGTCCTATACACGCCTGGCCCCGCGGGGATCGTCCCCGCGGGTGCCGGGCGTCTCTGTGTCCGGCGCGGTAGAGTTCCGCCCTGCCCGGTGGGCGGGTAGCTCAGCCGGTTAGAGCGAGGGGCTCATAACCCTTTGGTCGCAGGTTCGAATCCTGCCCCGCCCACAACTCTTCGCTGAGACCGACCGCCCTCCAGCACGTTCAGAGCCAGAACCTGCAATGGTCGTTGTCGCAGGCGCAATTCATTGCTGACTAGCTCGCGGCCCGTCCGGGACAAACGACGATCACCGTCGTCATCGGAACAACGACGGTCACATACGACGTCGTCGTCACCTAGCGCGTCGCCTGCCCCTGTCATCAACGTGGCTCGCCGAGCTCCCGGGCGCGCTCCGTCCAGAATGCCCGCCGCCGCCGGAAGCGCTCCGCCTCCGCGCGCAGCAGGCGGGTATCCAGCTGCGCCTCCTTGATGGCGTCGTCGGTTGCGCCGGACAGCACCTCCTCGGCGCGCTGCAGGAGCTCCGTCTTGAGGGTGAGCAGCTCACCGTAGACGCGCAGCCAGTGCACCGCATCCTCGGGGTGTGTCGAGTTCGGGTTCTCGCCGTCGAGGAGGGTGTCCGGCTGGCTGCCCCGCCGGATCTCCTCAGCCGCCGGCGCTGTGATCTCGTCACCGGGAGGCCCGTCCGCATTCACGTCGGCATGCATCGCGGCTACGCCGCCGCAGGCGCGTTCGCGGAGTCGATGTTGGCGCGAATGTGCCGCTGTCCGGCCACGGCCAGCCCCGCCGCCGCACCACCCAGGATGGCGGCGCCGACCAACGACGCCGCCCAGACCGGCATTGCCTTGGACAGCCCGGCGATCCCGGCGGCCGCCAGCGCGCCGACGGCGCCCAAGCCCAGCACCCCGGACGCGCCCAGCTCGCCGAGCCCGACGCCTGCCTGCTTCGCCCGTTCTGGCAGGTTGCGCGCAGCCATCTCGTCGCGAAGCGTGGCCGCCGTCCGCTCGGCGACGCCGTTGGCCAGGTTGGTCAGCGTGTCCGTGACCACCTCCGCAGCCCGGCCCTTGCCGTTGAGCATGTCGTCGAGCCCGACGGTGGCGCCGGGCACGTCCTCCCGTGCGGGAGACCCCGGGGAAACCCGGCTCTTCACGTCGTTGTTGGATCGCCCCTCGGTCATCGTCCGTCCTCCCAGGCCCGGCTCGCTTCATGGAGCCGTGGCGGTCCATGGCACAGCCACCTAGACAATATCACAAAATCTGATAGTGACAATGGTGGGTCGGTTCGCGACGGAGCGTGGGGCGTCCGCCTCCGCACGGCGGCCGCCTCACCCTTTCCAACAGCCTTGCTATGGATCGACAGAGAACAGCGCTGGTACCGTCGCTGGTCAGTGAGCCCACTCGACTTTCTCTGGCTCTTCTTCATCCTCAGCTCCCTGCAGCCGGTGGTGGAGAAGTACCAGATGCAGATTGCGCGCAGGAACGCTCTATCGCGCATTGCGTCGAAGCGCGACGCCACGGTGATCACCCTGATCCACCGCCAGGAGACGATCTCCATCCTCGGCATCCCGCTGGCGCGCTACATCGACATCGACGACGCGCAGAGCGTTCTCAAGGCGGTGCGGCAGACGCCCGCCGGCAAGGCGATCGAGATCATCCTGCACACGCCCGGTGGTGTCGTGCTTGCGGCGAGCCAGATCGCGCGCGCACTCGCCGATCACGACGGCCGGGTCATTGCCGTCGTGCCGCATTACGCGATGAGCGGCGGCACGCTGATCGCGCTGGCTGCGGACGAGATCGTGATCGACCGCCATGCGGCGATGGGTCCGGTGGATCCCCAGCTGGGACAGGTGGCCGCGCGTTCGTATGTCGAGGTCGCCGCGCTGCCCGGCGACCACGACGACCAGACGCTGCTCATGGCCGACATCTCGCGCAAGGCACTGCGACAGGTGAAGGCACTCACCAGGGCGCTGCTGGAACGCCACATGGAGCCGCAGCGCGCCGACGATCTCGCCGAGGTGCTGTCGACCGGCACGTGGACTCACGACCATCCCCTGATGGCCGCGGAGCTGCAGCAGCTCGGCCTGCCGGTGCGCGTCGGCGTTCCCGATGAGGAGCGCAGCCTGATGGACCTCTACCCGCAGCCCAAGGGACGCACCGAATCGGTGGAGTACGTCCCCAGCCCGCGCCTGCCACCGGTGCTGCCTCGTGGCGGCGCCGCTCCGCGCGGGGGTCGCTGAGCGCGTCCCGCCGGCAGCCCGGCCGAGCGGACTAGGATCGTCAGCGCTCCCCGCAGGACGCCACTCCAGATGAGGTGACGACGCATGCCCGTTCCCGGTGCCGTCGAGGATCCCAGCCGGCTGGACACCGCCGACGTCGTGGTGCAGAGCGGCGACGTGGCGGTCGGCGCGTACCGGGCGCGTCCCCGCGGCGCCGGGCTGCGTCCCGGGGTTGTGGTCATCCACGACGCATTCGGCCTGACCGAGCACACCCGAGACGTCGTCCGCCGCTTCGCCAACGTCGGCTTCGACGCCATCGCGCCCGACCTCTTCGTCCGCACGGGCATGCCCAGGCCCGACGACATGGCGGACGTGATGCGCGCCATGTCCACGCTGGACGACGCGGAGGTCGTCGCCGACGTCACCGCCGCCGCGGCCCACCTGCGCGGTCTCGACGGCAGCAGCGGGAGGGTGGGTGTCGTCGGCTTCTGCATGGGCGGCCGCTACACGCTGCTGGCCACCTCGACCAGCGACGCCTTCGCCGCGGCCGTCGACTGCTGGGGCGGCAACATCGACCGCGCCTCCCCGGATGCGGAGGTCACGCCCAAGCGTCCCGTCAAGGTGACCGACCTGGCCCCCGGGCTGCACTGCCCGCTGCTGCTCATCGGCGGCGCCGAGGACCAGAACCCGTCGCCTGAGCTGCTACGCCGCCTCCACGACGACCTGCGGGCGGCCGGCAAGGACGTGACCCTGGAGATCTTCGACAACGCGGGCCATGCATTCTTTGCCGACTTCCGTCCGTCCTATCGAGAGGAAGCGGCGCAGCGGCTCTGGCCGATGATGGTCGACTTCCTCCGCACCCAGCTGTCCTAGCCAGGCCTGAGGGAGGCTCACCATGCCGGAAGTCAGCATCGACATCGACGCCAGCCCCGACGACGTCTACGCGCTCGTCGCCGACCTGCCCTCCATGGGGCGCTGGAGCCCCGAGTGCTACCGCTGCGACTGGCAGGGCGGGGCCACCCAGGCTGCGCCGGGGGTGCGCTTCACCGGCCGCAACCGCATCGGGGCGCGCCGCTGGAGCACCACGGGCACGGTGGTGGTCGCCGATCCCGGGCGCGAGCTGACCTTCGACGTCCACTCGGCCGGACTGCCGGTGGCGCGCTGGACCTACCGGATCACCGCGCGTCCGGGCGGCGGGGTCACCCTCACCGAGTCCACCGAGGACCGTCGCGGCGCGCTGATCCGATTTCTCGGCACCGTGCTCCTGCTGGGGACGCCCGGCGCGGATCGGACCAGCCGCAACCAGGACACCATGGCGGTGACCTTGTCGCGTCTCAAGGAGGCCGCGGAGGCGACAACCCCGGTCGCCTGAGCGCCACTCGCACAACGGTGCGGGTTTGTGACGTGCCTGGCGCGATCTCACCTGTAACGATCCGGTGTCGTGTGACGAAGGCGGCTAAGATTTGTGAATACTCAACTTCCCGGTATCACCTATAGCACCAGTCCACTCCACTGAAGTTGTCGAAGTAGGGAATGAGTTCCACGGTCCTGGTCGTCGACGACGACCCGACGGTCCGCAAGTTCATGCGGTTGTCGCTGGAGCACGACGGCTTCGACGTGCTGACCTGCGGCGACGGCGCCCAGGCCGTCAGCCTGCTCGCCTCCGAGACGCACATCGACGTGCTGCTCAGCGACTACCACCTTCCCGGCGTCAACGGGCTGGAGCTGGTCGCGGTGGCTCACCGCATGGATCCCGGCCTGCCCTCGATCATGGTCACCGGCTCGGCGGAGTTCGACGTCGCGGTGAAGGCGATGTCGGCAGGGGCGATCGGCTACCTGGTCAAGCCGTTCACCCGCGACCTGCTGCGCATCACCGTGTCCCGCGCCTGCGAGCGCCGCCGCCTCTCCGAGGACGCCATCCGGTTGCGCATGGTGGTGCCCATGCTGGAGCGCTTCACCATGATGCTGGCCGACGTCGTCGAGGCGCGCGACATCGAGACCCACGCCCACTGCCGCCGGCTTGTGGCCATGTCCGACCGGATCGCGGAGGCCATGGCGATCCCCGAGGGCGAGCGTCACAGCATCCGTCTCGGCGCCTGCCTGCACGACGTGGGCAAGATCGCCGTGCCCGACGCCATCCTGCACAAGGCGGGCCCGCTCGAGCCCCACGAGTGGGAGACGATGCGCAGCCATCCCGAATTGGGTGCGTCGCTGATGGAGGGCGTCGAGCAGTGGCGCAAGGCGCGCACCATCGTGCGCCACCACCACGAGCGCTTCGACGGCAGCGGCTATCCGGACCGCCTCGCCGGTCAGGACATCCCCATCGGCGCGCGCATCGTCGCCGTGTCCGACGCCGTCGACGTGATGATCAACGGGCGGCCCTACTCGCCGCCGCGCAGCCCCGAGCACGTCATCGAGGAGGTGCGCGCGCATCGCGGCCGGCAGTTCGACCCCGAGGTCGCCGACGTCTTCCTCACCATCGCCGGCAGCGATCCCATGATGGAGCAGGTGCTCCGGGGCTACGCCGCGCCGATGCTGTCGCTGACCGCCTAGCGGACCTGCGCGCCGCGGGCGCGGCGGCGCTGGGCCCGTGTCGGGCCGCTGCGGCGCAGCACGCACAGCCGGAACCATGCGGGGACGGCCCACATCTTCTGGCGAAGATGGTCGAGCGGGCGACGACGGACCTTGGTCTGCTGCCTGGGCATCGCGGGAAGTGTCGCCGAGGCGGCCGCCGCTCTGCGGAATATCGGTCTCTCGCGACGCCGATGCAACCGATCCGTCACCCGCGGCGGGCGCTGGGGATACGATGGGCGCGATGCGCAGCACCACGGTCGACATCGGCGGGCCGGTCCACGTTGCCGACTTCGGTGGCAGCGGCACCCCGATGGTGCTGGTGCACGGCCTGGGCGGCTCCCACGCCAACTGGCTGGCGGTCGGCCCCCGGCTTGCCGAGCGCTTCGCCGTCACCGCGCCCGACCTGGCCGGCTTCGGCCTGACCCCGCCCGCGGGCCGGTCGAGCAGCGTCGAGGCCAACGCGCAGCTGCTCACCGACTACCTCGCCACCCTGCGCACCCCGGTGATCCTCGCCGGCAACTCGATGGGCGGGCTGATCGCGATGATGGTGGCGGCCCGGCGCCCCCGCCTGGTGCAGGCGCTCATCCTCGTCGACCCGGCGCTGCCGCAGCCGCTCACCATGCGTCCCAACCTGGTGATCACGGCGGCGTTCGCCGCCTACGCCGTGCCCGGTCTCGGCGAGATGTACGTGCGCCGCCGCGCCGAACGCCTCGGTCCCGAGGGCATGGTGCGCGAGACCATCAAGCTCTGCACGGTCGACCCGTCGCGCGTCCGCCAGGACGTGTACGACGCGCACGTGGCCCTGGCGCGCAAGCGCAGCACCTTTCCGTACGCGATGGAGGCGTACCTGGAGGCGGCGCGGTCGCTGCTCGGCGTCGTCGCCCGGCGCCGCCGCTTCGAGGCGATGATGCACAGCATCAGCGCGCCGACCATGCTCATGCAGGGCACCGAGGATCGCCTGGTGTCGTATGCGGCGGCGCGGCAGGCGGCGGCGGTCTGCCCGTCGTGGCGCTTCGAGGTCTTCGAGGACATCGGCCACACGCCGCAGCTCGAAGCTGCTGACCGCTTCGTCGACACCGTGCTCGACTTCACCGAGCACGGCGTCCACGGCGAGGGCATCGGCGCACCGGCGGGGCCCGCGGAGCGCGCGGTCTAGCCGGTCCTAGGCCTGCGCCGGGACCAGCTGTGCCTTGAGCTCCAGCTTGAGGATCTTGCCGGTCGGCCCCTTGGGCAGCGTCTCCAGCACCCAGACGCGGCGCGGGTACTTGTAGGCGGCGACGCGCTCCTTGCAGAAGCCGATCAGCTCGTCCTCGCCGGCCGACATCCCCGCGCGCAGGGCCACGGCGGCGACCACCTCCTCGCCCATGGTGGGGTCGGGAGTGCCGAACACGGCGGCCTCCGCCACCGCGGGGTGCTGGTACAGCACCTCCTCGATCTCGCGCGGATACACGTTGAATCCGCCACGAATGACCATTTCCTTCTTGCGGTCGACGATGAAGTAGTAGCCGTCGGCGTCGCGGTAGCCGATGTCGCCGGTGTGCAGCCAGCCGTCCCCGTCGATGGTCTCGGCGGTCGCCTCGGGGCGGTTGTGGTAGCCCTTCATCACGTTGTGGCCGCGGATGCAGATCTCGCCGTTCTCGCCGTCGCCGAGCGTCTGGCCGTCGTCGCCGAGCACCTTCAGCTCGACGCCCCAGATGGGCAGCCCGATCGAGCCCACCTTGCGCGGCCTGTCGGGGCGGTTGAAGGTCGCCGACGGCGACGACTCGGAGAGCCCGTACCCCTCCAGGATGGGCGTGCCGAACTTCTCCTCGAACTCCCGCAGCACCTGCTCGGGCAGCGCCGCGCCGCCGCTGATGGCCAGGCGCAGCGACGAGACGTCCCACTCGCCCTCTGCGTACGCCTTGAGAAACGCGATGTACATGGTGGGGACACCGGCGAAGACCGAGATGCGGTCGCGCTGGATCATCTGCAGCGCCCTGACCGGATCGAAGCGGGGCAGCAGTGACAGCGTGCCGCCCGCGTAGATGGACGTGTTCATCACGTTGCTGGCGCCGAAGGCGTGGAAGAACGGCAGCGTCCCCAGGGTGACGTCGTCGGCGGTGGCGGCGGAGATGCGCGCGCCGACGATGCAGTTCATCAGCAGGTTGTCGTGGGTGAGCAGCGCGCCCTTCGGCTTGCCGGTGGTTCCCGAGGTGTAGAGGATCACCGCGGTGTCGTCGGGACGCGTCGGCGCGATGTCGCCGCTGGGCGTCACCGACATCAGCAGCGACATGAAGTCCTCGCTGCCCGGCGGCGCCGTGCCACCGGGAAGCGCCGCGACGCTGACGCGCAGCCGCAGCCCGGTCACGTCCGCCGCGCCCCTGACCGCCTCCGCTGCGAAGTCGGCCCAGTAGAAGAACGCCTGCGCCTCGGAGTCCTCCAGGTAGTACCGCACCTCGGGCGCCTTGAGCAGGACGTTCATCGGCACCGCCGTGCAGCCGGCGCGAAGGATGCCGTTGTAGACGATGGGGAACTGGGGGACGTTGGGCAGCATCAGCCCCACCGCCGAACCGGGGGCGATGCCGCCGTCGCGCAGTGCCTGGGCGACGCGGTCGGCGGCGCCGTCGACCATGCGGTACGGCAGGACGTTCTCGTCGAGGATCACGGCCACCTTGTCGGGGTTGGCCAGGGTGGCCTCGCGGAGCATGGTGCTGAGGTTGAATGTCGCCATCCGGACTGCAATCCTGCCCCCTCGCCGGGCTCGCTGGCAACTCGCCACGTTCCCCGCCGCAGTCCGAGAGGGCACACTGTGGCCCCATGTCTCGTATCGGATTGGTGCTCGGCGCCGGCGGCATCGCCGGGCACGCCTTCCACGCCGGGGTGCTGGATGCCCTGTGCGCCGAGGCGGGCTGGCACCCTGACGACGCCGAGGTGGTGGTCGGGACGTCGGCGGGCTCTGGCGTGGCGGCCCTGCTGCGCGGCGGCATGGAGCCGGCGGACATCGCCCGGCGCATCGCCGGCGAGCCCATGTCGGCCAGGGCCGCCCGCCTGGTCCGCCAGCGCGCCGGGCGCTCGGGCGCGCAGACCGCCGCAGCGGAGCCACTCGCGCCCGCCGCGGTCGGCAACGGGCATGCCGGACCCGCCTGGTTCGGCCTCGGCCCCTCCGCACCGCAGCGCTTCCTGCGCGCCGCCATCCGCCCCTGGGACGCCCGCATCGGCACCCTGGCCGCGGCCGCGCTGCCCGAGGGCCGCGTGCCCACCGAGCGCATCGTCGCCGGGCTGCGCCGCGTCTACCCCGACGGCGAGTGGCCGGAGCGCGCCCTGTGGATCTGCGCGGTGCGGCTCGACGACGGGCGCCGCGTCGTCTTCGGCCGCGATCCTGGCAGCACCGACGAAGCCGGCGTGCCCGAGGCGGTGGCCGCGTCGTGTGCCATCCCCGGGTTCTTCCAGCCGGTGCGCATCGGCGGGGTGCGCCACGTCGACGGCGGTGCCTGGTCGCCGAGCAACGCCGACGTGCTCGCCGGCCTCGGCCTCGACCTGGTGATCGTGGTGTCGCCGATGTCGGCGCAGCGGACGATTCCCGCGCTCTCCGTGGATGGCGCGCTGCGCGCCGCCTGCCGCCTGCAGCTCACCCAGGAGGTGGTCAAGCTGCGCCGCGGTGGCACACCGGTGGTGGTCATCGAGCCCGGTGCCGACGAGCTGGCGGCGATGGGCAGCAGCGCCCAGGCGATGGACCCGCAGCGTGCGCCTGGCATCGTGCGCACCGTGCGTGAGACCATGCGCCGTCGACTGCGCGAGACGCAGATGCAGGAACGGTTGGAGCCGCTGGGCGCATAAGGGGACGAGACGCCATGGATCGCATGAGCCCGCTGGACGCCACCTTCCTGCACATCGAAGACTCCAACAGCCACATGCACATCGGCTCGGTGGCGGTCTTCGACGGGCCGCCGCCGTCGCACGAGGAGGTGCTGCGCTGGATCGGCGGCAAGCTGCCCCTGGTGCCGCGCTACCGGCAGAAGGTGCGCTTCGTGCCCCTCGACCTGGGCCGCCCGGTGTGGGTCGACGATCCCCACTTCCGCCTCGAGTACCACGTGCGCCAGACGGCGCTGCCCAAGCCCGGCAACGCCGAGCAGCTGCGCAACCTCGTCGGCAGGGTGATGGGGCAGCGTCTCGACCGCGACCGCCCGCTGTGGTCGATCTGGATCGTCGAGGGGATGGAGGAGGACCGCTGGGCCCTGGTCTCCCAGGTGCATCACTGCATGGTCGACGGCATCAGCGGCACCGACCTGCTCGCCGTCATCCTCGACGCCGAGCCCAAGCCGTCGCAGCCGGTGCCCGACAACTGGAAGCCGCGCGCCGAGCCCACCGGCGTGCGCCTGGTGGGCGATGCGGTCGTCGACTACCTGGTCACTCCGCTGGAGCAGGTGCGCGGCCTGCGCCGCATGGTGCGCGCACCGCGCGACACCCTGCACCGCGCCACCGACGTGGTGCGCGGGGTGCGTTCCATCTGGGGGCTGACCAGCACCTCGGGACTTGCCACCCTGAACGGACCGATCGGTCCACATCGCCGCTACGCCTGGGCGCGCGGTTCGCTGGCCGAGGTCAAGGAGATCCGCCGGTCGCTCGGCGGCACCGTCAACGACGTCGTCCTCGCCGCCATCACGCGCGGCTTTCGCGACCTGCTGATCGCCCGCGGCGGCGACGTCGACGGCTGCGTGGTGCGCACCATGGTGCCGGTCTCGGTGCGCTCGGCCAACCAGCGCAACATGTACGACAACCGCGTCTCGGCGATGTTCGCCGAGCTGCCCGTCGGCATCGAGGATCCCGTCGAGCGGCTCAACGCCATCCGCGTCCAGATGGAGGGGCTCAAGGAGTCGCGCCAGGCGGTGGCCGGCGAGGTGCTCACCTCGATGTCGGGCTTCGCGCCACCGATGCTGCTGGCCCTGGGCATGCGCACCGCGATGCGCCTCCCGCAGGGGAACGTGCACACGGTGACCACCAACGTGCCGGGGCCGCAGTTCCCGCTGTACGCACTGGGACGTCCGCTGCGCGAGGCCTTCCCGTACGTGCCCATCGCCAACCGGGTGCGCATCGGCATCGCCATCTTCAGCTACATGGGCACCCTCAACTTCGGCGTCACCGGCGACTACGACACCACCGCCGACATCGAGGTGCTCACCAGGGGCATCGAGGCGGGCGTCGGCGAGCTGTTGGGGCTGGCCCACCGGGTGAGCGGCAACGGGCACCGTGCCGCGCCGCCGCGGGCGCGGGCGACGCGGCGCCGGGTCGCCGTGCCCGTCAAGCCCGCCACCGCCAAGGCGGCGCGCCGCACCCGCACGGGCAGCAGCTCTCCGCGCAACCGGAGCCGCTAGGGACCCCTCGTCCCGATCCGCTGCACCAGCCGCAAGGATTGCGGCGTTGGTGGCGTTCTCAGGGGCATGCACGAGGACGCGTCCCTCTCCTGCCTGGCGGTCGAGGCCCGCTGGCACTCCATCGCCGCCGCGGTGCTGCTGCCCACGGTCCTGGCCGGCTGGGTGGTCGCCGCCGTGATCCTCTTCGCCACCGTCGAGATCGCGCTCGCCGCCGCGCTGCGCGTGCACAGCGTTCCTGGCCGCCGCACCACGGTGCGCCGGGCGAGCTTCTCCGGGCTGGCGGCCGCTCCACTCCGCCGCCGCTTCCTCTAGCCGCTAGGCGGCGCGCAGCCGGATCGACACCAGCGTGCTGGCCAGCGCGCCTGCCAGGGCGATGGCGAACACCGCACACAGTCCCCAGGCCAGCGGCCTGCCGGCGGCGTGGACCACGGCCACCGCAGCGCCACCCAGACCGGTGCCGAGGATGATGCCGACCCTCCCCGACACGAAGCGCGCCGCCAGGGCGTTGGTCTCGTCGCCCTCGCGGGCGTAGCTCATCGAGGCCAGCAGCACCGTCGGGTAGGCGACGCCCACGCCGAAGCCGGCCACCGTCCACCCCGCGTAGCCGGCCCAGAGAGGGATGCCGAGCAGCAGCGCCGCGGCCAGCGCGGTCCCGGCGAGGAAGACGGCCGACCCGAGGGCGGCCAGCCGGGCGGGCGAGTGGCGGGTGATCGCCCGCGACTGCCACCAGCTCCCCGCCGACCAGCTGATCGAGACAAGGGTGACCGCAACTCCGGCCTCGGCCACCGAGGTCCCGCGCACGTCGGTGAGCAGCAGGGTGAGGAAGCTGTCGGCGGTGAAGAAGGCGAGGTAGAGCAGCAGGGCGAGCATCACCGCCGCGGGCGCTCCCGGCGCGGCGCGCAGCCAGCCGCGCGGCATCAGGCGCATCAGCGCGGCGCCGACGCCGGCCAGCCCCGCGGCGGCGAGGGGGGCCGACCACCAGGCGGCCGTCGACCCGGCCAGCAGGCACAGGCCGGACGCCGCGGCAAGCACCACCGGCCAGGTGGGCTGCATGGGCTTCACCGCCGGGTCGGCTCCCAGCCGGGAGAGGCCGGGCAGGGCCAGCGCCAGCGTGACCACCAGCAGGGGCAGGGCAACGGCGAAGGCCCAGCGCCAGCCCACCGTGGTGGCCATGACGGCGCCGATGCTGGGGGCGATCAGGCCGGAGACCACCCAGACGCCCGCGAGGAGGGCCAGCACGCGCGGCCGCGCCTCGCTCGGGTACGCCTTGGCCACGGCGCCGTAGGCGATGGTGTACATCGCGCCCGCGCCGTAGCCCTGGACCACGCGAGCCAGGGCGAGCAGCGGCATCGACGGCGCCAGAGAGCAGAGCACAGTGCCCAGGGCGAACCAGCCCAGCATGCGCAGGAACGGCGCCCGCGGCCCCTGGCGGTCGGCGGCGCGCCCGGCCAGGGGGATGGAGACCAGTCCGGCGAGCATGTAGCCGCTGAACACCGTGCCGTAGAAGCCCACGCCGCCGAGGTCGGCGAGCACCCTGGGCATGGCGGAGACGACCACCATCGACTCCATGCCGGCGACGAACTCGACGAGGACGAGCGCTGTGGTCAGCCGTCCGCGTCCGGAGCCGAGCACGGCGCGCCACGACGGCACGGAGACGGTGGAGGCTGCCATGCCCTCGATTATCGCTAGGGAGTTGCGGCTCCCGGCTGCAGGGCGGTGCAGTACGCGCAGCGTCGCGCAGCGATGGGGATGACGCTGAGGCATTCCGGGCACTTGGTGGTGTCGGGTTCCGCGGGCGGCTCGCGGCGGGCGCGCGTCATGAGGTAGTTCATCGGCTTCACGACGAGGTAGAACACCACCGCGGCGATGAGCAGGAACGAGAGCAGCTTGTTGATGAAGTCGCCGTAGAGGAAGTCCGCGCTGTTGACCTTGAAGGACAGGTTGGCGAACGATTGCTTGCCGACGATCGCACCGATGAGCGGCGTCAGGAAGTCGGCGACCAGCGCGGCCACGATGGTCCCGAACGCAGCGCCGATCACGACGCCGACGGCGAGGTCGACGACGTTGCCCCGCAGCACGAAAGCCCGGAAGTCCTTGACCATGCGGCTGTCCTCTGAGGTGATCGTGGCGCTGCGCAATATGGGACAGAATCGGCCGGAAGTCGAGTGCTGCGGCGCCTCCGCGAGTCAGCGGCGCGCGGTGATCAGCGGGACGAGCTGCTCGCGCGCGGTCATCGACCCGTGGTGTCCGACCAGGCGCGCGTGCGCAGGATCCACCGCGCGCTGCATCACGCCGACGTTCCCGTAGGCGGCGGCGACGACGTCGCCGATGCGCGGCCGGATGCGGTCGGAGACGGTCGGCCCGAACCATCCCGCGGCGACCGCCTCGTCGCCGGCCACCACCCACATGCGGTCGCCGAGTACGGAGCGCCAGGTGTCGAGCACGTCGCCCGCGGCGCCGGGGTGCGCGTAGACGTGCCGGGCCCGCGCCTCACCGCCGAGCAGGTGCACGCCCTGCATCAGCGCCGGGACGTCGCCGACGTCGACGTGGTCGCGCGTGGCCAGGTCGACCATGCCGTGGTCGCCGGTCACCACCAGCAGGCCGCCGGCGGGGAGGCGCTCGGCCAGCGCCTGGGCGGCCTGGTCGACCTCGGCGAGCTGGAGGCGCCAGGCCTCGGAGTCGACGCCGCGGATGTGGCCCACAAGGTCGAGGTCGGGCGTGTAGCTGTAGACGAGCTGGGGGCCCGGCTCGGCGAGCACCTCGGCGGTGACCGCGACCAGGTCGGGCAGGGTGAAGGCGGTGCGGTAGCTGCCGCCGCGGAGCACGGCCCGGGTCATCCCCGAGTGGGCGTGCTGGCGCGGGCCCACCAGGGTGGTGGCGATGCCCTGGGCGGCGGCGCGCTCGAACGCCGTGGCCTCGGGCTGCACCTCCTCGGGGACCTGGGGATGCAGGAAGCCGCCGCCGCCCTGGCCGCCGTCGGGCTGCAGCCCGTAGGGCGCCCACGAGAGGTTGTTGAGCGCGGTCTCCTCGCCGGGGAGCAGCATGGTGTAGCCCACCAGACCGTGCTCGCCCGGCGGCCGTCCCGTGCCCAGCGAGGCCAGGCTGGTCGCGGTCGTGGCGGGGAAGCCCGCGGTGAGCGGACCGCCGCCCGAGGCGTTGAGAAACGGCGCCTCGCCGGGATGGGCGGCGACCAGCTCCCAGCCCAGCCCGTCGACGACGAAGATGCAGGCCACCGCGGCGGGCGCCACGCCCAGCGGGTTGGCGAAGTCGCGCGCGCCCAGGGCGCTGAAGAGCGAGGGCACCAGGTCGGCGAGGGCCGCCTCCCCGTAGCGCGGCAGCGGGACCGGCGGCAGGCTCAGCGCGCTGGGCTCCGCGGCCGGAGCAGCCACCAGGCCTGCTCGGGAAATCGCTCCACCAGCTCGTCCGGGATGACCGGGGTCTCCATCGACCGCTGCGGCACCCAACGCTCGAAGACGACGCGGAAGAGCTCCATCAGGGTGTCGATGGGCAGGTTGAGGCGCTGCAGGCGGTCCGCCTGCTCCTCGAAGAGCGCCTCGATCTCCACCGTGTACAGGCGGGCGATGCGCTGCACCTCGGCAGTGGCCGCCTCGACGCCGGTGCCCTGCCCGAGCGAGCTGAAGGCGGCCAGCTGCACTCCCTTGGCGGTGATCATCTCCTGGGTGAGCTGTCCCACCCTCGCCTGCATCGCCTCCTGGAGCGCCTCGATCTCGGCGAGCAGGCGCTCGCGCTCGGGATCGGCCCAGCGCCGGCGATCCTCAGCGGTGCCGACCGCGCAGCGACCGTAGAAGCGCCCGGCCGCGGAGCCGTTGCCGACCTGGAGGTGCTGGCAGGTGCGCTCGGGAGCCAGCGGCCGGTAGCGCGAGTCCAGCGGAAGCAGCAACTGCGAGCGATAGGCAGGACAGTCGTGGAAGCCGGTCGGGAAGGGACGCGGATAGGGGCACTCGTCAGCGGGGCGCTTGCTCATGGCGGGTGCGCGCAATTGTGAACTCCGAAGCGGTTGAGGCGCGCCGCCGAGGGCGTGACCGCGGGTCAACCGGCCTCCAGAGGTTCGAGGGTGAGCAGCGCGTCGCGCAGCTCACCCTTGCGCACCTTCCCTGATGCCGTACGCGGGAGCTGGTCGAGCACGTACCAGTGGCGCGGGCGCTTGTGCGCGGCGAGGTGCTCGGCGCAGCGGCGGCGGAGCTCGCCGGCGATCCCCGGCGGCGTCCCCGGCTCGAGGACCAGGGCGGCGGCCACCTCCTCGCCCATGTCGGGGTCGGGCAGCCCGACCACGGCCACCTCCAGCACCGCGGGATGGCCTTCGAGGACGTGCTCGACCTCGCGCGCCGCGACGTTGTTGCCGCCGCGGATGATCAGGTCCTTGAGCCGCCCGGTGAGCACCACCCGGCCGTCGCGGTCGACGCGGCCGAGGTCGCCGGTGCGGAGGAAGCCGTCGTGCATGGCGGCGCGGCTGGCCACGGTGTCGCCGGCGTAGCCGAGGAACATCGAGGGGGCGGCGGCCTCGAGCTCGCCGCTGTCACTGGCGCGGACGGCGACACCCCAGAGCGGGCGGCCGACGTCGCCCGGCTCGCCGTCGCCCTCGGGGACCTCCCGCATGGTCAGGGGTGAGACCTCGGTCATGCCCCAGCGCTCGACGATGTGCCGGCAGAGGTGGCGGTGCACCCCGGCGGCGAGTCCGGCGGGCAGCGGGGCGCCGCTGACCACGGTGAGGCGCAGCGAGGGGAGAGGCGTGCGGTCCTGCGACGCCGGTTGGGCGGCGCGGGTGCTGACCAGGCGCGAGAACATCGTCGGCACGCCCTGGAGCACGGTGACGCGGCGCTCGGCGATGGTGCGCAGGGCCTCGTCGGGGTCGAAGCGGGGCATCAGGGCCACCGATGCTCCGGCCAGCACCGAGGCGTTGAGCACCGCGCTCATGCCGAAGGAGTGGGGCATGGGCAGGGCGCCGAGCTGGACGTCGCGCTCGTCGAGGTGGAGCATCTCGGCGGCGACGGCGCGGGCGTTGAGCAGCAGGCCGGCGTGCGAGTGCAGCGCGCCGCGAGGAACGCCGGTGGTGCCCGAGGTGTTGAGGATCACGGCCGGCGTCGCGGGGTCGACCGGGTGCGGCGTGGTGCTGGGGTGGTCGACCAGGGTGTCGAGGTGGAGCTCGCCGCGGCTGCGGGCGGGGCGGTCGGCGTCGCTGTCGCCGCGGAGCACGAGCTGGGCCGCGCCCGTGCCTGCTTGGCGGACGGCCTGGCGCGCCTGGGCGGCGTGCTCGGTGTCGGCGGCAACCAGGCGGACGCGCAGGCGGCGGATGGTCCCGGCCAGCGCGGCGGGCGGCGCGGTGGTGGGCAGGAGGACGACCACGGCGCCGGCGCGTAGCGCCCCGTAGTACAGGACGGGGAAGGCGAGGCCGTTGCCGCAGCAGATGGCAACGCGATCCCTGGCGGCGATGCCGCGCCGGGCGAGGCGGGCGGCGACGCCCGAGGCGGCGCGGTCGAGGGCGGCGAAGTCGAGGGTGCCGCGGTCGCTGTGCAGCGCGGGCGCGGACGGGGCGCGCAGGGCCGCGGTCCAGGGCAGGGCCGCGAGGGTCAGCACGGTGCGGTCGTCGTGTGGTTGCGTCCCGTCGGTGGGAGACCGCGGTGGCAGCGGTGTGCGGTCAGCGCAGGCTGTAGGCCGCGGGGCGCTCGTCGTTGGCCACCACCCGGTCGGCGGCGCGCTCGAGGATGCGGCGGATCTGCTGGCCGGTGGCGGGCTCGGCGAGGCGCTCGCGGATGGCGGCGACGCTCAGCGGGTGTTCGGCGTGGGTGAGGACGTCGAAGACCTCGTCCTCGAGCTCACCGCCGGTGCCGTTGCCGTGGCCGTTGGAAACGGCGCCGGGCGCGGGCGCTGCCGGAGTGGCGGCGGCGGGCGGGGCGGGCTCGTGCTGCTGCGGCGGGGGCGGCAGCGAGATCGACGCCGGCTTGGTGGGCGGCGGGGTCTCGCCGCGCAGCCGGGCGAACATGGCCGGCAGGTCGTCGAGGATCTGCCGGACGAAGCTCGGGGTCCCGCTCACCTCGACCTCGCGATCGCCCTCGTGGAGGCGGACGCTGTGGACCGGCTCCGGCGGAGGCGGCGCGGGGCGCGGCGTGAAGGGCGGCCGGCTGTCGCCGAAGGGCGGCCGGCTGTCGCCGAAGGGCGGCCGGTTGTCGCGCGGGCCACCACCACCGTGGCTGGGTGGCCCGGAGAAGCTGCGCTTGGGGCCGAAGCCGCCGGCGCCGCCGAAACGATCGCGCGATGGGCGCGCGGGACCTGGAGAATGGCGCTCGGGAGGCATGGGAGGGCCAGTCTACAGCCGCGGCCGGGAGACCCGGAGGATCGGTAGGAGCCTCCCGTGATGTTCGCGCGTGCGTCATACTGCTGCAGGGATCCCGTGACCGTCGCGTTACACCTGTCATGGGGCCAGGTGGCCCGGCCGCAGCCGGCAGCAGAGGCAGAGACGAGGGGTTGTCCATGGTGGTCAGGTCCGCGCCCGCACCGCACGGCGCGAGGCGCCTGTGGGTCGCCGTGAGCGCTGCACTCGAGGATCGCTGGGTGCGCCTGCTCAGCCTCGCCTTCCTCGTCGGCCAGCTCTGCGACGCCATCACCACCCACGTCGCCCTCTCCAGCGGCAACTTCCAGGAGGCCAACCCGATCTTCTCGGGGATCATCCAGAGCCATCAGCGGCTGGCGCTGCTGGTCAAGATGAGCCTGGCCATCGGCGTGCTGGTGGCGGCGCTGACCAAGCTGTCGGAGCCGCGGCGCAGGGTGGTCATGGTGGTGCTGGTGGTGATCAGCTTGGAGGCGCCGCTGACCAACTCTCTGCGCCTGCTCGGAGTCCTGTAGGGACTGCGCACGGACAAAAGACGAGCCGCCCGCGCCCTGATGGGGCGAGCGGCTCGTGGGTGCCTTGTCGGTGCCGGCGCCTGTGGCGCCTGAGGGTTAGGAGCCCTTCGACTCCTCGACCTGCGGCGGGATGGGCCGTCCGGCGAGGACGCCGTTGCCGTCACCCGACTGCGCATCGCCGTCCTGGGATTGCGATCCCCTGGCGGCGCTGGTGCCGCGGGCCGAGGCGCCGGCGTTGGCGGAGGTCGTCGACGAGGGCTGCACCGGCAGGGTGATCGACTGTGACTCCTCGGGCTCGCTGGTGGCCTGGCCGGTGAGCTTGGCGCGGAGCTTCTGGCCCAGCGGCGACAGGGCCGCGGCGGCGGCACCGCCCGCCACGGTGGCGGCAATCAGCAGGGTGCGGACGCGGTGGCGCTTCTTGGGACGGACGGCCTGGGCTGCCTTCTCGGCGGCGTCGGCGAGCTTTGCGCGGGCGACGATGGTGGCCTCGGCCCCCTTCTCGGCGCCCTGCTGGGCAAGACGCTCGGCGGTCTCGGCGAGCACCTCGGCCGCCCTCTCGGCGGCCTCGCTGAGGTTGACCGCCGCCTTCTCGGCGGCGCTCCGCAGCACCGGCTCCGCGCTCTTGCGCGCCTCGCTGGCACGCTCCGCGGCGCGCTCGGCGGCGACGCGCATCACCGGCTCGGCGCTCTTTCGCGCTTCCCGGGCGGCCTCGCCGGCGCGCTCGGCGGCCCGGGTGGCCATCTCCGCGGCGCGTTCCGCGAACTCGGACATGGTGTCGGCAGCGCGACTGCCGGCGCTGCTCGTGGTGTGTGTGGCGCCCTTCTTGGCGCGGTCCAGGGTGCTTGTCGACCCGCGACCGAACATGCTGGTCACCTCCATTGCGTGGCGCCGGGCCCGGCTTGTGGCCGACCCGTGTGTTGCGAGCGTCGTCGGTGATCCCCTTCCCCGTTCGGTCGATTCTACGGATAGTGCGCCGAACATCCAAACGCTCTGTGCGAGGACTGCTCCGCGGCGTGCCGCAAAACCGGCGGGGGAGTGCCGCCGCCCGCGCCGCCCCTTCCCAGCAGAGACTAGGCGGCGTGGCGCCAGCTGCCGCGCGGACGGCGGGCTCCCGACGGGACCGCGCTGCTGTGCAGCGGGGCGTCGAGGAACCAGCGGATGCGGGCGGCCGCGACCGGCCCGACCAGGGCGCGGAGGCGCTCCTCGGGTGCCGCGTAGACCGCCGCCAGCGATGGGAAGGCGCGCGCCAGGCGTGAGGCCGTCACATGGTCCACGTCGGGGAGCGAGAGCAGGTGGCGCTGGCGGAGGGAGGCGAGGTGGTCGGCCTCGGGGTCGCCGAGAGGGAGGTCCAGCTCGACAGGTGCTGTGCTCATGGGAGCATTGTACCGAACAGGCGTTCGGGGAGTCAACGGGCGGCGCAGCTCTCGAGCTGCGCCCGGACGAGGCGCTACGTGGCCCGCTCGGGGCGGAACTCGCGGAGGACGCGGCCCGCCTGCCAGAGTTCCTGGGAGGCCATCTCCTCCAGCTCCCTGTTGAGGCCGGCCCGATAGTTCGGGTCACTGTTGGCCGAAATCGAGCGGCGCGCCTCCTCGCCGGAGAGGACGCGCTGGTAGCAGTCCTCGATGACCGGCTTGAGCACCTGCTCGAAGCGGGGCGCCCAGTCGAGCGCGCCGCGCTGTGCGGTCGTCGAGCAGTTGGCGAACATCCAGTCCATGCCGTTCTCGCCGATCAGCGGGTAGAGCGACTGCAGCGCCTCCTCGACCGTCTCGTTGTAGGCCTCGGAGGGCGAGTGGCCGTGGGCGCGCAGGACGTCGTACTGCGCCTTGAAGGCGCCCTGGATCAGGCCCATCAGCACCGAACGCTCGCCGGTGAGGTCGCTGTACACCTCGTGTTCGAACGAGGTCTCGAAGCAGTGGCCGCTGCCGATGCCGAAGGCGGTGGCCAGGGCGCGGTCGCGAGCGCGGCCGGTGTGGTCCTGGTGGATGGCGAACGACGAGTTGATGCCACGTCCGGCCAGAAAGTGGGTGCGCACGGTGAGGCCGCTGCCCTTGGGCGCCACCATCACCACGTCGACGTTCTCGGGAGCCACGATGCCGGTGTCGTCCTTGAAGACGATGCCGAAGCCGTGCGAGAAGTACAGGCAGTCGCCGTCGTTCAGCCGCGCGCGCACCTCGGGCCACATGGCGATCTGCGCAGCGTCGCTGAGCAGGTACTGCACGATGGTGCCCTGCTCCGCCGCGTCCTCGATCGACAGCAGGTTCTCGCCCTCCTCCCACCCGTCGGCCACCGCCTTGTCCCTGCTCGGCCCGGGACGGACACCGACCAGCACGTTGAAGCCCTGGTCGCGCAGGTTGAGGCTCTGGCCGCGCCCCTGGGGGCCGTAGCCGAGGACCGCGGTGACCTCCTCGCCGAGGATGGCGCGCATCTTCTCCAGCGGGAAGTCGCTGCGCTCGATGATCTCCTCGCGGATGCCGTTGATCTCGATGCTCTTCATTGTCAGGCTCGCAGTGCTGGTGCCGGTGGATGCGGAAAAGGTGAAGGTGGAGCATAGGCGCTCGCGGTCCGAGGGCGTCGGCAGACGGCGCCGTGCGGTGATAGCCTTGCCGCGATGCCCCTCTACGAATACCGCTGCAACGCCTGCCTGGAGACCTTCGAGCTGCTCCGGCCCATGGCTGACCGCACCGTGCAGGCCGTCTGCCCCAGCTGCGAGAGCGCCACCACCATGCCGCTGATCAGCCGCGTCGCCGCCGTCGTCTCGACCGCCGCGCCCAGCCGCGGCCCGGCCCCGGCACCGCGCGCCTCCGGTGGTGGCTGCTGCGGCGGAGGCTGCGGCTGCGGCTGAGCCGCCGACCTAGCCGCCGAGCGGCTCGGACCGCTTCCCCAGCGGCTCGCCCAGGGCGTGATAGCGCCCGTCGAAGTAGAGCAGCGGCCGCGCCTGCTCCGCCGCCCAGGCGTCGATCACCCGCCCGATGATCACCACGTGGTCGCCGTAGCGGTCGATGCTGCCGACGGCGCAGTCGAACCAGGCGATGCATCCCGAGATGATCGGCGCCCCGGTGCGGGCCGGCTCGGTCGCCACCGGCAGCTCGGCGCCGGGGACGCGCCCGCTGCTGGCCGCCCACTCGCTGATGTCGCGCTGGTCCTCGCCCAGGATGCTGATGCCGACGTGCCCCGCCTGCCCCGCCAGCTCGACCAGCTGCCCGCTGTGGTTGACGGCGAGCA
This sequence comes from Candidatus Dormiibacterota bacterium, assembly GCA_035995545.1. Classification (GTDB taxonomy): domain Bacteria; phylum Chloroflexota; class Dormibacteria; order Aeolococcales; family Aeolococcaceae; genus DASRDZ01. Next base: position 54,952 of record DASYKI010000018.1, read on the forward strand.
GGACCATGGGCGGCTCGAGTGACAGCGAGCAGAACGCGGTGGCGGCGATGGCGTGGGTGCGCCCGCCGAAGCGGGCCGCGGCGACGGTGACCCCGGAGGCGAAGCGACGCGCGGCCGCGCGGTGCAGGTCGGGATGCGCCGCCTCGAGATTCGCCTGGTCGTCCGCTGCCACGCCTCGCAGCGTACGCGGGCGACCCGGCCGCGCGCACCACGCGAATGCTCAGACGGTGCGCGTCATCCAGACCTCGTCGACGTCCTCGCCGCGGTAGCGCACCATGCCGGGAATGCGCCCGCATTCGACGAAGCCGCAGTTGCGATACACCTGCTGCGCCCGCTCGTTGTTGCCGAAGACGCGCAGCACCACGCGGCGCACGCCGAGCCGCGGCGACTGCGCGCAGAGGTCATCGACCATCGCCGTGCCCAGCCCGTGATCGCGGTGCTGCGCCGACACGGTGATGCCCAGCTCGGCGACGTGGCGGCGCCGTCCCGGATAGCGGGTCAGCTCACCGGTGGCGATCACCGTGTCGTCGACCAGGGCGATGCGCATCACCGCGTTGCCCAGCGCCATGTCGGCGCGCCTGTGGGCCACGAACGACTCCTCGTCGCGACGGGTCAGGGGCGCACCCTGCATGTCGATGAAGGTGTCCTCGGCGATCACCGGGTTGACGAAGGCGAGCAGCCGGTCGACGTCGTTCCCCTGCAGGTCCCGCACCACCGCACCGAAGGGGAACTCCTCGCGCGTCATTCCGCGGCGGCGAGCGCCGCTTCGACCAGGGCCAGCTCGTCGGGATCGTCGTCGCGGGCCACCACGGTGCCGGTGGTCTCGAACAGGTTCATCTGCAGCACGTGGCGGATGAAGACGTTGCGATGCTGGGGATGCGGGCCGTGCGAGCGGATGGCGGCGAGGTGCTCGGGCGCGCCGTAGCCCTTGTTGCTGGCCCAGTTGTAGTGGGGCACGTCGTCGTGCCACGAGGTGAGCATGGCGTCGCGATGCACCTTGGCGACGATCGACGCCGCCGACACCGCGGGGATCAGCGAGTCGCCCTTGACCAGGCAGTGCACCTGCTGCGTCGCCTCGATGCGCAGGCGTCCGTCGCAGCAGTATCCGTCAGCTTCGACCATATCGACGAGACGGCGGAAGATCTCCACGTTGGCCCAGCCGAGCCCGCGCAGGTTGATGTCGTGGGCGCTGATCTCCATCACCGCGACGCCCAGCGCGCGCTTGCGGATCAGCGGTGCCATGTGCTCGCGCTGCCTGGCGGTGAGCAGCTTGGAGTCTTTCAACAGGGGATGCTTCCAGCCGTGCGGCAGGACCACGGCCGCGGCGACCAGGGGTCCGGCGAAGGCGCCGCGGCCCACCTCGTCCATGCCGCAGAGGCGGAACGCGGCCGGGTCGTCGCAGCCCCAGGTGCGCTGCATGTAGCGGCGCAGGGTGAACGGTGGTGTCCCCCGGCGCGGCACGACCGTCTAGTCCACGAATTCCAGGCGGCCGACGGCGGGGATCAGCCCCGCTGCGGCGCCGCGGTCGAGCAGCTCCTGGTAGGCGGCGCGGCCGTCCTCACCGAGGTCGAGGGTGCGCTGGTTGACGTACATGCCGACGAAGCGGTCGGCGGTCGCCCGGGGCAGGTCGCGGGCGTACTGCAGCGCGTGGTCGAGCGCCTCCTCGCGGTGGTCGAGCGCGTACTGGATGCTGTCGCGCAGCGCGCGCGCCGCGGCGGTGCGCACCTCGGGCGACAGGTCGCGGCGGATGGCGTTGGCCCCCAGGGGCAGGGGCAGGCCGGTGAGCTCGCGCCACCAGGTCCAGAGCTCCATCACCGAGCGGAAGCCGCGTTCGCGGTGGGTGAGCTGGCCTTCGTGGATGAGCAGGGCGGCCTCGGCGCGGCCGTCGTCGACGGCGTCCATGCAGCGGTCGAAGGGGACCACCACGGGTTCGAAGTCGGGCACCGCCAAGCGCAGCTCGAGGTAGGCGCTGGTGAGCAGGCCGGGGACGGCGATGCGCTTGCCGGCCAGGTCGCCGGCGTCCATCAGCGACTTGGAGACCACCATGGGGCCCCAGTCCTCGCCCATCGAGGCGCCCTGGGCGAGCAGGGCGTACTTGTCGGCGACGTAGGCGTAGGCGTGGACGCTGATCGCCGTGCACTCGAGGCGGCCCTCGCGCGCCCAGTCGTTGAGCGTCTGGATGTCGCGCAGGAGGTGCTCGAAGCGCAGCCCGGGCTCGCTCACCTTGCCGGTGGCCAGCCCGTAGAACATGAACGCGTCGTCGGCGTCGGGGCTGTGGCCGAGGCGGAGCAGGCGCGTCGACTCGGCGATGGCTGTCATCGAGGGGGCATTGTAGGGCCGCCTGCTCGCCGGGGCGCGGTCCCGTGCCGCAGGGGTCTGCTACGGTGCTGGGCACCGTCCCGATCGCACCGAGAAGCATGGCCGAGCCGCAATCCAAGGGCCCCGAGAGGGGCGAGCCGTTCATCACCCGCCGCAGCCTGCTGTGGTTCTCCGCCGTGGCGACGGCCGCCTTCGTCGCCTACAGCGAGCTCTACGACGCCAGCAGCAAGGGCGCCGGGCGCATGGGCATGGTGGCGGCGGGCGCCTTCGGGGTGGCGGCCGTGCTCGGCATCATCGCCTGGGTCGGCGGCATCCGCCTGGCCGGGCGCAGCGGGTCGCTGCTCTGGCTGGTCGTAGTGGCCATGACCCCGGTGGTGGGCAGCCTCTGCTACGCGCTGTGGGGGCCGCCGGTGGTTGCGGCCCCGCCAGGCGCTCCGGGAGGAGGGCGATGAGCCGCACCGTGCTGTGGACGGACGTCGGCCCGCGCGACGGGCTGCAGAACCTGCCCGACGCGGTGCCCGCCGAGGTCAAGGTGCGCCTGGTGCGCGGGCTGCTCGACGCCGGAGCGCCGCGCGTCGAGGCGACGTCGTTCGTGTCGCCCCGATGGGTGCCGCAGCTCGCCGACGCCGCCGAGGTGCTCGCCGCGCTGGGCGCAGACGCGATGCCCCGGCTGCGCGTGCTGATCCCCAACCTGCGCGGCCTGGAGCTGGCCCTGGAGCAGGGCGCCGGCAACGTGCTGGTGACCATCGGGGCCACCGATTCCTTCAACCGGCGCAACGTCAACCGCAGCATTGCCGAGTCGCTCGACGGCATCGACGACATCGTCGGCATCGCCGGGCGGCACGGCGTTGTCGTCGACGTCGCGGTGTCGGTGGCGTTCGGGTGCCCGTTCGAGGGCGCCGTCGACCCGCAGCGGGTGATCGACCTGGCCCGCACACTGGTGGAGCGCGGCGTCGCCGAGGTTGGCATCGCCGACACCATCGGCGTCGCCGACCCGGGGCAGGTGGGCGACATGGTGCAGCGCGTCGCCGCGGCGATCCCGCTGGAGCAGGTCAGCGTGCATTTCCACGACACGCGCGGCATGGGTGTGGCCAACGTGGTCGCGGCGTACCAGGCCGGGGTGTCGCGCTTCGAGGGCAGCGTCGGCGGGCTGGGTGGCTGCCCGTTCGCGCCGCGCAGCACGGGCAACGTGGCCAGCGAGGACTCGCTGCAGGCACTGCAGCGGCTCGGCGCCGGCGTTCTGGTCGATCTCGACGCATACTGTGCGGTCGCCGAGCGGCTCGGCGCCGACCTGGGCATGGCGCTGCCGGGCAAGCTGCACCGTGCGGGCGTGTGGCACCCTGAACTCATCACCAAGCAGGAAGAGGTGAACGCGTGACCGACGTGGCCCGAGAATCGTCGCAGACCCAACCGGTTCCCCACGGCGCCCACACCGCCGGGGACGTCCGTGCCCGCCTGGCGCGCGCGCTCGCCGGTGGCTGGGCGCGCGCCGGCGAGAAGCTCGCCGCCCAGGGCAAGCTGCCCGTCCGCGAGCGCATCCGCCTGCTCTTCGACAGCGAGACCGACTTCGTCGAGGACGGCCTGCTGGCCAACTCCGAGGCGCCCGATCTGCCCGCCGACGGCGTGGTCACGGGCATCGGCATCCTGCACGGACGCCCCTGCGCGGTGATGGCCAACGACTCCAGCGTCAAGGCGGGCTCGTGGGGCGCGCGCACCGTCGAGAAGATCGTGCGCGTCCAGGAGACCGCCGAGCGCCTGCGCATTCCCCTGGTGTACCTGGTCGACTCCGCGGGCGCGCGCATCACCGACCAGGTCGCCATGTTCCCCGGCCGCCGCCACGCGGGACGCATCTTCCACATGCAGGTGCGCCTCAGCGGCCAGGTGCCGCAGCTGTGCGTCCTCTTCGGCCCGTCCGCCGCGGGCGGCGCGTACATCCCCGCCTTCTGCGACGCGGTGATCATGGTCGAGGGCAACGCCTCGATGTACCTGGGCTCGCCGCGCATGGCCGAGGTCGTCGTCGGCGAGAAGGTGACCCTGGAGGAGATGGGCGGCGCGCGCATGCACTGCAGCGTCAGCGGCTGCGGCGACGTGCTGGTCAAGGACGAGCACGCAGCCCTGGCGTCGGCGCGGGCGTACATGGGCTACATGCCGCAGAACTGGGAGTCGCAGCCGCCGCTGGCCGAGCCGCGTCCCGTCGCCGAGAACGTCAAGCCCATCGCCGAGGTGATCCCGCTGGAGGCGGCCAAGGGCTACGACGTCATGGAGGTGATCCGCGCGGTCGTCGACCAGGATTCCTTCTACGAGGTCAAGCGACTCTTCGCCCGCGAGATGGTGACGGGATGGGCGCGCATCGAGGGGCACGCCGTCGGCATCGTCGCCTCGCAGCCGCGCTTCAAGGGCGGCGTGCTCTTCGTCGACTCGGCGGACAAGTGCGCGCGCTTCGTCAGCGCCTGCGACGCGTTCAACATCCCGCTGCTCTTTCTCTCCGACGTGCCGGGCTTCATGATCGGCACCGCGGTGGAGCGGCAGGGCATCATCCGTCACGGCGCCAAGATGATCGCCGCGCTGTCGTCCGCGACGGTGCCGAAGATCTGCGTGGTGCTGCGCAAGGCGTACGGCGCGGGGCTCTACGCGATGAACGGCCCCGCCTTCGATCCCGACGCCACTCTTGCTCTGCCCAGTGCGCAGATCGCGGTGATGGGTCCCGAGGCCGCCGTCAACGCCGTGTACTACAACAAGCTCGCCGACCTCCCCGAGGAGGAGCGCGCCGAACGCCGCCGCGGCCTCGAGGACGAGTACCGCGACGACATCGACATCTTCAAGCTCGCCTCCGAGCTGATCGTCGACGCCGTGGTCGAGCCGGACACGCTGCGCGACGAGCTGGCCCGGCGCTTCGCCGTCTACGCCACGCGCCGCCGCGACGTGGTGCCGCGGCGCCACGGGGTGTTCCCGGTCTAGAGTCTGGCGCAGACCCCCACATCCCCAAGGGAGGGCTCGCTGATGTACAGCTGGCTGGTCGGACGCTACCTGCGGTTCAGCATCCGCAGGCTGCTGGCGGGCGACGTCGACGGGCTGCTGCGGCAGTTCCACCCCGGCGCCGAGATGATCTTTCCCGGGCGCACCTCGTTCAGCGGCACCTTCCGCGGGCGCGAGGCGATCGGTGCGTGGCTGCGGCGCTTCGTGGGGCTTCGGCCGGCGTACATGGTGAGCGACGTGCTGGTCGCCGGTCCGCCGTGGAACACGCGCATCGCGTACCGCCTCAGCGACCGCATCGGCAGCCATTACAGCAACGAGGCCATGGTGTACCTGAAGTTTCGCTGGTTCCGCGCAGTGCACGAGCGCGTCTTCCTGGACACCGAGCTGGTCAGCGAATGGGAGCGCGAACACCCCGAGGAGACGGGTCGCGAGTTGCTGGGCACGGGAAGCCGCCTGCATGTCGGGTGACCTCAGCTACTTCTGGATCCCCTCGCCCGACCCGGAGAAGGGAGGCGCGTTCTACAGCGGTCTCTTCGGCTGGACGCTGGAGCCGCGCCAGCAGGGCGACGGCTACTCGATCACCAGCACCAGCGTGTACGGCGGCATCGTCGGCGGCCGCGAGGGCACGCGACCGCACCTGTATTTCCTCGTCGACGACGTGCCGGGCGCGGTCGAGGAGATCCACGAGCTGGGCGGCCACGCCGGCGAGGTGTCCGAGTTCACCGAGGGCGCCAGCGCCGAGTGCAGCTACGACGGCGTGGAGTTCGGCATCTTCCGTCCCAGTGGCGAGATGGAGCTGTCCGAGGGGAAGCAGTGGAGCGACCTCTCCTACTTCACCATCCCGATCGGCGACGCGGGCGACGGGCGCAGCTTCTACGCCGCGCTCTTCGGCTGGGAGTACGAGCACGACGACATCGACGCGCCGTATCACCACATCGTCAACGTGACGCCGCCGGGTGGCCTGTTCGCCGAGGACGACGGGACGCGCCCGCGCTCGTACTTCCGCGTCGAGGACATCGAGGCGTCGATGCAGCGCGTCCGCGACCTCGGTGGCGAGGTGGGCATGCCCATCGAGTCGGTCACCGGGTTCAGCACCGACTGCAGCGACGACCAGGGCATCGAGTTCTCGCTCTGGCAGCCCGCCGAGGGCTACTGAGGCTCAGCACATCGCGCCGCTATGATCGGCGGCGATGACCGAGCCCGCGCTGGACGACGACCTCCGCCTCGCCCTGCGGCTCGCCGATATCGCCGACGCGATCACCATGGCCGGCTTTCGCGGCGAGGACCTGCGCGTCGAGACCAAGGCTGACCGGTCACCGGTCACCGACGTCGACCGCCGTACGGAGCAGGCGCTGCGCAGCCACCTCGGCGCCGAGCGTCCCGGCGACGCGGTGGTGGGGGAGGAGTACGGCGAGAGCGGCGCGGGCGGACGGCGCTGGTTCCTCGACCCCATCGACGGCACCAAGAACTTCGTGCGCCGCATCCCCGTGTTCGCGACACTGATCGGACTCGAACAGGACGGAGAGATCGTCGTCGGTGTGTGCAGCGCACCTGCTCTGCACGCCCGCTGGTGGGCGGCGCGCGGCATGGGCGCCTTCGAGTCGGGGCGGCGCATCCGGGTCTCCGGCGTGTCGCAGCTTGCCGAGGCTCATCTCTCCTACGACGACGTCGCCGGCTTCGAGGAGCACGGCATGGGCGATCGGTTCCTGGCGCTGGCGCGCCGCTGCTACCGCAGCCGCGGCTTCGGTGACTTCTGGTCGCACGTCATGGTCGCCGAGGGCGCCGTCGACGTCGCCGTCGAGCCGGAGGTCAATCCCTGGGACCTGGCGCCGCTGCGGGTGATCGTCGAGGAGGCGGGCGGCCGCTTCACCGATCTCCGCGGCGAGGCGCGCATCGACGGCGGCAGCGCCGTGTCGAGCAACGGCCTGCTGCACGACGACGTGCTCACGGCCCTGCGTTGAGGACAGCTATGACAGCAACATGGGGCCACCGCTTCACCGCCACCGAGCACGTCCTGGTCGGGCCCGGCACCCTGGCGTCACTCGCCGGCGAGTGCGACGCGCTGGGCATGCACCGCGTCGTGGTGGTGACCGGGCGCAGCCTTCGCGAGAACACCCCGGTGATCGCCGAGGCCGAGCGCCTGCTCGGCGAACGTCACGCCGCCACCTTCTCGGGGATCACCGAGCACGCTCCGGCCAGCGGCGTGCGGGCGCTCACCGACGTGCTGCGCGAGCACGGCGCCGACGGTGCCGTGGCCATCGGCGGCGGCAGTCCCATCGACGCCACCAAGGCCGCGCTGCACGCGCTCGACGGCGGAACCACCCGGCAGATCGCCGTCCCCACCACGCTGAGCGCGGCCGAGTTCACCCCGACCGCCGGCGTCACCGACGACCAGACGCGCCGCAAGGGTGGCGTCGCCGGGTACACGCTCGCCCCGCGCGCGGTCATCCTCGACCCGCAGACCACCGTGCACACGCCGGAACGGCTGTGGCTGTCGACCGGCATCCGCGCCCTCGACCACGCCGTCGAGGCCGTCTACGCGCCCGAGGGCGATCGCTTGGCCATCGAGCTCGGCCTGCGCGCCATCGCCATGCTGCGCAGCGCACTTCCCGCCAGCCGCGACGACGCCCAGGACGTGGCTCCTCGCGGTGAGGCGCAGGTGGCGGCGTGGTACTCGGGCATGGCGCTGGCCGCCGTCTCGGTGGTGCCCAGCCATCCGCTGGGGCGCATCCTCGGCGCCACCTTCGACATCGGCCACGGCATCACCTCCTGCGTGCTGCTGCCGGCAGCGATCGACTGGACGGCACAGCGCGAGCCGGCGCGCGTCGAGCCGCTCTGCGCCGCCTTCGAGGTGCAGCGCCCGGAGGATGTCGGCACCGCCTGCCGCGCCTTCGTGGCCTCGCTGGGACTGCCCACCACGCTGCGCGACGTGGGGCTCGACGGCGCGGCGCTGCAGCGCTACCTGGAGATGGTTCCCGAGCAGTGGCGCGACATCCCGCGCGCGGCCTACTAGCGGGCTAGACCGCCGCGCCGAGCGGGTGCGCGGTCCAGAACCCGAGCAGCCGCTGCAGCGCCTCCATGGGCTGCTCCATGGCGTAGACGTGCCCGGCGCCGGGCAGCTCGTGGTACTCCGCCCCGGCGATGTGCTCGCCGAGGTAGCGGCCCGCCGCCACCGGGATGATCCGGTCGGCGCTGCCGTGCTGCACCAGCGTGGGCAGCGAGATCTCGCCAAGCCTGTCCACAACGTCGAAGGCGCGGCCGCTGCTCATGTCCGCGATGGCCCGGATGGTTGCCTGGGTCGCCTCGGGAGATGGCGCGCCGCCGCCGGCCAGCTGCGCGTAGAGCTCGCGGATCGAGGGGTTGTCGCGCAGGTATTCGGGGCTGAAGACCGCGGGGAGCAGCAGGTCGATTGCCCGGTCGGGGTCACTGCTGAGCAGCTCGATGCCGGTGTACAGGTCGACCACGCCCTGCGGGTCGTCGGGGAAGAAGCGCACCGGCGACGGCGTGGTGGCGCCCAGCGCCAGGCTGTGCACCATCTCGGGATGGTCGAGGGTGAGCTGCTGGGCGATCATGCCGCCCATCGACTGGCCGTGCACGTGGGCGCGCTCCACGCCCGCCTCTTGCAGCACGGCGGCGGCGTCGTCGGCCAGCGTGGCGATGGTGAGGTCGCCCATCGGACCCTCGGAGGTGCCGGTGCCGCGGTTGTCGTACCAGATCACCCGGTGCCCGGAGAGCAGCGGCAGCAGCGGCGCCCAGGCGTCGCCGGAGAGCCCGAAGCCCATCACCAGCAGCAGCGGCTCACCACTGCCCGTCTCCTCCCAGTGGATGCGCGCGTCCCGAGTCTGCGCGTACGGCATGCGGACCTTCCTCCGTGGCATCTGCGGACGCACAGAGCGTAGCCGCACTGCAGGCGGCGCCGCGAGGGCGCCCTGGGAGATTTGGGCCGTTAAACAGCGCCGGGCGCCGACCTGACGTTTCCGTCCGGTGGCACCCGACCCGGTCGCGACCCCAGCACGTCCGCGGGGCCCCTAGCCGTCCGATGCAGCGGGAACGTCGCCGCATCAGAGCCAGGATTGACTCTGATCGCCCGCCCCGTCCCTGTCAAGAGACATGCGACCATCCGCGACATGCCCGCACCGCTGCTGATGATCCCCGGCCCCACGCCCGTCCGCGACGACGTGCGCGCCGCGCTCGCCGAGCCGGTGCGCAGCCACACCTCGGCGGAGAACGCGCAGACGATGCGTCGCATCGCCGGCGGAGTGCGCGCCTGCGCCGGCAGCGAGGCCGCGCGCGTGCACGTGTTCGCCGGGGCGGGCACGCTGGCCATGGAGGCGGCCGTGGTCAACCACGTCAAGCCGGGACAGCCCATGCTGGTGTGCAGCCACGGCTACTTCGGCGACCGCTTCGTCGAGATCGCGAAGGCGTTCGGCGTCGAGGTGCACCACCTCACCACCGAGTGGGGAACGCGCGTCGACCCGCAGCGCCTGCACGACGCCTGCGCGGAGCACCGGCCGGCGCTGGTCGCACTCACCCACGTCGACACCAGCACGGGCGTGCTCGCCGACTGCGCGGCGCTCACCCGCATCGCCCGCGAGGCGGGGGCACTCACCGTCCTCGACGGCGTCTGCGCCACCGGCGGCGTCGCCGAGGAGATGGACGCCTGGGGCGTCGACGTGCTCCTGACCGGCGCCCAGAAGGCGCTCGCCGTGCCGCCGGGGCTGGCCATCCTGGCGGTGAGCGAGCGCGCCCGCGCCCGCCGCGAGGAGCTGGGCACGATCAGCGCCTACTACGCCGACCTGCGCCGCTGGGACCCGGTCGTCGACGAGCCCACGCGCTACTTCTCGACCCACGCCACCAGCATGCTGCGTGCCCTCGAGGCCTCCCTGGACGCCATCGCCGCCGAGGGGCTCGAGCGCCGCTTCGAGCGCCACCGCCGCGTCGCCCGCTCGATCCGGGCCGGCTTCGCCGAGCTGGGCCTGGTGCCGTTCACCGATGCCGGCGCCCTGGCGCCGACGCTCAGCGCGCTGCGCACTCCCGACGACGTCGAGGAGGCGGCACTGCGGGCGGGCATGGCGCAGCAGGGCGTGGTGGTCGCGGCCTGCCTGGGGCCCTTCGCCGGCAGGGGGATCCGGGTCGGCCACATGGGCGAGGTCGGCCCCGCCGAGGTGGAGCGCACCCTGGTCGCCGCCGCCCGCGCCCTGGGCCGCGAGCCAGACGCGGTGCTGGACGCGGCACAGGCGCTTTAACTCGCCCCCACGTGCGGGCGCGTACGGTGGCGTGCAACGGGGTACGCTGGCCCCCAGCGCCGGAACCTCCGGCCACCGCACCCCGGGGCGCAGGCCCCGGAGGAGAACGACCGAACGTCATGTGGCAGAACATCAAGACCGCGTTCCTGCTCGCCCTGCTCGACGGCATCTTCCTGCTCGTCGGCGGCCTGATCGGGCACCGGACCGGCCTCATCTTCGCGGCGATCCTCGCCCTGGCGATGAACGTCTTCACCTACTGGAACAGCGACAAGCTGGCCATCGCCGCGGCGCGCGGCCAGCAGGTCAGCCCGGAGGAAGCCCCGGCGCTGCACCGCATCATCGACGAGCTCTGCGCCGAGGCGGGCATGCCCAAGCCGCGGGTCTACATCTGCGACGACCCGTCGCCCAACGCCTTCGCCACCGGCCGCAACCCGAGCCACGCGGCGGTGTGCTGCACCACCGGCATCCTCAACCTGGTCACCGAGCGCGAGCTGCGCGGTGTGCTGGCCCACGAGCTGAGCCACGTCCGCAACCGCGACATCCTCACCGCCACCATCGCGGCAACCCTGGCGCTGGGCATCTCGGTCATCGCCCAGATCGGCCAGTTCGCCCTCTTCTTCGGGGGCTTCGGCGGCAACCGTGACGGCGAGGGCGACCAGAACATCATCACCCTGCTCCTGCTCGTGCTGCTGGCACCGATCGCGGCGGCAATCATCCAGTTCGCCATCTCCCGCGCTCGCGAGTACCAGGCCGACGCCAGCGGCGCCCGCCTCTCGCGCGATCCGCTCGCGCTCGCCAACGCGTTGCGCAAGCTGGAGATGCGCACCCAGCAGGTGCCCATGCAGGTGGCGCCCGCGCTGGCTCCGCTCTACATCGTCAATCCCTTCGGCAACCGCAAGGTGAGCTTCTCCAACCTGTTCTCGACGCACCCGCCGCTCGAGGACCGCATCGCGCGCCTGGAGCGCATGGCCACCACCGGCATCGCCGGCTGACCGGTCGACCGGTCAGCAGATGGTCCAGGCACTCCTCAACCTCATCGAGCACTACGGGTACCTGATCGTCTTCTTCGGGGTGGGCATCGAGTCGCTGGGCATTCCCGTGCCGGGCGAGACGGTGCTGGTGATCGGCGCCGTCTACGCGGCCCAGGGACACCTCAACCCCGCCGGCGTGGCCGCGGTCGGCGTGGCCGGTGCGGTGCTCGGCGACAACGCGGGGTACTGGATCGGCCGCCGCTGGGGACGCCGCCTCATCGCCACCCGGCTGCTGCGCCGGATCTACGACCCCCGCCGCCTCGCCGTGGCGGAGCGCTTCTTCCAGAGGCACGGCTGGACGGCGGTGTTCTTCGGCCGCTTCATCGCCATCCTGCGCATCTTCGCCGGGCCGCTGGCGGGCATGCACCACATGCCATGGACCCACTTCGTGCTCGCCAACCTGGGCGGCGCGGTGGTCTGGGTGGCCGCCGTGGTGACCGCCGGCATGCTGGTCGGCGGCAACCTCGACCACATCGTGACCCTGATCTCCCGGGCCGGGTACGTCGGGCTCGGCGTGGTGGTGGTGCTGGTCGGCGCATTCGTCGTGCTGCACTTCGTGCGCAAGCGCCGCGAGCTCAGCGAAGGGGAGAAGCTCCTGGGCGGAGAGGGGGACTAGGCGACCGCCGGTTGCCGCCGCCGCCGCACGGGAAGCGCCGCGCGCAGGGTGCGCAGGTCGCCGCGCGACAGCAGCCCCAGTCCAACCGCGATCAACGCGTACACGCCGGTGGCGATGATGCTGCTGCCGATCAGCGAGAGCCGGCCCTCGTGGGGCAGCGCCTTGATGGTCAGCACCATGGCCGCGCAGGCGAGGGCGAACACCACCGGCCCCCGGATGCGCAGCGGCCAGCGGAACTGCCACCACGCCGTGGCCAGCAGGGTGAGCGCGACGCCGACGGCGGCGATGTCGAAGGCGATTCCCGCGCCGACCAGCTCGCCGGCGCCGCCGTGGCTGGTCCCGATGGGGATGGCAACCGCGAGCAGCACCACCTCGACGACCACCGCGCCCAGGGCCAGCAGCGCCGGCATGCGATCGCGCCCCGACGCCTGCAGCCCGCCGACCAGGAACGTGGCCAGGGCGAGGAAGGTCGTGCCCACCGCGATGGTGCGCAGGGCGGGCGCGGCGTCGGCGTACGACGCGGGCAGGAAGACCTGCAGCGCGGTGCGCGGCTCGGTGATCATCACCAGCGAGATCGGGGTGAGCAGGGTGACGATGAAGAGGATTCCCTTGCGCACGTAGAGCGCGGCCGCCTGCGCGTCGTCGCGCGCGCGGGCGATGTGGGGGAACACCGCGGTGGTCATGGCACTGGCGAAGAAGTAGGGGATGCGCGCCAGCGTCACCGATGCCTGGTACAGCGCCGCGTTGACGTTGGACGCCGCCGCGGGCGAGAGCAGCTTGACGGCGAAGAGATCGACCGACGTCAGCAACGCCATGCCCGCGGTGCCGACGAACAGTGGGATGGTCTCCAGCAGCAGCGAGACGCCGCCAAAGCCGCGGGTGTGCAGCAGCGGCACGCTGCGCAGCGACCACAGCGCGTACAGCGTGGCCACCACCATGCCGGTGAGGATTCCCGCCGCTGCGCCGGTGGCGCCCCATCCCGCCGCGGCAAGGCCGACGCCGAGGACGATCTTCACCGCGGTCTCGATGAGATTGGCGACGGCCACGGTGCGAAAGCGGAAGAGTCCCTGCAGGCCGCCGCGCGCCACCGTGCTGATGCCGCTGACGCTGCAGGTGACCGCCGCCAGCACCACGGGCATCGCCGAGAGGCCGCCGAGCTTGAAGGCGCCGGTGACGGTGAGCAGCACCAGCGCCAGGGCGAGCAGCGAGGCGACCGCGAGGTTGCCCACCATGGCGCCGCGCAGCACCGCCGCGCGCGTCGCCATGTCGTCGATGCCGGAGAGGCGCCGCGTCGCCGTCCAGGGGAATCCCGCCGAGGTGAACCACGCGGTGAAGAAGAGAAAGCTCTGCGCCAGCGCCAGGACGCCGTACTGCCTCTGGTCGATGATGTGCGCGGTGACCAGGGTGAACGCGTAGTTGCCGGCGCCGACGATGAGAAAGGCGCCGGCCAGCACTCCACTTCCGCGCGCGGCGCTGGTCGGTTCGTTCCCCTGAGTGCTGCCCCGTTCGTCCACCGTCACGCGGTGGCTACGGCACCGTGCCCGGTGGGTACTGGTTGGCCCAGGCCTGCAGGAAGGTGAGCTGGTCGACGCTCAGGCTGTCGCCGTAGAGCCGCTCCTCGGCGACGGCGACGTCCATCGGCCAGCCCTGCACGGCGTAGCGGTACAGCGCGATGAAGGCGCTCACCCGCTCGGCGCCCGAGTTGTCGTGGGCGACCACCGGCTGGTTGGCGACGTTGGTGACGAAGCAGAGGAAGCTGCGCGCCTGGTCGGGCGTGGGCGGCGCGGCGCTGTTGACCGGCAGCCACAGGTACTGGAACTTGTTGGCGACGAAGCCCGAGTAGGTGGTGTCGTCGGTGGTGCGCACATCGATCACGCTCTTCCAGCCGTGCGTCTTCAGCCATGTGAACCCGGTCTCGTCGGGCGTGCCGGTGCGGGCCAGCACCCCGGGGATGACCACCGAGAAGTTGGTCATGCCGCCGGTGAGGGGAGCGCCGGCGGGCAGGTTGCCCCGCGGTGCGACCGCCGGTCCCGGGCTGGCCGCGGGCACGTTGTGCCTGGCGCAGACGGACGGCGAGGCCGACGGCAGCGGGGTCGCGGACACGCTGGCGATCGGAGAGGGGGTCGTGGAGGAGTGACCGGAGCCGGCACCGCAGGCGGTCAGGGCACTCCCTGCCGCGAGCGCAGCGACGACGACGGCCCGCGCAGTGGCCGGAGGCATCGCCGCCATTATCAGGGCAGTGCGTGATGTGGCGGTCACCCCGCTGCCACCGCCGTGCAACGGCGTTACCGGACCGATCCGTGCGCGCGGATATAGTGGCTCGGATGGCCCAGTCCTCGGAGAGCCCCTCCACCGATCCCTCGGGCCCGCGTCGACGGTCGCCTGCTCGCGAGGGAGCTGGGGGGCCGCTGCGCGACCGGTTTCGGGATTCGATCCGGGATGCCCTCAGCGACGTCGACGTCGATGCGCTGCAGGGGAAGACCGGCGCGCCCGTGAATGTCCGGGAGGCCGTGTCCGCCATCGAGGCGGAGGTGGAGCGGCTGCGCGCTGAGCGGACGGAGCTGCAGGGGCGGGCTGCGGGGGCCAACGGCGTTGCCTCTCGGCCCTGGAGCCCGGCGAAGGCGAGGGACCCCTTGCCAGGGGAGGTGCCCGGCGGCGCGCCCCAGGCGGTCGCCCCTCTGTCGCCCGCTTCCGTCGCCGCCCCGAGGCGTGCGGCTGCGGGGGTGGCCTCGGAACGCCCGGCAAAGCGTCCCGGCGGCGCCGGACCCACCGCGCTGCAGCCCAAGCCCACGCGAACCCCCCGCTTTCCCAAGCTGCCACGCCTGAGCCGGCCGACCCAGGCCCAGGACACTCCCGCCCTCAGCGACGCCGAGCTCGAAGCGGTCGTTGCCCCCCTCCTTGCGGAGGTGCAGTCCCTGCGAGCGGAG
This sequence comes from Candidatus Dormiibacterota bacterium, assembly GCA_035995545.1. Taxonomy (GTDB): domain Bacteria; phylum Chloroflexota; class Dormibacteria; order Aeolococcales; family Aeolococcaceae; genus DASRDZ01. The sequence continues at coordinate 70,067 of DASYKI010000018.1, forward strand.
GTGGAGCAGCTCCGGGGTCCGCTCCCCGACCTCACCACCCCGGCGGCGCGCAACCGCAACCTGATGCTCCTCGCCCTCGGAGTTCTGGTCGGCTTTGCCCTGATCGTGATCGCCCTGGCGGTGGTGCTGAAGGCTTGAACGTCGCCCTCCCGGGGGTGCGTCGCCGCCCCGCACTGCAGGAGCGCCCCGCAGCGCCGCCGCCGGAAGCCCTCGATCGCCGCGGTGGAATCGGCGCCCGGCGCCGGTCGATCGCCGACGCGTTGCTCGCCGTCCCGCCGCGGGTCTACTTCTCCGCGCTGACCCTCTTCGCCCTGGCCCTCTTCGTCAACGGCTTCCGCCACATGGTGACGCCGGATATCCACATCGACGAGATGATCTACGCCAGCACCGGGCAGGACGTCGCCACCGGCAAGGGATTGACTGTGCAGGGCATGCCGTTCTTCTGGCAGCCGCCGCTGTTCTTCATGGTCGAGGCGCCGATCATCCGCCTCTTCGGGCTGGGCGGCAGCAACGTGCTCGACGTCGCCCTGCAGATGCGCCTGCTCAACGCGGGCCTCGGCGCCGCCACCGCGCTGGGCCTGTTCTGGCTGGGCTGGCGGCTCAGGGGGATGTGGGCGGGATGGGCGATGGCGCTCCTCTACGTCACCGATCCCTTCGTGGTGCGGGTCACCCGGCGGCTGTACCTGGAGCCGTTCGCGGCCATGTGGGTGCTCTTCGCGCTGTGGTTCTGCTGGTCCTCGTCGGGACGGTGGACGTGGAAGCGCCGCGCCATCGCCGGCGTGCTCTTCGGCCTCGCCCTGCTCAGCAAGGAGCTGACCTTCTTCGCGCTGGGGGTCCCGGTGCTGCTCTGGCTGCGCAGGGAGATGAGCTGGAAGGAGCCGTTCGGGATCATCGGCGTCGCGGCGCTGACCTACGCGATCTACCCGCTCTGGTCGTACGCGGTGGGGTGGGGCAATCTCTTCCTCGACCTCAAGCGCTTCCAGTACGACCGCCTGGTCGGCGTCTTCCAGTACAGCGGCTGGAACCGGCCGGGGGTGTCGTTCACCCAGGCGCTGGCGGTCAACGCGGCCGACTACTGGACCAGCTACCTGTGCATCCTGCTGGCGGTGCCGGCGACGTTCATCCTGTGGCGACGCAGGGACAAGGCGAGCCGCTTCCTCAGCTCGTGGACGGTGATCACCTTCCTGTTCTTCGGCGGCCTGGTCAAGTTCGGCACCCTCAACGACCAGTTTTTCTACTACCTGATGATCCCGGTGCTGGCCACGGTGGCCTACGTCTACGCCTTCAACCTGCCCCGCCTGGTGCGCGACGTGCGCCGCTCCTGGCGCCGCAACGATGCGGTCAGCCTTGTCTACAACGTGAACCTCGGGCTTGTCGCGCTGGTGGTCGGGCTGCTGGTGCTGCGGCCCAACGCGCAGGTGTGGACGCAGCGCTTCGCCATCGAGCGCGACGACGCCATCCGCGGCGTGGCCAACGTGATCCGCGACAAGGTGCCCAAGGGCGCGATCGTCGACCTGCCCGGCACCGGCGCGGAGATCCTCAAGTTCGTCTTCCCCAACAACGAGTACCAGCTCATCGCCGAGACGCGCCCGCAGCGCATCGCGGCGGAGCAGATCCACTGGTTCGTGCTCAGCGACAAGGACATCTGGCTCAAGAACGGCATCGACCAGCACTTCTACGACGCCATCGGCGGCCAGGGAACGCACGTCTGGGGGGTGTACGAGCACACCTTCTGGAACATGGGCGTCTGGTACGTGCCCTATCCCGACCAGCTTGCCAAGACGCCGCCGCGGCTGTCGCAGGCGCCGCAGCGGGAGCTCGATGCGCGTCGGACTTGACGCGCGGTTCAGCAGTGCGCGGTACGACGGCGTGGGGCGCTACGTCGCCGTTCTCCTCACCGAGCTGCTGCGCCTGCAGGACGGCCCCGACGTCGTCGCCGTCTACCCCGGCGCCGGCGACCCGCCGCGCCATCCACTGCCGGAGGGCGACGCGCACCTGACCGTCCTGCATCCCAGGCGCAGCGTCACCGCCGAGTCGCCCTGGGCGCAGCTGGAGCTGCCCGTGGCGGCACGCCGTCACCATCTCGACGCCTGGCACTCGCCCTTCCCCGCGGTGCCGCTGCTGGTGCCGGCGCCGGTGGTGGTGACCAGCCACGACTGCATTCCCGAGCGCTTTCCCGCCTACTTCCGCTCCTCCCGGCGCGCGCTGTATCGCGGTGGGGTATGGACGTCGGTGAAGCGCGCGCGCGTGGTCATCGTCCCGTCGCAGATGAGCGCCGACGACCTGGCCCGCTACTACCGCGTGCCGCCGCGGCGCATCCGCCTCGTCCCCCACGGCGTCGACCTGCCGCCGGCCTCCGATCCCGTGCTCGACGCCGAGCACCGCGCGCGGCTCGGAGTTGCGGACGGATATGTCCTCATCGTGGGACGCCCGCGCCCGCACAAGGGCTACGCCATGCTGGTGCGCGCCCTGGCCCGCCTCGCCCCCGACGAGCGGCCGCACCTGGTCCGGGTGGGACGCCCCGATCCGCGCCTGCCCGACGGCCACGAGGAGGAGGCCCACCGTCTCGGCGTCCAGCTCACCGGGCTGGTGGGGATCAGCGACGGCGAGCTGCTCGCCCTCTACCGCGGCGCGAGCCTGGTGGCCGTGCCCAGCCGCGTCGAGGGGTTCGGCCTGCCCCTGCTGGAGGCGCTCGCCGCCGGTGCGCCGGTGCTGGCCGCGGCAATCCAGCCCCTGGAGGCGAGCGGAGGCGACGCGGCCCGCTACGTCGAGCCCCCGGACAACGAGGAGGCGTGGGCCGAGTGCCTGCAGTCGGCCCTCCGCGACACCGCCTGGCACCAGCGCGCCGCGCTCGCCGGCCCCACGCGCGCTGCACTCTTTCCCTGGTCCGCTTCTGCGCAGGCGACCCTCGCGGTGTACCGTGAGGCCGCCGCGTGAACGTCCTCCTGTTGACCTCCCACCCCGTGGCGCCGCCGTGGAACAGCGGGGACACCAACCTCGCCCGCACCCTGATCATGGGTGACACCGGCGTCCGCTACACGTTCGTCGGGGATCGCATCGACCCCACGCCGTGGCCGACCCACCACGAGCGGGCCCCGCTCAACTTCCGCAAGGCGCTGCCCACCGCGCGCGAGAAGAGCCGGATCATCCGCTGGCTGGCCATGCACCCGCCGCAGGTGGACCTGATCCACGCGGTGATCACCTTCCAGGCGAGCACCTTCGGCCAGCGCATGCTGATGAGCCTGCCCGCGGTGCGCCGCCGGCCGATGCTGATCACCTGCCCCACCGGAGAGGTGCTGCCGCTCGAGCTGCTCCGCCGCGCCCGTGCCACCGTCGTGCTCTCGCGGCGCACCGAGCGCGCGCTGCGCCAGTCGGGGGTGTCCGACGTGCACCGCATCCCGCCCGGCGTCGACCTGCGCCGCTTCCATCCCGAACCGGGCTCCGGCGCGGCGGCCATGCTCGGCCTCGACAGCGCACCCACGCTGCTATTCGCCGGCCATCACGACCCCGGCGGCGGGCTCGACGCGGCGCTCGAGGTGGCCGGCAAGCTGCGGCAGCGCATCCCCGACCTGCGCCTGCTGGTCGCCATGCGCCTGCGCCCCGGCGAGGACCCAGGCCAGAAGGGACGCGAGCTGCGCGCCAAGGCCCAGGCGGCCGGGATGGGCGACCCGGGCGCCATCGTCGAGCTCGGCGCCATCGCCAACATCCGCGCGGCCATCCTCGCCTCGCACGCCGTGCTCTTCCAGCCAAGCGTGCTCGGCATCAAGATGGAGCTGCCCATGACCCTGCTGGAGGCGCTCGCCTGCGGGCGCCCGGTGGCGATCAGCCCGCTGGCGCCGCTCGACGAGATCAGCGACGGCAGCCCCGCGGTGACCGTGGCCGACCCCGACCAGCCCGTGGTCGTCGACCACCTGGAGCGACTCTTCTGCGACGCCGAGTACTTCGGCGACTGTTCGGCGGCCGCTCGCGAGCTGGCCGAGGATCGCTACGGCGCCGACATCATGGTGTCGCGCTACGCCGAGCTCTACCGCGAGATCGCCGGTACCGTCGCGGCCCGCGCGCGCGCCGCGCAATAAAAAAGAGCCCGGCGCCCTCCGCATTGGAGAGGCCGGGCCCTTTCGGGGCTCAACTGGGGAGCGGGCTCAGCGCCGCCGCTGATTGCGGGGCCTGCGCCTGCCATAGGCGACACCCTCGGCCACCGCGTCGAAGCCCTGCGGCGGGCCCTCGCCGGCGGGGACGACGCCCCCACCCTGGACGAAGACCTTCCGCGACCCGACGTCGATGAGGTAGGCCGTGGTCGTCCCGCTGCCGCCCGGGTCGGGCATGGCGGAGACGTCAGAGATCGTCCCCGTACGGCGAGAACCGCCGTACGGAAAGGTGACCCTGGTGCCGATCGGAAGAGCGCCCTCGGGGAGCTCCCCGCTCATCGAGCGGCTGCGCGGAAGCAGTCGCTGCAGTAGACGGGACGATCGCCGCGAGGCTGGAAGGGCACGCGGGCAATGCCGCCGCACCCGGCACACGTCACTTCGTGCATCTCACGAGGTCCGGAGCGAGAGCCGCCATAGCCACCACCACCACCCCCACCACCGCCGTAGCCTCCACCTCCGCCGCCACCGCCTCCATTGGCGGCCTTGCGGGCCTGACGGCAGGATGGGCAACGGGACGGGGGGTTGGTAAGACCGCGGGATGCATAGAACTCCTGCTCACCCGCAGTCCAAAGGAAATCCACGCCGCAATCGCGGCACCGAAGAGTTTGATCGACCGGCACGCGCCAAGAACCTCTGACTTCTCCGGCGACGTGTGACGGCGACCGGAACCTGATAGTTGCGGGTAACAGTACACGGAAACTGGGCGCCTTGCTAGCATCGCGACAACCCCGGACAGGAGCGGGCCGGTGACGCAACCGGGCGTCACGGTGGCCGCCGGTGGGGTGGAGGACCAGCCATGCGCCCAGACGCGCGCCGTCTCTTCACGTCGGAGTCGGTGACCGAGGGTCACCCCGACAAGATCGCCGACCAGATCTCTGACGCCGTTCTCGACGCCGTCCTCGCCAAGGACCCGCTCGGGCGAGTGGCCTGCGAGACCGCCCTGAGCACCGGCACCTGCATGGTCTTCGGCGAGATCACCACCGACTGCTACGTCGACATCCCCAAGGTGGTGCGCCAGACCATCCGCGAGGTCGGCTACACCCGCGCCAAGTACGGCTTCGACTACGAGACCTGCGGGGTCCTGGTCAGCATCGACGAGCAGTCGCCCGACATCGCCCAGGGTGTCAATGTTGGCGGCGCCGGCGACCAGGGAATGATGTTCGGCTACGCCTGCGACGAGACTCCCGAGCTGATGCCGGCCCCGATCCAGCTGGCCCACCAGCTCGCCCGCCGTCTCAGCGAGGCGCGCAAGCAGGGCCTGCTGCGCTGGGCGCGGCCCGACGGCAAGACCCAGGTCACCATCGAGTACGACGAGGACGGGCGCCCGCGCCGCGTCGACACCGTGCTGGTCAGCGTGCAGCACGCCGAGGACGTGACCCACGCGCAGATCGAGGCCGAGGTGCAGGAGCACGTGGTCGACCACGTCGTCCCCGCCGAGTGGCTCGACAAGAACACCAAGCGCTACGTCAACCCCACCGGCCGCTTCGTCATCGGCGGCCCGCAGGGCGACGCCGGGCTGACCGGACGCAAGATCATCGTGGACACCTACGGCGGCTACGCCCGGCACGGTGGCGGCGCCTTCAGCGGCAAGGACCCGACAAAGGTGGACAGGTCGGCCGCGTACGGTGCCCGCTGGGTGGCCAAGAACGTCGTCGCCGCCGGCCTTGCCGGCAAGTGCGAGATCCAGGTGGCGTACGCCATCGGCGTCGCCAAGCCGGTGTCGGTGCTGGTCGAGACCTTCGGCAGCGAGCGGGTGCCGCGGGACCAGATCATCGCCCTCATCGACGAGTTCTTCGACCTCAGCCCCATCGGGATCATCAGCGACCTGCAGCTGCGCCGGCCGATCTATCGCCAGGTGGCCGCCTACGGGCACTTCGGCCGCAGCGACCTCGACCTCCCCTGGGAGCGCACCGAGCGCGCTGCCCAGCTCGCCGCCGAGGCGGGCACCCAGCCGCTGATCACGGCGGCAAGTTCCGCAGGCGCGACGGCGTAGAGCCTGCATTGAGCCTGCACGCGATCATCCTGGCGGGAGGCAGTGGGACGCGGCTCTGGCCGATCAGCCGGGCCGACGTCCCCAAGCACCTCCTGCCGCTGGGGCCGGGCGGGGTGACGCTGCTGCGCGCCACCATCGACCGGCTGCTGCCCATGGGGGCGACGGTGCACATCGTCACCGTCGCCTCCCAGGCGGCGGCCTGCCAGGCGGAGGCCACCGCAGCGGGGCTCGGGCCCGACTCGGTGATCGCCGAGCCGATGCCACGGGGCACCGGTCCGGCGCTGGGGCTGGCGGTGCGCTGGATCGCCCGGCAGGACCCCGACGCGCTGATCTGCTCGGTCCACGCCGACGCCCACATCGGCGACGACGACGGCTACCGCGCCTCGATCTGGGCGGCGGCGGGCTGGGCGTGCGCCACCGACGGGCTGGTCACCGTGGGGCTGACCCCCACCTATGCCTCGACGGGGCTCGGCTACATCGCGCTGGGACGGATCCATTCGCCCGAGGACTGGACGGAGCCGTCCGGGGCCGCGGCGGAGCACGAGGCGCTGTCGGCGGCCGCGTCGGGGCTGGCAGCCTTCACCGCGGCCGGGTTCGTCGAGAAGCCGCCGCTGCCGGTGGCGGAGCGCTACGTCGCCGATCACAGCCACCTCTGGAACCTCGGGCTCTTCGCGTGGCGGGCCGGCGCCTTCGTCCGCGAGCTGGGCGAGGCCGCGCCCGAGGTGGACCGCGCCCTGGTCGGCGTCGTCGAGGCGCGCGCCGCCGGGGCGGAGGAGGAGGTGGCCCGCCGCTACGCGGACATCGCCAACGTGGCCGTCGATCCCCTGGTGCTGGAGAAGACGTCGCACCTCACCGTGGTCCAGGCTGGATTCCCCTGGTCGGACCTGGGCTCCTGGAGCGACCTGATGGAGGCGCGCCACGAGATGGGTGAGGTGGACGCCGACGGCAACGTGGTCGGCGGCGACGCGCTGGCGCTGGACTCCTCGGGGTGCCTGGTCGACGCACGTGGCGGCCGGCTGGTGGCGGTGGTGGGCGCGACGGGCCTGGTCGTCGTCGACACCGGGGATGCGGTGCTCGTGGTGCCGGTGGACAGGGTGCAGGCGGTGCGCGCGGTGGTCGAGCGGCTGCGCAGCCAGGGGCGGACCGACCTGGTCTAGTGCAGCGGGGTGGGGGTGGGCACCAGGTGCACCTCGAACGTTGCCGAGGCCACGGTGCCGTTGGGGGTGGGGCCGCTGAGCTGCACCGTCACCTGGGCGCCGGGGGCCACGTCGAGCGCGCCGCCGGTGGCATCGCCGACGAGGTGCCCGTCCTTGTCGTAGAGGGAGGCGCGGACGCTGACGGTCTGCGAGGCGGCGGCCGTCGACTTGATGGCCACGGTGACCTGGACGAGGTGGGCGTCGTCGATGCGGAAGTTGGCGCTGGCGGGGACGATCTGGGCCTGGGCGTCGCCGGTCTGGGTGACGGTGACGTTGGGGCCGATCAGCCCGGCCGCGCTGGCCTGGGGCACGGTGACCGGGCTGTCGCCGCAGGCCGCCAGGGTGATGGCGGTGAATGTCAGCAGCGCGCGGAGGACGCGTTGCCTGGCTCGGTATGTCATATCCACTCCCTCGGCTCTCGCGGCTCCCGATCCGCTTCTCCAACGACCCGCATGAGTATGGGCAAGTAGAATGCCGTCCCGTGAAGCCGCAGCCCATTCACTTCGGCACCGACGGCTGGCGCGGCGTGGTCGCCGACGACTTCACCTATTCCAACGTTCGAGCGGTATCGCAATCCGTCGCGGACTACCTGGCGGGCGACCCGCGGCCCGTCGTCGTCGGCCACGACACCCGCTACTGCGCCGAGCTCTTCGCTCGCGAGGTGGCCCGCGTCCTCGCCGCCAACGGGCGCCAGGTGCTGCTCCTCAACGGCCCCGCGCCCACCCAGGTCTCGTCCTGGACGGTGGTCGACCGCGGTGCCGCCGGCGGGGTGGTGGTCACCGCCTCGCACAACCCGCCCGAGTTCAACGGGCTCAAGTACAAGCCCGACTACGGCGGCTCGGCGCCCCCCGAGATCGTCACCGAGCTGGAGCGGCTCACCGCCATAGCCCAGCAGGACGACGACGCCGTGCGCACCATGCCCTTCGACGAGGCGCTCGCCGCGGGCCGCGTCGAGATCATCGACCCGCGTCCCGCCTACATCGCCCAGATCGGCCGCATGGTCGACCTGCCGCGGCTGCGCGACGCCGGGCTGCACATCCTCCACGAGGCCATGTACGGCAGCGGCGCCGGCTGGGTGGCGATGCTCCTCTCCGGCGGGCGCACCGTCGTCGACGAGCTGCACGCCGAGCGCAACCCCGCCTTCGGTGGCCTGCACCCCGAGCCCATCGAGCAGTACATGCCCGAGGCCATGCAGCGCATGCGCGCCGGCGGCTACGACCTGGGCATCGCCAACGACGGCGACGCCGACCGGGTCGGCATCGTCGACGAGCGCGGTGTCTTCGTCAACCAGCTGCAGGTGATGGCGCTGCTCTCCATGTACCTGCTGGAGAAGCGCGGCGAGCGCGGCCCGCTGGTGCGCTCGCTGACCACCACCGAGATGGTCGACAAGCTGGGCGAGCGCTTCGGTGTCCCCGTGTACGAGCTGCAGGTCGGCTTCAAGTACATCGGGCCGAAGATGACCGAAACCGGAGCGCTGATCGGCGGCGAGGAGTCGGGCGGCTTCGGCTTCCGCGGCCATCTCCCCGAGCGCGACGGCATCCTCGCCGGGCTGATGGTGGCGCAGATGGTCGTCGACTACGGCATGCCGCTGTCGCGCATCCTCGCCCACCTCGAGGAGCTGGTCGGCCCGCACGCGTACGCGCGCCATGACATCCAGCTTCCCCGCGAGGGCTACGACCAGCGTCGCGAGGAGCTGTACGCGCGCATCCGCTCCAACCCGCCCGCCGAGCTGGCCGGCGCGCGCGTGGTGCGCACCCGCGACGACGACGGCTTCAAGTACTACCTGGAGGACGGCTCCTGGGTGCTGGTGCGCTTCAGCGGCACCGAGCCGCTGATCCGCGTCTACAGCGAGGCGCAGACCCGCGAGCGCGTCGACGAGCTGCTGCACGCCCTGGAGTCGTACCTGGGGCTGGAGTCACCGGTGGCGGCGGGGGCGGCGCATTGACGGACCGGGCGGTCAGTACCGATCCGGCGGTGCAGCCCGAGGGTGCGGGCCGCGTCGACAAGCCCTGGGGCTACGAGCTGCGCTGGGCGATCACCGACCGCTACCTGGGCAAGATCATCCACGTCGACGCCGGGCAGGAGCTCTCGCTCCAGTACCACGTGCAGAAGGACGAGGCCATCTTCGTGCTGCGCGGTGACCTCGACCTGGTCCTGGAGGACGCCTCGGGCGAGGTGCGCACCCACCGCCTGACGGCGGGGATGAGCGCGCGCGTCAACCCCGGGCGGCGCCACCGCTTCCGGGCGGCCAGCGACGTCGACATCTGCGAGGTCTCCTCGCCGGAGATCGACGACGTGGTCCGCCTCGAGGACCGGTACGGCCGCGCCGGCACGTCATCGGCCTGACGCGGCGGCCGGTGTCCGCCGCGTGGAGGCCTGAGGTTTCCACAGTGTCCACAGCCTCCCGTGGATAACCGAACAGGCTTTCGACCCCCCGAGAAGCGGGCCGGCGGGCACGCCTTCTACGCGGAGCAGGGCCGGCGCGCCCTCGGCCTCCACCTCGACCGTCCGCTCGCCGAGCTGCGCACCCCGATCTTCCACTTCGTGCTGGGCGCCCTGGTCGCGGGGGTGGCGGTGCTGGCCCGGCCGCAGCGCGTCGGTCTGCCGCTGGGGATCGCGCTCGACGCCCTGCTCGCCCTGCTGGGCAGCCTCGCCCTGCTCGCCTTCGACCGCCTCTTCTGCCCGCCGGAGGCCCGTCCCGGGCTGGAGGGGGGCGCCCTTCCCACCGCGGCGCTGCTCGCCGAGGCCGTGGTGCTGGCCGGCACCGCCGACGGTGCGCTGTGGATTCCCGCCGTGGTGGTGGCGGCGGTGGTGATCGCGGTGGCGCCCCATCTCAGCGCCATGCGCCTGGCCGGCCGCGACGGCGCCTGGCTGCGGCTCGCCCGCGACGCGGCGGGTGTGGCGGTGATGGGCCCCGTGGTGGTCGCCGCCTGCAGCTCGGCCTGGGGACCGGCACGCGGCCTGATGCTGGCGGCGGCGGCCTTCCTCACCACGGTCGACGCGCTGCACACCGAGCGCGCGCCCCGGCTGCGCGCGCTGCTGGCGGCCATGGCCACCGCGGCGGCCGTGTCGCTGGCGCTGATCCCGGCGACGCGCGGGGTCCACGCGGCGGGAGCCGCCGCGGGGGCGATCCTGCTGGTGCTCTGGTACGGGCTGCGCGGGCTGGCGGTGGCGGCCGGGGCTGGCCGGGTGTCGCGGACGGCGATGGTGGAGTACGGGTCCTTCGTGCTGGTCGCGGCCGCGCTGCTGGCGACGTCGGCGGCCAATCACTGACACAATCGCCAGGCGCGCTCGGTCTGCACGGTCGGCTGTCGCGTTCCGGTGACGGCGAGTGCACAACTCTTTACCCGGCGTGGTTTGGAGCTTCACCAGTGCGACCGCAAGATTCCTTGCGGATCCACTTGTCAGGGATGAGGTTTCGCCACGTGCCCCCGACTGCACCGCGCGCCTTCGATCACGCCACCGCCGGCGACCAGGCGCTCGTCGACGCCTTCCGCGCCGGCGACGTCGGCAGCTTCGAGGAACTCTACCGCCGCCACCACCCCCTGGTGCTGCGCCGCCTGGCCCGCCTCTGCGGCAACCTGGCGATCGCCGAGGAGCTCGCCCAGGAGACCTTCCTGCGCGCCGCGCAGCGCATCGGCAACGCCTCGGGCGACCTGCACTTTCGCGCCTGGATCCTGCGCATCGGCACCAACATCGGCATCGACCACCTGCGCGCCCTCAAGCGCACGCCGCAGCAGTCGCTCGACGAGATGGTCGTGGTCACGCCGGCGGCGGGAACGCCCCAGGTGGTCGACACCGAGGCCAGCGTCGAGATGCGCGAGAACGCCCGCTTCGTCGCCTCCGTTCTCAACCGGCTCAACCCGCGCCACCGCCAGGTGCTGGTGCTGCGCGAGATCGAGGGGCTCGACTACCGCTCCATCGCCGAGCGCCTGGGCGTTTCCTGCTCGGCGATCGAGACGCTCCTCTTCCGCGCCCGCGGCCGCTTCCGCGAGGAGTACGCGAAGGCGATCGCCTAGCCGGCGGCTGCGTACTCGGTGAGCAGCTCGGCGACGCGGGCGGGGTCGATGTTTCCGCCACTGACGACCGCAACCGACTCGGGACGGGCGTCGAGCATGCCCAGCGCGGCATAGGCGAGCGCACCGGCGCCCTCGGCGGCGATCTTGGCGCGCACCGCCAGCTCGGCCACCGCGGAGCGGACGCGGCTCTCGGGCACGGTGATCCAGCGGTCGACGTGTTCGGCGAGGAGCTCGAACATCGCCGGGTTGAACGGCGCGGTGGTGCCGTCGGCGATGGTGGCCGGTTGCAGTGAGACGGCGCCACCGGCGCTGAAGGCGTCGCGCCACAGCGCGTAGCCGTCCGACTGGACGCCGACCACCTCGACGTCGGGACGCAGCGCCTTGATGGTCGCGGCGACGCCGGTGATCAACCCGCCGCCGCCAACCGGGACGATCACCCTGCGGACCTCGGGACACTGCTCCACCAGCTCCAGTGCCAGCGTGCCGTGGCCGGCGATCACCGCCTCGTCGGCGAAGGGGTGGATGAACAGCTCGGGTTCCGACTCCCAGCCCTGGTTGCGGATCCAGTCGAGCATCTCCGCGAAGGGCATGGGGATCACCGTGGCGCCGAGCCGCTCCACGCCGTCGCGCTTGGCCTTCGGCGCGCTGTCGAACATCACCACGCGGCAGGCGATGCGCAGGTGCTGGGCGACGTGCGCGCAGGCCAGCGCTGCATTGCCCGCACTCACCGTCATGAGTCCGGCGGCGCGCCGCTGCGGGTCGGCGCTGAGAGCCGCGTTGAAGAAGCCGCGCACCTTGAAGCTGCCGGTGGGTTGCAGGCTCTCCAGCTTGAGATGCCCGCCGTCGACCGGGATCAGCGGCGTCCGGCGCACGTGCGGTGCCACCAGCGTGGCGGCATCGCTCACCCTCTGCAGGGCGGGTGCGGCGACCTTCATCGCTGCTGCTACCGGCGGGCGCGCGGGGCCGGCTTGGCCTTCGGGGTGCGGTCCGGCATGTACTCCTCGTGGAGGTCGGCCACCATGGCCTCGATCTCCTCCAGCGAGGCGACGATGCCCTCGAAGGAGCCGATCAGCGCCCGCAGGCGCTCCCAGCCGATCTCCTCCTCCATGCGTTCCAGGAAGGCGGCGCCGCGGTCGGCGGCGCGGGAGAGGCGGTCGAGGCTGCGGCTGGCGCCGTCGACGGCGCTGAGGCCGCCGAGCACCGACCCCGGGCCGCGGAGCAGGCCCCCGAGGCCCGCACTGCGCGCCGGCGCGGGCGGTGGCGGGGTGTGCGCCTTGCGGCGGGGCGGCCCGGTGGGGCCGTCAGGGCGTCGCGGCATCACACGCCAAGATAGGCGCGCTGCACCTCGGGCGAGCTGGCCAGCTCGGCGGCCGGCCCCTCCATGGCGATGGAGCCGGTCTCCAGGACGTAGGCGCGCCCGGCGGTGGCCAGGGCGAGGCGGGCGTTCTGCTCGATGAGCAGCACGGTGGTGCCCTGGGCGTTGATCTCGCGGATCACCTCGAAGATGGCCTCGACCAGGATGGGGGCGAGACCCAGCGAGGGCTCGTCGAGGAGGAGCACGCGGGGGCGGGCCATCAGGGCGCGCGAGATGGCCACCATCTGCTGCTCGCCGCCGCTCAGCGACCCGGCCAGCTGCGACTGGCGCTCGCGCAGGCGGGGGAAGAGCGTGTACATGCGCTCGTAGTCGTCGCGCAGCCCGGCGGTGTCGCGCCTCGCGTAGGCGCCCATCTCCAGGTTCTCGCGCACGGTCATGCGGGTGAAGAGGCGGCGTCCCTCGGGCGCGTGGCCGACGCCGAGGCGGGCGATGCGCTCGGCGCCGAAGCCGGTGACGGGCTGGCCGTCGAGCACCACGTCGCCGGTGGCGGGGCGGACCAGGCCGCTGACGGTGCGCAGCGTGGTCGTCTTGCCGGCGCCGTTGCTGCCGATCAGGGCGACGATCTCGCCGTGCTCCACGCGCAGCGACACGCCACGCAGCGCCTGGACGCGCCCGTAGAACACGTCGACGCTGCGCAGCTCGAGGACGTTGCCGCTCGGCGGCGGGGGAGGCGGCGGCGGAACGGCGGTGCCCGGGGCGGTGGCGTTCTCGGTCATGCGCTGCGCATCGCCTCGCTGGCGCCGTGGCCGAGGTAGGCGTCGATGACGCGCGGGTTCTCGCGCACCTCGGCCGGCGTGCCCTCGGCGATCTTCTCGCCGTAGTCGAGCACCACGATGCGGTCGCTGATGCTCATCACCACGCGCATGTCGTGCTCGATCAGGAAGATGGTGAGCCCGGCGTCGCGCAGCGAGGAGATGACCCCCATCAGCTCGACCTTCTCGTTGGGGTTGAGTCCCGCGGCAGGCTCATCGAGCAGCAGCAGGCGCGGCCCGCTGGCCAGGGCGCGGGCGATCTCGAGTCGCCGCTGCAGCCCGTAGGGCAGGTTGCGCGCGTAGACGTCGGCGTAGCGTTCCAGGCCGAGCCGGCGCAGCGTCGCCAGGGCGCGCGACTCCACCTCGTGCTCCTCCCGGCGCGCCTTGCGGGTGTGCAGCAGGTCGTCCCAGACCTTGGCGCGCATGCGGCAGTGCTCGCCGACCATGACGTTGTCGACGGCGGTCATGTAGGAGAAGAGGCGGATGTTCTGGAACGTGCGGGTGATGCCGAGCTTGGTGATGCGGTGCGGCGGCATGCCCACCAGGGAGATGTCGTCGAAGCGCACGTCACCGTCGGTGAGCGGGTAGAGGCCGGTGATGCAGTTGAAGGCGGTGGTCTTGCCGGCGCCGTTGGGGCCGATCATCGAGACGATCTCGCCAGTGTCGACCTCGAAGGAGACGCCGTTGACCGCCACCAGCCCGCCGAAGCGCTTGACGATGCCGTCGACCTCGAGCAGGGCCATCTACGCGCGCTCCTGCACGGCCGCCAGCGGCTCGGACTCGGCGCCCGTCTCCAGCTCGACCTTGCGGGCGCGGCTGGGCAGCAGGCCCGATGGTCGCAGCAGCATGATGCCGATGAGGATCAGGCCGTAGACGATGAACTTGTAGTCGCTGTACTGGATGGTGCCGAGCTGCTGCACGCCGATGTTGCTGCCCAGCGTGCCCATCCAGCCCTGCAGGCTGGGCAGCACCCAGAAGATGACAAAGCTGACCAGAATCGCGCCGACCACGACGCCGGTGATGTTGCCGATGCCGCCCAGCACCACCGTGGTCAGGGCGGTGACCGACACCGCGAACTGGAAGCTCTCCGGCGTCACCGACTGCAGCTCGGCGGCGAAGAAGGCGCCGGCGAACCCGGACACCGCCGCGCCGATGGCGAAGGCGAGCAGCTTGCCGGTGACGGTGTTGATGCCGGTCGCCGAGGCGGCCACCTCGTCCTCGCGGATGGCGACCCAGGCGCGTCCCAGGCGTGATCGCTCCACGTTGCGTAAGAGGAGTACCACCAGGGCGATGAGCACCAGGGTGGTCCAGTAGTAGGGACGCGGGTTGGCGCCGAAGATGCCGAAGTCGAGCGGGCCGCCGTGCAGTGGAAAGGCGGGCGTGTCGATGCCGCTCAGACCGTTGGGGCCGTGGGTGAGTCCGAGGACGTTGTTCTGCGCCAGGTCGGGGACGATCTCGCCGAAGCCCAGGGTGACGATGGCCAGGTAGTCACCGCGCAGGCGCAGGGTGGGAAAGCCGAGGATGGCGCCGAACAGTCCCGCCACCGCCGCGCCCAGGAAGATGAGGATCCAGAAGGGCAGGTGGAAGTCGTGCGCGGACCCCGCGAAGGACGCGGTGGTGTACGCGCCGATGGCGAAGAACGCTGCATAGCCGAGGTCCAGCAGGCCGGCGAAGCCGACGACGACGTTGAGTCCCAGCGCCAGCAGCACGTAGATGCCGGCGGACTGCGCGCCCCAGACCACGAAGCTGGGCGCCTGGTTGAACATCAACGGGAACAGGCCACCGATGGCGAAGGCAACCGCGGTGAAGGCGAGGCCGCCGTGGTTCATCACCCACCCGCGCAGCCCGTAGGCGAAGGCGAGCAGGACGAAGCCGGTCAGCATCATCCAGACCGCGTTGTCGATGAGCACGTCGGGGCTGGTGCTGCCGAAGACCAGCTCGGTGCGGCTGGCCACCAGCACCACCACGAGCAGCACGCACAGCGCGCCGAGCGCTGCGAGGCCGGCGCAGATGCGGCCGTAGCGGAAGGGCTGGCCGCGCCGGGTGAGCACCGCCCACGCGTCGTAGCCGACGCCCGCAAAGAGGGCGAGCATGCACAGCCCCATCACCCAGATGGCGAACCAGCCGATGCCGGTGGGCGAGGAGACGATGACGTCCATGGGGCTGTTGCCCTTGCCGCTGGCCGTCTGCTCGACGAACCAGGGCAGCAGCCAGGACAGCGGCAACAGCAGCGAGCCGGCCACCACCAGCAGCCAGAACACCGACGCGCTCTCGACGCGGCGCGTCTGCGTCCCGGTGTCGGGCAGGTCGATGTGCGCCTGCGGGGCGGCGATGTCAGGCACGGTCGGGCACCCGCATTCCCAGCAGCCCGTTGGGCCGCAGGGTCAGCACCAGGATGAGCATGGCGAAGATGATCGAGTTGCCCCACTCACCGCCGGCCAGGTCGGACCCGAAGGCGTAGATGAGGCCGATGAGGAAGCCACCCACCCCGGCGCCGAGGATGTTGCCGATGCCGCCGAGGACGGCCGCGGTGAAGGCGATGATGCCGAACTTGAAGCCCAGGTTCCACTGCAGCAGGTTGAAGTAGATGGCGTAGACGATTCCGCCCACCGCCGCCATCGCCGAGCCGATGAAGAAGGTCAGCGAGATGGTGCGGTTGATGTTGATGCCGCTGAGCAGTGCGGCGTCACGGTCCTGCGCGGTGGCCCGCATCGCCTTGCCGACGCGCGTGTAGCGCACGAACATCTGCAGTCCCAGCATCATCGCCACGGCGATGACGATGACGAAGAGCTGCGGCCAGGAGACGTTCACCGAGCCGATGGTGAAGGCCCTGCCGGTGATCCAGTCGTCCTTGCGCGCCGGGTAGTTGCCGCTGCCGGCGGCGACGAACATGATGCCCTGGAGCAGGAAGGACATGCCGATGGCGGTGATCAGTGGTGCCAGGCGGGGCGCATTGCGCAGCCGCCGGTAGGCGACGCGCTCGATGACCACGCCAAGGGTGCCGGTGCACAGCATGGTCAGCGGGAAGATGATCGCCAGCGCGGCGATCAGGCCGCCGACGTTGCTGGTGGCCAGCTTGGTGAGGTCGAGGCCCAGGGCGCCGAAGCCGGCGCCGATCCACACCGAGAGCATGCCGCCGAAGGTGAACACGTCGCCGTGGGCGAAGTTGATCAGCTCGATGATGCCGTAGACCATGGTGTAGCCCACCGCGATCAGCGCGTAGATGGCTCCGATCTGCAGTCCGTTGACCACCTGCGCGCCGGCCTGGGCGACGCCCTTGCTGGCGAACTCGGCGACGACCATGGCGGCGAAGCCGGTGATGAGGAGGACGAGGAAGGCCTGTCCCGAGGAGGCGGCGAAGCGCAGCCGCAACTGCGTGGCGAGGGGCCGGTTGGGACGGGGCCGCCGCGGCACCGACACCGTGGCAGGTGCTGCCGGCGCTTCACCGTTCGGCACGCAGTTGACCCTCCAGGCAATGGGTTCGGGCTGCAGCGGGCGCGCCCCTGCGGACGGGTGCGGGCGCGAGGTGGCTGGGAGAGTACACGGAGAGGGCCCCGCGTGGGGCCCTCTCCAGGATCACGGTCGGATGCTGTCCGGCGCTGCGGGTCAGGCCGAGGTCTTGACCGTCGAGCTGTACACCCACTTGCCGCCCTGGGCCACGAAGATGGTCAGCAGGACGTTGCTGGTGTCGCCGTTGGCGTCGAAGGTGGTGGTGCCGATCGCACCGGAGTAGTTGGTCGCGGCGACGTTCTTGCGCACCGTCTCGCGGAAGGTGCTGCTGCTGGTGGGCAGCTTGCCGCCGTTGTCGGTGATGGTCGTCTGGATCGCCTTGAGCAGGATGTTCATGGCGTCGTACGCGTTCGCCGAGTACGCACCGGGATCGCTGCCGTAGGCGGCCTTGTAGTCGGTGACGAACTGCGCCGCGGTGCTCAGCTTGGTCGGGTCGGGCGCGGCCACGGAGCCGTACGCGCCCTCGGCCTGGCTGCCCGCCTGGGTGAAGAACTCACTGTCGACGATGCCGTCGCCACCGATGAACTTCACGTTGGTCAGGCCGGCGTCGATCATCTGCTTCTTGAGGATGCCGCCGCCGTTGGACGACGTGCCGCCGAAGAAGATGCCGTCGGCGCCGAGGTTCTTGGCGTCGGTCAGCTGGATGCTGAACTGCTTGGTGTCACCGGGCAGCGACACGCGCTTGACCACGGTGCCGCCGGCGGCCTTGAAGAACTTCTCGAACTGGTCGGCGAGGCCCTTGCCGTAGGTCTCCTGGTCGTCGAAGACGTAGATCTTCTTGAGGCTGAGGGTCTGCGCGGCCTCCTGCGCGTCCGCCTTGCCCTGGCCGATGTCGGTGGTGCAGACGCGGAAGTAGGTGGTGACCCCGGTGGTCTTCAGCGACGCGGTGTTGACGTCCGGGTTGCTGCCGGCAATGGTCAGGCCCGGGTTGGTGTTGGCCGGGCTGATCTGCACAAGGTTGGCCTTGTTGGATATGGGCAGCTCGGTCAATGCGACACTGGAGTTGAATGGGCCGACGACGCCGAGCACCGACTGGTCACCGGCCAGCGCGGTGATGTTCTGGGCGCCCTGCTGCGGGTCGTGCTTGCCGAGGGCGACCGAGGAGTCGTCCTTGGCCACGAAGTTGATGGTGCAGCCGCCGAGCAGCTTGTTGTTGGTCGCCTGGGTGACGGCCAGCCGTGCTCCGTTCTCGGTCGGCTTGCCGTCCGAGGCGTCGCTGCCGCTCACCGGCAGGTCGGAAGCGACGGAGACACTCCCAGAGCAGGCTGACAGCCCACCTCCGCCACCCGATGAGGTGGTGGTGTTGTTGTTGGAAGTGCCGCAACCGGCGAGTACTGCGAGTGACACGGCACCGAGGATGGGCACCAACCGCGTGTGGGTGCGTTGCATCTGACCTCCTGAATCTCGTGGCGGTCCTCGGGGAGGGAGCCCCGTCGCCGTGGACCATAGCGTGCCGTGGCAGGACGAACATGCGAACGCCCTGTTGGCACGCCTCTGTGTACTCCGGTGAGCGCCGGATGTCAATTCGAGCCGGTAAATAGGGGCCGAGGCGCCCCAAGGTTGCGCGATTGTGGTATTGGATCGGTTCCTCTCAACCCATGCCGCCGGACTGCACCCGCCGTAGTCCGCCCGCCACTCCCGGAGAAGCGCCGCCCATCGCCGCGTCCGCACTTGCCGCCGCCCTCGCCGCCGCCTTCGGCGTGGTCGTCCTCGACCGCTGGCGGCGCAGCCGCAGGGCCGCCTTCGCGGCCTGGAGCGCCGGTCTGTTCATCTTCGCGGCGGCCGCTCTGACACAGGCGATCGGCCAGGCCGGCGGCTTCTCGGTGCCGCTGTTCCGTGCCTTCTACCTGCTCGGTGGTGTGCTCGGCGTGATCTACCTCGCCCTGGGCACGGTGTTCCTGGTCGCGCCGCCACGGGTGGGCCGCGCCTGCGCCGCGGTGCTGCTGCTGCTCACTGTGCTGATCGCCGTCGATGCTGCGTTCGTGCCGGTCGATGCGGCCAAGCTGACCAGCAACGCGGGCATCCTCGGCGACGCCGTCGCCGGACACGGCAACCCCATCTACGTCGCCGCGGTGGTCTTCAACATCCTCGGCACGCTGGTGCTCTGCGGCGGCTCGGCGTGGTCGGCATGGCGCTTCGCGCGCACCCGCGCCGGCCTGGACCGGGTGGTCTGCAACGTGCTGCTCACCGCGGGCGCGCTGGCCATCGCCGCCGGGTTCTCCGCGGCCAAGGCCACCGGGGGCAGCCTGTCCACCCTGGGCGTGTACGAGGCGGCCGGCATCGCCGTCATGTTCGCCGGCTTCCTGTCGCTGGGCCGCGTCGGTCGAAGCCTGCCTGGCCGAGGTACCCTGGGCGGGGACGGGCCGGTGCAGCCGGCCGCCAATTCCACGAGGTGAGAAGGGTGCTCGACGGACGGCGACCCACTGCCTGCGCAACGCGGCTGGGGCGCTGGTGGACGGCACGCGGCAATCCGCCGCCGGGGGATTCGACGACCCAGGCCTGACCCGCCTGCGCGCCACCACCGGCCTCGTGCCGGCGGCGCAGGCACCCATCGTTTTTCGTCCCGCGTGCGCCCGCCGGCACGGCCGGCCGCCCGCTCTCCCGGAGTGCTGAATCCCGTGTCCACCAATCCCATCCCGCTTCGCGCCGGTCCCGCCGACCAGTGGCGCGAACGCGACGCCGAGCTGCTCGCGCCCTGCTACGCGCGCTATTCCGACCTCGTCGTCGAGCGCGCCGAGGGGGCGCATCTCTACACCGTCGACGGCCGCGACGTCCTCGACTTCGGCAGCGGCATCGGTGTGGTCAACCTCGGCCACCGCCATCCCGCAGTGGTCGCCGCTGTGCACGCGCAGGTCGACAAGCTGTGGCACACCTCGGTCACCGCGCTCAACCCCGCCATGGTCGAGGCCGCCGAGGCGCTGGTGCGCATCTCCCCCGAAGGACTCGACACCGTCTTCCTGTGCAACAGCGGCGCCGAGGCGGTCGAGGCCGCGCTCAAGCTGGCCCGCAAGGCGACGGGACGCAGCGAGATCATCGCCTTCCGCGGCGCCTTCCACGGCCGCACCTACGGCGCGGTGACGCTGACCGCGTCGAAGTCCAAGTACCACCAGGGAATCGGGCCGCTGCTGCCCGGTGTGCACCACGTCGAGTATCCGTACTGCCTGCGCCGCTGCCCGCCGGGACCTGACGGTCGCTGCAGCATCGCCGCCGGCGCCGAGATCGAGCGGTTGCTGGAGACCACCGTGTCGCCAAGCGACGTCGCCGCCATCGTCGTCGAGCCCGTGCTCGGCGAGGGTGGGTACGTGGTTCCGCCCGCGGAGTTCCTGCCAAACCTGCGCCGCATCTGCGACCGGCACGGCATCCTGCTGGTCTGCGACGAGGTGCAGAGCGGCATCGGCCGCACCGGGCGCAACTTCGCCGTCGACCACTGGAACGTGCGTCCCGACATCCTCTGCGTGGCCAAGGCTTTCGGCAACGGTCTGCCGATCGGCGGCATCGTCGCATCCGCCGCGGTGATGCGTGCGTGGCATCCCGGCGACCACGGCACGACGTTTGGTGGCAACCCGATCGCCTGCGCCGCGGCGGCCGCGGTGGTCAGGGTGCTGGAGGACGAGCGCGTCCCCCAGCGCGCCGCGGCGCTGGGTGGCAAGGTGATGGCGCGGGCGCGGTCCTGGCAGTCGACGGTCCCGCAGCTCGCCGAGGTGCGCGGGCTGGGACTGATGATCGGGCTGGAGTTCCTCGAGGCGGACGGCACGCCCGCGTCAGATCTGGTCGCGAACGTCCGGAACCTGGCGCTGCGTGACGACCTGCTGCTGCTCAGCAGCGGAACCGACGACAACGTCATCCGGCTGGCCCCGCCGCTGACCATCCCGGAGAGCGAGCTGGACCTGGGGCTCGACATCCTGGAGCGCAGCATTCGCGAGGCTGCCGAGGCTTCGCGGTGACGGGTCTCAACGTGATCGGCGGCGAGCGCCGCCCCGCCCGCAGCGGTGCCACCTTCGAATCGCGCAACCCCGCTCGCCACACCGAGATCGTCGGTGAGTTCGCGCGCAGCTCGGCCGAGGACGTCGACGACGCGGTTGCCGCGGCCTCGGCGGCGTATCCGGAGTGGCGTCGCACGCCGTGGCCGGCGCGCGGCGAGATCATCCTCCGCGCGGCGCAGATCCTGGAGCGGCGCAAGGAGGAGATCTCGCGGCTGATGACGCGCGAGATGGGCAAGGTGCTCACCGAGGCGCGCGGCGACGTGCAGGAAGCCATCGACATGGGCAAGTTCATCGCCGGCGAGGGGCGGCGCGCCTACGGCGAGACGGTGCCCAGCGAGCTGCGCGACAAGTGGGCGATGACCATGCGCCAGCCGCTCGGCGTGGTCGGCATCGTCACCCCGTGGAACTTCCCTGTGGCGATCCCGTCGTGGAAGATCTTCCCGGCGATCATGGCCGGCAACACCGTCGTCTTCAAGCCGGCCGAGGACACCCCGGGGTGCGCGCTGGCGTTCGTCGACGCGCTGGAGGAGGCCGGGCTTCCCGCCGGTGTGGTCAACATCGTCTTCGGCTACGGCGAGGACGCCGGCGAGGCGGTGGTGCGCCATCCCGGAGTGCGCGGCATCAGCTTCACGGGCTCCGCCGACGTCGGGCGGCACATCGCCGAGGTGTGCGGCTCGCTGCTCAAGCGCGTGTCGCTGGAGCTGGGTGGCAAGAACGCCATCGTGGTTCTCGACGACGCCGACGTGGAGCTCGCCGTCGACGGCGCGCTGTGGGGTGCCTTCGGCACCAGCGGGCAGCGCTGCACGGCCTCGTCGCGCCTCGTCGTGCAGCGCGGTGTGCTGCTGCCGTTCACCGAGCACCTGCGCGAGCGCGCCGCGGCGCTCCGCATCGGCGACGGGCTCGACGAGCGCGTCGACGTCGGCCCGGTGATCAACGAGAAGCAGCTCGCCCGGATCCACGGCTACACCGACGTCGGCCGCCAGGAGGGCGCGCGGCTGCTGCTCGGCGGCGAGGTGGCGCTGGACGGTTCGCTGGCGGAGGGATGGTTCTACCGGCCGACCATCTTCGCCGACGTCAAGCCGGGCATGCGCATCGCCCAGGAGGAGATCTTCGGGCCGACGACGACGATCCTTCCTGTCGATTCGCTGGACGACGCCATCCGCGTCGCCAACGGCACCCGCTACGGGCTCTCGCTGTCGATCTACACCCGCGACGTGCGCAGTGCGTTCCGCGCCGTCAACGAGCTCGAGGCGGGGATCGTGTACGTCAACGCGCCCACCATCGGAGCGGAGATCCAGCTTCCCTTCGGTGGCATCAAGGACACCGGCAACGGGCACCGCGAGGCGGGGCGCGTCGCCCTCGACCAGTTCAGTGAATGGAAGTCGGTGTACATCGACTACAGCGGCCACCTGCAGCGCGCGCAGATCGACGTCGAGTGAGCAGCGAACACGTCGCCGTGCACGAGGGGCGGCGGTTGCGCTACCTGACCATGGGCAGCGGCGAACCGCTGCTCCTGTTCCATGGCTTCCTGGGGTCGGCGGAGAACTTCGAGACCTGGTTCGCCGGCCTGGCGACGCGCCGCACGCTGGTCATTCCCGACCTGCCCGGGTTCGGCGCCAGCGATCCGCTGCGCGACCGCGCCCACATCGCCGAGTCGCTGTGCGACGCCGTCGAGCCGCTGCTGCACGACCTCGGCATCGAGCGCTACGACGTCGGCGGCCTCTGCCTGGGTGCGTCGCCCGCGCTGGTCATGGCGCAGCGACACGCGGGCGCCGTCCGCAAGCTGATCCTGCACACCCCGCTGCTCGATCCCTCGCTGGTGCGCCGCCGCTTCCACGTCCAGGCCGGTGTCATGACGGCACCGGGCGTCTTCGGCAGCATGATCTGGCTCTCCCGGCGCCGCGTTGTCAGCGACCTCTACAAGCGCCTCATGGTCGAGGGCAGCGACGTCGACAGGGCGGCCGCCGACATGAACTTCCGCAACCAGACCCGCGCCGAGCCGCGCGCGTCGCGCGAGTGGCTGCGCGACGGCCTGCGCCGCCGCGACCTCGACGCGCTGGCGTCGCGCCGCGGGGACACGCTGATCCTCGCCGCCGCGGGCGACAAGATCGTCGACGTCGCCGCGCTGGGTGCCGTGGCGCGTCGCATGCCCGGCGTGCAGCTCGCCGTCATCGAGGAGGCCGGCCACGGCTGGAACGCCGACTTCGTGCGCCGCCAGCTCGACGTGCTCACCGCCTTTCTCGACGGCTCGCCACTGCCGGAGCAGGCGTTGGCGCCGCAGGCGGTGACGGCGTAAGTGGCGGTGGACCTGCCGCCCGGCGCCGAGTGCGTGATCGTCGGCGGTGGCGTGGTGGGGTGTTCGCTGGCGTATCACCTGGCCCGTGGCGGCATCAAGCCGGTGCTGCTGGAGCGGGGCGCGGTGGGGGAGGGCAGCACGGCGCGCAACGCCGGCGGGGTGCGCCAGCAGTTCAGCACCGAGGTGAACGTCCGCGTCGGCATGCTCAGCCGCGCGATGCTGCAGCGCTTTTCCGAGGAGATCGGCAGCACCGCCGACCTGCGCGAGATCGGCTACCTGTTCCTGGCCAGCACCGACGAGGAGGCGGCACAGTTCGCGCGCAACGTCGAGATGCAGCACCGCGTCGGGCTGCGCGAGGTGTCGCTGATCGACGCCGAGCGCGCCCGCGAGATGGTGCCCGAGCTGCGCGTCGACGACGTCCGCGCGGCGACGTTCTGCCCCACGGACGGGCTGGCCGGCCCCAACGAGGTCACCGCCGGCTACGCGGCCGCAGCGCGGCGCCACGGTGCGGTAATCGTCGAGGACTGCGCGGTCGAGGCGATCCTGCGCGAGGGCGCGCGCGTCACCGGCGTGCGCACGGCGGGTCGCGCCACCGTTGATGCCGGGATTGTCGTCAACTGCGCCGGGCCGTACGCGGCGGTGGTGGGGCGCATGGCCGGCGTGGAGATCCCGGTGCGTCCCTTCCGGCGGCACATCTTCGTCACCGAGCCACTCCCCATGTCGCGGCCGGTGCCGTTCACCGTCGACTTCCACACCTCGTTCTACCTGCATCCCGAGGGCGACGGGCTGCTGCTGGGCATGAGCGATCCCGACGAGCCCGCGTCGTTCGACACCTCGGTGTCCTGGGACTTCCTCGAACACCTGATCGAGCACGCCACCTGGCGGGTGCCGGCGCTGCAGCACGCCGGGATCCGCACCGGCTGGGCGGGGCTGTACGAGGTGTCGCCCGACAACCAGGCGATCGTCGGCGAATCGCCGGAGCTCGCCGGTTTCTGGCTCTGCTGCGGCTTCTCCGGGCACGGCTTCATGCAGGCACCTGCCATGGGACACCTGCTCGCCGACATGCTGCTCGGCCGCGAACCGGAGATCGACCTGTCGCCGTTCGCTCCGTCGCGCTTCGGCGGCGGTGGTGCGCTGGTGCCCGAGGCGGCCGTGATCTGACTCCGGCGGGCACGCGAAAGATCACCCGCGCTGGGTCCGTTGATACATAGGGGGCCCACCGTACGGGTCCCGGCGGAGGGAGAGCGGTGGCGGACAGTCTTGGGGTGGCGCCTCAGGTCGAGCGTGATCGGCGCTGGGAGGCGATGGCTGCCATACGCGAGGACGTGCTGCGACGCGTCCGGTGGCTCGACGCGACAGAAGCGGAGGATTGCCTGCACGACGTGATGCTCCGCGCCGTGGTCGGTCCATCTCTCGACCTCGACTCCAGGCGCCTCGTCCCCTATCTCGTGCGCGCAACCGTCTGGCGCGCCACCGATCGCCGGCGTACGCGCGACGCCGCTGCCCGCGCATCCGCAAGCCTCGGCATCGGTCGGTGCGCGACCGTCGTCTCCCCGGAGGAGCTGGTCGCAGACCGCGGAGCGGCCGAGACGCTGGCACGTGCGGTGGGCGGTCTGGCACCGCGCGAGCGCGAGGTCATCCGTCATCGTGCTGCCGGATTCGATGCAGGCGAGACCGCACGTCGCCTGGGGATCTCGTACAAGGCGCAGGAGGGAGCGCTGACGCGGGCCCGCGCCAAGCTCAGCCTGTTCGTGGCCGGCCTCGCGTCCCTGCTGGTGGGCCTGGTCCGCCGAGCGCAGTCGCGGGCAAGCACGGGAGTGAGCGCCTCGCTCGCGTTCCTCTTCTGTGCTGTTCCCCTGGCGCTGCAGCCGCCCACCGGCGAGAGTTTCTCCTCGCCAGGAGGCCATCACATGGACAGCGTGCCCTCGGTCTCTACCAGTGGGCCCGAAGTCCGCGTACGGGCGCAGCAGCAAGGGCAGGTCGCTGGGCAGCCATGGCAGGTCGTCTCGCGCGTTCCCGTGGGTCGGCGTGAGGCGCCGCCCGCCGAGGCCAGGTCGCCCCTGGTGATCAGAAACCCACAGGGAGGTCCGCTGAGCCCGAGTTCGCCGGCAACGCCGCCGCACCCCCATCTGCCCGGTGTCCGCAGGGCATTGGCATGCGTGGTCGGGCAGGTCAGCCCCACCTCCTCGTGTTCCGAGGGAAACCGAGGTCCGGCTCCTTAAGTGCATCGAAGAGTGCCCGCGCGCACTCACACGGTGCACACGAGAGGAGAAGGAAATGAGGTGGCTGAAGCCCAATGGCCGAGGCGTACGTCGACAGGCGCTCACCGCGGTGGTGGCCCTGGTGGTCTGCGCGGGAGCGGTCGGCGGCCAGGCCGGCGCCGTGCGCGCTGCGGCAGTGATCCAGGGAAGCTGCTACGACGCGTACTACTTCGACGGCCTGAGCTCGCGGTACGCGTCAGGGGGGTGCGCGTCGGCGCTCAACTCGGCGGGATACGCCGGCGCCGCATTCAGCAACGCCACGGCGGCATCGGCGTTGCAACGGGCGCCGCTGGACGCCGTGTTCTTCCACGCGGGCCACTCCATCGACTTCTACCAGCCAGGCTCCACCGCCCACTCCGGCGTCGGTCTCGTCTACGAAGGCCCGAACTCGAGCAGTGACATCGACATCCTGGCCGGTGATCCCATCTACGCCGCACAGCTCACCGGCGCCGAAGCCACCATCTGCGCAGCGGGCGGCGGGTGCCGTACTCAGCTTGTGCTGACGTCCTATCCGTGGGGTGACCTGCCGTCGCACGCGGTCAGCAACCTGGTGGTGCTGGAAGGGTGTGCCACTGCGCAGGACACCACGACAGACGTCAGCATCGCGCGCATCGTCTACAACACCGGCGCAGGGACGGTCGTCGGGTTCAGCCAGGATGTCTCCTTCCCGACGAACGCCGACAACACCAACCTGTACGGCGACGGTTGGGCCAACCGGTTCTGGTCGGACGCAGGTGCGGGCTATTCGTACACCAGCGCTGTGATCGACGCCTCCAACTCGGTGGGCAACGCGTACGGGTTGGGCAGCTGGGTGGTCCTCCAGAATCCGGGAGCCCCGCAGTCTCTGTATCCGGCCAAGTACTTCGCGGTCTAGGAGGGGAAGGAATGTTCAAGCCATCGCGCATTCTGACCGGCCTTGGGCTGGTCGTCGCAGCCGCGGGTACCGCGAGCGGCGTGCATGCTTTTGCCGCATCGGGCGGCACGACGCCGCCGCCGGCGGACCCGCGTGACCAGGCGGTTTTCGCGTGGGTCGGCCATGGCGTGGTCGTCGGCCAGTGGCGAGACGTCGTGCAGCACGGGTTGCACCGCTACCAGGCTCGAGTTGCCGGTGTCGGGATCGTGCAAGTGGATGCACGCTCCAACGAGGTCGACGAGGTGGTGTTCGAGGGGAACCTCGGTACCCGCGCGGGCCAGCGTGTCGCAGAGGCGACTGCGCTCGGTACCGCCTCGGCCCTCGCCAAGCAGCACTACACAGGTTTCGAGCTGCTCGACCTGCGGCACACGAGCCGCGTCGATCACGGCCTGATCAGCGAACTGCGATTCGAGTGGCAGGCAAGGCGGCAGGACGCCTGGCTCCCGTCGCGAGTCACCGTCGGCGTCAACGAGGCGACGGGCCAGGTGTTCTCGTACTGGAGCGAACGCGAGGCCGTGAAGGCGGCCACCGTCCCGCAGGTGCGCGTCGACCAGGCACGCGCCGCCGCGGTGCACCTGTCCGGCATCGCCAATCCGGACGTGACCGGGCCGTTCCTGGAGGTCGTCTCACTGGCGGATGGCAGTCAACGGCTGGTCTGGATCACCGAGGTGACGCAGCTGTTCAACGGTGGTGTACATATCCCCAACCACCAGGTGCTCTGGACGGATGCGCAGACGGGCAGCACCGAGGTCGCAGCTCGAACCTGAGTCGGAGTGCGTCCGCTGCGGCGCGACGAGCTTGTTCAATCGGACATCGACAATGGAGGACTGTAGGATGAGACGTATCCGGTTGGCCGTGCCCCTCATCGGGCTGGCCATGTTCGTCGGGGCGACTGTTCCAGCCGCGCCTGTTCATGCCAACAGTGGTCTGCCAGTGTGTGCAGGCTTCATGGACAATCCGCATGTTTCCGTCGGTGCCGGCGGGGTGATCGCCAAGGGCCGGTGGATCTGCGATCCGGGCGTCACCAACCTGACCTACACGCTGACCTTCTACCTGTGTCCCCGTGTGCCGACCGGCGGACAGGAGTCCTGGCCGGCGGAGGGGTGCACCGACGCATCGCCTCCGACCAACGGCGCTGTGCCGGGGCCGGTGCCTGGGCAGACTTACACCGGCTACGTTCCCAACTCTCCGGCCCCCGCCGCCCACGGAACCGGGTACTGGGTGGGTGCGAACGTCTACCAGTCGTGGGCGGGGACGATCCTGGTCACCTATCCTGAGGTGGACAGCAACGCGGTGTACATCAGCGCCTGACGACAACAAGATGGCCTCGGAGTCCCACCCCTTCGATCCCAGCACGGGATTGCGCCGTCTCGACCATGCTGAGGCCACTCGGGAACTGGCGCGCTGCCGGGAGGGTCGTCTGTCGCCGACGACCCGACCGGCACGCGTCGGGCTCATCATGCCGGATCGGTTCGAGGCCTACTGTCGCGTTCTGCCCTCCGTCTCGGTCGCTCGTGGCGAGGGCGATGCGCTCAGGTGGGACGACCGTCGATGGGCCGATGTCCTGGGAGGGTACGAGGGCACGACGGATCCGGGGAGGCTCGTGGCCAACGCACGACTGGCGCAGGCGGCGCTCGCCCTCGCGGGTGAGCGTCTCAACGCCGCCGCCGGCCTTCTGGACGCGGCCACCACCGAGGCGCTGATTGGCCGTCTGCTCGCGTGGCACGGCGGCGACCCGGAGTGCACGTACTACTTCTGGAGCGGGCGCTCCGTGGTGGGACGGCGCGAGGGGCACAGCGTCTACCGCGGCCCGTTGTCTGTGGCACCATCGCTCGTACCCATGGGGAGGCTCGCTCCGCTGGAGACACCCTCCGGCTTGTGGCCGGCTGACTGCGCATGGGGCCTCGCCGTCCATACCGATTCGCCCGCGGCGTACCTGGGCGGCCCGGAGAGCCTGGTTGCCGCATTGACGGCGGACGAGGCTCTGGAGGTGGACCGGGTCGCCTTGGACGCACCGCTGGATCTCTGG
The DNA here is from genome assembly GCA_035995545.1 of Candidatus Dormiibacterota bacterium. Classification (GTDB taxonomy): domain Bacteria; phylum Chloroflexota; class Dormibacteria; order Aeolococcales; family Aeolococcaceae; genus DASRDZ01. The sequence goes on from DASYKI010000018.1 coordinate 98,542, forward strand.
GCGTAGCGCTCGACCGTCCTCGCGGCATCGGCAGATGTGGTGCATCGGGGATGATGCGAGCCATGGAGCCCGCTCCCGGCGCCGGCGCCCGCGACGCCGAGACCGTCGTCACCGCCCTTGCCGAGGGTGCACCCACCGCCAACTCGGCGATCGCCGATGCCGCGGAGGAGGCTGCCGTCGAAGCGGTCGTGGCGTCGCCGCGGCAGCGCCGCTGGCCGCCGCCTGCGCTGTCGGTGCGTCCCTACCGCTGGTACTGGGTGTCGCAGTGGCCGGTGTTCATCGGCACCTGGATGCAGGTGGTCGCGCTCGGCTACTACGTGTACAAGACGACGGGCAGCCAGACCGCGGTGGGCATCGTCGGCGCCGCGGACGGCATCCCCGCGGTGGTGCTCTCGCTGTACGGCGGCGTGCTCGCCGACCGCCTGCCGCGGCGGCGCATCCTGCTGGTCACCCAGAGCGTGCTCGGGCTCAGCGCCGCCGTGCTCGCGGTACTGGTCGCCGGCGACCACGCCAGCCTGGGCGCGCTGATCGCCATCGCGGTGATCTTCGGCTCCGCCGACGCGGTCGACCTGCCCACTCGCCAGGCGCTCATCGCTGACCTGGTTTCTGCCGATCTTGTCGTCAACGCGGTGGCCCTGGGATCGCTGGCGATGAGCGTCACCCGCATCCTGGGACCGGCCATCGCAGGCCTGCTGATCGCCTCCGTCGGTCCCGCCGCCTGCTTCGGCTTCCTGGCCCTCGCCTACATCGGCCCGCTGGCGGTGCTGATCAGGGTGGTGCCGGACATCCCACCGCGCAAGCGAGCGGCGAGCACCGCGCTCGCCGACCTGCTGGAGGCCGTCCGCGTGGTGCGCCGCGACCGCCTGGTGCGCGGCCTCATCCTCTGCGTGGCGGCGCTGTCGTTCTTCGGCGTCGCCTACATGCCCTACCTGCCGGTGTACGCGCACGACAAGCTGAACGCCGGCTCGCAGGTGCTGGGGCTCCTGTACACCACGGGCGGTTTCGGCGCCCTGGTGGGCAGCCTGTTCCTCGCCTTCATCGGCGGACGCGTCGAGATCCGCCGCCGTCTGCTGCTCTTCGGTGCGGTGATCTACGCGTGCAGCCTGTTCACCCTCGCCTCCAGCGGGCGGCTCGCCTTCGCGCTGCCCGCACTGGTCGGCATCAGCCTGGGTTTCCTGGCGATGAACACCTCCATGGTCACCCTGCTGCAGACCGAGACCGACCCCTCGATGCGCGGCCGCCTGCTCGGCTTCTACACCACCATCCTCGCCGGGCTGCAGACGGTTGGCACGCTTGCCTACGGCTTCATCGCCCACGCCGTGCCGCTGTTCACCGCGATCAGCGTCGGCGCGCTGGTGGTCGGCGTGGTCGGCGTGCTCACCGCGCTGGGCCCGGCGCTGCGCGGGCGTGCAACGTCGGAGGCGAGCCCCGGTCTGTAGAGGGCCGCCGCCCGAGGCGATCTACGACTGGGACGAGGACACCAGTCCGGCGATCACCGCCGCGGCGACGTCCGCCTCGGGGATCGTCACCGTCAGAGGCCGCTTGTCGCGACGCTGCACGCGCAGGGCGCTGCCGCCGCGCACCACCAGCACGGTGCCGCCACGGAAGCGAAAGCCCCATCCGCCCACGCTCAGCGGACGCACGTCGACCGCTTCGACGCCCGTGATGTCGGCAATGGGTATCGTGATGTGCACCACCGGCAGGTATCCCATGACGACGCGGATCGCCTCGGGATCGACGGACACGCGAACGCGTGCCGCTGTGGCCACGGCGAAGGCGATGACCACCTCGACCCACGCCGACGTGATTACCGCCAGCGCCAGCAGCGCGGGGATGCAGGCGACGATGACCGGGTTGGTGGTGCTGCCGGTCCAGGTGCGCCGGCCGGCCACGTCGAACGCGGGCGGTTGAGCGACCGCCGGCTTGGATGTGTCCTCCGCCAGGGCGCGCGCTAGGAACCAGCCCGCGGCGCCGGTCAGGGCGGCGACGGCAAGGGGCACGCCGAGCGCCACCGGCAGGCTGACGGTGGACTGACGCCAGTCAGTGACGCGGTGCGCCGCTGCCGCAATGGTCGCGCCGACGGCGAGACAGAAACCGACGACGGCATAGGCCGCTGCCAGGCTGTCGAGCGGTCTCAGCCGCGACTGCCGGAACACCAGCGCAACCGCAACGATCCCTACGACGATCGCGCCTGCCAGCAACACCCCAGAGGGTGCCGATCCGTTGGCCGTCCCATCACCCGACCAGTGGATCGCCACCGTGGCGGGCGCGCCGGCGAGCGCTGCGGCGATGAAGGCGACTCCGGCAGCGACGAGCAGCGCGATCGGCGCCGTGGCGACGACGGCGCGCCGTGCCGGAGTCACCACCTCACTCCGCCATCCGTCCCTTGAGCACCGGGCGATCCTGCGGTGCCACGGCGACGGTGTCAACCGCGACACGGTGTCGCAGATCCGCGCTACGCCGGATGGTGTCGAGCACGCGGGCAGGAAGGCGAAAGGGTTCGTCGTGCCGCTGTTCACCGCGATCAGCGTCGGCGCGCTGGTGGTCGGCGTGGTCGGTGTGCTGACCGCGCTGGGCCCGGCGCTGCGCGGGCGCGCTGCGCAATAAACCAGGCGTCCCGTCGTTTATGGGGGTGATGCAGCCCTCCACGGAACGGTCCCGTTTCCGCTTGCGCGTGCTCACGCTCGGCTGCGGCCTGCTCGCGCCAGCGCTGATCGCCGCGTTCTCCAGCGTCGCTCCCGCGTCGGCGCTGACCCTGCCCCCGGTCTTCGGCGTGCCGATCAACCTGGGCGCCTCGGGCGGTGAGCCCAGCCTGCTCGACGATGGGCGCAACCACGTCTTCGTCGCCTCGCCCAACGGCCTGGGCTCGACCAACAGCGGCTCGACCGTCTGGCGGTCCACCGACGGCGGGACGACCTTCGACACCGGCAAGAAGGTCGGCGGACTCATCGGCGGCGGCGACTCCGACATCCTCGCCGACCCCGCCGGCAACCTCTGGATCACCGACCTGGCGGGCACCCACGCCAACGTCCTCAAGAGCACCGACAGCGGCGCCACCTGGGGCGGCGCGGTGATGACCGGCTTCCTCAACGACCGCCAGTGGCTGACCTGGGCGGGCTCGGCGGTGTACCTGACGTACCACGACTTCGTCACCAACGCGCCGGAGATCTACAAGTCCACCGACGGTGGCGCCACGTTCCTGCCCGCGGGGTTCGCCGGCACCAGCCAGATCGTGCCGCCCACCGACCCGGCCTTCGCCGACAGCAAGTGCAACACGCTGGTGAGCAAGCCCGTTGTGGACGGAGCCGGCGCGATCTACGTGCTCATCAACACCACCACCGCAGCCGCCAACGCGCAGGGCGGTTGCGCCGCACCGCCCGCGGCGCTGGAGCGCTTCTACATCGCGGTGAGCACCGACGGCGGCACCACCTTCGCCACCCACCTGGCCAGCGACCTCACCCCGGCGGTCACCGGCAACGCCACGTCCGGCTCCTGGGGACACGTCTTCAACCAGCTCGCCATCGACGCCGCGGGCAACCTCTACATCGACGCGTCGGGCACGCTGGACGGCTCGCTGCCGCTGCAGAATTACCTGCTGGTCTCGACCGACAAGGGCGTGACCTGGTCGAAGCCGATCGCCACCCACGCCAGCCCCGACGCCCAGCTCTTCCCCGCCATCGCGGTGGGCCAGGCGGGACAGGTTGCCGTCGGCTACTACCAGGGCAGCAAGCCCGACCACCACGCCGCCGCCAGCAACTACCAGTTCGCCATCGACCAGACGTTTGGCGCCACCGGCGCCGCGCCAGCGTTCACCCACAGCGTGCTGCCGCTCAAGCCGGGCACCACCACGGTGCATCCGGACGGCATCTGCACCGACGGCATCTTCTGCGGCACGCCGGCCTCCGGCGGTGGCAACCGCAACCTCGCCGACTTCGAGTCGATGGCGGTGGATCCCGCCGGCCACATCGAGGTGATCATCCCCGCGGACGCCGACGGCACCAACACCGAGAACTGGTTCTACAGGCAGCTCGCCGGCCCGCTGATGCCACCCGGCAAGATCAACGGCAACGGCACCGGCAACCAGACATGGCTGGTGTCGTCGAGCACCACTACGACCACCACGTCGAGCTCGTCGTCGCAGAGCAGCACCAGCAGCTCCAGCGCGGCGGCTGTTGCGCTGCCCAACACCGGCGCCTCGCTGCCGCCCGCCGGCGTGGTGGCGGGACTGATCGCGCTGACCACGGGCGGCCTGGTCGCCGCCGGCCGCAGGCGACGGCGAACGCTGAGCTGAGGCCAGGCCCGTCGCGCCCGAGGGCGGCGTGGCGACGCCCGCCGGTACACTGCCCCGCGGCATGACAGGTCGTGGTGTGCGCACACGGGTCCGCGCGGTGGTGGTGCCCGTGCTGGCCGCCGCGCTGCTGGTCGCCTGCGGCAACTCGGCGGCGCCGGTCGCGGCGCCGGGGCCGGTGGCCAAGGTGGGCAGCCAGTCGATCCCGCGCAGCCTCTTCGACCTGCGCATGGCCAGCGCGCTCACCGCCATCCAGCAGGGCGGCGGACCGCAGAAGGGCGCGTCGGGCTACGACGCGATGATCAGCAAGCTGCGCGCCAGCGTGCTCAAGAGCCTGATCATCGACAGCGTCATCTCGCAGGAGGCGGCCTTCCGGCACATCGCCGCCACCGACGCGGACGTGCAGAAGCAGTTCGACGACGACGTAAAGGCTGCGGGCAGCCTGGATACGCTGAAGAAGCAGCTCTCCGAGGCGGGCGGGTCGGTCGACCAGCTGCGCGACGAGATCCGTTCGCGCATCAACGAGCAGCGCCTCGAAGACCAGTTCGCCAGCCAGCGAGCGGCCGCCATCATGCAGCAGCTCGGCGCCGGCGTTGACTTCGCCACCCTGGCCAAGCAACTCTCCGACGACGACACGTCGAAGGCCAAGGGCGGCGATCTCGGGGTGATGACGTCCGCGCAGCTCGACCAGGGCGACGCCACGTTCGCCGCCGCGGTGCGCGCCGCGCCGGTGGGACACCCGCTGCAGGCGCCGGTGCGCGACGGTGCGGGGTACGAGCTGGTGCGCGTCGACTCCGCCACCGCTGCGGGATTCGCGGTGAAGCGCATCCTCGTCGCCGCGCCGCAGACCTACACGGTGAAGGAGCGGCCCGCCTGGTTCCTGCAGTCGCTGGTCGAGGCCATCGGTCAGTACTGCAGCCAGGGAAAGCTCACCGTGCTGATCAGCAGCGCGGATCAGCCATGCGTGTCCGCGAGCCCAGGTGCAGCGTCGCCGGCGCCGGCATCGCAGTCACCGTCGCCGTTGCGCACGCCGTAGCCGAGCGCCGGAACCCCACGCGGTGCGGGCCTTCCTCGCCATCCCGGTGCAGCCGCCCGCACTCGACGGCGCCGTCCAACTGCTCGGACGCTTGCGAAGCGGCTTCGACGACGTGCGCTGGGTGCGCGACGAGGGGCTGCACGTCACGCTGCACTTCTTCGCGTCGCTGCCGGAGGACGACGTGCCGCGCGTGACCGGCGCTGTGCGCGACGCCGTTGCTACCGCGCAACCGTTCACCGCGCAACTCGGCGGCCTCGGCGTCTTCCCCCGCGAGGGGGACGAGCGCGTGCTCTGGATCGGCATGCGCGACGGCGTGGAGCAGACGGCGGCGCTGCGGGAGAACGTCGACGCGGCGCTGGAGGCTGCCGGCTTCCCCGGTGAGCACCGGCCCTTCCGTCCCCACGTCACCCTGGGCCGGCCGCGCCGCCGCTTCACCGCCGCCGAGTGCGACCGCTGGCGCAGCCTGGCCGCGACGGTCGACCTGCCGCCCTTTCGCGCCGGGGAGGTGAGCCTGTTCCGCTCCCAGCCCAGCCCCGGCGGCAGCCGCTACCAGGTGCTCGAGCGCCTGCCGCTGGGGGTCAGTGCCGCGCGCTGAGGTGGGAGTGGAGGGCGTCCCAGAGGTCGTTGTGGCCGGCGTCGAAGCCCAGCGCCCACATCCCGGTGCCGCGCAGGTTGCTGCGGTTGACCAGGTCGTACTTGGCGCCGAGCGAGAGCGCGGTGTCGAAGTACACCTCGCGCCAGGAGCCGAGGTTGGCCCCGCAGGGGTCGCCGGAGGGCACGGAGTTCCACACCGCCCAGGGGGTGGGGTCCTGCTGGTGCACCGCCAGGTCGACCTGGCCGCAGGTGAGGTCGCGGATCAGCTGGGAGTAGGTCTCGGCCTCGGCGGGCCCTGTGGTGGCAGCGTTGGCATCGTAAGAACTGACACTCCACTTGTACCCGTAATAGGGAACCCCGAGGATCACCTTGTCCGCCGTGGTCTTGGCGAGGTACTGGCTGATCGCGTCGGTGTCGTTGAACTGGCCGCCGCTGAGCGGCGAGGTGGCGCCGGCGTGGCCGGGGTTGTTGTCGCTGTTCATGTCGTAGGCCATCACGAAGAAGGCGTCGACGGTGGGACCGAGCTTGCCGATGTTGAAGATGCCGTCGTCCCAGCTCGCCGAGCCGCTGTAGGTGGCCAGCACGTACTCGGCGTCGGCGCGGTAGGCGTGGACGCTGGCCTGCAGCGCCGCGCTGAACTGCACGATTCCCTGCTGCAGGAAGGGATATTGCGGGCTGGAGGCGCCCTCGAAGTCGACCACCACGCCGTCGAGACCGCGCATGCGCATCAGGTCGGTGGCGGTCTGCACCGCGGTGGCCATGTGCTGCCCGCTGGTGACGATGGAGTTGATCTCGTCGGTGACGAAGTTCTTGACGGTGACGAGAACCTTGACGTGGTTGGCGTGCGCCGCGTTGACCATGTCGGTGAGCTGCTGGCTCTGCCAGGTGGGCCAGGCGTCGTCGGTCACGGTGTTGCCGTTGCCGTCGATGGTGACGGCGAAGTAGGCGATGGCGCTGAGGTCCCGCATGTGCCACTCCGGCCAGGTGTCCAGCGTCCATGACGGGGCGAAGCCCATCACCTCACGCGCGGGCGGCCCGGGGGGCGGCGGCGGCGGTGCGGGTGCGGGCGGGGGCGGGGGCGGGGGTGTGGGAGTGGGCTTCGGAGTTGCCCTGGGGGTCTGCGGCTTTGCAGTCGCGGACTGCGTGAAATGCACCACGCCCGTCGACGGCATCGCCGCGACCCCGCGACCGACGCGCAGTCCCGAGTCGTGCAATGCAACAGGGCTGGTGTGATGTTGCCCCACCGACGAGGTGGAGACCGTGGCCACGGTGATGCCCACCACGGTGGTGACGACGGCGACCCGGGCGATGCGAAGTCGGCTGCGACGGCGAAGAGAAAAGTGCACAGTACCGTTGATAAGTCGAGCTGTTGGACGTTGCTGCGAGTCGCGGGAGACGACGGCGGCATCGTACACGCTGCGGGGGAAAAGATCCGCTCCCTCGCCAACGTTTTGCAGAACATGCTGCGTTCTTTCGTGGTGGGTTACAGTTGCGTCACCCGCCGGGCGTCACTCGGCAGGCAGCATGCACACGACGCAATCAACTTCCCCCAAACGGTTCCTGCCCATGTCCCTGCTGACGCCTGCCCGCCACGCCCGCCAGGCCGTCGCCCTCGCCGCACTGGTCACCGCAGTCTCGGTGGCGCTCCCCACATCGCATTCGACGCAGCCTGCCCGGCTGACCGCCAAGGTGGTCAATGCGGGCACGGGCCACTACGCCGGCCCGGTCGGCGTGCGCAGCGCAACCGCATCCGCCAGCGCCGCGCACTACGCGACCGCCAAGCCCGCACCGACACCGGCGCCGACGCCGGATCCCACACCACCACCGGCCGCCGCGCCACCCGCCGTGGCCGCCGTCGCCGCGGTGCCGCCTCCGCCGCCTCCGCCGCCCACCGCGGGCGGGCTCAACCTCATCGTCGACCCGGTCGTCTTCAGGGACGAGAGCGGTGCGCACAGCGGAGTGCCTCCACTGCAGGCGCTCACCGGCATCCTCGTCGACGCCGACACGCGCACCATCCTCTGGCAGAACCAGTCGCACATCGGCCTGCCGCCGGCGAGCACCGCCAAGATCGTCAGCAGCCTGGTTGCTCTGGCCAACTTCGACCCGAACAAGCGGATCACGATCACCCCCGAGGCGCTGCACCAGGACGCCGACGAGACGCGCATGGGCCTCAGCGCCGGCGAGCAGTACAGCGTCGAGGATCTCCTCTCCGGGATGCTCACCGTCAGCGCCAACGATGCCGCCACCGCGATGGCGGTCGACACCGTGGGCATGGACAACTTCGTCGCCGCGATGAACGCGCAGATCCAGCAGCTCGGTCTGCACGATTCGCACTTCACCACACCGGTCGGACTCGACGATCCCCAGCAGTACGCGTCGGCCTACGACCTCGCCGTGGTGGCGATGGAGGACATGAGCCGCTTCCCGGTGTTCCGCAACATGGTGTGGCGCACCCAGGTCAACCTGCCGCAGACGGCCACCCACCCGCAGTTCGAATTGCCCAACCTCAACCGGTTGCTGCAGATCTATCCCGCGGCCGTCGGCCTCAAGCCGGGCTGGACCGGCAACGCCGGCGCCTGCCTGGTCGGCATGGCCGAGCGCGGCGGACATCACCTCATCGCGGTGGTGCTCAACGACCCCGTGCTCTACACCGACCAGCGCGACCTGTTCGAGTGGGGCTTCGCCCAGTACGGACTGCCGCCGCTGCCGCGCTAGTCGCCGCCGGTGGCTACTGCCTGCGTGCGCGGGGACGGCGCGTTGTTGCCGGTGCCGTCTCCGCGGCGCGCAGGTGCACCTCGGCGAGGTCGAGGTGGCGGGCCATCGCCGACGCGGCGGCGCCGGGTTGGTGCCGCTTGATCGCCGCCAGGATGCGGCGGTGCATGGCCAGCTGATCCTCGACCTCGTGGCCGACGCGGATGCGTCCCTCCCAGGAACGCGTGCGCGCCTTGCGCATCGGCTCGCGCAGGCCCTCGAGCAGCAGGCCCAGCATGCGATTTCCCGCCGCCGCCGCCACCGATTGGTGGAAGTCGATGTCGGCGATCACGTAGTTCTCCGGCGAGTCGCCGCTGGCCGCATCTTCGAGGCGGTGCAGCGCGTCCTCGCAGCGCTCGATGTCACCCGGCGTGGCGCGGCGCGCGGCGAGCTCGGCGATCTGCACCTCGATCAGCTTGCGCAGCTCGAAGAGGTCCCAGATGCCGCGCTGGTCGGCGAGCAGGGCAACGTCGAAGAAGTCGCGCAATGCCGAGGAATCGACGCCGCGCACCACCGTGCCCTTGCCGGCGCGCACCTCGACCAGCCCGCGTGCGGCGAGCGCACCGAGGGCTTCGCGGATCACCCGCGAGCTGACCCCGTAGTGCGAGGCCAGCGCCGCCTCGGCGGGGAGCAGCTGGCCGGGGGAGAGCTCGCCGGTGGCGATGCGCTCGCCGAGGTCGCGCAGGATGCGCTCGGCGAGCCGCTGGCGGGGGAACGCGGCGGGCTCGTTGAGCGAGCGCTGGAGCGCTGCGGCCGGGAGGGAGTCGGGTTGTTGCATGGCCGTCACGCCGGGATTCTACGTCGCCGCGTCGACATCCGGGCATCCGTGCTACGCTGCGCTCGACATATGACATATGTCGTTTGACAAGTGAAGGAGCATTCGCCACACGTGGTCCTCGCGCTCTCGCCCCTGACCGCCGCTCCGAACGTCGTTCCCGCCGCCGTCTCCGACCTCGACCTCTGGGACATGTACCGCGCCATGCTGCGCGTGCGCCGCTTCGAGGAGCTGGCCGGGCAGCACTACGCCGCCGGCAAGGTCGGCGGTTTCCTGCATCTCGGCATCGGTGAGGAGGCGGTCTGCGCCGGTGCCTCGTCGGTGCTCAAGCCCCACGACCACCTGCTCACGCACTACCGCGACCACGGCTGGGCCCTGGCCCGCGGCCTGGAGCCCGACCGCTGCATGGCCGAGCTCTTCGGCAAGTCCACCGGCGTCAGCGGCGGCCGCGGCGGCTCGATGCACTTCGCCGACGCCAGCAAGCGCATGTGGGGCGGCTACGCCATCGTCGGCGGCCACCTCACCCTGGCCACCGGGCTGGCCTGGGCGGCCAAGGTGCAGGAGCCGGGCACCATCGCCTGCGTCGTCTTCGGCGAGGGCGCCAGCAACATCGGCGAGTTCCACGAGGCCGCCAACCTGGCCGCCACCTGGAACCTGCCCATCCTCTTCCTCTGCGAGAACAACGGCTTCGGCATGGGCACGCGCAGCGCTCGGGCCGCCGCGGTGCCCGACGTGGCCCGCCGCGCCGCCGCCTACGGCATGCCCGCCTGGCAGGTCGACGGCATGGACGTGCGCGACGTCGTCGCCGGGACGCGCGAGGCCCTCGCCTTCGTGCGCAGCGGCGAGGGGCCGGCCATCCTCGAGGCCCACACCTACCGCTTCCGCGGCCACTCCATGGCCGACCCCGAGCTCTACCGCGACAAGCAGGAGGTCGAGGCGATGAGGTCGCGCGACCCCGTCGTGAACGTCGCCACCGAGCTGCGCGCCATCGACACCGCGCGTGTGGACGCCATCACCGCGGAGGTGGAGGCGGAGATGCAGGCGGCGGTCGCCTTTGCCGAGGCCAGTCCCTTCCCCGACGTGTCGACGCTGGAGGATGGCATCGTCGCCCGTCCCGATGGACTCACCAGGGGCGTGCGCTGATGGCCACCCTCGCTGCTCCTCCTCGCACCACCACGATCCGCGACGCCATCCGCGACACGCTGCGCGGCGAGATGCAGCGCGACTCGCGCGTCGTCCTGCTCGGTGAGGACATCGGCGCCTACGGTGGCTCGTACGCCGTGACTCGCGGACTCGTCGACGAGTTCGGCAGCGATCGCGTTCGCGACACGCCCATCGCCGAGTCGGCGATCGTCGGCGCCGCGGTGGGTGCGGCGATGGGCGGCCTGCGTCCCGTCGCCGAGCTGATGACCACCAACTTCGCCCTGGTGGCCATCGACCAGATCGTCAACCACGCCGCCAAGCTGCGCCACATGTTCGGCGACCAGTTCGGTGCCCCGGTGGTGATCCGCATGGTCAACGGCTGGGGCCAGCTCGCCGCCACGCACTCGCAGTCCTTCGACGCGTGGTTCGCCCACGTCCCCGGTCTGCACGTGGTCGCGCCGTCGACGCCGGCTGACGCCGCCGGCCTGCTGCGCAACGCCATGCGCGGCGAGGACCCGGTGATCTTCATCGAGCACTCGCGCCAGTACTCGCAGAAGGGCGCGGTTCCCGACGACGGACACCTGGTGCCCTTCGGCAAGGCGCGCACCGTGCGCAGCGGCCGCGACGTCACCCTGGTCGCCTACTCGTACACGGTGCCCATGGCCGAGGCCGCCGCCGACCGCCTCGCCGCCGAGCACGGCATCGACGCCGAGGTGCTCGACCTGCGCTCGCTGCGCCCGCTGGACCGCGACGCCCTCGTCGACTCGGTGCGGCGCACCCACCGCGTCGTCTGCGTCGAGGAATCCTGGCGGTCCTTCGGCGTCGGTGCCGAGGTGTCCGCAACACTGCAGGAACTCGCCTTCGACGAGCTCGACGCCCCCGTGCAGCGCGTCGCCGCGCGCGAGGTGCCGATGCCTTACTCGAAGCCGCTCGAAGCGGCCTGCCTGCCCGGCATCGACGACATCGTCGCCGCGGTGCGCGCCCAGATCTCCTGACACTCCACTGTCTGCGGGGCCGGGCTCACGGGGTGGGCTCGGCCCTGGCGGGCACGCTCGGCGGACCAGCGCCGTGCCTCCCCCTGAGGGGAGGACGCGCGGCGCGGATGGCAAGTCCACCGTCCATCACCGCCGAAGCGGGAGGATCCGACACCGGCATGATGCAGCCCGGCCGGTATCGACAGGGTGAACGCCACAGGGGGGACAGCGACCGCGCGCCCCAGACATACAGACGTGTGATGCCGGGAAATATTGCAGTGTGTCCAAAAGACGCCGGGGGCGTCAGGCGCGCCGAATGACCTGAGCTGCGGTCAGTCCGCGGCCACCACGGGATTCCCCGCAGCGGCCAGCACCGCGCGCCCGCCGGCGGCCGGGCCGTCGGGGTGATGGAACACGGCGGTCCCAGCCACGAGGACGTTGGCGCCCGCCTCCACGCAGGCCCGGGCATTGCCGGCATCGACTCCGCCGTCCACCTCGATCTCGGTCTCCAGGCCCTGGCGCTCGATCTCGCGGCGCACCTGCTCCACCTTGCGCAGGGTGCGCGGGATCAGCTTCTGCCCGCCGAAGCCGGGGTCGATGGTCATCACCAGGGCGAGGTCGCAGGCTTCCAGCACGTCGTCGAGGACCGTCGCCGGCGTGCTGGGGTTGATGGCGGCGCCGGCGCGGCAGTCGAGGGCCCGGATCGACGTCAGGGTGCGGTGCAGGTGGGGGCTCACCTCGTAGTGCACGGTGATGGCGTCGGCGCCGGCGTCGGCGAAGGTCTGCAGGTGGCGCTCCGGCTGCACGATCATCAGGTGCAGCTCCAGCGGCAGCCCGGTCACCCGGCGCAGGGCGCGCACGGTGTCGGTGCCGAAGGTGAAGTTGGGCACGAAGACACCGTCCATGACGTCGACGTGGATGCGCTCGGCACCGCTGCCCTCCAGGGCGCGCACCGAGTCGGCGAGATGGCCGAAGTCGGCGGCGAGGATCGAGGGAGCGAGGTGGATGGCGTCGCGGCACGGCGTCCAGCGGGGCATCGTGCCTCGATCATGCCATCGCGCACGGGCCGTCCGCGCTTCAGTGGGCGGCGGCGGGGAGGTCGCGCGCCAGGCAGGCGGGACAGGCAGGGCTGCCGTTGAAGACCAGTGAGCACTCGGCGGTGAGGTGGCCCTCGTAGAGGGGGAAGGCGATCGGCTCGGTGGGGTGGCGCCGGGCGCGGGCGCGCGCGGGGTTGGCGGCTGCCTCGGGCATGAGCGGCCGGCGAGGCGTCTGCGGCGTGCGCGGACTGCGCGCCATCAGCCGGCCGCGCGCATCGCGGTCGCCGCCGCCTCGTCGAGGAACCACATCAGCGTCCCGTCGACCGGACGCACGCGCGCCGCGGGCACCCTGCCGTCCACGACGCCGCGCAGCGCGGGTCCCTTGGCGGCGCCGGTGACCAGCATCGCCACCCACTCCGACGCGTTGATCACCGGGAAGGTCACCGTGAGCCGGTCGCGCGGCTCGTAGTCGGCGACGCTGGGCACCACCCAGCGGTCGATGACGTCGAGCGACGGCGTTCCGGGGAACAGCGAGGCGATGTGCCCGTTCTCCCCCAGTCCCAGCAGCATGCAGTGCAGCCGCGGCGCACCTCCGGGCCCGCGCGCCAGAGTATCGGCCAGGATCGACGCATACTCGTCGGCGGCGCGCTCGCGGTCGGGACGCTCCGCCTCCATGCGATGCACCCGCTCCTCGGGGACGGGCACGCGCGAGAGGAGGTGGTCGTACGCCAGCCGGTAGTTGCTCTGCGGGTCGTCCGGCGGCACCGCGCGCTCGTCGCCGAAGTACACCATCCAGTCGAGCCAGCCGACGCTGTGGCGGTACGGCGGCGCGGCGATGCGCTCGTACAGCGGCGCGGGCGTGCTGCCGCCGGTGAGCGCGACGCCGAAGTACCCGTGCTCGACACGCGATTCCTCGGCGCAGCGGGCCAGCCACGACGCGGTCTCGCCTGCCCACTCCTGCAGCGTCGAGGCGATGCGGACGACGCCCGGCAGCCCGGTGTCGCCGCCGTCGCGCATGCTCACCGTCCGGCCAGCTCGGTGCCGCGGCGCAGCGCCTCGGTGTAGATGGGGTCGACGCCCGACTCCTGCAGCTCGCGTCCCACCAGCGCGTGCAGGTCGGGCGGCGGCGTGGCCATGGTCCGCGAGGCGCGCAGGCCACCGTCGGTGGCGATGGTGGTGACCGTCATGCCGCCGGTGCACTCCACGGTCACGTCGGCGCTGTGCCCGTCGCGCTCGCAGTGCACGCGCACCGCCAGCAACCCGCCCTCGTCCATGGTGGCGTCGTGCCGCGTGCTCACCTCGATGGGCGGCAGCACAGACGAATCGGGCCACAGCCGCGAGGCCAGCCATCCCGCCACCAGCCACGCCTCCGACGACGGGTGCGTGCCGCAGCTCTCGATGGCGATGTGCTGCACGCCGCGCAGGAACGAGGTCATCTCGCCGCCGTCGAAGCTCTGCGCCAGCACCTCGCGCCAGGGGAAGAGGCGCGCCCAGGCGAGATCGCCGATGGGCAGGTGCCCGTGCTGGCGATGCGCGACGTCGAGCCCGTGCAGGGCGGCGAGCGGGTCGGGATAGGCGTCGCTGTCGAGGACGATGCGCTCGCAGACCTGGAGCACCTCGGCGTGCAGCGCCTGGTCGAGCGGGGGCGCGCCGGCGAGCCACAGGACAACCGGCACGTCGGGCAGGAGCAGTGGTGTGACCACGCTGACCAGGTGCAGCGCGGGCGCGCCGCGCACGGTGAGTCGCACGGATTCGGCGCAGATCTGGTCGCTGCCGCCGGCGGCGGAGCACTCCAGCGACAGGTCGGCGTCGACGCCGTCGGGCCCGGCGGTGCGGTCGGCGACCACCACCAGCGCCCGCGACGGATGGTTGCTGGCCAGGCGTCGCACCACCTCGGCCGCCCGATCGGCCTCGGCGTCGCCGGTGCACACGCACACCAGGGTGAGCACCGCGGTGCGCACCGGCCGCACCTCGTCGTGGCCGGTGCGCAGCATCTGCATGTGCAGCGCGCTCAGCTCGTTGTTGAGCGCGTGCAGGCCGCTGGCATGCTCGCTGCGGAGCAGGGTCGGCTGGTGAGTTGTGGCCACGATCGTCAGCTACAGGCGGCGCCAGGCGCGGCCGTCGCGAGCCATCATGGCGCGCGCCGCCTGCGGTCCCCAGCTGCCGGCGTCGTAGTTGGGCAGGCTCTCGCGCTCGGGCGGCCGGTAGCGCCAGCCGTCGAGGATGGCGGTGCAGAAGCGCCACGACTCGTCGACCTCGTCGATGCGGGCGAAGAGGGTGGCGTCGCCGAGCATGCAGTCGAGCAGCAGGCGCTCGTAGGCCTCGGGCGACTCGGTGAGGAAGGCGCTGCCGTAGAGGAAGTCCATGCTGACGCTGCGGATCTTCACGGCCTGGCCGGGCACCTTGGCGCCGAAGCGCAGGGTGATGCCCTCGTCGGGCTGGATGCGCAGCACCAGCAGGTTGGGGTCGATGCCGTCGCGCGTCTCGGAGGAGTCGGTGACGTGGCCGCGGAAGGGGGAGTGGGGCACGTCGCGGAACTGGATGGCGATCTCGGTGGCCCGCTTGGGCAGGCGCTTGCCGGTGCGCAGGTAGAAGGGCGTGCCCGCCCAGCGCCAGTTGTCGATGTCGAGCTTGATGGCGACGAAGGTCTCGCGCAGCGAATCGGCCGCGACGTGCGGCTCCTGCCGGTACCCCGGCACCTGCTCGCCCTCGACCCAGCCGGGGCCGTACTGTCCGCGCACCGTGCTGGTCATCACGTCCTCGTCGAGGATGGGACGCACCGCGCGCAGCAGCTTGACCTTCTCGTCGCGCACCGTCTCGGCGCGGAAGTCCGCGGGCGCCTCCATGCCCACCAGCGCGACCAGCTGCATGATGTGGTTCTGCACGATGTCGCGCAGCGCGCCGGACTCCTCGTAGTAGGCGCCGCGCCCCTCGACGCCGATCGACTCGGCGACGGTGATCTGCACGTGGTCGATGTACTGCCGGTTCCACAGCGGCTCGAAGATGCCGTTGGCGAAGCGGAACACCAGCAGGTTCTGCACCGTCTCCTTGCCGAGGTAGTGGTCGATGCGGTAGACCTGCGACTCGTCGAAATACTCGTGGACGAGACGATTGAGCTCCCGCGCGGAGACGATGTCGTGGCCGAAGGGCTTCTCGATGACGAGCCGTGTCCACCCGGAGCTGCGGTTGAGGTGCGCCTCACCGAGGCCGCGGATCGTCGCCGGGAATGCGACCGGTGGCAGAGCGATGTAGAAGGCGCGATTCGCCGGAAAACCGTACTCGCCCTCGAGACTCTCGATGCGTGCGCAGAGCGCGGCGTAGTCCTTCGGCTCGCCCCCGCCGATGGAGTGATAGTGGATGTAGCTCTTCGCCCACAGCTCCACCTCGGGCGAGTCACCGA
>DASYKI010000019.1:0-337335 GCA_035995545.1 Candidatus Dormiibacterota bacterium
CGGGGCCGCCATGGTCAATGCGGAGATCACCGCGCAGTCGCAGCGCGATCTGCTGCTGATGGAGGCCATCGCCATCCCGTTCAGCTTCCTGGTGTTGGTCTGGGTGTTCGGCGGGCTCATTGCCGCAGCGCTGCCGGTCGCGGTCGGCGCGATGGCGATTCTCGGGTCGATGTCGGTGCTGCGGTTCGTCGCCTTGGGCACTGACGTGTCGATCTTCGCGCTCAATCTGGCGACCGCGATGGGCCTTGCGCTCGCGATCGACTACACGCTGCTGATCATCAGCCGCTACCGCGATGAGCTCGGTGGCGGTGCCAAGCCGGACGACGCGCTGGTGCGCACCGTCATGACGGCAGGCCGCACCGTGCTGTTCTCCGCGACGACGGTCGCGCTGTCGATGGCGGCGATGATCGTGTTCCCGATGCACTTCCTGAAGTCCTTCGCCTACGCGGGCGTCGCCACCGTCGGGTTCGCCGCACTCGCCGCCTTGGTGGTCGCACCGGCGGCGATCGCGCTGCTCGGCGACAGGCTGGATTCCCTGGACGTGCGCCGACCGGTGCGGCGCCTGCTGAATCGGCCCGACCCCGTGCCTGCGCCCCTCGAGCAACAGTTCTGGTACCGGTGGACCAAGAGCGTCATGCGGCGGTCCGTCCCGATCGGAGTTGCCGTGGTCGCGCTCCTTGTCCTACTTGGCGCACCGTTCCTTGGGGTCAGGTGGGGATTCCCCGATGACCGCGTGCTGCCGAAGTCGGCGTCTGCGCACCAGGTTGGCGATCAACTCAGGAACGACTTCGCCGACGACTCCGCCACCGCGGTGACCATCGTGATCCCCAACGCGAACGGTCTGGCACCGCGTGACGTGGACCGCTACGCGGCGGACCTATCGAAGGTTCCCGATGTGTCGTCGGTGTCGGCGCCGACGGGCACGTTCGTCGGCGGTGCCAGGGCGGGACCCCCTTCGGCGCCGACCGGTGAGGCGCAGGGGAGCGCGTTTCTCACGATCTCCACCTCGGTGCCGCTGTTCACCGCCGCGTCGGAGACTCAGCTGGACCGGCTGCACGCAGTGCCAGGGCCCGCCGACAGACCGGTTGAACTGGCAGGGACCGCCCAGACCAACCGCGACAGTGTCGATGCGATCACGTCGCGGCTGCCGCTGGTGCTGGGTCTGATCGCAGTGATCACGTTCGTGCTGTTGTTCATGCTGACCGGGTCCGTGGTGCTACCGCTCAAGGCGCTGGTGCTCAACGTGCTGTCGCTGACGGCAGCATTCGGCGCACTCGTCTGGGTCTTTCAGGACGGCCATCTGGGGGCGCTCGGAACGACGTCCACCGGAACGCTGGTGGCGAACATGCCAGTGTTGTTGTTCTGCATTGCCTTCGGGCTGTCGATGGACTACGAGGTGTTCCTGATCAGCCGGATGCACGAGGAATGGCTGAAGCATCGTGACAATGCGCGAGCGGTCAACGTCGGCCTCGCCGCAACCGGCCGGGTGATCACCGCCGCGGCGCTGATCATGGTCGTGGTCTTCGCCGCCTTCACGCTGACCACCGACCGCACCATCAAGCTGATCGGCCTGGGCATGGCCGTCGCCATCGCGCTCGATGCGCTGGTGGTGCGCACCCTGCTGGTGCCCGCGCTGATGCACACCTTCGGCCGGGCCAACTGGTACCTGCCCAAGTGGCTGGACCGCCGCCTGCCGCACATCACCCTCGACCATGACGACGACACGGCCGTCGCGGACAGCGGCGCCGGCGAGACGGTGAGCGCCGGCCACGAGGAGA
Source organism: Candidatus Dormiibacterota bacterium (assembly GCA_035995545.1). Lineage (GTDB taxonomy): Bacteria > Chloroflexota > Dormibacteria > Aeolococcales > Aeolococcaceae > DASRDZ01. Next base: position 1,779 of record DASYKI010000019.1, read on the forward strand.
AGGTGCCCGAGCTGGCCGGGCGGCCGTTGACGTAGTTCGCGCGAACCATCCCGGAGGTCCACACCAGGGTGCGGCATCGTCCTGCGGGGCGATGCCGTATCCCTGTGCCGGCCCTACCATGCACGCAGAGGCAGTGACGACGATGGCCAGCTCGACTCCGACACAAGGCAGCGCCGTGGCGCGGCGGTGGCGCTATCTCGACGTCATCGTCGCTGTCCTCGCCGTCGCCGGACTGATCGTCGACGCGGTGGTCGACAACGGCTGGCACAACCTTCCCCCGGCCGCCTGGCCGCTGGCGCTGGTGACGGGCGCTCCCCTCGTCGCCAGGCGGCGCGCTCCCCTGCTCGTTCTCGCCGCGGTCGTGCCGCTGCTGCTGGTGTGCCTCGGTGTCTTCCATCCCAGTCGCGCGGCCGTCGGCATCGTGATGCTGCTGGTGTTCACCGTGGGGATGGAGGGCCACCGCTCGCGCTCGCTGACCGTGGGAGCGCTGATGGCGCCGGTGGTGACGGCGGGCATCCTGGTCACCAGCCCCAGCGAGGGCGCCGCCTTCAAGTGGGTCACCTACCTGGCACTCGTCCTCGCCGCGCTTGCCGCCGGCGAGGCGTTGCGCGCGCGTCGAGAGGTGTCCGAGGTGCGCCACGCGGAGGCCGAACGCGAGCGCGAGGCGCAGATCCAGCATCGCTTCGACGAACAGCGTCTCCGTCTCGCCAACGAGCTGCACGACATCGTCGGCCACGCCCTGGTTGCCATCAACGTGCGCGCGGCGGCGGCGGCACACCTGGCCAGGAAGGAGGACGGCGACGTGCCGGCACCGGTGCTCGATGAGATTGCCACCGCGTCCGCGGAGGCGCTTGGTGAGGTGCGCAGCGCACTCAAGAGCCTGCGCCGCCCCGGCCCGTCAAGCGATGCGCCGCTCCGGCCGCCCGCCGACCTCGGCGACCTCCCCGGTCTGGTGAGCGGCGTGGAGCGGTCCGGCCTGTCGGTCGACCTTCGCGTCGACGAGCTGCCCACCGTGGTGCCCCATGCCGTCGGGCACGCCGGCTACCGGATCATCCAGGAAGGGCTGACCAACGTCCTGCGCCACTCCACCGCGACGCGTGCCGCGGTGCGGGTGGGAGCGGCGGACGGTTCGCTGGTTGTCGAGGTGATCGACCACGGGCGCGAGCGTTCCGGTTCGGCCGGCGACGGCAACGGCCTCCAGGGAATGCGCGAGCGGGCGTCGGCGCTGGGCGGCGGCTGCGAGGCCGGTCGCCTGCCCGGCGGTGGCTGGCGCATCCGCTGCTGGCTGCCGACTGGGACCGGCGCGTGATGACCGCATCGACAACGGTGACGCCGATTCGTGTTCTCGTCGCCGACGACCATGCCCTCGTGCGCGCCGGGTTTCACTCGATCCTGCAGACGGCCGAGGGAGTCGAGGTGGTCGGTGAGGCGAAGGACGGTGCCGAGGCGCTGGCCATGGCGCGGCGCGAAGCTCCCGACGTCGTGCTCATGGACATTCGCATGCCGGGCATGGATGGCCTGGAGGCGACCGCCGCGATCACGTCGGATCCGCGCCTGCGCCACACCAGGGTCGTGGTGCTGACGACGTTCGATCTCGACGAGTACGTCTTCGGTGCGCTGAAGGCGGGTGCCAGCGCGTTCCTGCTCAAGGGAGTCGAACCGGCCGCCCTCATCGACGCTGTGCACACCGTCGCGCGGGGCGATGCGTTGCTGGAGCCGGGAGCGACGCGGCGCCTCATCGAGGCGTACGTGAACAGCGGCGGCGTGCAGCCGGCGCTGGAGCTGGCGTCGCTGCCGTCGTCGCTCACGGGGAGGGAGCTGGAGATCCTGCGTCTCATCGCCGCCGGGCTGACCAACGCGGAGATCGCGTCGCGACTGGTCATCAGTCCGTTCACCTGCAAGTCGCACGTGTCGAGCATCCTGGGCAAGCTCGACGCGAGAGACCGCACCCAGCTGGTGGTGATCGCGTACGAGAGCGGGCTGGTCACTCCCGGCCAGGCTCGAAGCTGACCGCTCGGTCAGGACGCGACGCGCCTCCTTGACCTGCCGTGGTCAAGTCCCAGCGTTCCACGGCGGACCCCCCGGCGGACCCCGCGGTGCTGGGCGCCGGAGCAAGGGCCGGGGGCCAAGCTATAAAATTCATAGCAATGATGATCACGCTCGGTTCCAGCCTGTGATGACGAGCGTGGCCGCGCCGGTCGCCGTGGAGACGCGGTGGCAGCGGCTCTCGTTCTTCCTCGTCATCGGGGCGCTGACCGCGTTCGCGCCGCTGTCGATCGACATGTACCTGCCCGCCCTGCCGAGCATCGCGAGCGACTTCCACACCGGCCCCTCCGCGGTTCAGCTCACTCTCACGGCCTTCGTGGCCGGCATCGCGCTGGGCCAGCTGCTCGCCGGACCCGTCAGCGATGCCATCGGCCGGCGGCGCCCGCTGTTTGTCGGCATCGCCGGGTACACCGTGGCATCGCTGCTCTGCGCCGTGGCACCGAACGTCTTCGCCCTCACCGGGCTGCGCTTCATCCAGGGGCTGACCGGCGCCGCGGGAGTGGTCATCGCACGAGCGATCGTCCGCGACCTGTACAGCGGCATCGCGGCCGCGCGGTACTTCTCGCTGCTCATGCTGATCACCGGCCTGGCCCCCATCCTCGCTCCCACCTTCGGCGGCCAGCTGCTGCGAGCGACGTCATGGCGCGGCGTGTTTCTCGTCCTCGCGCTCGTCGGCGCCGCGATCGGGGTCGTCACCGCGGTCCGGCTGCACGAGACGCTGCCGCCGGAACGGCGTCGCCCGGGCGGACTGCGCGACACCGGTCGCGCGTTCGGCGAGCTCTTCAGCGACCGTGTCTTCGTCGGCTACGCCGTGTCGGGAAGCCTCGCCTTCTCGACGATCTTCACCTACATCTCGGGATCGTCGTTCGTGTTGCAGGGCATCTACGGGATGTCGCCGCAGACGTTCGCGCTCGCCTTCGGTCTCAACGCCTGCGGCCTGGTCGGGGCGACGCAGATCAACCGGCGGCTTGCCGGAAGCGTGCCGATCAAGACCCTGCTCGTCGCCGGACTGGTCCTGATGGCCGCGGCGTCCCTCGCGCTCCTGGTCACCGCGGGTGCGCACCTCCTCGGCCTGGCCGGGATCCTGGTGCCGCTGTTCCTGGTCATGACCGGGCTCGGCTTCGTCATCCCCAACAGCACCGCGCTGGCGCTGTCAAGGCACCCACGAGCGGCCGGCACCGCCTCGGCGCTGCTCGGCGCCATGCAGATGGGCAGCGGCGCTGTGGTCGCACCGCTCGTCGGCATCGCGGGAAGCGGCACCGCGCTGCCCATGGCGGTGGTGATGGCGGCGCTGGGCCTGACGGCGGTGGTGTCGCTCGTCGTGCTGACCCGGCCTGCGCGCGTGCCGCCGCCGGCGGTGCGCGAGTGCAGTGCCATCGACGCACAGCGCTGACCCAGGAGCCGGCGCTACCCTCCACACTCGTGGACGACGGCAGCGGATTGGCCCGCGAGCGCATCGGCGCGCTTCGCCCCCCGGTCGCGCTGTGCCTCAGCGGCGGCGGGGCGCGCGGGGCCGCCCAGGCCGGCGTGATCATCGAACTGGTCCGCAGCGGCCTGCGGCCCGACGTCATCGTCGGCACCTCGGTGGGCGCCTGGAACGGCGCCTGGCTGGCCTCGCACCCCACTCCCGAGGGGGTCGAGGGGCTGGCGACCTGGTGGGCCGATCCCGAGGTGCGCAACATCTTCAAGGGGATGTGGCTCGGCTACGCGGGCGCCATCGCCTGGCGGCGCAGCGCGGCGCTCAGCGCCGAGCGGGTCGAGACGCTGCTCAACCGGGGCTTCGGCGACCTGCGCTTCGAGGAGCTGGGCATCCCACTCACCGTCGGTGCCACCGACCTGCTCACCGCCGACCTCGTCTACTTCCATCGCGGTCCGGTGGCCCCCGCGGTGCGCGCGTCGAGCGCCATTCCCACCGTGCTGCCGCCCGTGGCGCTGCTCGACCGGCTGCTCGTCGACGGCGGTGTCATCGACAACTTCGGCGTCCACGAGGCGGTGCGTCGCGGAGCGCGCAGCATCGTGCTGATCGATGCGAGCACCGCCGAGGTGAGCGAGCCGCCGGTGGGCCTTGGCGAGATCGTCGACCGCATGACCCACGTCTCGCAGGTGCACCAGCGCCGCCGATCGCTGGCTGCGGCCGCGGGTGCGGGCGTGCCGCTCCACCTCATCGAGGCGGGCGGCGTCGGGGCCAGCCTCGACTTCCAGCGCGCCGAGGCGGCCGTGGCGCGCGGGCGCGAGCTGGCCCGCGCCTGGCTCGACGGACGTCCGCTGCCGCCGGTGCTGCCGCCGCCGACCGAGGACCGCCAGGGCCTCGTCGACCGCTGGCACGTCCTCGAGGAGCGCGTGCGCGACCGGGTCAGCGCCATGCCGCTGTGGCGCCGGGCGGGCACCGGGGTCGACCTCGACGCCGCGGAGGAACCCGAGGTGGGGCGTCCAGGATGACCGCCCGCAGCGTGCGCCGCCGCCTGCTCCGCGTTGCTGACGGGTCGGTCCAGTGGCGCGGTGACGACGTCGCCGCCGAGGAGCCGCTGGAGATCCGCATCGCCGGCACCTCGGTGGCCGTCACCATGCGCACGCCAGGCAACGACTTCGACCTCGCCACCGGGTTTCTCTTCGCCGAGGGGCTGGTCACCGCCGCCGAGCAGGTGCGCAGCATCCAGACCTGCTCCTGGAAGGAGACCGGCGAGATGAACGTGCTCGACGTCACGCTGAGCGCCGACGCGCCGCGCTTCGACCCGGCAGCAGCGCGCAACTTCTACACGACGTCGTCGTGCGGCCTCTGCGGCAAGGCCAGCATCGACGCCATCCGCACCCGCGCGCAGTGGGAGGTGCGCGAGGATCCGCTGCGCATCGACGCGCACACGCTCAGCACGCTGCCCGACCGCATCCGCGACGCGCAGCGCGTCTTCGACCGCACCGGTGGCCTGCACGCCGCCGGGCTCTTCGACGCAACCGGTGAGCTGCGCTGCCTGCGCGAGGACGTCGGACGCCACAACGCCGTCGACAAGGTGATCGGCTGGGCGCTCACCGAGCGCCTCCTGCCGCTGACCCACCACATCCTCATGGTCTCGGGGCGCGCCTCCTTCGAGCTCACCCAGAAGGCGCTCGTCGCCGGGATTCCCATGCTGGCGGCGGTGTCCGCGCCCTCCTCGCTGGCCGTCGAGCTCGCCGAGGACGCGGGCATGACCCTGATCGGCTTCCTGCGCGGCGACACCATGAACGTGTACACAGGCGAGCAGCGGGTGGCCACCCCCGGCTGAGGCTCCCGGCTTGCAGAGGTACTCAGGTGATATCGTCGCTGTCAACTTGCTTGATACCATCGCGGTCTGGGCCGCGCCCCTGATGCTGCCCGTCCAGCCGCCGGTCGCCCCCATGCTCGCCAAGCTGCAGCCCGACATCCCCCACCAGCCCGGGTGGCTCTACGAGCCCAAGTGGGACGGTTTTCGCGCCATCGTCTTCCGCGACGGCGACAGCGTCGAGATCGCCAGCCGCAACGGGCAGACACTGCAGCGCTACTTCCCCGAGCTGCTCGACGAGCTGAAGGCTGCGCTCCCCGAGCGTGCGGTGGTCGACGGCGAGATCGTCATCGCCGGGCCGCGTGGGCTCGACTTCGACGCGCTGCTGCAGCGCATTCACCCCGCGGTGTCGCGCGTCACCATGCTCGCCGAGAAGACGCCCGCCTCGTTCATCGCCTTCGACATGCTCGCCGCCGGCGACGACGACCTGCGTGGCTGGCCCACCGCCGAACGGCGCGCGCGACTGGAGCGGGAGGTGCGTCCCACCATGCGCGTGGCACTGACTCCGCACACGCGCGACGCCGCCGAGGCAGCCGAGTGGTTCACGCGCTACGAGGGCGCGGGCCTCGACGGCGTCATCGCCAAGCCGGAGGCGCTGCCCTACGTCGAGAACGAACGGCTGTGGGTCAAGATCAAGCACGGGCGCACCTGCGACTGCGTGGTCGGCGGCTACCGGCGCGCCAGTGCCGCGGGCGGCGGCGTTGCCTCGCTGCTGCTCGGGCTCTACGACGAGAACGGCGTGCTGCATCACGTCGGGCACACGTCGTCGTTCAACGCGGCGCAGCGGCGCGAGCTGCTCGACACCCTGGGGCCACTCGAAGGCGGCGAGAGCTTCGGCGGTGGCCGCACGCCCGGCGGCCCCAGCCGCTGGTCGCAGGGACGCGACATGACCTGGATTCCCGTGCAGCCGACGCTGGTGTGCGAGGTCAGCTTCGACCAGCTGCAGACCGGACGTTTCCGCCATGCCTCCCGCTTTCTCCGCTGGCGTCCCGACAAGGACCCCGCGCAGTGCACCTACGACCAGCTCGAACCGCCGCTGCACATCGAGCTGGCCGACGTCGTGCGGTTCGGCGCGCCCGGGTGAGACATGGCCATCCGGGACATCCGGCCGGCGCACACTGTGGCATGCGCCGGTGGCGGTGATCCTCGCCGCGGTCGATCCCGTCGAGGCCGCCAGGCGTGCGGGGCTTCGCTACGTCAGCGACAGCATGCCCGGCATCCGCCGGCAGAGCAGCGGCGACACCTGGGCGTACATCGACCCTGAGGGCAACCGCATCCGCGACGCGGTGGTCGTCCAGCGCATCCATCACCTGGCCATCCCGCCGGCGTGGACCGACGTGTGGATCTGTCCGCTCGACAACGGACACATCCAGGCCACCGGGCGCGACGCGCGGCGGCGCAAGCAATACCGGTATCACGACCAGTGGCGCGCCGTCCGCGACGAGGCCAAGTACTCGCGCATGATCGCCTTCGGCAAAGCGCTGCCCCGCATCCGCGAGCGCGTCGCCCACGACATCGAATTGCCCGACCTGCCGCGCGACAAGGTGCTCGCCGCGGTGGTGCGCCTGCTCGACACCACCGCGATTCGCGTCGGCAACGAGGAGTACGCCAAGGAGAACGACTCCTACGGCCTGACCACGATGCGGTCCCGCTTCGCCAAGGTCGACGGCAAGAAGGTGGAGTTCGAGTTCCGCGGCAAGGCGGGCAAGTACCATGCCGTCGCCGTCGAGGACGCGCGGCTGGCCCGCATCATTCGCGAGTGCCAGGAGCTGCCCGGGCAGGAGCTGTTCCAGTACGTCGACGACTCGGGCACCCGTCATCACATCCACTCCGAGGACGTCAACGAGCACCTGCAGGAGGTGGCCGGCGAGGACTTCACGGCCAAGGACTTCCGCACCTGGACGGGCACGGTGGTGGCGGCGTGCTACCTGCGCGAGCTGGGCCCCGCCTCGACGCAGCGCGAGCTCAAGCGGCACGTCAAGGAGGCCATCGAGCAGGTCGCCGAGGCTCTCGGCAACACCCCGGCGATCGCCCGCAGGTGCTACGTCCACCCCGACGTCATCGAGGCCTACAGCGACGGCAGCCTGCTCCGGCTGCGCCTTCGCCACACCAGGCCGACCACGGCCACGCAGGCCGAGGGGCTGCGCGAGGAGGAGCGCACCGTGCTGCGCCTGCTGGAGCGCCGGTCGCTGCCCCGCGCGGTGGTCGCCGCCGGGAGCTGAGGCCCCGGCGATCCCGTGACGGCGCCTGACGAGCCGTCACCCAGGTCGCGGCGCCGTCCCCTCCAGGTGACCCTCCGAGGCACGGCCGCGACGTCCGTCGCATGCCCGTTACATCCGCTTCACAACAACTTGCCAGAACGCCGGGGCTCTGCGAGACGCGTTTGGCACTCTTCTGGGGACGGAGCCGCCGCGGCGCTCAGGCAGGCGTCCCGCGCGGGGAGCTCCGGCACAAGGGGGTCACCTGCGGGATGTCTGTGGTCGCGCTCGATCGGCGGATGCAGGGACGGACGCGTGTGGCGAGCGTCGGGCTCGCCGCCATGCTGCTGGTGCCCTCGCTGGCCCCGGCCACGCGTGGGGCGCTGCAGTGGGTGGGTGCGCAGGTCTCGGTGATCGTCCGCGGTGAGCACGGGCAGGACGCCGGCCTTCGCCAGGCCGTGACCCAGGTCGGCGGGCACGTGGAGCGCAGCATCGCCATCGTCGACGGCGTCGTGGCCACGGTGCCGGCTGACGCCGTCGGCTTCCTGCAGCGCACCGCGGGTGTGATCGAGGTCAGCCCCAACGTCCCCGTCCACCTGCAGGGTCTGCTCGGCGGAGGCCAGAGCGGAAGCGGGAGCACGAGCTGGAGCGCGGCGACCGACATGGGCTCGCTCTACAACACCACGCTGATGACCGGTGCCCAGGCGTACTGGTCGGCCGGCTACACCGGCAGGGGCATCGACATCGCGGTGATCGACTCCGGGGCGGTGCCGGTCAACGGGCTGCACGCGCCCGGCAAGCTGGTCTTCGGCCCCGACCTGTCCTTCGACTCGCAGGCGCCCAATCTGCACAACGTCGACAGCTTCGGCCACGGCACGCACATGAGCGGCATCGCCGCCGGACGTGACGATGCGGCGGTACCCGGCCACTACGCCGGCGATGCGCACGACTTCATCGGCATGGCGCCCGACGCACGCATCGTGTCCATCAAGGTCGCCGACTCGCATGGCAACAGCGACGTGTCACAGGTGCTCGGCGCCATCGACTGGGTGGTGCAGCACCACGCCGACCCGGGCCTCGACATCCGCGTCGTCAACATGTCGTTCGGCACCGACAGCTACCAGAGCTACGTGTTCGACCCGCTCGCCTTCGCGGCCGAGACGGCCTGGCACGCGGGTGTGGTGGTCGTGGCTGCGACCGGCAACCATGGCTGGAAGACCGGTGTCCTCGATCCCGCCGACGATCCCTACCTGATCGCGGTCGGCTCCTCGGACAGCAGCGGCACCCTGACCGCGGCCGACGACAGCGTCTCCGCCTTCTCCAGCGGTGGCGACGGTGTGCGCAACCCCGACCTGGTCGCCCCCGGGGCCCACGTCGTCAGCCTGCGCGACCCCGGCTCGTACATCGACGTCAACCACCCCGGCGGGCGCGTGGGCAGCCGCTTCTTCCGCGGCAGCGGCACCTCGATGGCCGCGGCGGTGGTCTCCGGCGCGGCGGCGCTGCTGCTCTCCCAGAACCCGCTGCTCACACCGGATCAGGTCAAGTTCCTGCTGACCTCGACCGCAACTCCGCTGCGCCTGGCACCGTCGATCCTGCAGGGCGCGGGCGAGCTCAACCTGCGCGCCGCGCTGACCGCGGTGCCGGCGCTCGCACTGCAGCTGTTCCTGCCCGCCACCGGCACCGGCTCGCTCGACGGCGCGCGCGGCTCGGCGCGGCTCTCCTGGGGCGGCGTCGCGCTGGCCGGCGAGGTCGACATCTTCGGGCTTCCCGTCAGCACCGCCGGCCTGGCCCGCCAGCTGCTCAGCGGCGGCGCCTGGAACGGCGGCGTCTTCAACGGCGCGGTGTGGACCGGCGCCGGCTGGACCACCGCGCTGACCGCCGACGGAAGCTGGGCCGGCGACGCCTGGAACGGCGCCACCTGGTCGAACAACTCGTGGTCGAACAACAGCTGGTCCAACAACTCGTGGTCCAACAACTCCTGGTCGAACAACTCGTGGTCCAACAACAGCTGGTCCAACAACTCGTGGTCGAACAACTCATGGTCGAACAACTCATGGTCAAGTGCCTCATGGGACTGACCTGCCAGCGCCTGGCGCGGCCGAGAAAGGTGACGGGAATGGGCGACGGAGGGCGCGCGGCGTGACGCGCGCCCATCGTCTCCTCCCCTGGACCTTCGTCGCGGGAACCGCGGTGCTCGCCGTGCTGGTCTACACCGCCGGCGTCGCCCACCTCGCCCCGCTGCACGCGCCGCTGAACATTCCCTGGTGGATGCTGGCCCTCTCCTTCGCCTTCGCCGAGTCCTACGCGGTGCACATCCACCTGCGCCGCCACGCCCACACCATGGCCATGGCCGAGGTGCCGATGGTGCTCGGCCTGCTCTTCGCCGGCCCCGCCGCGCTGCTGGTGGGACGCCTGGTCGGCTCGGTGCTGGCGCTGACGCTGCACCGCCGCCAGCCGCCGCTCAAGCTGGCCTTCAACATCGCCATGTTCGCGCTGGAGACGCTGATCACCGTGGTCGTCTTCCGCGCCTGTCTGGGCGGCGCTGGCCTCATGTCGCTCACCGCGGGCGGGGCAACGCTGGCCGCGACGGGCACCGCGTCGGTGTTCTCGGCGCTGTGGGTGCTCGCCGCCGCCTCGCTGGCCAGCGGCGAGCGCCAGTTCCACCGCCTGCCCGAGCTGCTGCCGGCGTCGCTGGCGGTGACCGCGCTCAACACCGTCGTCGCCATGGCCGCCGCGCGGGTGATGTGGACGGACGCCATCGCCGCCGTGCTCGCCCTGCTGCCCGTGGTCGGCCTGGTGGTCTTCTACCGCCGCTACCTGGAGGAGCGCGGCAAGCACGAGCGCATCGAGATGCTCTACACGTCGAGCCGCGCCTTCCAGCGTTCGCGCGGCGTGCACGCCATCATCACCACGATGCTGTCGCGGGCGCGCGAGATGATGCGCGCCGACCTCGCCGAGCTCACCCTGTTGCCCGCCGTCGAGGGCGGCGTGGTGGCGCGCTTCCAGCTGCGCGGCGACGGCGACGTCGTCGAGACCACCGTGGAGCTCGACGAGCTCACCACCATGGTGGCGCACCGCCGCTGCGGATTCCTGATGAGCCGCGGCCGCCGCCACGATTCGTGGACGTCGCGACTCGAGGCGCGCGGTCTGCGCGACGCCATGCTGGTGCCGATCAACGGCGACGCCGGTGTGCTCGGCGTCCTCCTCGTCGCCGACCGCCGCAGCGACATCGCCACCTTCGACCGCAACGACCTCACCCTGCTGGAGACGTTCGCGGGACAGGCCAGTGTCTCCATCGAGAACGGTCGCCTCGAGGCCGAGATGCAGCAGCTCGCCTTCCACGACTCGCTGACCGGACTGGCCAACCGCGCACTGCTGGCGCTGCGCCTCGACGAGACGATGCAGCGCAGGGTCCGTCCCGCGCTGGGACCGGCGGTGCTCTTCCTCGACCTCGACGACTTCAAGACGGTCAACGACAGCCTGGGCCACACCGTCGGCGACCGCCTGCTCGTGCTGGTGGCGGATCGCCTGCGCGGCTGCCTGCGTCCCGCCGACACCGCCGCACGTCTCGGTGGCGACGAGTTCGCCATCCTGCTCGAGGACGTGCGCAGTGTCGCCGACGTCAGCGCGGTCGCCGACCGCATGATCGCCGCGCTGCGGGCACCCTTCGCCGTCGAGGGGACGCCGGTGCTCATCCACGCCTCGATCGGTGTGGTCATCGCCACCCCAGAACACCGCCTCGCCGACGAGCTGCTGCGCGACGCCGACATCGCCATGTACCGCGCCAAGGCGCACGGCAAGGGGATGTGGGAACTCTTCGAGCAGAGCATGCAGGACCAGGTGCGCGAGCGCCACCTGCTCAAGCTCGACCTGGAGCGCGCCCTGGAGAACGGCGAGCTGGTGGTGCACTACCAGCCCATCGTCGCCCTGAGCACCGAGCGCATCGTCGGCGTCGAGGCGCTGCTGCGCTGGGTCAACCCGCGCCGCGGCACCGTCGGTCCCACCGAGTTCGTGCCGCTCGCGGAGGAGACCGGGCTGATCAGCGCCATCGGCCGCTTCGTGCTCCGCCGCGCCTGCACCGAGGCGGCGGTGTGGAGCCAGATGATGCCCGACTTCGTGCTGACGGTGAACCTCTCCGGACGCCAGCTGCAGCGCGAGGACTTCGTCGCCGAGGTGGCCACCACCGTGGCCGAGACCGGCTTCGATCCCGCCCGCCTGGTGCTGGAGATCACCGAGAGCGTGATGGTCGAGGACGACGCCACCATGCGCGCCACCCTGCTGGGCCTCAAGCAGCTCGGCGTGCGTCTCGCCATCGACGACTTCGGCACCGGCTACTCGTCGCTCAGCTCGCTGCGCGACCTGCCCGTCGACATCCTCAAGATCGCCAAGCCCTTCATCGACGGTCTGGGGACGCAGGGCGACGGCGGCGCGTTCGCGGCGGCGATCGTGCGCCTGGGACAGACGCTGGGATTGAGCATGATCGCCGAGGGGATCGAACGGGCCGAGCAGCTCGCGGAGTTGCGCCCGCTCCTGTGCGGCATGGCGCAGGGCTACCTCTTCGCCAAGCCCATGGAGGGCACGCTGGTCACCGAGCTGCTGGGGCGCAGCGTGGGGGCGCAGCCGGAGCCGCGCGAGGCGGACGTCTCGGGGCAGGTCGTCGAGCTGTTCGGCTGAGGGCGTGCTTCGCGCGTGTGCGCGGCGCTGTTGATCCCGCGGTGACATGCGCGATAGGCTGCCCTGTGTCGTCGACATTTCTTCTGTTCGATGTGGGGTGCGCACACATGGCGGCACGAAGCAGAGCGACAACCGCCTCCCGTTCGCGCAGCAGTGAGGGCGGATTGCGCGAGGCGATCACCGGCATCGTCAACGCTCTGCCGCTGCAATCGCTGGCACAGCGGTTGTCGTCGGTGGAGAAGACGCTGAGCAGCCTGGAGCGCGAGGTGCGCCGTGTCGTCGGCGGGGCGGCGGGGCGCTCGGGCGGTGCGGCTAGGGGTGGTGCCAAGCGGGCGACCAGCCGATCGACGGCGAAGCGGACGACCGCCCGCTCGACGACGACCGCCCGCTCGACAGCGAAGAAGGCGGCGACGCCGCGGCGGCGTGCAGCGGCGGTGGGGGAGAGGGCGTCGGGCGGTGCCGCGAGCACCACGTCCGGTGGGCGCGGGCGGCGTACCACTGCCTCCGCCTCTGCCTCCGACGGCGGAGCGAAGACCGCGACACGGCGCGGCACGCGGTCGTCGACGCGGACCGCGGCGGGCGGCGCGCGGGGGCGCTCGCGGCCGTCGCCTGGTGGCGGTGGTGCGGGTGGCGACACGCAGCAGCTGGGCGTGCCCTCCTCCGTGCAGAGCCCGGATGGCGATCGCACCGAGGAGCTGCGGGCGCTGCTGGCGGAGAACGACAGGGGTCGGGACCGCGCACCGTCCTTCGAGGACCCCTCGAGCGATGACGAGCTCACCTCGCAGGAGCTGGCGACCACCAGCTCTCCCGCGCCGGGGGCGCCGCTGGCGCCGTAGGGCTCAGCCGGTCATCGAGAGGCCGGCGTACCAGATGGCGACGGCGATGTCGCCGCTGATGGTGCTCTCGACAGCTGCGCCATCGGGGTAGGTTGTCCGCACCTCGATGGTCAGCGGGACCAGCTCGTCGACCGGTCTGCCGGCCGCGTCGGTGCGCTCGGCGTGGTCGTACTGGATGACGATGGGCGCGTCGGGTGTGCCGCGTGCGCCGGGGCGCGTGCCCTGGGCGGGTGGTGCGTCCGTGGCGGCGCCGTCGTAGCGCCAGCCGGTGATCGTGGTCGTTGCCTGGCCGACCTCGATGCCGTCGACCAGCTCGACGCCGGGACGGACCACGATGGCGCGCGGGTAGAGGGCGAGCAGGCGACCGCGCAGGGTCACGGCGCGCTGCGCCGGCTGGGCTGCGTTGTCTGGTGGTAGGAGGGTGCCGTCTCCCAGTTGCCCGGCGGCGAGGGTGGCTGCGATGAGCTGCGCCGGGACGTCGACGGGCGCGCTGCCTGCACCTGTCGCACCGCGGTGATTGCTGACGTCGACGTACCCGTCCACGTTGCGCACCACCGGGTTGCCGGACTGGTCGAAGTCGAGGGCCTGCCCGGCGACGTGCAGGCGGGCGACGACGGTGACATCCGACTGCTGGGTGCCGCCGTTGGGTGCGGGCTGCAGTGCGTGCGTGGCGGTGATGCCTGCTCGTCCCGATGCGGGCAGATGGTCGACTGTGCCGTCGGACCAGCGCAGCGTCCAGGCGACGGCCTGCCAGTCGAGCACGTCGCTGCAGGTGCCTTCGGAGAGCACCTGGGTCATTGCACTGTCGAAGTGCGTGGTGACGGTGAGAGTCGACGGCTGGGCGGAGTCGTACGTCTGCGGGGTGATGTCGACGTACAGCGAGGTGTTGGCTTCGGTGAGTGCCTCGCAGCGGCGGTCGAAGGGCATGCCGGCGGGGACGTGGCCCGGGGCGATGATCGGGCACACGGAGTACTTGCTTGACGGGTAGAGGCCGTCGTCGTTGTTGCAGGATCCCTGCCGGATGTCGGTCGGTACCGGGAAGACTTGGGTGTCATGGTTGCACCCGTCGTAGATTGACACGCCGTAGGTGCGCTCATGGCTGACAGCATTGAGGCGGATTAGCGTCCAGTCGGACCAGTAATGGCAGCCGGTTATTCGGTGTGGGCGCACAATCTCGGCCGCGTCCTGGCCGAACGCGGCTCGGCGGGCAACGAGGTATGAGAACACTGTGTTTCCAACGACTTGGTCTGTCAGCGAGACCGTGACGGTTGGTGTCGGTGAGGTGTCGGCGGTGGCGGAGGTACTCCACAACGAAGCCAAGCCGACCAGCAGCGCTAGTGAACGGCGTCGACGAGCCATCGTCCGCGTGTCAGCGTCATTTCTAGAACTGCCCTGCCCGTGATTGTGCGCTCAGTAGACCGTACTTCCATAGACGGCCAGTCAGCGTCGTAGCCGGCGAGCGAATACTCCATATCAACGGTCGCTGAGCTTGAGTTGACATTGGTGTTGCTCTTACCGAAGGTCACACGGTTTGTGACGAACGCCTTGTGACTGTTTTGCACGAGGCCCGCCGAAACACCGGCGTTCCCCTCAGCCTGAGACCCCGGCACGGACAGCGCATCCAATTCGTCCGGGCTGCCCGTCTTCATCGCCGTGGCGAGCGCCTGCACATACCGCCGCGCCGCCGCCTCCACCTCCGCAACGCGAGCATCCGGCGTCGCCGTAGCCCGCGCAGAAGAGCTCGCGCGCGGCGACACCGGCCTGGGCGGCGCCGCCCCCCGCCCAAACGCCAACACCGCCAGCACGGCGACGACCGCGCACGCGACGAAGAACCCAGCAACCTGAACCCACCCGAACCGCCGCATCGGGACGACCCTTCCTCCACGACACATGCCCGCGTGCATGCCCGTTCGCCCTACCGCATCGTCAGGGCCGCCGTAACATACACACCGGTGTAGGGTGCCGTCAACCCGACAGGTCGACCTCGCGCCCCACGCCCAGCCGCCGCGCGGCATCGAGCACAAGCCGCGCCGCCACGGCGTCCTCGACGGCGTGCCCCATCGACTTCCACACCGTCAACTCCGCGTCGGACCGCCGCCCCGGCCGCAGCCCGGCCAGCACTTCGCCCAACTCCGTCACGGACGAAGCCGATGCCCCCACCAACTCCCAGGCACCCGCCGGCGGCGCCGAGCAGGCCACGCGCGACTCCACGAACACCGACGCATCGGCAATCGTCTGCGCATCGAGCTCCGGCCCCACCCGGGACGCGCCCACGGAACTGACGTGCGCGCCCTCCCGCAGCCACGACCGCTGCACAACCGGCGACGGCGCATCCGTGCAGCAGCACACCACGTCGGCACCGCGCACCGCGTCCTCGATCGACTCCACCGCCACCACACCCGCAACCGAAGACGCCAGAACCGACGCATGCGCAAACGACCGCGACGCCACCCG
The DNA here is from genome assembly GCA_035995545.1 of Candidatus Dormiibacterota bacterium. GTDB lineage: Bacteria > Chloroflexota > Dormibacteria > Aeolococcales > Aeolococcaceae > DASRDZ01. The sequence goes on from DASYKI010000019.1 coordinate 17,280, forward strand.
CACCTCCGCAAACGCGCGCACCAGCGGCACAGCGCGCAGGTGCGCTGCACCCTGCACACCCGCACCAACGATCACCAGCACGCGTGCATCCGCACGCGCCAGCTCCCGCACCGCCAGCGCCGCAGACGCCGCCGTCCGCACCGCGGTGATCTCCGTGCCGTCCATGACCGCAACCGGAGCCCCGGTCACCTCGTCGAACATCGCGATGAGCGCCTGATGCGACGGCAGCCCCACCGCATGGTTCTCACGAAACACCGACACCAGCTTCGCCGCCAGCGCGATGTCGCGCGTCCAGCCCGGCATGACGCCCAGGAACCCGCCGGGTGCATCCGCCGCAACCCGCGGCGGCACCGACACCTCACCCGACGAGAGCCGCACGAACCCCTGCGCTAGCGCCGAGATTAGCGACCGCACATCGAGCAGCTGCGCCACCTCGGCGCGCGACAGCATCAGCACGACGCGCCCAGGATAGCGGGGCTACGCAGCCCTCCGCCCGCGCGACACGCGGCGCAGCACACCGCCGGCGCCGAGCAGCCCGAGCCCAAGCAGGAACGCCGCGGGCCCGAACAGCCCCGTCTTGCCCATGGTCACGTTGCTGCCGTTGTCGGCGGTGGGCACCAGCAGGCCCGAGCCGTCCACCGCAGTGCCGAGCACCTCGCTCGACACCGACGCGGTGTCCATGGTCACCAGCGGCCCCGCCTGGCTGGCCCCCAGCCGCGTCACCGGGTTCGCCCCGGTGGCGCTGCCGTTGAGCAGGTGCACGGCCATCTGTCCCAGCGAGGCGCTGCGATGCTGCACCCCGGTGTACGTCGTCTGCGGCTGGCCCAGGGTGATCTCGAGCGTCAGCGTGCCCGCCCCGGTAGCGATCTCCAGCGGCGGCATCGGCTCGCCGACAGGGAGCTTGTCAGGCAGGACGTTCCAGACGGCGTCGGGAATGTGCCCGTGCAGCGCCGGCTTGTTGAACTGCCCGTTGTCGATCACGGCGAGCCCGGCGACGGCGATGCGGGTGACGCTGCCGGTGGCAACCTGCGTGCCCGCGCTGCCGTCGATGAATGTGTCCGTGCTGGCCTGAACTCCCTGCACGTCGAGCAGCGGCGTGCCCGCCACGGCGCCGAGCGACGACAGCGCAGACGCGAGCGTCGCATCCATCGGCACCGCCTGCACGTCGACGAGCTTGCTGGTGGCAAGAGCATGCAGCCCGGTGCCCTGCGGCGTCACCGACGTCGCGGCGATGGCGCAGCTGCTGGTCCCCAGCGTGTCGCAGCTGAGCAGCTTGTTGAGGCCCAGCCCGTTCACCAGCGACGCCAGCACGCCCGCGGGTGCGACGGCGCCGCTCACCTGCGAGCCCAGCGTCGAGAGGTTGAGGCCACCGGCCAGCGCCTGGTCGATGATCGCGGCCACGCCGGCCAGCTGCGGCTGGATCGTGGTGACGCTGCCGATCACCTGCTGCAGCAGTCCCTGCACCGCGGCGATGTCGCTCTTCGGCTTGGTCAGGTCCATCGCCGGAGCGATGTCGATCTTGCTGGTGCTCTCGCTGGAGGACGCTTGCGGTCCGCTCAGGCTCATCTGCTGAGCGCCTGCGGCGGTGGCCGCCGCGGCGCTGAAGGGCGCCAGCTGCGCGATCACGGGAAGCGACGGCACCAGCGGCGGCAGCGAGACCGGCGGCGGCACGGTCAGCGCCGACTGCGTCAGCGAGATGCCCTGCGGGTGCGTGGCGTTGATGTCCGCCTGCACGCCGGTGGTGTAGCTGAGCACAGCACCGAGTTGCTGCGCTAGTGTCGCCTGCAGTGCGTTGACCGCGGCGACGAGGTCGACCGGCAGCGCAGCGAGCGTGGTGTTGAGCGACGCGAGCTGCTGGTTGAGCGCGAGCAGTTGCGTGCGCAGCGTCGAGGGCAGCAGGCCCATCACGGTGGAGTTGCCCGTCACCGTGGCCACGTCGGAGAGCGCCGACTGCAGCGAGGGAATGCTGACGGCGCTGCCCGCGTTGATCAACGCGTCGTGCAGCTCGGTGAACAGCCCGTTGAGCGAGCTGACGTCGAGCTTGATCGGGGTGGCGTCACCGTGTCCGGCGACGAGGTCGGCGACGGCGGTGAGGCGCGACGCGGTGGCGTGCGCGCTGTCGATCTGCACGGTGACCGGCGCCAGCAGCGTCTGCAGCTGCGGGGGCACCGCCGACTGCGGGATGCTCAGCAGCGCGGTGGGATTGATGCTCAGGGTGAGCGCGGCCGTGCTGGCGTTGGCGGTCGAGCCGGCCGCCTGGTCGGCGAACACCCGAAGTGGCAGGAGCGCGCTCGCGATCGCGATCGCGGCCCCCACTCTCAGCGCACCGTGGCGCATCCGGACCTCCCTCATGCAAAGCAGGCAAGGCGCTGCCTATCGAGAGGTACCAGACGGGCGCCCACGCGCCACGCGCGTCCACCGGGGCGGAGCGTTCCCTGCAGAAAGATTTGCCGGGCGCGACACGGGCGTCACAGGGCACGGCTCGCCGCCGCAGGCGCCGGGACGGCCTGCCGCTAGGTCGGCTGTGGCGACGGCGAGGCTGCCGGCGTGTGGGTTGGCGACGGCGTCGGGGAGGGCTTCGGCGTGGGCGTCGTCGGAGGCAGCGTCACGATCGGAGTCGACGTGGGCGCCGGCGTCGGCGCAGCCGTGGGCGGCGCCGTGGCAACCGCGGTGGGTGCAGGCGTGGCCGCCCGCGTCGGCGCCTGGGTGGCCACCGCGCCGCCCGATCCCGACGACGAGCTGCTCACCGTCGTGTGATTGAACGCGCGCTCCTCGTCGCTGCCGAGGATCACCGTGATCGACGGCGCCGCGCGCTTCGCGGTGGCGCTCGCACTGGGCGATACGCTGGCCACAGGCACCGCCGCCGTCTCCACCTGCACGCCGAACAGGCGCGCCAGGTAGCTCGCGGTCTGCGACCCGCCGGACCCGCTGACGACGACGTGCGTCGTCGCGCTGGTCGCCTGCCGTCCGCCGTCCTTGGCGCCGATGTGCACGCCGCCGAGCAGCGAGGTCCATCGCCCCGACGCACCCGCGCCGGTGCCGCTGGCGTCGACCACCGTCACCGGCACCTTCTCACCGACGGCACCCGGCGACGGGAACACGCTCTGCACGAAGTGCTGGATGGACGCGAAGGTGGTGTCGTGGGTGAACAGGTACGCCGCGCCGCAGTTGCTCGGGTAGCCGCACTCGTAGAGGAAGTTGGTGTCGTCGATGCTGAGCCGCGAGATGGTCGCGCTGTCCACGCCCTTGACCAGGTCGTACAGCGACTTGGCGTCGCCGATGCCCATGTCGGTGAGCACGTGGCCGCCCAGCGCACCGAGCACGTCGGGCAGCTTGGCGATGCCATTGATCGACACCATCTTCTGCTTCAGCGCCTGGAGCACGATCTGCTGCCTGCGGCTGCGTGCGAAGTCGGTGCCCTCGCCGTTGTCCGAGGAATGCCGCGAGCGCGAGTAGATCAGCGCGGTGGCGCCGTCCATGTGCTGTGGACCGGCGTTGAAGTGCACGGTCATCAGCGCGCAGTCGCCGGTGTCGCACTCGCCGTGCGGGTACATGTAGTCGGTGAAGGTGTGCTCGACGACGACGTCGACGCCGCCCACCGCGTCGACGGCGTACTGGAAGGCGTGGAAGTCGATGCCGACGAAGTGGTCGATGTGGATGCCGAGCACCTTCTCCAGGGTGGCGTTGGCGAGTGTGCCGCCGCCCATGTCGCCCTTGAAGATGTCGGCCCGGTTGGGATACGTGTTGGTCTGGCCGTCGGAGTAGGCCTCGTTGATGCGGCCGTCGTACTTGTGGCCGTTGCCGAGGTCGATGGGCACGTACCAGTCGCGTGGCACGCTGATCTCGGCCACCTGGGGCGGACCGCTGGCCTGCGGCTGGATCGACACCACCATGATCGAGTCGGAGAGAAAGGCGCCGTCGTGCCCGCTGCCGCCGTAGCCGTAGAAGGCGATGTTGATGCGCTGCAGGTTGGCGGCCTTCTTGCCGACGCTGGATCCGCCGCTGCCGCCGATGACGTCGCCGATGACCGCGATGGGGTTGCGGTGGAAGATGAATCCGAGCTGCCAGGCGAGCCGGCCGACGTAGACACCACCCAGGCTGAGCAGGCCGACGAGCACCAGGAGGACGGCGCGCTTGCGGGTCAACCAGGTGAGGAAGCGGTATCGAGAGGCTCGACGGCGACGCCGCTTCGGGGCCGCGGTGATCTGGATGGCTGTGTCTCCCCCGGTACGATCGAGGATGCGGCCGATCGAGGAAGGGGAGTGGGTGGGCCGCAGGGCTGGGAACTCGGGCCGCGCCGCGCAGGACGCAGGCCCAGTCGCGCCAGCCGGGGAAACGGAGGGCGCGTTCGGAAGGTTACCCCGAAGCCTCCCAGGAGGGGGCGCCGCCGGGGTCGCGAGCTCGACGCAAACCTTGACGTTCACGTAAACTGCGGCGAAGAGATGTCTCTCCCAGCAGCCCGCGATCCCCTCCTGCGCATCGAGGCCGTCGCCCAGCGAACCGGCCTCACCAAGCGGACCATCCGCTACTACGAGGAGATCGGTCTCCTCGCCCCGAGCTGCCGCAGCGACGGCGGCTTCCGGCTCTTCAGCGAGGCCGACGTGGCCCACCTGGAGCGGATCAACGCCCTCAAGGTCTCCGCCGGCCTGACCCTGGCCGAGATCCACGAGCTGCTCGAGGCCGAGTCGGTCCGCGAGCGCATCCGTGAGCGCTTCCGGGCCAGCCACGACCCCGGCGAGAAACGGGCGATCCTCGCCGAGTCGCGCGGGGTACTGACCCGCCAGCTCGCCCTCATCGAGCGCAAGCGCCTGGCGCTGGACGGCCTCATCGCCGGGTACCGGGAGCGCCTGGAGCGGGTCGCCCACCTCGACGCCGAGCTGGCTGAGGGGCCCGCGCGGAAGCGCCAGGGCGCGCTCTCGTGAGCCCCGCCCAGGCCGCCCGCCGCGCCACCGCCGGGGCCGCCACCCACCGCCACGACCGCTCCAGCTATCGCTGGTGGGCGCTCAGCACCACCAGCCTGGGCGCGCTGCTGGCCGCGCTCAACATGAGCACGCTGGTCATCGCCCTGCCCGACCTGATGCGCTCGCTGCACGCCGGCGTCCTCGACGTCACCTGGGTGCTGCTCGCCTACATGCTGGCCCAGACGGCCGCGGTGCTCACCGTGGGACGCCTCGGCGACATGTGGGGCCGCAAGCGCCTCTACGTCACCGGCTTTCTCGTCTTCGCGGTCATGGCGCTGCTCAGTGGACTGGCCGGCAACGCGTGGGAGCTGATCCTGCTGCGTTCCGTGGCCGGTATCGGCGGGGCGCTGATGGTGGCCAACAGCGGCGCCATCGTCACCGACGCATTTCCCAAGCACCAGCTGGGACTCGCGCTCGGCATCAACGCCATGGTCATCGCGGTGGGCACCGCGGTGGGCCCGGTGCTGGGCGGCTGGCTGACCTCGCTGGGATGGCAGTGGGTGTTCTGGTTCAACGTCCCGCTGTCGGTGATCGGCAGCCTCTGGGCGCTGCTGATCCTGCACGAGCCCGCGCGCAGTGCGCGGCGGCAGCGTGTCGACTGGCTGGGCAACGGGCTGTTCCTGCTGGGACTTTCCGGCCTGCTCATCTGCCTGTCGATGGGCGGCATCGAGGGATGGACCAAGCCGCTGGTGGTCGCCGGCGCCGTCGCCTTCGCGGTCTGCCTGCCGCTCTTCCTGCGGGTCGAGCGCCGCGCCGTCGAGCCGCTGCTCGACCTGGGGCTCTTTCGCTCGCGCGTGTTCGCCATCGGCAACCTCACCCAGCTGCTCAACGCCACCAGCCGTATGGGCCTGCTCTTCCTGCTCGTCTTCTACTTCCAGGGACCGCAGCAGCGCGACGCGGTGACCGCGGGACTCCTGGTGACTCCCATCGCCGCCTTCATGTTCCTGCTCTCACCGCTGAGCGGATGGCTCAGCGACCGCATTGGAGCGCGCATCCCCGCTCTCATCGGGCTGGCCACCACCGGCCTCGGACTGCTGGTGATGGCGCTGACGCTGGGACACAACACCAGCTATCCGCTGCTGGCCGTGGGCATGAGCCTGGTCGGCGCCGGCGCGGGCATCTTCACCTCGCCCAACGCGTCGTCGATCATGTCGGCCGTCCCGGCGGCGCAGCGTGGCGTGGCCTCGGGCGTGCGCATGCTCACCGCCTTCGTCGGCAGCATGTTCTCGATCGCCTTCGTGCTCGCCATCGTGACCTCGGCACTGCCCCAGGAGGTGATGCTGAAGATCTTCAGCGGGGTCACCACCGGGCTGACCGACTCGCAGGTGAGCCCCTTCATCAGCGGCGCGCGCGCCACCCTGTTCGTGCTGGCCGGGATCAGCCTGCTCAGCGCCCCGCTGTCGCTGCTGCGCGGCGAGGAGAGGTCGCGACGGCGCGGCGTGCACGCGTCGCCGGTGGACGTCGTCGCCGCGGGGTCCTAGCCAGCCGTCGCCGTGGCCCACCCTCGGGTGCGAATCCGCTGCGCGGCGCGTGGCCACGCAGCGGATCGCACGATTCCCCCTCCCGGGCGCGCCTTGACGGCCGCGACGCGGCCGCCGGCCGTGGTGTGGCCGGCGTTCGAGACGGACACGCGACGCATGTCCGGGTGTTGCAGAGAAGGCCGCCGGCAGGACCTAGGAGCGCTAGGCTGCACGACGGCCCAAGGAAGGGATGTGCAATGGATGCGTGGGCGACGGCGCACAGCGCGCATCGCCGGAACGGCCCCTGGTGTGTTTCCCCCGCCGAAACGGTCTGCAATCATCCTTCCCGCCGCGGAGACGCGGCCCTTCCTGTTGACCGGGTGGTCACCCCGGTTCCCGCCCCGAGTTCGCGCATGATAACGGAACTGTGGCCAGGAAGGCCATAGCGGCGTCGTTGACGTAATCGCGGACTCCAGTCCGGATAGCGGCAGGAGTCGTCGCAGCGTGACGCCGGGGGGCTGGATGCCCGACAATGCACCGCCAGGGCGGGGAGAGCCTGAGGGAAGAGGAAAGGAATGGGTGACGCTGCGGACGCGGGCAAGCTCCGCGCTCGAGGCTCGCGCGTACGCGCTGCGCTGCCGGTCGTCGCGGTCGAGACCCGCGAGGACTGGGCCGTGCTGCTCGCCAAGCACAACCGTCTCCTCCGCGACTACGCGCGCCACTACCTCGGCGACGCCGCCCCCGAGGAGGACGTCGAGGACACTGTCGAGCGCACCGTGGACCTGCTCCTGGCCGTCGAGGACCCGGCCTTCGACCACGCCCTGCGCTACGCCACCCAGGCGGTCTGGCGCGAGTGCCAGCGCACCGCCCGCCGCCGCGAGCTGGAGCGCACCCCGGTCGACCGTCGCCTGGGGCCTCTGACCGGCCGCGTCGCGCGCGTGCTGGAGCAGCTCGGTCCGCGGCAGCGGCAGACCCTGATGCTGGCGGCGCAGGGGCTCTCGCCGTCGGACATCGCGCGGGTGGACAAGAGCACTGCTGCTGCTGTGCGAGTCCGGTTGTATCGCGCGCGGGAGCGGGTGTCGGAGCTGCTGCAGGAAGGCGGCGTGTCGGCGTTCTTGCTGTTCGTGCCGCGGCGGATGAAGCGCGCGGCTGTGCGCAGCGGGCATGTGGTTGCCCGCGTTGCCGATGGTGTGGGTGGGCAGGCGTTTGCCACCGGGGCGTTGGTGCCGGTGCTGGCATGCACGGTGTTGAGTTCGACGCCGGTGCCCGCCACGGTTGCGGTTGCCCCGATGCGCGCGGTGGCCGTGGCGCCGGTGCCTCATGGCGCCGTTGCGGCCACGATCACTGGCTCTGCGGCCGTTGCCGCAGCACCGCAGCCCGGCGGCAGTCGACCGACTCGCGCGACGGCGCCGACTGCTCCACCGGCCTCGCAACTGGACGTGACGACAGTTGCGGCCGCCCTCCCGTTCGACATCGGCTTCACACTTCCGGACGTGCAACTCACCACACTTGCTCGCACACCTCGATTGCAGGGCATCGGCCCTGTGATCGGGGCGGGGACCGATCGGAAGTGCGGCTGCTCCGTGCTCGTGCAGAGCTTGGACGGAGGGAAGACCTGGACCTCCAGGCCGCTCCGTGCCACCGAGTCGCCGTTCAGCCAGCTCACCCTGCCGCCCGACTATCCGCGCGATCCGCGCATCTTCGCGAGCAGTCCTGGTGTGCTCGGGATTCCATCGGCGATGGCACGCGGCTTCGACCAGCCGTTCCAGGTGCTGACGTCGCTGCCACCGGGATTTATCTACACGTCGGCGCACTTCGACGACGGAGATCCACGCCTCTTTTCCGTAGGACTGAACGGCATCTGGAGCAGTCGCATGACCGACCGCGCCGTGGCGGCGCCCCAGGAAGAGATCGACTACTCGTATGGCGCCCAGCAGGAAAGCAACGCGTTCGCCAAGGTCGCCACGCCACCTCCGACTGCGAGTGCTCCGGCCATCGTCGCCTGGGTTCCTGCCCTCTCCACGATCCCTCGGACGGGCCAGGTTGCCCTGGCGGGCGCCTCCTCGCTGGCGAAGTGCGCGGTGTCAGGGCCATGCGAGTTGGGTGCCGCTCTTCCGATCGCGCCGCCGCTGCGGTTGATTGCGACGAGAACCATGGTTGTTGCCCTCGGCTCTGCTACGGGGTTCGTGTCTCATGACTTCGGCATCACCGCCTCCCCTGGCGACGTTCCGGTCGGCCAGGGCGATGCGGTGATCGACATGGCGGAGACGTTGCCGGACTCGACACTGTGGGCGCGCGTCTCCCTGGCGAAGGGTGCGTTGAAGCTTATGCGCTCCACGGCAGGGGGGTGGGTGGATGTGGCGGATCCGCTCGTGCGCGACCACGGTGGCGTCCCTGCAACGCTCGACGACCGCCACATCTGGACGACGCTCGATGACGGGCGTGTCCGTTGCGTGCTGATCAGCGACGGGCGTTGGTTGCCGCGTTGCCCGGCGTGAATCGAGCGAGGTGATCGTGCGCCGAGCAATCGTGGGGCGGTGGGCCCAAGCGTTGGTCGGGATCACGCTCGGGCTTGTGCCCTGTATGACCATGATCGCGCCGGCGAGCGCGACGACAGCAGGGTCCGGCGTGCTCGACGTCTCCGCGATGCTTGTGGAGTACCCGTGCGTTCCCGGCGTGTGCAGCAACCTGAGCGGATTGCTGTCCGGAACAGGGGCTATGTCGTTGAGTGGCCTGTCGTCCGCCTCCGTGCCGTATTCGGCTGTCTGGACGGCCACAACCGGCAACTTCTCGGGTGATGTCAGGGGCTCGAGTGACACGTGTGAGTTTGGTCTCCCAGCGCCGGTGCAAGGCTATGAGAACGGCACGTTCACTCTGAGTGGCGGCGTGTTTGTGATCGGCGCAACCACATACTCGGCCACACTGACCGGCTCGTATGCTCTGAGCCGACTAGGCGCGGCGGTCACCATCCAGCTCACTCAGCTCACGATCACTGGCGGTCCTAACACGGCGGTCAACCTCCCAGGATCGATCTCCAGTCCGGCTCCCGTCGCTATGGTGTGGACGAATGGCCCAGGCACGTGCCAGGCGCCCCAAACGAATCAGACCGCGTTGATCGCCGGCCTCGTCCTGCAGCCGACCTAGCGTCTCACCGCAAGCCCGACTGCGCGCGGGGCTGCCGCCGGTACTGAATCACCGACCACCCGATGGCGCCGACGATGATCACCAGCGCCGCCCACAGCCCGTACTGCGAGATCTTCGCCGCGACGTTCTTGGCGGACTCGCCCGCCCAGTACCCCGCACCGACGTGGATCACGATCCACGTCATGGTGCCGAAGAGGTCGGCGATCACGAAGGTGCGGATGCGCATGCGTGATTCGCCGGCGGCGAGGTAGAAGAGGGTGGCGGGGACGAAGGGGATGTAGTAGCCGAAGGCGATGGTCCAGGCGCCCCAGCGGGAGAACCAGCGTTCGCTGCGGGCGGCGCGGCGGCGCCAGCGGGGGTCCTGCTCGCTGAGGAAGTCGATCGTCCTGCGGCCGTAGCGGCGGCCGGCCCAGTAGAGGAAGGGGTCGGCGGCGAGGAGGATGAGCAGGGGGGCGAGGAGGACCACCCAGAGCGAGGCACCGCCGGTCCGGGCGGCGGCGCCCGCGGCGATCATCGCCGAGGAGCTGCCGCGGATCCAGCTCAGCAGCACGGGGTGGGAGCCCAGCAGCGACGGCGCGATGGGCAGCATGACCAGGTTCCAGACGAAGAGCAGCGCCACCGGGCCGAGGCAGAAGACGTCCGCCTTGGTGATGTGGATCGACCGCTGGCCCTCCTCGGTGGGCTCGGCGGGGTCGGCCGGGTCAGTCACGGCGCTGGGTTCGACGGTCATCCGGGGCATTGTCTCCCGGGGCGGGGAATCGGGCGCGCGTCGCGCTGCGTGCGGCCAAACTCCTCCGCGACTCTTGACAGCGACGCTGTCACCCCAGGTCTACCATGGAGGGCATGGCCACGCAGACCCGCACGCTGCAGTCGATCAATCCGGCCACCGGCGAGCTGATCGAAGAGTTCGCAGCGATGGGCGAGGCGGAGGTCGACGCCGCCGTCGAGGCCGCCCACGCCGCCTTCCCCGACTGGCGGCGTCGCGGCGTCGCGGGGCGCGCCGGCCTGATGCGAAAGGCGGCCGCCGTGCTGCGCGACGACGTCGAGCGGCTGGCCGGAGTCATCACCGCGGAGATGGGCAAGCCGCTGGGCGAATCGCGCGCCGAGGTGGAGAAGTGCGCGTTCTGCTGCGAGTGGTACGCGGAGCACGGCGAGGAGTTCCTGCGCGACACGCCGTCGCCGAGCGACTCGCCGCACAGCTTCGTCGCCTTCGAGCCCATCGGTGTGGTGCTGGCGGTGATGCCCTGGAACTTCCCGCTGTGGCAGGTGTTCCGCTTCGCCGCGCCGGGATTGACCGCGGGCAACACCGCGGTGCTCAAGCACGCGGCCAACGTATCCCGCTGCGCGCTGGAGATCGAGGACGTGTTCCGCCGGGCTGGCTTCCCGGAGAACGTGTTCCGCACCCTGCTGATTCCCGGCAGCGCCGTGTCGCGCGTCATCGAGCACCCGCGCGTGCGTGCCGTCACCCTCACCGGCAGCGACAGCACGGGCAGCAGGGTCGCCGCCAGCGCGGGTGAGCACATCAAGAAGACGGTGCTGGAGCTGGGTGGATCGGACGCGTTCATCGTGCTCGACGACGCGGACCTCGAGCAGGCCGCCCAGGTAGGGGTGAGGTCGCGCTTCCAGAACTGCGGGCAGAGCTGCATCGCCGCCAAGCGCTTCATCGTGGTGGAGAGCGTCGCCGGCGAGTACGAACGACTCGTGGTCGAGCAGGCACGCGCGCTCGTCGTCGGTGATCCGCACGACCAGGCGACCACCATGGGTCCGCTCGCCCGCGAGGACCTGCGCGAGTCGCTGGAGGACCAGCTGCGGCGCTCCCTCGCGGAGGGCGCGCGACTGCTCACCGGCGGGCGACGTGTGGGCGATCGCGGCTGGTTCTTCGAACCCACCGTGATCACCGACTGCACACCCGACACCACCGCGTTCCGCGAGGAGACCTTCGGACCGCTGCTGGCGGTCATGCGCGTGCGCGACGAGGAGCACGCGGTCGACGTGGCCAATGCCTCGCAGTTCGGCCTCGGCGGCAACGTGTGGACACGCGACACAGCGCGCGGGATCGACGTTGCCCGGCGCATCGACACCGGCGGCGTCTTCGTCAACGGGATGACTCACTCGGACCCGCGGCTGCCCTTCGGCGGCGTGAAGCGCAGCGGCTACGGCCGCGAGCTGTCCGTCTTCGGCATCCGCGAGTTCGTCAACATCAAGACGATCTGGGTGGGGGAGAGCGCCTCCGGCGCAGGGCAGCGCGGCGCTGCCACGGTGGAGTGACTACCGCGGCGCGAGCGGCAGCCAGAGCGTGAAGACGCTGCCCTCACCCGGCGCCGACTCGGCGGTGATGTCACCGCCCTGCATGCGCACCAGCTCACGCGCCAGGTAGAGCCCCAACCCGGTCCCCTGGATGTGGCTGTTCTCCGCGGTGACGATGCGCCCGAAGCGGGTGAACAGCCGGTCCATGTCCTCAGGCGCGATGCCGAACCCGTGGTCGCGCACCGATACCGTCGCCCTGCCGTCGCCGGCGGACACGGTGCACTCCACGTCGGCGGCCCCGGGCGAGTACTTCAGCGCGTTGTCGACGAGGTTCTTCAGCGCCGTCTCCAGGCGGGCGGGGTCGGCCTCGACGACGACCGCCCGGTCGGTCATCTCCAGCACGACGCGCCGCTCCGGCTGCAGCGACGACTGCGACGACCGCACCGCGGCGGCCACCACCTCGCGCATGTCGACACGCTCGAAGCTCAGCTCCAGCAGGTTGTCCTCCAGCCGCGCCGTCTCCAGCATCTCGTCGACGAGGTTGTTCATCTGGGTGAGCTTGGCGGTGAGCATCGGCACCACGCGAGCCACGCCGTCGGGCAGCGGCCCCAGCGTGCCCTCGGCGATCATCGACAGGTAGCCGCGCAGCACGGTGAGCGGGCTGCGCAGCTCGTGCGAGGCGAGGTTGAGGAACTGCGACTTGGCGGTGTCGAGCGCAGCCATGCGCCGGCCGTGCTCCCGCTCCAGGCGAAAGCTCTCCGCGTTGCCGACGGCGAGACCGGCCAGGCTGGCGATGCCGTGCAGCAGCCGCATCTCGCCCTCGCCGAGCGTCCGCGGAGTTCGTGACAGCAGTGCCAGGATCCCGAAGGGCTCGCTGCCCGAGCGCATCGGTGCCATGGCCAGCGCGGCGACACCGGTCCGGTCGGCAACCCTGCGCAGTGCCGGTCCCGGACCCTCAAGCAGTCCTGTCCAGAACTCGCCGCCGAGGACGCGGCCGGCCCCCGGCAGGTCGCTGATCGGCCAGCGGCTTCCCCGCGCCGACGTGCCCGACGCGTCGTACTCACCGGCGATCTCCAGCATGTCGCCGTCGAGGCGGAGCACGGTGGCGCGCGGCGCGTCGAGCGCCTCGGCGGCGGAGCGGGCCACGGCGTCGAGCACGACGTCGAGGTCGAGCGACGCACTGAGTGCGTGGGCCGCGCGCTGCAGCACCTCCAGCTCGTGGAGGCGGCGGCGCAGCAGCTCCTCGGCGAGGCGGTGCTCGACGAACTGTCCGAGCTGGCTGCCCAATTCGGTCATGGTGCTGAGCACCAGGGGATCGGGAATCTGCGCCTCGGCGGTGAAGAACTCGACGACGCCGGCCACTCCGTTGGTGCTGACGATGGGGAAGCCGGCGGCGCCGCGCAGTCCGGCTCGCACCGCCGCATCGGTCCGCAGGAAGCCGGGGTCGGTGGTGACGTCGGACACGGCGACGGGCGCCGCCGACGACCAGACGCGTCCCGGCAGGCCGACGTCCGGCGCCAGCAGCGTGGCCCGGCTGGCGGCCTCGAAGCCACCCATGTCGAACCCGCTGCGCGCCCACGCCGTGTGCAGCCGCAGCATGCTTGCGCCGCGGTCGACCACCCACAGCAGTCCGGCGTCGAACCACAGGTTGCTGCCAATCGCGGCCAGAACCGCGGGCGCCGCCGCCTCCAGCGTCGCCGACTCGACGAGCACGCGGGTGACCTGGAAGTGCATGGCGTGGAGCTGCTCGAGGCGGTGCCGCTCGGTGAGGTCGCGGACGAACGCGGTGAAGACGTGGCCGCCGTCGTCGCCGCGGACGGGCGGCGAGATGTTCAGCTCGGCGGCGAACTCGGTGCCGTCGGCGCGCAGGGCGCGGGCCTCGATGACCCGTCCCAGCGCCATGCCCGTCCCGGTGCTGCGGAAGCGGTGCAGACCCTCCTCGTGGGCGGCGCGGAAGCGCTCGGGGATGATCGTCTCGGAGAGGCGGCGGCCGAGCACCTGCTCCGCGCTCCAGCCGAAGACCAGCTCGGCCTCGCTGCTCCAGCGCACCACGATGCCGCGGTCGTCGATGCTGACCAGGGCGCTAAGCGGGCTGGGGCCGAGCACGCGGAACGGCGCGGGAAGGTTCTCCGTCCCAGTTACCACGTCCCCGGTCTCCCCAGTGAGCCCGGCAGGCATGAGCCCATGCCTGCCATGTTGACCGCCAGCAGAGCACCAGTCTAACGTGAGCCCGGCTATGGTGCGAATCGCCGCGGTGATGCCGCAGCCCGACCCTTCGCCGGTGACCATCCCCACGATGCCGGTCGAGCAGCCGCAGCCGGCCACGCTGCCCCAGCCGCCCGAGCAACCGGTCCGGCAGCCGGCGGATCCCGAGGTGCCCGCCGACCCGCCCGATCCCGGGGTTCCGGACATCCCTCCGGAACACGGCTGACGGCATACTGTCCGCCATGGAGATCAAGGAACTCGGCCACATCGTCCTCTACGTGCGCAACCTGCAGCGCTCGGTGGCCTTCTACCGCGACGTGCTCGGCTGGCACCAGGTCGTCCCCGACGTGCCCGGGATGCCCGCCTCGGCGTTCTCCAGCGGACGAACCCACCACGAGCTGCTGCTCATCGAGGTCGGTGAGAACGCGGCGGCGATTCCCCAGGGACGCCGCGTCGGCATGTACCACTTCGGCCTCAAGGTCGGCGACACCGACGAGGAGCTGCGCGACGCGCTGCGCCGCATCCAGGAGGCCGGTGTGCAGCTCGCCGGGGCCAGCGACCACACCGTCACCCACAGCCTCTACATCTTCGATCCCGACGGCAACGAGATCGAGCTCTACATCGACGTCGCCGGCGTCGACTGGAAGAACGATCCCATGGCCGTCATGGCCCCGATCAAGCCGCTCGCGATCTAGCGCGCGCTACGACCTGCCGTTGCTGTCGCTGTAGATCCAGTCGGCGATGCGCCGGCGGTGGAGGTCGGCGTCGCCGTACGACCACTCCAGTGCCTTGCCGCGCTTGAGCCACAGGTGGAGGTCGTGCTCCCAGGTGAAGCCGATGCCGCCGTGCAGCTGCAGTGCGTTCTGGTTGGCAAACCGCTCGGCATCGTTGGCAGCGGCCTTGGCGACGGACGCGGCGACACTCGCATCCGGCAGGTCGTTGGCCAGCGCGTACGCCGCGTAGTAGACCGCAGAGCGCGCCGACTCGACCTGCAGCAGCATCTCCGCGAGGCGATGCTGCACCGCTTGAAACGACCCCACCTTGCGGCCGAACTGCTCACGCACCGTGACATACTCGACGGTCTTGTCGAGCAGTGCACCGGCGATGCCGATGAGCTGCGCGGCGGTCGCGGCGGCGGCGTGGTCGAACGCCCACTGCCCGTGCTCCGCCGACGTGCCGAGCAGCGTGTCGTCGCCGGTCTCGGCAGTCACCTTGAACAACCGCCGCGCGCCGTCGACAGACTTCAAAGGCTGCAGGGTGACGCGGTCCTGGGTCACCGCATGGATCTCGCCGTCGCGCTCCAGCAGCAGCAGGTCGGCGGTGGCGTCGCTCACGTACGGCTGCGAGGCCAGGCCGACGGTGGCAACCGACGAGCCGTCGGCGATCTTCGGCAGCCACTTCTGCTTCAACTCTTCAGTGCCGGCGCGCGCCAGCAGCGGCGCCGCCAGCGCGGCCGACTCCATCACCGGCTCGGGCAGCACGCTGCGCCCGCTCTCCTCAAGCACCAGCACCATGTCGACCTCGTCGAGGCCGCTGCCGCTGTACTGCTCGGGAACCAGCAGTCCGAGCACACCGAGCTCGGCGAGCTTGCGCCAGCGCTCGGGTGAGCGGCCGCGTTCGTCGTCCCACATGGCGCGCACCTGCGCCGGGCTGCTCTCACGGCGGAGCAGGTCGCGCACCGTGTCGCGCAGCAGGTACTGCTCCTCGCTGAAGTCGAAGTCCACCGGCTAGGCCTCCCGGGGCAGGCCCAGGACGCGCTGGGCGATGATGTTCTTCTGGATCTCGTTGGTGCCGGCGTAGATCATCGAGGCGCGCGCGTAGAGGTATTCGCCGAACCACCTGCCGTCCCCCTCCGCGTCGGGCGAGCCCTCGGCCAGCTCGGCGCGCGGGCCGAGCATGTCAAGTCCCAGCTCCTCCAGGCGCATCTCCATCTCCGACCAGTACAGCTTGTTGAGCGACGCCTCCGAGCCCACCTGCGCGCCCTTGGCCAGCTTCGACAGCGTGCGCTTGTTGGTCAGCTCGAACAGCCGCGTCTCGATGTAGCCCTGGGCGACGCGGCGGCGCAGGTCGGGATCCGCCTCACGCTGTTCGCGGCGCGACAGCGCGACGACGTCCTCGAAGATGCGGTTGAAGACCGCGGGACTGCCCAGGCCGGTGCCGCGCTCGAATCCCAGCGTGGTCATGGCCACCTTCCAGCCTTGGTTCAACGGCCCGACGAGATTCGACCGGGGCACGCGCACGTCGGTGAAGAAGACCTCGGCGAAGCGGGCGCTGCCGTCGATCTGCACCAGGGGACGCACCTCGACGCCCGGCGAGCGCATGTCGACGAGGATGAAGCTGATGCCCTTGTGCTTGGGCGCGGCGGGGTCGGTGCGGCAGAGGGTGAAGATCCAGTCACCGAAGCGGCCCAGCGAGGTCCAGATCTTCTGGCCGTTGATGACAAATTCATCGCCGTCGATCTCTGCGCGCGTCCGCAGTGCCGCCAGGTCGCTGCCCGCGTTGGGCTCGCTGAAGCCCTGGCACCAGATCTCGTCGCAGCGCAGGATGCGGTGCAGGTGCTCGGCCTTCTGCTCGTCGCTGCCGAAGGCCATCAGTGTCGGCCCGAGCAGGCCGAGCCCCAGGCGGTTGATCCGGTCCGGCGCCTTGGCCTTGACGTACTCGTCGGTGAAGAGCGCCTGCTGCATCAGGGTGGCCCCGCGCCCGCCGTACTCCGTGGGCCAGGCCACCGCGCCAAGTCCGGCCTCGAACAGGGTGCGCTCCCAGGCGCGGTAGCGCTCGAAGGCCTCGCCGCCCGCCTCCCAGTCGACCTCGCGCGTGTGGTCGATCTCGTCGCGGTGCGCCGCCAGCCAGCCGCGCACCTCCTCCTGGAACGCGGCGTCCTCGGGACTGAGCTGAAAGTCCATCACCATCCTCCACCGTGCCCCACCGCACGCCGGGGCAGCGGCAACGATGATGGCACGTCGGGCGTCGCCGCCGTGACGCGCCGCGGCGTGGTCGAGCGTGCGCATTTCCCCATTGCCACCGCCAGCGCCGTACACTCCAGCCGAACGTTCGTGTCGCTCCTCTCCCGGGCAGGCGGCCGCCGCCACAGGAGCGCCCACGACGGGTCACGGCTGGAGGTTGCGAAGAAGCCTTGCCCACGGAAAGGCGCGGGTGACCCTGCTCACCGTTTCCGACCTGACGGTCACCTACGGCGGCGCCGTGCTGGCCGTGGACGGTGTCAGCTTCGAGGTGCCCGAGGGCGGCAGCGTCGCCCTGCTGGGCGCCAACGGCGCCGGCAAGACCACACTGCTGCGCGCCGTCACCGGGCTGCTCCGCTACCAGAACGGCCAGGTGGTGCGCGGCTCCATCCGCTTCGACGGTCGCGACATCACCGGCGCCGACACCTCCCGTCTCGTCGCCGCCGGCATCGCCCAGGTGCTGGAGGGACGCCGCGTCTTTCGCGACCTCACCGTCGCCGAGAACCTGCGCGCGGGGGCGTTCTCCGCGCGCGACCGCAGCCGTGAGGGCTCGGTCCGCGAGCGGGTGATCGGCCTGTTCCCGGTGCTGGGTGAGCGCATGCAGCAGGCGGCGGGCTTCCTCAGCGGCGGCGAGCAGCAGATGCTCGCCATCGGCCGCGCGCTGATGGCGCAGCCGCGCCTGCTGCTGCTCGACGAGCCCTCGCTGGGGCTGGCGCCGCTGGTGGTGCGGCAGATCGGCAACTGCCTGCGCGAGATCAACGGCAACGGCGTTGCCATATTGCTCGTCGACCAGAGCACCGCGCTGGCCCTGCGGCTCACCCGCCACGCCTACCTGCTGGAGACCGGGCGCATCCGCCACCACGCGCCCACCGCGCAGATGCTTGCCGACGAGACGGTGCGCGCCTCGTATCTCGGCACCGCCAGGGCTGACGAGTCGCTGTTCCGCGAAGCGCAGGCGGGCTCGGCGTGAGCGAGAGCGGGCGGGTCATCGAGGCGAGCGGGCTGTCGCTGGCCTTCGGCGCCGTCACCGCGTTCGCCGACGTCGACTTCCACGTCGACGAGGGCGAGCTGTTCGCCGTCATCGGTCCCAACGGCGCCGGCAAGACGTCGCTGTTCAACGTGCTGTCGCGCGTGTACCGGCCCACCGGCGGAACCGTCACCTACCGCGGCGCCAACCTGCTCGGCTACCGGCGCACCCAGCTGCCCTCGCTGGGCATTGCGCGCACCTTCCAGAACCTGGGCCTGTTCCACAACATGAGCGTGCTCGACAACGTGCTGGTCGGCCGCCATCACCTGATGCGCACGGGGTCGATCCTCGGCGGGCTCTACGTCGGCTTCGCCGCGCGCGAGGAGCGCGAGCACCGCCGCGCTGCCATGGAGGTGCTCGACTTCGTCGGCATCGCGCGCTGGGCGCAGCATCCCGTGCAGGTGCTGCCGTATGGCGTGCAGAAGCGCGTCGAGCTGGCGCGCGCGCTGGCCATGGAACCGCGCGTGCTGCTGCTCGACGAACCCGTCGCCGGCATGAGCAGCACCGAGCGCGCCGAGATCACCCAGCTGGTGCGCCGCATCCACCACGAGCGCGGCCTCACCATCGTGCTCGTCGAACACGACATGGGCATGGTGATGCAGGTGGCGGAGCGGGTGATGGTGCTCGACTTCGGCCGGGTCATCTGCATCGGCACGCCGGCCGTGGTGCAGCACGACGCCGGCGTGATCAGGGCCTATCTCGGCGAGGCGGACGATGCCACGGAGGCGGCGTCGTGACCACCTTCCTGCAGCTGCTCGTCGCCGGCATCGCCCTGGGCTGCATCTACGCGCTGGTGGCGCTGGGCTTCACGATCATCTACCGCGCCTCGCAGGTGATCAACTTCGCCCAGGGCGCTTTCCTGCTGCTGGGCGCCTACCTGGTGTCGTGGTTCGCGCTGGACCGGCACTATCCCTTCGGCATCGCGGTGCTGCTGGCCCTGGCCATCACCGTCGGCATCGCCGTGCTCTTCCAGACGGTTGTGCTGCGCTTCACCGTGGGCCAGCCGATCTTCACCGTGGTGATGATCACCATCGGGCTCAACATCGTCCTGCGCGGCGTCGTCCCCGGGCTCTTCGGCGACACCCAGCGCAGCATCGGCGATCCGTGGGGCAGCACCCAGCTCAGCCTGGGCAGCGTGGTGATCGGCTGGGCCAAGGTGTGGACCATCGTCGTCACCCTGCTGATCCTGGCGGGCTTTTTCGCTTTCGACCGCTACTCGCGCTACGGGCTCGCCATGCGCGCCACCGCGATCGACGAGGAGGCGGCCATGGCCGTCGGGGTGCCGACGCGGCGCGTGTACGCGCTGGCCTGGGGTCTCGCCGGCGCGGTGGCGACAATCGGGGGTTTCTTCCTCGCCGCCTTTCCCAACTCCCTCGACCCCACCATCGACTCCATCGCGCTGCTCGCCTTCCCGGCGATCATCCTCGGCGGCCTGGGCTCGCCGCTGGGCGCGGTGGTGGGCGGTCTGATCATCGGGCTCGTCGAGGTGATGACCTCGGGATACCAGCCCAACTACGCGGCCTGGCTCGGCCAGGGCTTCTCCACGGTGGCGCCGTACATCGTGATGATCCTGGTGCTGCTGGTGCGGCCGTACGGGCTCTTCGGCACCCGTCCCGTGGAGCGCGTCTGACATGCCGGCGTGGAGGCCCGAGTGGGCCACACCACGGCGCCTCGGCAGCGCCGCCATCGTGGTGTTGATGCTGCTGTTCCCGTTCCTGCCCGGCATCGACGCCTTCTGGCTCAACACCGCCGCCTTCATCGTCATCTACGCCATCGCGACGCTGGGCCTCAACGTGCTCACCGGGCTGACCGGCCAGGTGTCGCTGGGACACGCATTCTTCCTCGGCATCGGTGCCTACACCGCGGCGGTGCTGGGCGGCGACCACCACGTCATGGCGCTGTGGTGGATCCTCGCGGCGGGCGTGGTCGCCGCCGTTGTCGGTGCGCTGGTCGGGCCCACGGCGCTGCGGCTGCGCGGCCTGTACCTGGCCATCGTCACCATCGGCATCGTCTTCATCGGCATCCACCTGTTCACCAACGTTCCCAAGATCAGCGGCGGCCCGCCGGGGCGCGCGTTTCCCACGCCGCAGTTCGGCCTCAACCTGACCTGCCCGAGCGAGGGCTGCGCGGTCGACTTCGCGCAGAACCAGAGCGTGTTCGGGGTCACCCTGGACAGGAACGGGATGTTCTACTACCTGGGCGTGCTCATCCTCGGCCTGGGCATGCTCTTCGTGCGCAACCTGGTGCGCACCCGGCCCGGCCGCGCCCTGCAGGCGGTGCGCGAACGCGAGATGGCCGCGACGCTGATGGGCGTCGACCTGGCCCGCTGGAAGGTGTCGGCGTTCGTCATCTCGTCGTTCCTCGCCGGCATCAGCGGCGCGCTGCTCGCCTCGCTGATCTCCTATACGCAGCCGGGGTTCTGGGACCTGGTGCTGTCCATCGAGTTCGTCGCCGCGGTCATCGTCGGCGGCGTGGGAACGCTGTGGGGACCGCTGCTCGGCTCCATCGTCATCTTCGGACTCCAGCCGGTGATGCAGAAGTACGCCGCGTCGCTGCCGTTTCTGCAGCACGGCGCCGGCGGTGGCGGCATCTCGGTCTCCGGTGCCACGCAGATCTTCTACGGCGTGTGCATCGTCATCTTCCTCATCGTCGAGCCACTCGGTGTGATCGGGCTCGCCCGGCGCATCGGTCGCCTGTTCTCTCGACGCCGCGCGGCGGCACCGGCAACGGCGGCGTGAGCTCGTCTCACCGTCACCACCATGGAGGAGTGCAACCAGTGATCAGAGGCCACCACGGAAAGCTCAAGGCGGTCAGCGCCGCCGGGCTGCTCAGCGTTCTCGCGGCATGCGGGTCGGGGGGCAGCGGCAACACCACCAGCAGCACCCCCGGCACGGTGAAGACCGGCCCTGGCGTCGACCTCGCCAGCAAGACGATCACCCTCGGTGTGATCACTCCGTTGAGCGGGCCGGCGGCGGTCATCGGCAAGCCGCTCACCAACGGGCAGCAGGCGCTGTTCAGCTCGCTCAACGGCAACGGAGGCATCGACGGCTGGAAGGTCAACCTGACCCAGCGCGACGACCAGTACAGCCCGCAGCTGCACGTGCAGTTCTTCAACGAGATCGTCGGCCAGGTGGGCATGATCGCGCAGTCGCTGGGCAGCCCGACCACCCTTGCCATCCAGTCCGCGGCTGACTCGGCGGGGATCGTCGTCGGCGCGGCGACGCAGTCGTCGAGCTGGGTGACCGACAAGGTGATGGCCGTGCTCGGCACGCCGTACGCCATCGACGACGCCAACGGCGTCGACTACATCGTCAACCAGCAGGGCAAGAAGACCGCCAAGATCGGCATCGTCTACCAGAACGACGAGTACGGCCTCGACGGCATCCGCGGCTACGACGCCGCCAAGTCGGCGTACAGCTTCAACGACGTCGGGCGTGCCTCGTTTGCGGCCACCGCAACGGACTTCAGCGCACAGGTCCTGGCCATGAAGAACGCGGGCGCGGAGTACGTCTTCGTGGTTGCCCTTCCCAGCGCGACCGGCAAGATCGTGGGCACGGCCGCTGCGCTCAGCTACCACCCGACGTTCGTGCTCCAGGGTCCCGCCTGGTCCGAGTACCTGATGACCAAGGCCGGCACCATCGAGGACACCGCCAACAAGACGCCGGTCTATCCGGCACTGGCCGCGGGCACGACATGGGTGCTCGGCTACGAAGCGCAGTGGGGTGACACCAACGCCCCCGGCATGGCCCAGTTCCTCGCCGACACCACCAAGTACGGCGGCGGCCAGATCCCCGACTACTACTACATGTACGGGTACGGCCTGGCCAAGGTGGAGGCGGCCATCCTCAAGAAGGCGATCGAAAGTGGTGACCTGACGCGACAGGGAATCCTCAACGCCAAGCTCAACCTTGGCACCGTCGACCTGGGCGGACTGCTGCCCTCGGTCAACTACACCCCGCAGCTCGGCCCGGTTTCGCGCAAGACCAGCATCTCGGTGGTCGACCCCACCGTGCAGGGCTTCCTCAAGCCCAAGAGCACGTTCTTCGAGTCGAGCGCCGCGACCAACATGAAGTTCGGCTGACGCTCCGGCCGTAGTTCACAGTTTTCGCAGGGGCCCGGTGACCGACGTGGTCGCCGGGCCCTTTGCTCGCGCGCTCGGCTCTTCGTGCGAGGATGCCACGCCATGACCGCAGCGCTCGACCACGTGCTCGCACTCCTCGACCTCGAGGTGATCGAGGAGAACATCTTCCGCGGCGTCAGCCCCGATGAGCGCCGCCAGAATGTCTTCGGCGGGCAGGTCGCCGGACAGGCCCTGGTGGCCGCCGGACGCACCGTCGAGCGGGGCACCGTGCACTCGCTGCATGCCTACTTCCTGCGCCCCGGTGACATGAGCGTGCCCATCCTCTACGAGGTCGACCGCATCCGCGACGGCCGCTCCTTCACCACGCGGCGCGTCGTCGCCATCCAGCACGGCAAGGCGATCTTCAACCTGGCGGCGTCGTTCCACGTCGACGAGCCCGGCGTCGACCACCAGCTGCCGATGCCGCCGGACATCCCCGCAGCGGACAGCCTGCCGACATTCGACGAGCTGATCGCGCCGGTGCGCCATCGCTTCGAGGGCTGGCCGCTGCCGGCGCGACCGTTCGACATCCGCTACGTCGAGCCGCCGGTGCCCTGGCTGCTGCGCGAGGGTCCCCTTCCCGCACGCCAGCGGGTGTGGATTCGCGCCGACGGAACCCTGCCGGACGACCCGCTGCTGCACGCCTGCCTGGTCGCCTACGCATCGGACATGACAGTGCTCGACACCGCACTGCTGCCCCACGGCTTCAAGTGGAGCGACGCCGGCCTGATGAGCGCCAGCATCGACCACGCCATGTGGTTCCACCGCCCCTTCCGTGCCGACGATTGGCTCTTCTACGACCAGGACAGCCCGACCGCGACCGGCGCGCGCGCACTGGCGCGCGGCAGCATCTTCACCGCGGATGGACGCCTCGCCGTCTCCGTCGTGCAGGAGGGACTGCTGCGCACCAGCCGGCGGGTTGCGCCTGCCGGTGCTTAGCGCCTAGCCGCCGTCGCGCGCGCCTCGGCGGCGCACGACCGACGCGACGGCCGCCGCGGCAGCGAGCGCTGCGGCGATGATCAGGGGCAGCAACCATGGCCGGCTGGGACTCTTCGGCGCTGCGATGAGATTGCCGTTGACTGCACCCGGAGGGCCATCGTTGCTCCCGGTGGCGGGGAGGGAGCTTGCCGCCGCGGGCCCTCCGGCGCCGCTGCCGCTCCCGGCAGCCGGTGCCGCGCTGCCGCCGCTGTTTGCGCAGCCGCTGCCGCTGCAGCCCGGGGCGTTGGTGGCCTTGGCCGCGTTCGCGTTGGACCCGCTGCCCACCACCGGGCAGGCGACCTGCCAGGTCGCGCCACCGTCGGTGCTGCAGAGCAGCCCGCCCTGCACGTGCGAGGTTAGGAAGGCGGCGAAGAGGCGACCGTCGGGCGCCGCGGCCAGGGCGAGCACACCCTCATCCATGGGCCCGGGATTGCCCACCGCATTCCACGTGGTGCCGCCGTCGGTGGTACGGAAGACGCCGCCGGTGCGCTTCATGTCCTTGCCGGTGCCGAACGCCTGCATGATGGCGACGTAAGCGGTGCGCACCGGACCGCTCTCGCGGTAGCCGGGCGCCAGCGCCATCATCGCCGTCGAGGTCGCGGTGGCCCCGCTGGCGCCGATCACCATGGGAGCGAAGGTGCCGCCACCGTTGGTGGACTTGAAGACGCCCGACGCGGTCTGGGCGAACACCGTGCCGTCGTTGCCGAAGTCGCTCGACAGGTAGAGGTTCGGCGTTCCAGCCATCGGGCCGGCACCGCTGAGCAGGGCCATGCCGCTGCAGGACAGGTCTGAGGTGCAGTGCTGCACCGCGGGAAGTCCCGACTTGGGGTCGGTCCCGCCGAGCAGTGCGGGCGGGTTGGCCGCGCCGTTGGGGAAGGTCGGCGAATACGCGAACACCGAATCGCCCATGGCACCGCCGGAACCGGTGACGTTCTGCGACTGCGTGCCGCGCAGGACGTAGTCGGGCTTGCCAGCCACCGCGAGGGCCTGGTCCTTGGCGTAGGTGGGCGCCGGAGTGGGCGTGCCGCCGGTGGGGCCGACGGACTGCCAGCTGGCACCGTAATCGTCGCTGCGCAGCACGTTGGAGTTGGCGCTGCCGTAGAGGATCTCCTTGCCGGTACCGTCGACGGCGACGAGCGGATGCAGGCCGTTCCAACCCTTTGCCGCAGCACGGTTCCAGCTGTGGCCGCCATCGCGGCTGACCCAGATGTGCGAGCAGTCCGGCGGTCCCTGCGGGCATCCGTTGAGCGACGCCGACGCGACGACCACGGTGCCCGTGCGCGCGTACGCGGGTGACACGGCGATCCAGATCACCGCCTCGTTGCCGATCGCACTCGCGGGGGCGGCAGGGGTTGGCGACGATTGGGCATCGGCACGGGTTGCACCCGCGGTGGCCAGCATCGCGACGGAGCAGGTGGCCACGGCGCCGACACGCAGCCGGCGGCGAGAACGGTCAGATCGACGCGAGGCGGCCCCCAGCACCGTCCGATCTCAGCAGGCGGGACGCCAGCTGGATGCCAGCTCCGCCAGGCACCGCAACCCATACCCACCCTGTGGTCCGAGGGTGACCGCGGAGGCGATGCGACCGTCTCCGAAGGGAGCGATGGCTGTGACCCCGCCGTCGAGCAGTGCGGTCGGCAGCGTGCTCCACGCGCCCGTCGAGGGGTCGCCGATCACCAGTCGTGGCGCGCCGGCCGCCGAGAGCTCCGCAACGACAGTGCGCAGCTGGCCGGCGAACAGCGAGGCGGTCGCCACAGCGGTGATGCTGTCTGCTCCCGCGTCGAGAATTGACGTGAACGAGGTGCCCAGGTCGGTCGAGCGGTAGACCCGCTTCGAGGAGTACGCCAGCAGAGGCGATCCGGGTGGACCCGTGGCCAGCCGCACGTCAGGGTCCTCGAATGCGGTCGTGCTCGCGCACGCGTTGCTGTTGCAGCGAACGATCACCGGGACGCGATGCGGTGCTGGCAGCACCTGGTACTGCTGGCCCACGATGAGCAGGACGTCCGGCGAGGCGAACATTGCGCTCTCGGCGACGATGCCTGCCGGAAGGGCCGGCCCCGCCGCCAGTCGACCCGTGGCCTGCTGGTACATCCAGACCGTTCCCTGGACGACGGCGACGTGCGCCAAGCCCGGGGCCGACCCGGGTGCCACCGCGGATGGGCCGGTGACCTGGCTGATCGGACTGAAATGATCGCCACCGTCGGTGCTGGCCAGGAGGCCCTGTGGTCCGGCCACAAATACGGTCGGGTCGCGGGGAAAGCCGCTCGGGACCATCACCGCGCCACCTGTGAATCCAAGCGCTGCGCGCTGCATCCAGCTCGAGCCGCCGTCGCGGGTTGAGAAGAGCACGGGGCACACCTGGCCGCTCGGGCACGTCCGCATGTCGCTCCCCACCGCATACGCGGTGTGGTCGCGTTCGTAATTCGGCGACGCCGAGATCGAGGTGAACTGCACGTCCTGGGGCGAGGCGTTGGTGCCGGGCAGCCCGGGTGCCAGCACCGCCGGAGTTGGTGAGGCGCCGTTTGGCGCACTGGTTGGCGCGGGCGTGGCTCCGCTCTCGGCGGCCACCGCCAGCGGTGCCCTCGTGGCGATGCTCGCCGCTCGGTCGGGCAGGGTGAAGGGCGAGAGCGCCGGGGTAGCGACGTTCACAGCGGAGACGTGCGGTGCCGGCTGGGACCCGCCATTCACCGCGTTGGCCACCGTGCCGACCGCACCCAGGATCACCGCGGCGACCATTGAGGGGTCGAGCGCGCCCATGGCGGATGCTGTGTTTCCCGCCGCCTCCGCCCCGCGCTTCCAGAGGCGGTCCAGGGCTCGCCCGACGAGGACGGGGAGCGTCGCGGCCGCGCCCAGGGCGCCGGAGAGCTGGCGCAGCCGCTGCCGTGCCCGGCAAATGCTCACGGACACGGCGGGGACCGACCGCCCGGTCAACGCTGCGATCTCCTCGTAGCGGAACCCGGCGAACGAGTGGGCCAGGAAGGTTCGTTCGTCGGTGTTGAGGTGCCCCCACATTTGCTTGGCGAGCTCCGAGGCGACCGCACGTCGCTCGGGCCCGACCCCGTCGTCGATGACCTCGACACTGTCGAGGTCCCGAGTGCCCTTGCGCGACCGGTGCCGGACGACGTCGTAGCAGACGTTGCGGGCCACGGTGGTCAGATAAGCGGTCGCGTCGCCCTCGAGACGGGCCACCTGGGGCGCGGCTCGGGTGAACGTCTCCTGGGCCGCGTCCTCAGCGTCCTCCGGGTTCTTCAGGAAGGAAAGGCAATACCGCAAGATCCGCTCGCGGTGCGCCTCATAGAGGGTGAGGAGATCCAGGCCGCCTGGTGGTGCCGCCCCCGAAAAGCCCGGCGACGCAGCGCCGTCGGGGTCGCAGGCAGGCACGGACCGCTGGTCAGGCTGTCTCCTCACGCGCCTGCGCTCTCCTCTGTCAGCACAAAATCCCAACCGTTGATCGCCGCCGCTTTATAGGACGCCCCTGGAGCAGGGCATCTTGCGTTCCCGGTGGTCCGCGCCACCTTCCCGGGGAGGGCTGGCGATACCGTCCCACCCTCGTACTGTAAGGAAACTCCTCCTGCCGTCGTATCTAGTTGACAGCGGCGGGCGCCACAGTTGGAGGAAGAAGAGATGGGGTTGCGTGCAGCGGGGCTGGCGATCATCGCCGCCGCGATGGCGTTGGCGCCAGCGTCCGCGCACGCGGCCGCCGTCGACGCCGCCTTCGTCGACGGCACCTTCACCTTCAGTCCCGGCCTGGGGCCGTTCCCCCAGACGGTGTCCCTCAGCTTCGCCGGGGGGTGCCCCTCGCTCGGCGCTCCGACGTTTGTCGAGGCCCCGGGAGATTCCGCCGCTGTGACCCTGGGAGCCTGCACCTCCCTCACCATGTCGGGGACCTTCACGAGCGTCTCCTGCGGGTTCGGGGAGGGCTCGGGGACCTTCGCCCTCAGTGAACCCGCGGGCGACACCGCCTCGGGGACCTTCGTCATCGTGGTGACGGGCGGCCTGGCCCTACTCACGATGCCGCTGAGTTATGGCGATGACGGCGGTGCCGGACCGGCCGTAGGGATGTTCGAGCTGACGCCTTCGCTCGCGGCCCCACCGAGCGGTACGTGCCTGGGAACGATGTCCACCGAGCTGGCGGCCGGCGTCATCACCGGGCTGCATACCTGAGGCCATGGGCCGACTGTCCAAATGAGAGCTGATCCCCACATCGCACCTCACGTGACCGTCCCATCCAGGATGAAGGGCCGCGGTCGCCGGCTTGTCGGGCTCGTCGTCGCCGTCGTAGCGCTCACGAGTGCCGCCCACGCACAGTCGGCGGGGATCCTTGCAGGCTCGGTCCTTGGCGTCGTCAATCTGGCGCCGGGCTTCACCACCGTGCCGCCCGCCGCGGTCATGGACCAGACGTGGAGCCTCAGCTCCGCGTCGGTTACAGGCGCAGCATCAGCGACGCAGTGTACGGGCGTCCTTTCCGGCGTCGCCTCGGCTTCGGGAGCGTCCATTGCCGAGAACCTCGCATCGGGTGTTGGCACCTTCACCATCGTCGCGTCTGGATCGTGTTCGGTGGGTTCGATCAGCCTGGCCTGCGCCAACGGCGTGTACCTACGCGAGGGTGTGCTGCTGGAGGCCACCGCCATATGCACCAGCGGTGGCCAAGCCGCCGCCACCGTCTTCGCCCTTCCGATTGCCGTGCTGCTCCCGAATCAGACTCCTCCGGCCTCGATCACTTCCGAGACGCTCGTCGGGGTCTGGGCGATCGGGACGGTTTGAGGCGTCTTGAAAGGTTTCTCGGCCTCCCACGTACCTACTGAGACGGTCACGGAGAGGAAATTCCTGAAGACCGCTTCTGACGCCGTGCGATCGGAGCACCCCGGCGGTACGTGAACGGGAGCGTCGTTGGCTGAACGGTTGGGGGAGTGTTGGAGATGAGAAACGATGGTCCGCGAGGGCACGCGATGCATGCCCGCCTGATCGTCGGTGTCATGGCGATGGTGGGTTCTCTCGTCTTGGTTGGAACCCCGGCGGCGGCGAACAGCCCTTCGCCAGAGCCCACCTCGGCGATTGGGAACGAGACCGTCTACTCGCTCGCCGTGTCCCCGAACTACATGCACACAGGCTTGGTGGTGGCAATGGCCACGCCCCTGGGCACACAGTGCAGCAGCAATTGCACCCATCTCTGGATGACCCACGACGGCGGCGCACACTGGGCGATTTCTCCCGCGAACGGGTGGAACCAGGGCCGCCCGGTGATCGCGGACGACGGCAAGGGACACGATGTGCTCTATGCGATCGCGTCTGGAAGCGTGCAGCGCAGCGATGATGCCGGGGCGACCTGGCGGACGGTGGGTGGAGGAGGGCTCTCGTCCACGCCGGCACCGACCTATGCGAAGGACGGAACGGTCGCCGTCACGGGCACGCAGGACTACGTGATCGCGGCCGGGGGCACCCGCAAGGTCGACGGTTCCTCTGGCGCATACACGGACTTTGCATTCGCCTTCTCCCCCTCGTTTCCCTCTGGAGGCGCACATTCTCCTGCGATCCTGAGTGCCATCGACAACAAGACCCACATCCCCGTCGTCCAGCAGTGCGACGCTTCCCTGCATTGCACCGGCGCATCGGCACTGCCCGGCGCAACCAATCAGTCCTCACCGGCCACGGTCGTGCCGTCACCGCGCTACGAGCAGGATGGGGCTGTATTCGTGCAGTCCGCGCAAGCCATCTACAAATCCACCGATGGGGCCGTCACGTTCGCACCGCTCAACGTCGCGCCGGCCAACGGCGCCACCGCCACCTCCACGCCTGCGCTGGCTCTTTCACCCGGCTACCAAGATCGCGGCCCCAACCAAACCGCTTACGCCGCCGTACTCCAGGTCTTCGCGGACAAGCAATCGCCCCACACGGCAGGAGGCGTCTTTCGCAGCGACGACGGCGGTGCGTCTTGGAGAACGGCCAGCGCCGGCTCGCTGGTCGACGGTGGCGCGATGAGTGTGGCCGTGGCTCCCGATGGACGAGTCTTCGCGGGGTACATGAGGTTGGTCGGCAAGGTGCCGGCTGCTGGTTTGCTCTGCAGTACCGACGGTGCCTCGTGGCAGTCGAGCTGCCCAGCCGTCGGCGACGCTGCTCGGGCGACCTCCAGCCAGCAGAGTGGGAGCGCCGCGGGTGTAGCCAACCCCCCGGGTGCCGTTTGCCGGGCGACGGACTGCGCGACCCGCGGACCGGCCAATTCGCCGACCGTGCCGGGCGCGGTTGTCGCCGCCGGGGGAGCCGCGGCCGGGGCCGGCGCATCGCATTCCGCGGCCGCGGCTTTGCCAGCACCGTCCGGATCCGGACTTCCGAGATGGATGACCCCCGCAGGCTTGGCGCTGATCCTCTTGGTCGGCCTGGGCGTCCGACGGCTGGTGCGGCGAAGGGCTGTTCCCTCCCCGCCATTGGGCGGCAAGTCATGAATTTCCCGAGACGATCGGGGACGTCGTCCCAGCTTGCGAGGAGGGCGTCTATGGAGTAAGCGAAGGGATGATCCCGCCGGCGCGACCTTCGTCACATTCCAAGGCGTCGCGCCTGTGGCGGCCAACCAACAGGAACGCAAACCACCAAGAACACGACACTACAAAGAAGGGAATTGAGCGTGAACATCAAGCGCATCGTATTGGCCGGCGTCGCCACTGGCCTCGCAGCCCTGACCCCCGCCATCATGCCCGCATCGGCGAGCGCCTCGACGGCTGCTGTCGCAGCATTCTCCGGAAGCGCCAGCGCGACGGTCGACTGGGTGGGCGGCGCCGGGTCGTTCAGCTTTGCCACGTCCGCACCGCTCGGCTGCACCGCCGCCGGCGTCGTCAACAACACTCCCGTGGCGGGCGCGTGCACGATCAGCGCATCCGGCACCTTCGTCAACGTGGTCTGCGGCACCGGCACCGCGACCGGCAGCGCAACCGTCACCACCTCTGGCGGCACGGTGACCGTCGGTTTCCAGATCGTCTTCGTGGCCACGGTCGGCCTCATTCTTCCGACTGTCCCGCCGGCAGGTGTTGTCGCGGGTGTTGTCCAGATCACCGCGAACAGCCCGCAGGTTCCGACGGCGACCCCGCCGACATTCGGCGTCTGCACCAACGGCTTCACCGTCAGCTCGGTTTCCCTGCTCGCGCAGCCCTAACCGGCACGTAGTAGGTACCCACGGGGCGGGCGACCACTCACTGGTCGTCCGCCCTCTTTCCACCTCGGGGACACGCTTTCAACCAGCTAAACGGAAACGCGGAGTGGGCTGCGGCCAGGTCGATTTGGCCTGGGGCAACGCCTAGACGACCAGGCGCGTGCGTGCCATTTGGTGTGGCCTCCAACGTGCTCTTTCAGCCCAATCCGATTAGGGGCTGTGATTTCGCAAGGTTTGGTCGCGGCGGGTCGTCTTCCCCTGTAACAGGAGAGGGCTCTTGGCAGACGGGATCTCTGTCGGAGGGAACCCAGCAACGCTGGGCCGTCATGGCCATGACGTCATCCAACGTGTGTTCGCGAGGAGATGGTCCGTGAGGTACCGCAGATCCTTCGAGCCGCCCGGCAAGTGGCGTGCGGCCGGCGCAGCGCCCCGAGTGGGTGTGGCGCTCTTCGGCACTCTGCTGCTGGTCTCAGCCCTTTCGCTCGGCACCAGCGTGCCGGTTGCCGGTGAGGGCACGGTTCAGGCGGCCGGAACGGCTCCGAACTACTTCTTCGCGCACAACAGCTCGGGCCAGAGCTACGAGTCCACGCAGACAAGCCCCTTCATCGACCCCGTCAACCATCTTCTCTTCGAAGCAAACCCAGGGGCCGGGATGTGCCCATCCCTTGCCGTCATGGACGTCGATACCTTCGCCGTCCTCGCGACCAATGGACGGAGCAACGCGGGCCAGTGTGCGAGTACGGCCACATTCGACGTGCCCGCCGGGGTTGGTGGCTCCCAGCCGCCGACGGTTGCGGTCGACAGCACCGACGGCGTGCTGCTCGGCGCGACGACCATCCTGAACGCGATACAGGGAAACCAGTTGGCTGTCCTATCGGAGCGGACACTCGACAAGATTGCGACGTGGTCGCTTCCCAGTACCGTGTCGGAGAATTACATTACAGGACTGAGTTGGTATGCGCCGCTCGACGAGTTGATCGTCCTGAGCAGTCACGGCAACACGGCACAGTCCGGGGGTATCGTCCCGCCGGGCATCTCCGTGACGGCATACGACGTCAAGCAGAGCTTGGCTCAGGGGAAGTTGGTCCCCACGTGGACTGCGCTGGAAGTCAGCGGCTGCCAGTTCAGCCTGATCCCGTCATACGGGACAGCCGCCCCGTATCACGCCGCTCACGACAGCGCCGTTTTTGCGCCGTGCCAGCTCAGCCACGTTGGCCCGTCAGGTGCCGCAGCAGTCGAGCGAGACGGCGTCATCCGCATCGGCCTCACGACCCACGGATGCTCAGGCGGGGCTCCGGAATGTACCAACGGAACCTTCACCAGCGCGACCGCTCCGGGACAGGCCGATGACGTGTACTTCGACGCCGGTCTGGACCGCGCATTCATGCCGTTCCACGCTGGCAACGGAGTGTCCGCCCTCATCTACGACGGGAAGGATGCCCAGTTCGAGGGGCAGACCTCGCTTGGCGCCCTTGACCAGTGCCCCAATACGCAGCCCTTTGGATCCCAGATCGGGATCGACACGACGAGTGGGCGCGTCTATACGGTCACTTCCAGTGGCCTGATCAGCATCGAAGGGCGGCAGACTCCACTGTCCCCCGGCGAAGTCTTTCCGCACTACCAATCGGTTGTCCCCAACGGCTCGACAGCCATCCTGCCGCCCGACCTGCGGTACCCGTACACCAGGATCATGGTCAGCCACGTTGTCAACTTCTGCAGCCAACAGCAGGCGGCCGAGCCCGACTTCCTCGTGTACGCAGACACGCGACCCGTGTATCACCTGCCCTCTGCGACCCAGATCGACCAGAACACGTACCAGGGTGTGCTGCCACCGGGAGCACCTGTCTCGGTGACGTACGGGGCCACGGGACGCGCCTACGGGGCCCATCTCGACGTCGTGTCGAGTACGAATGGCCCAGTCAACAACCTGCTGCAGCCGAACAACGTCAGTGGCGTGCCCTTCGGAGCCGGCAACCGAGATCTCCTGATCGGCGACATGGCCGGCCTCTCACTCAACAACGGGACCGCTCAGGGATCGGCGGCCGCCGTGGGAGATGGCAATGCCACAACGGCCGCGCAATTCACCATGTGCACGAACGTCAACGCGGCTCGCAATTGCGCGCAGCCACCCCAGCCCCCCTGCAGCTTCTTTGCGGGCCTGAATCAGCCCTGCCCATCCGCGCCGGACGTTCCCCTGCCATCGTCGGGGACGACCGCGCCGCCCCCCCGGACGTCACAGCTCTGGCCATCCCCCCTCGCCTCGTGCAGCTACCCCG
Source organism: Candidatus Dormiibacterota bacterium (assembly GCA_035995545.1). Lineage (GTDB taxonomy): Bacteria > Chloroflexota > Dormibacteria > Aeolococcales > Aeolococcaceae > DASRDZ01. The sequence goes on from DASYKI010000019.1 coordinate 49,799, forward strand.
GAAGCGGCGGCAGCTCAGCCCACTTCGATGGTCTCTACGTCACGAGCTACTCGCAGTCCGGCCAGTCGTCGCAACCGAACGAGCCACCGCAGCCGACCCAGTCAACGGCGTCCGGCACCAACGATCTGGCTCATGCCGACGTGAACTGTGTGGGTGACCCATCCCAGGCAAGCAGCATCAGCGCACACGCATTTGCGCGGGGTGTCGACAGCGCCGCCGGACTCGGTGTCACGCTTGCTTCCGCAGCCAGCAACGGTCAGGTCACACCTCCCACAGCAGCCACCCACACCGTGAAGACGTCGATCACGGCCAGTGCGAAGGGACTTCGCGTCGTCGATGCGAATGGCAACGATCTGTTGCGAATCGGCGAGATCGACCAGAGCGCCACCACGCAGGCCGGCGGGGTTGCCGGAAGTGCGGCGGTCACGCGCGCCGTCACCATGAGAGATGTCTTCATCAACGGCAGCCAGGTCTGCGCCAGTCCCTGCGACATCAAGCAGGTGCTCACCCAGATCAACGGCGCCTTTCCGACCTTGATCCACGCGTCGTGGCCCGACCCCGCAACGCCATACGGCGTGGACGCCAATGGCGTCCCCCTGGGGTCCCCAGGCGGGTACACGGCGATGGTCGCGACCAACGCAACCCAACTGTACGGTGACGAACAGTTCAACGGGATGAGCGTGGAAGAGGCCTCGGTCCTTCCTGCTCTGCGGATCGTGCTCTACGGGTTCAGGGATGGGGCCCCCAACGAGACCAGGACCGTGCTCGACCTGGCCGGCGTGGAGACCGACGCCGAGCTCGGTGTGCAGCCAGCCGGCGAGACGGTTGCACAACCACCGATCGACGTTGCGCAAGCCAGCGCCGATGCCGGCGTCCTCGGAGCGGCGCCTTCCGTACCGGGGTACATTCCGCCGGTGCCACCCGTTGTGACGCCCTCGCCAGCGGCCGGGACGGGCGGTGGCGCCACGGGGCCCTTGGGACTCCTCGTCCGAGCGTTCCACGGACTGGACTGGCTTGCCCGGTCGCCGCTCGCGGCCGTCCAGATGGCAGCCTTCCTCGCATTGCTCGGGCTGCCCTTGGTCATGATGCGTCGCCGCGGAGCGGCGACTGAAGGGGAGGACTCCTGATGGAAAGGCAGCGCCGGAAATCGGGCTTCCCGCCGCGGGTGGGCTGGCTTCCGCTCGGTATCGGCATCGCCGCCGTTACGGTGCTTTCGTTGTGGTCGGCCGCACCGCAATTCAGTGACCACGTGGTTGGAGCTGTCAACGGGTCGGGTGCAGGTGCGGGGTCCGGTTCCTCGGGTGACACGGGCCCGGGCGCGGCGGGCGGCCCGACAGCCAACGCCTCCGCCAACGCCGCTGGGAATCCCGCCGCCGCCCATTCGGCCGCTCCGAGCGCGCAGAGCGCTGCCCAGTCTGGCGCGCAGTGTGCTGCTGGCAAAAACGGCGGCGCGACGGGCGCCCCGGGGGTGACCGCCACACAGATCCGCGTCGCCAGCACCATCGTGACAACCGGCGAGGGCTCCGGCTTTCTCGGTGAGGCGGCACAGGGCATGCGCGCCGCAATCGAGGAGGTCAACCGCCAGGGCGGGATCTGCGGACGCACAGTCAGCCTCACGACGCTGAATGACGGATGGAGTGGCACCGCAGGGCTCAACGACATCCAGGGCTTCATCGCCCAGAACAACTTCGCCCTGGTTGGGGAGCCGGACTCCGAAGGTCTCGACGCTGCGGTGAAGAGCGGCACCATCGACCGTGCGGGGATCCCTGTAGTCGGCACAGACGGCATGCTCAAGTCCCAGTACAACGACCCCTGGGTCTGGCCCGTTGCCGCCTCCACGGTAAGCAATATGCATATTGCGGCCAAGTACGCCGTTGACGTGCTCAAGGCAAAGACGTTCGGCATTGTCTTCGACACCAGTTACAAATTCGGCAAGGAGGGGGCGCTGGCGTTTGACCAGGAGGTCAAGCGCCTCACCGGCAAGGACATAACGGGCTTCTCCGAAGACCCCTCGGGGAGCAGCTGCCACCAGGCCTATTGCGGCGTGGCGACGCAGAGCACGACCGACTTCTCGGGCCCTATCAACACGTTCAACGGAGCCTGCCAAGCGACCAACACGCACCCTGCGTGCGACGTCGTGATGATGCTGCTGGAGCCGGCGCCGATGGAGACCTGGATGGGCTCCGAGGCCAACTGCGGATGCACCTGGTACAACCATCTGATGGGCGGTGAGCCTCTCTTCGATGACAACCTCGGCACGAACTGCGCCAGCAACTGCCGAACCATGATCGTGTGGACCGGGTACCACCCGGATATCGCACCGTTCTCCACTGAAAGCGCCGTTGCCCACTACTCACAGGCACTCAAGGCCGTGTGCCCATCGTGCGACCCGCACAACGAATTCACCGAGGGCGCCTACCTGGGGACACAGTTGTTCATCGAAGCTTGCAAACGTGCCGGGCCGAACCTGACCCGGCAGGCCCTCCAGACTGTGCTGAACACGCAATCCTTCGACCTCGGACTCGCTTCCCCGCTGCAGTTTGGAACCTCGCTGCCGCGCGTCGCCAACAGCAGCATGGCCGCCTTCGGGGACAACGCAACGGTGAACGGGAGCTTCAACGGTTGGAACTACCTCGAGAGCGGGTTCCTTCCCGACCCCGCTCGCGGGCAGGACCTCGGGTAGCACGCCGCCGTGACCAACATCATCCTGCACATCGTGCTGTCGTTGCCGCTGGTCGGAGCGTACGCCCTCCTCGGCATGGGGATCACGGTCATCTATCAGGCCTCGCGGGTGCTGAACCTCGCCCATGGAGCAATGGCAATGGGCGCGGCGTATGCCTGCTACCAGCTGGCCAAATGGGGAATGCCCGTGCCGCTGGCCGTTGTCGCCGGCATCGCAACGGGTGCGTTGCTCGGCGTGGTGGTCGAGCTGCTCTTCGTGCGCCGACTGCGCTCAGCGGGGTCCACCACCCAAACTGTTGGGACGGTCGCGGCGTTGACGTTCGCCATTGCGATCTGCGCCCGAGTGTGGGGCTCGCTGCCGGTGACGCCGCCACGTGTGCTTCCGTCCGGGGCGCTTCGCTTTGCGGGTGGGTTCGTCCCCTGGGCGCAATTCGGCATCTTCCCCATCGCCATCGTGGGCGCGGGCGCCGTGTTCATGCTCTTCCAATTCACCGACATCGGCCTCGCCATGCGTGGTGCGGCACAGAACAGGCGCGGTGCCTCGCTTCGCGGTGTCGATCCTGATCGGACAGCTCGCCTGGCGTGGATCATCGGTGGTGCGCTGGCTGGCCTGGCCGGGATCCTGCTCTCCGGGGCGACCGAGCTCGACCCGTACAGCGTCTCCCTCGGCGTGCTGCCCGCCTTCGTCGCCGCACTCATTGGTGGCCTGGAGAGCATGCCGGGAGTGTGCCTCGGCGCCGTCATCGTCGGCCTGGTTCAAGGCATGGTGCCGACTTTGAGCGCCATCCCTCAAGTGGGTGGGCTGGTGCAACAGCAGGGCTCCTCGGAGCTCATCGTCGGGCTCCTCGCCCTGGTGGTGATGGCCTTCCGGGGCGCCCGACTGGTCATGAGCGACGTTCGCGCGGAGGCCTTGGGATGAGCGACGTCGCACGCAAGACCATCGTGGTCACCGCATTGCTGGCCTGGCCCCTTCTGCCCGGCATTCCCTACGACGCGGTGAACACGGGCATCCTCGCGGCCGAATACCTGATCGTCGCCCTGTCTCTCGTGTTGCTGATCGGGATCGTTGGCCAGATTTCTTTGTGCCAGGCAGCATTCGTTGGAATTGGCGCGTTTCTCAGCGCTATCGCCACCAAGCGGCTCGGCGTCCCGTTTCCCTTCACATTGGGAGTGGGCATCCTGTCGGGTGCCGTCGCGGCCGGCCTCATCGGTGTCGTGGCCCTTCGCGTGCGCGGTCTCTACCTGGCAGTCGCCACGCTGATCTTCGCGTACATCGCTGACAAGTACCTGTTCGCCCAGCCCTGGCTCGTCGAGAATCAAAGCGGCACCAGCATTCCGCTTCAGGCGATCGGTCGGCCCGGTACGATCCCCTACTTCGACCTGGCGGATGCGCACGTCTTCTACTACGTGGCGGTGGCGGTTGCCGCGATCTCCCTGTATGGCGTGGCCAACCTTCGCGACTCGAGAGTTGGACGTGCTTTCGCGGCGGTGCGCGGATCTGAGGTCGCGGCGGCGTCCCTTGGCATCGGCGTCACCCGTTACAAGCTGCTCGGGTTCGCCTGTGCAGGTGCGCTGGCGGGTCTCGGCGGGTCGGTCACCTTGATTGGCGCTCGGACCGTTGCACCGACGCAATTCGACTTCATGGGTTCGCTGTATTTTCTCGCCATCGCGGTGGTCGGCGGTCTCCGCAGCCTGGGCGGCGCGATCGCCTCAGCTCTGCTCTTCGCGGTGTTGGTGGGCGAGGTGTTCTTCCGGTCGCCGCAACTGGCCGACTACCTGGACGTCATCTCCTCAGGCGTTCTGATTGTCGTCCTGTTGTTCTTTCGCGGCGGTCTCGGCGCCGTGGGCGAGCGGTCCACCGTCATCGTCGAGCGCTTGCGTGGGGCCGTGATGAGGGCCTTGCGCCAGATCTGGCCCCACCGCGAGCTTGCCCTGGACGGCGGCGTAACGCAACCCCGTGTCGGTGCTCCCGCGAGGGCACTGGATGCCGCCCGTGGGTGGGTAGCGTCAGTGCGCAATGCCGTACCCGGCGTTCGGCGTGGGCATCCCGAGAGCGATGGCAACCCGTCTCTCAACGAGAGCCGGCCTATCGACGTGATCAGCCTGATGGAGCGCGTCGGCCAGCCAGCAAAGCCGAGGACGATGCAATTGCGGGTTGAGCATTTCGACGACGACCCCGACGACGAGGTGAGCGGCGGTCAGGACGACAATGGGGCAGCGGGTCGTTCGGTGGAGCAGTTGCTCACCGCCGTGCGGAACGAAGTCGTCCCGGGCCATCTCCTCGACGGTGGAAGACGCGAACCGGTGCTGCTCCAAGCAGAGCACATCACCGTGCGCTTCGGCGGGTTGACCGCGGTGTCGGACGTCTCGCTCCAGGTGGGAGCGGGTGAGATCGTCGGCCTGATTGGCCCGAACGGCGCCGGCAAGACCACCTTGTTCAACTCCATTCTTGGCCTCAACGTGCCGACTGCCGGGGAGGTGTCCCTCTTCGGGCGGAGCGTCACTGACTGGGAGGTGCACCGCCGAGCCGCGCTGGGCGTGGGCCGAACGTTCCAGATCCTCCAGCTGTTCGGCGATCTCACCGTCTCCGAGAATCTGCTCGTCGCCACCCACCTTCAACACAAGGCGGGTCTCTGGGGAGCTCTCGCCGTGCCACCCGGTACCAAGCGATCGGAGCAGGCGGCGCGCGCTCGCGTTCGCGCGGTGCTTCAACTCATGGAGCTCGAGGATCTCGCCGATCGCAAGGTTGGGGGGCTCCCGTTCGGCGTTCTCCGCCTCGTCGAAGTAGCCAGGACGCTGGTCACCGGCGCGCGACTGGTTTGCTTCGACGAGCCCGCGTCCGGGCTCGACTCGCGCGAGACGGAGCGCCTCATCGAGTGGTTTCGCGTCCTTCGCCGTATCGGCATCACCCTACTGGTGATTGAGCACGACGTCGACATGGTGGTCCGCCTCTGCGACTGGATCTACGTGCTCGACCAAGGCCGCTTGATTGCGGACGGTCCTCCTGAGCGCATCCGCCGGGATCCCAACGTCATTGCCTCGTACCTCGGCGCGCCGATGGAGGTCGCATGAGCAGGATGCTCGATCTCGTTCGACGCCGCACTCCGACCGGGTCCATCGCCGTGGCCCCTGACGTCGACGCTCGGGCGAGCGTTCAGACCGACACCCGTGTTCTGGAAATGGTTCTCTGCCATGTGCGGTACGGACTTGTCCCGGCGCTTCGTGGCGTCAGCCTCGAGGTGCGGCATGGCGAGATGGTCGCCTTGCTCGGGGCGAACGGAGCAGGAAAGTCCACGACGTTGCGCGCAATCAGCGGACTCGTTCATCCGCACGCAGGCGAGATTCTCGTTGCCGGAGAGCGCATCGATCATCTCGATGCTCCTCAGGTGGTGCGTCGAGGCGTCGCCCACCTTCCAGAAGGGCGTGACCTCTTTCCCAACCTCTCGGTCAAGGAGAATCTTCGCTACGGATACTGGCCGAGACGCAAGGATCGCGCTGGCTACCCCGCGATGCTCGAGGAGATATTGGACTTCTTTCCGAGGCTGCGCGAGCGCGCGTCACAGCGAGCAGGGACTTTGAGCGGCGGCGAGCAGCAGATGTTGGGCGTCGGCATGGCCCTGATGTCTCGACCCAGCCTGCTCATCGTCGACGAGCTCTCCCTCGGCCTGGCACCCAAGGTCGTGGCTCAGCTCTTCGAGATCCTGAAAATCGTCAATCGCCGCGGCACCTCGATTCTCATCGTCGAACAGTTCGTGCCCCTGGCGCTGGCACACACGGACCGTGCCTACGTGCTCGCCAAAGGCGAGATTGTGGTGACCAAGCCCAGCGCCGAACTGCGGGACGATCCAGCGCTGATCGCGTCCTACCTCGGTGGCGATGCTGCGCTGGTGGGCGAGGCGGGGCACAGTCGCCGGTGACAAGCGACGTCATTCGCACAGCAGCACCATTCCATGCTGCATGACCGCTCGGCGAGTCCGGCGGCCGGCAGCGGACGGCCAGGAAGGGAGTGAGCAGCCGGCGGCTGGACGTCACGCATGACGCCTCCGGCCGCCGGCCCGCTCTACCGTCCGGCGGCGCTCAGCGGCCGTGCAGGCCCTGCAGGCGTCGGCGCGTACGCAGCAGGTCGTCCGCGTTGACACCGCGCAGCGACGCGTCGAGCAATTCGACCGGGTGGAAGGTGGGCACGCCCTCGCCGCCGCCGAGGTGGGCGCTGATCTGCAGCAGGCAGCCGGGGTTGGCGGCCACCAGGGCGTCGGGGGCGGCGGCGCGCACGTGGGCGGCCTTGCGGCGGCCGAGGTCGGCGGCGGCGCGGCGTTCCAGCAGGTTGTAGACGCCGGCGCTGCCGCAGCAGGTGTCGGACTCGGCGAGCGGCACCAGCTCGATGCCCGGGATGGCGGCGAGCATCGCGCGCGGCTGTTCGCGGATGCCCTGGGCATGAGCGAGGTGGCAGGCGTCGTGGTAGGCGACGCGCATCGGCAACCGCTGCAGTGCTCCAGGACGCGGCTCGAGAGCGGTGAGGATCTCGCTGACGTCACGGACGCGCGCGGCGAAGGCGCGGGCGCGGTCGTCGCCGCCGGTGGTGTCGAGCAGCACGCCGTAGTCCTTCAGCACCGAGCCGCAGCCCGCGGAGTTGACGGCGACGAGCGATGCGCCGTCGTCGAGGTGCGGGACGAGTCGGCGTGCCCGTGCCAGCGCCGCGGACTCCCGTCCGGCGTGCAGCTCCAGGGCGCCGCAGCATCCCTGCCCGGGCGGGATGCGCACGTCGCAGCCGTACGCGGCGAGCACGCGCGCGGTGGCGGCGTTGACGTCGGCGAAGAGGCCCTGCTGCACGCAGCCGGTGAGCAGGACGGCCTGCAGGCGCGTGGTGCCGCCCTGCGCGGGCACGTGCCCCGGCAGGCGTGCCGTCAGTGCAGCGCGCGACACGGCGGGGGAGAGGGCGAACAGTCCGCTGCCGCCGCGGCTGCGCACCAGGCGACGCACTCCGGAGACGCGCAGGGCGAGCAGCAGCCAGGCCACGGCACGCATGCGCCGCGGATGCGGGAAGAGCGCGAAGATGCCGGCGCGGCGCAGCCGTTCGGGCAGCGGACGGCGGAGGCGGCGCCCGACCTGCTGGCGCGTCTGCTCGATGAGCCGGTCGTACCGGACGCCGCTGGGGCACGCGGTGACGCAGGCCATGCAGCCCAGGCAGGCGTCGAAGTGGCGGGTCAGCTCGCGGGTCAGCGGCAGCTCGTTGCGGGCGGCGCGGTCCATGAGCAGGATGCGGCCGCGGGGGGAATCGGCCTCCTCGCCCCAGAGCTGGTAGGTCGGGCAGGCGGGCAGGCAGAAGCCGCAGTGGACGCAGTCGTCGAGCAGGTCCCGGGCGGGCGGATTGTGGTCGTCGAAGGCAGGAACTGGGAGGCTGCGCTGAGGCATGTCAGATGCCACCCAGGTGGCGGCCGGGGGAGAGCGTGGCGGCCGGGTCGAGGGATTGCTTGACGGCGCGCATCAGGGTCACCGCGGGGTCGGCGACGGCGGGCCATGCGAGCGATGCCAGGTCAGGGGGCGCGCGGTGCAGGACGGCGTGACCGCCGAGCGAGGCGGCCCAGGTGCGCAATGCCACAATGTGATCGCCCTGCGCCGCGGCGATCCCCAGGCTGGGCAGCACCACCGCACGCGTCGCCTCGGTGCCAAGGACGGTGATCAGCGCGTCCAGGTGGGCGCGCGGCACCGCGACCGAAGCGACAGCGTCGGCAGCGTCCGAGGCGTCATCGCCGCCCCAGGCGAGAACGCGCGCGTGCTCCCATGCGGCCGTGGCCTCAGCGTCGCTCAGCACGCGCGACAGCGGCGCCACGGAGCCGAGCACCTCCACCTGTGCCGCGACCCCTGCCTCGGTGCCCTCCACCTGGACGAGAACCGTCCCCTCGGGCAGCAGCGCCACCATGGCCACCGGCACGACCGGCGCCGCAACCACAGCACGGCACGCCGCGGCGACGTCCGCCGGCGGTAGCGGCCCGCACACCACGGTCCGCGACGCGCGCGCCACCGGGTGCAGCCGCAGCGACACCTCGGTGATCACCGCCAGCGTCCCCAGCGAGCCGATCAGCAGCTTGGCGACGTCGTAGCCGGCGACGTTCTTGACCACCTTGCCTCCGCTGTGCCCCACCGTGCCGTCCGCGAGCACGAAGCGACAGCCGAGCACCAGGTCGCGCGCCGTGCCGTAGTGGGTCCGCAGCGGCCCCCAGGCACCGGTGGCCACGATGCCGCCAATCGTGGCCGCAACTCCGTGAGGCGGGTCCAGCGCCAGCCGCTGCCCGTGCACGCCAACCAGCGCCTGCACGTCGGCCAGCGGCGTCCCCGCGCGCACCACGCACACCAGGTCGCCGGGCTCGTGCTCCACAACCCCGGCAAGGCGCAGCGTCGAGAGCACCACGTCGCATCGACGCGGCGGCGCCCCCCATGCCATCTTGGTTCCGCCGCCGCACGCCGCCACCGCCAGCCCGTCGCGCGACGCCCACGCCAGCACCGCGGCCACCTCCTCCTCCGTCGCCGGTGACACCACCAGCGACGGCACCACGCCGCCCACAGCGTCGCCCGCCGCCGCGGCGCGCACAAACGAGTTGCCGACGATCCCGGCAGCAACCGCGCCGGACACCGCCGCGGCGGTCACCACCTCTCCGCCAGGCCCGCCGCCTCGACGGGGTGCACGCGGTGGAATCCGGGCACCTCGCCGCACAGCCGCGGTGTGGGCAGCAGCTTGCCCGGATTGCACAGCCCGGACGGGTCGAATGCAGAGCGCACCCGGTCCATCACGGTCAGGGCCGCGCCCGAGAACATCTTCGGCATCGCGCACGCCTTGTCGCGCCCCACGCCGTGCTCGCCGGTGATCGACCCTCCCGCCGCGAGGCAGACGTCCAGGATGCGGCCCGCCAGCTCCAGCGCCCGCTCCGCCTCGCCGGCAGCGGCCGGGTCGTAGCAGACCAGCGGATGCAGGTTGCCGTCCCCCGCATGGAACACGTTGCCGACGCGCAGGCCATACGACGCCGAGAGCTCGGCGATGCCGTGCAGCACCTCGGGAAGCCGGGTGCGTGGCACCACGCCGTCCTGCACGTAGTAGCCGGGACTCACCCGTCCCATGGCGGCGAAGGCGGCGCGCCGTCCTCGCCACATCAGCGCGCGCTCCTCTGCCGTCTCCGCGACGCGAATCTCCACGGCTCCGGCCGCTTCGCAGATCTCCCGGCATTCCCCCAGCTGGGCAAGGCATTCCGCCTCGATGCCGTCGACCTCCACGAGCAGCAGCGCCTCGCAGTCGGGATAGCCGGCGTGCACCGCCTGCTCGCTCGCCTCCCGTGTCAGGCGGTCCATCATCTCCACCGCCGCGGGCAGCACGCCGGCGGCGATGATGCGCGACACCGCCGTCGCCGCCGCCTCGACACCGTCGAAGGCGGCCAGCAGCATGCCGACCAGGCGCGGCCGGCGCAGCACCCGCAGGGTCACCTCGGTGACGATGCCCAGCGTCCCCTCGCTGCCGACGACCACGCCGAGCAGGTCATAGCCCGGCGTATCGGCAACCGCGCTGCCCAGCGACGCCACCTCGCCCAACGCCGTCACCAACGTGGCAGCGACGACGTGATGGGTGGTGAACCCGTGCTTCAGGCAATGCGCACCGCCCGAGTTCTCGGCGACGTTGCCACCGATGGTGCACACCACCTGCGACGAGGGATCGGGTGCGTAGTACAGCCCGTGGATCGCCACCGCCTCGGTCACCGCCGCGTTGGTCACACCCGGCTGCACCACGACGCGCGCGTTGTCGACGTCGACCGACAGCACGCGAGTCATCCGCGCCAGGCAGATCACCACGCCGCCGGCAACCGGCAGCGCACCGCCCGACAACCCGGTGCCGGCACCGCGAGCGACGTAGGCCACGCCCGCGTCGTGGCAGATGCGCACACATGCGGCGACCTGCTCGGTGCTGCGCGGCAGGAGCACGGCTGCTGGCACCGCCCGGTATCCCGTCAGCCCGTCGCACTCGTAGGGACGCACGTCCGCGGGCGCGGTAAGCAGCGCGTCGCGGTCGAGCGCGCCGCCGAGACGGCGCAGCACCTGCGCATCCACCCGCGCAGGATAGGGGAGGAGCCACGCCGCCAGGCGGCATGCCCCCTGCGGATCAGGTGGTCAGCGACCTGGCGTTGCGCCGCGCCGCGCGCTCGGCGCGCCGGGCCAGCTCGGGCGCACTCGGAGGCATGCCGCCGGGATGGGTGCAGGCGCTGACGAATCCGCGGGTGCCCCGCTGCGTGCCCAGGTGCGCGCAGGTGACGCGCTCACCGAGCGACTCACCGGCGCCGATCCCCGCGAAGCTCAGCGCGACCCCCTGGTAGCCAGGGCACGTGGACATCCCCGACGAGTCCAGGCCATGCCGCGCGAACGGGCACGGCAGGGTGTGAGGTCTTCCGCCATGGTCATCGGCCGCCGAACCGGACAGCTCCACGTCGTCGCCGATGGTCAGCAATCCTCTCTCCTTCCGGCTGCTTGCCGCGGGGGTGGCAGGTTTGCAACTCTATACAGCCCCCGAGCGGAAGGCAAACCTGTACGCGGGTACTGTCCTCATTGACAGCACCAAATCGCCGAGGTCCTCCGGCTAGAGGGGCGTCTCGGCGGCGTCGGGCACGCGAGTCGCATGCAGCCCGGCGTCGATGGCCACCTCGGCGAAGACGCGGGCGTCGCGCACGGCGCAGCCGCCCGGGTCGTTGTTGAAGTACACGTACGCCTCCCCCCGTGGCCCCCAGATGTCGCAAAGGCGCTGCGCCCACTCGCGCAGGGTGTGCGGCTGGTAGCAGGGGTGGGGCGAGCCGGTGCCCTCGTGGAAGCGCAGGTAGGCCCAGTCGGCGGTGCGCCAGAGCGGGCTGTTCGGCTTGCCCCTGGTGTCGGACAGGCAGAGCGGGACGTTGCGGTCGCACAGCACCGCCTCGGTGGCCTCGCTGAACCACGACTGGTGGCGTGGCTCGAAGGCCACCCGGACGCCGCGCGGGAAGTGATCGAGGGCGTCGGCGAGGCGGGGTGGGTCGGCCTTGAAGGTGGGCGGCAGCTGCACCAGCAGGGGGCCGAGCTTGTCGCCGAGCTTGGCGGCGCGCTCCATGAAGAGGTCGATGGCCGGCCCGGGGTCGCGAAGGCGGCGGATGTGGGTGAGGTACCGGCTGGTCTTGAGCGCCATGCAGAAGTCGTCGGGGGTGCGCTCGCGCCAGGCGGCGAAGGTCTCGGCGCTGGGCAGGCGGTAGAAGGTGTTGTCCACCTCCACGGTCTGGAAGCGGGCGGCGTAGTGCTCCAGCCAGTCGGCCTGGCGCAGCTTGTCGGGGTAGAAGCGGCCGCGCCAGTCTCTGTACTGCCAGCCGCAGGTGCCGACGTGGACCGTCACGGCACCCAGCATGCCCTGGCGGGGGCGGCCCTGGCGACACCCACGCGGGTTTACTTCGCGATGATGACTGACGTGCATAATGTGATATAACTCCGCTCATATCAAATGGGGCAAGGCTTGGGGGGCCGTGCCCTACGGGAGGACTCACAACGTGATGGACGAACCAGTCGAAGTCCGCGAGGAGCACGTCGCGGCGGGACGCACGGTCGCTCCGGGAGCTCCGGGGGCGCCGTACGCCGCCGGTGGCAACAGCGTGTACGCGGGTCGCTCCGCGGTCGTACCGGTGGGCTACCGTGCCCGCCAGCTCATCTGGCTCATCGTCGGAGTGGTCAACGCCATCCTGGCGCTGCGCTTCATCTTCCTGGCCGCCGGGGCCAACGACGAGGGCTTCGCGTCCTTCATCTACGGCGCGGGTGGAGCGCTGGCCGCCCCCTTCCGTGGCATCTTCGGGACCAGCTCCGCCGGCAACGGCCATCCCCTGGAGTGGGCCGACCTGGTGGCGATCGTCGTCTACACCCTTGCCGCCTGGGTCGTCGCCAAGCTGGTGATGATCTCCCTGGTGCGTGAGGACCGCGGCGTCCCCGCCGCCTACTGACGCACAGCCGTTCATAGGGGCGCCCGGGTCTGGTCGCGTTGAAGCGACTGGGCCCGGGCGTTTGTCTGTACACGTGAAGGCAGGACGTGGAGCGTTTGCTCTGAATCCGGTGATACCGCAGGACGCGGAGGTCGCCGCACGTTCTTGTCTTTGTCGATGCCGCCGACTGAGACCGTGCCCGCGCTCACCGTCTCGCCCGCCCGCCTCGTGGGAGGGATGGTTCTGCTAGCCCTCGTGGCTGTGCTTGCCACGGTGCTGGCATGGCGTCGACTCCGTGCCGTCCGGGCGCTGGAGGATGCAGAGGCGCACCGGCCGCTGGAGCGGCTGAGGGGGTTTCACATCTTCGGGCCCGAAGAGGATGAGGACCGGCCGCCGCTGCACGTCCCTGTGCTGGTGAGGCGCGCCGCGCCGCAGGGCAACCCGGAGGGGGACGGGAAGCTGCGGGTTCCCGTGATCCGGGCTCAGTCGGTCGTGCCGGCAACCAAGACATTGGCGGCAGTCGCACCGGCACCCCTGCCGGCAACGGCGGCGCCAAGCCCGCCTGCGCGGGAAGCGCTTGTGCTTGCCGTCAGCGCCATGAAGACGATGCCGCCGGCGCCACGCCCGGCCGCGACCCGCGCGGACACTCCTGCCGCCGCCCTCGCGCCTGCCGCCACCAACAGGCCTGCCGCGGCAAGTCCCACTCCAGCCGCCACCAGCAGGACTGCGACGGCCGCTCCTGCCCCCGCCCCCGCCAAGAGCGCCAGGAGCGCGGCGCCCGCGCCCGCGCCGGCGCCACCACCACCCGCGAAGCCGCAGCGTCGCCAGCAGCCCTCGGCCCCGGCGCGACCTGCGCCCGAACTCGTCCTGCAGGGCCGCCACGACCCGAAGCCCGCCCCGGCTCCGCGGGCCCCGCACGAGGCCACCAACGGCCACATCCTCCTCGTCGAGGACGACGACACCATCGCCACCATGTACCTGATGCTGCTCGGCACCAAGGGCTACACCACCCGGCACGCCCGGGACGGGGTCGACGGCATCGAGATGGTCCGCGCCCAGCGTCCCGCCCTGATCCTGCTCGACATGCTCATGCCCCGCATGGACGGCATCGAGTTCCTCCAGGTCCTGCGCGATGCTCCCAAGACCTGCGACGTGCCCGTCGTCGTGCTCTCCAACGTCGCCGACCGCGCCCTGGTCGATCGCGCCCTCGCCCTGGGCTGCGTCGAGTACCTGGTCAAGGCGCAGACGCGACCGCAGGTGCTGCTCGGCGCCCTGCCCCACTGGCTGCGCGGCAACCGCGCCCTGACCGTCTCGGCCTAGCCCCTCGGGGGCACCACCCCCGCACACCAGCAACTGAGCGCCGACGTCGAAGGCGCGGCGGTACCGTGCCCACCGTGCTGGCCCATGTCCTCGCCGGCAGCGGCGTCCCCTGGTGGGCCACCGCCGCCGCCTACGCCCTCGCGGTCGCCGGCGCCGTCCTGGCCCTCGCCGCCCGCACCAGGCGGCTGCGCAGCGGTGGCCTCGCCGCCGTCGGGGTCGGCCTGGCCACCTGGCTGATCCTCGGCGCCATCCTGCCCGGCCCGCCGGCCGCACCGTCGTACCGCATGTCCCTGGCCTCACCAGACGGCGCCACGACGCTGACCAGTCCCATCCTGGTCCGCACCTGCGGATTCTGGCCGAGCGGCCTGGTAGCAACAGTGCCCGGCAGCGGCGAGGTGCTCTCCATCGCCGTCGACGGCAGCGAGCGCGCCTCGACCGCAGCCTCGTCCGTCGCCGTGCCGGTCCCGCCGGGCACCCATCGGCTGCGCGTCGAGGTGCTGAGCAGCGACCACCGCGCCTTCTCGCCGCGCCTGTTCGTCGAGGGCACCGTCACCGTCGGCGGCGAGGGAACGATTCCGGCGACACCGCAGTGCCCGGCAACCCCGCCGGCTACGTCGTCGCCGTCGCCCTGACCCCAGCACTCCGTGGCGCCAGCGCGTCGAGCCGGAGCACGATCTCCACGACGGTGCCCGACCCCACCGCGCTCTCCACGTGCAGCGCACCGTTGAGCCCCGCCGCGCGCTCACGAAGATTGGCCAGTCCCAACCCGTGACGCACGGATGAAGGGTCGAACCCGCGCCCGTCGTCGTGCACACTGATGAGCACGGCGTCGGTGCCGACGTGCACCGCGACGCGACAGGCCAGCGCGTGCGCATGCCGCGCCACGTTGCTGAGCGCCTCGCGCGCCATGTGCAGCACGTCGACCGCAACCGGCTCGAGCAGCGCCGACGCCTCGGCACTGCACTCGACAACCGACACCACGCCGTAGCCCTGCTCGACGTCGGCCGCCAGCCGCCGCAGTGCGTCGCGCAGCGAGGCGTTCTCCAGCAACGCCGGACGCAGCTGGTAGATGCAGTTGCGCACGTCGACGATGACGCGGTCGATCTCGGTGAGCGCGTCGCCGATGCGGGCGCGGGTGTGTTCGACGCCGGCGTCGTCGACGGTCTCCGCGGATTGCAGCATCATGCAGACGCCGAAGAGCGACTGGATGACGCTGTCGTGCAGGTCGCGGGCGATGCGCTCGCGGTCTCGCAGCACGGCGAGCTGCTTGGCCTCGTCGAGCAGGCGGCCATAGCGGTCGTGCTCACCCTGCCTCCGCAGGGCGCGACGCCGATCCGATTCGAGCTGTCGACGGTTGTCCACCCGGTCCCCCGTCCGGCCCCGCGACGCACCTGCGCCACGGGTGTCGGCAACCGGGCTGCAGTGGTGGCCGACCTCGTGGTCGGATCATACGCCCTGCCCGGAGAGGCGATGCGTGTGCTCTGTTCTGAGCCGGGTTGCCTATCATCGCGGCTCATGCCGGCCACCCCGACCACGCCCGTGCGCGGCATCCAGCCGCATCCGCCCGCCGCCCTCAAGGTCGGACTGCAGATCGCCAGGGCGCTGACCCGCGCCATGGGGCCCGCCCGCTATCCGCTCGCCGACGCCCTGGGCATGGCCGGCTACGCACTCGCCGGGCAGCGCCGCCGCAACGCGGCGCTCAACCACCGCCGCCTCGAACCCGGCATCGCCATGGCCGAGGCGAGGCGGCGCGCCCGCCGTTCGTTCCGCGGGTTTGCCCGCAACGGCATCGACTTCGTCTGGGCGTGCGGCATGGGCGCGGAGGAGGCGGCGCGGCGCAGCGACGTCCCCGGCGGGCGCGAGGAGTCCGGGCTGGTGCGCGACGCGGGAACGGGCGGCATCTTCGCCCTCACCCACTTCGGCAACTGGGACATGGCCGCCAAGATCGCCTTCTCGATGCGCCTGCCGGTGACCACGGTGATGGCCACCACCGGCCCCAGGGCGATCACCGACCTGGTCATCTGGGCGCGCCACGCCAACCAGATGGAGGTGTACCGGGCCGAGCACGCCGCCCTAGGTCTGATCAGGGCGATCAAGCGCGGGCGCTTCGCGGCCATCCTCGCCGACCTGCCCGAGAGCGGACCCACCGTGGTCGTCGACTACTGCGGCGGCCCGGTGCCTTTCAGCACCGTGCCCGCCTGGCTGTCCCTGCGCACGGGCGCACCCATCTTCCCCACCGCCTGCTGGCGCAACGAGCACGGTCGCTACCAGCTCTGGCCGATGGGCCCGCTGGTGCTCGAGGAGGGTGACGACGAGCGCTCGGTGATGCAGAAGGTGGCCTCGACGCTGGAGCCGATGGTTCGGCGCTTCCCCGAGCAGTGGTTCCCCTTCCGCCAGTTCTACGCGGACGGCGCCGGCGGCGCGGGGGCCTAGGCGCAGGGCGTCAGCGCGACCACCACGCCGCGGGGCGAATCGGCGACCGCCAGGCGTCCGTCGGGCAGCACCACCAGGCCCTGGGGCTCGCCGAAGCCGGCGGCGATCACCCTGTCCGCACCGGTGGCGGGATCGACGGCGTGCACCGAGAGGCCGCGCAGGTCGGTGACGTAGAGCAGGCCGTCGAGGAGGAGCACGTCGTCGAGCTGGGCGAGGTGGCCGACCGGGGTCGCGCGACCGCCCCCGGCGGGGACGTGGAGCAGGCCACCGGGCGCCTCGGCTTCGGCGGCCACCCAGGTGCCGCCGTCCGCGGCGGGGATGGCGGCGACGTCCCGGCCCAGGCCGGTGGCCAGCGTGGTGACGCTGCCCCCCTGGAGATCGGCGCTGAGCAGCGTCCCGTGCGGGCTGTCGGGGACCAGCATGCGCTGGCTGGCGACGTCGAAGCCGATGCCGTCGAGACCCAGGGTGGGCGGAGCGGAGGGCAGGACGAGCACCGGCCGGCTGCGGTCGGGGCTGGACCGGCTCACCTGGTTGTGCCCCTGCTCGGCGACCAGCAGGGTGCCGTCGGGGAGGGCGACCAGGCCCTCGGGGCGGTCGAGGTGGCCCAGGCTGGCCACCAGCTTGCCGCCGGCCACCTGGATCACGGTGCCGGACCCGAGGTCGGAGATCCAGAGGCTGCCGTCGCCGGCCACGGCGAGGTCGTCCGGCTGGCCACCGCGCCAGACCACGGGCAGCGTCGAGGCGCGAACCGGTGTGGCCGGGCAGCCGGCCAGGCTCGCGGTGTGTGCGGGCGAGGTGCTGGCAGCCCGCGTCGGGCTCGGCGCGGCCGTCGGCGACTGCGCGGGCGTCGTGGTGGCGGAGGCCGAGGCGCGTGCCGTGCTCTGCTGCGGCGCCGGAGTCGACGCTGAGCAGCTCGCCAGCGCCGCGGTGCAGAGCACCCAGGCGCCCAGGCCGGCCGCGCGGCTGCGTCGTCGCCCGCTCATCGCCGCCAGGGTAGCGGAGGTGCGCTGTCACCCAGTCCTGATGCATTTGCATCAGGAACACCTGACGAACGCGTAACGATCACCATGGGCTGTGCAAATCCTTGCCAGGCGGAGCAATGGTGCGCTGTTCGCCCTCTGCGGTGCGTGGTAGCGTGCGCCCGAACGTTGATGTCGTGGACAGCGCGAGGCGGGGGCGTCCGTTCCACTCTGCAAAGGCAACTTGGAGCGCTCACGCCGTGGCCTCGTGCTGTTTCCGTTCGCGCCCTGCGCAGCGCCGTCGGAGCGGACGCATTGGGTAGACGCGGCCCCGGCGCGGGGTTGCGCCAGGCAGACACCGTCGCCCAGGCGCGGCGGTGGCTTCGCCTCTTCGAGTCGCTGGCGATGCCGCAGAGCGCGCGCCTGCTGCCGCATCTCGGCCTGCGCATCACCGACGCGCCGGCGCTGCGCGACACCGCCGCCACGGTGGCCCACCGCTTGCAGACAAACCTGGCACAAACCAGCAGCCGCCCCAGCCGCGCCGTCCTCGACGACGTCAACGAGACCCTGGAGGACGCCTACACCGGCATGGAGCACCATCACGGCGCGCGGCTGGCACGCGCAGTCTTCGCGCTCAGCGCCGACGGGCTGCCCGGCCGCGCCGAGGGCGAGCTGGTGGCCACCTGGGACGCGGCGCTGCGCGACGCGCAGCAGCGCAACCTCGCCGGCACCACGCTCGACGCCGACAAGCGCGACGTCGTCGTGTCGCTGATCGGGCACTACCTCGCAGCGGTCCGTCCGCTGGACACCGCCACGGCTGGTCGCGGCATGGGCTGGCTCGCTGGCCTGGCGCGCTGGCGACGCTTCGCCAGCCTGTGTCGCGCCCTGGGCCGGGTGCTCACCGACGACGAGCTGCTGCGCCTGGTCAACGCGCGCACCGCGGGCGACGCGCGACTCGTCTGAGCCGGCGACGGGACGCCCGGCGTGCATGTCACGCTATGTGCACCGCCGCCGACCAGCCCCCACACGAGATTCGCACATGCCCTCGACGCTCAGCCTGCCCACGCCCTGCACCGTCGGTGACTTCATCGACGCCGCCGAGGGCGCGATCCGCACCTCGAAGCACGTCGAGCTGTGGAAGCCGTGGGTGGCGCGCACCGACGCCGAGGAGCTGGCCGGCGTCGTGCTGAAGCGCGACGTGGTGCAGGACGACCTCGACATCCGGCTCAGCAAGAAGGAGTGCAAGCACCTCCTCGAACTCACGGCGCGACGCCTCAAGGGCGAGCCGATGACTCTGCTGCGCGGCTACATCGACTTCCGCGGCATCCGCATCGAGCTGCGTCCCGGTGTGTTCTCGCCGCGCCTGTCCAGCGAGTTCCAGGCCGGCGAGGCGATTCGCCGCCTGCGCCGTCGCGCCAGGCCGGTGCTCGTCGAGGTGGCCTGCGGCGCCGGACCGGTGGTGCTCTCGGTGGCGCACGCGGTGCGCAACGCCGAGGTGTGGGGCGTCGACATCTCCGAGGACGCCGTCGAGCTGGGCAAGCACAACGCCAAACGGCTCGGGCTCGACAACGCGCACTTCGCCACCGGCGACCTGCTCGCGCCGCTGCCGGCGCGCCTCTACGACGCCGTCGACGTGGTCTCGATCCACCCGCCGTACGTGGGCCGCCGCCTGGTGCGCACCCTGCCCGCGGAGATCGCGCGCTACGAGCCGCTGCACACCCTCACCGACAACTCCGACGACGGGCTCGGCCTGGTGCGTCGCATCGCCGAGGAGTCGCCGCTCTACCTGCGCCGCGGCGGCTGGCTGTTCGTCGAGATCAGCCCCGACATGGCCCGCAGTGTTGCTGCCATCCTGCGCAAGAACTCGTTCGCCGAGGTGAAGAGCCTGCGCGAGTCGGCCGAGGCGGTGACCCGCCTGGTGGTGGGGCGCAACAGGGGCTGAGCATGGCATCGCAGGTCGACGTCCGCCGCGCCGCCGAGCGCTTCCAGACCCGCACCGGGTGGCTCGACTCGCGGCACAGCTTCAGCTTCTCGCACCACTACGACCCCGGCAACACCGGCTTCGGCCTGCTGCTGGTCAGCAACGACGACGTCATCGCGCCCGGCAGCGGCTTCCAGACCCATCCCCATCGCGACATGGAGATCGTCACCTGGGTGCTCAGCGGTGAGCTGGAGCACAAGGACAGCCAGGGCAACGCGGGCATCATCTATCCGGGCCTGGCGCAGCGCATGAGCGCGGGCACGGGCATCTGGCACAGCGAGATGAACGCGCGCGGCGGGGAGCCCGTGCACCTGGTGCAGATGTGGGTGCTGCCCGACACCGAGCGCATCGACCCCGGATATCAGCAGGTCGACGTCAACGAGCACCTGCAGCGCGGCGGCCTGGTGCCGGTTGCCGGCGGGCGCGGCGGCGACGCCGCGATCGGCATCCGCCAGCGCGGCGCCTCCCTGCTGGCCGGACGGCTTGGCCCCGGTGAGACCGTGCGCCTGCCGGATGCGCCGTACGTGCACGTCTTCGTCGCCACCGGGAGCGCCGACCTGGAGGGCGCCGGCCGCCTGGAGAAGGGCGACGCGGTGCGACTCGCCGGCGCCGGGACACCGGCACTCACCGCCGGCGAGTCCGGCGCCGAGGTGCTGGCCTGGGAGATGGACGAGGACCGCCGCATCTGGTGAGGGAAGGCCGCCGCAGCCTGCGCGCCGCGGCGGCCGATGAATAGCGGGTGGTTGCGCGGGCGTACCGCCCGCCGGTCAGTCCCGGCGGATGTTCCAGCCGCTGCCGCCGTGCTGCGGTGCGCCCTGCGGCTGCACCGGGTCGGGACGCGGCGACGGCGCGGGCGGCGGCCAGTCGCGGCGGCCGGTGAGCGTCGTCTCGGGGGCGGGGGTGGCTGCGGGCGCTGCGCTGGAGGCGGGCCCGGGTGCCCTCGCGGGCGTGGGTGCGGTGCCCAGGCTGTAGCGCGCCAGGCGGTTGGCCACCGCGGGGCTCTGCGCAACCGCGCGCAGCTCCGCGTCGCCGTAGCCGTCATCGCGGCGCCGGCGCCGCCATTCCCGGACGTCGGCCAGCAGCGGCATGCCCCACACCGCCAGCGCTGCGCCGCCGAGCAGCAGCGAGACGAGCGATGCCGCCGGGAACTGCGAGGCGCGGAAGGCGGGACTGTCGCGCGTCTCCAGCATCAGCGCCGGGGCGCCCTTGCCGGCGCCGGCGAGCACGACCATGGCGACGTCGCCATGCCAGTAGCGCGCGGTCACCGCCGTGCCGCGGGCGACGCCGTCGACGCCGGGATGGTCGACGAAGTCGGCGCGCACCGACGGCTCACCCTTCACCTCGAGGACGACGAACCCGACCGTGCTCGCACCGCTGGTGTCGACGCCGCTGATGATGACGCGCGCAGGGGCCGCACTCCAGCAGCCCCCACGCGCGGGGATGGCGTTGCCCGCACACTGCGCGTGGAGATCGCGGATGGCGCCGCTGAAGCTGCCCGCGTCGAGGCGCAGCAGGGGATAGAGCAGCAGCGGGATCGCGCCCGAGAGCACGAGCACCACCGCAGCAAGAGACACCAACGCCCGCACGACGGGCGTGCCGCGCACCAGCCGCAACATGCCGCGAATCATCGCGCCGCACCCGGCGCGCCACCGAGCACCACCGGGGCCGTGCGTCCCCTCCGTCACGCCGCCGTCACCCATCGCCAGCGACCCGCCATGTCGCGGCCGCACCCACGCCTGCAAGGGGATCCGACGCGGCAGGCGCCGCCGCTACTATGCTATACGTAGTAGGTGCTGCGTTCGCAGTTGCTGAAGGGAGTGCTGGACATCGCCGTTCTCGCGGCGCTCGACGAGGAGCCGTCGTACGGCTACGCCATCCTCACCAGGCTGGAGCAGGCAGGCCTGCGCGGGGTCGGGGATGCCTCCGTGTACGGCACTCTGCGCCGGCTCGAGGATGCGGGGCACCTGCGCTCGCAGAGCATCGCGTCGGAGAGCGGACCGCCGCGCCGCTACTTCTCGCTCACGGCGACCGGCCGGGCGACGCTCGCCGAAGGAATCAGGGACTGGGATGAGATGAAGGACGCCCTGGGCACGCTGTTCGACGGGCGTGGGGCGCGACGCGCATGAGGCTGATGCCGTGGCGTGCGACGCGCACGCCCGCCGATGCCTACGCGGTCGCGGTGGGCCGCGAGCTGCGCGACCTGCGCCGCCAACGGCGCCGCCGTTTGCTCGACGATCTTCGCCGCCATCTCAGCGAGCTGCCGGCCGGGAGCGACCTGGCAGCGACGCTCGGTGCGCCGAAGCGATACGCGGAGGACCTGCGCAGCAGCAACGGCATCGCGCCGCCGCACGGCTGGGGACGGGTGCGCCGCGTCCCAGTGCGTCTGCGTGTCGCGCTGGTGCTGGCACTCATCACGGCCGTCGCAGCCTCGATCGGCGGTGTCTGGATCAGCCAGTATCAGCCGCTGGTGCGGGGGTTGTCCTACTCCCTCAGCGGGACACGTGCCGATCCCGTCTTCGGTGGCGCCTCCAACGTCGTCGTCGACTTCCAGCAATCAGCGATGTACCAGTTCGACTTCGCGGTCCGCAACGGCGGGAGCGTCGGCGTGGACGTCGTGGACGTTCCCCTGCAACTGCTGCACGGCTTCCCGCTGGTCATGGAGGAGGTGCTGGTCATGCCGCCGCGGGCCTACTGCTGCCGGGAGAACGCCAGGCCGTTCCAGCCGTTCAGCCTCGCCCCCGGGGAGGAGCGTGGGCTCGTCTTCCGCTCGGTGATGGAGCACTGCCAGAGCTTCCCGGACGGCGGATCGATCTCCGTCAGCTCCCTGGACCTGCGGTTCCGCGTTCTCGGCATCACCAAGACGCAGAAGGTCGACCTCCCCGCGCCGCTCGCGGTGAGAATGCCTGGCACGGACACGCCGCAGTGCCGGCTGCCGCGCCCGCCGCTGCGCGGGCCGTCGAACGGCGTGGGCACCGACACCCTCGTGGTCCTGAGCGGCGGGACCGGCTTGGTGGTGCAGGCGATCGCGCCCGTCATCGGCACGGGTCTGCTCGCCCGCGCCGCCTGGAGCAGCCCGCCTGCCTGCAGCGACACGCCGCCGGTTGGGCTGGCCGCCGTGCCGGTTGACTTCATCGTCTCCAGCCCACCCAACAACGAGCACCTGACGGGCGTCCCGTTGCCGGTCGATCTGCACTTCAGTCTCGGCGGGCCCGATGCCGGCGGCTCGGTGCTGGTCGCTACCTCCGGCTCGCCCGGAGGGTGCGTGCGGTCCGGCCGGGTGCACATCGAGCAGATCGACGAGGGCGGCGTCTTCGTGGCGCACGGCATCGCCGAGCTTCCCAAGGGCGCCTGCGGCTCGCACCTGATCGACGTCCAGCTCGGCAGCGCCGGCGGTGCGTCGGTGGGGACCGTGCGCCTCGACGTCGCCTGCCCGGCCGGCTAGCGCACCCTGGAGCCGACGGGGGGATTCGAACCCCCGACCGTCCGCTTACGAGGCGGGCGCTCTACCCCTGAGCTACGTCGGCGTCGGGCGGCGGTCATGGTACCTGGCCCGCCCGAGGCGAGCACCACCGCCCCGCACTGCGGCGCAGCCCACGTCGAACAGACCATGCGACTCGTTATCCTTGCCCGCCGTGCCTGGAGTGTTCGACGTCGAGGGGCGGGTTGCCGTGGTGACCGGGTCGTCGTCGGGCCTGGGCGCCCGCTTCGCCCGGGTGCTCCACGACCACGGTGCGCGCGTGGTCCTGGCCGCGCGGCGGGCCGATCGGATCGAGGCGCTGGCCGCCGAGCTCGGTGACGGCCGCGCCCTGGCAGTGCCCACCGACGTGGCTGACGAGGCGGCCTGCGCGGCGCTGATCGGCGCCACCCTCGACGCCTTCGGGACCGTCGACATCCTGGTCAACAACGCCGCCATCACCCGCAGCATGCGGGCGCTGGAGGAGACCACCGAGATCTTCCGCGAGGTGGTCGAGGTCAACCTGGTCGGGCTCTTCACCATGGCCCGCGAGGCGGGGCGGGTGATGGTGGAGAACGGCCGTGGCAGCGTGGTCAACATCGCCTCGGCGCTGGGCCTTGTCGGCATCGGCCGCATCCCCCAGGCGTCGTACACGGCCAGCAAGGGCGGGGTGGTCAACCTCACCCGCGAGCTGGCGGCGCAGTGGTCGCGGCAGGGCGTGCGCGTCAACGCCATCGCGCCCGGATGGTTTCTGTCGGAGATGACTGAAACGTTGTTCGCCCACGAGCGCACCCAGGCGTTCTTCGACCGCACCGTGCCGATGCAGCGCCCCGGCACGGAGGGCGAGCTCGACGGCGTGCTGCTCTTCCTGGCCAGCGACGCCTCGTCGTACGTCACCGGGCAGACGATCGCGGTCGACGGGGGCTGGACGGCGGTCTGACCCCGGCGCGGCTGCACGCTTCGTGCTGTTCGCGGTGACTGACGCAGCGTTTGGCGTGAAAGGGACGAGTTCGTGCTGACCACTGGTATCTGACAGAACAGTGGGCTAGCATCGCTGACAGTCCGACCGAACATCGGCCGACCCCGGCAGGCACAGCATGACCACGAGCGACGTCGCTCTCGAGGTGATCCGTGGCGACCGTCCCGTCGCCGACATGTCGCGTCTTGGCGTGAGCATGTCGGTCACGCCCGACTACTTCTGCTTCGACGCCCCGCTCTCCCTCGACTCGCTGGCGCCCAGTCTCGACGACGTGGCCAGCGGATTCCTCTCCCACGTCAGCGAGCCGCGCCTGCTGCGCGAATGGGCCACCGTCGTCCTCGGCGCCGAGTTCATCGACCTGATCGCGCTGGAGAACGACGCCGACGGCGAGGCGATCATCGAGGGACTCTGGGCGGTGTCGACCGGTGAGCCGCTGTCGCCCAGCGCAATGCGCGCGGTGGCCGCGGTGCTGAGCCGCCGCAGCCACGTCTGACCTCGCGTCAGTCGACGGCGCGCATCTCCCGCATCCAGCGCTGTGCGTTCTCCCAGTAGTGCGCGCTGGTCATGCGGTGCACCATGACGCGATGGTCGCGCGTCTCGTCGTCGACGGCGACGATCTGCGCCGGCACGCCGCGTGCCATCGCGCCAGGCGGCACCACGGTGCGTGGTGTCACCACCGCGCCCGCCGCCACCACCGCACCGGAACCGACCACGACTTCGTGCAGCACGATCGAGCCCATGCCGATCAGCGCGGCGTCGTGGATCGTGCATCCCTCGAGCCGCGCGCCGTGGCCGATGACCACCTCCTCGCCGATCAGGGTCGGGAGGTGCCCCGTGGCATGGATCACCGTGCCGTCCTGCACGTTGCTGCGCTGTCCGATGACGATGCGTCCGTAGTCGCCGCGCAGCACGCAACCAGGCCAGACGCTCACCTCCTCGCCGATCTCGACATCGCCGGCGACCAGCGCACCGGGAGCGATGAAGGCGCTGGGATGCACGCGCGGCACGAGGTCGCCGAGCGCGTACACCATGCCGCGCAGAGGTGCGCTCATGCCGTCGCTCCCTGCGCCGTCGCTGCCGGCAGCGCCGCGGTCACCTCGACGATCGACTCCGCGACCGCCTCGACGAGCAGCGATGCCTCGGCATCATCGAGCACCAGCGGGGGATTGATCACGACGACGTCGCCGAGCGGACGCACGATCACGCCGCGTCGCCGTGCGGCGAGGACGACCCGGCGCCCGGTGCGCAATCCCGGGTCGAACGGCTCGTCGAGGCGGCCCTCACACAGCTCGATGCCGGCCATCACTCCCCGCTGGCGGACCTGCGCGACATGCGGCAGCGCGGAGATGGGTGCGAGAAGGGAGGCCAGCCGGTCGGCGAGAGCGCGCGCCCGCTGCAGGGTGTCGTCCTCCTCGAACACTCGCAGCGACGCCCGCGCAACCGCGCATGCCAGCGGGTTGCCGGTGAACGTGTGCCCGTAGTACAGCGCGCGATGTTCCGCGTACGGCGAGGTGAAGAGGTCGAACACATCCTCGGTGACGAGCGTCGCCGACAGCGGCAGGTAGCCGCCGGTGAGTCCCTTGCCCAGGGTGAGGATGTCGGGCCGCACCCCGGCGCCGGCGCTGGCGAACATGTCGCCGGTGCGGCCGAATCCCGTGGCCACCTCGTCGCAGAGCACCAGGGCTCCCGCCGCGTGTGCGGCATGCACAGCCCGCTGCAGCCAGGTGTCGGCGTGCGGCCACATCCCCGCGGCACCCTGCATGCGCGGCTCGACGACCAGGGCGGCCACGTTGTTGCCGTGCTCGGCCAGAACTGATCGCAGCGCCTGCAGGGAGAGCTCCTCGGCCTGGTCCGGGGCGATGCCGCGTCGCACGAAGACGTGCGGCGGCGGCACGCGCAGCACGTCGACGAGCAGGGGATCCAGGCCACGGTGGAAGGGATCGGAGCGGCCCACGCTGACGGCGCCGGGCGTGTCGCCGTGGTACGCCTCCACCAGCGAGACGAACCGGGTGCGCTGCTCCTCGCCGCGATGGCGCTGGGCGAGCAGGGCGACGCGCAGCCCGACCTCGACGGCGGCCGCGCCCGCCTCGGAGTAGAAGACGCGGGTCAGCCCGCCGGGCGCGATCTCGGCCAGCTCGGCGGCGAGGCGCGCGCCCGGCTCGTGGGTGAGCCCGAGGAAGGTGCTGTGGGCGACGCGTCCCGCCTGCTCGCGGAGCGCGGCGTCGAGACGGGGATGGCCGTGGCCGTGCACGTTGGCCCAGAGGCTGGCGACACCGTCGAGATAGCGATGTCCCTGCGTGTCGACCAGCCAGCACCCCTCCGCCCTGGCGATGACCACCGGCTCCTCCTGCTGCCACTCGCTCGTCTGGGTGAACGGGTGCCAGACGTGGCGGCGGTCGAGGGCGACGACCTCCGCCGTCGCGGCGCCTGCCGATGCCCCGTGCAGCGTCGCCTCGAGCGCGTCGAGGTCCAGCGCCTCGGCGGCGGCGCGCGCAAGCGCCGCGGGGTCGGACGTATCGGCCAGGTATGGCAGGATCCCGAGCACCGCGACGCCGCACTGCGCCGCGATCTGCGCTGCGTTCTCCGCTGCGAACGCGGGGTCTGTGCCGCCGTCGGTATCGCTGAGCACGACGCCGGCAACATCGAGTCCGGCGTTGCGGCAGGCCTCGACCGTCAGCGCGCAGTGCCCGATGGTGCCGAGCCCGGCGCGCCCCACCACGACGATGCGCGCGTCGATCCGTCGCATCAGGTCGCGCACGGTGGCGCGCTCGGTCAGCGGCACCAGCACCCCGCCCACGCCCTCGACGACGAGCAGGTCGAGGCCCGGCTCCGCGGCGCGCCCGCGCAGCGTGCCCACCAGCGCATCCACGTCGACGCTGCGCTGCTCCGCCCGCGCCGCCGCCAGCGGCGACCGGGGCAGCCGGTAGCCGTCGAGCAGACAGTCGAGCGGCGCGCGGTCGCAGGCGAGGGCGAGCAGGCCGGCGTCCTCACCCGCCTCGCCGGGCTCGACCCCGGTGGCCACCGGCTTCACCGCGGCGACCGCGAGCCCCCGCGCCCGCAGCGCCGCCGTGATCGCCGCGGCAACCACGGTCTTCCCCGCCCCGGTATCGGTCCCAACCACCCCCAGGATGGCGGCGCGCACGTCTGCTGCGGCACCGGACGCTCTCACTTCTCCCTCCACGCGCGCAACGCCCCCGCGGCGCCAAGCAGGTCACCCTCGTCGTGCAGAGCAGAAGCCACCATCCGCACCCGGCTGGTCCCGACCGCCACCGTCGGCGGGCGCACCGCCTGCACCAGGAATCCCGCCTCCAGCATGGCCCGCTCCAAGGCCACCGCCGGCCCCGGCTCCCCCACCACCACCGGCACGATCGGCATGGCCGGATCGCCGTCGACACCCAGCGCGCCCCGCAACAGCCGCGCATTCCCGTGCAGCCTTGCCAGCAGCGCGGGCTCCGACCGCAAGACCGCAAGCCCTGCCCGCGCTGCCGCCACAGTCGGATGCGGCAGCGCCGTCGAGAAGATCAGCGCCCGCCCCCGCTGCAGCAGCAACCGCCGCACCGCCGCGTCCCCGCACACCGCGCCCCCACCCGCCCCGAGCGCCTTCGACAGCGTCACCACCCGCACCACGCAGGCGTCCCGCGGATCGACCCCCGCCGCCGCGGTCGCGCCGCGCCCATCGGGCCCCAGCACCCCCGTCGCGTGCGCCTCATCCAGCACCAGCCAGGCCCCGAACTCCCGCGCCACCGCCGCCAGCCCATCGACGTCGGCAACGGTGCCATCCATCGAGAAAACACTGTCGCTGACGATCACCGGCCGCCCGGCAGCACCCCGCAGCCGCCGCCGCAGATCGTCCACGTCGCGGTGCGCAAACACCTCGACCCGCGCCCGCGAGAGCCGGCAGCCGTCGACGATCGAGGCATGGTTGCGCTCGTCGCTGAACACCACCGCGTCCGGGCCACCCAGGGCCTGCAGCACCGCCAGGTTGGCCGCGTACCCGGTCGGCGCCAGGGTCGCGGTGGCGGCCCCCTCGAACGCGGCCAGCTCTCCCTCCAGCGCCTCGATCGCCTCGTGGCACCCGCTGAGGTGGCGCGACCCCGTCGCCCCCGCCCCCAACTCGCGCGCCGCCGCCGCGGCAGCCTCCCGCACCGCCGGATGCACCGACAGCCCCAGGTAGTCGTTCCCGCTCAGCACCACCACCCGCCGCCCGTCCACCTCGGCGGACACCCCGCTCCCGCCCACCCGGCGGCGCGGCGTCCGCAGCAGGCCCGCCTCCTCGTCCGCCTCCACCCGCGCCCGCGCCCAGTCGATCGGAGATAGCGTGGGGGTGGCGGTCATCAGCAGCGTGGGAGTCTAGGCGCCACGCTGCTCCCCCTGCCGCTTCGCGAGCCCAGGCACGCGGTACCCTCTCAGCCTCATGGAGATCGAGCAGGTGCAGGACACCGGGGAGCAGCCGCAGCGGATCGGCGCCTACGACCACACCGCCGTCGAGGCGAAGTGGCGGCAGCGCTGGGCCGAGGAGCAGACCTACAAGGCCGACCTCGACACCCCCGCGCGCCCCTACTACAACCTGATGATGTTCCCCTACCCCTCGGCGGAGGGGCTGCACACCGGGCACGCGTTCACCTTCAGCGGTGCCGACGCGCACGGCCGCTTCCGGCGCATGCAGGGCAACGACGTCTTCCAGCCGATGGGCTGGGACGCCTTCGGCATCCACAGCGAGAACTACGCGCTCAAGGTCGGCGAGCATCCCACCCGCCTGATGCCGCGCACCGTCGCCAACTTCAAGCGGCAGATGGACCGCCTCGGCGCCGGCTTCGACTGGTCGCACGAGCTCAACACCAGCGCGCCCGACTACTACCGCTGGACGCAGTGGATCTTCGTGCAGCTGATGAAGCGGGGCCTCGCCGAGCAGAAGGAGGCCGCGGTCAACTGGTGTCCGCGCGACCTCACCGTGCTGGCCGACGAGCAGGTCATCGCCGGGCGCTGCGAGCGCTGCGGCGCGGTGGTGGAGCGGCGCGTCCTCAAGCAGTGGTTCCTCAAGATCACCGACTACGCGCAGCAGCTCCTGGATGGGCTCGACACCCTCGACTGGTCGGACGTGGTGGTCAGCGCCCAGCGCAACTGGATCGGGCGCAGCGAGGGCGCGATGATCCGCTTCGACCTGGAGGGCTGTGCGCGCGGCGACGTGACCGTGTTCACCACGCGTCCCGACACGCTCTGCGGCGCCACCTTCCTCGTCGTCGGCGCCGACCATCCCAAGCTCGACGAGTTCACCGCGCCCGAACGGCGCGAGGCGGTCGCACGGTGGCGCGCCGAGCTGCCCGCCGACCAGGACGAGCCCGACTTCTCGATCGGCATCGACCTGGGCTCGCAGGGAGTGCACCCGCTCACCGGGGCCCGCGTCCCCGTGTTCGCCGCGCCGTACGTGCTCGGCGGCTACGGCACCGGCGCCATCATGGCCGTGCCCGGGCACGACGAGCGCGACTGGCAGTTCGCCCGCGCCCACTCCTTGCCCATCGTCGAAGTCATCACCGGCGGCGACGTCGATGACGAGGCATACACCGGCAGCGGAGTTCTGGTCAATTCCGTCGAATTCGACGGGCTGTCCAGCGACGAGGCCAAGCAGCACATCGTCGCCCGCCTGCAGGAGCAGGGGAGGGGCGAATCGGCCGTGCAGTTCCGCCTGCGCGACTGGCTGATCTCGCGGCAGCGCTACTGGGGCCCGCCCATCCCGGTGATCCACTGCGCGCAGTGCGGGCCGGTGCCCGTGCCCGAGGACCAGCTTCCCGTGCTGCTTCCCGACGTCGAGGACTTCAAGCCCATCGGCACGGGCCTCTCACCGCTGGCCTCCGTGGAGGAGTGGGTCAACGTGCCCTGCCCGCAGTGCGGCGGCCCGGGACGCCGCGAGACCGATGTCTCGGACACCTTCCTCGACTCCGCCTGGTACTTCCTGCGCTACCCGTCGACCGAGTTCGACGGCGTCCCCTTCGACCGCGAGCGCACCTGGCGCTGGGCGCCGGTGACCATCTACATCGGTGGCAAGGAGCACTCCGTGCTCCACCTGCTCTACGCGCGCTTCATCAATCGCGTGCTCTACGACGCCGGGTTCGTGCCGGCGCAGGAGCCGTTCCCGCTCTTCCGCGCCAACGGGCTGATCATCAAGGACGGCGCCAAGATGTCGAAGAGCCGCGGCAACGTGGTCTCACCCGACGTCTACATGGACACCTACGGCGCCGACACACTGCGCGTCTACCTGCTCTTCCTCGGTCCCTACGAGCAGGGTGGCGACTTCCGCGACGAGGGCATCAGCGGCGCGGTGCGCTTCCTCAGCCGCGTCTGGCGCATCGCCACCGCGGACACGCTGACGGACGCCGCCGACGATCGTCGCGAACGCCGTCGCCACGCGCTGGTCAAGGCGATCACCGAGCGCATGGGGGGGCTGCGCTTCAACACGGCGATCGCGCTGCTGATGACGTACGTCGACGAGCTGACCGGCGATGCCGCGGCCGGCGGTGTGCGCCGCGTCGACGTCGAGACGCTGCTGCAACTGCTGGCGCCGCTGGCACCGCACATCACCGAGGAGCTGTGGGAGCGCACCGGGCACACCGGGTCGATCCATCGCTCGCAGTGGCCCGGCTACGACCCGTCGCTGGCCGCGGCGCAGGAGGTGACCATCGCCGTGCAGATCAACGGCAAGGTGCGCGACACGCTGCACGTTCCCGTCGGCATGTCGCCGTCCGAGCTCGAGGGCCTTGCGAAACGGCTTCCGAGGATTCAGGAACTCCTCGCCGAGAAGCCGATTCGCAAGGCGATTGTCGTGCCCGAACGGATCGTGAACTTCGTCGTCTAGCGACGACGAGGCAGCGCTCGAGCGGCGCTAGGCCTCCACCGGGACGGTCTGGTGCAGGAGCGCTCGGGTGGCCGCGACGCGGCAGCCCAGCAGCTCCAGAACGTCATCGAGCTGGCGACGGACTTGGCCGGCCAGCTCGATCGGTTGGTTGTCGATTTCCCGCAAGAGCGCTGACAACCTGAGCGCCTTCTGTTCGATCTTCGCAACGGTCTCTTGCGGCTCGGCCGTTGCGGCCATGTGATTCGGCTCCATCCACACTCCTCCGTGGCCGTGCGACGCGGTAGGAAGGGTTCGCGTCGTCGCGGATGTGCCGGCGCGCTCCGGACCCGTCCGGGGTGGCCTCTGACGACGATGCTAAGTGCCGCGAGGTCGCTTGACAAGTGGTCGCTGCAACTGCGTGACCGGGTCATCGATCAGAGCGTGCAAACGCGCCAGGTTCCCGTGCTGGCGACGCCTTCTAGGCGCGCGTCCCCGCCTCCCACCAGACGATCCCCTGGTAGGCCTGGCGGGGCGAGAGCAGCACCTCGTCGCCGCGCGGCACCAGGCGGGAGCGCACCGCGGCGTCGATCCTGGTCCACTCCGGCGTGCCCGGCGAGACGCCCATGCGCGACGCGGCGTCGGCCACCGCCGTCTCCGCGTCGGCGAAGCTCCAGCGCGTCTCGAAGGGGTGCATGGTCAGGTTGGCGGGGATGCCGAGCTGGACCAGCAGGTTCCACAGGTCGGGGAGGGCGGGCATGGGCACCCGCGGCTCGCCGTGCACGGCTTCGAAGACGTGGGCGAGGGCGTCGTCCACCTGTCCCAGGCGGGCGACCATCACCACCGCGCAGCGGGCGGCGCGGTCGAGGGCGCGGACGAAGGGCACGATCTCCGCGACGGGGTAGACGACGTGGGCGCAGAGCACGACGTCGCCGCTGCCCACCGCCGACTCCGCGGCGGGCCACTCCGCCTGCTCCACGCTGACGTCGACGGAGCGCTCGTGCGCCTCGGCGCTGAGCAGCGCCGCCATCGCCGCGTTGGGCTCGACGGCGACGACGCGCGCGCCCAGCTCGGCGAGCGGCACGGCGTAGCGCCCGGTGCCGGCGCCGACGTCGAGGACGCGGCCGTCGCCGGCGGGAAGCTGAGAGCGCACCCGCTCCACGACCGGGTCGTCGATCCGGACGCCGCGGCTGAAGCGCGCGAAGATGGCGGCACGCTTGGTCCAGAAGTCGGTCGACCCCGACGCCCCAACGCCGACGCGGCGCGACTGCTCCTCACGGGCGCGGACCATCCGCTCCCAGTGATGCACCCAGTCGATCCCGGCCACACCCTCGGTCATGGCGGGCAACCTTAGTCGCGCGGGGCGTCGCTCCGAAAGGTGGTGCCCTCGGGCGCCGGCTCCTCGTCGAGGAAGTCCTCGGGCCCGAACTCAGGCTCGCCGGTGGCCGCCTGGGCCATGCCGCGCAGCGCCGCGTCGACGCCGCGCTGCAAGCGGCGGCGTCCCAGCACGCGGACCATGAATCCCAGGTAGGCTGGCCGCAGCCAGATGGTGGCGTGCACCGCGGTCTCGTCGACGTCGGCGCGCTCCAGGACGAACTCCTGGATCACCTGGCCCATGGCGGCGCGCGTCACCACCCGGTAGTGCCCGTCGCCGACGCGCTCGACGGCGGTCCTGGGGTCGAAGTCGTCGAAGGACGCTGCGAAGTCGTGGTCCATCTCGGCGACGGGAAGTCGCACCAGGACGCTGCCGCGGGCCACCGGTTTCATGACCCGCACACGGTAGCAACCTCCGCTCGGGCGCCCGCAGCCTCAGATGCCGGCCAGCCGCGCCCCCAGGTCCGCCGGTATCGCCTTGGCGACCACCACGAACCGCGGGTCGAAGTCGCCGCTGTAGTTGCACGTCTGCAGGGTGAGGCGGTTGTCCTGGCTGGGCTGCAGCCACTCCAGGTCGTTCCAGCGCACGTCGGCGTGGATCTCGGTGATCTGGTAGTAGTGCTTGTCCCCCTGGGACAGCTCGGCGACGACGACGTCGCCCACCTTGGCGTGGTGCAGGCCGAGGAACATGCCGCGGCGGTCGTGCGCGTACAGATACGTGTTGCCGGTCTGCCCGACCGGAGCGGTGTTGGGGTAGACGTAGGCGATCGGCAGCGGCGGCGGCGCCTTGCCGTCCCCCGGCCGGATGGCCAGGTCGATGTCGAGCTTGGTGCTGTAGAGGCGGGGGTAGCCCTTGACGCTGGTGTCGTCCGAGCTGCCGCCGACGATGGCCCCGATCACGGTGCCCGGCGCGCGCAGGATGGCCGCCAGCGGCGTGCGCGACGCGGGGATGAGCAGGGCGACCAGTGCGATGGTGGCGGCAACGCCGAGGGTGCCGATGCCCGTGTGCATGGCCCGTTCGCGGGTCCGGAAGAACATGCTCTGGCGCACCCGGCGCCCGAGCGCCACCAGCCCCAGGAAGCGGGCGAAGCTCGCCAGGTCGATCGTCTCGCGCCGGCCTGCGGCGCGCGGGAGGGGAGGGGTCATGAGGATTGCTGAGTGTGCCCGGGGCTGCAGCGGGATCGGCCGGGAGCGCCCCTTTCAAGACCTACAGACGACCGTTCGCGCCCCGGTCTTGCGACGGTTCGGCCGCGTCGGCCCGCAGCCAAAGCGCTAGACTCCGCCCCCGCCGAAGGCAAACGAGCGCGGATGGCGGAACTGGTAGACGCGCGGGACTTAGGATCCCGTGGGGTGACCCGTCCGAGTTCGAGTCTCGGTCCGCGCACTCGGCGCCATACCGCCGGCGTGCGCCCCGCCCGCCGAAACACCAGGAGCCTCCCGCAACACCCGTGACCTCCTCCGCCACCACCGACCAGCAGCTCTCCGTCACCGTCGAGCGCAAGCCCGGCTCGCTCGTCGAGATGCGCGTCGAGGCGCCGGCCGGCCAGGTCGACACGGCGGTCAACGCCGCCCTGCGCCGTCTCGGCGGCCGCGTCCGCATCCCGGGCTTCCGCCCCGGCAAGGCGCCGGCCCCCATCGTCGAGCGGGTGCTCGGCTGGGACGCCGT
Source organism: Candidatus Dormiibacterota bacterium (assembly GCA_035995545.1). Lineage (GTDB taxonomy): Bacteria > Chloroflexota > Dormibacteria > Aeolococcales > Aeolococcaceae > DASRDZ01. Next base: position 83,435 of record DASYKI010000019.1, read on the forward strand.
CAAGCAGGAGGCCGTCGACGGCCTGCTCCCCCAGCTGTACTCGCAGGCGCTCGACCGCGAGAAGATCGAGCCCGTCGGCGAGCCCGAGGTGCAGCTCGGCGACTTCGAGCGCGGCCAGCCCTTCAGCTTCACCGCCACGGTCACCGTGCTGCCCGAGATCGAGCTGGGCAGCTACCTCGAGGAGCTGCGCGTCCCCGAGGAGAAGACGGAGATCACCGAGGAGCGGGTCGACGAGGTCGTCGAGGAACTGCGCCGCCGCCTCTCCGACCTGGTCCGCGTCGAGGACCGTCCCGTCCAGGCGGGCGACGTGCTCCGCGCCACCCTGACCATGCGCAAGGACGGCGAGCCCCTGGGCGAGGCCCAGGAGGAGCGCGACGTCGAGGTCGACCGCGAGCGCCTGGTGCCCGGCCTGGCCGACGCCATGCTCGGCCTCAACGCCGGCGACACCCACACCGTCGAGGTCACCCTCCCCGAGGACTACGCGCGCGAGGAGCTGCGCGGCGCCAAGGTGGAGGTCGAGGTGGTCGTCCACGAGATCCGCGAGCGCCACCTGCCGCCGCTGGACGACTCCCTGGCCAAGCTCGACAACCACGGCGAGACCCTCGACGAGCTGCGCGAGCACTACCGCGGCCGCCTCGCCGAGGTGGCCGCCCGCGAGGACGAGGACCGCTACGAGTCGTCGGTCCTCCAGGCCCTGCGCGACCGGGTGACCATCGACGTCCCCGAGGTGCTGGTCGACCGTGAGATCGACAACCAGCTCACCGAGATGTCGGTCCAGCTCTCCCAGGCCGGGCTCCAGCTGGAGCGCTTCCTGGAGTACTCGGGCCAGACCATCGAGCAGGTCCGCGGCGAGCGCCGCGAGGGGGCGGTGCAGCGAGTCAAGCTCGACCTCGCCCTGACCGCCCTGGCCTCCGCCGAGGGCATCGAGATCGACGAGGCCGACGTCGAGCGCGAGGAGAAGCGCCTGGCCTCGGGACGCAAGCTCAACGCCGACCAGCGGCGCCGCCTGCACCGCTCAGTACACCAGGACCTCGCCCTGCGCGGCGCCGCTAGAAGAGCGGTGGAGATTGCCCGGGGCGACGTCTAGCCCCGTCTAGGCGCTCGCATAGAGCGTCGCAGGCTGTTGGCAACAAGCTGACGGAAAGTCGGCGGTGCGCGGGGCCGACCCTATAATGGCCGGACGATGACGCCGCAGAACCTGATCCCCATGGTCGTGGAATCGACCAACCGCGGTGAGCGTGCCTTCGACATCTACTCGCGGCTGCTCAAGGACCGCATCATCTTCATCGGTACCCCGATCGACGATCAGGTCGCCAACGTCGTGATGGCGCAGCTCCTGTTCCTCGAAGGCGAGGATCCCGAGAAGGACATCTACCTCTACATCAACTCGCCCGGAGGCTCGGTCTACGCCGGCCTGGCGATCTACGACACGATGCAGTACGTGCGTCCGCGTGTCAGCACGATGTGCATGGGCCTCGCCGCCTCGATGGCCGCGGTGCTGCTCGCCGGTGGTGCCAAGGGGATGCGCTTCAGCCTTCCCAACGCGCGCATCCTGATCCACCAGCCGTCGGGCGGATTCAGCGGCCAGGCCGCCGACATCCAGATCCACGCGCAGGAGATCCTCAACGTGCGCCGCCGGCTGGACGAGATTCTCGCCTTCCACACCGGCAAGCCGCTCGAAGAGATCCACCGCGACTCCGACCGCGACTTCTTCATGACCGCCGACGAGGCCAAGGCGTACGGGCTCATCGACGACCTGATCCACAGCCGCCACGGACTCAACGCCACCAATGGCGCACCGGTGCTCTCCGGCAGCGGACCGGCCGGTGGCAGCAGCGGCGGTGCAGGCCCGTCGACGGACGGCGGCAGCGCCGCCTCGCGCGGATAGGCTCAGCCCGGAGGGCTGCCAATGAACGAGCGCGACGATCGCCGGCGCCACACCCGTTGCTCCTTCTGCGGCAAGGGTCAGGAACAGGTTCGCAAGCTGGTCGCCGGTCCCGGCGTGTACATCTGCGATCAGTGCATCGACCTCTGCCAGGAAGTCCTGGAGGAGGACAACCGCTCGACCACGCAGAAGCGCAGCAAGGGCGGCCTGATCCCCAACCCGCAGGTGATCGTCGCCGCACTCGACCAGTACGTGGTCGGGCAGGACCACGCCAAGAAAGTTCTCGGCGTCGCCGTCTACAACCACTACAAGCGCATTGCCCACGCCAAGAACGCGGGCGACGTCGAGCTGCAGAAGTCGAACGTGCTGATGGTCGGTCCCACCGGCTGCGGCAAGACGCTGCTGGCGCAGACGCTCGCCAAGATCATCGACGTCCCCTTCTCCATCGCCGACGCCACGTCGCTGACCGAAGCGGGCTACGTCGGTGAGGACGTCGAGAACATCCTGCTGCGCCTCATCCAGGCGGCCGACTTCGACATCTCCCGCGCCGAGCGCGGAATCATCTACATCGACGAGATCGACAAGATCGCGCGCAAGTCCGACAACCCGTCGATCACCCGCGACGTGTCGGGCGAAGGTGTGCAGCAGGCGCTGCTGAAGATCCTCGAGGGCACGGTCGCCAACGTGCCGCCGCAGGGCGGCCGCAAGCACCCCCACCAGGACTTCATCCAGATCAACACGACCAACATCCTGTTCATCTGCGGTGGCGCCTTCGACGGGCTGGAGAAGATCATCGAGCAGCGCATCGGGCAGCGCTCCATCGGCTTCGGCTCGCAGCCGCGCCCGTCGCGCACCAAGGACTCCTCCAAGCTCTTGCGCGAGGTGCAGGCACAGGACCTCCTCAAGTACGGATTGATCCCCGAGTTTGTCGGCCGCCTGCCCATCGTGGTGCCGCTCGACTACCTCGACGAAGAGGACATCATCCGCATCCTCACCGAGCCCAAGAACGCCTTCGTCAAGCAGTACCAGAAGTTCTTCTCGCTCGACGACGTGGAGCTCGTCTTCCAGGACGGTGCGCTGCGTGCGATCGCCCAGCGTGCATTGCTGCGCGGCACCGGTGCACGCGGACTCAAGTCGATCATCGAGGACGTGCTGCTCAACTCGATGTACGAGGTGCCGTCGCGCCCGGACATCAAGCGCTGCGTGATCACCGAGGAGTCGATCACCGACGGCTTCGAGCCGCTGCTGGTGACCGAGGAACCCGAGGCCGAGGCCCAGCCGGCCTAACTCTGCGCTCAGCGCAGGACGCCCACCACCGTGGTAGCCAGGCTCAGCAACGTCGCTGTGCCGTCGTGCGCGACGACGTAGGTGCCGGCGTCGCCACCGCCCACGCCGGGGAGGCGCACGGCGAGCAGGCTGCCGTCGGGCATCCAGGCGTTGGGGATGAGCCCGGCGGGCCCGAAGGCGTGGCGCGTGCCGGTGGCGACGTCGACCAGGTCGGTCTCGATCTGCTCCTGCCCCTCGCCGAGGGCGGGCGACATGGCCAGGCTCAGCGTCGACCCGTCGGCGCTGAAGAAGGCGGCGCCCGCCTGGGCCATCCCGGCCGGCAGCGTGACGGTGGTGGCCGCATGGCCGGGGTGGAGGATGCGCAGCGTCACCGGTCCGCTGCCGTGCCGGGGGCCCTCGCGGCCGTCGACGACGCAGGCCACGGTGCCGTCGGCGGCCATGTCGCTGAAGGCGCAGTCGCCGGCGGTCAGCGCGCTCACCGCCCCGGTGCCGGGGTCGATGCGGCTGGCGGCGCCGAAGGTGCGCCGGAAGAGCACGTAGCCGCCGATGCCCAGCGGCTCCTCGGACACCACCGGTCCGCCCGCCGTCCAGGCGACCGGCTGCAGCGCCGTGCCGCCCTGCGAGCGCTTCACGAGCAGCGCCGGGGCCGCGCTGCCGCCGCCGGCGTAGACGCTGCTCACCGCCGTCCCTGACGACTGCACCACCGAGGACCACAGCCAGTGCGCCCCGGTGGCGTCGCCGATCAGGCCGCGCACCAGGGACGTCGAGGCATCGCCGGGGAGGCCGACCTGCCCGGCGGTCGAGCCGTCGCGGGAGTAGGCATGCAGGGTGCCGGCGCCGGCCACCAGGACCAGCGACCCCGAGGTGGCCACCGCCTCGGCGTCGGGGTCGAGGGCGACGCGGGCGGCCTCGGTGCCGTCGGGGCGGAGCAGGCGAAGGCTGTTGGGCGCGGCGCCGAAGGGGTGGTCGAGCACGGCGACGAGCGCGCCGGTGTCCGCCGGGGTGGCCGTGGGTGTGGGCGCGGCGGGGGTCGGCGTGGGCGGCCGCGGAGTGCCGTCCACGGCGCCGTGCTGCCCGGGTCCGCAGGCGGTCGCGAGCAGGCCGCCGAGGGCCAGTGCCGGGATGAGTCGCAGATGGGCTGTCACGGCCGCCAGGTCTCTCCGCACCTTGCCGGGCGCCCTGCCGGCGCTCGATCACTCCACGCTAACGCTGTGTACGCCCAATTTGGTACAAGCCCACGGTGCTGAGTGTTCTGCGGCATCCGCGCGTGCTCGTCCTGACCGGCGTTCTAGCAGCCGTGGTGGTTGCCCTGGTGGTGGCGCTGGCGCACTCCCGGACCCCCGGCTGCAGCGTGGCGCCCCCCGACGTCAACCTCCCCCCGCAGCTGCGCAGCCTCGGCGAGTTCGCCCAGCCCTTCGACACCGCCGACCAGCGCACCCTCACCGACGCGGCCACCCGCGCCGCCACCGCGCTGCACTCCGACCTCGCCGGCGCCGCGCCGATCGGCATCGTCCGCGAGGCCGCCTCAGGTGGGGCGGCCCACGACGCCCTGGTCGTCCCCCTGGCGGTGTCGAGCACCGGGCAGCGGCGGGTGGTCGGTCTGGTCGCCTTCCTGCTCGACTGCGGCGGCCGCGCCTACTACGACGACGTCGACGATCTGCTCCGCACCGACCCCAGCATCCTGCCCACGACCTACCCGACCCCGTCCGCCGAGCAGGCGGCCATTCAGCTCGGCATCGCCACCACGCCCCGCCTCGTCTACCGGGACACCCCCTTCCATCCCCTCTGGGAGGACCCTGCCTCCCACCGCACGGTGCCGGCGGGGCCGTAGCGACCTCGGCGCCCTTCCCGGCGGGGTGGCGACCTCCTTCGCCCCGGTCGGGGGGACGTGCGTTTGAGCCTGCGGCCCGCGAATCTATACTCGGGTCCCCTCTATGGACAAGTCCTTCGACCCACACGCTGTCGAGCCGCGCTGGCTGGAACGCTGGGAGCAGCTCGGCGCCGGCATCGCGGACGCGCACAGCGACAAGCCCAGCTTCGTGATGGCCCTGCCGCCGCCGAACATCACCGGTGCGCTGCACATGGGCCACGCGGTGATGGGCTCGGTGCAGGACATCCTCGCCCGCAACCGGCGCATGCGCGGCTTCGAGGTGGAGTGGGCGCCGGGCACCGACCACGCCGCCATCGCCACCCAGAACGTCATCGAGCGCCAGCTCGCCGTCGAGGGGTCGAGCAAGGAGGAGCTGGGCCGCGCCGGCTTCCAGCTGCGCGTCGACCAGTGGTACGCCGAGTACGGCGGACGCATCCTCCGCCAGATGCGCGCCCTCGGCTTCAGCCTCGACTGGTCGCGCACCCGCTTCACCCTGGACCCGCAGTACGTGCGCGCCATCCGCACCGCGTTCAAGGCGCTCTACGACGAGGGCCTGATCTACCGCGGCCCGCGCATCGTCAACTGGTGCCCGCGCTGCCGTTCGGCGATCAGCGACGAGGAGATCGACTGGCAGGAGCACACCGACGCCATGGTGCAGCTCCGCTATCCGGTCGAAGAGGGCGGCGACATCGTGATCGCCACCGTGCGCCCCGAGACGATGCTGGCCGACACCGGTGTCGCCGTGCATCCCGACGACCCGCGCTATCGCGACCTGGTCGGCAAGCACGTGATCCTGCCGCTCACCGGCCGGCGCATTCCCATCGTCGCCGACGCCGGCGTGGAACGCGACTTCGGCACCGGTGCGCTCAAGGTGACCCCGGGCCACGATCCGCTCGACTTCGACATCGCCCAGCGCCACGGCCTGCCCATCATCACCGCCATCGCGCTGGACGGCACCATGGACGTGCCCGAGCTGCCCCAGTTCCACGGCCTCACCGTCATGAGGGCGCGCACCGCGGTGCTGCAGGCGCTCCGCGACGCGGGAGTTGTGGTCAAGGAGGAGGAATACGTCCACGAGGTGGGCCACTGCGACCGCTGCGGGGAGGTGCTCGAGCCGCTGATCAGCGAGCAGTGGTGGGTCACCATGAGGCCGCTCGCCGAGCCGGGCATCGCCGCCAACGAGCAGGGCCGCGTCCGCTTCCACCCGCGCCGCTTCAACGACGTCTACCTGCGCTGGATGCGCAACATCCGCGACTGGTGCATCTCGCGCCAGATCTGGCTGGGCCACGCCATCCCGGTGTCGACGTGCGGCAACGGGCACCGCTTCGCCTGGATCGAGGAGCCCGCCTCCTGTCCCGAGTGCGGCAGCACCGAGCTGCAGCACGACCCGGACGTGCTCGACACCTGGTTCAGCAGCGCGCTCTGGCCCTTCGCCATCTTCGGCTGGCCCGAGCAGAGCGACGACCTGCGCCGCTTCTACCCCGGCGACGTGCTGGTCACCGCGCGCGAGATCATCTTTCTCTGGGTGGCGCGCATGATCATGACCGGCCTGCGCTTCCAGGGCGCCGAGCCCTTTCACGACGTGATCATCAACAGCACCATTCTCGCCGCCGACGGCTCGCGGATGAGCAAGTCGAAGGGCAACACCATCGACCCGGTGGAGATGATCGAGCGCTACGGCGCCGACGCGGTGCGCGCCTGGGCCGGCGCGGTGGGCACCTCGGGGCAGGACATGCGCTTCGACGAGGACCGCATCTCCTCCTACCAGCGGTTCGCCAACAAGCTCTGGAACGTGACCCGCTTCCTGGTCACCCGGCTCGGCGACGGCGACGACAGCGACCGCATCGCCGACCCCGGCGAGGTGCGTCCCGAGGACCTCGCTCCCGAGGACCGCTGGATGCTGTCACGCCTGGCAGAAACTGTCGCCGCCTGCGACAGCGCCATCGAACAGTACCGCTTCCACGACGCCATGGAGCGCCTCTACGACACCATCTGGCACTCCTTCTGCGACCGCTACGTGGAGATGAGCAAGGCGCGCCTGCGCGACGACGCCGACCCCACCTCGCGACGCGCCGCCGCCTGGACGGCGATCACCTCGCTGGACGTGCTGCTCCGCCTGCTGCATCCCTTCATGCCGTTCATCACCGAGGAGAGCGCGCAGCGGCTTCCCGGTGCCGCGCCGTCGTTGCAGCTGCGCGAGTGGCCCACCACGCCGCAGTGGTGGCAGGACGAGACGACCCAGGCGGCCCGCGCCGCCGTCGACGAGGTGCAGGACCTGGTGCAGGCTCTGCGCGCGGCGCGCCAGGAGGCGGGCGTGCCGGCGGCGTCGCGCGACCGCCAGCCGCTGCTCGTCGACAGCGACGGCGCGCTGGGCCACGCCGAGGTGGGACGGCTGGTCGAGTCGCTGGCGCCGTTCACCGTGGTCGACAGCGAACCCGCCGGCATGACGGCGGTGCGCGTGGTCGCCGGTGGCGCGCACGCGACGCTGTACGTCGGCGCCGCCGGCGCCGATGACACCGGCCGCCTGCGCAAGCAGCTCGACGACACCGGCACGCGCATCCAGCGCCTGCAGGCGCAGCTGGGCAACGCGGGGTTCACCGACCGCGCGCCCCACGACGTCGTCGAGCAGGCGCGCACCCGGCTCAGTGAGGCGCTCGCGGAACGCGCCCGGCTGCAGCAGCTTCTTGGTGAGGACGCCGCATGATCGCCGCCAACCCCTTCGACTCCCTGGGCAGCGGACTGCTCGTCGCCGTGGTCGCGGCGATCATCTACTTCACCGTGCTCTACGTCGCCGTCGCCTTCTGGGTGGTGCGCGACGCGCGCCGCCGCAGCGACTCCTGGTTGTTCGCCGTCTTCGCCGGGCTGATCGGGCTCGGGCTGCCCTTCCTCGGTGTGCTGCTCTACCTCATCATCCGGCCACCGCGCACCCTCGACGAGGAGCGCGCGCTGCAGCTCGAGGAGCAGGCGCTCGCGGAGGAGGACGTCGTCGAGCTGCCGACCTCGCGCCCCTGCCCCAGCTGCGGTCGCGAGATCGAGCAGGACTTCGTCATCTGCCCCTACTGCCGGACGCAGTTCGCGCGCCGCTGCACCACGTGTGGCAAGTGGCTGCGCCTTGGCTGGCACGTCTGCCCCTACTGCGCCGAGGAGGTGGGACTGCAGAGCTTCGGTCGGTCGGGGCGGGCGGCGTCGTCCTGACGGGGATCGGGGCCGCGGTGCGCGCCGCGGACGGTGGACCGGGGGGCGTGGGGTGAATCCCGGGGTGCGGCTCTTCGCCGCTCCCGGCGTTCTGTTTGCGGCGGCGCTGCTCTGCTACCTGCTGCCGCGGCGCCTGTCGGGGTGGGCGCGGCTGGTGGCCATGCTGGCCGCCGGTGTGGCCGGCGCGCTGCTCTTGAGCGACGCGACGCTGATCCTGCCGTCGTCGCGAGTGGAGCGCGATCTCGGGCAGTTCGCGCCCGGTGTGCCACTGATGGCGCGCGCGGATCCCCCGGCGCTGGTGATCTGCCTGCTCGCCACCGCGGTGGCGCTGCTGGCGCTGGCGGAGAGGCGCCGGCAGCCGCTGGAGCGCTGCGCGTTGCTGCTATGTCTGGCAGGAACCTACGTGGCGGCGCTGGCGGGGAGTGCGGTCCTGCTCTTCGGCGGCATCGAGATCGCGGATGTCGGTGCGCTGCTGCTGGCTGCCGGGGCGTCGCCGCGACTGCGCTTGCGCGCCCGGGTCGCGTTCGCGGTGCAGAGCGCGTCGGCGCTGGGACTGCTGGTCGCGGCGGTCTCGCTGCAGAGCTCGTTGCAGACCTCGGATCTGAGCGCCATCCCGGCCAGCGCGGTGGGCTGGGGGATCGCCGGGCCCTGGGCCTTCACCGGGGCGATGCGGCTGTTCGCCCCCGCGGCGCTGCCGGGCAGGCCGGGGCGGGCGGCGTCGACGGCATGGCTGCCGGTGGCGGCGATTCCCTGCGGGCTGCTGGTGCTGCTGCGGCTGGAGCAGGTCACCGGGACTCAGCTGGCCACGGGTGTCGGCGACCTCCTGGGGGCGGTTGGGCTCGCTGCGGCGCTGCTGGGCGCGGTGCGGGCGGCTCGGGCGTGGAGGGTGCCGGCGGCGGCGGGGCGCGGGCTGGCGGTGGCCATGGCGGGGGAGGTGGTGGCCCTGTCGGGCGTGGGCTCTGCGGCGGCACTGTCGGGAATGGCGGCGCTCGCTTTTGCGCTGGTGCTGGGGCTGGCCGCTGCGCCGGCCTGGGGCGCCGGTGGCGACGAGGGGTCGGGGCGAGGCGCTGCCTGGGTCCGGGCGCTGGCGCTGGCGGGGATGGGCGGGCTGCCGGTCGGGTTCGGCACCACCGCGGTGCTGCTGGGGACGGGGGCGGTGGCGGCGCAGGGGCTGCCACGGAGCGCGGTGGCGGTGTTCCTCGGCGCCATCGCCGTGCTCTGCGCGGTGGTTGGGGCGCTGGCGGCGCGAGCGGCGCTGGCGTCGTCGCCACCGGCGGGGCGGGTGCGGGGGCCGCGCCTCGACGCCGCGCTGGTGCTGGGCGTGTCTCTGGTGGCGGCCCTGCTGCCCGGGCTGGTGCAGTCGCTGTTCGTCGAGCGCGTCGCCTCGGCGGCGGGAAGCGTGCAGGGGGCGCTCGACGTCGCCACCGCGCGCGCGCCGGGAGCCGCGTGGCCGGGGGGGTACCTGACCATCGCGGTGCTGGTTGCGCTGGCCACCGCCGGGTCGGCGGCGACCGTGGTGGGGCGGCGCTGGCCGGCGCGCGAGGCGGGCGTCCCGGCGGGGGCTGCGCAGTCGCTGCGTGCGGGGTCGGCGACGTTCCCGGCGCGCGCGCAGCTCGGCCGCTGGCTGAGCCGGGCGACAGGCGGGCTGGCGGCGGTCGACGGGTGGCTGGTGGAGCAGCCCGGGTTGGCCCTGGTGGTCGTGGGGGTGGTCGCGTGCCTGTTCATCTTCCGGTGACGGCGATTGGTCGTGCCGGCGCTGAGAACGACCGCGGGTGTACCGCGTGAGCCAGGCACCGGTCGCCAGCCTCGGATTTCTGGGCGGCCTGGTCGCGGCCATGGTCGACGGGCGCCGCGGTGTGCGGGCGGCGGCGCTGTTCGCGGGGCTCGGCCTGGCGCCGGCGGCGGCGCAGCTGGGCGGTGGTCCGGGGGCGCTGGTCCCCGTGCTCGGCGGTCTGTCGTCGGTGATCGCCGGGACGGTGGCCATGCGCGCGGCCATCGGGATGCGCTGGCTGCCGGGGCTGGACCCGTCGGTGCCCGTGGTGGCGCCGCCCGCGGCACTCTTCGGCCCGCGCAGCGTGCGGGCGATCGGTGCGGCGCTGGCACTCCCGGCGGCGTCGTGGGTGAGCCTCAATGTGCCGGTGGGCGGCGTCGCCTCCGCGCACGGTGCGGTGTTCGCGGCGGCCTACGTCTGGTTCGTCGGCTGCCTGCGCCTCCTCCGCGCCCGCTCCCTCGAAGACCTGGCCACCGCCGCCGCGGTGCTCGGCCTCGCCGCCGCGACCAGCTGGATCCTCGAAGCCGGCCCCGGGGCCATCCCCGAGGCCAGCGCCGCCGCCGGCATGGCCCCGGTGGCCGCCGCCGCCGCGGGTTGGCTGGTCGGCCGCCACCGCCGCCCCCTGCGCCGGGAAGTGTCCGCATGACCCCGGTCGTCTACGCCGCCGTCTGGGCGGCCACCGGTGTCCTTGCCGCTGCCCTGCTCCCGCTGCTCCGCCGCCGCCGGCTCGCCTGGATCGCCCCCGCCATGGCCGGCCTGCTCGGCCTGCTGGTCACCGCCTCCGACAGGTGGCCCGGCCCCACCTCCGCCGGCTACGGCGCCAGCTTCGTCCTCGGCCACCCGGCCGTGGGGCTGCTCGTCGGTGCCGGCCTCGCCCTGGCCGCCACCCTGGCCCTGGCCCCCCGCCTGGAGGGCGGCGAGGCGCTCACCACGGCGTTCGTCGGCGCCGCGGGGGTCGTGCTGCTCTCCGCAACGGTGCCGATCATCTGGAGCCTGGCCATCGCGGCCGCGGTGTCAGCGCTCGCCGTGCGTTGGATCGCCGCCGCGCCAGGACGGGCCGCGCTGGCCACCGGGCGCATCGCCGGCATCGGGGCCGCCTCCCTGCTCGCCGCCTCGGCGTTCATCCCGCGCGCCAGCGAGGCCATCGACACCCGCACCGCCCTGGCCGGCGGGCTCCTCGCCGGGGGCCTCTGCGCCCAGCTCGCCCTGGTGCCGCTCGGCGGCTGGGCCTCCGCGGCGGTCAGCGCCGTGAAAGCTGCCGACCTCGCCCCCTGGATGCTGCTGCTCGCCCCCGCGGTCCTTTTCTCGGCGGGCCTCGTGCTCCCTCAGCTTCCCCTCGGGGCGCGCACGCCGCTGGCCAACACCCTGCTCGGCCTCGGCCTGGCCACCGCGCTGTTCAACGGCGTCCAGGCCCTGCGCGACCGCACCGGCGCCTATGGACGCGTCGTGCTCGCCGACTACGCCCTGGCCGCCGCCGCGCTCGGCACCCAGCACTCCACGGCGCGGCTGGGCGGCTATCTCGTCGTCCTAGCCCACCTCTGCGCCGCCCCTCTGCTGCTCAACCCCGCACGCGCCGGCCTGGAGCGGCAGCGCCGCCTCGCCTGGCTGAGCCTGGTCACCGTGCCCCCGCTCCCCGGCTTCTGGGGACGCTTCCTCGCCCTGCAGGCCTTCGCCGCATCGGGCACGGCGGTCAGCGTGTTCTCCTACGTCGCCGTCGCGGTGCTCACCGCCGTCGCCGTCCGCGGCCTGGCCGGGCGCGGCGCCACGCCGCGACCCGACACGCCGCCCGCCGGCATCCCCAGCCGCGCCCTCGCCTGGCTCATCGTCGTCGCCCTGCTCGGCCTGGGGTTCGCCCCCGAGCCCATCGCCCTCCACGTGTTCGGGGTGGGCTGACGCCCATGGACGTGCTCGGCCTGCTCGCCGCCGTGGTGGCGGTGACCATCTTCCCCGGGGGCGTCTACGCCTGCGCGGCCGCGGGCGGCGCCGCCCTGGCCGGACGCCTGCCACACGGCCGCCGCCCGTGGAGCGCCACCGAGGCCGCCAGCGCCGTGCTCCTGCTCTTCGGCGCGGCGCTGGTTCCGCTGCCCCAGGCGCCCGCCACCGCCCTGCCGTCGTCGAACGGCGCACCCGCCAACCTGCTCGCCGCCATGCTGCTCATCGGCGGCGGCATCGCCGCGGGGACCCCGCCCGCCCGCTGGACGCGCTGGCGCATCACCGCGGGGGTCGCCGCCATGGCACCACTCCTGGTCCTGGCGGCGTCGGCGGCGACCCTGTCCTTCCCCGTGGTGGTCACCCTGCCCGGCCGCGAGCTCGCGGCCGCCCGCGCCCTCGCCGCCACCGCGCTGCTCGCCGCCGCGCCCCTGCTCGGGCGCGTCCAGGACCCCAACGTCCCCCGAGGCCTGCGCGCGTTGAGTCTCGCCGTGCCCGCGCTCGTCGCCGCCGTGCTGCTCGCCCCGCCGGGGTGGTCCAACCTGCCCGCGGCAGCCGCGGCGGGGATGACCCTCGCCGGGATTGCCATCTACGCGGGCCTGGGCGCACTCACCCGCCGAGTCACCGGCACGCACGGGATGCCCCCCGCGCTGCTGGCACCCGCTGCCGCGATTGCTTCGATTGTTCTGACAGCGCTTGCCAGCCGCTGAGTGGCGAAAACCCGAGACTGACGAAATCCTTTGGAATTGGTACGATTGCGCTGCACCGTCGCGCAGGCTCGTGCTGTGACGGCGCCGTCGCTTCGATCGCATCATGCGACGCCATCCGGCCGCTGGATCCATATGCCCAAATCTTTGTCGCCCTCTGTCGTGCGCGTATGACACGCATCGTTCTCGCCTCCTCGAGTCCGCGCCGGCGTGAGCTCCTGGCCAAGGTCGGGATCCGCTTCACCATCGTCGAGCCCCCCGAAGATCAGGCCCCTCCGCCGGGGATGTGCGCCGACCTCGCGGTGCAGCTGCTGGCCCGCCAGAAGGCGCTGGCCGTGGCCCTGACCCAGCCGGTGGGCACCTTCGTCATCGGCGCCGACACCATGGTGATCGGCCCGCGCGGCCCGATGGGCAAGCCGCACACTCCGGAGCGCGCCCGCGAGATGCTCACCCAGCTGCGCGGCTGCCGCCACACCGTGCTCACCGGCATCTGCGCCATCGCCGCGCCCGAGGGCGCCGAGGCGCTCGGGGTCAGCCGTTCCGCCGTGCGCATGCGCACCTTCAGCGACGCCGACCTGGAGGCCTACGTCGCCTCCGGCGAGCCGCTCGACAAGGCCGGGGGCTACGCCATCCAGGGTGGCGCCAGCGACTTCATCGAGGCGGTCGGTGGTCGTCTGGACACCGTGGTCGGGCTCGACGTGGCCCTGGCACTGCGCCTGCTCAGCGAGGCGGGCTACCCTGTGCCCCTGCCGGCGACGCCCGATGTGCCGCTGGCCCCGCCGCGGCCGGTGCGCCGTCCGCTCTCGACCGTCCGGGCCCCGCAGCGGGTCTAAACGGCGCGAGGCCGCGAGGGCCGTTCGTCCGCCAACACGGAATCCTCGCCATTCTCAGCAGAGCCAAGACCATCCACACGTGGCCGCGCAGGGCGGCCGCGCTGCTTCCCGCGGCGCTCGTCATCCTGCCGCTGATCGCTGCACTCTCCGCGTGCGGCTCCGCGTCCTCCGATCTGGTGGTCACGGCCGCGGTGGTGTCCACCAGCGACGGAGGCGGCAAGGCCCGTCCCGGGACCGAGGCGACCTTCAAGGTCGACGTGGTCAACGCGGGACCGGGGCAGGCCACCGGGGTCACCGTTCGCGTCGACCTGCCGGCGTCGTTCCGCTACCAGTCGACGCTGAGCGTCAACGATCCCTCGGGCTCGGTGACCCGCACCCAGCCCTCCGACCCGGTGGTGGCCAGCGCGGAGCCCCTCTGGGGCCAGTGGTCGCTGGGCGCGCCCGGTGTCGACTCGAACGGGGCGCCCCTGCGCTCCACTCTGGAGATCACCTTCACCGTCAAGGCCAACGGCAAACCGGCCGACTACCGCCTCACCCCCCACGTCTTCAGCGACGGCGGCGACGAGGTGGTGGGCAAGGAGGCCGCGGTGGTGATGCTGGCCGCGTCGGACCTGGGCATGACGATCGCCGCCGACGAATCGACCGCCAAGCGCGGCGACCTCGTCCACTACCGGGTGACCGTGCTCAACCGCGGCAGCGGCCAGGCCAAGGGGGTGGGAATCCTGGTCACCCTGCCGGGGAGCATCGCCTTCAACAAGACCGAGTCGGTGACCGGCAACTTCCAGCGCGCCGATCCTGTCGACCCCATCGCGGGCGCCCTGATCGTCTACTACGGTGGCTGGGTGCTGCCGGCGGGCAGCGAGGGCAGGCCGGGGGCGATGAGTATCGTGTTCACCGGCAAGGTGCTGGCCACCGCCCAGGGCGGCCGCTACCCCGTCACCGCGCAGCTCACCAACGCCGACGGCGCCGTCATCTCGCTCGGCGACAGCGCGCCAGTGGTGATCAGTGCGCCGACGCCGAGCCCGTCGCCCTCCGGCTCGCCGAGCCCCACCGCCCGGCCGGCCGCGACACCGAAGCCCACCTCCACGCCGGAACCCACCCCGACCCCCAAGCCCGCTCCCACGCCGACGAAGAAGCCGTAGGGCTGTGCTAATCTTCCCGCTCGCGCCTCGAGCGGGCGGCGGTCAGCCGCGCCTGCGCTGCGCCTCTTTGTATCCACCCTTTTCGAAGTCACGCATGTACGCGATCCTGCAGCAGAGCGGCCACCAGTACCGGGTCAGCCCGGGCGACCGCCTCGTCGTCGACCGGCTCACCGCCGAGGTCGGCGCGATGGTGGCGCTGGAGCCCGTCGTCCTCGTCGCCGGTGACGGCGGCACCCAGGTCGGCACCCCTGTCGTCGACGGCGCCCGCGTCGCCGCGGTGGTGGTGTCGCACGGCAAGGGCGCCAAGATCCGCGTCTTCAAGTACAAGCCCAAGAAGCGCTACCGCCGCACCCAGGGCCACCGCTCGCTGCTCACCGAGCTGCGCGTCGAGGCCGTCCTCGCCGCCGGCGAGCCGCTGCCGGAGCCCAAGGTGGTGGCCGCCAAGGTCGACGAGGCGCCTGCCAAGCCGGCCCGCTCCCGCAAGCCCAAGGCGACGGCGGAACCCGCCGACGAGACCGGCGCAACGACCGGCGCAGCAGAGCCCGGCGACATCACCGGTGCGGCCGCCACGACCGCCGCCGCCGAGGCGCCCACGGCCGACGCCGCGCCGGACGCCCCGGAGGCCCCGGCTGCCGCGGCCCCCGAAGTCCCCAAGAAGACCCCCCGCCCCCGGGCCAAGAAGCCCGAATCCACTCCCGCCGCCGACAGCGGCGAGACCCCGGAGTCCTGACCCATGGCTCACAAGAAAGGTGGCGGAAGCTCCCGCAACGGCCGCGACAGCCAGGGCCAGCGCCTCGGCGTGAAGCGTGGCGCCGGCCAGCTCGTCCTCGCCGGCACCATCCTCGTCCGCCAGCGCGGCACCCGCATCCTCCCCGGCCAGAACGTCGGCGTGGGTCGCGACCACACCCTGTTCGCGCTGCGCAGCGGCACGGTCGCCTTCGACCACACCGGCCACGACCGCACCCGCGTCAACGTGCTCGCCCTGCCCATCGCCCGGCTCGCCCAGGCGGCGCTCGGTGACGCGCAGGCAGTCGACGAGCCGGTCGCCGAGGCCGCCACCGCCTGAGCCTGTTCCTCGACGAGGTCACCGTCAGCGTCGCCGCCGGCGACGGAGGGCGGGGCGCCGTGAGCTTCCGTCGCGAGAAGTTCGTCCCCCAGGGCGGACCCGACGGTGGTGACGGCGGTGCGGGCGGCGACGTCATCGTCCGCGCCGATCCCAACGTCACCACGCTCGCCGCCTTTCGCGACCGGCGCAGCTTCCACGCCCCCAACGGGGTGGCGGGCGCCGGTGCGCTGAAGAGCGGCAGGCGCGGCGCCGAGCTGGTCCTGCCCGTTCCGGCGGGCACGGTGGTGACCGACGCCGACACCGGCGAGGTGCTCGCCGACCTCGACAGCGAGGGCGCCACGGTGGTCGTCGCCGCGGGGGGACGCGGCGGCCAGGGCAACACGCGCTTCAAGAGCTCCACCCGCCAGGCGCCGCGCATCGGCGAGCTGGGCGAACCGGGCGTCAAGCGCCGCGTCCACCTCGAGCTCAAGCTGATCGCCGACATCGGCCTGGTCGGCCTGCCCAACGCCGGCAAGTCGACGCTGCTCGCCTCGCTCACCGGCGCCCACCCCAAGATCGCCGCCTACCCCTTCACCACGCTGGTGCCCAACCTCGGCGTCGCCGAGCTGGAGGGCGGGCGCACGGTGGTCATCGCCGACGTCCCCGGGCTCATCGAGGGCGCCTCCCAGGGCGCCGGGCTCGGCCTGGACTTCCTCCGCCACCTGGAGCGCACCCGCGTGCTGGTCCACCTCGTCGACGCCTCCGCCGGGACGGAGGCTGCGCTGCAGGCGCTGGCGCAGGTCACCGCCGAGCTGGGCGCCTTCAGCGAGACGCTGGCCGGCAAGCCGACGCTGGTGGCGCTCAACAAGGTGGACACGGCCGAGGGCGCCGCCAACGCCGCCGAGCTGGCCGCCGGCGCGCTGCCCGACGCCTGGCAGATCGCGGCCGCCACCGGCGAGGGCACCCGAGACCTGCTCTCCGCGGCGGCCGCGCGCGTGGCCGAGGAGCGGGCTCGCGAGGCGGCGGAGCGCGCCGAGGCGGCGGGGGTCTCGGCGGGCGTGGCCGCCGGCGAGCCCCAGCGCGTCTATACGCAGCGCCGCCGCGGCCTGGGCGACTTCCGCGTCGCCGACGACGGTGGCGTCTACCACGTGGCCGGCCGCGCCATCGAGCGCGCCGTGGCCATGACCGACCTCGACAGCGAGGAGGCGGTGGTCCGCCTGCAGCGCCGCCTGCGCCAGGCCGGCGTGGACGAGGCGCTGCGCAAGGCGGGCGCGCGCCCCGGGGACACGGTGCGCATCGGCGAGATCGAGTTCGAGTGGAGCGACGAGGACGTCGAACGGGAATGACCGCCGTGCCACGCCGCGCCGTCGTCCTCGGCGGCACCTTCGACCCCATCCACGCCGGCCACCTCGGTGTCCTGGAGCAGGTGCGCCGCGCCGCCCGCGCCGACGAGGCGTGGCTGCTGCCCACCGGCGAGCAGCCGCACCGCGGGCCCGCCCACGCGTCGGCGGAGGAGCGCCTGGCCATGACCGAGGCCGCCGCCGAGGGCCGTCCCCACGTGCGCGTGCTCGACGTCGAGGCGCGCCGCCCGGGGCCGTCCTATACGGTCGACACCCTCGCCGAGCTGGAGCGTGAGCATCCCGGCACGGAGATCTGGCTCACCCTGGGCGCGGACGCCGCCCGCGAGGTGCCTCGCTGGCACCGCGTCGAGAACCTGCTCGACCGCGCCCGCTTCGTGCTGGTCAACCGCACCGGCGTGCCGCGGCTCGACGAGGCGGAGATGCGCGCCCTGGGCTTCGACCCGCAGCGCACCCGGCTGATCCACGTCGACTCGCCGCCGGTGAGCGCCACCGAGATCCGCCGCCGGTTCGCCGCGGGGGAGAGCGTCGAGGGGATGGTGGCGCCGGCGGTGGCCGGGTTGATCCGTGCGCGCGGCTGGTACGGCGCATCTCGAGACCCCGTGGGATAATGCGGTGCGGATGAGCCCCTCCGAGCTGGCCGACCTGATCGCGACGGCGGCCGCAGACAAAAAGGCACGCGACGTGGTCACCCTCGACCTCCGCGGCAAGACCACCATCGCCGACTTCTTCGTCATCTGCGAGGGCGACACCGACCGCCAGGTTCGGGCCATCGTTGACAATATCGAGGCCATGGCTCGGCAATCTGGCGTCCGCCCGCTCAACGTGGCGGGCCTGCGCGACGCCTCGTGGGCGTGCCTCGACTTCGACTCGGTGATCGCCCACGTCTTCCTGCCGGGCGAGCGCACCTTCTACGACCTGGAGGGCCTCTGGGGCCGCGTCGGCGCCAACACCCACGCCGCGGGCTGAGCGGCGGCCGCTCTTAAAGAGCGAGAGGGAGGCCCCTCGTGGGAAGGACCTCCCCCGGTTGGAGGGGAAGAGCGGATCGGGCTGCCGGCCGCGCCCGCTGGTCAGGCGAGGGGCCCTGGCACCGCTGAGTATCGCGCACCACAACGCAGCGTGTCAAGTCGCGTCATAGTCGATCGTCTAGTTCGCGCCAAGCCCCGGGTTGGACCCGGCTAGAGCGACGGCGCCAGCGTGTTCTGCGGCACCGCGGTGAGCACCGAGAAGGCGTGCTGCGCCGCCAGCCCGAGCGCGATGGCACTCACGGCGATCACGGCCACCAGCACCACCTCCTGCCAGCGCCGCAGCGCCCGCCCGCCGACCCCCGCTCGCGGCGGCACCCAGACACCGAGCAGCGCGCCGGTGAGAAACCCGCCCACATGGGCGAAGTTGTTGATGCTGCCACCCAGGGCGAAGCCGATGACCACGTTGATCACCACGATGGTCAGCGCGTACTGGCGAATGCTGGCCACAACTCCGACGGGAACGTCGCGCCCCTGGAAGCGACCGAGCATCACCAGCAGACCGATCAGCCCCATGAGCCCGCCCGACGCGCCCACCGAGGTGCCCGGGCCTGCGATCCCCGCCGCACCGGCGACGACCCAGAGCAGCCCCCCTCCGGCCACCGCGAGCAGGAAGACTCCGAGCAGCACAAGGCGTCCGTAGAGCTGCTCCACCAGGCGCCCGACGTAGAGCATGGCGAAGCCGTTGAAGAGCAGGTGCACGGGCGTGTTGGGCAGGTGGAGGAAGCCGCTGCTGATGTACCGCCACCAGTCGTGCGAGTAGGGCGAGACGTCGGCCAGGGCGCCGAGGGCGAGGTCGATGGGCTCGGGCTGGCCGGCGGGGACGTGGAGGGTCCGCTCCAGGATCCAGATGACCACGAAGGCCGCGATCAGCCCATAGGTGACCACCGTCTGCTGGGCCAGGGCGCGCCGGGTCGGCTGCGCGTAGCCGCCGGCGACGGTCTGGCGCTCGGCGAGGTCGACGGCGGCCAGGGTCGGCACCGGCCGGCCCGCCACGATGGCGCGGGCGTGGGCGCGCACCTCGCCGGCGCCGGGCAGGTTGGGTGGCACCGGCACCAGCACCTGCACCGCGGCCTCCTCCGCGTCGACGGCGATGGCGCCGACCTGCACCCCACCGATGCCCGAAACCACCTGCTGTGGCTTGGCAAACGCGCCTCCCAGGGCGATGAGCAGGATGTCGCAGCGCTGGGCTCCCTGGGTGCCGAGTCGCTGGTTGCCCCAGGCTTCCGCGGCGCGCATCCGCGCCTCCAGGTCGGTGGCGGCGGCAACGGGGTCGGCGGGTGCCCGGTAGAAGCCGACGAAGGCGGCGCGCCGTCCGGTCCACTGCGCGGCACCGAGGATGTAGGCGTCGCCGGCGAGCGGACCGAGCCGGCTGTCGCGCGCGTCGGTGAGGCGCAGGCGGTACCGCGTCACCAGGTCGAGCGCCACCGCCAGGACGAGCGGCGGTGGGCCGGGCGGCGGGGCGGAGACGACGGCCTCGTCGCCAGGGACCTGAGGCGAAGTCATCGCCAGCAGTCTACCCAGCCCCCTGCGGCGCAAGGCCGCAACGCGCGTCTCAGTGGCTGGGGGACGGCTTCGGCGTCGGCGACGCGTTGGCGGTCGGCGACGCGGGTGCTCCCGGCGCGGGCGACGCGGCGGGCGTCGGCGGCGGGGGGGGAGGCGTCGTGCCGCTGTAGGTGCAGGCGTTGCCGGCGTCGGGCGACGGCGCGTAGTAGTAGCAGGACGCGTCGGTGCCCGGGATGAAGTAGTTGGCGAAGTCGCCGCTCCCCTGGGTGAGCAGGTCGGCCGGCTTGGCGTACCAGTGGTTGGGGATGCCGGCCAGGGCGCTGGTCATGTACGAGTGCCAGATCGGCGCGGCGCCGGTGATGCCCGTCGAGTTGGTCAGCGGTCCGCACTCGCTGTTGAGCGGCTGCAGCCCGTACGACTTCAGGTCGGCGGCGCTGAACGTGTACGAGCTGAGGTCGATGCTGAGATGGCGCTGGGCGATGATCGTGGCCATCGCGGCGTTGTCGCTCGCCTTCAGGCAGCTCTGCGCGGGGTTGCCCACGAACACGACGCTGACCAGGTCGGGAGTCCAGCCCACCGTCCAGTTGCTGGAGAAGTTCTCGGTGGTGCCGGTCTTGGCCGACACACGATGGTCCTTGAGGGTCAGGTCGCTGCCGGCGCCGAAGGCGGAGGCACGGTTGCGGTCGTTGCTGGTGATCGCCGACATGATGTAGGCGACGTTCTCGGGCACGACGCGGCGGCCGCTGGTGAGCGGGTCGTGTGCGAAGACGACCTTGCTCGACCCGTGCTCGGTGATCTTGAGCACAGGGGTGGCGTCGTGCTGGACGCCCAGGTTGGCGATGGTGGCCACCCCGTCGGCAAGCTCCAGCGGGCTGATGCCGTTGGGGATGCCGCCCAGGGTCGCCGCGTAGAGGGTCGCCCACGGGCGGTTGTTGGGCAGCGCCAGGGACTTGAGGCCGGCGTTGATCTCCAGGTCGGTGATCATGGGAATGCCGACCTTGGCCTCGACCTTGACGGCGGGCACGTTGTACGAGTTGGCCAGGCACTGCTGGAGCTGGCAGGTGCCGTGCCAGCTGCGGTCGTAGTTGAGCGGTGAGTAGGTCTTGCCGCCGCCGACCGAGAGCGTGACCGGCGAGTCCTGGATCGGCGTGGTCATGGTGAACTGCCGCGAGGCGATCGCCGAGGTGTAGGTGAAGAGCTTGATCGTCGAGCCCGGCTGGCGCGGCTCCAGCGCCAGGTTGCGGTCGGAGACCACCTTGTCGGCGACATCCCACGTGCCCACCAGGGCGAGCACCTCACCGGTCTTGGGATCGATGCTGACCAGCGCGCCGTCGTGGATGTTGTATTTCGCCTGGTTGGCCAGAACACCGGCCTTGACGGCGTCCTCGGCCAGCTTCTGCTTGCCGGGATCGATGGTGCTGACGATGTCCCAGCCGCCCGGCTTGCGGTACGCGTCGCCGTAGTTGGTGTCGAGCCAGCGGGTGAGGAAGTCCATGAAGTTGGGGTAGGGCGTCTGGTCGCCCTCGTCGAAACGGTGGTAGGTGAGCTTCTCGGCGTAGGCGTCGGTCGCCTGGGCGCGGGTGATGTCGCCGTTGGCCACCATGGCGTCGAGCACCACCTTCTGGCGCTGCTTGGCCAGCGGGTTGACGTCGACGCCGGCGTCGTGGTTGAGCGGGTTGTACAGGGTCGGCGAGTTGGGCAGGCCGACCAGCATCGCCGCCTCGGCGAGGTCGAGGTCATGCGCGCTCTTCTGGAAGTAGAGCTGCGCGGCCGTCTCGATGCCGATGGCGTGGTTTCCGTAGGCGATGCGGTTGAGGTACATCTCGAGGATCTGGCTCTTCGAGAAGTTGCTCTCGATCTCAGCGCCGAGGATGACCTGCTTGATCTTGCGGTCGAGCGAACGCTCCGGGGAGAGGAAGGAGATCTTGGCCAGCTGCTCGGTGATCGTCGAGGCGCCGCCGGCGTTGGCGTTGTGGCGCAGGTTGTCGTAGGCCGCCTTGACGATGCGGGGCAGGTCCCACGAGGCGTTCTCGTAGAAGTGCTTGTCCTCGACGTCGACGGTGGCCAGCTTGACCCATCGCGAGACGTCGTTGACGGCGATGTGCAGGTGGCGGAAGTCGGGGTTGTGCAGCACCGCCAGCAGGGTCTTGCCGTCGCGCGCGTAGACGTGGGTGTCGAGGGCCGGCTCCATCGCCGCCAGGGTGCCGGCGCTGGGCAGCTGGCTCCTGTAGTTCTGGTAGGCGGCGTAGACGACGCCGAGCCCGGCGATGCCCAGCGCGGAGAAGGCGGCCAGCACGAACAGAGCGATGCGCACACCACGCTTGTGGCGAAGGCCGGTGCGGCTTCGGGTGAGGCTGTTGCGGCGGCGGCGACCGTTGGCGGCGGTGGCTGCGCGGCCGGCTCGGGCTGTGGAGCGCTGGCTCATATGGTCATGCGCCGCGGCCGGCTGGTGGGCCGCGCACGAAGCGTGGAACGGGGCAAACCCCCCGGCGTTACGGCGCCGGTCAGCGGGGTGCTTGGAGGGCGGCGATGGTGTAGAGGACCGCGAAGACGAGCAGGATGGCTGCCCCGACGGCGACCAGCCCGAACCCCTCCTCGATCCAGAACGGTCCGACCCGGCGCCGGTCGCGCGGCCCCTCGTCGATGGGGACGACGGTTGGCATGGCGGCGACGGTAGCACAGGCGTTGCGGGCGGCCGGGAGGCGGCCTCGCGGAGGCCCGCAGGCGTGGCGCGAAGCCCCGGCGTTCCCGGAACGGTTGCATCACAGCCCTGTCCCCACCGCGGAGGCGGCCGGGGGCCGATGTGAGAATCCGCCCGATGGCAGTCGAGACCACACCCCTGCCCACCCCGATCGCGTTCCCGCCCGTGCCCAGGTCCGCCGACGAGGCCGGCCTGCCCTTCAGCTTCGTCTGCGACCTGGTCCTCAAGGTCCTCTACTTCAACGGCGGCATGCTGGGACGCGACCTGGCCCAGCACACCTGCCTGCCCTTCACACTCATCGAGGGCGTGCTCAAGTTCCTGGGCGACGAGGCGTACTGCGCGTCGACGGGCATGCGCGCCGCCGTCACCAACCCGGGCGAGCCCCTCGCCGCCGGCATGCAGTACCTCATCTCCAGCGCCGGGCGGGAGCGCGCGCGAGAGCTGATCGAGCTCAACCAGTACGCCGGGCCTGCCCCCGTGCCGGTCGAGGTCTACAGCGCGGTTGCCCGGCACCAGGCGCGCATCGACCTCTCCGTCGATCGGGCGATGCTGCGCGACGCCTTCGCCCACCTCGTGCTCTCCGACGAGGTGCTCGACCGCCTCGGCCCGGCGCTCTCGGCGCGGCAGGCGATCTTCCTCTACGGACCGCCCGGCAACGGCAAGACCTCGATCGCCGAGGCCTGCGCGCGGATTCTCGGCCAGCCGCTGTTCGTGCCCCGCGCGCTGTACGTGCACGGCGAGGTGATCCGCTTCTTCGACCCCATCCACCACCGGCCGGTGGAGCGCGAGATACCGCCGCACGACGCGCGCTGGGTCCTGACCGAGCGCCCGGTCGTCAAGGTCGGCGGCGAGCTGCTCCCGGCCATGCTCGACCTCGGCTTCGACAAGACGCTGGGCTTCTACGAGGCCTCGCTGCAGCTCAAGGCCAACGGCGGGCTGTTCCTGGTCGACGACTTCGGCCGCCAGCAGCACATGACGCCGCGCGATCTGCTCAACCGGCTGATCGTGCCGCTGGAGAAGGGCGTCGACTACCTGAACATCGCCCGCGCCGGCACCTCGGTGGCGGTGCCGTTCACCAACCTGCTGATCCTGTCGACCAACCTGCGGCCGGTCGACCTGGTCGACGAGGCCTTCCTGCGCCGGGTGCGCTTCAAGGTGGCGGTGCCCAACCCAACCGAGGACGACTACCGCGAGATCTGGCGCCGGCTCTGCGCGCGCGAGAAGGTGCCCTACGAGATGTCGGTGGTGGACGCGCTGATCGCCCGGTACCAGAGGACGGGCAGGGCGCTGCACGGGGCCCATCCGCGCGACCTGCTCAACCACGTGGTGCACGCGGCGCGCTACCTGGGCGAGCCGGTGCTGCTCACCCCCGAGTTGCTCGAGCTGGCCTGCTCCACCTACTTCGTCGACGCCACCTCCGAGGAGTGGTAGCGGGGTTCGCATCCGGTTAAGGGGTGGTGCGCGCTGAAAGGTGCGCGGTGCACCGGCCATCTGCTGTGAGCGATGGAACCCTTTCTCGACCGTCGCATCTCCCGTCGCGCCCTGCTGCGCACCGGCGCGGGCACCGCGGCCGCCGCGCTGGGCGCGGGGCTGTCTCCCGCCGGGCTGCAGCGCGCTCTCGCCGCCTCACCGCGCCGCTGCACGTCGCTCAAAGACATCGAGCACGTGGTCATCCTGATCCAGGAGAACCGGTCCTTCGACCACTACTTCGGCACCCATCCGGGTGTGCTGGGTTTCTCGGACCGGCATGCGCTGCGGTTGCCCGACGGCGCGCCGGTGTTCATGCAGCCGAATCCTGCGAA
Source organism: Candidatus Dormiibacterota bacterium (assembly GCA_035995545.1). Taxonomy (GTDB): domain Bacteria; phylum Chloroflexota; class Dormibacteria; order Aeolococcales; family Aeolococcaceae; genus DASRDZ01. The sequence continues at coordinate 107,491 of DASYKI010000019.1, forward strand.
TGTGAGCGATGCGCCGGTGGGGCGGCTGCTGCCCTTCCGGCTGGATACCTCGACGCCGCCGCCGGCGCCGAACGGGACGTGCACGGAGGACGTCACCCATTCCTGGGGTGCACAGCACGCATGCTGGAACGGCGGCCGCATGGACGGGTTCGCCCGCGTGCACCTCGCCGCCGACGATCCCTACGGCGCGGCGACGATGGGGTACTACACGCGCGAGGACGTGCCCTTCTATCGCGCTGTCGCGGATGCCTTCACGCTGTGCGACCGGTACTTCTGCTCGGTGCTGGGGCCGACCGATCCCAACCGGCTGTACGCGATGACGGCGAGCATCGACGCGGACGGGCGGCACGGTGGACCGGTGACCAGCAATCCGGGTATGTCGCAGTACGGCAGCCTGTCGTGGACCACGTATGCGGAGCGGTTGCAGGCGGCGGGCGTGTCGTGGAAGCAGTATTCGGACCCCGAGCTGCAGGCGACGTCGTCGAATGTGCTGCAGCTGTTCGCGGCGTACCAGTCGCCGTCGTCGGAGCTGTTCGCGCGCGGTGTGCTGCCGACGTATCCGGAGGACTTCGCGCGCGACGTGCTGAGCGGGCAGCTTCCCCAGGTGAGCTGGCTGCAGATCAACGACGTGTGGTCGGATCATCCGCCGGATGCGCCCGGATTGGGTGAGGATGCGCTGCATCAGCTGCTGATGGTGTTGACGGCGCGTCCCGATGTGTGGGCGAAGACGCTGCTGCTGGTGACGTGGGACGAGAACGGGGGGTTCTTCGACCACGTGGCGCCGCCGGTGTCTGCGGCCGGGACGGCGGGGGAGTGGCTGACGGCGGGCGGCTCGCAGCCGCGCGGTCCGATCGGGCTCGGGTTTCGCGTGCCCATGCTGGTGATCTCGCCGTTCAGTCGCGGCGGGTTGATCTGCTCCGATGTGCTCGACCACACTTCGACGCTGCTCTTCCTGGAGCGACGATTCGGTGTGGAGGTGCCGAATTTGAGTGCGTGGCGCCGGAGCACCGTCGCGGACCTGACGGGGGCGCTGAATCTCGCGGCTGCTCCGGACGCGTCTGTGCCCTCGCTGCCGGCGACGGTGACTCGCGCTGCGCCCGTCGCCGTGGCATGCGCGCAGGGCGGTGCGCCGCTCAACCTTCTCGGGCAGTCGCCGGCGCCGTATCCAGTGCCGTCGCCGCAGCACATGCCGGTGCAGGAGCGCGGCCGTGCACGGCGGCCCAGCGGTCTGTGCGACGACGGACGCGACCGCGACCTGGCCGTGAGCGATGGGAATGCCCATGACATCGCCCTCGTCGCGTCGGGCGAGGGTGGTGCGACGTCGGCGGGTGCGCTCGGGCTGCCGCTCACTGCGCCGGTGTCGATGGGCGTCGCGCCGGCTGTGGCCGCCCTCGCCGTCGCGGGGCTCGTGGTGGTGCGGGCACGCGGTCTCAGGCGCGGGAGCCGCCCTCCCTCGGGGTGAGGCCTAGTCGAGCGGCATGCCATCCGCCACGCCGTAGCCGCGCCGGACGTCCCTGATCCGGCGACCTCGCTCTGCTAGACCGCACTCTTAGGACACTCGCTCAAACTCGTCCGAGAAGAGCGATATCCGATTTCAGCGGCGCTGTGCAATCGGCGGGCTGGCAGCTTGATTCGCCTCTGTCAGTTGGGCTCAAGATGGGACGGCTTCATTGCGGCGGCCGACCCACCGTCTCATTCGCGGTCTGTCAGGACGACGAAGGACTGGTCGCCATATCGCTCGTACTCCGTGACTCGGTTCACGCCTCGTCACCGAGCGAATCACGTCGTCACAAATGTGAATGTCATCGATCCAAGCGGGGACGTCGCCGCAACTCGGAGAGGCTCCGGGTGACCGCTCACCAAGACACTCCCCTGGGCGGGATTCCCCACGTTGTTGCGGTCCCAAACCAGCGTGTCCCCGAGGGCGTAATCGTGCTGCCAAACGTCGCCGTACTTGAACTGAATTGCACGGACGATCGACGTATCGCATCGCTCGCACGTCTCAGGAACGAGCAGTCGGTTATAGGCACTCAATCAGAACGCCTCCACGGACATCCCTGCCGCGCGCATGAAGCTGATCAACTGGCGATCCCCAGTCATCCGGCTCGTTCCAACTGCTCGTGCACATACTACTACACAGGCGTCAGATGTACTGAGACTGCTGCCCATGGACGGCAGTGTCTTCACCTTCGGCAACGCCGGTTACAACCGCCGCATGGGCGCGGGCGGTGGAAGGGGTTTGTTGTGGCTAGCTTGGGCCAGAACCAACCCGGCGCGCGCGAGGCAACCCGCCGCGGGCCTCCGCGCGAGCAGTCAGGCCCGCCTCCCCTCCGCGTGCCGCTACGAACGTCGGTTCGGCCATAACCGCGAGCCCTTGTATGCGCGCAGAGCGGTGCGCCGTCCAACCTCATCGGGCAGCCGCCGGTGCCGTATCCGGTCCCTTCGCCGCAGTGCAGGCCGGTGCAGGATCGCGGCCGTGCACGGCGGCCCAGCGGGTGCGCTGGGGCTGCCGCTCAGTGCGCCGGTGTCGATGGGCGTCGGATCGACGCTTGCCGCCCTCGCCGTCGCGGCTCGTGGCGGTGCGGTCACGACGTGGCCGCACCTCGGGCGACCAGAGTCAGGACGGATCAGAGATCAGACCCTGAGCGTCGACGTCGACGGCGGGGGGAACATCTCGGATAACGTCATCGACGAATCTCTTCGCAGCGGCTGTAAGTTCGTCGAAGCTGACTCCGTCAAGCAGGAGCGTTGGGCCGGCCCCCATAGCCCATTGGTCACGTGAAGGCTTGAACCAGAGCCATTCCTTCTCGTCAGACTCCATCGATTCATAGGCAAACGGCGCGTGTCGTGGCGCCGCGAGCGAGAGCCATCGGTGGAGATGGTAGGCAAGTTCCAGGATCGGTACGTCGATCTCGCTCCAAACGGCAACGCCGTCTTGTTCGATCGTGAGACCGGCGACCGTCCTCAGGAGTGCTTCATGTCGAGTCGTTGGCGTGTCGCCATCGATGTGCACCGTATCGAAGCGGATCTCGACTGTCATTTCACCGGGAAGGCCGTCCAGATGGCGCCGTCGTCGCCCACTACGACGCGAAGAGCTGTCTCGCCCCTGCTGCCGATCACTCTACCAAGATTGGTCGTGACACGGAATGCCCCTTCGACGTTGTTGGGCGAGAACACGGCGTCCGCCGACCGTAGGGCATCTCCAATCGCAGCGTTGGCGTCCACTCCCTGACCGAATTTCGCCCAACGTCCGGCTGCCCCGAAGACATGCTTTAGCGGCACAGTGAAGTTCTTGGCCTCCTCGGCCGCCGTGAACGCCGTACGAGAGGCGGTCGCGAGGGCGCTCGTCTCCTCTGCTATCCGGGCGGCGAGCGCCACGTCTGCGAGTTCGCCGGCGATGGGGACGACGGTGATGGCCAGCATGGCGATATCGACCTTGTGATCCCAGGCCCATTGGCCGGCCTGGAACCAGAAGCCGCCGCTCTTGACGCCGTCGTCGTACTCGACGACCTCCTTGCCGCTCCAGGCATAGGTATGGCTCTCGTCGCATGTGGCGCCGTGGGTGCGGGGTGAGCAGTCCCAGGTCTGGCCATTCCAGCCGAAGGTGTGGCCGTCGACGGTGCGGTCGTAGTTGCAGGTGATGCACTTGCCGCTGAGCAGGTCCACGCTCACGCCGAAGCCGCTCCCGAGGTTGCCGCCGTAGCTGACGGTGTCGAAGCCGTTGGCTTGGAGGTGGTGGCGTAGGTCGCCCCGGGCGGTGATCTCGGCGCGCTTCTGTGCCGCGTAGGCGTCGGCGTCGGCGGTGTCGTCGCGGGTGTCGCGGCGTGCTGTGGAGAGATAGGCGCTGACGGGGCGTGCGGATTCGTGCGGTGACGGTGGGGCGGGCGAGTAGTAGGTCGCCTGCTGCTGTGTGAGGTGCTGCTGGTAGTTCTGCTGCGCCTGCGGGGAGGGGTTGTCGCAGGGGACGTAGACGCCGTCCACCCGCGAGCAGTGCCCATCCGGGTCCCAGAAGTTGACCGGGTCGCCGTTGGCGTAGCTGAAGGCGTTGGCGGTCATGGGATCCGACGCCAGGGTCAGTGCGGCACCCGGCTGCGCGGAGCGATAGCTGTCGGGTTGGTTGAAGCTGCCCCTGGCGGGGTCGTAGACGCGCGACCCGAAGAGGTACTGGCCGGTCGCCGCATCGGGACGGCCGCCGCGGTAGAAGGCGGTGGACACGGCGCTGCCGGTGTTGCATGGGTTGGTCAGGCTGAGTGCGCCCTGAGCGACACCGAAGGCGTCGAATCGCGCGGTGCACGCCAGGGACCCGTCGGGCGCCGTCACCGTGGTGACGTTGCCGAAGCCGTCCCCGGCGAGATACTGAATCGTCGCGGGTCCCGCCTGGGCCTGCTTGGCCGCGGCCCTGCGTGTTCCCGCCGCGTCGAGCATGTACACGGTGTCGTTCGCCGCCGGCGCGGTGCCCGTGGTCTCGATGGAGATGGCAGCGCCGAGGCCGTCGTGATGGAAGAGAGTCGGACTGGTGGTTCCGTCGACGCGACCGCGCTGGCGATCGAGCCCGTCGTAGGCATAGGTCGTCGGCCCGGGCGTCGGTGCAGGGCAGGTGGTGCTCGGTTGCTGCGTCACCGTTGACAGGCGGCCGAAACCGTCGTACTGGTAGGTGGCGCAGCCATCCGCCGACAGCTCACCGGTGGCGGCGTACGAGTAGTTCTGCGCGGGAAGGTTGGGCGGCTGCATCGAGGCGATGGAGCCGTCCGCGTTGTACTTCCAGGTGGTCTGGCCCGCCAGGATGCGGTTGCCGTTGGGGTCCCAGCCCACCTGCTGCGTCGTGTTGCCCCCCGTGAGCGTCCAGATGGTGTACTGAGTGACCCGCCCGGCTGCGTCGTAGACGTAACTGAACTTCCCTTGGACGGGTGACTGCGGGCCCTGCGCGCCAACGCCCGTGAAGTCCTGCGTAAGCTGCCGCTTGTCGGCGTCGTACGTGTAGGTCCACCTTGCGATCGCGTTCTGATTGCGGTCGCGCACCGTCAGCGTGTTCAGGGTATCGTCGGGATTGAACAACCACGCAGTCGTCTGGTTGTTGCCGTGCATCTCCGAGCTGGGCCGGCCGGCGAGGTCATAGCCCCACGTGGTACTGGTCGAGCCCGTGCCGGTCGTCGTCGTGATGGAGGCAGCGTCCATCTTCGTGGGAAGCTCCGCATCGCCGAACTGGTAGTTGGTTCGGTACTGCGTGGAGGCGCCATCCAGGCTGTCGACGCGCGCTGCGCGCGAGCCCAGCCCGTCGTAGCTGTATGTGGTGGTCCAGCGCCCGTCGTCGACGGTGCGGGGCAGGTTGTCGAGGTAGAACGTCGATGTGACTGTGGAGCCCGCGCCCAGGGCCCCGCCACCTGTGGTGTCGCTCACCTGGGTGCGGTTGCCGGCGGGATCGTAGGTCGTCGTGATCCTGCTGCCGTCACGCCCGGTCTGGACATTGAGGCGACCGTCGTTGAAGTACGAGAAGGACTGGGTGGCTACCGAACCCAACGACGCCCCACTTCCGTCGACCATGCCCACGTCCTGGCTCAGCTTGCGGCCGCTGGGGTCGTAGTGGTACGTGGTCCGTCGACGCTGGTTGCCGTCCGGCGAGACCGGCACCGTGATGCTCGCCACCAGGTTGTCGGCGGTGAAAGCGGTCGTCGTCGTTGCCCGAGCCGTGTTGGAGGGATCGATGGTGGGCGCGTTCGCTGTCGGCGAGGCGATCTGGACCGTGTTGCCGACGCTGTCGTACGCGTACGTCGTGGTGTTCGACAGGGGGTCCGCGCTCGACTTGAGGTGGTTGTCAGCGTAATACGTGCTCGTCGTCGAGTTGCCCAGCGGGTCCGTCACCCGGACGTGGTTCCCGTTGGCGTCGAAGGCGTGGGTGGTGACCCGTAGGTACTGGTCGGTCGTGCTCTTGACCAGCTCGTCGCTGGTGTAGGCCGTGGTGGTCTGGTGTCCCAGCGGATCGGTGAGTCGCACCGGCTTGCCGTCCGCGTCGTATACGTAGCACGTGTCTGCACGTGCGGCGCTGCCGGCGGGGCGCGTCTGCGGCTGGGTGCAGCCGTTCGACGAGGAAGTCGTCGGGTCGCCGGACGGGCCGTCCACCGTGAGCAGGAGGTTGTCGTCGGTGTAGAGGTACTGGGTGTACCGGTTGTCGGTGCCGTTTGAGGTCGGCATCCGCACCACGCTGCGGTTCCCCGCAGCGTCGTAGGTGATGCGCGTCACGCAGACACCCAAATTGCTCGGGTAGGTGGGCACTCCGCTCACCGGCTGCGGCGCCGGGTTGGTGGGACACTGGCCGGATTGCGTCGGGCTCAGCGTCGGATCGGAGTGAGGGCCGGCGTCATAGCGCGGCACCCATTGAGCGATCGCCCGGCCGTCCGCGTTGTAGTCGGTCCGCAGCATGAACGTGGGATCCGGCCCTACCTTGGGGTTCGGGTAGGCCTGCGTGGCGACGAAGGCCCGCGGATCGAAGGCGGCGACGACGTGGCCGTCGGCGTCGTAGAGCTGCCGGGTTCGGATGTTGACGCCGCCGGCGCTATCGACAAGGCCGGCCTGCGTGGCATCGGTGCTGTCGGCGCCCTGCACGGTGTCGACGGCGCGGTGCGCGGCGTCGTAGCTGTAGGCGGTGACCAGGTCGCCCTGGCTGCCCGGCAGGATCTTCGCGGTGACCATCCCGGATGCGTCGTACAGCCACCTGGTCGTGTTGGCCGTGGAGGAGTCCCGCGGCACCGCCTGGCTGATCCGGCGATCGAGCAGGTCGAAGGCGTTGGACGTCCTGTTCCCGTTCTGGTCGGTGGTCGAGGTGATGTTTCCATCGGCGTCGTAGGTCGTGCGCGTCGTGTTGGGTGGGCCGGCGACGTCGCGATACGTCGTGGTCGACGTGGTCCGGCCGAGGGCGTCGTAGGTCATGTGCACCGAGAACGGCGCTGTCGACGAGCAGACACCGTTGCCCTCGGCGTACTCCCTCGGCGGGCAGGCGTCGGTGGTGTTGCCGTCGAGATCGTAGGCGGTGCCGGTGGTGAGCATGCCGTAGGTGCCGTCGATCCGCGGCACGCCCTTGGTGAGCCGCTCGTGAATGGCGTTGTAGGTGAACCACGTCGTCTGCTGGTTGGCATCCGAGGTGGCGCGCATGTTGTCGACGCCGTCGTAGATGGCGGCGGTCGAGCACATCAGCTTGCCGGCGGAGATGGGGGGCTGGTCCGCGGCGGTGGTGGCGCGCTGCAGGCAGCCGGAGGGAACCGTGGTCTGGTCGGTGGGCCATGGCCCGCGGGTGGAGTAGGTCGCCTGCAGGCGGTTCACCGCGTCGTACTGCCTGACCACGACGTTTCCGTTGGGGTCGGTCGTGGCGACCAGGTTGCCGTAAGCGTCGTAGGCAAGCGTGGACTTGGCGCCAGAGGGCAGCTGCATCGTCAGCAACTGGTCCCGTGCGTCGAAGCTCTGCGTGGTGTCGTATGCCGTGGACGCGGCAGCGGTGCCGCGGGGCGGCCGGATCGTGGTCTGGTTGCCGTTGAGGTCGACGATGAACGCGGTGAGGTTGCCGAGCTGGTCGCGCTGAGACAAGGCGTAGCGCCACGGCTGGGTGTACGGCGCCGTACCGGTGCCGTGGAGCGTCTCGGTGTATGCGCTGCTGGGTGGCGAGGCGGTGGCGCCGGGGAAGTCGGTGACGGCATGGCCGGCCGTTGCGTCGCGGTCCCAGGTTCGTGCGATATTGCCCGCGGCATCGTAGGCCATGGCCACGAAGGCGCCGTTGACGTCGGTGACGGCCTTCAGCCAGCCACCTGTGCCGCTCGTTCCCGACAGGTCGCGATCGGCGCTGGTGTAGTAGGTGTATGCGGTCGCGGCCGGCGTCTGTCCCGGCGGACTCTCGGCGATCGACTTCGGCGAGATCAGGCGGATCGGCTGCCCTGCGGCGTTGTAGACCGACCGGGTGGTGGTCGCGTTGGTGCCGTCGAAGGCCGGTGCGTCGATCTCGCAGACGTTGCCGGTGTTGCCGGAGAGCTGCCCCAGCACGGCGCAGGTGCCGCCGCCAACCGCCATGTTGGGGTTCAGCGAGGCGTTGTTGTCGAGGTGATACGTGGTCAAGTAGGGCGAGTACCCGGAGCCCGTCCCGTTGCCTCGCGGCGTCAGTGTCTGGGTGAGGTCGGACAGGTAGAGCAGCGTCTGGGAGTCGATGCGCCGTCCGCCCATGCCGCGGCCGGCGGCGGACACCACGTTGCCTGACCCGGCGACGCTGTCGTTGTACGACGAGAAGACGCCCGTGGTCTGCAGGTACCGTCCGCTGTATCCCGCGGTGCGGTAGCGCACCGTCCCGCCATCGACGACCTGCCGTTCGACCAGCCGCTGCCCCTCGGAGTTGTAGATGTAGGCGGTGTCCTGGTCCGGCGTTGCCGTGGTCAGCGAGAGATGGACGGCACGGCAGAGGTTGTTGTCCACCAGCGCGTCGGGCTGGCGGCAGGCGTTGCTCGGCGTGTCCCAGGTGTACTGCGCCTGGTGCGACCAGGTTCCCGAGGTGGTGCCGGCGTCCACACGGCCGATCCGTCCGGCGACGTCGATGCTGCTGAACTGGGTGCGCTCTGCGGCGACGTCGGCGGTGACGTAGTCGGGTGAGGCGTGGGCGCCGATGATGGTCCGCGACCCGGCACGGTCGGTGATGACGCCGAGGTGTGATGGCCCGACCATGGTGCTGGCGTCGACGGTCAGCGTCTCGTAGTCGAATGTCGTCCTTCCGCCGCGTGGGTCGGTGGTCGAGCAGAGCTGAAGCGCCGAGGCCGACTGGCAACCGTTGGCGTAGGTGTAGGTCAGCCTGCTGCCGTCGGGGTTGGTCACCGTTGTCAGGCGCGGTGGTACCGACGAGTCGACCTGGTACCTGGTGACGCGACCCGCCGGGTCGGTCATGTCGGTCTCACCGGCGGCGTAGGTGAAGCTGACGCTGCGGTCGCCAAACCCATTGCTGACCGTGTTGAGGGTGCCGAGGTTGGCGCCCGCGGCCGGCGTGGCAGTGTAGAGGTAGCGCAGCTCGTTGCCGTTGCCGTCGACGATGTCGACGAGGTGGCCGTCCCAGGCGAACTCGTCGCGCACCCGGTCCGGCCGCTCGGCCATGAAGCCGAGGATGACCGGGGTCGTCCCGCTCTTCGGTGTGCACGGCGTGGACGACGAGGTGGCAACCAGCTCGACATAGCGAAGCAGGCTCAGGTGGATACCGGCCGGCGCGGTGTATGCGGAGTCGACGCACACGTGGTCGTAGGTGGTCAGGTTGGCGGCCAGCTGCCGCGGCTTGAGCGCACCGAGCGGCGTGGTCACCGAGGAGGCCGTGACGATGCCGGTGATGTCTAGCGGTTGGCTCAAGCCCTGCGGCATGAAGACGCTGCGGGCGCCGCTGCCGTCGACCAGGGTGACGGGGAGGTTGTTGGCGTAGGACTCCTGGGATGGAACCAGCAGGCCGTTGGCGGTCACGCCTCCGGTGGCGATCCTCTCCTGTCCCACCGTGAACACCCAGCCCGCGCCAAGGGTGGCTGGCGCCGGCTGCCAGCCGGTGTCCTCGCTGTTGTAGGCGCGCGTCAAGCCGAGGTCGATGACACCGCGATCGGGTACGGCGACGCTGTCCTGCTGGGTCAGCACCATGTTCCCGTCCGCCGGGTCGACGGCGACGGCGCCCTGTGGACCGACGCTCCGCACCACCTGGCTGCGCCAGGGCTGGATGCCCAAGCCGCTGTCGCACTCGGTGACGCTGACGTGGACCGGCGCCTCCGCGGCGCCGCCGACGCTGACCACCAACGTGTCGCTGGATTGCGTGCAGCCGCGATCGGCGCCCAAGGTCACCACCTGGAAGACGAACTGGATCCTCTGCAGCGGCGCGAGTGTCAGTCCGGTGCCGCTCACGGTCATCCCCGATGCGCTGCACGACGAACAGGACACCGGTTGAGCCGTGGCTACGTCGGTGACGCTGAGGACGGGGTTGACCAGCGCGACCGTCATGCCGTTGGGCAGCGTCTCGTTCATCGCCACGTTCTGGATCGTGGTGGTGGTGCTGCTGTTGCCCAGGGTGATGGTGTAGGTCACCAGCGCCCCGCGAGACGCATTGGTGGTGCTGAGAACGTCGGTGGCCGTCGGCGTCCCGGTGTTGTAGATCCAGGTCTGGTTGAAGTTGGTGAAACCGTCCGAGCCGCCGAACTGGACGAGCTGTCCCGACGGTGCGTAGAAGGCCATCGCACCGCCGTCGCGGCCCGACGGCGAGGCGATGCCGGACGCCGTCGCCCAGCCGGTGCCGTCCCAGCGCCAGGTGTCGGCGACGTCGCCGAGCAGCGGGTCGTAGCCGCCGAAGAGCACCACGCCTGGCAGGCCGGGATCGGCGGCGAAGAACATATCGGAGCGGGCCGACGGCGCCGCGGCCGGCGAGGCCTGGCTCCAGGCGCTGCCGTTGAACGTCCAGGTGTCACCAAGGAAGGTGCCCGAACGCAGCTGGCCGCCGAAGAGCACCACGGTGTTGTGCACACCATCGTAGGCGGCACGAACGCCGCTGCGTGCCGACGGCGCCGGGGTCGACGTGATCTGCGACCACGTGGTGCCGTTGAAGGTCCAGGTGTCGCCGAGGTCTGTGGCGCCGGTCCCGGCGGTGTACCCGCCGCCGCCGAACAGCACCACCGACGACGTGGCGACGTCGTACGCCATGGCGGCCGAGCCGCGGCCGGGGGGTGAGGTCGCCGGCGAGAGCTGCGTCCAGGTGTTGCCGTCCCACGTCCAAGTGTCGGCCATCGCCGGGGTGGTCAGGTTCTGGCCACCGAAGAGGACGATCTTCTGTAGCGTCTGGTCGTAGACCATCTGGGTCCACATCCGCGGCGAGGGGGACGTGGCGGGATGCTGCAGCGTCCAGGTCGTGCCATTCCACGTCCAGGTGTCGTTGTAGAACGTCGTCCCGTCGTAGCCGCCGAACAGCACCACCTGCTGGCGCTGCTCGTCGTAGGCCATTCCCTCGCCATAGCGCCCCGACGGCATCGCCGAGGGCTGGACCTGGATCCAGTTCGGCGATGGGTAGGTCGGCGGCGGTCCGCCTGTGAACACGGCCCTGGTCACGTTGGCGCCGACGTCGGCGTCGGCCGGCGATGCCTTCGGGCGCTGGTATGCCTGGTCCGCGATGGGCTTGCGATCCTGCACCGACGCGGCGCAGCCGTTGCGGGGCACCGTGTGGAGGCCGGCGTGAGCCACGCGCGCGGCGCTGCCACCGCGGCAGACGCGGTCCGGCGGCGTCGGTGTTGTGATGAACCGCGGATCGATGGGGCCGCCGGTCGGCGCGCCGTGTGCCGACGCGCTGGATGGCCGCGACATCGGCTTGGGAAACGCGGGCGCCAGATCAGGTAGGTCGCCCGGCGACGGCGGCGCGCCGAGCGACGAGACGGGGACGAGACCGGCCACGATGGCGGCCACCGCACTGAGGATCAGCCAACGACGGAACCGTGTCATGAGCGCTTCCCTCCCTCTCCGATCAGGCCGCGAACAGCGCGGCGGCCGCGGTCATCGTCCCCGGCACGGATGGTCTGCCGCGCCACCCCGCGTCACCGAACGTGTAGACGCCTCCGTCGGTGGCGAACAGCCAGTAGCCGTTTCCCGTCGGTGTTGCGGCGATGCTGATGATCTGGTTGCCCACCGGCGGGCCTCCCGAGCGATCGCAGCAGGCGTTGCCACGCGCCGCCACCGCCCCGTCGTTCTGCGCGATCCAGTAGCCGTCGAGGGTGGTGTTGGCCGCGATGCCGACCTCGGTGGTCGCGCTGTGGCAGCACCAGCTTCCCTGGAAATGAGCGTCACCGAAGGCGAAGACTCCGCCGTCCTGGGCAACCAGCCAGTACCCGCCACCGTCGAACGTCGCCGCAATCCCCGACATCGGGCGGTTCAGCGGCTGGCCGCCCTTGCCACCGTAAAAGCCGGCGTCGCCGAAGGTGAAGACACCCCCATCGGCCGCGACCAGCCAGTAGCCGCGACCGCTCGGCGTCGCCGCGATGCCGACCACCGGACCGCTGAGCGGCTGGCCGCCCATGCTGCCGTAGTAGCCGGCGTCGCCGAAGGTGAAGACACCGCCGTCCTGAGCGGTGATCCAGTAGCCACGGCCGTCCGGCGTGAACGCCATTCCGGAGATTGGTCTCTGGCTGGTGAAGGGGCTGCCGTAGTTGGGGGCGTTCATGTTGTGCACCGCGCCGTTGCTCTCGACCAGGTCGTAGCCCTGGTCCACGTACTGGTACTGGTCTCGTCCGTCCAACGGTGAGGTGCCGCCGATCGCGGTGACCCGCACGTCCACCGTCGCCGGGCCGTGGCCGGGGGTGGTGACGGTGAGTGAGCCGCTCGACGTCACGGAGACATTGCCGCCCGGAACCGCGGCGTCTCCGAACACCACGTTGATGTTCCCCGCAGTGAAGCTGCTGCCGGTGACAGTGACCGTCCGGCCGCCGCTCGACGGCCCCGCGCTCAGCGACACGCCGGTGACCGTGGGCGGCGGCCAGTACGTGTAGGTGAGGGCGTTGGAGGGCCCACCATCGGTGCTGACCTGGACGTTGACGCCCTGCGGCGACGAGATGCTGATGGACGGCATCGAGATGGTGAGCGTCGCCTGGCCCGCCTGGGTGCCGGTGCCGACGCTGTACTGGGTCGGTGTGACCGCCATCCCGTTGACGGTGACGCTGAGCCCGTCGTTGACGAAGTTGTGCAGGCTGAGGATGACCAGTTGCCCGCCCGAGCTCGGGCCCGAGGTGGACGTCATAGAGTCGAGCACCGGGGGCCCGTAGGTGTAGACGTCGGAGGAGTTGGCGTCCGATGTCCCTGCGTTTGTGGCCGCGGTGACGTGCTGGCGACCGGATGTCGCCGACGCCGGAAGCGTGGCCGTGATGGTGTGGTCGTCGACCACCTGGACCGCGCCCGCGGCGACGGTGACACCACCGACAGCCACCGTGGTGTCGAAGACGAAGCCCGAGCCGCTGATGGTCACCGCCTGCGTCGCGTTCAGTGGGCCGCCTGGCGGTGTCACTCCGAACGACGACGCCACCGGTGCCGACACGGTTGGCTTGCCGTACGCGTACCTGGTCGCGGCGGTGACAGACGTGCTCCCGCCCGCGGTGGCGACGACGACGTCCACGACTCCCTGGATGTGCGCCGGCGGGGTCACGACGAGCGAGCTCCCCGAGGCATCGACGCTGACCAGCGTACCCGCCATGCCGCCGAAGGTGACCGAGACTGAGTGAATGAAACCGGTCCCGGTGACGGTGACGTTCTGCACCGTGCCCGGGTCGCCGATGGCGGGCCCCGCGTTCGGTGAGCTGCGGGTGAGGGTGTTCATCGCCGGCACCGGGTCGTAGGTGAAGGTGCCGACGATGGTCGACCCGCTGCCGGTGGTGAGCACGACCTGCACCGCCTGCGGCGAGGCGTACGCCGGGCTGTACCCGTGGATCTGCGTCGCCGAGTCGACGGTCACACCGGTGGCCGCGACACCGCCGAAGGTGACCGACACCGAGCCGAAGAAGTTGGTCCCGCTGATGGTGAATCGGGTGCCACCGACCAGCGGGCCGACCACCGGCGCCATGCTGCCCGACGGCGGCGGCTGGTAGGTGAAGATGCGGCTGGTGGCGACGTCCGAGGTGCCACCGACCGTCGTCACCGTGACGTACACCGATGCGCCGGCGGTCCCGGGCGGGCTCGTCGCCGTCAGTGTGCCGTCCGCGTTGACGGTCAGCGACGTCGCGCTCGTCTGGCCGAAGAACACCTGCGGGCTCGCCGTCAGAGCCGACCCGGTGATGGTCACCGCGGTTCCACCCGAGGCACCGCCGTTGTCCGGCGAGATGGATGTCACCGCCGGCCGGTACGCGAAGCTATACGTCAACGAGCTGGTGCTGGTGCCTCCGGGGTCCTGGAGGATCACTGCGACCGCGCCCCCGGCGCTGCCGGACGGCGCCGCCGGCACATCGATCAGCGTCGGCGACAGCACCGTCGCCGTCACCTGCTGGTTGCCGAACCGCACCGTCGTGTCCGGGGCGAAGTTCGATCCCGAGATGCGCACGTCGCCGCCACCGGCGGATGCGCCCACCGCGGGCGAGATCGACGCCGGCACCGGCGGACCGTAGAAGAACTGCGCCGCCGTGCTGCGCGCGGACGCGCCACCGCCGTCGCTGACGACCACGTCCACCGGGCCGCCGCTCCCCGGTGGGGTGGTCGCCTGGATGGTCACCGAGTCGATGTCCCTCACCGGTGCGGCGAGGCCGCCACCGATGCTGACCGACACGCGCCCTGTGAAGTTCTGTCCCGTGATGGTGATCGGTGTGCCACCGCTTGCAGGTCCCGCGTCGGGACTGACCGACGACACCACGGGGACGCCGACGTACGCGTACTGGTCGGCGAGCGTGGTCGCGGACGTGCCGGCGGCGTTGCCCACGGTGACGTCCATCACCCCGGGCGCACCGGCGGGCGCGGTGGTGGTGATTTGGCCGTCGGAGTCGATGTGGTACGAGGCGACCGGCTGCCCGCCGAAGCTCACCCCGCTGGCGCACAGGAAGTTGCTCCCGGTCACCGTGACCTGGTTGCCGCCCGCCGTTGAGCCGTCGGACGGGCTCAGCCCGCCGACCGATGGCGTTCCGCTGACGTACGTGAACGTCGCGCTGAGCGAGATTCCCGCCGAGGTGGTGACGGTGACGGCCACCGCGCCGCACCCCGCCGGAGCGACCGCTGTCAACTGGGTGTCGGAGTTGACGGTGACGCTCGGTGACGCCGTGTTTCCGAACAGCACGGAGGTGGCGAAGCTCATGCCCAGGCCCTTGAGCACGACCGGTTGACCACCGCGCGCGGGGCCGCTCGCGGGTGTGATGGTGGTGAGCTGGGGTGGCGAGGCCTGCCAGTGGAAAAGGTCGCCGGGGACGGTCAGCGAGTCGCCCCCGGAGGTGTGGATCACCAGGTCGCCCGTCGTGCCGTGCGGCTGCGGCGGAATCGCCACCTGGAGCTGCTGTGCGGTGTTGGGGTGCAGAGGATCGGCGAGGATGGCGGCGGAGAGATCACGCAGGCTCGACCTGACCGTGGCCGAGCCGGCACACACCAGGTTGGTGCCGGTTACGCTCACCGTCGTGGTGTTGGCGCTCGAGCCGACCGACGGGCTGATCGAGATGATGCTCGGAGGCGCTGCGCGCACTGTGAAGGTGTCGTTCACCGACTGTGCGGACGTGCCGGCAGGAGTCGATACGGTCAGGTCGTACGTCCCGCTGCACTGCGCCGGTGCCGTCACGGTCAGTGTGTTGGGATCCTTCACCGTGACCCCGCTACCCGGCACGGATCCGAAGTTCACGCCCGTCTGGCCGGGCAGGAAGTTGGTGCCGGTGACAGTGACCACTCCCCCGCCGTTCGTGTCACCGGTGCTGGGGGAGACGCCGGCGACCGTGGGGGTCACCGGTGAACCGCCGGGCGCGGGGACCACGACGAAGAGATCCGTGTTCGACACTGCCGGCGTCGCGTTGGCCGACGTGCCGGCGATGACGTAGTGGTACGTCCCGGCCGGAACTGCGGTGCCGACCTTGACGTCGAGCGGTTGCTGCGGATACGGGCTCGCCACGGTGGTGGACGTGCCGCCACCGTTGTGCCAGGTGACCAGCGGCAAAAGCGTGGCGTCGGGCGTCACCGTGCTGCCCGCACTCGCCGAGGTGTTGGACGCCACCGGGCCCACCGCCAGGGTCACCGTCCCCGCCATGCCGTTGACGGGCGTGACGGTCACCTGCGCGCTGCCGGACTGCGCGTTCGCAACCGCGATCGTGCCCGGCGCCGCGGCAACGGTGAACCGGGTCGGGTTCGACGTCAGCGTGTACGACGCCGGGATCGCCTGGACGTTGCCGTTCTGGTCGTAGGCGGCGAAGACCTGCGGATACGCGCCCGCCACCTGCTGTGCCTGGGATGTGATCGTGAAGGTGAGCGACTGCGGATACGGCGCCGTCAGCGCCACCGTCGCCGGCGACACGGACGCAGGACCCTGGCCGGCGACGACCTGGATCGTGCCGGTCTCGTTGGGGCCGGTGGCGAGCGACACCGTCATCGTCTGCGTGGTACCCGGGTTGAACGGCGCAGCGGGTGCGGCGGTGAGGCTGAAGCCGTTTGTTGCGGGAGGCGAGACGTTGAGATAGAGGTCGACAGCCCAGGTCGGCGGTGACGCGTTCTGGCTGGTCCCGGTCGCGAAGAAGTGGTAGGTGCCGGGAAGCGTCGCCGTGGGCACGGTGAAGTTCACCCACTGTGTGCTCGGCGCCGGCGCAGTCATGGCCGGGGTGCTGTTCGACCAGGTGGCCACGGGCCCGACCAGCTTCGACGCGTCAGGCGCAGGCGTCACCGCCAGCGCGACGTTGCCGGTCATCCCGTTGTGCGGCGACACAGTGACCCCGAGCGACGCGTTGGCTCCTGGGTTTGTGGTCACCGTGTTCGGGCTGGCGGCAAGGCTGAAGGACGCCGGCGCCGACGTGACCGTGTACGAGACGGGCAGCACGAAGTTGTTCCCCATCTGGTCGACACCGACGATCTGCTGGGTGTAGTTGCCTGGTTGCGTGGCAACAGAAACCGCGAGGGTGAACTGGACTGACCCGCCCGCTGCCGGCACCGACGCCTGCATCGGTGACGTCGTCGCCGGGCCGGGCTGCGCCACCAGCGTCACCGTAGTGTTGTCACTGTTGATCGACCGCGAGGTGACCGTGATGTTCTGCGAGGAGCCCGGGTTGATCGCTGGGCACGGCGTGGCCGACAGGGTGAAGCTCGGCCACGGAACCGTGACGGCGATGTCGAGCACCTTCTGTGCAGGGCTCGCGTTGCTGCTCGCGGCCATGACCGAGTAGTGATACGTGCCCCCGCGGTCGGTGGGTGGATCGGCAAACACGAGTGTCTGCCCCGGATACGCCCCGCCGTTGGAGGCAACCGTCGTCACCGGAGTCCCCCCGCTGGTGCCGCCCTGCCAGGTGGGAACGGGGATTGTCCGGCCGCCGTTGGCGGGGTCGGCGGTGGGGACGACGGTGAGCTGGACGGTGTCCTGGAAGCCGTTGCGCGGGGTGACGCTCACCGTGCTCCACCTGGTCGAGCCGATGGGCATGGTGATCGAGGGCGGTGCTGCCGCCAGGTCGAAGCCGGCGGGCGCCGACGTCAGCGTGTATCCCGTGCTGGGACGGTGAGCCTGTCCCGTCTGCTGGCCCACCGCGGTGAGGGTGAAGGTGCAGCCGCATGGCGGTGTCGCCGCGCTGGCGGTGAGCTGGAAGCTGACCGACTGGCCCGGCGTCACCGCGACGCGTTGCGGCGACACGGTGACGGCACCCTGGTCGGGGATGAGGTCGACTGTCTCGCTGTCACCGTTGATGCCGTTGAGGGTGGCCGTGATCGTCGCCGACGTCCCCGGGTTGAAGGTCGGGCTCGACGAGAATGACACGCTGAAGTCGAGCGCACCCGACGTCACCGTCACCCAGACGTCGGTGGTGTGCGATGGTGTCACCGAGTTGGAGCTCGTCGCGTTGACGGCGTAGTGGTAGGTGCCCAGCGGCGTATTGGAGAGCGTGCCAAAGTTGAGCGTCTGTGCCGGGTACGAGCCGGTGCCGTCGGGGACGACGTCCACGGTCGGCGTCCCGCTCGACCACGCAGCGGTGGGCGCCAGCGCTGTGGTGTTGTCGGTCCCGCGCGCCACCGTCATCTGGACGTGGTCGTTCATACCATTGACGGGAGTGATGGCCACGCCCGTGCTGCCGGTGCGCGTCTGCGGCACCGCGACGATCGACGGTGATGCGGCGACGGTGAAGTCGGCGGCCGCCGATGTCAGCGTGAAGTTCATGGTCTGCACGGCGTTGAAGCCATGCCCGTCCAGCGCATCGACGACCACCGGGTAGGTGCCGGGGGGGACGTGGGCGTTGGCCGAGATGGTGAAGGTCTGGGTGTAGCTCGGTGGATTGGTGCTGCTGGGCGGATAGGGAGGTTGCAGCACCCACTCGGACGGCGAGACCTGCCCCGCGCTCGGCACCGGCACCACGGCGATGGGCACGTTCTCGTTGCCCTGCAGCGTGAGCGTCACCGCGAACGTCCCCGACGTGCCCGGGTTGAAGGCCGGGCCGCTGGAGACGCTCATGGTGAAGTCGCCCGTCCCCGGGACCACGTTGATGGTCAGCGGAACGGTCTGTTCCAGCGACGCTGCGTTGTAGCTCTGGGCGTCGACGCGCATCGTGTACGTCCCCACCGGCACCTCCGAGCTGACGGCTATGGTGAGGTGCTGCATCGGGTACTGCGTGCTCGGGTCGGGCGCCTTGGATACGTTGGCGACCGGCGCCCCGTTTCCCCAGGTGCCCAGCGGCACGGCACCACTGGTGGGCGGTGCACTGGTCGGCACGGCGGTCATCTGAATGTCGCTGTTGATGCCGTTGGCCGCGTTGATGGTGAAGTCGTCGGTGAACTGGGTACCCTGCGCGATGGTCAGGGTGGTCTGCGCCGCCGTGAGGGTGAAGTCGGCCGGCGTCGTGCTGCTGGTGCACAGAGTCGTGGCCAGGAAGGTAGTGCCGTTGCTGTCGACGCCCTCGATGCTGACCGTCTGCGACCACGCCCCCACCTTGGCGTTCTCCGACACCACAAAGATCTGCGTCCACGTCGGGCTGCTCAGCGCGGCGGGTCCGCCGACCGCAGCGGTGGGCGGGGACACCTGCATCTGGCCCTGCGTCGGCGTCAGCGACACCGGTCCGGTCTCGCCGTTCAACGGCGTCACCGTCGCGGTGAACCCGGTCTGGGTGCCGGGGTTGAAGGTGGGGCAGCTCGACAGGCTCAGCGTGTAAGTGGGAATCGAGGGGTTGCCGACCACGGTGACAGTGAGGATGAAACCGTCGGTCAGGTTCTGCGAGTTGCTGCTGACCCCGGTCACACCCAGCGTGTAGGTTCCCGGGGCAGTCTTCGCCGTCACTGTGACGGTGAGCTGCTGGGTGCTGGGGTAGGGCGGTTGCACATGGTCGACCGGCGTCCCGGAGCCGGTCATGCCAGGGGTCGTCCACGTGCCGTACGGCGGTACCTGCGACGGGCCGTCGCCGCGCGGGTTGACCGCGATGTCGACGGTGTCGCCGAAGTTGTTCAGCGACTGCACGGTGACCGTCATGCTCGCGGCGGTCCCCTGCTGGATGCTCATTGTGGTCGTCGAGGGGGCGAGGTGGAAGCCCGCGTACCCGCCCGCGATGGTGAACGGCACCGTGTAGCTGTGCACCGTACCCGCTGTGTCGGTGGCTTCGAAGATCTCGTTGTAGCTGCCCTCGCTGAGCACCGCGTTGGCGTTGGCCGAGAGGGTGAAGGTCGCCTGTCCGCCGTTCACCGACACCGGACCGCTTGCCGGCGGGCTCGCGGTCACGGCGCCGATGGGCGCGGTGGTGCTTGCACCGAGGGCGTAGAGCGGGACGAGCACGACCGATCCCGTCTCGCCGTTGATGCCGTTGACGGTCGCCGTGATGCTTCCGTGGAAACCCGGGTTGAAGGTGGGGCTCGGTGAGAAGCTGACCGTGAAGTCCGGAGTTGTGCTGGCTGCGACGGGCTTCTGCGGCACTACCACCGAAGCGACGGCAAGGCCGATCGCGGCTGCTGCAGCTGTGCGGCGATACCTGCCGATGGGCGTGTTTCGACGCTGTCCGGTCACGATAGAGTCTTCCTTCTCTTGCCGGCCACACGCGTGGCGTGGCTGATCCATGTGCACGCGACGCAGGGTTCAGCGAACGTCGACGACGTGCAACACGTTGTGCCGCAAGCGCTAACGCCTGCGGCGCATCCCCGTGGTCCCTCTCCGTTCCCCTACGCACTCCCTCCGCCTCGCGGACCACCGCCACGCAGTGGCGCGGCGCATCATGCCTATCAGTCGTCGCTTGTGAAGCGATCGGGACTCTACGCCTGCGGCGACACCGCCGCGGCGGCGACGTTACGTGGTTGTCACGCCGCGGCGGCCGCCGCGCACGCGGCGCCGGCGGACGGTGAAGGGTTGTTGTGGCCAACTTGGGCCAGAACCAACCACGAGGGCCGTGAAGCAAACGGCCGCGCCGTAGGGGGCACGAGTCAGGCCGGCCCGCCACCACGGCTTGCCGCTACGAACGGCTGTTCGGTATACTGGCGAGTCCCACGCCAACCCGTCGAGGTTTGAGAGGAGCCCTGTCCAGGTGATCGGAGTCCTGCTGGTACCGCGCTTTCCGGTGGCGTGCGAGCTCGCCGAGCGGCCTGAGCTGCGCGGGCGGCCGGTGGCGGTGGCGCGGCCGGACGGCTCGGTGTGGGCGGTGTCCGCCGAGGCGGAGGCGCTCGGGGTGGCGTCGGGGGCACCGATGCGGGTGGCGATGACGCGGTGTCCGGCGCTCGACGTGCTGGAGGGCCGGCCCGCCGCGTACGAGGACCAGGCGGAGGCGATCCTCACCGCGCTCGAGGCTGCCGTTCCAGGCGTGGAGCCGGGCAGGAGGGACGGCGACCACGCTGCGTTCGTCGAGCTCGGCGGGCTGCGGCGTCTCTACGGCACCGGCCGGCGCATGGCGGCCGCGCTGCTCGACTGCGCCCCGGCGGAGCTGGGCCCGCGGCTGGGCATCGCGCCGAGCAAGTTCCTCGCCCTGGCCGCGGCGCACCACGCGCAGCCGGGGGGATGGCACGTCGTCGACACGGGCGCGCACGACTTCCTCGCACACCTGCCGGTGTCGGTGCTGCCGGTGTCGGACGAGATGGTGCGGCGCCTGCGGCTGCTCGGCGTCGACACCCTGGAGACGCTGTCGGCGATCCCGCCGGCGGCGCTGGCCGCGCAGTTCGGTGGCGAGGGGGCGCTGGCCGCCCGCCTCGTCGCCGGCGAGGATGGCGAGCCCGTGCGTCCGCGCGTCCGGGGTGAGCGGGTGATCGAGCGCGTCGTGCTGGAGACGCCGCTGGCCAACCGCGAGGCGCTGCTGGTCGTCGCCGAGCAGGCGCTCGCCTCGGCGCTGCGCCAGCCGCTGATGCGCGAGCGCGCGACGCGGCAGGTGCGGGTGCGGGCCGCGGCGGAGCAGGGCACGTACTGGGAGCGCACCCTCACCTTCAAGGAGGCGCAGGCCGAGCGCGAGGGGATCTGGGTGGTGCTGCGGCAGGCGCTGCAGGAGGCGCAGGTCCCCGGCCCGGTGAGCGTGCTGCGGCTGGAGCTGGTCGGGCTCACCAGCGAGGTGGGCAAGCAGCTCTCGCTGCCGGTGATGCGCAGGCGCGTGCGGGATCACCTGGAAGAGGCGATGCGCCAGCTCAAGGCGCGCTACGGCTACTGCCCGGTGGGCAGGATCGTGGAGGTCGAGCCATGGAGCCGCGTTCCGGAACGGCGGCTGGCGCTCATCGACTTCGACCCCTGAACCAGGCGCAGCCCGTGCGGCTGCGGACCGACCCACGCAGCGGGGCGCCAGCGGCGGTGGAGCTGCGCGGTGCGTGGCGCACGGTGGCGCGTGTCGAGGAGGTCTGGCGCGTCGACGACGGCTGGTGGCGTCCCCATCCCGTGCAGCGCACCTACTTCCGCTTGGCTCTGGATGACGGGCGTGCGCTCACCCTCTACCGCGAGCAGGCCGACGCGGGTGCCGGCGCACGCACAGGCGGAGGCGCCTGGTGGCAGCAGCGCTACTGACCCCCTACGTTGAGCTCCACCTGCACACCTGCTGGTCCCTGCTCGACGGCGCCTCCAGCGTCGAGGAACTGCTCGAACAGGCCGTCCATCCCGACTACGCCTACCCCGCCCTGGCCATCACCGACCACGACAACCTCTACGGGGCCATGGCCTTCGCCCAGCGCTGCAAGGAGATCGGCGTCCGTCCCATCACCGGCGTCGAGCTCACCCTGGCCGCCGACGCCGACGACGAGGCGTGCCCGCGCCACCACCTCACGCTGCTCGCCAAGGACCGCCAGGGCTACGCCAACCTCTGCCGGCTGGTCAGCATCGCCTGCGGCCACGACCTGTCCGACCAGCAAGCCCGCGACCGCCGCCGCCTCGCGCCCTGCGTCCCGCTGCAGCGTCTCCAGCCCCACGCGGAAGGGCTGATCTGCCTCACCGGTTGCCGCGAAGGCGAGCTCGCCGTCCAGGCGGCCGCCGGCTGCACGCCAGACGCCGAGGCCGCGCTGCGCCGCTGGATCGAGTGGTTCGGCGCCGGCAACGTCTACGTCGAGCAGCAGGACAACCTGGTCCACGGCGACCGCCCGCGCAACCGTCGCCTCGCCGCGCTCGCAGCCGCAGCAGGAGTGGAGGTCGTCGCCACCGGCAACGTCCACTACCACGAGCGCGACCGCCATCGCCTGCAGGACGCCCTGGTCGCCATCAAGCACCGCACCACGCTCGACGAGAGCCACCAGCTCCGCCGTCCCAACAGCGAGTTCGCCCTGCGCCGCCCCGCCGACCAGGTGCGTCGCTTCGCCGAGTTTCCGCAGGCGGTGGCCAATACACTCGTCATCGCCGAGCGCTGCGGCTTCGACATCACCGCGGACCTCGGCTACCGCCTGCCCACCCCGCCCGCGCCCGAGGGACACGACTCCGACACCTGGCTCGCCGAGCTCTGCCGCCGCGCCATGCTGGAGAAGTACACGGAATCGACCGAGCGGTCAGCAGCCGAGGAGCAGCTGACCCGCGAGCTCGCCCTGATCCGCAAGCACGGCCTGGCCGGCTTCTTCCTCGTCTACCACGAGGTGCTGCAGCTGGCCACCGAGGTCGCCGCCGAGGTCCGCGGCACAGCCCCGCGCGCCCACGCCAACCTGCCCCCGGGACGCGGCCGCGGCTCCAGTGTCGGCAGCGTGGTCTGCTACCTGATCGGCCTGTCGCACATCGACCCCATCCGCAAGCGGCTGTTCCTCGGACGTTTTCTCAACGACGAGATGCACAGCCTGCCCGACATCGACCTCGACTTCCCCCGCGACATCCGCGACCGGCTCTTCCAGCGCGTCTACGAACGCTGGGGCGCCGACCACGCTGCGCTTGTCGCCACCTTCCCCACCTACCGCATCCGGTCCGCGATCCGCGACCTCGGCAAGGTGCTCGGCCTGCCCCAGCGCGAGCTCGACCGCCTCGCCAAGCTCAGCGAGGGCTGGGGCTCTGCGGCGCACGTCGAAGAGGAGATGTCGCGCGAACCGCAGTTCAGCGCGCTGGTCGACAAGGGCGGCTGGCGCGACCTCATCGACCTCGCCAAGCAGCTGGCCGGCTTTCCGCGCCACCTCTCCCAGCACGTCGGCGGCATGGTCATCTCCTCCGAGCCGCTCATCGAGTCGGTGCCGGTGCAGCCCGCCGCCTGGCCCGGTCGCTACGTCTGCCACTGGGACAAGGATTCCGTCGACGACGCGCGCATGGTGAAGATCGACTTTCTCGCCCTGGGCATGCTCTCGCTGGTCGAGGACTGCCTCGACCTGGTCCACGAGCAGCGCGGCGAGCTGGTCGACCTCTCGCGCATCGACTTCGCCGACGCCAGGGTGTACCGCCGCATCCGCGAGGGCGACACCATCGGCGTCTTCCAGATCGAGTCACGCGCGCAGGCGCAGATGCTGCCGCGCACCCAGCCCGAGAACCTCGACGACCTCACCGTGCAGGTGGCCATCGTGCGCCCCGGACCCATCGTCGGTGGCGCGGTGACGCCCTACGTCAAGCATCGTGAGGCGGCGCGCATCGACCGCAGCGCGCCCCCGCCGCTGCCCCACCCGTGCCTGCGCGGCATCCTCGACGAGACCTACGGCGCGGTGCTCTTCCAGGAGCAGGTGGTCCAGGTGGCCATGGCCATGGGCGGCATGAGCGACGGCGAGGCCGAGCGCTTCCGCCGCAGCCTGAGCCGCAAGGACGTCACCCGGACCATCGAGTACTACGAGGAGGTGTTCATGCGCGGCGCGGCCGAACGCGGTGTGCCGCGCGACGTCGCCGAGCGCGTCTTCGCCGGGCTGCAGGGCTTCGCGTCCTTCGGATTTCCCAAGAGCCATGCCGCCGCCTTCGCCCTGCTCGCCTACCAGTCGGCGTGGCTGCGCGAGCACTACCGTCCCGAGTTCTACTGCGCGCTCTACAACAACCAGCCGATGGGCTTCTACCCGCCGATGGTGTTCACCAACGACGCGCGCCGCCACGGCGTCGAGGTGCTGCGCCCGGACGTCAACGTGAGCACGGCCAAGTGCAGCGTGGAGGACGGCGCGGTGCGCATCGGGCTCGGCTACGTGCGCGAGGTCGGCGAGGCGGCGGCCGCCGCAGTTGTGGCCGAACGCGACATAAACGGTCCGTACCACACGCTGTTCGACTTCGCGCACCGCACCGGGCTGCGCCGCGAGTCGATCGAGAACCTGGTCCGTGCCGGCGCCTTCA
The DNA here is from genome assembly GCA_035995545.1 of Candidatus Dormiibacterota bacterium. Lineage (GTDB taxonomy): Bacteria > Chloroflexota > Dormibacteria > Aeolococcales > Aeolococcaceae > DASRDZ01. Next base: position 131,795 of record DASYKI010000019.1, read on the forward strand.
TCGAGCTCGACCTCACCCGCCGCGAGCTGCTCTGGCAGCTGGGGCTGCTCGACGGGCGCCTGCACCACGGCCGCCCCGGCAAGCCGCTGCCGCACCGCCAGCTCCACCTCGCCCTGCCCACCATCCAGGACGAGCTGATGCTGCCCGAGCTGAGCGCCTACGACCGCATGGCCACCGACTACAGCACGATGGGGCTGTCGCCGGACGCGCATCCCATGCAGTTCCTCCGCAGCCAGCCGGGGGCGGCCAGCCTGCGCACCGTCGCCGAGCTGCAGGCGATGCAGCCGGAGCGCGAGATCGAGACCGCCGGCCTGGTGGTGTGCCGGCAGCGGCCCGGCACGGCGCACGGCATCGTCTTCCTGCTCCTCGAGGACGAGACCGGGCTGGCCAACGTGACCGTCTCGCCGGAGCTGTACGAGGCCAACCGCACGCTGGTCCGCACCCAGCCGCTGCTGCGCGTCACCGGGGTGCTCCAGGGCCACGCGGGCGCGGTGCCGATGCTGCGGGCGCGCACCCTGGCGCCGCTCAGCCGCACCACCCACCTCGCCCTGCCCGAGGGCAAGAGCTGGGGGTGAAGCGCGACACTGGCCGCATGACCGATTCCCCGCTCCTCGTCGAGCGCCACGGACACGTGGTGGTGCTCACCTTCAACCGTCCCGACCGGCTCAACGCCATGGACAACACGATGCGCGCGGCCCTGGAGCAGGCGTGGGCCGAGCTGGGCGCCGACCCGCAGGTGCGCGCCATCGTCACCACCGGCGCCGGCGATCGTGCCTTCTGCTCCGGCGCCGACGTCGGCATGCTGGAGCAGACGATGTCCGATGCGGCCAAGGCGACGGCGCAGCCCTTCCCGCGATTCACGGCGCGCTGGTCGCACGTGTACAAGCCGGTGATCTGCGCCGTCAACGGCGTCTGCGCGGGCGCGGGACTCCACTTCGTCGCCTGCTCCGACATCGTCATCGCCTCGGAGAACGCGACCTTCCTGGATCCCCACGTCGACGTCGGCCAGGTGACCGCGCTGGAACCCATCGACCTCAGCCGGCGCATCCCGCTCGAAGCCGTGCTGCGCATGGTGGTGCTGGGGCGCAGCGAGCGCATGTCGGCGCAGCGCGCCCACCAGCTGGGCATGGTCAGCGAGGTGCTGCCGCAGGCCGCGCTGCGCGACCGCGCGCTGGAATTGGCGGAGATCGCCGCGTCGAAGTCGCCGGCGGCGATGCAGGCGTCGCTGCGCAGCGTCTGGGAGGGGCTCGACCGCGGCCTCAGCGACGCGCAGCAGCACGGCTGGGAGCTGCTGCTGGCCCACCGCGCCCATCCCGACGCGTCCGAGGGACCGAAGGCCTTTCGCGAGAAGCGCGCCGCGGAGTGGACGGTGGACTGAATTCGCGGTCGGCGTCCTCGCCGAACCCGAGCGCCTCGGCGCGCTCAGTGCGGGACCAGCGTCACCAGCAGCGCAACGGCCGCGACGCTCATCACCACCGCGGCCGCCCATGACAGGGTGCGACTCAGCCGGCGGCTCACCCGGTCTCCCATGATCTTCCGGTCGCCGGCCACCATGGTGATCAGCACCAGCAGTGGCGGCGCCACCACCCCGTTGATCACCGCCGTGATGAACAGCGCATGGATGGGGTCGAAGCCGACGACGTTGAGCAGGACTCCGACGATCGTCGCCACCGCGATGATGCCGTAGAACGTCGGCCGGTAGCGCGGCTTCAGCCCCAGCCCACCGCCGAATCCGGCCACTTCGCGAATCGCGTACGCAGCCGACCCGGTGAGCACCGGCACGGCGAGCAACCCGGTGCCGATCAGCCCCGCGGCGAAGAGCAGTGACGCGAAGCGTCCGGCGATCGGCTCCAGCGCGCTGGCCGCCTGCTGCGCCGTCTGCACGTCGGTCTTGCCGTGCGCGTGCAGCACCGCGGCGGTGCTGGCGATGATGCAGAACATCACCACCTGGCTGAAGGCCATGCCGGCGCCCACGTCGACGCGCGCCGCGCGCAGCTCACGATCCTTGAGGCGCCGGCGGTCGCGTCCGGTGGCGCGCAGCTCGTCGACCTCGGACGACGCCTGCCAGAAGAACAGGTAGGGCGAGATCGTCGTGCCCAGGATGGCCACGATGGCGGTGATCCAGGTCGCGTTCAACTCGAGGTGCGGCACCAGGGCACCGGTGACGAGGCCGCGCATGTCGGGATGGGCGAGGAAGAGGCTGATGACGTACGCGAAGAGCGCCAGCGTCAACCATTTGAACGCGGACACGAGTCGTGCATACGTCGAGAACAGCTGGAGCCCCAGCACCAGTGCTGCAGCCACCACCACGAAGACCATGCTGGGAACGCCGGGGATCAGCAGTCCCGCCCCGGCGGCCACCGCGCCGAGGTCGGCACCGACGTTGATGACGTTGGCCACCACCAGCGCCAGCACCGCGGAGCCGACCAGCCAGGTGGGGAAACGGCGCCGCAGGCTGACACCGAGGCCCTGCCCCGTCTGCAGGGCGATGCGCGCGCACATCTCCTGCACGGCGGTCATCAGCGGAAAGGTGAAGAGCGCCATCCACAGCAGCCCGTAGCCGAGCTGCGCGCCGACCTGCGAATAGGTGCCGATGCCGGAGGGGTCGTCGTCGCTGGCACCGGTGATCAGGCCGGGGCCGAGAACCTGCAGCACGCCCCGAGGTCCGCGCGCACGAGCGTGCTCCACCGTGCTGCGTCCGGCGGCGGGCGTGCCCGAGGCGCCATGCCCCTCCGGCATGGGCTTGAGCAGCTCCTCCTTGGGCGGATCGGCGGTGGAGGCGCCGGGAAGGACGGCACGGATGGGGTCTGCGGCCCTGCGTCGTGGCGCCTCTGCGCTCCTAGCCATCTGACCGGCGTCCACCCTGGCGCGGCCTGGGGCGGCCCGGCTTGCCCGCGAGCCGAGCGTTCGCGCCAATGAGGCTGAACATGCCAGCGACGCTATCAGATTTGCTACCAGCGGCGGGTTGCCTCCGCACGCAAACGTGCGCTACCGGGTGCTGCCGCCGGTGAGCAGCGGCCCGGTCCACGCCCGTGCCGGGAAGGACGCCGTCCCCGCATAGACGATGGCGTAGAAGAAGTGCCTGCCGTCGGGGCGCGGGCTGGGGTGGCTGGGCACGGTGACCTCGACCGTCGCGCGCGACCGCGCACCGGACAGCGGCGCCGACGCCACCACCGTGCCCGCCGGCGGCCCATCGAAGCGGCGACCGGCGAGCGTCTTCAGCGTCGCGCCGCCGTTGCTCACGTGGCGGCGGTGCTGCTCCAGGTACGACGGCGTGAGCTGTGCGTGGAACGTGCTCCAGTCGGGGTTGTCGCCGTAGTAGTGCTCGCGGCCGTCCAGCCCGTTGTCGCCGATGATCTGCACGCCGATCAGCGGTTCGGTGGGGCTGCCGGCGTCGACGTGCAAGCGCAGCTTCTCGCCCGGCTCGGCCGCGATCGTCGAGCCCTGCCACTGACCGCTCGGTCCACGCAGCGTGGCCCACAGGTCGGGGATCTCGGTGGCGGTGGTGCGCCGGGCCGCCAGCGCTTCCCTGATCGACTGCGGCAGCGCGTTGGTGGCCATGACCAGCGAGCGCTGCCCCGGCAGGAAGGTGTGGCCGTCGTCGTAGCCGGCGCCCGGCCGCGGGTTGGCGAGGACGCCGTCGCCGGTCCAGGTGTGCCAGTCCCAGTCCATCACCGGGCTGACGTGCCAGCCGCGCGCCAGCGCGAACCAGTACCAGCCGGCGTCGCTGTCGAGCCTGCCGGTGCGGCCGTAGGAGCCGTGGATCTCGATGAGCGCCATGTGCCTGGCGGCCTCGGCCTGGAGCCCGTAGTCGTCCCAGTTGAGCGCGCCCTTGTCACCGGGGTGGTTGAACATGCCGATGCCGTCGGCACCGCCGAAGCCCAGGCCCATGCCGGTGGGGTCGGCCACCGGAGTTGCTGCCAGCCACGACCAGAACGGGTCCATCCGCAGCCAGGCGTCGCCGGTGATGCCGCGGCTCGTCCAGTTCTGGCTGAGCAGCACGTTGAGGTGGTTCTGCTGGTCGTTGGTCCACTCGAAGCCGCGGACCAGGGAGAAATCCCTGCCCCGGTGCTGGTCGGCGAGGGCACCCTGGCGTCGCCAGAGGTCCGGCACCGGCACCGCACCGGGAGTGCCGCTCTGCAGCGCGCTGGTGTCGCGCTGGTAGGGGAGTGGGAAGAAGTCGGAGTGGTCGCTGACCGTGGCGTAGTCGATGCCCAGCTCGCTGTGGCGGTCGTGCAGGAAGGCGACGACGCGCTCGCTGGCGGTGTCGCCGTCGGAGTCGGTGGTGTGGTCGTGCAGGCTGCCGGCGAGGACGCGGTAGGGGCCGATCCTCGGTGGTCCGCCGGGGCGTAGCGAGGGACGTGTGGTGATCAGTGGGGGGGCGGCGATGGCTTGCAGCGCGCGTGGCGGCAGGGCGAGACCGGCGCCCAGGGCGAGGCCGCCCTTGAGCAGCGCGCGACGCGAGATCGTGGGCGTGGAGACCCTTCCCTGCACCTGCAATGCCTTCCCGTGACCGTGGTGTGCGCCTTCGAGGAGTATGCGGGAGTGCCTCCCGCCGCCGTCAATGGCGCACGCCATCCCATGTCGGCTCGCTAACTCCGTCTTAAGAAGCGGCGCACCGCGTTCACCGCCGCGCTGCCCTGAGTTCTCCGCGCGGCGTTCACGCCTTCTCCATACCCCGCGTCCAGGATGGGCTCCAGATCGTTCACCACCTCGTCTGGAGACACATCGACATGAACCGACCCGCACGCAGACTGTGGGGCCTCGTCACCATCGGCGGCGCCACCGCCGTGGGCATCACGACACGTGACCCCGGCTTCGTCATCATCACCCTGGTGGGCGGGCTGGCCCTGCCGCGCATCCTCGGGGTGCACGGCCATGGCCACGGGCATCTGCGCGGCGGCGCATGCGCCGGCCGGCACGCCGGACGCTCGCGCTTCGAGGATCGGATGGCCGAGTGGCACCGCCAGGCGCACGGCGACGCGCCGCCGCCGCCGCGCGACCCGGCACCGGTCGCCTGATACACGACCGCGGTGGGGTCCTGCAGAAGGGCCCCACCCCGGAGCAGGATGCAGTCTCGTGAGGACAGTCCTCGTCGTCGACGACGAGCCCGAGATCGTGCGCCTCGTCCGCGACTACCTGGAGCGCGCCGGTTTCGCCGTGGCCACCGCCGGGGACGGCGACGAGGCGCTGCGCCTGGCGCATCGCAGCCGCCCGGACATCGTCGTCCTCGACCTCGGGCTGCCGGGGACCGACGGGCTCGACGTCGCCAGGGAGCTGCGGCGCGGCGGTGAGGTGCCGATCATCATGCTCACCGCGCGCACCGAAGAGGCGGACAGGGTCGCGGGGCTCGAGCTCGGCGCCGACGACTACGTGTCCAAGCCCTTCAGCCCGCGGGAATTGGTTGCGCGCGTGCGCGCGGTGCTGCGCCGCACCGACAGCGCGCGGTCCCAGGGCGACGTGGTGCGGGCCGGCGAGGGATTGGTGCTCGACGCGACGCGCATGGAGACCACCGTCGACGGTCGCGTGGTGGAACTCACCGCGACCGAGTTCGCGCTGCTGCTGCACATGGCGCGGCAGCCCGGACGCGTGTTCACCCGCGCGCAGCTGCTCGATGCCATCCATGGCGTGGCGGTGGAGTCGTACGAGCGCGCCATCGACGCGCACGTCAAGAACATCCGGCGCAAGATCGAAGCCGACGCGCGCGCGCCGCGACACCTGCAGACGGTGTTCGGCGTCGGCTACCGCGTCGCCGAATGAGCGGCTCGTCCGGATCCGGCGGCGGGCGAGGGCGCGGTGGTCGTGGCGGTGGGCCGCCGTGGATGCACGGCGGGTCGCATCGGCCGCCCTGGTGGCCGGAGGAGCAGCCCTGGCCGCCGCGCGGCCGCGATGCGTCGGGTCATGCGCGCCGACGGCACATCGGCCGGCGGATCGGCTGCTTCGTGGTTGCCCTGCTGGTGCTTCTCGCCGGCGTCGGGTATGCGCTCGTCTGGCTGGTGCTCAGCGCCTTCGGGGTCGTCGGCTCGGCGCCCATCGCGCGCGTCGTCTCGGTGGCCTTGCTGGTGCTGGGGATCGGCGTCCTGGTGCGCGCCGTGGTGTGGCTGCGGCGCATCGCCGTGCCGGGCCAGCAGCTCGTCGAGGCGGCACGGCGCATCGAGTCCGGCGACTACTCGACGCGCGTGCCGGTGCGGGGCCCATCTCAGCTGCGCGCGGTGGCGCGGGCGATCAACAGCATGAGCGCGCGGCTCGAGGCCGACGAGGTGAAGCGCCGCTCCGTGCTCGCCGACGTCGCCCACGAGCTGCGCACGCCGCTGACCATCATCCGCGGGCAGGCCGAGGGCATCGCCGACGGCGTGTATCCCGCGCAGCCCGAGCAGATGGCGCCGATCCTGGGCGCAACCCGCACCATGGAGAAGCTCGTCGACGACCTGCGCACCTTCGCGCTCGCCGAGGCGGGCAGCCTGCGGCTGGAGCGCGAGCCGGTGGACGTCGCTGTCCTGGTGCACGAGACCGTCGCGGCGTTTCGGCCTGCGGCGGCCACCGCGGGCGTGTCGCTGGTGGAGGACGTCCCGGCCGACACTCCCCCGGTCGAGGGCGATCCGGCCCGGCTGAGCAGCGTTGTTGCCAACCTCGTCAGCAACGCGCTGCGCCACACGGCGGAAGCGGGTGTCGTGCGCGTGTCCGCCCGGAGCACCGGCGGCGGGATCGAGATCACCGTCGCCGACAGCGGCGAGGGCATCCCCGCGGATCTCCTGCCGCGCGTCTTCGACCGCTTCGTCAAGGGCAGGTGGTCACCCGGATCGGGCCTGGGCCTCGCCATCGTGCGTGACGTCGTCGAGGCGCACGGCGGTACGGTGAGCATCGAGAGCGTGGTGGGGGAGGGGACAACGGTCCACGTTCGGCTGCCCAGCGGACCGCCGGCCAGCATCGCCTAGCGGGGGCATCGGCGGCGCCGCCACCGCCGGCAAACGGCAGGTCAGACGCCCGCCACCTCGCCGGCGTGCTCGCCCGGCACCGGGGGCCGGCGCACCACGCCGGGCGGTGTGCGGCTGAAGCGTGGTGCGGGGGCGGGTTGCACGATGCCGTCGCGCTCGATGAAGGTGGCCCGCGCGCGCAGGTGCGGGTGGTCGGTCGCCTCGTCCCAGTCGAGCACCGGCTGGACGCACGTGTCGTGCTCGGAGAGCAGCGCGGTCCACTCCGCCTGGGTGCGGGTGCGGAAGAGCGCGGCCCAGTCGGCGCGATATTGCGGCCACTCCTCCCGGGCGGGCTGGCGCAGCCTCTCCGCCTCGGTCTCGTCGGAACGGAAGCCACTGCGCCGCACCAGCTCGGCGTAGAACTGCGGCTCGATGGCGCCGACGCTGAGGTAGCGGCCGTCGGCGCACTCGTAGACGTCGTAGTACGGTGCGCCACCGTCGAGCACGTTGGCGCCGCGCTGGTCGGTCCACGATCCGGTGGCGCGCAGGGCGCTGAACAGCGCGGTGATCGCCGCGGTGCCGTCGACCATGGCGGCGTCGACCACCTGTCCCTCGCCGCTGCTCGCGCGTTCGAGCAGCGCCGCCAGCACGCCAACCACCAGGAACATGGCGCCGCCGCCGTAGTCGCCGACGAGGTTGAGCGGTGGCGACGGCGGCTCGCCCGGCCGCCCCATCGCCCACAGCGCCCCGGTGAGGGCGATGTAGTTGATGTCATGTCCGGCCACATGTGCCAGGGGGCCGCTCTGGCCCCAGCCCGTCATGCGGCCGTAGACCAGGCGCGGGTTGCGCTCGCGGCACACGTCCGGCCCGAGCCCGAGGCGCTCCATGACGCCGGGACGCATGCCCTCGATGAGCGCGTCGCTGCTCTCGACGAGCCGCAGCACCAGGTCGACGCCCGCCTGCGTCTTGAGGTCGGCGATCACCGACCGCTTGCCGCGGTTGACGACGTCCCGGCGCGCCCTCTCGTCGCCGGCCCCGCTCGACGGGCGGTCGACGCGGATCACGTCGGCGCCGAGATCGGCGAGCAGCATGCCGGCGAAGGGACCCGGGCCGATGCCCGCCATCTCGATGACGCGCAGCCCCGCCAGCGGCCCGCCGCTCACGACGAGTACACCGTGGTGCCGTCGACCAGTGTGCTGGCCAGCTCGCCTCGCTCCGCCAGCACGTCGAGGTGTGCCGCCGACTCGAGGACGGCGAGCATCTGGTTGAAGGCGTTGAGCTCCGACAGCGCGCGCTCGTGCCGTGTCCAGCGCAGCTGCTGGGCGACCTCGTGCGCCGTGGCGGCGCCGCCCGCGACCGCCTGCCGTGCATGCGCGAGGCGGGCGCGGTGGTGGTCGAGCAGCTCGTCGATGCGGTCGTGCATCTGCGGACGCGCCGGTCCGTGGGCGGGGAGCATGGTGCAGTCGGGCATGGCGCGCATCAGCTGCAGCGAGAACATGTAGTTCTGCAGCGCGCGCGGTCCGGGCACGCCCTCGAACGCGATGGACGGTGTGATGTGCGGGAGCAGGTGGTCGCCCGCGAAGAGCAGCCGCGCGTCGATGTCGAGGAAGACCAGGTGGCCCTGGGTGTGACCTGGTGTGGCGATGGCGCGCAGGTGGCGGCCCGCGACCTCGATGTCGCCGTCGCGCAGCCAGCGGTCCGGGGGCGTCCAGTCGCCCGCGGAGTCGGCGCGCTCCGCGAAAACCGGGCGCAGGCGCTCCACCAGCTGCGGTGCGCCGCACCTCTGCAGCAGGCGCAGCGGACCGAAGAGTCCGCGTTCCGCCACCGGTCTGGCCAGGAAGTCCATGGTGGGCCGCTCGTCCTCGCCGAGGCTCACCCGGCTGCCGAACTCCGCGCGCAGGGCCACCGCCTGCGAGTAGTGGTCGGCGTGGACGTGGGTGACCAGGAATTCGGCGATGTCACCGAGGTCGAAGCCGAGCGTGCGCAGTGCCGAGGCGAGCGTCTCCCTGCTCTCCTCGGTGACCCAGCCGGCGTCGACCATCACCACGCTGCCGCCGTCGACGATGGCGTACACGTTGACCGCCCGCAGCTCGTCCATCAGCGGCAGCGGGATGCGATAGACGCCCGCCGCGACCTCCTGGATCCCCGGCTCGTACCAGGCCGCGGCGTCGCCGCTCATTGCGCCCGCCACTCGGGAGTGCGCTTCTCCGCGAACGCGGCCAGCCCCTCGCGCGCATCCGCGGAGGCGAGCAGCTCGGCGGCCTTGGCGCGCGAGAGCTGCCAGTACGGCTCCTCGCCCTGGCGCGCGCCGCCATCGAGACCGAGCGCGATCGCCTTGCTTGCCTGCACCGCCAGCGGCGCGTTGCTGCTGATCCGCTCGGCGAGGCGGAGCGCGGCGGGGACCACGTCCTCCGGCGCCACCACCGCGTTGACCAGGCCGATCTCGGCCGCCCGCGCAGCCGTGATCGGCTCGCCGGTGAGGAGGATCTCCATGGCGATCTTGGCGGGCACCTGGTCCGGCAGCCGGAAGGCACCACCGGCCGCGGCGACGATGCCGCGACGCACCTCCGGGAGTCCGAAGGTCGCGGTGCGAGACGCGATGGCCAGGTCGCAGGCGAGCACGATCTCGGTGCCGCCGCCGACCGCGAAGCCGTTGACCGCGGCGATGGTGGGCTTGGCGACGTGGTGCGACGCGAACCCCGCGAAGCCCCATGCGGCACGCACGCCCTCGGTGGGCTTGACCGACTCGCCACGCGCCACCGCCTTGAGATCCGCGCCCGCGCAGAAGGCGAGATCGCCGGCACCGGTGAGCACGATCACCCAGACGTCGGGGTCGTGCTCCGCATCCTCGACGGCGTCGCCCAGCGCGATCGACATGTCGATGTCGACGGCGTTGCGCACCTCGGGGCGGTTCATGGTCAGCAGGACGGTGTGTCCGTGCCGCTCGACGAGCACTCGTGGTGTCACCGCGTCTCCTTGGCTTCCGGTGCCAGCGCCTCGAGCGCATGGCCGTACGACGCCGTGGTGGCGCCGGGGTCCTGGTCGGTTGTGGCCACCTGCAGCACCAACTCGGTGACGCCGGTGCGGGCCAGCCGCTCCTCGATGGCGCGCGCCCGCTCGCGTGCCTGGGACGGCGTGCCGGCGATGCAGTAGTCGTCGACCATGGCGTCGGGCACGTGGACGGCGAGCGAGTCCCAGCGGGGACCCTCGGCGCGAAACGCATCCGACACCGTCTGCGGGACCGATTCCCATGGGGTGCCGGCGAAGTGGCCGGCGTAGCTGCGGGTCGAGAGGTAGAAGGCGAGCGACCGCCGGGCCACCTCGCGCGCCGCCTCGCGATCCGGGCCCACCGAGGTGATCACCCACTGGCTCAGCTGCAGCGGCTGCACCGGTTGTGCGCCGCCCGCGCGATCCGTGCCGGCGACGATGGTGCGCACCGCCGCCTGCCCCCGCTCGCTGACGGCCAGGGGATGGAGCAGGACGCCGTCGCACCACTGCGACGCCGCGGTGAGCATCTTCTCGTTGAGCCCTGAGCCGAACACGCGCAGCGGCGGCATGCCGTCCAGGCGGGTGGCCTGGTGCAGGCCGTCGACGTGCACGCTGAAGTAGGTGCCCTCGAACGACACCGACGACTCCGAGGCCCACAGCCGGCGCAGCAGCTCGACGGCCTCGCGCATGCGCGACACCGGCCGCGCGTCGTCGATGCCGAACCAGCGGCTGCGCATGCCACCCGTGGCGGCGCCGAGCCCGAGGCTGAAGCGTCCGCCGGTGGCCTCGTGGATGTCGGCCGCGGCGGCGGCCAGCGCCACCGGGTGCCGGGTGAAGCTGTAGGCGATGCCGGTGCCGACCTGCAGCGATGTGGTTGCGGCACCGATCAGCGCGCAGCGGATCAGCGCGTCCCTGTCGGTGTAATCGGTGGTCCAGGCGCGGTGGAAACCGAGCCGCTCGGCCATGCAGGCGAGCTCGCGCAGCGGCCCGAGGTGCGGCGTGGCGAAGACCACGGAGCGATGCATGCCGGCCTGCGCTCAGCCGGCGTCGTCGATGGCGGCCTGGTGCTCACCGGCGACGAACTTGCGCATCGTCTCCTTGAGCCCGTCGCGCTTGATGACGTCGTTGAGGTACTGGACGCTGCGGGTGTTGTGCAGGAAGGCGTCGGTCTCGGCGCCGAGCGGCATGATCGTGCTCCAGCCGGCGATGTCGGCGGCGCGGTTCACCGCCGTCTTCTTGACGCTGAGCACGTCGGCTGGCGTGCGCGCGATGCGGTGGCCGAGCTCGCGCACGTCGTCGAAGATCTTCTCGTCGGGAACCGCGTAGTTGGCCCAGCCCCACAGCGAGGCGGTGACGCCGTCGATGTGCTGGCCCGCCTGGAAGGAGAGCTGCTTGGCACGCTTGGGTCCGACCAGCGGCACCCACATCGGGCTGACGTAGCCGCCGCCGACGGGGATGGTGGGCACCCCGATCTTCACCGTCTCGGTGACCACGGTGAGGTCGCACAGGGTGGCCAGCTGGGTGCCGCCGGCGATGCAGTAGCCGTGCACCGCGGCGATCACCGGCTTGGGATGGCGCCACGCCTTCATGAAGACGTCGATGTTGGCCGCAAGCCGGTCGCGGTCCTCGACCACGGAGCGGTGGGCGAGACCGGCGATCTCCTCCTCGTCGCGCTCGATGTCGTAGCCGGCGCAGAAGGCGCGCCCGGCGCCGCGGATGGCGATGACCCGCGTCGCCCGGTCGGCCGCGAGGTCGTCCAGCGCGGCGGCGAGGTCGCGCAGCATCGCGCCGTTCATGGCGTTGAGCCGCTGCGGGCGGTTGAGCACCAGCCAGGTCAGCGGCCCGTCGCGTTCCAGCAGGATGGTCTCGTACTCGGGAAGCGGTGGCGGCTGGCCGCCGGTCTGCGTGTTGTCGCCATGGCTCACCATCGGTAGAAACCCTCTCCAGTCTTCTGTCCCAGTCGGCCCTCGGCCACCATCTCTTCGAGCAGCCGGGGCGGGGAGAAGCGCTCCCCGTACACGGTCTGCAGATACCTGGCGATGTCCAGGCGCACATCGAGGCCGACCAGGTCGGTGAGGCGCAGCGGCCCCATCGGGTGGCCGTAGCCGAGCGTCATCGCGGTGTCGATGTCCTCGGCGGTGGCGATGCCCGACTCGAGCAGGCGGATCGCCTCGAGGCCGAGGGCCAGGCCCAGCCTGCTGGTGGCGAAGCCGGGGGAATCGCGGACCACGATGGTCGCCTTGCCGATCGCCGCCGCGGCGGCCACCGCCCGCGCCCTGGACTCGTCGGAGGTCTGCGTTCCCACCACGATCTCGACAAGCTGCTTGGCCCACACGGGGTTGAAGAAGTGGAAGCCGAGGAAGCGTTCGGGGCGCCGCACCGACACGGCCAGGCTGTCGATGGACAGCGAGCTGGTGTTGGTGCCCAGCAGGACCGGCTCGCGCTCCTCGATCTCCTCGAGCACAGCCTGCTTGAGGTCGAGGCGCTCGGGCACCGACTCCACGATCACGTCGGCACCGGTGGGGATCTGGTGCATCGACGCGGCGAAGCGGATGCACTCGTGCGCGGTCGCCGCCTGGTCGGCGGAGAGCTTGCCGCGCTGCACGCCGTTCGCCACCACGGCGGCGAACGTGCTCTGGGCGCGTGCGCGCCGGGCCTCGTCGGGCTCGTACAAAACGACGGGAATGGCAGAAACTGCGAAGCCGTGGGCGATGCCCAGGCCCATGGTGCCGCCACCGACGACGCCGGCGATCACGCCACCAGCTCCGCGATGAGGCACGCGTCTGCAACCGGCACGGTGGTCTCCAACTGATCGACCGGGGGCCGCGAGGGCCGGGGCCAAATGCTAGCGTACGTTCGCTCGCTATGGCAAACAGCCAGGTATATACTGGGGTTTGCTGGTCGGGGGCGGCGCCGGCGGGCCTTGACACGGCCGTGGGGCCGAGGTAAGGTCCGCCCCCTGAGCGTACGCTCGTTCACTTAACCGGGTTGCGAAGGTTGGACGGATTCCATGGGCAGTGACGTGGCCTCGCACGTGGCGGCGGGCTCGCCTGTCGGCCAGGCCGGCCGCACCGTGGTGCGGCTCGTCGACGTGGCCAAGTCCTTCGGCGCCTTCCGGGCGGTCGACGGCGTCTCGCTCGACTTCAGCGCCGGCGAGACCGCCGGTATCGTCGGGCCCAACGGCGCCGGCAAGACGACGCTGTTCGGACTCATCTCCGGCGCACATCCCGTCAGCTCCGGGCGGATCTGGCTGAAGGGCAGGGACGTCACCGGGCTCAGCTCGCTGCGGCGCGCGCGTCGCGGCGTCTCGCGCACCTTCCAGACCGCGCGGGTCTTCCCCGGGCTGACCGTCGCCCAGCACTTCATGCTGGTCACTCCCGACGCGTCGGGGCGGCGGCTCGGCTGGATGCGCTCGCGGCTCGCCCTCTCAGGCGACGCCGGCAGGATGATCGCCGCCGCCGCCGAGGACGTCGGGCTCGCCGGCCTGCTCGACGTCCCCGCGGCCAACCTTCCCCAGGCGCAGCGCAAGATCCTCGACCTGGCCATGGCCCTGGCCGGCGATCCCGACGTCCTGCTGCTCGACGAGCCGACCGCGGGCGTGGCCAGCGAGGACGTCGCCGCCATCGAGGCGCTGACCAGCCGGCTGCGCATGCGGCGCCCCGACGTCACCGTGATCGTGTCGTCGCACGACGCCGACCTGATCGCGCGGATGTGCTCGCGCATCGTCGTGCTGGTGCGCGGCACGGTGCTTGCCGACGGTCCCACCGCCGAGGTGGTGAACGACGCGCGCGTCCGTGCCGCCTACTTCGGTGACGTCGTCCATGTCTGAACCCGTCGTGGACGGTGGCGAGCCGCTGTTCGTCGCCACCGGCGTGCAGGCCTGGTACGGCAAGGCGCAGGTGCTCTTCGGCGTGTCGCTGCAGGTGCGCTCGGGAGAGATCGTCGGTCTGGTGGGCCGCAACGGCGCCGGCAAGACCAGCATGCTGCGCGCCGTGATGGGCGCGGGCGTGACCCGCAGCGGCACGCTGCGCCTGGACGGCCGCGACGTCTCCCGGCTGAGCACCGACGCTTTGGCGCGCGCCGGCGTGGCATGGGTGCCCGACGACCGGCGCATCTTCGCGGCCCTCACCGTTCGCCAGAACCTGGAGCTGGCGCGCAACGCGGCGACCGGCCGGCGTCCGGCCGGCATCGAGGAGTTGTGCACCACCTTCCCGATGCTCGGCGAGCTGCTCCACAAGTTCGGCAACGAGCTCAGCGGCGGCCAGAAGCAGGTGGTGGCCATCGCGCGCGGGCTGGCGACGACGCCACGCCTGCTGCTCCTCGACGAACCCACCGAGGGCCTGGCGCCGCTGGTGGTCGAGGAGCTCATCAGCATCATCAGGGAGATCCCGCGCACCTTCGGCGTCGGCGTGGTGCTGGTCGAGGAGAACCTGCGCGTGGCCTCGGCGCTGTGCACCCAGGTCTCGGCGCTGAAGCTCGGCCGGGTCGCCTACAGCGGGCCCTTCGCCGACCTGATGAACGACTCGCGGCGACTCGACGAGGTCCTCGCCCTCGCCCACAGCCAACCGGTGGCGGCTCACTCGATCAGCGACTGACTGCGGCGGAGCGACATTCACCACACACCACAATGGGGAAGCACACCACGATGAAGAAACGACACCTGGCACTGGCCGCGGGCACCGCCGCCACGGTCCTGCTGAGCGCGTGCGGCAGCAGCAACAACACCACCGGCGGCGGCGCCGCAGCCTCGGCGAGCGGCACCAGCGGTGGCCCGCCCATCGCCGTCGGCCTGCTCGCGCCGATGACCGGCGCCTACGCGGGAGTCGGCACCGGATACCAGCAGGGCCTGCAGGTCGCCTTCGACCAGGCCAACAGCAGTGGCGGCGTTCTCGGCGGCAGGCAGCTGACCATCTCGGTGGTCGACGAGAGCATCAGCGACACCACGGTGTCGACCGGCGCGATGCGCAAGTTCGCCAGCGACGGCGACAAGATCGTCGTCGGCGCGGCGCTCTCGCAGGACTGCATCGCCTCGGCGCCCGTCGCCGAGCAGCTCGGCATGCTCAACATCTCGCCCGGCTGCGGCGTCGGCCAGCTGATCGGGCCCAATCGCCTGTCCAAGACGTTCTTCTCGTCGGCGGGCAACGACGCCATGCTCACCTACGGACTCGAGAAGGTGCTCACCCAGAAGTTCCCGAGCACCAAGAGCCTGTGGACGGTCAACTACGACTACGTCACCGGCCACGAGGTCTCCGGCGCGCTGCGCAAGGCGTTCAGCAGCTCGCTGGGTGCGGGCGGCGGTGAGGACAAGTTCGTGCCTCTCGGCGCCAGCGACTACAGCTCGGTGATCGCCTCGCTGGCCTCCAAGGCGACCGGCGACGCCTCGACCCAGGGCCTGATCCTCACCAACTACGGCTCGGGCGCGCTGGCGTTCCTCAAGCAGGCCGGCCAGGCCGGGCTGCTCAAGAACTTCTCGTTCATCGCCACCACCTACATGTACTACGCCGCCGCCAAGGCGTTCAACGGCACGTCGCCGAAGGTGTGGGACGCGTACGTCTACGTGCACCCCGACGTCTTCCAGACCAAGGCCAACACCGACTTCGTCGCCGCGTACAAGACGGTCGCCAACGGCGCCCTGCCCAACGACTGGGGCTACTCCGGATACATCACCGGGCTGGCCATCGTGCAGGCGCTGAAGAAGACCAACAGCCTCGACGTCGCCGCGATCAACACCGCGCTCGAGGGCATGACCGTCAACGGCCCGAGTGGCAGCTTCACCGTCGACAAGACGACGCACCACTTCCTGATGCCGGCCGTGGTCGCCCAGATCGGCGGCGATTCCTCGTCTCCCGAGGGCGTCAAGCTCTACGACACCCAGGTCATCCCCGGCCCGGAGGCCAACAGCCACCCGATCGGGGGCTGAGGTTCGCGTCCGATGCTGCGCCTGATCGTCACCCTGATCTACGGGATCACCGCCGCCGGCCCTCTGTTTCTCATCGCCAGCGGACTGACCCTGATCTACGGTGTCATGCGTGTCCTGAACTTCGCCCACGCGGCGCTGTTCATGCTGGGCGCGTACGTGTCGGTGCAGCTCAGCGGCGGGCCGACCGTCTCACTGGGACGGTTCGTGCTCGCCGCCGCCGGCGCCGGCCTCGCGGTCGGCCTGGTCGGACTCGTGGTGGAGCGGCTGGTCTTCCGGCCGCTCTACTCGCGCAATCCCGAGGCGACGCTGCTGGCGTCGTTCGGACTCTCACTGCTCATCGCCGGCGCGGTGGAGCGCTTCTGGGGCACCGAGCCGCTGACCCAGCCGCTCCCCTCCGCGCTGTCCTCGTCGGTGAGCATCTCGACGGCGTCGATCTCGGTGTACGCGCTGGTCGAGCTCGGCGTCGCCGTGGTGGTGGCCGCAGCGTTGATGTACATGCTGCGCAGGACGCGCTTCGGCGCCAACGCCGTGGCGGTCGCCGAGGATCGCGAGATGGCGGCGGTGATGGGCATTCGCGCCCGCCGCGTCGGCGCCATCGTCTTCGTGCTCGGCTCGGCGCTGGCCGGACTCGCGGGCGCCATCGTCGCTCCCACGGTGTCGGTCGACACCGGCCTGGCACCGTCGACGCTGATCCCCGTGTTCGCCGTGGTGGTGATGGGCGGCCTGGGCACCGTGGGCGGCGCGGCGCTGGCCTCGCTGGCCATCGCGCTGGTGCAGGGCATCACCACCAATTACCTGCCGGCGATCTCGCCGTACGCGTTCATCCTGCTGCTGGCGCTGTTTCTCATCGTGCGGCCGCAGGGGTTGCTCGGCCGCCTGCAGCTGAGTAGGGAGGCGTAGGTGTCCAGCATTCCTGCCGATGGCACGCCGCCCTGGCGCGGCCGCGTCCTGCCGCTGTGGCGCGAGCTCGCCGCCGGTCCGTCGTGGCGCACCACCCTGGTCCAGGTTGGAGTTGTCGCGGTGCTCGCCGCCGTGGTCGCCTTCGGCGTTCCCGGCGCGGTGTCACCGGAGCTGCTCGCTGTACTCACCGTGGCCGCGTGTTACGCGCTGCTCGCCGCCGGCACCAACATCTCGGTCGGCTGGCTGGGGTCGGTGACCTTCGGGCAGGCCGCCTTCTTCGGCTGCGGGGCCTACGCCGTCGGCCTGGTGCGCCACGGGCACTGGCCGGCGCAGAACAGCATCCTGCTGGCCATCGCGGTCAGCGCCGTCGCCGGCTTCGTCGCCTACTGGCTGCTGGCGCGCTACACGCACATCACCTTCGCCATGCTCACCCTGGTGTTCGGACAGCTCGTCTTCCTGGTGGTGTCGAGCAGCACGTCACTGGGCGCCAGCGACGGGCTCGGCGGCCTGTTTCGCGAGCCGGTCTTCGGCATCAGCACCGTCACCGATCCGCAGTTCTGGGGCTTTGCCTTCGCGGTGCTGGTGATCGGCCTGGCGGTGTACTGGTGGTTCTACCGGCGCATCCTCGCCCTGCGCATGTTCGCGGTGCGCGAGGACGCGGGACGGATGGAGACGCTGGGCTACGACGTGCGCACGCTGCGCGCCACCGCGGGGGCGCTCGGCGCGGCGCTGTCCGCGATGGGCGGCGCCCTGTACGCCATGTACGCGGGAGCCACCAACCCGACGCTGCTGGCCTTCACGCTGTCGGGCGCGGCCATCTTCATGTGCTTCATCGGCGGCAGCCGCTACCTGTGGGGCCCGCTGATCGGCGCCGTCCTCTACACGCTGACGGTCAACTTCTGGCTGCAGTCGAACCGGGCGGCCACGCTGATCACCGGCGGCATCTTCGTGGTGGTGATGCTGGTCATCCCCAACGGCCTGCTCAGCCTGCCATCGCGCCTGCCCATCCACGCCATCGCACGACGGCTGAGACAACCGAGGTGACTGCATGACGGTGACGGCCCTGGAACCCGCGTACGACCAGCTTCCCATGCTGGGTGCGTCGCAGCTGCGACATGCGTGGGAGGTGTTCGGCGAGGGCGACGAGCTGGGCACCCTCAACCGCATCGGCGACGACGTCGTCCGCGACGCGGTGACCCTGGTGCGCACCGGGCGGCGCATCCGCCTCGACCTGCCGCTGACCATCCCGCACCCGCCCCTGTTCGGCCGCGCGCCGATGCGCCACGACGTGTACGAGCTCGACCGCAACACCTGGGACGACCGCCTCGACGCCTTCCAGCTGCAGGGCTCGACGCAGTGGGACGGCCTGCGCCACATCCGGGCGCGTGAGTTCGGCTTCTACGGTGGCTGGCAGGGACCGCCCGACAGCGACCCGGCCCGGCTCGGCATCGATCGCTGGGCGGACCACGGCATCATCGCCCGCGGCGTGCTCGTCGACCTCAGCGACGGCGGGCGGCTGGATCCCTTTCGCACCCGCGCCTTCACCGCCGTAGAGCTCGCCGCCGCCGTCGAGGCCCAGTGCGGACGGCTGCGCCGCGGCGACGTCCTCTGCCTGCGCTTCGGCTGGACCGATGGCTACCTGGCCATGGGCGAGGCGGAGCGCATCGCCCTGACCGAGCGCGACGCCGAGCGCACCACCCGCCAGTGGGCAGGCCTGGACGGCAGCGAGGCGATGGCCCGGTACCTCTGGGAGTCGGGAGTTGCTGCCATCGTTGCCGACAACCCGGCGCTCGAGGTCGCTCCCGGCGACGCCGCCGTCGGCGACCTGCATCGCCGGCTGATCCCCTGCCTGGGCTTCGCCATCGGCGAGCTGTTCGCGCTCGGTGAGCTGGCCGTCGCGTGTGCCGAGCTGGACCGCACCGACTTCCTCTTCACCAGCCTGCCGCTCAAGGTTCCCGGCGGGGTCGGCTCGCCCGGCAACGCCATGGCCGTGTTCTGATGCGCGTCGTCGGCGACATGCTCACCGCGGGTGCCCGGCGCACCCCCGACCGCATCCTCTTCTCGATGCGCGGCGAGCGCGGCCGCACCTACGCCGAGGTGGACCGGCGCGCCACCATGCTGGCCAATGCCCTGCTCGGCTCCGGCCTGGTGCGCGGCGACCGGCTGGCGGTGTGGGCCGACGACTCGGTCGACTACCTGGAGACCTACATGGCGGCGGCGCGCGCCGGGCTGGTGATGGCGCCGATCAACGCCCGCCTGACTCCGAGCGAGGCGCGGGTGATCCTCGAGGACGCCGAGCCACGCGCGCTGTTCTTCTCCGACCGGCTCGCCGCGGGCGTGGAATCGCTGCTGGGCGCGACCGATCTCGCCCTGCTGGCGGGGTACGGCGACGAGCTGGTGCGCGGCGCCGTGCGCGTGGGCGACCTGATCGGCGGCGGGTCGACGTCGCTGCCACCGGCACCCGATGAGGACGACCTCTTCATCATCGCGTACACCAGTGGCACCACCGGCGTGCCCAAGGGCGCGATGCTGACCCACCGCAGCGTCAAGGCGACGGCACGCATGAACGCGCACTCCTACCGCCTGCCCATCGGCAGCGTGGGCGCGTACACCGGGTCGATGTCGTTCGTCGGCACCGTGTGCGCCTTCGCGATGAGCCACCTCTACACCGGCGGCACCGTGCACCTGCTGGGGAAATGGGACCCCGACGCGGCACTCGACCTGGTCGTGGCCCAGCGTGCCAACTGGATCTACGTGCCGTCGCCGGCCTTCGGCGAGGTCGGTGACCGACTCAGCGAGCGCCCGGAGGCACTAGACTGCCTCACCAGTGTGTTCCACTCCGCATCGAAGGTGCCGGCCGCCAAGGTGGCTGCGTTCGTGGAGATCGTGGGAACCCGCTACGTCGAGGGATGGGGCATGACAGAGGCAAGCGGCGGCATCGTGACCGCGACCACCGCGGCCGACTACGCCGGGCTCTCCGGCGCCGCCGACCTCTTCGACTCGGCGGGCCGGGCAACCATCGACTCCATCGTCGAGGTGCTCGGCGCCGGCGGCGGGCTGCTGCCGCACGACGGGCAGAGCGAGGGTGAGCTGGTGGTCCGTGCCGCCAACCTGATGACCGGCTACTGGCGCCGTCCCGAGGCTTCGGCGGCCGCGCTGCAGGACGGCTGGTTCCACTCCGGCGACATCGGCCGCGTCGACCCGGGGGGCTACGTGTACGTGTCCGAGCGGCGCAACGACATGATCAGCTCGGGTGGCATGAATGTCTATCCCCGCGAGGTCGAGGACACCATCCTGCAGATGCCGGGTGTTCGCGAGTGCGCCGTGGTCGGCGCGCCGCACGAGCGCTGGGGGCAGACCGTGGTCGCGGTGGTCGTCGCCGATCCGGGCACCACCGGCGAGGCCGTGGTGGCGCACTGCCGCGAGCGGCTGGCCAGCTACAAGAAACCGACGCGCGTGATCTTCGTCGACTCGCTGCCCAAGACGGTGAGCGACAAGGTGCGCCGCGCCGAGATCCGTGCCGGCGTCGCCGCCGGAACCCTGGCAGAGTCGTGAAGCGGTCGGTCGCCGAGGAGCCCGTGCGCGTGCCGGTGCGACAGGCGCCGGCCGGGCGTCCCGCCGTCCGCCGCCGCAACCCCGGCCGCCGCACCCAGCAGGCCATCCACGACGCGGCCGTCAAGTCCTTTGCCGCCAAGGGATATGCGGGCACCAGCCTGCGCTCGCTGGCCGCCGAGGTCGGCGTCGAGGTGGGCAGCCTCTACCGGCACTTCGCCTCCAAGGAGGAGCTGCTCTTCAGCGTCGTCAAGCAGGCGAGCGAGGAGTTCTACCAGACTCTGACCGTAACCCTGGCGGGGGCGCCGGCGCGCCCGGTGGCCCGGCTTCGCGCGCTGACCGAGGAGACGGCCCGGTACCACGCCGTGCACGGTGCCCAGAGCTTCGTCGGCACCGCCGAGGTGCGCGAGCTGACCCGCCTCCACTACAAGCACGTCATGAAGCTGCGCGCCCTGGTCGACGCGCTGTTCAAGTCGGTGGTCGAGGAGTGCATCGACGCCGGCTACTTCCCGGCCGACGCCAATCCCTCGGTGGCGTCCAACTTCGTGATCTCGGTCGCCACCGGCGTCGCCCTCTGGTACAACCCGGCGGGGCCGATCAAGCCCGACCAGGTCGCGGCGCTCGCCGCCGACTTCGCCGTGCCCGACACGCGCTCTCACGCGCGGCGGGTGGCGTCGCCTCGCAGGACGTAGCCGGCAACACGGAGCTTGAGCCGGTCGGGTCCGCCGGCCAGTGTGTCGAGGGTGGCGATGGCCACCGCTGCAGTGCTGTCTGCCGTGCCGTCCGACGGCATCCGCGCGCTGTCCTGCACGCTGCGCGTCGCGGCGGTGAGCGCCTCGTGCAGTCCCACCGCGGTGTGCAGCGCGCGGACGTCGGGCTTGCCCGTCCCGGCGGCGCGGTGCATCTCCAGCCAGGCCACGTCGCGCTGCGAACGTGCGTCGGCGAGGCGGTGCTTGAGCGACTGGCCCGCCCAGCGATCCGCCGCGCCCGCGCCCCGCTCGCGGAGAACGCCGGCGACCTGCTGCTGTGCCGTGTCGGCGATGCGGACCAGGACGGCGATGGAGCCGGCGCCCAGCTCGTCGCGCGCAGTGGAGAGGGTGGCGGAGTCCAGCTCGGCGAGTGCGTCGCCGCCTTTGACGGTGAGTCCGTCGAAGCGCAGGGCGACGACGCCGTCGCCGCGCGGCCGCTGTGCTGCGCGCGCCGCCGCGGGTTCGAGGCGGAGGAGCACGGCGCCGGTGCCATCGCCGAGCGGGGCCAGCAGCGCACACGGCGCGTCGCAGGGGCCCAGCAGGGTGGCGGTGCCGCTGACCGACCACCCGGTCGGGATGGCCGTCGCCCGCGCGGCGTCCGCGGCCAGCAGCGGGTCGAGGTCGGCGGCCACGGCGACCGCCTGGAATTCCTCTGCGGCAGCGGCCCCGGCGGCGGAGAGGACTCGGCGCGCCAGCGCGGCCATGGCGGCCGGGACGTCGCCGCCGTCGACGGCGATGTCCTCGGGGTGCGCCAGCAGCTCACCCGCGATGATGTTGCGCTGGATCTCGTTGGAGCCGCCGGCGATCGGGTGGATCAGCGCATCGCGCAGGAAGCGCTGCATCGGGTACTCCATGGTGTACGAGTACCCGCCCATCACCTGCATGCCCAGCCGCGCGGTGTCGACGGCGGCGTCGCTGCTGCGGATCTTGGCCATCGACGCGGCAAGAGTCGAGGATCGTCCCTCCGCCTCGCGACCGGCGGCCAGCAGCATCAGGGCGCGGGCGCTCTCCACGGCGATGGCCATGTCGGCGATGTGCCGGCGCACCGCCTCGAAGTGGGTGATGGTGACACCGAACTGCTTGCGCTCGCCGGCATAGGCGACGGCGGCATCCAGCGCCGCGGTGGCCATGCCGGTGCACATCGCGCTGATCGCCAGGCGCTCGCGGTTGAGGCTCGACACCAGGTGGGGCCAGCCGCCACCGGGCACGCCGAGCAGGCCGTCGTCGCCGACCACGACGCCGTCGAAGAAGAGCATGCAGGAGGGGTAGGGATGCAGGCCCAGCTTGGGGATCGGCGTGATGGTGAGGCCCGGCGAGTCGGTGGGAACGACGAACATGCTGATCGACTGCTTGGGGCTGCCGTCATCGGTGCGCGCCATCACCAGCAGGTGGTCGGCGAGCGAGGCGCCGGTGCAGAAGATCTTCTGGCCGGTGATGCTCCAGCCGCCCTCGACCCTGGACGCGCGCGTCCTGATGGCAGCGGCGTCGGAGCCGGCGTCGGGCTCGGTGAGGGCGAAGGCCATCATCGTCTCGCCGGTCACCAGCGAGGGCAGCCAGCGCCTGCGCTGCTCGTCGGTGCCGAGGTCGCGCACCGTCTTGCCGCAGGTGAGCACGCTGATCACGAACGCCGAGGCCAGCGGACCCATGGCGCGCCCGATCTGCTCGACGACGATGGCCTCGTCGATGGGGTCGCCGCCGGAGCCGCCGACGTCCTCGCCGAAGGGGATGCCCAGCCAGCCGAGGTCGCCCATGCGGCGGAACAGCTCGCGCGGGAACCGGCCCTCCTCGTCACAGGCGCGGGCGAGGTCGGGCGGGCAGTGGCGGGCGAGGAAGTCGCGCGCCACCTGGCGCAGCTCCTCCCTGTCCGCCGGGTAATCGACCAACATGAGCGACTCCGTGCTTGTGTGGGCTCAGATTTGCTAAAGTGAGTGAACGTTCGCTCGCATCTTCGCGGAGCCCAGGGGTCCGCGTCAAGGAGGCAAGGAGATCGCGGTCGGAGGCGACGTCATCGTCGAGAATCGGGGCTCCGTGCTGTGGCTGACCCTCAACCGGCCACACCGCCTCAACGCCTTCACCTGGACGATGCGCGACACCATGCTCGCGGCCGTGCGCGATCGCGCCACGGACGTCGAGGCCGTGGTCCTCACCGGCAGCGGTCGCGGCTTCTGTGCCGGCGTCGACGTCAGCGTCCTGGTCGACGAGGCGGGCGACACCGTGCAGGGCCGGCGCTCACGGTTGCAGCAGACCCACGAGCTGGTGCGGCTGTTCTGGGGGATCGACGTCCCCGTGGTGGCGCTGGTCAACGGCGTCGCTGCCGGCGGTGGCTGGAGCCTGGCGCTGGCATGCGATCACATCGTCGCCGCCGATGACGCGCGTTTCGTCACCGCGTTCACCCGGCTCGGGCTGGTGCCCGACCTCGGCGGCGCGTACACCCTCAGCCGGCGGGTGGGAGCCACGCGCGCCAAGTCGGTGATCATGCGCGGCCAGCGGCTCGACGCCCTGCAGGCACTGGAGATCGGCGCGGTCGACTGGGTGGCGCCGGCCGCGTCGCTGCAGAGTCGCTTCGAGGAGCTGCTGCCGCAGATCGCCGCCACCGGCAAGCGCTGGAGCGCGGACGGACGGTGAACGTCGGCTACGTGCTCGACACCCACTACGGCGAGTACCGCCAGCCGGTGCCCGCGCCGCAGCTCACCGAGGAGCGGCTGCGGGTGATCGCCGAGGAGGCGGCGCGCGCCGACGCGGCGGGCTTCGAGGGCGTCTACGTTCCCGACCGACATGCCCGCACCGAGTGCATGGTGGCCTCGCCGCTGGTGTTCCTCGCCTCGCTGCTGCCCCACGTGCCGCGCGCGCGGCTGGGCGTGTTCTCCCTGGTGCTCACCGCGTATCACCCCATGCTGATCGCCGAGGAGGCCGCGCTGGTCGACCTGCTCAGCGGCGGGCGGCTGACCCTCACCGTGTCGATGGGCTACCACCAGGCGTACTGGCGTCAGTTCGGCATCGACGGACAGCAGCGCATGTCGCGCTTCGAAGAGAGCCTGGAGATCCTGCGCGAGGCGTGGCAGGGAAAGCCATTCAGCTTCCACGGCCAGCGCTTCGACCTCGACGACGTGCTCTGCACACCGCCGCCGCACCAGCCGGGTGGACCGCGGCTGTGGATCGGCGGCGAGTCGTCGAAGCAGGTGTCGCGCGCCGCGCGGCTCGCCGACGGCTGGGCGGCGGGGATCACGCCGCTCGACGAGGAGCGCTGGAAGCGCAAGGTGGGCCGCTACCGCGCCGAGGCCGAGGAGGTCGGCCGCGACGCGCACGTCGTGCTGATGCGCGACGCCTTCGTCGCCGACGACTTCGCCACCGCGGCGCGCATCGCCGGGCCGGGCATCGTCGGTGAGCAGCTGTTCTACTTCCAGGAGAACGGGCTGCAGCCCATGAACGCGCGGTTCCAGACCCAGGACGACTTCACCATCGAGGCGCTGCGATCGCACCTGGTGATCGGCAGCCCGGCGGACTGCATCGAGCAGATCCGGCGATTCGAGACCGAGCTCGGCGTCGACACGCTGGTGCTGCGGCTGCGCTGGCCGAAGGGCCCGTCGCAGGACCAGGTCTTCGAAGCCATCGACCGCTTCGGCGCCGAGGTGCTGCCCTACGTCTGAGCGTCGCCCGGTGCCGGTGCCGGTGCCGGACGGGTGAGCGACTGTTCGCGCACGATGCGCTGATGTTCGTGGCTGTACATGGCGTCGATCTGCAGGCGCGATTCCAGGTCGAAGGCGGTGTCGAGGTCGGACGTCGCGGCGGTGTCGATCATCTCCTTCGATCCGGCCAGGCTCCTGCTCGGCACCAGCGCCAGTTCATCGGCCAGTGCGTGTGCAGCAGCGCGCGGGTCGGACGACAGCTCGGTGACCAGGCCGGCCTGATGCAGGGCAGCACCGGTGAGCTCGTTGCCGGCGACGAGCATCGCAGCACGATGCGCGGGGAGGCGGCGGCGCGCGGCTGCTGCCACGTCGGCGGCGGCGTCTAGCCACGACGAGTCCGGCGCGGCGACCAGGAAGTCGCAGGCGAGGACGACCGCGGCGGTCGCGGCGGACAGCCGTCCTTCGGCCCACGCGACCGAGATGAGATGCGGCGCGGACAGCGCGGCGTCGAGGCGCGCGATCTCGATGTCGTCAGGCTCTGGAGAGCCGGCCTCGATGAGCAGGACGCGCGCCCGCGGGCCCTCGGGGAGGGTGAGCGCGGCGCCGCGGCTGACCGCGACGTGAATCGGTGCGCGCTCGCTGCCGTCGGTCATGGTGCAGCCTCCAGTGGTCGATGACGGGTGTTGGCGCCGGCCCAGAGCTCTGCCAGCGTGCGCCGCGCGTCGTCGCGGCATCGCGAGTCCTCGAGGCCGATGAGGCGCAGGGGATCGACCGCGGTGCGCAGCGCGGCCAGCTCGTCGGCGGCGGGCTCGGCGAGCACCGGCCGCTCGGCCATATCGAGAGGGAAACCGGTCCGGGAACGGATCTCCTCCATGCCGGTGTCCGCCGCGCGAGCGGTGACCACGGCACGGCCGGATGCCAGGCTGAGCTGTGCCAGCGGCGTGACCACCGAGCTGACCGCTCGCCCGGTGCTCCCGCGCGGTGCGGTGACCGCGTCGACACTGGCCACCAGCGTTGTGATGTCGTGGTTTGGGAGGTAGGCGATCACCCGGCCGACGCGCTCGACCACGTCGGGCAGCGCCACCGGCCCGACCAGGTGGAGCGGACCCGACGGCGTGGCCAGCAGCTCGGTGTTGAGCCGAAGCTGGGCGTCGACCTGGGCGGGCCGGACGAACTGCACGGTGACCTCGCCGGCCGCGATGGCGTCGAGGATGTCGATGCGAGAGAGACGCGCCGCCGCTCCCGCCACCGAGGCGGCCGGGCTGCCAAGGTAGATGTCGACCCTGGCATGAACAGGGTCGAGCGCGCCGGGCATCATGATCCGCAGCCGCGGTGCGTGGGTGGCGCGGGCGAGCAGGACGGCGGCGAGCGCCACCGGTGTGCCGACGCCCACCACGGCGACGTCGCCGTCGCGCAGGCAGCGGGCCATCCAGACGGTGAGGCGCTCCATCGTGCCGATCATCGCGGCACGCCGCTGCCGAGCAGGTCGGCGAGGTCGGGCGGGTAGGCACCGGACATGCCCAGCGGCGCCGCGCCCTGCGGTGCAACCGCATACGCGGTCACCGAACCGGCCGGCAGCAGCAGAGTGGCGCCCGATGGCGGCGGATCCTCCCGGCGCTCGACGGTCACCAGCACGCGCCGCGCCGCACCGGCGAGCAGGCGGTCGTCCTCCTCCATGAGGTCGAGCGGATCGGCGTACACGTTGCCCGCCGCGTCGACCAGCGATGCGTGCAGGACGCAGACGTCGTACATCGCCGCGGGCACCGGCTCACCGAAGGCATCGGGCAGAGCATCGACTCCGGTGGCGCGCGCCCGCAGCGCTGCCCAGTACTCGAACTCGGTCCTGCACCGCCGCACCACGTCGGACCGGCGCGCCAGCGGGCGACTGCTGCCCAGCACGTCGCGACCCAGGTAGCCGTATTCGAGCTGCGCGACGCAGCCGGCGGACACCAGCAGCTCGGCGTCGAGCGAGGCGAGAAAGGCGGAATAGGTGAGTCCGCGGACGCCCGATCGGGCCACGGCGCGGAGCAGTGCGAGCGGCTTGCGCCACAGTGGCAGGCCGCCACCGACCACGCTGTCGCCCTCGCCCACCAGCGCGGCGAGCTCGTCGAGGGTGCAGCGCACCGGCTCGGTCCGCGGTTCGGTGCGGTCGATCATTCAGTCGCGGTCGCGCGGCAGCCCCATCGAGGTGGCGATGAACGACCGCGACACCTCGTTGGTGCTGGGACCGAGCAGCGCGACGTGCGCGTCGCGGAAGAAGCGCTGCATCGGGCTGTCCATCATGTAGCCCTGGCCGGCCAGGATGCGCATGCCCGAGTGCGCCGCGGCGAAGCCGGCCTCGGTGGCGGCGACCTTGGCCATCATCGAGAACCGGGCGGCGTCGTGGTGTCCCGCATCCTGCAGCCGCGCCGCCTCGTAGACCAGCTGCCGCGCCGATTCCAGGGCGATCGCGGAGTCGGCGATGTAGTGCTGGATGGCCTGGCGCGAGCCGATGGGACGTCCGAACGCGCAGCGCTCCTTGGCGTAGGCGACGGCGTGGTCGAGGGCGGCCTGGCCGTTGCCCAGCGCCCAGGCGCCGGC
The DNA here is from genome assembly GCA_035995545.1 of Candidatus Dormiibacterota bacterium. Lineage (GTDB taxonomy): Bacteria > Chloroflexota > Dormibacteria > Aeolococcales > Aeolococcaceae > DASRDZ01. Next base: position 159,024 of record DASYKI010000019.1, read on the forward strand.
CAGGACACGCTCTGCGTTGAGCATGGGCACCAGCGCTCGCCATCCGTCGTCGACGCTGCCGAGCACGCAGCTCTCGTCGACGCGCACGCCGTCGAGGAACACCTCGTTGGTGCCGGTGGCGTGCAGCCCCAGCGGCTGCAGCGGGCGGATGTCGACGCCGGGCGCCGCGGTGGGGACGAGGAAGATGGTGAGGCCCTGGCTCGGTTTCTCCGCGGTGCTGGTGCGGGTGAGCAGGACCAGGTAGTCGGCCACCTGGGCCGCGGTGATGAACGTCTTCTGCCCGCTGATGACGAACTGCCCGCCGTCGCGCACCGCGGTGGTGCGCAGCGCGAAGAGGTCGCTGCCGCCGCCCGGCTCGGTGAACGCGCCGGACAGGCGGACCTCGCCGCGCACGATGCGCGGCAGGAACTCGCTCCTCTGCTCGGGCGTGCCGTTGTGGGCGATCGACAGTCCGCCGAAGCAGACGGTGATGAGGAACGCGAACGCCGACGCCACCGAGTGCTCGGCCAGGGCCTCGATGACCACGGTGGCGTCGAGCAGCCCGCCGCCCTGGCCGCCGTGCTCTTCGGGAAGCGGCACGCCGAGCAGGTCGGCTCGCGCCAGTGCCTGCCAGATCTCCTCGGGAAAGCGGGACTCCTCGTCCCAGGCGCGGACCATCTCCGGGCTGGCGGCGCGCGCGGCGACCGCGCGCACGGTCGACTGCAGGGTTCTCTGTTCGGACGTTAGCATGGCGGTGCAAAAGCGTAGCACCCTTGCTTGACAAGGGAACATGGTCAAGTTAGCGTACGTTCGTTCACTTATCGGTGGGGCGGTTCGGAGGTCTGGTGTGGGCAGCACGGTGGCGCCGGCGAGGACCGGCGAGAGCGGCGACGCCTTCTACGCGCTGAGCGAGGAGGCCCTCGCCGGCCGGGCTGCGCTGCGCCGCCTGCTCAGGGACCGGCACGACCCCCGCAGGGTCCACGCCGCCATCACCGGCGACGAGCCGTTCGACCCCGAGTTGTGGGATCGGCTGGTGCGCGACGGCGGGATCTGTGCGGCGCTGGCGCCGCCCGAGCTGGGCGGGCTGGGGCTCGGCGCGGCGGAGTTCGCCGTGCTCGCCGGGGAGCTGGGCGCGGTGCTCTACTCCGGTCCCTTCTGGGGAACCGGAGTGTTGGGCATGCCGCTGCTGCTCGCGCTCGCCGGCGTGTCGCCGGCTGCTGCTGACCTGGCGCGGAGGACGGCCGCGGGCGAGGTCAAGCTCGCCGTCGTGCGCGGCGGCGACCGGGCTGCGCTGCACGTGCAGGACGGGTGCGTGCGTGGCACCGCGCGTGCGGTTGTCGACGCGGCTGCCGCGGATGTGCTGCTCGTCGTGGCGGATGCCGCCGGCGTCGCGGCGATCGTCGCCGTGTCGCGTGCCGACGCCGCGCTGCGCGAGATCGAGAGCGTCGATCCCACCCGGCGGCTCTACGAGGTGAGCTTCGACAACGCCGCCGCCGAGGTGCTTGCCAGCGGACCCGACGTCGACGCCGCACTGGACGTGTCAGCGCGCATGGCGAAGCTTGCCGCGGCGGCCGAGGCGGTGCGCGGTGCCGAGGAGGCGCTCGCCCTCACCGTCGAGTACGCGAAGCAGCGCGAGCAATTCGGCCGTCCCATCGGAGTCCACCAGGCGGTGAAGCACAAGTGCGCCGACGGCCTGATCGCGGTGCAGGCCGCCAAGGCGTCGCTCGCCTATGCGTGCGCGGCCGTCGACAGCGCGGACGGCGCTGCCGGCGTCGCGGTCGCCGCGGCCAGGTCGGCAGCATGCGATGCCTACGTCGCGGTGGCCACCGACGCCATCCAGATCCACGGCACCTACGGCTACACCCGCGAAGCGCTGGTGCAGTCGTACTTCCGCCGGGCGCGCTGGCTGTCGCTCGCCCTGGGATCGTGCGACGACGAGCGCGCCGGGATGGCCCGAGGGCTGCTCGACAGCGGCGGCGCGGGCGAGCTGTTCGTCGCCGGCATGCCGCCGGAGGACGACGAGCGCCGTGTCGAGGTGCGCGCGTGGCTGACGGCGCATCCGCAGCCGAGCGGTCGCGACCTGCTCGAAGCCGGCTACATGGTGCCGCACTGGCCCGCGCCCGTCGGGCTCGGCGCCGGTCGCGAGCTGATCGCGATCATCGACCAGGAGCTGCGCCGCGCCGGTGTGGAGCGGCCGAGATACCCGCTGGCGCGCGACTTCGTCGCCCCGCTGCTCGCCACCGCCGGCACGCCGCAGCAGCGCGAGCGCTACGTCGAGCCGATGCTGAGTGGCGAGGAGATCTGGTGCGAGCTCTTCAGCGAGCCCGGCGCCGGCTCGGACCTCGCCTCGCTCACCACCAGGGCGGTGCGCACCGAGCAGGGGTACGTGGTCACCGGCGTGAAGACATGGACGTCGCAGGCGGAGCTGGCCAGGTTCGGACTGCTGCTGGCGCGCACCGATCCGGCCGCGCCGAAGCATCGCGGCATCTCGTGCTTCATCGTGGCCATGGACGCGCCGGGCGTGTCGATGCAGCCGATCCGCAGCATGGAGGGCGAGGTGAAGTGGTCGATGGTGTACCTCGACGGCGTCGTGCTCGGCGTCGAGGACATGGTCGGCGCGGAGAACCAGGGCTGGCGCACCGCGCTCGACGTGCTCGCCAACGAGCGTCTGTCGATGTCGGCGACGCCCGGCCTGCTGTGGGGCGAGGGTCCGTCCTTCGCCGACCTCCTCCAGCTTGCGTCGCGCCGCAACGCCATCGCCCCGCTCGCCGAGCACCTGCGCCTGCGACTGGCGCGCGGCTACGAGCAGGCGCAGGCACTGCACGTCATCCGCATGCAGGGTCTCGGTGGCCTCGGCTACGCGCAGAGTGGTGACGGCGAGCTGGTGCCGGAGGTGCGCCGCGCCCTCGCCGACCAGCACGGCCAGGAGATGCTCGAGCTGTGGCGCGACCTGCACGGCGCCGATGGCGTGATGCTCAGCCCCGAGGGCGACGGCGACGCGTGGGCCGGCCACTACTTCGCCGCGCGCTCGCTCTCGCTGGGCGGCGGAACGGCCGAGATCCAGCGCAACATCCTCGCCGAGCGTGTCCTGGGGCTGCCGAGGAATTGACGCAAAACCAGGGGTTGCCGTACGATAAGCGGACGCTCGTTCACTTAACGCAGCGTCTCGCCCGGTACCGTTGTGGCGCCAGTTGGAGGACCTCCCGAGGTGGACACTCGGACTGAGAGCGGCATCCCGCTGGCCGAGTCCTACGGGCCCGGCGACGTCACCGTCGCGCCCGAGGCGCCCGGCGAGTTTCCCTTCACGCGCGGCGTGCACCACGAGATGTATCGCAGCCGTCCGTGGCGGATGCGGCAGTACGCCGGCTACGGCGGCGCCGAGGAAACCGTCTCGCGGTGGCAGACGCTGATCCGCGAGGGCCAGAACGGCATCAGCTGCGCCTTCGACCTGCCCACCCAGCTGGGCATGGATTCCGACGATCCGGAATCGCTCCCCGAGGTGGGCCGGCTCGGCGTCGCCGTCGACACCCTCGGCGACATGGAGGCGCTCTTCGCCCAGCTCCCCCTCGACCGAGTTGCGGCCACCTTCAACATCAACGCACCGTCGGTGATCATCTACGCACTGTTCCTGGCCACCGCACGGCGGCAGGGGGCCGATCTCTCCCGGGTCACCGGCACGCTCAGCAACGACCCGCTGGTCGAGTTCGTCGCCCGCGGTCTGTGGCGCGTCCCGCCCCGCGCCGCGCTGCGCCTGTTCGCGGACACCTTCGAGGCCGGCCTGCGCAACACGCCGAACTTCTACCCGGTCAACATCCGCGGCTGCCTGTTCTACGAGGCGGGCGCCTCGGACATCCAGGAGATCGCCTTCGTGCTCTCCTGCGCCAAGGAGTACGCGCGCACCCTGATCGCGCGCGGCCTCGACGTCAACGTGGTCGGCAAGCGGCTCTCCTTCATGATGTTCGCCGACCACAACCTGCTCGAACAGGCCGCCAAGTTCCGCGCCGCGCGCCGCCTCTGGGCGCAGATCTGCAAGGACGAGCTGGGCGCCACCGACCCCTCGGCGATGAAGTTCCGCGTCACCGCGCCGGTGGGCAGCTACAACTTCCGCGTCCAGCAGCCCGAGCTCAACATCATCCGCGGCGCCTACGGCGCCCTCGCCGCCGTGCTGGGCGGCTGCCAGGCGATGCTCGTCGCCGGCTACGACGAGGCCTACGACATTCCCAGCGAGCACGCCGCGCTGCTGGCGCTGCGCACCCAGCAGATCCTCGCCGAGGAGACCGGGGTCACCAAGACGGTCGACCCGCTGGGCGGCTCCTACTACGTGGAATGGCTGACCGCGCAGCTGGAGGAGCAGGCGCGCGAGCTCGTCGCCAGGATCGACGGCATGGGCGGCATGGTCGCCGCCATCGAGGCGGGATTTCCCCAACGGGCCATCGCCGACACCGCGTTCGCCACCGAGCTCGCCGTCGAGAGCGGTGAGAAGCGCGTCGTCGGGGTGAACTGCTACCGCCTCGACGGCGACGATCCCACCGGACGGATGCCGCTGCACGAGGTCGACGACTCGGCGCGGGTGCGCCAGCTCGACGCCATCGCCCGGCACCGCGCAACTCGCGACGGTGCAGCGGTGACCGCCGCGCTGGAACGGGTGGCGCAGGCCGCCGCAGGAGACGACAACCTCGTCGAGCCGCTCATCGATGCGGCCCAGAGTGGGGCCACCATCGGCGAGATGATGCAGGTGCTCGTCGACCGCTTCGGTGAATACCGTGAGCAGTTCGCGACCTGAGCGGCCGCGCGGACGGATCCTGCTCGCCAAGCCGGGGCTCGACGGACACGATCGAGGCGCGCTGGTGCTGCTGCGTGCGCTGCGCGATGCCGGCTTCGAGGTGATCTACACCGGGCGCCGGCAGTCTGCCGCGCAGATCGCCGACGCCGCCATCCAGGAGGGCGTCGACCTGATCGGGCTCTCGATCCTCTCCGGCTCCAACGTCGAGCTGTCGCGCCGCCTCCTCGACGAACTCGCCTCGCGCGACGCCTCGGACATTCCCGTCGTCGTCGGCGGCACGATCAGGGCCGACGACCAGCCCCAGCTCGAGGCGATGGGCATCGCCGGGACGTTCCCCATCGGGACCACGCTCCAGGGCTGCATCGACGGAATCGACGCGGTGCTGGCCCGCACACGAGAGGACGCCGGTGCGCATCTCTGAGTGCTGGGGCCGCGACGGCATCCAGGCCGAGCAGCCGGTCGGCACCGAGTCGAAGCTGGCCGTTCTCGACGCGGCGGGCGCCTACGGAGCGGCGCGCGTCGAGGTGACGTCGTTCGCCCGTCCCGAGGTGTGGCCGCAGTTCGCCGACTCGCCAGAGGTGGTGGAGCGGTTCCAGCGCCATCCGGGCGTCGACTACGTCGTCTACGTGCCAAACCTGCGCGGCTACCAGCGCTTTGCGTCGCTGCCGGGCGCGCGCGAGCGCGTCGACTCGGTGCTCGTCGCCGTGGCGGCGACGGACTCGTACAACCTCAAGAACACACGCCGCGACACCGCGGCCGCGCTGGCTGAGCTGGCGCAGGTCATCGGCGCCGCCACCCGCGGCGGCTTCCGGGTGATCGGCTGCGTCGGCACCGCATGGTGCTGTCCCGTGGACGGGCCGGTTGCGCCCGAGCGCGTCCTCGAGCTCGCCGAATCCCTGCTCCGCGCCGGCGCGGTGGAGGTGATGCTCGGCGATACCACGGGCGAGGCCAATCCGCGCAGCGCGACGCACCTGGTCGAGCGCGTGCGCGGCGAGTTCGCGCTGCCGGTGATCGGGCACTTCCACGACATGCGCGGCACCGCGCTGGCCAACGCCTTCGCCGCCTGCGACGCGGGCGTCGACTGGATCGACTGCGCGCTCGGCGGCATCGGCGGCCATCCTCCCGACGAGCACCAGGCGGCTTCCGCGGGCAACCTCTGCAGCGAGGACTTCGCCACCGTCGCCACCGCCAGCGGAATCCTGGGTGGCATCGACCACGACGCCATGATGCGTGCCGGCCGGCTGGCCGAGCAGGCGCTGGGCCGCCCGCTGCTCAGCCGCGTGCAGCGGGCCCAGGTTGCCGCCGCCACCGAGGCCGGCTGACGGCGATGTCGACGTCCAGGACGCTGATGACGTACGACCAGATGACGCTGGGACGCGCGTTCACACCGCTCCAATTCAGCGTCTCCCAGACCATGCTGGACGGCTTCGCGGCGATCACCGGCATGCCGGTGTCGCCGGCACCCGCCGGGCTGCTCGCCATCGTCGCCCGCCGCGCCTACCTCACCGACGGCGAGATGCCCAGTGGCGGTGTCATGGCCTCGCTGGAGATCGGCGTCACCGCGCCGCTGCCGCTGGAGACGCCGCTGCTGGCGCGCGCCGTGGTGACCGAGCGCCAGGAGCGCAAGGGCCGCGGCTGGGTGACCATCGACGTGCGCTTCAGCCACGGCGACGCCGAGATCGCCACCGCGCGCGTGCTCGGAGTGTGGCCGCTGTGAACGTGCCGCCGCAGCCGGTGCGCACCACCCTGCACATCGACGCAGGAGTGGTCAGTGCCTGGGCCGACCTCTCCGGCGACCACAACCGTCTCCACACCGATCCCGAGTTCGCCGCTGGGACACGGTACGGACGCTGCATCGCGCACGGGCCGATCCTCGCCTCGATGGTGGGTGAGCTGCTCGCGGGTGCAGCGGGCGCGGCGTGGCCGCAGGGAGCGCGAGTCGCCTTTCGCTTCGTCGCTCCCGTGTTCGTGCCCAGCACCGTCACCGTCACCGTCGCCGTCGACGTCGACGTGCAGCGGGAGGACGGCGACGCGGTGACGGCGAACGTCGCCTGCACCGACCAGGACGGCACCACCGTGCTCACCGCGGTGGCAACCTGGGGCGGAACGGCTCGTTGAAGCGCTCGACTCCAGAGGAGGCCTGGCGCGCGCTCGCCGGCCGTCGCGTCCTGCTGCCGTCGAGCTGCGGCTTTCCACGTGACTTCGTGCGCACCCTGCGCGAGGTTGCGTCGGGACCGGCACGGTATGAGCTGGTGGTGGGACTCGCCTTCTCGGGCTTCGACTTTCTCGCCGGGATGGCCCCGGGGGTGACGGTGACGACGTGGCAGTACGCGCGCCGCGAGAGCCAGGCGGAGCGCATCGCCTACCTGCCCATCCGCTATTCGCAGATCCTGCCCAGCTTCGCGCCGGGCGGCGCGTATCCCGTCGACGCCCTGGTGCTGCACCTCAGCCCGCCCGACGGCGACGGGTGGTGCTCGCTGGGCGTGTCGCCCTCCTATCTCGCGCCGCTCGCCGCGCAGGTGCCGCTGCTGGTCGGCGTGATCAACAGCAGGATGCCCTCCACCACGGGACACCAGCGCGTGCACGTCGACGCGCTCAGCCACGCCGTCCACCTCGACGCCGAGCTGGACGGCTTCGGCCGCCCCGAGTTCAGCGACACCGACAGCGCCGTGGCGCGCAACGTCGCCGGTCTCGTCGAGGACGGCGCCACGCTGCAGATCGGGCTGGGTGGCATCCCGGAAGCACTCCCCGGGCAGCTCATGGATCGGTGTGGCCTGGGCCTCTACGGCATGATGACCGACGGCGCCATGGACCTCATGGAGGCGGGCGTCGTGACCGGTGCGCGCTACACGCCCGCGCCGGGGACGGTGGAGGTGGGGGAGGTGGTCGGCACGCGACGGCTGTTCGACTTCGTCGACGGCAATCCCGCGGTGCGCGCAGTTTCTGTCGACTACGCCATGAACCCGCAGACCTTCGCGCGCGTGCCCGCGCTGATCGCGGTCAACTCGGCGATCGAGGTCGACCTCACCGGCCAGGTCAACGCCGAGACGATCGGCCATCGCATCGTCTCGGGTGCGGGCGGCCAGTTCGACTACATGCACGGAGCGTCGCTGTCGCCGGGGGGCGCCTCGGTGATCGCGCTGCGCGCCACGACCAGCGGCGGGCACTCGCGCATCGTCGGATCGCTGGCAGCCGGGTCGGTGGTGACCACGCCCCGCACGGCGGTCAGCCACGTCGTCACCGAGCACGGCGTCGCCGTCCTGCGCGGGCGAACGCTGCGGCAGCGCGTCGAGGCCATGGCCGCGATTGCCGCACCCGAGCACCGCGAGCGCCTGCTCGCCGAGTTCGAAGGCGCCGCCGCATGACGCCAGGCGATGCACCGAGCCGAGGAGTCCGCGTGACCACTGCCGCCGCCACCCGCCACCCCGACCTGATCGGGGACCTGCTCAGCCTGGGTGCGCGACGCAGCCCCAACCGCGTCCTCTTCGCCATCGACCGCGGCGAGGAGCGGACCTACGCGCAGGTCGACGAGCGCGCCAACCGGCTGGCCAACGCCATGCTGGCGCGCGGCCTGCAGCGCGGTGATCGCGTCGCGGTGTGGGCGGACGACTCGGTCCAGTACCTGGAGACCTACATGGCCGCGGCGCGCGCCGGCCTGGTCGTCGTGCCGGTCAACAACCGGCTGACCCCGCGCGAGGCGACGTTCATCGTCGAGGACTGCGACGCAAACTGCCTGATGATCTCGGACGCCTATGCCGGCATCGCCGCGGAGGCCTTCTCGTCGCGCGACTTCCGGCTCGTCGTCACCCACGGCAGCGAGACCGCTCTCGGTGCCGTGCGCTTCGAGGACCTCGCGGCCGCCGGTGCGCCGAGCGAACCGCCGAGCCCCGACGAGAACGACCTCTTCATCATCGCCTACACCAGCGGCACCACCGGGTTCCCCAAGGGCGCCATGCTGACCCACCGGTCGGTGAAGAACATCGCGCGGATGAACACGGTGTCCTATCACCTGCCGCTGGCGTCGTTCGCGGCGTACAGCGGCTCGATGTCGTTCACCGCCACGGTGTGCGCCTTCGCCATGAGCCACCTCTACGTCGGCGGCTCGATGCGGCTGCTCGGCAAGTGGGATGCGCAGCGCGCCATCGACCTGGTGGTGCGCGACCACGCCAACTTCGTCTACGTGCCCACCCCGGGCATTGACGACTTCTGCGACCTGCTGGAGAAGCGGCGCGAGGCGCTCGACAGCCTGACCACGGTGCTGCACTCGGCGTCCAAGGCGTCGCGGGAGAAGCTGGAGCGCCTGGGTGAGGCCGTCAAGCCGCGACTGGTCGAGGGCTGGGGGATGACCGAGATGAGCGGTGGCATCGTCACCGCGACGAGCGTGCAGGACTTCGGCGCCCACTGCGAGGCGATGTCGCTCTACGACTCGGCTGGCCGCGCCACCGCCGACGCCGTCGTCGAGATCGTCGACGAGCAGCGCAACCCGCTGCCCCACGACGGCACCACCGAGGGCGAGCTGGCCATCCGTGCCGCGTCGGCGATGGTCGGGTACTGGGCGCGCCCCGAGGCGACCGCCGAGGTGCTCGACGGCGGCTGGTACTACACCGGGGACATCGGGTCCATCGACCCCGCCGGTTACGTCTACGTTCACGAACGCCGCGTCGACCTCATCGTCTCCGGCGGCATGAACATCTACCCCACCGAGGTCGAGGCGGCGATCGCCGAGATGCCCGAGGTCGCCGACGTCGCCGTGGTGGCGGCGCCGCACGATCGCTTCGGGCAGACCGTCGCCGCCGTCATCGTGCTCGTGCCCGGCGCGCGGCTCACCGAGGAGGACGTCGTCGCCCACGCCCGGACGCGCCTGGCCAGCTACAAGAAGCCGACCGTGGTCCGCTTCGTCGACGAGCTGCCGCGCACGGTGAGCCTGAAGGTCAGGCGGCAGGAGATCCGCTCGCGGCTGTTCGGGGGGTCGTAGCAGCGGCGACGTCCTGCCAGACTGCTGGGACATGGACGGCGACGAAGCCCGGGACGGCGTGGCCTTCACCAACCTCGACGCGCCGCTCTTCGCCGGGGCGGAGGCGAGCAAGCGCGACTTGGTCGAGTACCTCTCCGCCATGGCCGGCCGCATCGTCCCCGAGCTGCGCGACCGGCCCCTCTCCGTGATCCGCGCGCTGCGCGGCCAGGCACCCTTCATGCAGAAGAACGTGCCCTCGTACGCGCCGCCGTGGCTGCGCACCGTGCGGCTGTGGGCCGAGACCTCCAAGCGCGAGGTCGCCTACGCGCTCTGCGATGACCGCCAAACCCTGATGTGGTTCGCCAACCAGCGCGCCGTCGAGTACCACCCCGCGCTGGTTCGCGCCGGCCACCTCGACCAACCGCTGTTCCTCGTCCTCGACCTCGACCCGCCCGGTGCGGAGGGATTCGCCGCGGCGGTGCACGCTGCACACCTGGTGCGCGAGGTGCTCGACGGCGTCGGTCTCACCGGTGCGGTCAAGACCAGCGGGGCAAAGGGTGTGCACGTCTTCGTGCCGGTGGTGGGGGCAGCGTTCGACGAGGTGGCCGCGGCCGCCCGCGCCGTCGCCGCGCGTGCGGAGCGGCTCGATCCGTCGCTGGCGACCACGGCCTTCATGAAGGACGACCGTGGTGGCAAGGTCTTCCTCGACTCCACGCGCGTCGGCTCGGCGACGGTGGCGGCCGCGTACAGCCCGCGCATCCGCCCCGGCGTCCCGGTGTCATTCCCCGTGTCGTGGGACGACCTCGATCGCGTCGCGCCGGGTGACTTCACCATCCACAGCGCGCCGCGATTGCTCGGCGACCGGGATCCCTGGGCGGCGGCGATGCCCGGTCCGCAAGCGCTCGACCCCGATCTCGTCGAGGAGGGCCGTGCCATCCCGGTCGCGCGCGTGCAGGCGATGCACGAGGGCAGGCGGAGGGCACGGCGCCGCGACGCGACGTGATGGCCTCTCCGCGGACTCTCGCCACCGGTCGCGCGACGACCCGGGCGTGGAGGCTGACGCTACCATTGGCGCGCAGATGGCCAGCACTGCTCGCCGCATCGACACCGCGGGAAAGCCGGCGTCAGCCGGATCACCGCGAGGTGGTCGGCCCCGGCCCGCGGTTCGTCTCCGCGATGTCGCCGAGCTCGCCGAGGTCTCCACGGCGACGGCGTCGCGCGCGCTCAACGGCGAGCCGACGATCAGCGTCCCGACGCGCAAGCGTGTAGAGCGCGCGGCGAGCAAGCTCGCGTACCACGTCAACCCCACGGCGCGCGCGCTGTCGCTGCGACGCACCTCCGCGATCGGCTTCGTGGTGGGTGACCTGACCAACCCCTTTTTCGCGCAGCTGGCCCGCGGTGTCGACGCCGGCCTGCGTGAGGATGGCTACACGTACCTGCTCGCCGACCTCGCCGGGGACGCCTCGCGCCAGAAGGATCTCGTCAGGGAGATGGTCAACCGTCACGTGGACGGACTGCTGGTGACCGTGCCACATGACCCCAGGGTGATGCGGCGATCCGACGTTCCCATCGTGGCCATCGACCGCTGCAAAGGTGTCCCGTACGTTAGCTGTGACAACGTTGCCGGCGGCCGGCTGGCCGCGGAGCACCTGATTGCCGGCGGCTATCGACGGCCCGGGTTCCTGTTCGCCGACCCGTCGATCACCCCGGTCAGCGACCGCCGCATCGGCTTCAGGCAGGCGATGGCCGCAGCCGGCAATGAACTCCGGCGCAACGACGAGAAGCAGTGCGCGTCGCTCGGATACGACGATGCGTATGTGGGGGCGCTGCAGCTGTTGCGCGCCGGGGTCGATTCGGTGTTCTGCGTGAACGACGTCATGGCCGCCGCGGTCATCGCCGCGGCACTCGAGCTGGGTCTCTCGGTGCCCGGAGACGTCGGCGTGGTGGGGTACGACGACACGCCCATGGCGGGGTGGCGAACACTGAACCTGACCAGCGTCGACCAGCGCACCATGGACCTGGGCCGAGCCGCCGCCCAGATGATCCTCACCCTCATCAGGGAACCGGACATCCCGCTGGCATCCATCACGCTCGAGCCGCGCCTGGTGGTCCGCGAGTCGTCGCGGGGACCCCGGGCGCGACGACCACGCCGCCGGTGAATCGACCGGCAGGCGACGCGGATCGCCTGGTCGCGCTCTTCGCCTCCGAAGCGACCGCGGTGGACGCCACGGTCGAGATCTTCGATGACGTGCAGGGGCTGCGAGACGGGCTGGCGCTGCTGTGTGACCAGGCCGGTGGCCGCGTCATGGCAACCGCCGCGGTCTCCGGACTGCTTCCCTCGGCGCCCCGCCTCGCCGACTCCTCTGCGGCGGCGCTCGCCGAGGTCTCGATGGGGGTGTCCCTCGCCTGGCGCGGTGTCGCCGAGACCGGGTCGTGCGTTCTCCTGCCCGCCTCGCGATCAGAGCGGCTGCTCGCTGTCTGTGCGCCGTGGCACGTGGTCGTGCTGCCGGTGCCGCGCATCGTCGCCACGCTCGATCTGCTCATGGAGGACGTCGCCGGCGCGGTGGCGACAGCGGACGGCCAGGCGCCCTACGTGACGATGATCACCGGGCCCAGCCGGACCGCCGACATCGAGCGCATCATCACCATCGGGGCGCACGGGCCACGACGGCTCCAGGTCAACCTGGTGCGGGGCTGGGGCGATGCCTGAACCGTTCGCCCGCCGGTACCGGGACGCGGTGGCCGACCCGCAGCTGGCGGCCAACCTGCTGACCTTCCAGCGCGGCTGGCGCACCATGCGCGACGCGCGGTTCGACGCGGCGAGCACCTCCGGGGCCCCTGATTTCGATGACCTGCGTGCCCGCCTCGCGGCCGCCAAGGACCGCGTCCTCGCCGACCACGAGACGTACATCGAGCAGTTCAGTCGCATGGCGAGGGCCAACGGGGTGATCGTGCACCGTGCCGCCGACGGCGACGCGGCCGCCGCCATCGTCGCCTCGATCTGCCGGGAGCGCGGCGGATCGCTGATCAAGACCAAGTCGATGGTGAGCGAGGAGATCGACCTCAATCACCGTCTGGCGGCACAGGGAATCGCCGCTATCGAGACGGACGTCGGCGAGTGGATCATGCAGCTCCGCGGGGAGACGCCGGCCCACATGGTGATGCCCGCGATCCACCTGAACCGCCGCCAGATCGCCGCCACCCTGCGGGACGCAACCGGACACCCGGTGTCGGATGAGGACGTGGCCGACCAGGTGCGCACGGTGCGCGAGGCGCTGCGGCCCGAGTTCCTGTCCGCCCACGTCGGTCTCACCGGAGCCAACGCGCTGATCGCCAACACGGGCTCGATCATGCTCGTCACCAACGAGGGGAACGAGGGTCTGCTGACGGCCATCGTAGACGTGCAGGTCGTGGTCGCAGGCATCGAGAAGCTGCTTCCCGGCCTCGACGATGCCGCCACCCAGCTGCGTCTGCTGGCGCGGTCGGCGACGGGACAGGCGATCACCACCTACACCACATTCATCACCGCGCCGCACGACGGGCAGGAGCTGCACGTGGTGCTGCTCGACAACGGGCGCTCCGCGATGCGCGCCGATCCCGAGTTCAGCGACGCCCTCCGCTGCATCCGCTGCGCCGCGTGTGCCAGCGTCTGTCCACCCTACGCCGCGGTCGGGGGACAGGTCTTCGGCTACATCTACTCCGGCGCCATCGGCCTGGTCAACACGCCGTTCCACAACGGGCTCGACAACGCCGCCGGCCCGCAGTCGCTGTGTGTCAGCTGCAACGCGTGCCAGGACGTGTGCCCCGTCGACATCCCGCTGCCCGCCCAGATCCTCGCGGTCCGCCGCCGTGTCGTGGAGCAGCGTGGAGTCGGCGCGTTGAAACGGGTCGTCTTCGCGGTGTGGCGTCGCAGGTGGCTCTTCAACGCGGTGTTCGACGTGGCCACGTGGCTCAGCGCCCCTCTGCGCCGCAACGGTGAGCTGCGGCTGCCGCGACCGCGAGCGCACCGGTGGCGGACCGTTCCGGCGCCCGCGGTGCGGCCCGCGCACCGCCTGATCCCGGCGCACACGCCGGGACGGCGTGACGGCCCGCTGGCGCACAGCGCTGCTCGCGGTCAGCGGGTCGCCCTCTTCGTCCAGTGCCTCACCGACCGCTTCAGCCCGGAGGTGGCCGCTGCCGCCGTCCGCCTGGTTGCCGCGTGCGGTGCTGACGTTGTCGTGCCTCGTGCTCAACACTGCTGCGGGTTGCCGATGTTCGACTCCGGCGACTGGCCCACCGCCCGCGTGCTTGCTCGGCACACCATCGCCGCACTCGAGAGCTCGGATGCCGACTGGATCGTCTCGACCGCAAACTCGTGCGTGGTGGCCGTCGTTCACGAGTACGAGTCGTTGTTCAAGGAGGATCCCGCCTGGGCGCGTCGAGCCCGCGCGCTGGCAGCCAGGACGGTGGACCTGGCGACGTTTCTCGACCGGGTGGCGCAGCTGCCCGACGGCGCCCTGGCGGACGCGCCCGCCGACCACGGGCCGTACACCTACCACCCGTTCTGCCAGACGCGAACCGTCCTGCGGGCGGACGGATCGGCGCGGCGGCTGCTGCAGGACGTCTGCGGCATCCAGCTCCGCGAGCTGACCGAGGCGAACATCTGCTGTGGCTTCGGCGGGTCGACCTCGATGACCGCGCCCGAGGTTGGTCGCGCCATCGCGGAACGCAAGCTCGGCAACGTCGACGGCAGCGGAGCGACCACGCTGGTGACCGACAACCCCGGGTGCGTGCTCCACCTGCGTGCCGCCGCGTCGGCGAGAAAGGGCCGCCCGCTCCGGGCACGGCACCTCGCCGAGGTTCTTGCCGAGCAGCTCGACGGCGTCGACGCGCGCGAGCGTCAGGCCGCCGGCGCGTCTCCGGGTCGACCCACTCCGGGGAGCGCGCAGAAGCGCTCGTAGGCGCGCTCCCAGCGCTCCTCCGCGATCGGCTCGAAGTGGAGCAGATCACCGCCGGTCGCAACCAGGCGGCGCCCGTGCGCGACGTCCTCCAGGTGGCCGGTGGCGATCGCCTGCACGATGACGTTGCCGGTGGCCGTCGCCTCGGCGGGACCCGCGGTCACGGGAAGGCCCGTCGCGTCCGCCGTGAGCTGGCAGAGGAAGCGATTCCTGCTCCCTCCACCGACGACGTGGATCGCACGGAACCGCTGCGCGCTGGCCGTGGACAGCGCCTCGATCGTCCACCGGTAGCGGAGGGCGAGGCTCTCCATCAGCATCCGCACCAGCACCGCGCGGCTTGGTGGCGGCGCCTGCCGCGTTGCCGTACAGAGCTCGGCAACGGTGCGCGGAAGGTCCTCGGTGCGCAGGAAGGCTGCATTGTCGGGATCGACGACGGCCGCGAAGGCCGGTGCCGCGGCGGCCGTGGCGACGAGGTCCTCGTAGCTCGTCCATCGTCCGTCCTCGGCGCGGAAGGTCCGCCGGCATTGCTGGAGCAGCCACAGTCCCATGACGTTGCGCAGCAGCCGCACCGTCCCGCCGTGGCCGTGCTCGTTGCTGAGGTTGCAGCGCAGCGCGAAGTCGTCGACGACAGGATGGGACAGCTCCGTGCCCACCAGCGACCACGTTCCCGAGGAGATGAACACCGCGTCGCCGCCGGCCGGCAATGGCGTGGCCACCACCGCCGATGCGGTGTCGTGGCTGGCGACACTGACCAGTGCCGCGTTGCACGACGTGCCGTCGGGCACGCGGTCGCCGCCGACGCTGCCCCGCACCGTCCCGGGTTCAACGACGCCGGGAAGCAGGTTGCGCGGCACACCGGTCGCGGTGAGGACGTCCGCCGCCCACGCACCGTCGAGGCCCAGCATCTGCGTTGTCGACGCGTTGGTCCGCTCGCACCCGGGCTCGGCGCCCAGCCAGTGCAGGAGCAGGTCGGGGATCAGCAGCAGGTGCTGCGCCGCGGCGAGAGCGGGCTCGTTGCTCAAGCTCATGGCGAGCAGCTGGCACACCGTGTTGATCTCCATCATCTGGATCCCGGTGCGCTCGAACAGGCGGCGGCGAGGGATGTGCGAGAAGAGCTCGGGCAGGATCCCCGCGGTGAGCGGGTCACGGTAGGAGCGCGGGGGCGCGGCCAGTGAGCCGTCGCTGCGCAGCAGCGCGAAGTCCACGCCCCAACCGTCGATGCCGACGCTCATGGCGCCAGGCGTTGCGGCCAGGCCATCGAGGATGGACCGGTGAAACCGCTCGACGTCCCACACCAGGTGGCCGTGCTCGTTCGTCGGAGCCGTGTCGAAGCGGTGGCGCTCGTCGAGCCGGATCCCGTTCTCGTCGACCGACGCCGACATGATCCGACCGCTCTCGCCGCCGAGATCGACCGCGACGAACACCGGCGGGGCGTTCAGTCCCAGCCCGCTGCCACTCCGCCCTGCCGGGTCGCCACCCGCTGGTCGGCCTCGCCGCTCTGCAGGTAGGCCGTCATGGGATCGGCGGCCAGGCCGCGAGAGGTGCGCCAGCGCGAGAGGATGGGGCGCACGTCCGTGTCGTACGCGTCCTTGAGGCAGGTGTTGGCCGCCAGGATGTCACCGCTCGCCTGCGCCTCGCCCAGCACCACCCGGTCGACGAGGTGGGCCTTGAGCCACTGCTCCTGGATGGTCATCACCGTGCGGATCATCGCCGGCAGCTTGGGCTCGATGTTGTGGCACTGATCCACCATGTACGCCGTCGAGCGTGAGCACGTTCCAGCGATGTCCGTGCCGGTGCTCGCCGCGGCCAGCTCGTTGAAGATGAGGAAGAGCTGGTAGGGGTTGACGCTGCCGGCGATGAGGTCGTCATCGCCGTACTTGCGGTCGTTGAGATCGAAGGCCCCGAGCCGGCCCTCGTCGAGCAGGATGGCGACGATCTGCTCGATGTTGACGCCGTGCGCGTGGTGACCCAGGTCGACGACGACGCGTGCGCGGTCGCCCGCGTGGCGGGCCAGCAGCAGCGCCATGCCCCAGTCCTGGATGTCGGTGTGGTAGAAGGCGGGCTCGTAGAGCTTGTACTCGATGAGCAGCCGCGCACCGGTGGGCAGCGCGTCGTGGACGGTGCGCACCGCGTCCTGCAGGCGGCGCTTGCGAGCGCGGAAGTCGTCCTGGCCGGGGTAGTTGGTGCCGTCGCCGAGCCACAGCTTGAGGGCGTGCGACGAGGTGGCCTCGACGATGCGGCAGCACTCCTCCAGGTGACCCATCGCCTTGCGCCGCACCGCCGCGTCGGGGTGGGCCAGGCTTCCCAGCCGGTAGTCCTCGTCCTGGAAGGTGTTGCTGTTGATGGCACCGATCCGCAGCTGCCGTTCGCCGGCGTACTGCACCAGGGCACCGTAGTCGTCGACACGATCCCACGGGATGTGCAAGGACACCACGCCCGCAGCGCCGGTGTAGCGGTGCACGGTGGCCGCATCGTCGAGCTTCTCGAACGTGTTGCGCGGTGTCCCCGGCTGCGGAAAGACCCGAAACCGCGTCCCGGTGTTGCTGAATCCCCACGAGGGCAGCTCCGCGACGAGGGCGTCGAGGACGGCGCGAAGGCGGGCCTCGTCGAAGTCGATGCTCACGACGGCCGCAGCGGCGAGCTGTTCAATGCAAGCGGTTGCATTGCAGCGGCACGTTAGCACATACTGCCGCTCACCGATGACCTCAGCCCAGGCGGCCGCGGATCCGACGGCAGGCGATCCCGTCGACGCAGAGGCTGCCGGCGGCCCCGTCGAGCAGCTCCTGGCGCGCTCCAACGCGCTTGGCTCCGACCGCCGGGTGACCAACTACGCGGGCGGCAACACGTCGTGCAAGGCAGGGGACGTCGACCCGGTCACGGGCGCGCCGCGGCGACTGCTGTACGTCAAGGGGTCGGGCGGCGATCTCGGGACACTGCGCCGCGACGGCCTGGCGGTGCTGGTCATGGACCGCCTCGAAGCCATCGCGCGGAGATGGACAGCGGCCGCCGATGACGACGCGGCGGTGCTCCTCGTCGAGCAGTGCCGGTGCCCTGGCGTGGTCAGCGCGGCGCCGTCGATCGACACCGCCATGCATGGCCTGCTCCCTCACCCCCACGTCGACCATCTTCACCCGGATTCCGTGATCGCGTTCGCCACCGCCGCCGACGGCGAGCGGCTCGTCGAGCAATGCTTCGGCGGCGAGGTCGGCTGGGTGCCGTGGCGCCGTCCCGGCTTCGGGCTGGCCATGCAGATCGTCGACCTCGTCCGGCGCCGCCCAGGTCTGCGCGGGGTGGTGCTCGGCGGGCACGGCCTGACCGCGTGGGGCGCGACCTCGGAGGAATCTCGGGACACCTCACTCGAGATCATCCGCCGCTGCGAGGAGTTCATCGCCGCCCGCGACCCGGCGCGGGCATTCGGTGCCGAGGTCGCCGGCTCGCTGCCGCTGGCTGTGCCCGAACGCCGCCGCCGCGCCGCGGCGCTGTTCCCGCACATCCGCGGGCTGGCCTCGACCGACCGCCGTCAGATCGGTCACTTCAGCGACGACCCAGTCGTGCTGGACTTCCTGTCGCGCGAGGCGGCCGCGCGGCTGGTGTCGCTGGGCACCTCCTGCCCGGACCACTTCCTGCGCACCAAGGTCCGCCCGCTGCTCCTCGACCTGCCCGCGGACGCGCCGCTGGAGCGCCAGCTGGAGCGCCTCACCGCCCTCCATGCGGCCTACCGTCAGGAGTACGAGGCCTACTACCGCCGCCACGCCGGTGCCGGCTCGCCGCCCATGCGCGGCGCGGACCCGGCCATCGTCCTCGTCCCCGGCGTCGGCATGTTCTCCTTCGGTGCCGACGAGCAGACGGCGCGCGTGGCCGGCGAGTTCTACGTCAACGCGATCAACGTGATGCGCGGCGCGGAGACGCTCTCCAGCTACCAGCCGATCGACGAAGCCGAGAAGTTCGACATCGAATACTGGGAGCTCGAGGAGGCCAAGCTGCGGCGCCTGCCGCCCGAGAAGCCGCTGAGCCGTCGCGTGGCGCTGGTCACCGGAGCCACCGGCGGCATCGGGTCCGCGATCGTGCGCCGGCTCGCCGCCGAGGGGGCCAGCGTGGTGATCGCCGACCTCGACCTGGCCGAGGCCGAGGCGGCTGCCGCGGACATCGGTGAGCGTGCCCTCGGCGTCCGTCTGGACGTCACCGACGAGGAGTCGGTGGAGCGAGCCTTCGCCGAGGCGTCGCTGCGCTTCGGTGGCGTCGACCTGCTCGTCAACAATGCGGGGATCTCGAGCTCCAACCCGCTCCTCGAGCACAGCCTCGACGACTACGAGCGGCTCCACGCCGTCATCGATCGAGGCTCGTTCCTGATGAGCCGCGCCTTCGCGCGCCAGGCGATCGCCCAGGGCCTCGGCGGTGACATCGTGTACGTGATCTCGAAGAACGCTGTCGTCGCCGGCCCGGAGAACGTCGGTTATGGCAGTGCCAAGGCGGCGCAGCTCCACCAGATGCGCCTGCTCGCTGCCGAGCTCGGTGTGCACGGCATCAGGGTCAACGGCATCAATCCCGACGCCGTTGTTCGTGGATCGAAGATGTTCGCGGGGGGGTGGGGCGCGGACCGTGCCGCCAGATACGGTGTCGACGAGGAGCGACTCGGGGAGTACTACGCGCAGCGCACCGCTCTCAAGCGCGAGGTGCTTCCCGACGACATCGCCGGCGCCTGCCTGGTGCTGGTCGGCGGAGGGCTCGAGAAGACCACCGGGGCGGTCATCCCCGTCGATGGAGGCGTGACCGCGGCGTTCCTGCGCTAGCCACCAGCCACGCGCCCGCCGGTCGCGGTCATGACCGGCGGCGTGCCCGCGGTGCACGCAGGGCGCGAAGCGCGTCGAGCGCCGATCTTTCCTTCTCGCGGGGGGCGAGCTGCACTCGCGCCCCGGGGTGATCGAAGACCATCACCGGGCGGCTGCGATCCCACGCCGTCCACCCCGGGTCGCCGCTGGTGGCGAAGTCGACCCAGGCCCTGTGCATGCGGTCGGCCAGCGGCTGGGGCGGGTTGGCGCCGGTGATCGGCGCGGCGTCCGCGCTGGACAGGTTGTCGAACACGAAGGCGACGTCGACGCCGTGCGCGGCGCCGAGGTCCTCCACGGGGGAGCCCCAGGCAAACTCGTACACGTAGGTGGTTCCTCCCTGCCGGTGGCGCATGTCGGCGAAGCGGTTCACCGGCACCCGGATCAGCAGGTCGGTGACCAGCATCACGAGGATCTCCGCCACGGTCGGCCGGGGCAGGCGGCGCCGGTACAGCCCGACGACGCGCGGGCTGATCCGGAACCGGATCATGGCCAGCAGCAGGTGGAACCACCTGATGGTGCGCATCCTGCCGCTCGGCCCCAGCAACAACCGGAACTCCTCGGCCGTGTAGCCGACGATCACCGGCACGCGCGCGCCGGTGCCGGCGGACAGGGAATCCCAGGGATCGACGGGCATCAGCTCGTCGCCGACCACCCCGGCGAACCCCGGACCTCCCGCCATGGCGTTGCCGCGCGACATCACCCGCGTCTGTGCGGCAACCAGCTGGTCGGGCGGGACCGCCGCGAAGCCGGCACGGGTGCGCTCCACCCCCAGGTCCGCGGCGATGAGCTCGGTGACGCCGGTCTTGGCGTCGGGCATTCTCGGTCCCAGCGGTCCGCTCTGGATGATCGCCCGGCTGAAGAGATCGCCTGCCGCGGGCAGTGCCAGCAGCGCGGTGACGGTGCCGGCGCCCGCCGAGTGGCCGAAGATGGTGACCCGCCGCGGGTCCCCGCCGAACTTGGCGATCTCCGCCTGGACCCAGCGCAGTGCGGCGAGGTGGTCGGCGAGACCCAGGTTGGGCGGCGCATCCGGCAGCACCGCGAAACCCTCGGCGCCGAGGCGGTAGTTGGGAGCGACGAGCACCACGCCGTCGCGTGCGAAGGCCGTGCCGTCGTACATCGCGATGGCGTTGGCGCCGCGGGTCAGCCCGCCGCCGTGGAACCAGACCATCACGGGGTGGCCGCCGTCGTTTCCGGACGCCGGCGTCAGCGGAGCCCAGATGTTCAGGTTGAGGATCTCGTCGCCGTCGATGGCGATGCTGGGAAACACCTTCTCGAGACCGTCCGAATAGGGCAGCTGCGGAGAGGTCGGCCCGAGATGATCGGCCTCGAAGACTCCGTCCCACGGTGGATGCGGTCGGGGCAGCTCGAACCGGTTGTCACCGAACGGGGGCGCCGCGAAGGGGATGCCCAGGTAGCGGGCCACCCCGTCCGCGGCCGTGCCGGTCACGACACCGGTCGCCAGCCGCACGGTGGGGCGGGTTGTCGAGGTGCTCGTCGATGTGCTGGTCATTCCCTTCCTCACTGATTCCAGATTGGTGCGTGTCGAGCTGCCCACGGGATCGCCTCCTCCAGCTGGGCGGCGAGGCTGAGCAGCGCAGCATCCCCACCGCGGCGGCCCACCAGGTGCACGCCGAGCGGGATCCCCTCTGCCGTCGCCGCCAGTGGCAGCGAGACCGCCGGCTGCCCGGTCAGGTTGTACGGCGGGGTGTACGCGGTCCACGCCAGCATGGCGGCGGGCTCGTTGCCAGGGTTCTCGTCGTCGCGGAACGCCCCGACGGCGGCGGCGGGCTGCGTCGTCGTCGGTGTGAGCAGCGCGTCGAAGGGGTCCAGCGTCTCCAGCGCGGTGGCGGCCGCGCCGAACAGACGCTGCAGGGAGAGCAGCAGCTCCGGGGCTGTGGTTCGCGACGCCCGTTCGACCAGCCAGTGCGAGAACGGCCGGAGCAGGTGTCGACGCTCGGCCGGCACCAGGGTGGTGACCGCCGCCGACACACCGACGGCGAAGAGGCCGGTGATGTCGTCCTGGATGGCGGCATAGGCCCCGCCCATCGGATGCTCGATGTCCTCGACCACGTGACCCATCCGGCAGAGCGCCTCGGCGGCGCGGTCGACCGCGGCGACGACGTCCGGGTGCACGGGCGCGCCATTGCCCGGGTCGACGCAGCGCGCGATGCGCAGCCCGCCGGGGTGCGCGTGCAACGCGTCGCCGATGCTGTCGCCGCCGTGCGCCACGGTGAAGCGATCGCCCGGCTCGGGGCCACACACGACGTGCAGGAAGCCGGCGGCATCCTCGACGGTGCGCGCCAGGACACCGTCGGTGCTGGTCCCGATGATGTCGACGGCAGGGGCCGGGCTGATCCGCGCCCTGCTCGGCTTGAACCCGACCAGCCCGCAGTTGGCGGCCGGGGTGCGCACCGACCCACCGCCGTCGCTGCCGTGCGCGATCGGCAGCAGGCCGGCCGCCACCGCCGCCGCCGCGCCACCGCTGGAACCCGACGCCGAGCGACTCAGGTCCCACGGCGTGCGTGCGGGCGGCGCCACCGCCGGTTCCGTGTAGCAGGTCGGCCCGAACTCGGGCGTCGAGGTCTTGCCGGCGAGGAGGAAGCCCGCCCGCCGGATGCGCGAGACGATGGCGGCGTCGACGCTCGGCACGTGGTCCGCCAGCGCCGCCGACCCGAAGGTCGTGGTCACCCCGGCGGTGAGGGTCAGGTCCTTGATGCCGATGGGGACGCCGGCGTACGGCGCCATCGGCGCCGCTCTGGCCGCGAGCCGCCGCTCGAGTTCGGCGGCGCCCGAACGCGCGATCTCGCCGGTCACCGTCACGAAGGCACCAACGCTGGCGGAGTGGCGATCGATCCGCTCCAGGTAATGGTCGACAACCTCGACCGGGCTCAGCGCCCGCGCCCGGATCAACCGTGCCTGCTCGGTCGCGGTGAGGTCGTGAATCTGGGTCACAGCACGCGTCACCACGCTACTGCGGCTGCGTCGAGTCCAGCTGCAGCGTCGACGTGCCCGTCTTGCTCTTGCCGCCAGACGAGGCGGTGCTGGTGCTCTCGTCGCGCACCTCGAGGCCGAGCGACGGCGCGAACCAATCGCGTGCCGATGTGGTGGACGTGAACGCGGTGGCTCCCCCGGTGAGGGTGACGGTGCGCGAGACAGAGATCAGGTAGGTCAGCACCGAGACCCCGCCCACCTGCACGGTGTCGGTGCCGGTGACGTGGTCCTGCTCGGTCCAGTGCAGCGTGCCGCCCGCGACGCTGCAGGTGCTGTCGCTGCTCCACGAGTCGCCGGCGGCGAGCGGTGACGGTGCTGCCTTCACCGGCGGCGAGAGCGCACAGGTGTAGCTCACCGCTCCGGTGTGCGCCATGACCTCGGTGATGAACACGGCGGAGCCCGGCCAGGACAGCGTCTCGTCCAGCTGACCGCTCTGACCTCTGTTCGAGGAGTGCCAGGTGAGCCTGTCGGTGCTGCCCTGCAACGCCGACACCGCGACGCTCACGCTCTGCGAGCCGCTGTCGCTTGTCATCGTGTACGCGTACGTGCCCGGCGCCGGCGGGTGCAGCGTCACCGGTCCACTCACCGTTGCGGGCGCAACGTATCCGGTGTGGCCGGCGGGCACCGGCGTGGCGCTCGCCGCCGGGGCGCGTGAGGGTGCCGCCGTGACCAGCGGTGCCGGTGCGGGCGCGCCGGCGGTGGCGAGCACCGGTGTGGCGCTGGTCGCGGGCTGGTTCCGTGTTGCCTGCACCACTCCCGGAGGTGTCGCGGAGTTGCAGCCGGCGAGCAACGCCATGGCCGGCACCAGCGACAGCGCGGCTCGGATCACGCGGTCTCCACCGCGGCCGCGGCGCGCAGGCCCAGCTCCTCGACCGCCATCTCGCGCATGCGGTACTTCTGCACCTTGCCGGTGACCGTCAGCGGGAAGGAGTCGACGAACTTCCAGAACCGAGGGGTCTTGTATGTGGCGATCCTTCCCTTGCAGAAGGCGATGAGCTCCTCGTCGGTGGTGCCGGCGCCCTCGCGCAGTTGCACCCAGGCCATCACCTCCTCGCCGTATCGCTCGCTCGGGACTCCGATCACCTGCACGTCCGCCACCGCCGGATGGGTGTAGAGGAACTCCTCGATCTCCCGCGGGTAGATGTTCTCCCCGCCGCGAATGATCATGTCCTTGATGCGCCCGACGATGTTGACGTAGCCCTCGGCGTCCATGGTGGCGAGGTCGCCGGTGTGCATCCAGCGCGCCGCGTCGATCGCCTCGGCGGTGGCCTCGCTGTTGTCCCAGTAGCCGAGCATGACCGAGTAACCGCGGGTGCACAGCTCGCCCGGCGTGTCGCGGGGCACGACTCGCCCGGACTCGGGGTCGACGATCTTGACCTCCACGTGCGGGTGCACGCGTCCGACCGTCCCCACCCGCTTCTCCAGCGGGTCGTCCAGCGCGCTCTGCGTGGACACCGGCGACGTCTCGGTCATGCCATAGCAGATGGTCACCTCGCGCATGCCCATCTGCGACTGCACTCGCTTCATCACCTCCACCGGGCAGGGCGAGCCGGCCATGATGCCGGTGCGCAGCGTGGAGAGGTCGAACTCGGCGAAGCGCGGGTGATCCAGCTCGCCGATGAACATGGTCGGCACGCCGTAGAGCGAGGTGCAGCGCTCCGCCTGCACCGTCTCCAGCACCGCGACCGGGTCGTACGACTCGCCGGGGATGACCATGGTGGCGCCGTGGGTGGTGCAGGCCAGGTTGCCCAGCACCATGCCGAAGCAGTGGTAGAAGGGCACGGGGATGCACACGCGGTCGCGCTCGGTGTAGCGCACCGCCTCGCCGACGAAGTACCCGTTGTTGAGGATGTTGTGGTGCGAGAGCGTCGCCCCCTTGGGAAAGCCGGTGGTGCCCGAGGTGTACTGGATGTTGATGGGGTCGTCGAACTGAAGCTCGGCTTCGCGCTCGGCGAGCTGATCGGCGCTCACCGACGCGGCGTCACGCAGCAACGCCTCCCAGCCTTCCTCGAGGATGAGCGCCTCGCGCAGGTCGGGGCACTCGCCCTTGACCTCGCCGAGCATGCTCGCGTAGTCGCTGCTGCGGAACTGCCGTGCCAGCACCAGCAACCCGGTGCGCGACTGGCGCAGCGCGTAGGCCAGCTCGCTGGTGCGGTACGCGGGGTTGACGTTGACCAGGATGGCGCCGATGCGCGCCGTGGCGTACTGCATCAGCACCCACTCGCTGCGGTTCGGCGCCCAGATGCCGACACGGTCGCCCCTGGTGACGCCGCGGGCCATGAGCCCGCGCGCGACCTGGCCGACCTGCTCCCAGAGCTGCGCGTAGGTTGCCCGGTACCCCTGGTGCGGCACCACCAGCGCCTCGTTGTCAGCGAAGCGTTCGACGGTGCGCCGCAGGTTGTCGCCGATGGTCTCGCCGAGCAGGGGTGTGTCGCCGGCGCCGTGGGCGTACGAGATCGCGGTCATCTGGATGTCTCCTGGCTACAGACAGGCGTACACGGCTTCGACCAGTGCGGCCGCAGCCCCGGGCACTTCGCGGCGCATCCGGTTCTTGACGAAGCCGAAGCCGAGCCGCCGCTGCGGGTCGGCGAAACCGAGCGCACCACCGGCGCCCCCGTGTCCGAAGGCGGTCTCGGACGCCCCGTGCGTGTCGGGGCCGAGACGGTGGTAGCCCATGCAGATCCAGGGGGTGTTGGGCACCCACTGCGCCTGCGGGACGTTGAACCGCTCGATCGATTCCGGCGACACGATGCGGACACCGTCGAGCTCGCCACCGCCGGCGAGCATGGCGTACATGCGGGCCAGGTCGCGGCCGGCGGCGACGCCGTTGCCGGCGGGCACCTCCGCGGCGAGGAACGCGGGCTGGTTGAAGTCACGCGCAAACTGATCGCCGTCGGTGGTGTCGAACGGCCAGGTGAGGTTCTGCGACACCAGCAGCGCCTCCTCCTCGATGCCGGTGCCCCCGTTGCGCAGCGTTGCCCAGGCCCGCTGAGTAAGCCGCTCGATGAGGGCCGCACCCTGCGCCTGCTCCGGCGTCCGGTCCGCCACCGCAACCGCGGGCGCCGGCAGGATGCTGGCCACGCGCGCGATGACATCGGGGGAGGCGCCGATGTGGAAGTCGAGCCCGAGCGGGCCGGCCACCTCCTCGGCGAAGAACCGTCCCGGGGTGCGGCCGTCGATGCGGCGGATGACCTCGCCGACCAGGAAGCCGTAGGTGAGCGCGTGGTACCAGCAGCGCGATCCCGGCTCCCAGGTGGGGGGCGAGGCGGCGAGCCGGTCGATGACGAGCTCCCAGTTGGCCATGCCCAGGCGGTCGCGGCCGATGACCTCCCAGTACCTCGGGAAGGAGACGACACCCGCGGTGTGGGACAGCAGGTGGCGGACGAGTGTCCGCTCCTTCCCCGCCTGCCCGTACTCGGGCCAGTACCGGGTGACCGGGGCATCGAGGTCGAGCAGCCCACGGTCCTCGAGGATCTGCGCGCACAGCGCGGTCGCGCCCTTGGTCGACGAGAACATGACCGCGAGGGTGTCCTCCGCCCACGGACGTCCGCCGGCGGTGCCGCAGCAGAGGTCGACCACCTTCTCGCCGCCGGCGTAGACGCCCAGCGAGACGCCGTCCTCACCGTGCTCGCGAACCACCCGCTCGAGGGTCTCGCGCATGCGCTCGAACCCCGCGGCGGTGTGACCGCGTGCCCCCGTCTCCATGACCTCGGTTGCCATCTCGCCTTCCTCCAATGCCGCGTAGTATTCTTGGTTCGCTGAACCATTGTCAATGAGAGAAAAGAAGCCGGCATGACCGTCGCCCAGGGATTCTCGTCGCTCGCTAAAACGTTGTCAGCAATCCCTGGCGCATCGGCTATGCTTGCCCGCCGGAAGCCGGCTGATGGAGGGAGACGTCGATGAACATGCGCACTGCGCAGAAGGAGGAGACCAGGTCTCGCATCCTGGCTGCGTCGGTGGCTCTCTTCGAGGCGGACCACCAGGGCGAGGTCAAGCTCAAGGACATCGCGGCCGAGGCCGGTGTGTCCATCCCCACCCTGCTCTTCCACTTCGGCTCGCGCCTCCAGCTGCTCACCGCCGTCGGCGAGGAGCTGTTCGCCAAGGCGGAGCACCACGGGCCGGAGCCCGGCGTCGAGGGGGGCACGCTGGCGGCGATCGAGCGCTACCTGCATCCCCGCCGGAGCAGGGCCGTGCGTGCGGTCTGGCGGGTGGGTGACGAGGTCGCCTGGCTGTCGCCGCAGACCACAGAACCCTATGCAGAGCGGTTTCGCGACCGGCTGTACGCGCACCTGATCTACGACGGCTTCGACAAGCGGGACGCCGACATCCTGGCGGACCTGCTCGCGCCGGCCCTGATGATGGTCGGCCGCCGGATGCAGGTCAACCAAGCGCCGGAGGAGCTCGCCCGCCGGTTCGTCGAGGCGGCACGTCTGCTCATCGAGAACTGGCCGGCCCAGGGCGCACCACGCACGGAGCCGGGCCGCGCGCTCGCCGGCCCGGTGAGCCGTCTGTGACGGTTCGCGCCGGATCCTGGACCATCGGAGGTGACCCCGTGCTGACTGCCACAGACCGCGCGGCGCAGCTGCTGGAGCAGCTCACCGTCGACGAGCGGGCACAGCTGAGCGCCGGCGAGGACACCTGGCACCTGCCTGCGATCCCGAGCGCCGGCATCGGTCGCCTCAAGATGTCGGACGGTCCCTCCGGCGTCCGCGGCGAGTCCCTCGCCGTCCACCGGTCACTGTCCTTCCCCTGCGGGACGGCGGTGGGGTCGACGTGGGACGTCGAGCTGACCGGCCGCTACGGTGCCGCGCTGGCGGCCGAGGCGAAGCTCAAGGGCGTCCGCGTCCTGCTCGGTCCGACGGTGTGCATCCCGCGGGTCGCGCTCGCCGGGCGCACCTTCGAATCGTTCTCCGAGGATCCGCTGCTCACCTCGCGGCTGACGGTCGCCTACGTCCGCGGCGTGCAGGAGCACGGTGTCGCCTGCTGCATCAAGCACTTCGCCTGCAACGACCAGGAGCACGAGCGCATGACCATCAGCGCGCAGGTGGATGAGCGGACGCTGCGCGAGATCCACCTGCCGGCCTTCGAGGCTGCGGTCCGCGAGGCGAAGGTGTGGGCGGTGATGTCGGCGTACAACCGGATCAACGGCACCTTCTGCGATGAGCACGAGTGGTTGCTGACGACCGTGCTCAAGGAGGAGTGGGGGTTCGACGGCGTCGTCATCTCCGACTGGTACGGCACGCACAGCACCGTCGAGGCGGCCAACGCCGGGCTGGACATCGAGATGCCGGGTCCGGCGCAGCACCTGGGCCGCAAGCTTGCGGACGCCGTCAGCGCCGGTGAGGTCGAGGGCGCCGTCCTCGATGACCACTGCGCGCGCGTGCTCCGCCTCGCTGAGCGAACCGGGCTCCTCGACGAGGCCCCGGGGTGGGGGCCCTCCCCGTGGCAGACGGCAGCGGCCGAGCGGGAGGAGGACGACCCGCAGCGCCGCGCACTCGCCCGCGAGCTGGCCGTGTCCGGCACCGTGCTGCTGCGCAACGAGTCCATGCTGCCCCTGGACCCGGCATTGCGGCGCATCGCCGTCATCGGATCGAACGCGGAGCACCTGATGGAGGGTGGCGGCGGCAGCTCGATGGTGGCGGCGCTGCAGCACACCGCGCTTCCGGATGCGCTGGGCGCTCGCCTTCCCGGTGTGCAGGTGTCGTACGAGGAGGGCTGCCGGGTCGAGCTCGCAGCTCGACCACTCGACTGCCACCTCATTCCCGAGGGGTTCGCCGTCGAGTACTTCGGCAACCCCGACTGGTCCGGTGAGCCGGTGCGGACGGAGCGGCGCTGGAGCGGCTTCTTCGTCACCTTTGGAGCGCCGCCAGGTGGCCGGCCCGGGGAGCCCTTCTCGGTGCGGGCACGCGCCAGGTTCACGCCCGACCACGCGGGCCCATGGGAGCTGTCGCTCGCCACCGTGGGCAAGGCCACCGTCCACCTCGACGGCCGTCTCGTGCTCGACCACACCCGCCCGGAGCCGGGCGAGACGTTCTTCGGACGCGGCAGCGCGACGACCACCGCCAGCGTCGACATCGACCCCGGCCTCGAGCATGAACTCGAGGTGCGATACGTGTCCGATCTGCCGGGACTCGGTGGCTTCCGCATCGGTGCCCGCCCGCTTGCGGCCCCTGGGGGGATCGAGCGCGCAGTGGACCTCGCCAGGCGCTCCGACGCCGTCGTGCTGGTGGTGGGCAACCATCCCGACCTCGAGACCGAGGGTCGCGACCGGCCAAGCCTCGCGCTGCCCGGGGACCAGGACGAGCTGGTGCGCCGGGTCCTCGAGGCCAACCCACGCACGGTCGTGGTGGTGAACAGCGGCGCGCCGGTGGCCATGCCGTGGGCCGACCAGGCTGCCGCGGTGCTGATGGTGTGGTATCCGGGCGAGGAGGGTGCTGCGGCGCTCGCCGACATCCTCACCGGGGCTGCCGAGCCCGGCGGGCGCCTGCCCATCACCTTCCCCAGGCGCATGGAGGACGTCGCCGCCTGGCGAAGCTATCCCGGCGCTGACGGCAGGGTGGAGTACGGCGAGGGAGTTCTTGTCGGGTATCGCCAATTCGACAGCGACGGAACGGAGCCGGCCTTCTGCTTCGGGCACGGTCTCGGCTACACCACGTTCGAGTACGGTGAACCACGCCTGGACGGTCGCGGCGATGACATGACCGTGAGCGTCACGGTGACCAACGCCGGGACGCGCCGCGGCGGCGAGGTCGTGCAGCTGTATGTCGCCGGCGGACCCTCGCCCGTGCCGCGACCCGAGCAGGAGCTGCGCGCGTTCACCAAGGTGACGCTCGACGCAGGCGAGTCGCGCGATGTCGTCCTCCGGCTCGACGCGCGCGCCTTCTCCTACTGGGACACCGACGTGGCCGACTGGGTTGCTCCGGCCGGCCGCTACGAGCTGCGGGTCGGCGCGTCGTCGCGAGACATCCGGCAGCGCATCCACGTGGAGCACGGACAATGATCGAGGATCCCTTCGCGCCAATCCATGAGCAGCCGGACCCAACGCTGATCGCCGTGGTGGAGCAGCTCGAAGCCACGATGAGCGCGATGCCACCGATGGAGTCGATGACCGCAGCGCAGCTGCGGGCGCGGGAGGAGCAGCAGGCGGCGCTGAACCCGAGCGCCGCCAAGCGTGACGACGCAGAGGAGCGTGCCATCGCCGGACCGGGGGGCGAGGTGCGGCTGCGCATCCTGGCGCCGGCGTCCGAACCGGCCGCCGTCTACGTCCACATCCACGGTGGCGGGTGGATCGGCGGTCGCCACGACCTGCGCGACCAGTTCCTGCACGACCTTGGAACGCGACTCCACGCGGTCGTGGTGAGCGTGGCCTACCGCCTCGCACCCGAGCATCCCTTTCCCGCGCCGCAGGATGACTGCGAGGCCGCCACGGCGTGGGTCGTGGAACACGCGCAGCAGGAGTTCGGCACCTCGACCGTGGTCATCGGCGGCGAGTCCGCCGGCGCGCACCTGGCCGCGGCCACGCTGCTTCGCATGCGCGACCGTCACGGCTACACGGGGTTCGCCGCGGCGGACCTGCGCTACGGGTGCTACGACCTGCGCCTCACCCCCAGCGTCCGCCACTGGAAGCGGCCGTTCCTGGACCGAGCCACCATGGAGTGGCTGGTTCCCCAGGTGATCGGTGGGCTGCCCGTCGAGGATCCCGACGTGTCGCCCTTCCTCGCGGACCTGCACGACCTGCCACCGGCGCTGTTCACGGTCGGCACCGGTGACAGCCTGCTCGATGACAGCGTGCTGATGTGGGCGCGCTGGCGCACCGCGGGCAACACTGCGGATCTGGCCATCTGCCCTGGAGCGCCGCACGGCTTCGACCTGATGCCGCTCCCGCCTGGTGAGACCGCGCGGGCCCGGGCCGCGGCGTTCGTCACCGACTGCATCGCGCAGCGCGCAGTCGAAGTCGCCTGACGTGGCCGCGCTCGACGCCAGGCCGTCGCCGGTGGCCACCAGTGCAAGCGGTTGCACAGCGCAGGCGGCGGACGCGGACGAGGTCTCCGCAGCGTGGTTTGCCAACCCGCCGCTGCGCTACCGGCCGGCGGCAGCGGTCGAGGTGGGAGCGACGCCGGTCGAGCGCATCCCCGAGCAGCTGCAGGGCATCGTCGAGCGCGGCTTCGGCGCGATGATGCTCGCCCCCAGCGAGGGGAGGCGGGGCGTTGATCCGCACACCACGCGTGACCCCGTCATCCAGCGCGTCCGCCAGGCGGCCGCGGAGCTGTTCGATCCCGCGGCGCTGGACGAGGTCATGCAGCTCGCCCCGCCATCCCCGGAGTCGGATGACCCGTCCGACTACCTGGGCGACGCGTACATGCGCCGCTACCGCGCGGCGCTCACGTTCGCACGTGAGCACGGCCTGACGGCGATCCTGTACGACGAGCTCGGCTATCCCACCGGCCACGCGGGTGGTGGACGCATCGACCCGGCGAACTTCCGCAAGGCCATCGCGCGCACGAAGCTCGTGGCGCCGCCCGAGCCGCGCACCTATGCGGTTCCTGCCGGGAGGCTGCTCGCCGCGGTGGCGATGGACGAGGCAACCAAGCAACGCGTCGACCTGACGGCGAGCGTGGTTGACGGCGCGCTCCGCTGGTCGGCGCCGGGTCCGGGCTGGACCGTGCAGTTCTTCACCCTGCAGACGTGCGTGCCGCAGGGTGGTGCGCAGGACTACCACGCGGTCGTCGACTACTTCGACCCCGTCGCGGTGCGAGAGTTCATCGACGTCACCTACGAGGCGTACGCGCGCGAGGTCGGGGAGTTCTTCGGCGGCACCATCACCACGACGTTCTTCGACGACGTGGGCATCTACTCGGCGGATCGCACCTGGGCCGCGGGCATCGCCGGCGTGTTCCGCGAGCGGACCGGTCGCGATGCTGCGACGTATTACCCGGCGCTGTGGGAGGACGTCGGCCAGGACACCGCGCCGGCGCGCATCGCCTTCTTCGCGGCTCGCGCTGAGCTGCTCGCGCGTGGATTCCCCAAGCTGGTCACCGACTGGACGGCGGGTCACGGACTGCTGGCCAGTGGCCACGCGCCCGGCCAGTACGAGGTGCAGCCCACCGACATGTGCGCCGACCCGTTCGTGTTCTACCGCGCGCAACCCATCCCGATGATCGACGTCATCTTCAAGTACGGCTTCGGTCGCGACGGCTTCAAGCTCACCACCTCCGCGGCGGACACGCTCGACAAGCCGGTGGTGCTGGCGGAGCAGTTCACCACCGGCAGCACGACCACCGGGTACCGGCGCGCCATGGACTCGCTGGTGCGTGGGGTCAACGCCATGATCACCAGCAGCCGGGGCGACGCCGGACCGCCGTCCGCGTTCGCCGAGTGGCTGGGGCGCTGCTGCATGCCGCTGCGCGGCGGCCGCCGCGTTGCCGACATCGCCATCGCGTATCCCATCGCGTCGCTGCAGGCCTTCTACCGCTTCGACGCCGGGGACAACCAGACCGGTCCGGTCGGCCTCTACGCGCCGGACAGTGCGGACTACCTGGTGGTTGGCGATCGCCTCACCGGTGACCTGCACCGCGACTTCACCTTCCTGCACCCGGACGACCTGGCCGGCGACCGGGTGCGCATCGACGGCGGCGTGCTCGTGCTCGACAGCCGCGTGAACCGCCAGGAGTTCAGCACGCTGATCCTGCCCGGTGGTGATGTCGTGCCGGTGGGCGTGTTGCGCAAGCTGCGCGATTTCTGGGAGCGGGGCGGTGCGATCATCGCGACCACGCTGCTGCCCACGCGCTCCGCCGAGTTCGGATGTGATGCCGAGGTCGGTGAGATCGTGGCGGCTGTCTTCGGCGCGCGGGCGGCGACGGAGACTCCGTCGCGCAGCGGCGGGGGAGGGGCGGCGCTCTTCGTCCCCAAGCCGACCGTGGCGGCCCTCCACGATGCGCTGAACCGCATCGCCGGCCCGCCAGACGTCTGCTTCTCGGGCAGTCCGCGGCCGCACAGCGGCAACGGTCAGTTCGCCTACATCCACAAGATCAAGGCGGGGCGCCACGTTGTGCTGGTGGCCAACTCGTCGGACGACGACGTCGAGGCGACGGTCTCCATCCGCGGCGCGCTCGAGCTGGAGTGCTGGGACCCGCATACGGGGGCCATCCGGCCGGGGGGAGGACGCCTGGTCATGACTGAGCAGGGTCCCCGGACGGAGGTGCCCATCGAGCTGCCCGCGGTGAGGAGCCTCCTCCTCGTCGGGGCGGAAACTGCTTGACAACGTTTCAGCGAACGCCTTAACGTGCGGTGGCGCGGAAGGTTGGAATAGTGGCGGGGTGGAGGAAGAGATGGTTTCCCCGAGGCCCGCGTGAGCCAGGCATCCTCCGGGTCCCGCGCCCAGAGAGTCCCCGGCCTGGTCAACGCCGTGGTGGCGCTGGTCACCCTGGCGCTGGTCTCCATCGTGGCCCTGCGCGCCACCCAGTCCACGCCGCCGGCGCTTGCCGAGTTCGCGCCCACCGTGCAGAAGACCATCCAGCAGGCGCCCCAGGAGCAGACGGACGTCTTCGGCAACGCTGCGGGCGGCGCCGGCCTGGGCACGCCGACGCCGGTGCCGACGCCCACGCCGACGCCGCCCGGGCCCAACGCCGCGGCGGCGTCACCGACCCCGCTGCCCGCGGGGACGACCGTCAACGCCTGCGTCGCGGGGGACCCGCCTCGCCAGATCCGGGACCCGCAGTCGCCGCCGTGCATCCCGTTCTGGAACGACCCCAAGGGCAACGGCTGCGCCACCTCCATGGGCGTCACCGGCGGGGGCACCGGCGGGGTCTGCACCGGCGGCCAGATCTTCATCCAGGACGACCAGGGGCAGGTCCCCACCGGGATGATCGCCTTCTTCAACAAGCGCTTCGAGTTCTACGGGCGGTCGATGGTGTTGCTCGGCCGGCCCAACACCTGCACCCAGGAGAGCGGCAGCGTCGGCGCAAATGCGCCCGGGCAGCGTGCCCAGGCGGACTGCGAGGTGAAGGCGAGCGCGAACGGCCTGTTCGCCGCCATGGAGGACCAGGTCGGCAGCGGCATCTCCTACGCGGACGAGATGGCCCAGAACAAGGTCGTCGCCACCCTGACCAGGCCCTTCTTCTCCGAATCGCAGCTCGCCGCGCGGGCGCCCTACATCTGGACGTACCCGATGGCGCAGGACACCCTGCAGCGGACCTTCGCGGCATGGGCGTGCAACCGGCTTGCGGGCGGGGCGGCCGCGCATGCGGGGACGGGCGTGCAGGGAAAGCCACGCGTGTACGGCCTGATCTTCACCACCGAGGCGGTCGACATCCCCAACGACAGCTCGGTGTTCCGGCAGACGGCGTCCAGCACCTGCGGCATCGACATCAAGTACGAGGGCGCGGCGAGCAACGGCACGGACAGCCCGGCGCAGTCGCAGCAGAAGGCCGCCAGCACCGTCGTCCAGATGAAGGCCAACGGCGTGACCTCGATCTTCTTCCTGGGCGACCGGACCTACCTCGGCCACCTGATGCAGGACGCCGACGCACAGTCGTACCAGCCGGAGTGGCTGGTCACCAACTACAGCCTCTTCAGCAACGCCAACGTGCGACTGGTCACCAACGGGCCGGCCGACCAGACCTCGCACATGTTCGGCATCACCACGGTGCCGATGGAGCGGCAGTTCCAGGACCTGCCCTCGACGTGGGCCGACCCTTCGCAGACGTACGGGAGCGAATCCACCACCTTCGGCGTCCAGGAGATCTACCACCAGCTGCTGCTGCTGGCGTCGGGCATCCAGATGGCGGGGCCGAACCTGAAACCCGAGACCTTCCAGTCGGGACTGCAGACCGCCACGTTCCCCAACCCTCCGACGCCGGCGATCATGGCCGGCAAGGTGGGCTTCGCGGGTGGCTCGCACACCATGACCGTCGACGCCGCCGAGTGGTGGTGGAGCAACACCGACCCGGGACCACTCCCCGACGAGAAGAGCAAGCCGGGGACGTTCTGCTACGCCGACCACGGCGCCCGGCACAGCCTCGTCAGTCCCTGGCCCGCCGGTGATCCCTTCTTCCAGGGGCCGTGCGACAGCGGCAACCAGGCGGTGCCCTGATGGCCATCAGCAGCGCGCGCATGCGTGCCCTCGTGCCCGCCGCGCGAAGGAACGCCGACCTGCTCGCCTTCGCCGTCGCCGCCCTCTGCCTCATCCTGCTTCCGCGGGTGTGGCCGCTCTCGCTCTTCCTGAGCCAGGGCGCTCCACCGGCCATCAGCATGCTGGGCGCCGTCGGCGGCGCCGGCCTCGCCCTGCAGGCGCTGGGCATGGTGCTGGTGCTGAAGACGACGCGCGTCATCAACTTCGGGCAGGTGCAGCTGGGCGCGGTCACCGGACTGCTGTTCTACGAGCTCGTCTACCACGTGCAGGGCGTCGTCTGGCTCAAGGCCGTGTGCGCGACCTGCCTGCCCGGCATCAACAGCGACACCGACTACCTCCAGAGCCATCCAGCCCAGCTGCTGCAGGCGCTGCAGAGCCACGGCGACGGCGGCTGGATCGCGGCCAACTTCTGGCTCAGCCTGCTGGTCAGCCTGGCCCTCGCGCCGCTGATCTCGTGGGCGGTGTACATGCTGGTCATCCGCCGCTTCGACAGCGCGCCGCGCCTCATCGTCACCGTGGTGACCGTGGCGGTGGCGGGGCTGCTGGTTGCCCTCGCCAGCTGGCTGTTCGGGTGGTTCACGCCGCCGACCAGCAGTGGACTCCCGCCGCCCCAGGCCGGGGCGTTCAGCGACTTCGTGCCCATCGGCAACCCGGCGGTGAGGGTGGCCTGGAGGTGGCCGTGGGACCCCAGGGCCGTCACCGTGATCTTCCACCTCGCTGACTTCCTCAGCGCCATCGTCGCCGCCGTCGTGTGCGCGCTGCTCGCCATCTTCTTCCGCTACCACCGCGCCGGCATCGCCATCCGTGGCGTGGCCGACAACCCGCGCCGGGCACAGACCCTGGGCATCCCGGTGGCCAGCATGGCGTCGCTGAGCTGGGCCATGGCGGGTGCGCTCGCCGGAATTGCTGCCATCCTTGGCACGATCGCCCATGGCCTGGGTGCCCAGTCGACGTCGGCGTTCGACGTCTTCACGCTGGTGGAGCTCCTCGCCGCGGTCGCCGTGGCGCGCTTCGCCAGCCTGCCCATTGCCGTGGCCGCAAGCGTCGCCATGGGTGTCATCGCCCAGGTGATGGGCTGGAACTTCTCCAACCCGGCGCCGCTCTACGTGACCCTGCTGCTCATCGTCGGCGGTGTGCTGCTGCTGCAGCAGGCGCGCCAGTCACGAGCAGAGCAGGAGGTGGCCGGGGGCTACCTCGCATCCAGGGAAGCGCGTCCCGTTCCCGATGAGCTGCGCCACGTCTCTGTGGTGCAGAACTGGAAGGTGGGGTTGATCGGCCTCATCGTCGCGTCGGCGCTGATCCTTCCCTTCGCCCTCGACACCGCGAGGGTGAACCTGCTCGCCGTGATCTTCATCTACGGCCTGGTCTCGCTGTCGATCCTCATCCTCACCGGCTGGGCCGGGCAGATCAGCCTCGGGCAGTGGGCGATCGCCGCCGTCGGTGCCTACGTGACCGCGATCCTGGCGAGCCACGGAGTGTTCTTCGTGCTGGCAATCGCCGCAGGTGGACTGGTCGCCGCCGGCGTGTCGGTCGGCATCGGCATCCCCGCGCTGCGCCTGCGCGGGCTGTACTTCGCCGCGACGTCCCTGGCCTTCTCGCTGGCGGCGACGGCGCTGCTGCTGGACCCCAACCTGCTGGGCAGGTTCCTGCCCGGCAAGCTGGACCGGCCCGACTTCCTGGGCTTCTCGCTCGACAACCAGTCCGCCTTCTTCTTCCTCTGCCTGGCCGTGCTCGTCGGCGCCGTGATCATGGTCAAGGGCGTGCGGCGCAGCCGGACGGGACGGGTGCTGATCGCGTGCCGCGACAACGAGCAGGCCGCGCAGTCGTTCGGTGTCAGCCTGCTGGCCGCGCGGCTGCAGGCCTTCGCGCTGGCGGGCTTCCTCGCCGGCGTCGCCGGCGGGCTGTTCGCCTTCCAGGAGCGTGCCGTGCAGGCGGTCGGGTTCGATCCGCTGACCAGCATCTGGCTGTTCCTCGACACCGTCACCGGCGGCCTGGGGTCGATCCTGGGTGCGGTCCTCGGGTCGTTCTACTACGGCATCGTCTACCTCTTCTCCAGCTCGCCGATCGTGCTCATCCTCAGCAGCGGCATCGGCGTGCTGCTCGTGCTGCTGCTCTTCCCCGGCGGCCTCGCCTCGATGTGGTACTCGGCGCGCGACGCCACGCTGCGCCGCATCGCCGTCCGCTATCGCATCGGCGTCCCCAGCCTGCTGGCGGACCGCGCTCGCGACGGGATCGAGGCTCGCGCCGAGATCGCCCCCAAGATGAGCCGTGGCGGCGTCGAGTTCGTCCCGGTCCGCTACCGCGTCAACGAGGACCTCGCCTCGCTGGACGCACCCGTCAGGACGGAGGCGGCGCATGGCTGAGGCTCCCGTGCAGGACGGCGTGGTGCGCGACGTCGACATCCGCCAGGACCTCGAGCGCGTGACCA
The DNA here is from genome assembly GCA_035995545.1 of Candidatus Dormiibacterota bacterium. Lineage (GTDB taxonomy): Bacteria > Chloroflexota > Dormibacteria > Aeolococcales > Aeolococcaceae > DASRDZ01. The sequence goes on from DASYKI010000019.1 coordinate 196,055, forward strand.
GTGCGCGCACGCGCGTGCCCAGCGAGCGTGAGCTGCAGCTCGGCGCCATCGAGGCGTACGAGTTCCAGCCGGTGATCGAGGAGCCGCTGGGGACAACGGTGCCCTTGCGCGCTCGGCTGCTGCCCTACGTGCGCATGCTGGACGTGCGCGCCATTGCGGCGGGTGGCCCGCTGCTTCCCCTGATCCTGCTTGGCTACTTCAACCTGGTTGCCGGGCTGGACCAGCAGGCGTTCGGCCTGCTCCTGCCCGACATCAGGAACGACTTCGGTGTGGGCGTCTTCCTGCTGCTCGGGGTGCAGTCCGCGCTGGGCATCCTGTCGGTGGCGGCGGGACCGGTCACGGGATTCATCAGCGACCGCGTGCGGCGGGTGACGATGCTCGGCGCGGGCGCCGTCGTGTCCCACGCCTCGTTCGTGCTCGCCGGCCTCTCGCCCGGCGTCGGCACGCTCGCCGGCACGCGGGTGATCGGCCAGGTCGGCGAGCTGGTGCGGCAACCCGTCGGCTTTCCCCTGCTGGCGGACTACTACCCGCCGCCGTCGCGCGCTCGGGTGTACGTCTTCGTGCAGATGTGCCTCACCCTCGGACTCATCGCCGGGCCCCTGGTCGCGGGCTTCGTCGCCGCCAACTACGGGTGGCGTCCGACGCTGATCGCCTTCGGTCTGATCGCGGTCATCATCTCGTTCAGCTTCTTCCTGCTCAAGGAACCGGTGCGGGGGCGACTCGACAGGCTCGCCGCCGGCGCCGACGAGGAGGCCGCGTCACAGGAGCAGCGCCCGGTCGGCTGGTCCGAGGGCTGGCGCGCGGCCTGGAGTGTGCGCACGCTGCGCTACATCGCCTTCGCCTTCCCGTTCCTCATCGCCGGCGCCCAGGTGGTCATCCTGTTCCCCTCGCTGTGGTACGGCGACCACTTCCACCTCTCGCCGCTGCCCCGCGGGCTGATCATCAGCGCGGCCACCGTGCCCTCGCTGGTGGGACTGGCCATCAGCGGGGTGGTGGCCGACCGCGTGATCGCGTACAAGCCCGGGCGCCTGATGGGCATCCTCGCGGGGACCGCCGTGATGGTGGCTCTCGGCCTGGTCCTGTTCGCGCTGTCGCCCCTGCTGCCGCTGACCATCGTCTGCAACATGGTCATCGCCTTCGGCGCCGCGCTGATCCTCCCCGCGCTCATCACACCGCTCTCACTGGTGGTGCCGGCGCGCATCCGTGGCTTGGGACTGCAGACGTTCGGCCCCTTCGCCATCCCGGGCGTGTTCTTCGTCGTGTTCCTTGCCGTCGAGGCCGGCTCGATCGGAGTCCAGGCCGCCATGCTCTGGGCGGTTCCCATCATCCTGGTCGGGGCGGTCATCATCGCTGCCGGCTCGGGCGGCTTCGAGCAGGACATCCGCGCCGCGCTGGCCGCCAGCCGCGCCGACGAAGTGGCGCGCGCGTCAAAGCAGGCCGGGCGCAGCAAGCTGCTCGTCTGCCGCGACATCGACGTCGTCTACGACGGCGCGCAGGTGCTCTTCGGCGTCGACTTCGACGTCAGCGAGGGCGAGTTGGTCGCGCTGCTGGGCACCAACGGCGCCGGCAAGTCGACACTGCTGCGCGCCATCGGTGGCATCCAGCAGGCCAGCAACGGCGCCATCTTCCTCGACGGCGACGACATCACCCATCTGCCGCCACACCTCATCGCCGCGCGTGGCGTGGTGACGATGCCCGGCGGCCAGGCGGTGTTCCCCACGCTCACCGTCGAGCAGAACCTGCAGACCGCGGGCTGGATGTACCGCAGCGATCCCGCGTACCTCAAGCAGAAGCTCGACGAGGTGCTGGCGCGCTTCCCGCAGCTGACAACGCGCTGGACCACGCAGGCGGGCAACCTCTCCGGCGGCGAGCAGCAGATGGTGGCGCTGGGCCAGGCGCTGCTGATGAAGCCGCGCCTGCTCATGGTCGACGAGCTGTCGCTCGGCCTGGCGCCGCAGGTGGTGCAGCTGCTGCTCGACGCCCTGCGCGAGATCCGCCGCCAGGGCACGACGGTGATCATCGTCGAGCAGTCCATCAACGTCGCCCTGCAGATCGCCGAACGCGCGGTGTACATGGAGAAGGGCGAGATCCGCTTCGACGGCACCGTCGAGGAGTTGCGGCGCCGCCCGGACGTGGTGCACTCCGTGTTCCTGGCCGGTGCCGCCACCGCGGACCTGAGCACGTCGACGCAGCGCCGGCTCAACGAGCTCGGCGACGAGCGCGAGACGGTGCTCACCTGCACGGGGCTGGAGCTCAGCTACGGCGGTGTGCGGGTGCTGAACGGTGTGTCGCTGAGCGCCGATCGCGCGGAGGTCATCGGCCTGGTTGGTCCCAACGGCGCCGGCAAGACCACGCTCTTCGACGCCATCAGCGGCGCCGCCCAGCTCTCGGCGGGATCCATCCAGTTCATGGGACGTGACGTCACCCGGCTCGGTGTGCACCAGCGTGCGCAGCTGGGGCTGGCCCGTTCGTACCAGAACGTCAAGCTCTTCCCCGCGCTGACCGTGCGCGAGTCGATCGCCGTCGCGCTGGAGCGCCACCTGCGCAGCAGGAGCATGGTGCACGCGGCGCTGTGGACGCCGATCAGCAATCAGTCGGAGCGCCGGGCGCGGCGGCGCGTCGACAACCTGATCCAGAGCCTGGGGCTGGGCGCGTACGCCGGCAAGTTCGTCAACGAGCTGTCCACGGGAACGCGGCGCATCGTCGACATCGCCTGCGTGCTGGCGACGCAACCGAAGCTGCTCCTGCTCGACGAGCCGTCGTCGGGACTGGCCCAGGCGGAGACCGAATTGCTGGCGCCGGTCATCGGGCGGATCGTCAAAGAGACCAACTGCGGCGTGCTCATCATCGAGCACGACCTCGGCCTGGTGGCGTCGGTGTCCCACCGCATGATCGCGCTGCGACTGGGGACGGTGATGGCCGAGGGCACGCCCGCACAGGTCCTCGGCAACGCCGACGTCGTCGACGCGCTGCTCGGCGGCGCATCGGAGGCCGTGGTCTCCAGGTCACTGAAGCTGGACCGACAACCCGAACACGAAACACAGGAACCGAGGAGAAGGAATGGCTGAGGCCAGGATCGTCGAACCCATTCGCGGGTTGGGGAGCGTGCAGATGGGCAGCGGCCCGCGTACCGCCGAGCAGTTCCAGGAAGCCTTCGAGCTCATCGTCACCAACATCGAGAAGGTCATCAAGGGCAAGGGACGTTCCATCCGCCTGATCCTCTCGGCCATCCTCGCCGAGGGCCACGTGCTGCTCGAGGATCTGCCCGGCACGGGCAAGACCATGCTGGCGCGAGCCATCGCGCAGACCATCCAGGCCGACACCGCGCGCGTCCAGTGCACGCCGGACCTGCTGCCCTCGGACATCACCGGGTCGTCGGTCGTCGACCTGACCACGCGTGAGTTCAAGTTCCGGGCCGGCCCCGTCTTCACCAACATCTTGCTGGCGGACGAGATCAATCGTGCCACGCCGAAGACGCAGTCCGCCCTGCTGGAGGCGATGCAGGAGCGCCGCGTCTCGGTGGACGGTGTGACCCACCGCCTGCCGCAGCCCTTCCTGCTGCTGGCCACGCAGAACCCGATCGAGCTGGCCGGTACCTTCCCCCTGCCGGAGGCGCAGCTCGACCGCTTCCTCTTCAAGATGTCCATGGGCTACCCGGACCTGGCTGCGGAGGTGGAGGTGATGAACGCCAACTCCAGCCGGCTGGCCATCGAGAGCCTGCAGCCGGTGTGCAGCGTCGAGGACGTCCTGGCGTTGCAGGAGTGGGCCAAGGGTGTGCAGGTGTCCGACGCGCTCAAGACCTACATCGCGGAGATCTCGCAGGCCACCCGGACGGAGCCGTCGCTGCAACTGCCGGCGAGCCCGCGCGCGTCACTGGCGATGCTCTTCGCGGCGCGCGTCGTCGCCGCCTCGCGCGGCCGCGAGGACGTCCTGCCCGACGACGTGACCACCGTGCTGCAGCCGGTCATGGCCCACCGCCTGGCGCTGACACCGGATGCGGAGCTGCGCGACGACACCGTGCAGAAGGTGATCGAGCGGATCACCAGCCGGGTCAAGCCGCCGATGGTCTGAACCGTTGGGTGCCCATCGCATGAGCATTCGCAGGCTCGCATCCCCAGGCGCGGCTTCGTCGGCGGTCGACGCCGGGGGTGGTGGGATGTCGCTGTGGCAGCTCATCGAACGCCACCTCGGCATTACCATCGCGGGGGTGATCGTCGCCGCGCTGGCGGTCGTCGGCTGGGTGCTCGCGCACAGCTACGGCGGTCGCGGCCTGTACCTGCTCGCCTACGCGGGCGTGATCATGCTCGGTGTCGCGACGGTGCTGGCGCGGCGCAAGCGGCCGGTCACCGCACAGCGTTCCTCGATCGCGCAGCGCGCGCGCGTCGGGCAGACGCTCAGCGTCGAGCTCACCCTCTCGGCGCGGGCGCGGGTGAACGCGTTCCGCATCGAGGACCAGCTGCACCCGCAGCTGGGCCGCAGCGTTGTGCTGCCGATTCCCTCCCTGTCACCGGGTCACGATCTGACGCACCGCTACAGCGTGGCTCCCAAGCTGCGCGGCGTCTACGCGGTCGGTCCCCTCACCGCGGAGTTCACCGATCCCATCGGCCTGGCCAAGCGGCGCCAGGAGCTGCTGCCGGCGACCGAGATCATCGTGCATCCCAACGTGGAGCACGTGCTCGACCGCCCGCTGACCCGTGCCTTCGAGGAGCCGCCGCTGCGGCCGCCGCGCTCGCGCCCGTGGCCGGACGGCTTCGAGTTCTACGGCATGCGCGAGTACGTGCGCGGCGACGACGTGCGCCGTGTCGTCTGGAGCGCCTTCGCGCGCACCGAGAAGCTGCTGGTGCGCGAGTTCGAGCAGGGGATCAGCGACCGGATCGCCATCGTCGTCGACACCGATGCCGAGTGGAACAGCCCGGGCACCCCGTCGGACACGTTCGAGACCGCCGTGCGGGTTGCGGCCTCGGTCGGCGTCCGGCACATCCGCGACGGCTTCACCGTCCAGCTGGAGTCGAACTACGCGTCGCTGGGCGCCTTCCGCGGCCCGCGCGCGCGGCTGCTCTTCCTCGACGAGCTGGCGCGCATCCACCTTGCCAGGCAACCGCTCAGCGACGCCATGGATCGCATGGCCAGGGCACGGCGGCGCGACGCGCACGTGGTGCTCATCACCAGCCACTTCGACATGGCGTCGGTGGCGCGCGCCAACCTGCTGGTGAGCGCGGGCTCGTCCTTCACCGTGTGCGCCGTCGTCTGGGAGGAGTCCGACCCCGTCAGCATCAGGCGCGCCTACGAGATCGGCGCGCAGGTGGTGCAGGTGAAGCCGGGCGTCTCGCTGACCGGGGTGTTCCGCGCCAGCCTGCTGAGCAACGTGCGAGCGGCACGGTGAGCATCGACACCGAGTCCGTGACGTCCGCGACGGGCAGCGCCGAAGCGGTCGCGCCACCGGAGCCGGAGACCGGCGTCGAGTCCGGGGACACGGAGCAGCCGCACGCGCAGGACGAGACGCGGCCGCCGATCAACCCGACCCTGACAACGGCGGGCGCAATGCTGGCGTCGGCCGCCGCCGCCTGGGTGGTGGGCGGCATCTTCCGCGACTTCAGTGCGCACCTGGTGGGGCTGCTCGGGGTGCTCATCGGCGGCGGCATCGTGCTGCTCACCATGCGCCGGCCCGGCGGTGCGTACCTGCAGCTCCTGGTCATTCCCGCGGCGGCACTGGTGGGGGCCGTGCTGGTCGCGCTGGACTCGCACACCGGCGGTGGGCTCACGTACCAGATCTCGCAGGCGGTGAGCGGCGGGGGACTGCTGCAGCCACCCATCCCGTTCGACCCGGGTTGGCGCTTCATCCTCGTCTTCGTCTTCGCGCTGCTCACCGCCGGCAGCGCCGCCCTCGGCATCAGCCTGCGGCGCCCGCGCCTGGGGGTCAGCCTCGCGGTGCCGGTGGCCATGGCCGCGGTGCTCACCCAGCCGGCATCGTCGGAGGTGGCCACCGTGGTGGTGGCACTGCTGCTCCTGATCGTGGGCATGACCCTCGCCTACGGCGCCGAGCTGGGCACCAGCGGGCTCTCCAGCGCTGCCTTCGAGAGCCGGCGCCTGGTGCGCGGCGGCGCGTTCGCCGCCGGACTCGCCATCGCGGTGCTGGGGCTGAGCCAGCTCGGCTTCCTCTTCCCGCAGCCGAACACCAACCACACCATCCCACCGCAGCGCCCGCAGATCCCACCGCTGCCCGTCGACCAGGTCCTGTTCAGCTACACGGCGACGCGCGCGCTGCCGCTGCGGGTGGGGGTGATCGACGTCTTCGACACCAAGCAGCAGGCCTGGCTGCTGCCGCCGTACGACGCCAGCACGCTGCACCGGTTCGAGGCCCCGGGCGCCGTTCCCGGCGGGAAGGCGACGCCGGGCGCCGATCCGATCGTCTTTCACATCGTCGTCAATGGGCTGACGGGCCACGCGCTGCCCGAGGTCGCCTTCCTCGACCAGGTGAAGGACACACACAACGCGCTCACGCTCGACCCGCGCACCGGCGCGCTGGCGATTGCCGACGAGCCCATCTACAAGGGGCTGAGCTACACGCTGGTCGGCGAGCCGCTGCCCACCGGTGCGCAGGTGGCCAAGGCGCCCAAGCCGGGCCCGTCCTACGACCAGTTCCTGGCAGCACCGCCGCCCCCCATCCAGGTTTCGCAGCTTCTCGGCCAATACTCGCAGCTGGCCGCCCAGAAGAGCATCGCCGAGAACGCCTACGACAAGCTCTCCTACCTTCGCCAGGCGCTCTATTCCAACGTGGTGGCCGCCGGCGCCGGCGCTCCGGGTGACATGACCGCGCAGCGCGTGGGGCAGATGCTCGGGGGCGGTGAGGCCAACCCCTACGAGATCGTCGAGGCCGAGGCGCTGCTGGCACGCTGGGCAGGCATCCCCTCGCGCATCGGCTTCGGGTACTTCGGCGGCGAGCGGCAGAGCGACGGCAGCTACGCGGTGCACCCGTCCAACGGGGCCACCTGGCTCGAGACGTACTTCAGCGGCTACGGCTGGTACCCGATCACAGGGACACCGCCCAAGGCCAAGCCCTCCACCCACCAGCAGCAGAAGAACCAGGTCAACGCCGCCGCCACCGACCAGCTGCAGCTCATCGTCTACATCCCCACCCGCCGCCTCACTGCGCTGCAGCTCTTCCAGTACGTGCAGTGGTACCTGGTGCGCATCCTGCCCATCGTCCTGGGCGTGGTGGCGCTGTACGCGATGTACCCGTGGTTCTTCAAGCTGGCCCGCACGCGGCAGCGCCGGCGGTGGGGGCGACGGCTGGGGCTGCACGGCCGCATCGCCGCGGCATACGCCGAGTTCCGCGACCGGGCGCGTGACCTCACCATCGGCGACCCGGCGGCGTCACCCACCAGGTTCCTCGCCCACATCAACGACGACGCCGAGCACGAGGAGCTGGCCTGGCTGGTCAGCCGCGCGCTGTGGGGAGACCTGCGCCGCGACCTCAGGCCGGAGGACGCCGACGCCGCCGAGAGGCTGGCGGCATCGGTGGCGCGCCGGCTCGACCGGGCCCAACCCATGCTCAATCGCGTGCTGGCGCGGATCGCGCGCACCTCGCTGCGCGAGCCGTACTCCACGCAGATGCCGAACCCGTGGTTCGAGGTGAGCCTGCGCGTCGACGTGCGCGGACGGCTGCGCGCGTGGCGCACGCGGCGACGCCGTGCGGCGATGCTGCGACCGCGGCGCACCGCGCTGGCGGCGGTCTCGTCCGGACTGCTGATCACGCTGGTCACCACCTGCGCCACCGTCGGCGCGAGCTCGGCGCCCGTGCGCACGCTGCCGAAGAACCTGGTGCCGCACTCCATCGGCGCCTTCTCCTTCAAGGTGGAGACGGACGCGTCGAAGGAGTTCGCCCGGGCCGGCTCCGACGCCGAGGTGTCGAGCGGCGCCGTCTACACCATCCACCACGGGCAGGCCACCGACGGCGCGCTGGAGCTCTCGGTGTTCAAGCCCGACTACACCATCGACGACATCAACGACGAGTCGCTGAGCAGCACCTGCCAGCAGGACGAGCTGCAGTGCGTGGGCCACCAGATCTTCCGGGGCATCCAGTGCACCTTCGGCAGCGGCTACTTTCATCGCCTCTACGTCCAGGGAGAGCGCGCCTACACCATGGTGCTTCCCGACCAGACCATCTTCCTGTGGTTCCCGCCGCACACCGAGACCATGGCGCTGATGGTCCTGCTCGGCGAATTCCCGGTCGCCAACGCCAACGATCTCTTCCGCGCGGTGCTCGACTACCAGCACCACCGGACGCCGCAGGCGGTGCCGGTGCCGGTCATCCAGCCCGGACCGCACCTGCAGCTCAACGCAGGACCCACCGGGCCCAAGTTGCCCACCAACCCGGATTGCCAATGATGAACAAGCGAATCGGTCTCTGTCTGCCGGCGGCACTGGTGCTGGCGGCGTGCGGTCCCATCGCCCCCGTGGACACGGACGTCAAGCACGCCGGCGCCAACGTCTTCTACGGCGTGCCGACACCGTCGCCGGTGCCGTCGCTGCCGCCGATCATCCACTTCCTCAACCCGGTGCAGAGCTTCCCGGCTCCGGTCGAGCAACCACCGGTCCTGCCGCAGCTGCAGGCGCTGCCGAGCCCGACCCCGGATCCCTGCCCGTCGCTCCCGCAACTGTCGTACCCGGCCAAGGAGGCAACGCCGATCTCGCCGCGTCCGCCGGCTCCCGGCACGTACCCGTTCCGGCACTCCGGCAAGCTCACCACCAACCCCGGCACGCCGAGCCAGAAGGTTGCGCAGCTGCCGGACTCCGGCACGCGGCAGGTGACCAACGTCAGCGCCGTGGGCTCGGCGCAGGACTTCAGCTACGACGTCGTGGACAGCTACAACAGCGTGGTCACCACGACCTCCTACCACCTCTACCCGCAGGGGGCGACGGGTGCGCTGCCGGCCGGCAACGGCGTCGCGCCCGGGGTCTACATCACCAGCGTGGTGACCGCGGACATGACGTTCACCCCGCTCGCCCCGGGCCTGGAGATCTTTCCCTTCCCCGCCTCGCCCTCGGCAACGTGGTCGTCCGTGGGCACCGATCCCCTGGGCACGACCGTGGTGATGGGACCGACCGCAAGCGATCCCAAGGCGACCGGCTCGGTCGTCAACCACGTGCGCGTCAACGCGTGCGGGACCCCGCTCGACGCGTGGGAAGCCACCATGCAGGGCGAGGCGCAGTACGCGCGGGGCGGGCCGAACAGCAGGGTGGACTTCACCCTCACCATCGACATGGCGACGCAGTACGGCGGCATCATCGTGGGCGACCACCTGGTCGAGCACTACACCGACCAGAAGACCGGTGTGCCGGCCGACTACGACGCCGGCGCGACCATCAACCTGCTGCCGGAATCGCCGTCATCGTGAACCTGCGAGCTGCGCTGAGCGCCGCCGCGACCTGCGCGGCCGCCGGCACGCTGCTGTGCGGCTGCGGTCTCAGCCAGTCGCAGACCGCCCTCCTGGTCGACACCGACTCCACGACCGGAGCGGCGCGGAGCCTCGCCCCGTTCACCGTCCCCGGGGCCTGGCAGATCAAGTACACCTTCGACTGCACCAAGCAGAACTCAGAAGAGCTGCTCGACGTCAACCAGTTCACCATCGACGTCTTCAACGGCGACGACAACTCGACCGCCTTCGAGCACCCGCAGACCACCTTCGTCTCGGTCAAGCGGCAGGGGACGCTGGATTTCAAGACGCCGGGAAACTACTACCTGCACACCGACACTCCGTGCGACTGGACGCTGCAGGTCATCGATCTCAGCAACGGAACGCCGGCCTCGGCGTCCCCCGCGCCACGGGTCCCGCAGGCACATGGCAGCGTTGCACTCGACGTCACCTTCGCCTCCAAGGTCGGTCCCTACAACTGCGATCTGAGCGGCACGGCCGCGCGGCTCTGCGAGGTGGGGGACGGCACGGCCGGCACATCGCCGTTCGGCGCGCTGAGCATGCACCGCACGGTCGCCCACCAGGGCGGGACGGACGACTGCACCACGGCCACGACCAGCGGCACGCTGACCGCCACCAACGGCGATGTGCTGAACGTTCAGGCGGACAAGGGGCAGTCGTGCAAGCGGTCGGGCGTGGACACGTACCCCTTCACGGTGACCGGCGGCACTGGCATCTTCAGGAACGCGACCGGCTCCGGGACGATCACCGACAACCACGGTGCATCCGACCATTGGAGCGGGTCGATCATGTTCCCGCAGTGATCCGCCCCACCGCTGCCGTCGCCTTCCTGCTCATGGCCGCCGGCTGCGGGCCGCAGGAGATCGGCGCAGCGTCGGGCGAGCTGATGTTGACCCGGCTGCCCATTCCCCTGCCGCAGACCGTCGCGACCACGCAGGACCTGACCACGCCGGACCAGGTGGCCGCCGCCACACCCGCCGATCCCACCGCCGTGAGCCGGATGCTCGCGGCCTCCTCCTTCAAGCACGCACGCGCCCGCGTCTGGACTCAGGACGCAGCCCACTACGTGACCGTGATCGTCGTCGAGTTCAGTCGCGCCAGCGACGCCGCCACGCTGGTGCAAGTCGAGGTGCACGAGATGAGCCAGGGGAGCAACACCTTCGTCACCCCCCATGCGGAGCTTTCCGGCTCCTCCGTCTTCGTCATCCACGGGAGTACGCGGCAGGGAGAGCAGGCGGTGATCTGCGAAGGCGTGTGGGCGCCGGTGCACCGCTTCGCCATCGAGACGCTCACCTGCAGCTCGACCGGCGCGTGGGCAACACAGGCCGAACAGCTGGCACTGCAGGAGAGTGAGCTGGTGAAGAAGGTGCCGACACCGTGAGCGCCGAGACCGCCGTGGCCGTCGAGCGCACCGCGCTCGAGCCGGTGACATGGGTCGCCGAGGCGATCAGCCCGGACTGGCCCGAGGACCTCACCGGCGCGCAGCCGCCGGCGCTGCTGCGGCGTGATTTCACGGTGGGGGAGGGGCTGGTGGCCGCGCGCCTGCGGATCACGGCGCACGGCCTGTACGCCGCGTCGATCAACGGGCGCCGGGTCTCCGAGGACCTGCTCACCCCGGGATGGAGCGCGTACCGGTCGCGGCTGCGCTTCCAGGAGTACGACGTCACGTCGCACCTGAGCCCGGGGGCGAACGCGCTCGGCATCACCCTGGCCGACGGCTGGTACCGCGGCTTCGTGTTCGGGGAACGGCGCAACTGGTACGGCACGCGCCGGGCGGCACTCGCGCAGCTGGAGCTGACCTATGCCGCCGGGCGCGGAGACATCGTCGCCACGGACACGGCATGGCGTGCCGGCGCGGGGCCGCTGCGCAGCGCCGACCTGTACATGGGTGCGGTGTACGACGCCCGGCTCGAATCACAGGTCGACGGTTGGGACCGGCCCGGCTTCGACGACAGCACCTGGGCGGCCTGCGTCGCAGTCGAGCGGGATCGTGCGACGCTGGTGCCGCAGACGTCGCCGCCCGTGCGTCGAACCCAGACCGTGGCGCCGGTCGAGCTGCTGCGCTCGCCGTCGGGCGCGGTCATCGCCGACTTCGGCCAGAACCTGGTGGGCCGGCTGCGGCTACGCGGCATCAGTGCCCCCGCCGGCACCGAGATCGTGGTGCGTCACGCCGAGGTGCTGCAGGACGGCGAGCTGTGCACCGCGCCGCTGCGCGCGGCGCGGCAGACCGACCGCTACATCAGCGCCGGGCGCGGCGGCGAGTCCTGGGAACCGCAGTTCACCATGCACGGGTTCCGCTACGCGGAGATCAGCGGGTGGCCCGGCGGCCCGTCGACGGGCAACCTGGAAGCCCAGGTCTGCCACAGTGACATGCGCCGCACCGGCTGGTTCTCGTGCTCCAACGACCTGGTCAACGGATTGCACGAGAACGCGGTGTGGTCCATGCGCGGCAACTTCGTCGACGTGCCCACGGATTGCCCGCAGCGTGACGAGCGTCTGGGCTGGACGGGCGACATCCAGGTGTTCGCGCCGAGCGCCAGCTTCCTCTACGACTGCTCAGGCTTCCTCGACTCCTGGCTGGCCGACCTGGCGGCGGACCAGTACCGGGATGGTGGCGTGCCGTACGTCGTCCCGATGCCGTCGCCCAAGCCGTTCGGCAGCGGCACGGCGGCGGCCTGGGGCGACGCCGCGGTCGTCGTCCCCTGGGTGGTGTACCAGCGGTTCGCCGACGAGGGGCTGCTGGCACGCCAGTACCGCAGCATGACCGCCTACGTCAGGGCATGCGTCAAGGCACACGGCCCCTCCCTGAACCCGGACCTCTTCCAGTTCGGCGACTGGCTGGACCCGGCGGCGCCTGCCGACAAACCCAGCGCGGGGGCCACCGAGCCGCTGCTCATCGCCGGCGCCCACCTGGTGCACTCGCTCGACATCGTCGCCGCCGCCGCCAGGGTCCTGCGGCGCAGCGCGGATGCCTCGCGGTACGAGGCGCTTGCCGCCCAATACCGCCAACGCTGGCGAGAACTCTTCCGGCGTGAGGACGGTCGCCTGTCGAGCGACACCCTCACCGCGTACGCGCTCGCCGTGTGCTTCCAGCTGCTGGTGACCGGCGACGACATGGTCGATGCCGGCCGGCGCATGGCCGAGATCGCCCAGGCCAACGGTCACCACATCGCCACCGGCTTCGTGGGCACGCCGCTGGTGTGTGACGCGCTCACCCAGACGGGGCAGCTCGACACCGCCTACCGGCTGCTCCTGCAGACCGAGTGCCCGTCGTGGCTGTACCCGGTGACGCAGGGGGCCACGACCATCTGGGAGCGATGGGACAGCCTGCGAGACGACGGCCGTGTCAACGCTGACGGGATGACCTCCTTCAACCACTACGCGCTCGGTGCCGTGGTCGACTGGCTGCACCGCACCGTCGCCGGGATCGCGCCGCTCGAGCCCGGCTATCGCAGCGCCTGGATCCGCCCGCTGCCCGGCGGCGGCCTCACCGCAGCGTCGGCGCGCCACCTGGGCCCGTACGGTGAGGTGGCGGTGGAGTGGAGCGTCGACGGCGAGCGGTTCGAGTGCAACCTCGCCGTGCCGGTGGGCACCACCGCGTGGGCAGAGCTGCCCATCGACGGGTGGACAGCGCGCCGGCTGGGCGACGGGCATCACACCTTCGGTGGCAGGCTCCGCGTGGTGCCGCCGAATCCCATCGCCCTGACGACCGGCGCCAGCGGGCCACGTCCGGTGGTGGTGCAGTGACCGGGACAGCCAACGGCCACGTGGTGGGCGTCATCGTGTCCGACATCACCAACCCGTTCTACGTGGACGTTGCGCGCGGTGTCGCCGCCGGCGTGGACGGCGCTGGGATGCTCTCGGTGATCGGCGACTGCGGGGATGACGCCGGCCGGCAGTTCGAGATCGCCAGCGCGCTGCTCGCCCAGGGCATCAAGGGGCTGGTCATCACCACCCCGCACAGCGAAGCGGCGCTGACGCTGTCCATCCCCGTCGTCGCCATCGACCGGCCGCCCGGGCGCGTGCCGTACGTCGCCGTGGACAACATTCTCGGCGGCAGGCTGGCCACGCAGCATCTGCTCCGCTGCGGGTACGCACGGGTCGGGATCCTGTTCGGCGAGCCGCACCTCGCCCCGGTGGCCGATCGCATCGAGGGGTACCGCGACGCGCTGCGCCGTCAGGGGATCGATCGCGACACGACCCTCGAGGTCGACTGCGGGGGTCTCGACTACGCCAGCGCGTTCGCGGGAGCCGGCCGCCTGCTCGACGCCAACGCGCAGGGCATCTTCGCCATCAGCGATGTCATGGCCTCCGGTGCGCTCGCTGCCGTGGTCGAGCGCCGCCTGGACGTGCCGGCGCAGGTCGGGATCGTCGGCTACGACGACACGCCCATGGCGGCATGGCCAACCGTCAACCTGACCTCGGTGGCGCAGGGCAGCTTCGCGCTGGGACAGGAGGCGGCCCGGATGCTTCTGCAACGGATTTCGCGACCCGGCTTTGCGCCGGAGTCGACCATCCTCCCGCCCCGCCTCTCGGTTCGAGGTTCGACCCGGCCTCCTGCGTGAACCCTGCTTCCGTCAGGGGCTCACCACGTATGTGTGGTGGCCTTCGATGGCGTCGGAGAACACCACCCGGCCGCCGCGCACCTCCGCGGTGGTCCAGGGTCGCGAGTCGCGGGTGATGTGCACCACGCCGCCGGGCCACGTGCCGCTCAGGGTGATGGCGATCTGACCGTCGCCGTCGATGGAGAGCGTGACGGGGCGGGTGGCGTCGACGCCGGCGCGGTTGAGATCGAAGCCGGCGGCGGCGAGTTTCACCACGCTGACGGCGAGGCCGTTGCTGGTTGGCTGGCTCGCGCCCGGCGAGAGCGCGACGCCGTGCACGCGCCAGACGTCGTTGCTCTGCGACGCCGCGCCGCCACAGTAGTCCCCCGCCTGGGTGATGTTCTGGCCGGCGCCGTCGACAGCAGTGGACACCAGCGCGCGGGACGGGTTGGCGAGCGAGACCGCGTCGATGCGTGCGACGACGGCGTTGCCGGTCCCTGGCGTGTCATTGCCGCGGGTCAGTGGATCGTTGGGCTGCAGGCCGGGCCGCGTCGTGATCCCCGACACCCAGTACGCATGCGTGTGGCGCACGTCGAGGTGCGCAGTGGAGTCGTACACCTCGTTCGCCGGGTCGATGCCGTACACGACGCGCGCTGGATTGGTCACGGCTTGCGTGGCGGCGAGCTGGCCCAGCACGCACTCGGTGAGCGGCGCCTGCGGGTCGGCGTGGCTGTGCGCCAGCGCGGACCACGAGCGGTAGTCGACGTCGCCGAGGCGGTCCAGCTCCTGGGTGGTGTTGAGGAGCACCACCTGGCTGGCCGCGGGATCCGCCGCACCGTTCACCAGGCGTACCGGCAGGTCGACGGTGTTCTCTTCCAGGTGCGTGTCGTCGTACGCCGAGAGAACGAGTACGCCGGCGAAGAGGTCGGGATCGAGCTGGGCGAAGCGGAAGGCGCCGCCGCCGCCGGTCGAGGTGCCGGCGACGAGGATGCGCCCCGAGTCCACGGGATAGTGCCTCTGCACGTCGGCGATGACGTCCAGGACGTCCATCTCACCGGCACCCTGGTAGCCGTGGTCCTGCGCCGTGGTGAACTCTCGCCCGAAGGGGTAGACGACGATGGCGCTGCCCTGGTCGAGCGGGCCCTGCGGCGCGAAGGTGCCGTTGTCGAGGTGGTTGCCGCCGCCGCCGTGCAGGTACACGATGAGCGGCACGCGGCCGCTGAGGTGCGACGGCACCTGGACGAGATACGGCTGGTACGGCCCGGCCCACAGGCCGCCGGCGGCCGTCCCGTCGACGATGCCGTCACCGAGCTGCGCGCCGGAGTGGTACGTCCAGGTGTGGTATCCGGGCGCGAGCACATCGGGGGTCGTCGTGGTGTGGGCGCGCATCGTCGCGAAGTCGAGCGTGCCCACCGCGGCGCCGGCGTCGGCGGTGCCGTGCAGGATGCCGGCCTGCAGCTTGTCCTGCCACTGCGCCCCGGTGGTGTGCCCCTTCCCGGTGATGGCCACCTGCTCGGCGGACATCAGCGCACCGCTGTCATTGGCCGGATCCTCGGCGTGCACGAAGGCGAGGTCGTAGATTGGGCCGCTTCCGTCGAGCCACGAGCTGCCGGGGACGGCAAGGCCCAGCACTCCGACGGCCTTCCATGCGTTCGTCTGCGCGGGGAGCACGCGAGCAGGCAGCTCCGCGGTCATCGTGTGGGCGCTGGTGTCGACGGTCGCCGGGAGATGCGCGACGGTCGACCACGCCCCGCCCGACCACCGCATCACCGTGGTGTCGGCCGAGGACACGGCGGCGAACACGTCGAGCCCCAGCGGCCGCGACGCGGGCCAGCGCCCACCGGGGACGCCGGCCGCGCCGGTGCCCGCGCTGCCGTCGCTGTCGAAGCCGACGCCGAGCAGCGGGATGTCGGGCTTCAGCAGCGTCTCCAGCACCGCGCGCACGGTCATGTCGCCGCCACTGGTGACGGACACCTGCAGTTGGATGAGGTTGGCGCCGTTGCCGCGCGGAACCGAGGCGGGGTAGGTCGCGGCGCCGCCGGACGTGCCGTCGGTGCTGGCACCCGTGTCCTTGTAGGGATACCCCGTGTAGACCAGCGTTCCGCCGACGTAGCCGGTGCTGCCCGACACCAGCGGCCCCAGCGTCGCCGGCGCGGACGGCACCGTGCTCACGCCACGCGCCTGGGCCACGCCCGCCGGCCGCATGATCGTGCCGGTTGTGGCCACAACCAGCACTCCTGCGACCAGCAGGGCGGTGCGCTTCATCGCGGCACGGCCGGCGCCAGGCGTCGCAGCTCGCCGGCGATCACCGCGCCGGCCGCGGGCGTCATCGCGGTCGCCGCGTGGTCGGTGCCGGGCAGGAAGGTCGCCTCGAAGCCCGACCCGGCGAGGCGCTCACCCCACGGCGCCAGCAGTTCGGCGGTGTAGGCAGGGGGCGAGCCCGCGCCGATGCTCCACTCGGCGAACAGCAGGCGCACCGGCACGCGCAGCGACTCGGCGGCGCGCACCGCGCTGTCGGTGAGGAACAGGTCGATCGAGTCCTCGACGATCGCGGTGGCGTCGAGGCGGGCGGTCAGCGACGGCTCTTCGCCCACCAGCTCATAGGCGATGTAGTCCTGCAGGATGGGCTCGGCGGGGTCGAGCAGCGGCGCGGTGTTGGCCAGGTAGAAGTCGCGGTACTCGGCCAGGCTGGCCCATGGCTGCTCGATGCGCCGCAGCCGGTCGCGGAAGGCGGCGGCGACCTGGTCGCGGCTCAGCTTCGCGAACATCGCCGCCTGCGCCATGGGGAAGCCGCCGTCGACGAGCAGCAGGCGCTCGACACGATCGGGCACCGCGGCCGCCAGGGCAACGGCGATGAAGCCGCCCAGCGACATGCCGGCCACGGTCACCTTGTCGATGCCGAGGTGATCGAGCACGGCGATCATGTCGTCGCGATGCGTGGCCAGGCCGGTGCGCTTCTCGACGTGCTGGCTGGCGCCGCGACCGCGCAGGTCGGGCGCGATCAGGCGCACGCCCGGCGCCGCGGCGGCGGTCCAGGACCAGAGGCGGTGCGTCGAGCTGATGCCATGGATGGCCAGAACCGCCTGATCGCCGCCGCGCCATTCGCCGACGGCGAGACTGCCGCCCTCCACCGGCACGTCGAAGGTGGTGTACTGGGTGTCTGGTGTCATGTGGCCCTTCCCTGGTCGAGCCTGCTCAGCTCGCCGGCTTGTTTCCGCTGCGATACAGGAAGCAGCCGCAGGACCCGTCATAGGCGAGGTCTCGCACCGCGTCCGCACCGTCGTGCTTGTTGGGGCCCAGGGTCACCTGGAAGGTGTCGGGCGCGCTGTAGCCCGAGCCCAGGGCGTTGACCGCCTGCAGGAGCCCCGCCGAGCTGAGGTCCTGCGGGCCGGCAAGGGCGCGCTGCAGCAGGAAGAAGACGTCACACATGTCGAACGCCGAAGCCTGCGCGTTGCCCGTGGAGTTGCTGACGCCGGAGGCGGCCATGGCGTCGCTGCAGCGCTTGGCGCTGGCGTTGACCGGTCCGATGCTGTGCCTGGTGTCGGTATCGATCAGCGGGTTCCAGCCGATGCCCACGGCGTTGTTGAGCTGCGCCGCGGGTGCGATCGACTCCAGGAGCTGCGGGTTGTCGAAGCTCGACAGCGCATAGCGCGGCCGGTACTGCTGCTTCTCGGCGGCGAGCATGAAGAAGCTGATCTGCGACTGCTTGCCCAGGCTGATGACGTGGTCGATGCCCTCCGAGTAGAAGCTGAGCACGGCGTTCTGGAACGCCTGCTGGCTGGTGCTGTCGGTGGGATAGAAGAGCCTGTCCTTGAGCGACAGGTTGCGCGCCGCCATCGCCTGCACGAGGCCCTGGTCGACGGCGCGGTGGTACTCGGGCAGGTCGGGCGCGACGACGCCGTAGACGCCCCCCGTGGCGAGGTACCCGACCGGGCCGAGCTCGGCCACCAGCGTGCGGCCGGCGCGCGTCATGTTCAGCGCTGCGGGAACGAACATGTAGCCGAGGAACTGGTTGAGCTCGGCGGCGTCATACCCCGACGTGTTGTCGATGATCACCGGCGTGTCGTGCTGCACGAAGCAGGCCACCGTGGTCGCGTCCGACACGCTGAGCGGGATGACCACGGCGAAGACGTGATGGTCCTGGGCGAGGTCGGCACACGCCGCCTGGCCGGCGCCGCTCGGGTTGGATGCGAGGTCGGCGGTGGGGACGTCGTGGAATTGCGGCACCAGGGTCTTGCCGGCGATCCCGCCGTGCGCATTGATGTCCTTGATCACCGCGTTGGCCTGGGCGCGGCCGTCGCCGATCGCGGCGGCGCCCAGGCCGGACGCTCCCAGGCTCTGGCTCGAGTCGGTGTTGTCGATGACGCCGATGCTGACGGTGGTCGCGGTGACGCCGCGGTAGAGCTGCGCCGTCGATGACCCGGCACCGCTCGATTGCCCGCCGACCGCGGCAGCTCCCGCGGCTGCTCCGCCCGCCCCGCCCGCCGCCGCGGCGCCAGCGCCGGCAGCGGCGGACGGCTGCGCTGCGCCGGTCGATCCCGCCGTGCCCCCTGGCGTCGCGGATGGTCCCTGGGCCGCCGCGCCGCTCGGTCCCGAGCCACCGCTCGCCGCGGACTGGCCCGGCAGGAATGCGCGCGCCGGTGCAAGCGTCGTGAATCCCAGCACGACGATGGCGGCGATGACCACGCCCGAGGGCACGCCTCGCAACGTCGGCGTGCGTGCCAGCGAGGCGGTATTGGTCCGCGTCAGCGCCCACGACGGCGCGCGCAGCAGGACGCCGCCGGAGGCGGGGATGGTGACCGTCGACACCGCGAGGGCGACGAGCAACAGCAGCACGCCGGCGACGATCAGCAGCCACCACGGCGACGCGGGCGGTTGCGCACCCACCGTGCTGGCGGCGGCCGCGGGCGCATGCGACGACGACGGCTGCGGTGCGACCGCCACCGGGGACGGCGCGGCGGCAGCGCTGGGCACCGCGGCCGGCGGAGGGATGGCGACAGTGGCGCTGCCCGATGACGGCACGATGGGGAACGACGGCGGCGCGGCCGGGGCAACGACGCTGATCGGCATCGAGGAGCTCCCCGCAGGGACGACGTCGGCGGACGCGGTCGACTTCGCCTTGTCGAACGCCACCTGCCAGCTCGAGGCCGGCCCCGTCGATGCCGCCGGCACGATGGCCACGCCGGTGTCGGCCGAGGTGGTCCAGTTCAGGACAAAGCCGGACAGGTCGAACGTCCACGCTCCCTGCGCGTCGGGCTTGCCGTCGGCCGACGCCACCGAGCAGTCGTGGGCGGGAGGCTTCGACGCGTCGAAGGGAGTGGCGATGGGCTGCTTGAGCATGCACGCGCGCAGCGCCGCTGACGAGCCGTTGGTGTTGCTCGCGGTGGCGCCGGTCGGCACCAGGGTCAGCTTCAACCCCTGCACCGTTCCCTGTGCGAGCAGGCTGTTGACGTCGACGTGCACGAAGGAGCGTGCCGTCTCCGTGCCCAGCGCCACCGCGACGTGGATGGCCGACTGGTCGTTCTGATACGGGTCGACCGGCGTGTCGCTCACGTAGACCTGACGGTCCACGGTGACCGTGGTCGCACCGGACGCCGCGGAGTCGGCGGGCACCGCGGCGCCGAGGAACACCCCGATGAGGGCAATGCCGGCGGCAGCTCGCCACGTCGTGCGCATTCTCATCGTCGTAACCTCGCTCACGGACCTGCGCATCACCCACCGCCCCCCGCGCCCTGCAGGAACACCGACCGCAGCAGGTCGGGACGCTCCATCAGCTCCCTGGCCCGACCGTCGAAGCGCACCTGGCCGCGCTCCATGAAGTACGCATGCTCGACGAGTCGCAGGGCGATGTTCACCGACTGCTCCACGAGCACCACCGACGAGCCCGCCTGGTTGATGCGGCGCACCATCACCATCAGCTCGCCGACCACCTTGGGCGCCAGTCCCAGCGAGAGCTCGTCGATGCACACCAGCCGTGGCCGCAGGATCAGCACCTGGGACAGCCCAAGCATCTGCTGCTCGCCGCCGGACAGCGTTCCCGCTTTCTGGTTGCGCCGCTCGGCGAGCCGCGGGAACATTGCCAGGCTGGCGTCGATGCCGCGGTCGACCTCGCGCCGGTTGCGGCCCAGGCTGTAGCCGAACAGCCGCAGGTTCTCGACCACGGTGAGCGGCCCGAACACCGCCTTGCCGCCGGGCACCTGGCTGATGCCAAGACGGACGCGGCGCTGGCTGTTGAGGTAGGTGATGTCCTCACCGGCGAGGTCGATGGTGCCGGCCGTGGGCAGCCCGAGGCCGGCGATCGCCTTGAGCAGCGTCGACTTCCCCGCGCCGTTGGTGCCCAGCAGGGCGACCATCTCGCCGTCCTCGACGGCGAAGTCGACACCGAAGAGGACCTGCACCCGGCCGTACGAGAAGTCGAGTCCGCGGCAGGTCAGCATGGGCACGCGGCCGTCGCCGCCGCGCGGACGCATCGGGTCCGCGGCGGGCGCGCGCTCCGCCTGCTGGCGCGACGTCTCCGCCTGCCGCGCGGCGCTGCGAAGACGCTGCGCGGCGAGCAGAGCGCTGATCGCGGCCACCACCACCGCCGGTGCCGGACCGTACTGCCCGGCGATGGGAGCCAGCAGCAAGAGCCCGCCGATGCCTCCGCCCGCAGCCATGGCGATGCCCTGCAGCGCGGCGAGATGGGTGCGCAGCGCATCGGGCACGAGCGCGCATGTCGCCGCCGTGACGAGTGGGAAGAGCGGCGCCGCGGCGGCGAGGCCGATCCCCCACGCCACCGCCGACAGCGCAAGCGTGGGAGACAGCGCACCCACGGTGAGCGCTGCTCCCGCGACGGCTGCGAACAGCGCGGCGCGGCGGAGCAGCGCAGCCGGTTCGCTCGTGGAGGCGCGGGCACCGCGAAGGCCGGTGACGACACCGATCACACCCGCCGCTTCGACGCACCCGAGCAGCACGCCGCGGCCCCCCAGGTCGAGCTGCCAGCGGTCGGCCAGCAGTGCTGCGAGGTACACCTCGAGGGGCGCGAGCAGGATGCCGATAACGACGTAGATGCGCAGCGTCGCCTTCACCGTGGGAAGGATCAGCAGGCGTGCGGTGCCCTCGGCGAATCCGAGCCGGGCGTTGCCGGATTGCATCCGAGGGCTGTCCGGCTGTGGCTCACGCAGGCGCACGGCAAGGGCCGCCGCGATCAGAGCCAGCATCCCCGTGCACAGCAGGCAGGCGCGCCAGGTCAGCCCGAGACGGGCCACCAGCGCGGCGACGAGCAGGAACGGCACCGCGCGTCCCACGACGCGAAATCCCTGGTACGCGCTGAGGCTTGCGGCCCAGCGCGCACGCGGCACGCTGTCGGCGATCAGCGGGGTGTGGTACGCGAGCACCGTCCCGCTGAGCGCACCGCCGGCGAGCAGCGCGACCGCGAGCTGCCACCACGCCACCGCCAGGCCCATGGCGACCGCCACGACGGCGGCGATTGCGCCGGCGAGCACGGCGAGCAGGGCGCGGCGGCGCTGGCGCGCGGCATCGTCGACCAGCGGGACGGTGGCGAGCGCCGCGGCGGCCTGGTACAGCGCGGCCATGGCCGCCACCACGCTGGTGCCGACGCCCAGCGCGTGCCCGATTTCCGGGCTCATCATCAGCACCACGGCGGGCATCGCCTGGGCGCCGGCGGCGAGCAGACCGAGCGCGACGACGGGATAGCTGAGGGCGCGGTCGCGAGCTGCGCGCATCATTGCCGCACCACCTGGAGCTGCAGGTAGTCGGACACCTCGCCGAGCCGGTGGCCGCCGCGGTCGACCAGGACCACGGTGACCTCGTGCCGTCCGCGCGCGTTCTCCGAGCCCGCCGGCAGGGAGGCCAGCGTGTACGTCGTGCCGGCGGCGTCGACGACGCCGGAGCGGTCGGTCGGCGTGGCACCCTGGAAGACCTCGCCGGGCGCCATCGGCGAGCGGTCGACGAAGAGCATCGCGTGCGCTCCGTCCGTGCCGCCGGCCGACGCCACCCACGCCTTGTCCACGGTCCATCGCAGGATCACCGGCAGCCGCACCGTGGCATAGCGCTGCGGCGTCACGAAGCTGAGCGCATGCGGATCGTGGAGGAGGACGCCGTTCGGGCCACATCCGGCCAGAACCGGCGCGAGCGCGAGCAGCAACAGGGCGCGTCTCACAATGCCGCTCCCAGCGCCGGCCGCAGCTCGACCGTGTCCGACCGCTCCAGCGGCGCGGCGTCCTCGCCCAGGTACGACTCGATGACGCGAGGGTTGGCGACGATGTCCACTGGTCGCTCGTCGGCGATGACCGTGCCCGTCTCCATGGCGACGATGCGGTCGGACAGGCCGAGCACCAGCGGCATGTCGTGCTCGATGATCACCACCGTCGCACTCAGGTCGGCCTTGACGCGCGCGATCACGCCGGCGAGCGCCTCGGTCTCGCGCTGCGCGATCCCCGACGAGGGCTCGTCGAGCAGCAGCAGGCGCGGGCGCAGCGCGATCAGGCAGGACAGCTCGGCGATGCGGCGCGTGCCCGTCGACAGCGCGCGGGTGGGCACGTCGCGGTAGCGGTCGAGCCCCATCGTCGCCACGATCTCGCGGGCGGCGGCCTCGCGGTCGCGCTCGCGCTGCGGTTCGCCGATCAGTGACCCGATCAGCCGGGTGCGATAGCGCCGCTCCAGCGCCACCTGCACGGTCTCCAGCACCGACATGGTGGGGAACAGCGCGACGTCCTGGAACGAGCGGATCAGCCCCAGGCGGCCACGCGCCTCAGGACCGAGCCGGGTGATGTCGCGCCCGTCGAACCACACGCTGCCCGAGTCCGGCCGCACGAAGCCGCTGATCAGCTCGAAGAGTGTTGTCTTGCCGGCGCCGTTGGGGCCGATCAGGCCCACCGTCTCGCCCTCACGGACGGCGATGCTCACGCCGCTCACCGCCCTGATGCCGCCGAACGACCGCGCCAGCGATCGAGTCTCCAGCAGTGCCGCAGCGTCGTCGGCGTCGCCACGGGCTGACCGCGTGGGGAGCGTCGCGATCTGCGCCATGGCGGGCGCCGCTGCCGCCGCCGACTGCGCCGCGGCGCGCGCCTCTGCCGCTTCCCCCGCGGCGTCGGACACGTCCACACCGGCCCGCGCCGCCAGCCAGGCGACGACGCGGTCGCGCAGCGGACGCATCGCCTGGGCGGCGCCGCCCGGAAAGTGGAGCACCAGCAGCAGCCAGCCGATGGCGGTGGCCGCCAGTGCAGCGGAGTCGAGCGGCAGAAACGCCGGGAGGGCGACGATGTACAGCGCGCCGATGATCGGCCCGGCCAGGACGCCCGCGCCGCCGACGACCGTCACCGCCAGCGAGCGCACGCTGCTGTCGACCGGGAAGACGCCGGGCGTCACCGCGGAGAGACCGAAGGCGAATACCGCGCCGCCAACGCCCGCCAGGAACCCCGACAGCACGAAGGCCTGCACCTTCACCAGAGTCGCATTGACGGTGAAGGCGCGCGCCGCGTCCTCGTTGTCGCGCGTCGCCACCAGGGCGCGCCGGAAGCCGCCGGTCCACACCCGATGGGCGATGAGGACGCAGACCAGCATCACCGTGAAGGCGAGGAAGTAATACGGCCGTCCGGTGTCGATGACCAGCGTGCCAAGCTGCGGACGCCCAGGCTCGACGCCCGTGCCCAACGCCCACGACTGCTGCAGGATCCACGGCGTCGACAGAGCCAGGGCCAGCGTCGTCACCGCGAGGAACATGCCGCGGATGCGCAGCGCGGGCAGGCCGATCACCAGGGACGCCACCGCCGCCGCCGCACCGGCAGAGGCGAAGGCGACCAGGAAGTTGCCGGAGTGGGTCACGGTCACGATCGCCGCCAGCGCTCCGAGCCCCGCCAGGGCGAAGTGTCCGAGCGAGACCTGCCCGCCGAGCCCGGTGATGATGCCCAGCGACAGCCCGACGATGACGAACGCGACCAGCGAGGTGAGCGTCACGGCGTTCTGGTTGCTCATCAGCAGCGGGACCAGCACACCGGCGACGATGGCCACCGCGGCGAGGATGCGGCCGAGATTGCGCACCGACCAGATGCGCCGCACCGCGTCGGGCAGCGGCGGCCACGCCTCGATCGCCGCCCACGAGCCCTTGGCCTCGCCGCGTCCTGACGTCGCCGGCTGGAAGAGCAGGACGACCAGGATGACGGCGAAGAGCACGGTCTGCACCAGCCCGCCGCCCTGCTGGTGATAGTTGAGCAGCATCAGCTGCTCCACCTCGCCGACAGCGAGCCCGGCCACCAGCGTCACCGGCAGGCTGTTCATGCGCGCGATCACCGCGGGCAGCAGCGCGCGCAGCACCAGGCCAGGACCGAAGGTGTCGCCGATGCCGCCCTGCGACGGCAGGATCAGCAGCGCGGTGAACGTCGCCACCGCGCCGGCGATGGCCCACGCGATGGTGGCCATGCTCTCGACGGGCACGCCGATCATCCGCGCGGTGTCCGGGTTGGCCGCGGCGCCGCGAATGGCCAGCCCTGCGCGCGTGCGGCGCAGGAAGAAGGCGAGCGCCGCGACCACGCACGGCGTGAGCACGAGCATCGCGGTGAACGACTGCGAGACAAAGAGCCGGCCGACGTGGAAGGTCGGGAACCCGGGCGGCTCTGGCACCAGGTACAGCGAGCGCGACTGGCTGTTGAGCACCGCGGCGACGAGCAGCAGCACCTGCCCCAGGCCGAGCGTGGCGATGACGCTCATCACCCGCGGCGCCGACCGCAACCGGCGGATCACGCCGATCTCCGTCCCGGCGCCGACCAAGGCTCCCACCGCGATCGCGACCGGCAGTGCCACCCAGTACGGCAATCCGGCGCTGCTGACCAGCAGCCCGAAGATCACCGCGCCGAAGGCGCCCACCTGTCCGTGGGCGAAGTTGATGATCCCGCTGGCCCGATACACCAGCACCAGCCCGGCCGCGAGCAGCCCGTAGGTCATGCCGGTGATCGCGCCCAGCGCCAGGACCGGCCCGTAGATGCGAAAGCCGAGCACGGAGAGGTCGACACCGGCGAGCGCGCTGACCAGTCGGTCATGAGCGAGGGCACCACATGCGACCGCCACCGCCGCCATGCCCAACCACACCGCCCGCCCGGGCAGGCGGCTCCTCGACGCAGCGGCGCGGATCACGTCAGCGTGGCACTGTGGACCGCTGCGCCGCCTCAGGATCCGTGTGCGGTGCCGCCGCGCCCGTCGCGCTCGCGGGCACGGCGGCGTCGGTCATCTTGCCGGGGTTGAGGATGCCGAGCGGGTCGAGCGCTCGCTTGAGCGCGGCCATGACCGCGACGCCGTCGCCGTGCTCCATGGCCAGGAACTCGGCCTTGCCGTAGCCGACACCGTGCTCGCCGGAGCAGGTGCCGCCCATCTCGATGGCCCGCGTCACCATCCTGCGGTTGATGCGCCGCGCCGTCTCCAACTCCTCGGCGCTGTCGGGGTCGAGGAAGAAGGTGACGTGGAAGTTGCCGTCGCCGACGTGGCCGAGGATGGGCGCGAGCAGGCTGGTCTCGGCGATGTCGGCCTTGGTCGCCGCGATGCAATCGGCGAGTCGTGACAGCGGCACGCACACGTCGGTGACAAAGCCCTTCGACCCCGGTCGCAGCGCCAGGCCGGCGTAGTACGCCTCGTGGCGCGCGCGCCACAGCCGCGTGCGATCCTCCTGCCGCGTCGCCGAGGTGACGTCCGCGGCGCCCAGCTCGCGGGCGATCTGCGCGACGGCCGTGGCATCCTCCGCGACCGACGCCTCGCCGCCGTGGAACTCGAAGAGGACCGTGGGAACGGCGGGGTACTCGAGCCCGGTGCGCCGGTTGACGGCGTCGACGTACACCTCGTCGAGCAGCTCGGCGCGCGCCACCGGGATGCCAAGCTGCACGACCTGGATGACGCACGCAACCGCGGCGTCCACCGTCGGGAAGGCGCACACGGCGACGCTCATCGCCTCCGGCGTCCCGTAGATGCGCAGCGTCAGCTCGGTGATCACGCCGAGAGTACCCTCGGACCCGACGAAGAGCCGGGTGAGGTCGTAGCCCGCCGCCGACTTGCGTGCTCGCGACCCGGTGCGGATCACCCGTCCGTCGGCGAGCACGACGGTGAGGCTGAGGACGTTGTCGCGCATCGAGCCGTACCGGACGGTCGTCGTTCCCGACGCTCGGGTCGCCGCCATGCCGCCCAGGGTTGCGTCGGCACCGGGGTCGACCGGGAAGAAATAGCCCTGCCTGGCCAGAACGTCGCTGAGACGGCGGCGGGTCACGCCCGCCTGCACGGTGGCGTCGAGATCCTCGGGACGGACGGCGAGGATGCTGTTCATGCGGCTGGTGTCGATGCACACGCCGCCGGCCACGGCCGCGACGTGGCCCTCCAGCGACGTGCCGGCGCCGTACGGGATCAGCGGCACGCGCTCGCGCGCGCAGGCACGGACGATCGCCGCGACCTCATCGGTGGACTCGGGGTAGGCCACCAGGTCGGGCGGCGCGGGGGTCCGGTAGGACTCGTCCGCGCCGTGCACCGCTCGCTCCGAGGCGCTGGCGGTGAGCCGCTCGCCGAGCAGCGCCTGCAGCTCGGCAGCGACGGCGTCGATCCGCGGGGTCAATGCGGCACTCGTCAACTCTTCCTTGCCTCCAACCGGCCCGCCCGCAGCGATCGTGGCACACAGGCACCCGTCGACTGCTGGTTCGTTCACACTAACCAGACATGGGAAGCGTGGTGAGATTGCACAACATGGCGCACGGTTGCCGGCGACCAGCAGCGGTGGCCGGAAGGTGACGACGCTCGCCGAGCTGCTTCGCCACGTCGGCTCCGACCTGCTCCAGGTCAGCACCGCCCCGCGCGGGCTGGAGCGGCCGGTGACCCAGGTGCGCGTCTACGACCCGCTCGAGGGGGAGCCGGCGGCCCGCGACGAGCTGGTGCTCGGCACCGGCGTCGCGCTCGACGGCCGGGCGGGGGAGCTGTTCCGCCTGCTGGGCGCCGCGGGTGCGGCCGGGCTGGTGGTTCGCTCGGGCGGCGCGGTCGACCCCGAGGTCAGCCGCCTCGCCGAATCCGCCGGGATCGCGCTGATGCGCATTCCCCCGCGCGTGTCGTGGGTCGACCTGCTCCAGCTGCTGCTCCAGGCACTGCTCCACGGGGGCGACGAGGAGCTGCACAGCCGCTTCGCCCAGGAGGTGCCCCAGGATCTCTCGGTGATCGCCGACGAGCTCGCCGAGCTGGTCGACGCGCCGATCCTGATCCAGGACGTCAACACCACCGTGCTGGCCTACAGCCGCCGCCAGGAGCAGGCCGACTCGGCGCGCGCCGAGACGATCATCCTGCGGCGCATCCCCGAGGACATCGTCCGCGAGCTGCGCCAGCGCGGTCACCTCGCCGAGCTGGAGCGGTCGCCGCAGCCGGTCTACATCGAGACGCCCGCGAGCCGGGTGGGGCCCCGCCTCGCCGTCGCCGTGCGCGCGGGCGGCGACGTGATCGGCTACATCTGGGCCGCGGTGTCGAAGCCGCCCACACCGGAGCAGACGCGGCTGCTCGGCCACGCCGCGTCACTGGTGTCACTGCACGTGCTGCGGCACCACCTCACCATGGACTTCAAGCGCTCCTTCCAGTCGGACCTGGTTGCCGCAGTGCTGGCCGGTGGGCCGATGGCCGTCGACGCGGCGCACCGGCTTGGGCTTGCGGAGTCGCGGTACCGCCTGGTGGGCATCTCACTGCAGAGCGCGTCCGACGACCTCGAGCCCGCTCTCCTCCACTGCCTCGACCTGGTGTCGTTCCACCTGCGGCCGCTGTACCCGCGCGCGGCCATCGGTCTGGTCGGCGGCGTCGTGTACGCCCTGCTGCCGGTGGCGCCCGCCAAGGACGACGCGGCGCCGCTGCGCCAGAGTCTCCGCGAATTCCTGCGGCGCAGCGAGGCGTCGGTGAAGCGTCCGGTGCTGGTGGCGCTGAGCAGCCACGTCGGCACCCTCGCCGCCCTGCCCGAGGCGCGCGAGGAGGTCGACGAGATTCTGCGCGTGCTGCGCGTACGCCCCGGGACGCGCCGCATGGCGGAGATCGACGAGGTTCGACTCGACGGTCTCATCCTGCGCATCGTCGACTACTGCCGTCGCGACCCGGCGCTGACGCACGGCCCCATCCGCGCGCTCGAAGACCACGACGCGAAGAAGAACACGATGTACATCGAGACGCTGCGTGCATACCTCAACTGCGTCGGCGACATCGGGCGAACCGGCGCGGAGCTCGGGGTCCACGCCAACACCGTGCGCTACCGGCTCGCGCAACTGCAGCGGATCAGCGGTCTCGACCTCGCCAATCCCGATCACCTGCTGGTCGCCAGCATCCTGGTGCGTGCTCAGGTGCCACGCTCGTGACGCGGCGTCGGTCGAGTCGTCGGACAGCATGCGGTGGAGATGCGGGGCAGGTGGCGTAGCTCGCATGAGCCGATCCCTGCAGCCACGGCGCCAGCCGACCCGGCACCGCAGGACCGACTATCTGCAGAGCTTCCACTCAGGGCACTGACGGGCGGCCGCCGGCTTCCCTCCGGTCCGAATCCGGGAATGCCGTTGCGGTAACCCGGAGGCCCCGATCGTCGGCGGAACGAAAGCGCAATGGCTACTCCTGTAGGTGTACACGACCGCGCGTGACACGCGAGTCCCATACCTCTTGCGAACGATCTGAATTTCGTTCGCAAGACCGACGACGGCGGTTCAAGGCCCGGCTTAGGCTGATGCCATGAACACAGTCACCGCGTAGTTCGAAGGAGTTGGACCATGTGCAACGCAGAACTCCCCCCAGGCGGCGCAGGTCGCGGCGCGGCGGGCGCCGGCCTTCAGACGTCACTCCGCGTTGCCAGCAACGCTCCGCCGCCGCTCGTACGCGGCGGTCCTGTCGAGGTGTCCGAGGGCGTGTTCGTCATTCCCGACAACCGCGTCCCCATCGTGCCCAATGTCGGCATCGTGGTTGGGGAGCAGGCCGCGCTGGTCATCGACTCCGGACTCGGCCCACGCAACGGCGCCTATGTCCTCGCCCAGGCGCAACGCCTGGCGCCGCGTCGGACCCTGTATCTGACCATCACGCACTTCCACCCAGAGCACGGCTTCGGAGCCCAGGCGTTCAAGGGCGCCGCGACCATCCTCTACAACGCCGGTCAGCGCGACGAGCTGCACCGCAAGGGGGCGAGCTACATCGAGATGTTCAAGGGCCTGGGGCCGAACATCGCCGCCGAGCTCGAGGATGTCCAGCTTGCCGATCCCGACCTCACCTACGCAGATGGCCAGGCCGAGCTGGACCTGGGCGGTCACCGCGCGGTCCTGCGCAGCTGGGGACCAGCGCACACCGGGTCGGACCAAACCGTCGTGGTGGACGGCCGCGTGCTGTTCACGGGCGACCTGCTCGAGACGCGGATGTTCCCGATTCTCCCGTACTTCCCGCCCTACGACACCGACGTCGACGGCGGACGGTGGATCGCGGTGCTCGATCAGCTGCTCGCCCTGGATCCCGCGGTCGTCGTCCCTGGTCACGGCGAGGTGACCGACGCCACGCTGATCCACGACGTGCGCACGTACCTCACCTACGTCCGCGACGAAGCGGGCCGTCTGCGCGCGAGCGGCGCTTCGGTCGACGACGCGGCAGCTGCGATCGACAGGGAGGCGCGCGCCCGCTGGTCCACCTGGGACAACCCCGAATGGATCACCTTCGCAGCTCGTGCCTTCTACGACGCCGCCCGGGCAGCGTCATGACAACGCCCGCTGACGCAGCCATGACCAACGGGCGGTACGAGCACGGGCTCGACGTGTACGCCAGCCAGTTCCGGATCCCGCGGGACGAGGTCGCTTCGTGGTTCGCCGAACGCGTGGGCGAGCGGTTCGGCGAGGAGGCGATCCTATCCGCCGCGGGCGCGTGGGTTGGCGACGAGTTGAGCCTGCGGGACCGCAGCCTGATCGTCGTCGCAGCACTCATCGCGCAGGGCGGGGCCGAACAGCAACTGCGTGTTCACGCCCGCTGGGCAATTGAGCACGGCTGCACCCCCCAGCAGCTCGAGGCGCTGGCGACGCTTCTCGGTGTCTACGCCGGCTATCCGCGTGCATCAAACGGGATGATGATCGTCCGCGAGGAGCTCACGAAGATCGGATATGCGCGGTCGGGACCGCCTTGACCGCGTGGTAGGGACACATCGCGTTTCTGGCTGCGTTCGCCTTGCTGAGTGCCGCTTGGGTTGCCGGGTCTGCTGGCCGTCCTGACCCAAGATCTGCCGACTACTGCACCTATGGCTGGGCGCGCCGCTGACGGACGAGATCAGCGGCGGTCAGCCCTGCGAAGCGTCTGACCTCGCGAGACAGATGGCTGGGATGTGCCCCTGCGAGCTCAGAATTGATAGCAGAGCACTAATGGTGGAGCCGCGGGGATTCGAACCCCGGACCTCTGCCGTGCGAAGGCAGCGCTCTCCCAACTGAGCTACGACCCCAAGTCGACGCCCGAGTATACGGCCTCTCCGGCTGGGTCCCGACGCCGGCCGCGGTCAGGGCGCCCGGCGCAGGGCGGTGTCGCACAGCGCCGGGGGGAGGTCGGGTCGGCCGGGTCGGGGGCCGGTCGGGCAGGACCACCGCCTCCTGGGGCGATGTGCGAGGACACATGATGCATTTGCATCAGATCCGAGTAAAGGCATCTTCAGGGCAGACCGACACCCATGCGTGGGCCTGTCACGACGTCGTCACGATGGCCGTAAGCAGCTTTCGGTGCGCTGGCGCGTTGTGCAACGATCCCGCGCTAATCGACTTCAGTTGGCCTGATCGTCGTCCGTGTGCGCAGTGCACAGGGCGAGAACGCTGCGCACAGTGAGGGGGATGGACCATGACTCTGCCGAACGTCTGGCGACGTGTGCGCGCACATCGGCTCATCGCCACGGCGATCGTTGCCGTGCTGCTGTTCGCGATGATCTTCGTCTCCGTGCCACCGGTGCGACACACCGTCGAGTCGAAGCTGCCGCGCATGCCGTGGTCGCCGAAGCTGACGGCGACCACGCCGCTCTGGCCGACGGACTCCTCGCAGAGACGGCCCTCGTTGCAACGCCGGATGGCAATGGATACTGGCAGCTGCAGGCGGACGGCTCCGTCTACTCGTTCGTTGACGCGCCGTTCCTAGGTGGGTTGGGAGGCAGCCCGCTAGTACGTCCACGGTACGCATATGGGATGGCCCGCACGCCAACGGGACTAGGCTACTGGCTGGTTGCAGGCGACGGCCAAGTCTGGAGTTATGGCGATGCTGCTTTCACTGATGTCAATTCCGCCCGAAACGCCACACACGGACCTATCCTAAATCTCGCCGCTCGAATCGTCGGCATCGCACCGTCCCCGTCGGGGCGAGGGTACTGGGAAGTGGGGTCGGACGGTGGGACGTTCGACTACGGCGACGCGGTCTTCAAGGGCAGCGAGGCCTGGCACGCGCTCAACGCACCGGTTGTCGGTGTAGCCGCGTCTCCCGACGGGTCGGGATTCTGGATGGTTGCCGCGGATGGCGGCGTGTTTGCGGAGGGTGCACCATCGCATGGCGGCATGGGCAACGCTCCTCCGTTGTACCCGGTGGTGGCGATGGCGCCGACTCCGTCGTCCGGTGGCTACTGGCTGGTGACGGCAGACGGTGCAACCTTCACCTTCGGCGACGCGAAGTACCTTGGCGGCGTCAACGCGCAGGGCATCACGACGACGGTGACTGGGCTGGCGGCGACGCACACCGGGCGTGGGTACTGGATGCTGCAACAGGACCACACGGTCTACACGTTCGGTGACGCGGGGACGATGCAATGACGCTCACCGCCCGTCAACGCCTTCGCCGCCGTCGCACCTGGGGCTCCGCGGCACTGCTGGTCATCGTGGTGAACGCCGTCGGCGTATCGGCCGAGGGACCGGTCACCTCCGGCCCGGGCGTCAATGGCATTCCGGTGACCTGGATCGTGCCGCGGCCGAACCCGATCGTCGCCCTTCCCCCGCGCTGGGCCGACACCGGCCCCAACGTGCAGGACATCAACTGGCCGGGACCACCCGACCTGGTGGTGAACCAGGCGGGCCGCGACGACGGTGGCGGCTCGACCGGCCTCGGGCTCGGTCTGCCCCCTGCGATCAAGGCGTCGCGTTCGCCTGGTGTCGAAACGCGCCTGCTGCCCAACGTGGCTGCAGCAACTGGCGGAACCCCGGGCCCGGCGGGGTCGCCCGCGATCGCCGCCGCGGTGGCTCGCAGCAGCGGCGTGTACGGCAAGGGCGAGGCTGTGAGCTTCACGGTCACCGTGTCGAACCCGACCTCGGCCAGCATCGCTGTCACGAAGGTCGAGGACCTGGTGCCGGCGGGATACGTCCAGGCACAGGCGGCCGACCTGTGGATGGACGGCGCCGCCTGCAATGGCACAACTGTGCCCACCTGCACCCTCGACCCGGCGACCCGTGCATTCGAGGTCGGCACCTTCACCCTTGCGGCAAGCGCGCAACACGTGTTCTCGCTGGCCATGGTGGCCAACCCGACGTTCTTGGACTGCAAGACGCTGCAGAACACTGCCACCGCAACTGACGCTGCGGGGACGTCGTCCGCCTGGGTGTCGCCGAGCATCTGCGACGGTGGGCTTGGCATCACGCCCTGGTGGTCGATGTGGTCGCAGCCGACGGGGCCGCAAGGTAGTGTCTACGCCCTTGCCGCCAACGGCAGTCTCGTCGTGCAGCAGCAGGACTCGACTTCGATCCCGCTGCACGGCCAGCTCTCCCTGAGTATCCGGCGCACGTTCAACTCGCTCGACACCGGTGATGGCGAGCCCGCGTCGCTGTTGGGACGCGGTTGGATTTCGACGTTCGATCGCGTCGGCTCGGGCTCGACGCAGGATCCCTACGCACTGTCGATCCCCGCGAGTCCGGCGGCGACGGCGGCGGGCGCCGAGAGTCCTGCAGCGCCATACCCGATCACCATGATCGACACGTCCGGCAACCGGCAGGTCTTCTCCATGACGACGCTGCCCACCCCGATCGACGTCACCGCGCTGGCCGGTACCACGGGCCCGCTGGCAACGCTGGTTCCGCGTGTGCTCACCCGCGACACCGGCTTCGGTCGCCTCTGCGTCGACGCGGTGGCCACCTCGCCGGCGGGCCTGCACCTCGACATGTGGCGCTATCTCGAGGTTCCCTCGACGACCAGTTGCTCGCCGACGGGCGGGACTCCCGCCGTGCTCGGTTGGGGCGCCGAGACGCCGAGCCGTGTTCGCTACGAGTTCAACTGGAGCGGCGCCAAGCTCGATGTCCAGGACCCCTTCGCCAACGAGGTGCGCTACCAGTACTCTGGCTCCCTGGCCGCGGCCGGCGCGATCGGGACGCTGACGAGGGTCTACGAGCCCGCCAGCGGCCGCGCACTGACATTCGCGACGTCCGCGGGGCAGGTGACCATCACCGACATCGTCGCGGCTTCGCCGGCGGCCAACCGGGTCACCACCTACACGCTCGACGGCTCGCAGAACCTCACTCGTGTTGCCAACCCGGCTGCTCCCAACCCCGCCAACGGCGGCGCCCTCGTCTACGCATACGGCGGTTGCGCCGGACTGACGACGCAGATCTGCTCCGCCACCGATCCCGCGGGCAGCACGTCATCCTGGACGTACACGACGCTGGACTCTGCCAACGCCACCATGCTCGGCCAGCCGCACATGGCGACGTTCCGCGACCGCCGTGCTCAATCGACCGCGTTCTCCTACGTCACGGCGTCCGCGCTGCCGACCCGAGTCAGCGCAACCCTCGCCAACGAGCGACAGGTGTACGACCAGATCGACCAGACGACCGGCAGCGTCGCCAATGTGTACCAGCTGGACGTGGCTGCCAGCACGACGCGGCACCAGACCCTGCTCGTCTGGGATACGGCGAGCAGCTCCTGCCGCCAGCCGGACACGGCGATCGACCACAACCTCTGTCGCACCTTCCGGATGACCTTCAATGGCCAGCCGACGGCCGCGGATACGTCGTACACCTATGGCCCCTCGGGCGAAACTCTCATTGAGCGCCGCTGCCTGTCAGCGTCCGATTCGGGGACCCCGCCACCCTGTCCGGTGTCCACGTCCTCGAACATCACCAGCACCGACACGACGTCCGGCTTCCACAGCCAGTACGTCGAGGCCTCGGGCACGGTGAATCAATTCGACGACACCGTCGCCGGCGCGGGAACGGTGACCTCGACATCCCAGGACCCCGTTGCCCATACCCGTGGCGACGCGCAGACGGTGTTCTACCTCTACGACCACACGCAGTCGCTGACGCCGCGTGGCAACACGCCTGGCTTCGCCACTCCCCTGACGTACGTGACCACGCGCCTGGTGGACGACAGCGCCACCACGTCTCCGAACCGACCGCTGGCGGCGTCGACGTGCTCCACCCCGGCGTCTCCGGCAAGCAACAGCGGCGCGCTGTGCGAACTGGACACGCCATCCTTCGACGGCGGCACGCACCCGAGGACGCCGTCGACCTACACGTACAATGCCGACGGAAGTGTCGCAACCAGCGCCTCGCCCGACGCGATCATCGCCAACGGCGGCAGCGGTGGCACCAGCTATCCGAGTGTCATCACCGGCGACCACGCGTACACCTACTTCCGGCTCGACGATGCCGCCGGCGCCGCGCCCGTCGACACCGCCGCGAACTCCACCGCCGCAACGCTTGGTGGAGTGACTACCGGTGTCGCTGGTGCCACCGCCGACCACGACACCGCGATGAGCTTCAACGGCACGACCGGTGGCATCAAGGCGACGTACAAGACCACTCCCAACTCCTCGATCACCTCCTTCAGCGCCGAAGCCTGGGGCAACCTGCAGACCAACACGGACTCGACAGGTTACGAATCGCTGGTGTCGAACCGCCCGACGACCAGCACGGGGGCATTCTGGGAGTTGGAGCTGAGTGACGACGGCACCACGGTCATCTTCAAGGTGGCCGGCAGCGACGGGGTCTCGCACGGCCTCAACGCCACCGTCGCCAATCTCGTCGGTCGCTGGCACCACTATGTGGTGACCTACGACGGCGTGACCATGCGCACCTACGTCGACGGCGCCCAGGTCGCCACCCGCGCCGTCGCGGTGACCGGCACGACGCAGAACGCAGTGTGCATCGGCGCGCAGCTCAAGCTGTGCGGCCAGACAGGAACGAGCTCGGGGAGCTTCACCAAGGGCGTCCTCGACGAGGTGGCGACTTACAACGCCGTGCTCACTCCGGCGCAAATCAACAACCACTACACTGCCGCGTCTGCGGCTGCGCCCGCTCCGCCCGCCACGACATACACCTACTACCAGGATTCGGATCGCGACCTGTCGGGCAGCACCTCTGCGGGTGGCTGGCTGAAGGCGGTGACCGATCCGCTTGCGCATGCCACCGTGTCGGCCTACGACGCCGCTGGCCACGTCGTGCGGACGTGGGATCGCGACGCCACGCAGAGCCTTGCGGTCTCCGCTTTCCCCGGGTCGATCTCCTCGCCGCCCGCGACCGCGTACACGGAGACGCTGTACTCGACTGGATCGGGCACCTCTCCGTACGCGCAACCGTGGCGCTACCCGCTCTCGCAGCGTGATCAACTCAACGACCTCACCACCTATGCCGTCGACGGCATCGGGGACAGGACCGGTGTGCGTCCTCCCCGAGGCAACATCGGCGGTACCGGGACGGTGTGCGCTCCGGCGGCGACCTATGACGTCTGCAGCACCTTCGACGCAGCCGGCAACGTGCTGACGCAGCAGATGCCCGTCGAGGCGTCCGCCGGAAAGGCAACCCAGTATGGCTACGATCCGTACGGCAACCAGGTGAGCACGAAGACCCCCGAGGGTCGCTGGACGACCACCACCTACGACGCAGCCAATCGCGCGACATCGGGGCAGTTCACCCGCGGGCCGTGGGCTTCCAATGCGCCTGCGGGTTGCCGCCAGTCGGCGTCGGGTGACGCACCCATCCCCAGCGGTCTCATCCTGTGCTCGACGTCGGTCACGTACGACGGCGTCGACGACGTCCTGAGCAAGACGAACGCAGGCGGCAACGCGACCACGTTCAGCTACGACGGGCTGGGGCGGCAGATCTCGCAGTTGGTGCCGCGCGGCGATGCCAGCTTCGTCACCGTGCGGACTGACACCGTCTACGACCTCGACAGCAACGTCCTTTCCGTCTGCCGGCCTCGGGCGTTCGCGCCGGCGCCCGACGGGAGTGCCAGCAGCTGCCTGTCTGCGGCCGCACTTCCCTATCGGACCGACCGGGCCTACGACGTGGCCGGAAGGCTCCAGTCGCAGACCACTTACCGCGGCACGACGGCGCAGGCGACCTCCTACACGCACGACGCCGACGGCAACGTGACGGCGGTGCAGGATCCCAATGGGCATCCCCGGACGATGGTCTTCGACCTGCTCGACCGCCAGACCTCGGTGCGCACCCAGCGGGATGCGACGACGTTCGTCACCTCCAGCGCGACGTACGACCCGGTCGGCAACACCATCACCGCCACAGCCGGATCCGGACATGTCACAGCGTATGTCTACGACGCGGCCGGGCGGCGCACCGACGCGGTGCAGGGATGGGACGGCGTCGCCGCACCGGTCAACTCGGTGATCACGAGCGGTGGCGGTGGCAATGTTCACAGCCGGGTCGCCTACGACGCCGACGGGCATGTCACCCAGCTGTTCGACCCGCGCACCTTCAATGGAGGCCCAGAGCAACCGAACACATTCACGACGACACGGAGATACGATGCGGACGGTCGGCAGACCGGCCAGCTGGTGCCCCGATACGACAACGGCACCTATTCGGACCTGAGCGTCGGGTCGAACTCGCAAACCACCCAGTGTCCGACCGGCATTGCCGGTTACCCGTCGATCGTGGGTGTCTGCACGACCACCATGGTCTACAACGGCGACAACCAGGTCGTGACCATGACGCTGCCCACGTCCACCAACGTGAGTGCGGCGCGCAAGCTCACCTACGCCTACACCGACGACGGGATGGTCTCGTCGGTCACCAAGCCGGGTCCGAGCGGATCCGGTTCGTCCACGGTCAGCGTCAGCTATCTCTACGACGCCAACGGACGCTTGGTCCAGACCACGGACGAGCTCGGCCGCACCACGCTGCAGACGTACACCAAGGACGGTCTGACGGCGTCCGTGGAAGCGCCGCCCAACGGCGGGCAGCGCCACCTCACGCAGTACACGTACAACGCGGATGGCCAGCAAGTGACTGTGATCGCGCCGGCCGCCGAACGGTCAACCAAGACCTACACGACCGACGGCCTTGCGGCCTCTAGCGCCGACAACGCCGGCGACACCACCACATACCAGTACGACGCAGTTGGAAATACTACTGCGGTGTCCTCGCCGGCGGCCACCGCGAGGGTGGCTCCGAACCCATCGGGCACGCCGACCACGCTTGACTACACGTACGACAATCTGTTGCTGCGGCAGACCACCCCGGTGTCGGGAGACGGCACCACGCAGGTTCGGCGTGTCACGTATGGATATGCCGACTACGGCGCGAAGACGTCGCAGGAGACGTCCCTGGTCACCAACGGGACAGCCGCCAGCGCTGGGACCCAGCAGTTCAGCTACTACCCGTCCGGTCGGCTTCAGCAGGAGACCGGCCGTGCCGGTGAGACGATCGGGCACCAGTACGACGCAGCCGGCAACGAGACGTCGGCCTCGGGCGGCGGGAGCACCGTCAGCTCCACGTACTACCTCGACAGCCGGGTTCGCAGCGTGGCCGACACGACGCCGGTAGCCGGCGCGGGCTCGGCCACGACGCAGTACGGCTACGACGGTGGGGGCAGTCTCGCGTCGCGCTCGGAGATCCTGCAGACCGGCGGCCAGTACACCACGACGTACGGGTACGACGACGCCGGCAACCCCACTTCCATGGGAGCGAACTGGATTGCCGGCGGCTGGACCTGGTCCTACGCGGCCGACGGGCGCCCAACGTCCATGGGCGATCCCAGCACCAACGTCTCACGGTTCACGTGGAACTCCGACGCCACCCTGCTGACCCGGACGCTCAACGCCGGTGGCGGCCCCAACATCATGGCGGAGTGGGACTACACCTACGACCCGGACTACCGGCAGACGAACCGCCAGTTCCACGGGTCGGACATCCGCGGCTTCACCCCGGGCTTCGCGTCCAACTACACCTACGACGCCGCCGGTCGCCTGCAGACCTACCAGTACAACAACTTCTGGACCGGGGCCTGGGCTCCGACCAGGTCGGCGACGTGGGACCGCAACGGCAACCGCACCAGCTGGGGTGACGGAACGCCGGCCAATTCAGTCTCCGCAAGTTACAACGCCGACAACTCGACAGCGAGCATCACCACCAACAACAACACGGCCTACAACGTAACCTACACCAGCGCCGGCGCCATGGCCAACGACGGTTGTCTCTGGTACTCCTACGACGGTTTCGAGCGGATGACGGGGCTCGGGTCGGCCGGAGGTCCCAACTGTGGCCAGCCTAATTCCGCGAGCTTCGGCTACGACGCCCTCAACCGCCGCGCAACCGTCAACGACGGACCCTACAACTCCCCGACGGCCGTCCATTTTGATGGTCGCTCGTCCGGCGTCGCCGCCGAGCAGCAGCAATGGGCATCGAGCGCCAACATCATCTACGCCACCACTTCGAAGGGTGAGGTGCTCGCCGACACGTTCAACCCCTCATCGTTCAACCACACCGAGCTCGTTTCGCACGACGGGTATTCGATGGCTACGATCGCCACCTCGACCGTCGGCTCGGTCTCCTGCGACGCATATTCGGATCCGTTCGGCAGCCCGTTGTTCCCAAGCGGCTCCAACCCTTGCCAGACCGGCGCCCTGAACAACACCGTCCAGTACCGCCTGGCACAACGCGACGCCGTCAGCGGCGTCTACCAGATGGGCGCCCGCGCCTACGATCCGTCCAAGGCGTCCTTCGCCCAGCCCGACGCATATCGCACCGAGGGCAGCAACCTCGGTCTTGCGCTGAGCCCGTCGACCCAGAACGGCTACGGGTATGTCAACGGCGACCCGGTCAACTTTGTCGACCCGAGCGGCCACGTGGGTGAATGCAACCATGGTCCTGACTGCCAGGTCCTCCAGGCCACGCCTGCTTCGGATGGCGGCTCGGGTAGCCTTGCTAGTCAGTCGGTCGCATCCAGCCTGCCCGGATACTCGGGGGCGCCGTGGCAGCAGGCGTACGGCAGCGCATCGACTCCGCCACCGCCGCAGAGCAGCGTCGCCCCTCTCCCCGCGACAACGCCGCCGGAAAATAGCCCGGCAAAGAAGGGTGAGCCCTTCTGCATCCGCCTGAACTGCTTTGAGTCGAGCCCCATATGTGCGCCCTTGGACGACTTTGCTGGGCGGATCTTCAACGAGCAAGGATGCCTCAATTGGAACTTGAACATGCGCCAGAGCGCAGACTCACAGGCGACGAGCACTGTGACCTATTGCTCGAGCGGGGGCGCTGGGGTCATGGGTTTCGGCATCGTGGTGCCGATAGTCGCAGTCTGCAACCAAGCTGGAGCGGGCAAGTCTCCGGCGCATCAAGGAGCCGATTCGGGATCAGGCGACGATACCGGACTGCCGCCTGGCTTTGGGAATGCGATCAAGGATGCACTGAAAGACAAGTCCGGTAGCGGCACGCATGGCGGCGCACAAGGGGCGGGTCAGCCTCCGCCCAATCTGAGCCCACCCGGATCCGCTCGCGGCGGCGCCTTCGCAAAGGCTAAGCGCGATGCTGGTATCCCTGTCACACAGCAACCTTCCAATGTAGAATACGTTCGTCCGCCTTACGGTTCTCCCGGTACTAGGATGTATACCTACGAGACGCCTAACGGTGAGGTGATCATTCGCGACGACGCGGCCGGTCACGTGTATTTCGACGACGCGAGCCAGAACAGGGGTCCGCACTTCAACACTTCCGGCGGGCGTCATTATGACTATCAGTAACGTCGCTTGGATGTACGACCCAACCCGAAGCCTTCGTGGTTTGGGCAGTGTGACCTTGGGCGCGCCCGTGAGCCCGGGGCAGCCGGAGGAAGAGGTCTTTGAGGGGCTCTTCGACGAGCTCGGCCGGGCCTTCCACGTGGTGCCTTACACCGCCGCCACGGTGTGTGCACGTGGGGACAACGCCCTGGGCGTGCGCACCCTTCACCATCCTGCCGACGTGATTGCCAGGATGTTTCCCGCTGTCGCGACCAGCCTGCATCGGGCAGCGGATTCGGTCCCCAGTGGAGGGAGAGTTGTAGTAGCGAGTCTGCCGGTAACGGCGTCGGCCGCAGCGGCAGCGTACATGATCACCAGTCAGGGCGCAGTCGTGTTTCTCGCCCCCATCAGCGAGAACAGTATCGCCAAACGCGCGGCCATGCTTGCCCTTTCGGCCGAATTCATCGGACGTACCGAGGAGTCATGCATGAGGCTGATGGCGCTTCTCGCTTCGAGCGAAGCCCTGATGATTCCGGAAGGGAGCCACGACGATCGGTACAGGACCCTTCGGCTGTTCTGTGGCCGTGCAGCGATGAGTCGCCTGCAGGGTTCGCTGTATAAGCGATGGCGACCGCTTCAATGGATCGCGCTTGCGGCGCAACCCTGACCTAACATCCGTCCCTGAGGGCGCTTGGCGAGAGTCCTTGCGGCGGTGCGCCTGGTCTCCGCTAGATTGGTTGGCATCCTGGAGCGATCCGGCAGATGCATTGCGCCTCAGCGCGACGGAGCATACCTAGACGAGTGGAGCAGCGCGGCGGATCGGAAATCCTAAATGGCGACTATGTCGACTTCAGCGTGAAGCCGCCCCGCTTAGTGTGGACGGGCCAAGTGCTGCCCGACCGCATATCACTAGTTCGAGCTTCCTCTCTGAACTGCAGCGTCCTTGACCGTCCACCGCACACGCGTGATGATCGCGGGCGCCATTTGTGCGAGAGACTGACCAGATCGGCGCAGATGCGCTGGTCGTGGTCAGGCACAGCAGCGCGCCCACGAAGGAGCACCTGATCCGTGTACGGCCTTCCGAGTGACTTCGACCCGACGGTCTTTGTCGGACGCGAACTGGAACGAATCACGTTCGGCGTCAATGTCATCGTGCTGGCGTTTGACGGTGACCTGACGGTCAGCGTCTCGAGTTCTCTTCCGGCCACGACGCTTCCGGCAAGGTTTGGGTGGACAAACCTCCCGTCCAGTCCACAGCGGTGGTGCAGTTCGTGGGCCAAGTCGTGAGGGCGGTCGATCTCTGTTCACCCAACGAGCTTGTGTTGAGATTCGATCGGGGCCTCATGACGTTGCTTGACGATTCAGACTATTACGAGTCGTATCTCATCCAGGCCGGAAGTCGCGAGATCGTAGTGTGAATAGTCAGTCGTAATGGGCATGAACGCTCCGCGTTGACCCAGCGATGAGCTGATGCGACCGTTGCCGCCGATCGACGGTTGACCAGCATGACCACGGCAAGTGAGCCGGGGTGGACAAGCGTCTGAACCTTGACTTGGTGACGTCGTCCAGCGCTTCGCCCGACGGCGATCTGAGGATCGCTACCCTGGCTGCAGGGCGCCACCAAACAAGACTTGGACGACTTGCCGCGAGACAGCGGTCCCTGTATCCTGATGACGGAGCAACTCGCGCGCGCGGTTTGGGGGCTCCCTTGGGCAAGTCGGTAACGGACAGCGAAGCCAATTCGATCGCCTATCGGGAGTGGGGTCCAGGCGCGATGGATAATTGATTGATGTTCTCGATAGGCCGTCGCCCCCTTGGCTCTTGTCCTACGAAGGGTCGTCAGCTAACGCATACGAGCTGGCATGGCGACTGACCAAAACCAAGCGCGCAGTTCGTGTGGTCCGTGGTCACAAGGTGCGGACGTCCCAGGCTCTCTTTGATGAGTTCGGTGCTGCGTTACAGTTCCCTGACTACTTCGGTGAGAATTGGGACGCTTGGGATGAGTGGATGCCTGCGAAG
Source organism: Candidatus Dormiibacterota bacterium (assembly GCA_035995545.1). Classification (GTDB taxonomy): domain Bacteria; phylum Chloroflexota; class Dormibacteria; order Aeolococcales; family Aeolococcaceae; genus DASRDZ01. The sequence continues at coordinate 237,955 of DASYKI010000019.1, forward strand.
CAATATGTGTTGGTGGTGGCTCGGGCTTTGGAGGTTCTCGCCAATGAGAGGAGAGCCATGGTGCAGGCGTTTGCGGATGGGCTCATGCGAGCTGCAGAGGCGTGGGCTGAGCCAATCGAGCGCGGCGAGTACTGGGATCGCCCCGCCACCCCCTTCCATGTGATCCTGCAGGTACAGCCCGGCGAGCGCGACCTTCCCGCGGACATATGGGGCCGTCCTACAAGCGAATTCATAGAGTGATCGACCGTCTGGCCACGGCTTTAGGAGAGTCCCAGGTCCTCAGGGGCGCGCCTCTTCCGAGAAGGCAAATATCTAAAGTCGCGCGCAGCCGTCGGGCCGCGGCAAGCCAATGCCCATTGGACATCAGGCGATGAGACCCGTCTTACGTCGGCTGCACAGCCCTGACGTCGACGACTTGCGAAGCTTTGTCCCTGCTTCACCGGCCTTCGCTGTGCTCGTTCAACTCATGGTCGGGCCCGACATAGGGGAAGAGGAAGAGTCCTTCGACGTCTTGGTGTGCTCGCCAGCGTGGCTCGCTCAGCAGCGGCGTCCGATCATAGGGCGACATCATCTCATCGTCGAAGAATTCGACTACTTCGGACTGGAGCGGTCTATTCTCGAGTATCTCGCGGGGTGCGATGGTCCCAACTGGCGCTACGTTGCTGAGAAGGTCGGCCGTCTGGGGCGGTGGGAGTTCGAACATTGGCAAGAATAGGTGAGCCTCTTGGACCAGGAACCCGTTGCCGTCGAGGTGCCGGTAGGGATGGACTGAGAAATTGGGAGCTCGCACAGCTATATCAGGTCGGGCGTCTTGGCGATGTGAATTTCTATTCAGGAGGCAAGATTGTTGCCAACCCCTTCAGTGGCTGATGCGGGCGAGGTGCTCGTGCGGTTCGACCGACCGTTTGAGGTCTGGGTCTACGCCGTCGGACACCGGCAGTTACTGCTACGGAGCGTCAAGTCCGATACGTGGACGACGCGTGTCGACGTTCTCTACAAGGATGTCCAAGCGATGATGCTGCATCCGCAGATCCCGAGGTTGGTTCTGGAGCGGGCGTCCAAAGACGAGACTCGTGAGTTCAGCGCCGCGCTCGGGCGTACAGAGGTGGATGTGTACGTCGTGTCGCGGGAACCACTGCTGCTCGTCGCCGCCGACGGAGCCTTCTGGTGCGAGGATGAGGGCGAGTTACTTTGATGCGTGCCATTTCGACGTGATCCCGCCTTCAGGGTTGGCGGCTCCGCTCTAGCCCTCGGGGCGGCCCCCTGCCGCCGCCACCGTCGTGGGTTGGGGCCGCGACTGGATCGGTGCGAACGGCTAAACACGCTCAACTGTGGCCCCCGGCGAACAACGACGCAACGCGGTGGGTACGGCGCCTGTCCCTTCCATGCATGGGTCGCTGCAGCGCGGCCAAATCGCAAGGAAGGAGTGTGTCCATGTTCAGAAGACTTATCACGGCGTCCGTCGTCTCCCTGGCGCTCGTGGTGTCGACCGGCACTGCCGCGCTCGCGGCAACAGCGGCTCCAGGCGGATCCCCGGCTCAGACGGTCCAAGCTGGCGCATCCGCTGTAAGTGCCACCGCCGCGCCGAGCAGCGCGCCAACGTTCATGTGCGAGCCCGGCATCGTCAGCACGGTGTGCGCCATCGTCTTCGGCCCCATCTGTCGCAACCATTGCTACGCGGCCGGATCGGCGCAGGTTTCCGCCCCCGCGACTCGCAGCGGTGGCGTCGCAGGCAGTCGCGTCGCCGCGGCACCGGCGAGCACGAGCGGGGCGGCGGCGCCAAGCACCGCCGCGCCCACCTTGGTCTGCGCCCCCGGCTTCGAGATCGTCTGCACCGTCCTCGCCCTCACCGTCTGCCGCAAGGGCTGTGGCGTCGCCCCCAGCGCAATCGCCACCACGTCGTCCGCCCCGACCATCTACTGCGACGTCCCCGTTCTCTGCACCATCCTCGCCCTGACCGTCTGCCGCCACGGCTGCGGCATCGCCACCAGCATGAACACAGCACGCCTGGCCGAGCCCGCAAGAATCCGCTGACCGCTGCCCGGGCGCGTGGCGACGCTAAGCTACGCGCCCGGCAGCCATGCAACAAGCACAACCAGAACACGACCACGCAGTCGTCGTCGACGAGCTCACCAAGCGCTTCGGTGACGTCGTCGCCCTGCGCGGCGCGTCGCTGCGCGTCAAGCGCGGCACCATCCTCGGCCTGCTCGGCCCCAACGGGGCAGGCAAGACCACGATGGTGCGCATCCTCACCACGCTGCTCGAACCCACCTCCGGCCGCGCTTCCGTGCTCGGCCTCGACGTGGTCAAGGACGCCGCCGAGCTGCGCACCCGGATCGCCCTGAGCGGCCAGTTCGCCGCGGTCGACGAGCTGCTCACCGGCAGGGAGAACCTGGTCATGGTTGGGCAGCTCTACCGCCTGCCCAAGGCGGAGGCCCGCAGGCGCGCCGACAACCTCTTGGAGCGATTCGAGCTCACCGACGCCGTCCACCGCATCGCCAAGACGTACTCCGGCGGTATGCGGCGCCGGCTCGACCTCGCCGCCAGCCTGGTGGCCCAGCCCGAGGTGCTCTTCCTCGACGAGCCCACCACCGGGCTCGACCCGCGCAGCCGGCTGGGGCTCTGGGACATCATCCGCGAGCTCGTCGAGGAGGGCACCACGCTCCTGCTCACCACCCAGTACCTCGAGGAGGCCGACCGCCTCGCCGACACCATCGCGGTGATCGACGGTGGCCGGGTGATCGCCGAGGGCACCGCCGACGAGCTCAAGTCGCGGGTCGGCGGCGACGTGCTGGAGCTTCGTACGGTCACCGCCGAGCAGCTGGAGCGGGCCAGGGCCGCCCTCGCCACCGCGGGGTTCGACGGCGACGCCAAGGTCGACCTGCACACCGCCAGCCTGCGCCTCGCGGTGAGCGGCGGCGACGTGCTCACCCGGGTGGTCCGCCTCCTCGACCAGGCCGGCGTCGAGCTCCTCGAGCTGGCCCTGCACCGGCCCACCCTTGACGACGTCTTCCTCGCCCTCACCGGGCACAGCGCCGAGGACCAGGCGCAGCCGGTGCGCGGACGCGGCCGTCGCGGGCGCAAGGACGGCAAGGACGCCGCCGCCACAGCCGCGCAGGCCGGCGGCGCGGACGGAGGCGAGAGCGCATGAGCACCGTGACCACCGGACAGGCGACACCGGGTCCGGCGGCCAGTCCAACGCCACGACCGCCGCTCGGCAGCGGGCCCATCTGGATCGCGCGCGACTCCGCGGTGATGGTGCGCCGCTACATCACCCACTCGCTGCGCCAGCCCGAGCTGATCGTCTTCTCGACGATCCAGCCGGTGATGTTCGTGCTGCTCTTCCGCTACGTCTTCGGCGGCGCCATCCAGACCGGTGCCGCGTACGTCGACTACCTGATGCCCGGCATCTTCGTGCAGACCACGGTGTTCGGCGCGATGCTCACCGGGCTGGGTCTCGCCTACGACCTGCAGAGCGGCATCATCGACCGCTTCCGCTCGCTGCCGATGAGCCGGTCGGCGGTGCTCATCGGGCGCACCGTCACCGACGCGCTGCGCAACGTCTTCGTGATCATCCTCATGATGCTCGTCGGCTTCGCGGTGGGCTTTCGCATCCACGGCGGCTTCCTGCAGACCGTCGGTGCCGTCGCGCTCATCGTGCTCTTCGGGTTCGCATTCCAGTGGATCAGCGCGGTGATCGGGGTTGCGATCCGCAATCCCGAGGCGGTGCAGTCGGCCGGGTTCATCTGGGTGTTCCCGATCACCTTCCTCAGCTCGGCCTTCGTTCCCACCGGCAGCATCAAGCCCGACTGGCTGCAGACGGTGGCCAACGACAACCCGTTCACCCTCGCTGTCAACGCCTCGCGCCAGCTCTTCATGGGACCGGAGGCGGCGCAGGTGCAGGGGCTGGGCACCGATCCCACCTCCAACGTGATCGTCACCGTCGTCTGGACGCTGGCGCTGCTCGCCGTCTTCATTCCGCTGGGGGTGAACCGCTACCGCCGCGCCTGACGGCATGCGGCCAGCAGCGCACAGCACCGCGCACACGAGGGAACACCATCATGGAACACGTCCGGCTGGGCCGCACCGGCCTCAAGGTGTCGCGAATCTGCCTGGGCACCATGACCTTCGGGCTGCAGAGCGACGAGCCGACTGCGCGCGCGATCCTCGATCACGCAACCGAGTTGGGCGTGACCTTCATCGACACCGCCGACGTGTATCCCGTCGGCGGCGGGCTGAACACCGCCGGTCGTACCGAGGAGATCGTCGGCCGCTGGCTGCAGGGACGGCGTGAGCAGTACGTCCTCGCCACCAAGTGCTACGGCGCCATGGGCCCGCGACCCTGGGACCAGGGCAACAGCCGCCGCCACATCCTCGACGCGGTGCACGCATCGCTGCGCCGGCTGGGCACCGACTTCATCGACCTCTACCAGCTGCACGGCTTCGATGCCGACACGCCCGTCGACGAGTCGCTTGAGGCGCTCGACATCCTGCTGCGCAACGGCGAGGTGCGCTACATCGGGTGTTCCAACTGGCTCGCCTACCGCGTCGCGCGCGCCCTGGGCCGCAGCGACGTGTTGCACACCGGCAGGTTCGCGAGCGTGCAGCCGCGCTACAACCTGCTCTTCCGCGAGATCGAGCGCGAGCTGCTGCCGCTGTGCAGCGACGAGGGGCTCGCCGTCATCCCCTACAACCCCATCGCCGGCGGCATGCTCTCCGGCAAGCACGACCCCACCGCACCGCCGCCCGAGGGAACGCGCTTCACCCTGGGCACCGCCGGGCAGCTCTACCAGCGCCGCTACTGGCACGACGACGTCTTCGAGACCGTCGAGGAGCTGAAGAGCGTCGCCGCCGACGCCGGCATCCCACTGCCGACGCTGGCGGTGGCCTGGGTGCTGAGCAATCCCGCGATCACCGCGCCGATCGTCGGCGCCAGCCGCCCCGAGCAGCTCGACGACACCCTCGCCGCCGTCGACGTGCAACTCGACGAGGACCTGCTGCAGCGCCTGGACGAGCTGACGCGGCACTACCGCTACGGTGACGCCGAACGCTGACCCTGGTGCGGGTGGGGCGCCGTCCCGCGACCTCGCGATGCCGGCCGGCATCGTGCCGCACAATGCGCCCCGTGGCACACGCAGATGACTGGGACGCCGCCGGCATCCGCCGGATTGCCGACGCGTACGTCTTCTCCACCGTGCTGCGCTGCTGCGACGACGACGAGTGCGTGCGCATGCTGCGTTCCTGCCGTGCTGCGATGAAACCCGGTGCCCGGGTGCTGGCGCTGGAGATGGTGTTCCCCGCCGGGACGCCGCCGTCCCCCTCCGGGCTCGCCGACCTGCAGGCGCTGATGGTCTACGGCGGTGCCGATCGCACCGAGGAGGACTGGCGCCGCATGATGGAGGGCGCCGGGCTGTCGCTGCTCGGCATCGCGCCGGCAGACCCGCCCTATTCGTGGGTGGTGGCAGGCGCAGCCGAGTCCTAGAGGACCAGCGTCCAGGGAGGCACGGAGCCACGAATCCTCGCCCCGTCGCCGTGCACCGCTCGCTGCGCGCCGCCGTGGTCAACCCGGCGACCTTCGCGGTCACGCTGCTGGTCATCGGCAACGTACAGCTGTCCACCTTCGCCGTCTTCGGTTGCTTCGCACTGCTGGTCATGGCCGACTTCGGTGGCCCGCGCCGCGCCCGCGCGGTCGCCTACCTCGCGGCGACACTCGCCGGTGCCGCCGCCGTCACCCTGGGCACCGCTGCGTCGTCCAGCGCTGCCGCGGCGACGCTGCTCATGCTGGCCATCGGCTTCGCTCTCTCCTTCGCCGACGTGTTCGGCGGCTACCTCACCGCCGCGCGGCCTGCCCTGCTGCTCGCCTTCGTGCTCGCCGTGTCCATCCCGGCGGGCGTCGCCGCGATCCCGGCGCGCGTCGCGGGATGGCTGCTCGCCGGCGCCGTCTCGACGCTGGCCGGCGTGTTCTTCTGGCCCTGGTTCGAACGCGAAACCCTGCGCCGGCGTGCGGCCGACGCGTGTCTCGCCGCCGCCGACCTCGTCGAGGCGATGCTCAGCGACGCGCCAGGCGACGAGCTCACCCGCCGTCGCGACGCGGCGCGCGATGCGTTGCGCGAGGTTCGCAGCGAGTTCACGCGCACCGCGCATCGCCCCGCCGGCCCGACACGCGCCGACCGCGCCTTCGTCGAGCTGCTCACCCAGCTGGAGCGCATCGTCGAGCTCTCGGAACGACCGTTCCACCAGCGCCGTCCGCCGCTGCGTCCGAGCATCGACGAGCGCCAGCGCCTCGTCGCCGCCGTGGTCGGCGCGCTGCGCGGCAGTGCGGTGGTCCTCACCGGCGGACCGCCGCCGGACATCCGCGCCGTCGACCAGGCGTGGCGGGCGCATCGCACGGCGCTCGATCGCTGGGCCGTCGATCAGCTGCGCAAGGGGAGAGCGCCCGAGGACGTGCTGGAGGCGATCGACCTCGACCACACGCTTCGAGTCATCGCATACGTGACCCTGGCGCTCAGTGCCAACGCGGTCATCACCGCGGGCGGCAGACCGGACGACAGCGTGCCGCTGCCGGCCGCGGTACCGCGCCTGGAGGGCACGCAGGGCGTCGCGCTGCGCATTGCCCGCACCATCCGCGCCCACCTCGAGCCGGACTCGACCGTATTGCACAACAGCCTGCGCACCGGCGCCGGGCTGGCGGCCGCGGTGCTGCTGGCCCGCACCCTGGGACTCAGCCACGCCTTCTGGGTGGTGCTGGGCACGCTCTCGGTGCTGCGCTCCAACGCCCTGGGCACCGGTCGCTCGACGCTGCAGGCGCTGGCCGGGACCCTCATCGGCTTCGCCGCCGGCGGTGTCTTCGCAGTGCTCGCGGGCGATCACACCGTGGTGATGTGGCTGGCCATGCCCGTCGCCATCTTCCTGGCCTCGTACGCGGCCGGGGCCGTCGGCTTCGTCGCCGGCCAGGCGGCGTTCACCCTGGCGGTCATCGTCATCTTCAACCTGCTCTCGCCGGCGGGGTGGCAGGTCGGGCTGGTGCGCATCGAGGACGTCGCCGTGGGCACCGGCATCAGCGTCGTCGCCGGTCTGCTGCTCTGGCCGCGCGGTGCGCGCCGCGACCTGGCGCGCGCGACCGCCGGGCTGTATCGCGCCGTGGCCGCATACCTGGAGAGTGCCTTCGGCCTGGTGCTCGCCGACGGCGCGGCCGCCGGGGTGGCGCGTGCGCGCGCCGAGGCTCTGCGCGCACGGGGGCGCGCCGCCGAGGGCTTCGACGCCTTCCTCGCCGAACGCGGCGCCAAGCCCCTCGACCCCGAGACTGCGGGCCGGCTCATCTCCGCGGGCAACCAGGCGCTGCTGGCGGGCGACCTGCTCGTCGTCGTGGCCGCCGATCTCGGCTACCGCGCGACCTCCTGCCCGGACGCTGCGCGCGCGGTCGAGGCGCAGGTGCGCGCCTTGCTCGGCACGGTCGAGCATCTGGCGGAGGAGCTGGACGGCCGGCGGTCCGGCGCTGCGCAACGGACGGAGCGGTCAGCAGTGCCGCCGTCGACGTCGGTGCGCTCCGCCGTCGTGGAATGCATGCGTCGCGCGGTGCACGACGAGAGCGCGGCGCGCGGCGCCATGGCGGCGCTCATCGCCGGCGAGTGGGTCGACAACCTGGCACGACTGGCGGCGGAGATCGAGGACGCCGTGCGCGCGGCGGGGGAGGCCGCCGCGACTCCGTGGTGGCGCTGAGCGCTACGCCTCGTGCGGCAGGGGCACCTGCCGGCGACGACCGCGCAGCCGCGGAGTCCTGGCCACGATGACGAGCACCAGCACCAGGCAGGTGGCGCCGCCGGCGAGGAATCCCGCGTTGTAGCCGCTCACGTCGGGGTAGCCCACGCGCGCGGCGCTGGTGCCCGCCACCGCGAGCAGCGCACCCGCGACTGCGGCGCCGATCGCCCCACCCACGTTGCGCGCGATGATGTTCATCGAGGTGGCCACACCCATCTGCGACTGCGGCGCGCCCTCGACGACCATGATGGGGATCACCACCGACGTGGTGCCGATGCCGAGTCCGGCGCCGCCGCTGGCGATGTACACGTCGACGGCGCCGTGTCGCAGCGCCAGGTAGACGAATGATGCGGCGACGATCAGCGCTCCGGCGGCCAGCATGGTGTCGAGCCCGACGCGGCTGAGCAGGCGCGTCACCAGTGGGCGCCCCACGACGCTGGTCACCGTCCACGGCAGCAGGAAGACACTGGCTCCGAGCACGCTCGCCGAGAAGCCGTATCCCGACGCCGAGGGCGTCTGCACGAAGTCGGAGATCTCGATGAAGGCGAGAAAGCTGGTGAAGCCGACGAGCAGCTGCCCGACGTTGGCGATGAGCACGCCGGGGCGCACGAACACGGCGGTGTCGACCAGCGGCATGGCGGTGCGCGACTCGACGATCCACCACACCGTGGCGGCCACCGCGGTGATGGCGAACAGCCCGAGGATGCGCGGGTCGCTCCAGCCCCATGGATGTCCCTCGGTCACCGCCAGCAGCAGCGCAGCGAGCCACGTCGCCAGCAGCACGCCGCCCACCACGTCGATGCTCGCGCGTGTGCGCAGCGGCGACTCGGGCACCGCGAGAAACACGAGCACGGTGCTGATCAGAACGAGCACCGCGAGTCCGACGAACGCGACCTGGTATCCCGTGGTCACCTCGGCGACCACCGAGGCGACGATGAGTCCCGCGCCGCCCCCCGCGGCGAAGACGGCGCTGACCGTGCTGATGCTGGCGCGCAGGCGGTGCAGCGGCACCTCGTCGCGCACCAGGGCGAGGGCCATCGGATAGACCGCCGTCATGCTGCCCTGCAGCACGCGTCCGCCGATCAGCGCGACCGGCGAATGGCCGATGCCGCAGATGAGCGCGCCCACCATGGTGACGACCAGCGCGCCCATCAGCACCGCACGCTTGCCGTGGATGTCGGCGAGGCGTCCCAGCACCGGCGTGGCCACCGCGGCGGCGAGCAGGTAGCCGGTGAGCGCCCAGGTGACGGCGGTGGGGGAGAGACCCAGGTCGCTCTGGATGCGCGGCAGCAGCGGGATCACCATCGCCTGGGAGAGCGACGCCGTGCATGTCGCGATGCTCAGCGCGGTGAGCAGGAGGCCGATCGACCGGGGCCGGCTGCCGGCGCCCTCGATGATGTCTTCCTCGTACATTGCCGTTTTTCTTGTAAGTTATATAAGCATACAACCGGGCGCCCACACACCCCGACGAGCTCGTCCGGCTGCGACGCTAGCGCGCGTTGCGCACCGCGTCGATCAGCACGGGGAGGAGGGTGTTGACGTCGGCCACGGCGCCGTAGGTGGCGTGGGCGAAGATGGGCGCGCGCCGATCGATGTTGACGGCGACGACCACCCTGGCCCGGGCACACCCGGCCATGTGCTGGCTCGCACCCGACACGCCGAGGGCGATGTAGACGTCCGGCGACACGCGCGCGCCGGTGAGCCCAACCTTCTGCTCGGCGCGCGCCCAGCCCCGCACCACCGCGGGCTTCGAGGCGCCGGCGACTCCACCGAGCAGCTCCGCGAGCTGCTCGACGCGGCGATAGTCCTCCTCGCTGCGCAGGCCACCGCCACCGGTGACCACCACGCGCGCACCGGCGAGACCTGACGGCTGCCGCGCCTGCCGCGACAGCACCTGGACGTGCGACGTCGCCGCGGGCGCGGCGACGTCGATCACCGGCACGGGGTCCGTCTCACCGCTGCCGGTGATCGCCTGCGCGTCAACTGCAAGCACCCAGGGATGGTCGCCGGCGCGCAGGCGGTAGTGTGCGCGGGCCACGCCGCCATACGTGGCGCAGGCCACCTCGAAGCCGCCGGCGCTGCGCGCAACCGACGTGCAGCGGGTGAGGATTCCGGCGTCGAGTGACTCCGCAAGCAGGGCCGCCAGGATTCGGGAATCGGGAGTGTCGGGCAGCAGCACGACGTCCGCCGGCGTGGCCGCGAGCGCACCGGCGAGCACTGCGGCGAGGCCACGCACGTCGTCGCTGTCACCGGTGGCCAGTGCGTGCACGGTGCCGCCGCCTTCGCAGGCGAGGCGTCGCGCCAGGGAGGCCAGCGCCATCGCGTCGTCGCGGTCCCCGCCGGCCGCAACCACGGCGATCGACAATGGGCTCTTCGCCATGCTCAGAGGACCCCGCTGCCGCGCAGCCGCGCGACGAGCGCCGCGGCGACGTCGTCGAGCGAGTCGCCCTCGACGATGTCGCAGTCCCCGCCGCTCTCGACGAGCTCGAAGCCGACGCGCTCGACGCCGGACTCCCAGCCCGCCACGCGCTGGAAGTCGACGCCGATCTGCTCCGGCGTCACCTCCAAGGGCGCAACCCGCCGGGCGGCGAGGATGTGCATGGCCTTGGGAATCGGCGGCTGCCAGGCGTCATCCTTGATCGCCGCCAGCGCGGGTCGCTGGGCTTCGAGGACAACGTCCTCCTCGGCCGCGCGGCGGTGCAGCAGCAGCGTCGATTCCCGCCCCGGTTCGACACGGTGCACGTCGCCGGCGAACGCCGCGTCGAGTTGCGCGGCGAGCAGTGGGCCGACCACGCCCTGGTCGTCGTCGGACGCCTGGTGTCCGCAGAGCACGACGTCCGCGCCGCCGAGGAACTGCACGCCCAGAGCCAGCACGTGGGCGACGCTGCGCGGGCTGTGCAGTGGTGCCGCGAGGCGCACCCAGCAGCTGCGGTCGGCGCCCAGCTCCATGGCGCGGCGCAGCAGCTGCTCGGGGGGGCGCGATGTGCAGGCCAGCGCGACGACCTCGCACTCCTCGCTGGCTGCGCGCAGCGACGTCGCCACGGTGATCGCCTGCTCGTCGTACCCGTTCATCACCGCACCGATGTGCTCGTGATCGAGGTCGAGCGCCTCGGCGTCGACGCGCAGGAAGCGTCCCTGGGCGAGCTCGTTGACACGGTCTGGATCGGCGACCTCCTTGACGCAGACGACGATCCTCATCCCAGGTTCTCGCCATCGCCGGCGGGCGCCTTGCTCAGGTACGACTCCTCGACCTCCAGCAGGCGCCCGCGCAACTCTGCGCTGGGGCCGCTGAGCCGGATCTCGCCTCGCTGCATCACGTACACGGTGTCGGCGACGTCCATGGCCACGTGCAGATGCTGTTCGACCAGCAGGACACCGACGCCCCGGTCGGCAGCGGCGCGCAGGCTGCCGACGAGCTGCTCGACGATCAGGGGCGCGAGGCCCAGTGAGAGCTCATCGATCACCAGCACGTCGGGGTTGCTGGCCAGCGCGCGAGCCACCGCCAGGATCTGCTGCTCACCGCCCGACAGCGTGCCGACGCGGCGGGGCAGCAGTGGACGCAGCAGCGGGAACAGCTCCAGTGCAGCCTCGGGATCGCCGCGTCCCAGGACCAGGTTGTCGGCGACGCTGAGTCGCATGAAGACCGAACGCCCTTCGGGCAGATAGCTCAATCCCTGGCGGGCCATGCGGTGCAGCCGGGCCCGGGTGACGCGGCCCTTCCAGAGGATCTGTCCGCGCACCGCGGGCAGCTCGCCGCACAGCGTCAGCAGCGCCGTCGTCTTGCCCGCGCCGTTGGGACCGAGCAGGACGACCACCTCGCCGGGGTGGACGGCCAGGCTGACATCGCGGACCACCAGGACGCGGCCGTATCCCGACCACACGTTCTGCATCTCGACGAGCGGTGCGCCGCGCGCCGTCGCCGTCTCCGCAGGCACCGCGGACAGCGTCATGGCCGCGCACCCACGCCTGGATGGGCCACCTCTGCCGCCGGCTTGCCGAGATAGGCGGTGCGCACACCGGGATCCTCGCGCACCTGCGCCGGCGTGCCGTCGGCGATGAGCCGGCCGAAGTCGAGGACCACGACGCGGTCGCAGAGGTCGAGGACGAACGCGGTGTCGTGCTCGATGACCAGGATGCCGATGCCCCAGCTGGTTGCGATCTGCCGCAGCATGGCGGAGAGATCGTGGCGCTCACTCTGGCTGAGTCCCGCCGCGGGCTCGTCGAGCAGCAGCACGGACGGCGCGGCGACGATGGCCCGCGCGATGCCGACCAGGCGCCGCCTGCCATAGGACAGCTCCTCGGGCTTGCGGTCGAGGTCCTCCTCCAGGCCGAACTCGCGCACCGCGGCGGCGGTCACCGGGGGCAGGGCCGCGCCGTGCGGCCAGACGATGTCGGTGAGGAGAGCGCTCCACTCATGTCCGTCCGACGCGGCGAGCAGGTTCTCGCGCACGGTGACGTCCTCGAAGAGCTCCAATCCCTGGAAGGAGCGAATCAGTCCGCGGCGGGCGCGCACGTACGCGGGCAGCTGGTCGATGCGCTCGCCACCGAGCCGCACCTGCCCGCTGCTGGGACGCACGAAACCGGTGGCGGCGTCGACGAGTGTCGTCTTGCCGGCGCCGTTGGGTCCCATCAGCCCGACGACCATGCCGGGCTCGACGGCGAGCGACACGGACTGCACCGCGACGACGCCACCGAAGCGCACCGTGATGTCGTCGATCTCCAGTGTGGCGGGGGAGAGCGCGGGCATCGTCGCCCGGACCGCGTCCGCGCCTGCCACATCGCGCCTGGTCTCCTCCCGCGACCGGTGGCGGAAGACCAGCCGCCCGACGACGTGCACCGCCTCGACGTGCTTGAGCGCCAGCCCGTGCGGGTTGACGCGCAGCACGGCGAGCAGCAGCAGGCCGCTGACCAGCCCGATGTAGCGGTCGAAGCCGCCGATCAACGGATTGATCAGCGTGCCCAGGCCACCCTTGGCGAAGGTCATGCCGAAGAGGACACCAGCGATGTAGCCGACGCCGCCGATCACCGCCATGAGCACCGCGGTGATGGAGGCGAAGACGTCGTAGAGATCCGTGTACACGATCGACGGGCTGCGGAAGCCCAGGCAGATTCCCCCCAGCGCCGCCACCGAGGCGGCCAGGCCGAAGGCGTAGAGCTTGGTGCCCAGCACGTTGATGCCGAGCGCCGCCGCGGCGCGCTCGTTGGTGCGCACGGCGATCAGCCGCCGGCCGGCGCGCCCGCGCCGCACGTTGCTGATGGCAAGGCCGGCCACCACCATGGCCCCGAGGACGAACAGGAAGTAGTGCAGCGGCTGCGAGGTGGCGTCGATGTTCCAGAAGAGGAAGTGCATGTTGCCGAGCTGCGCATCCTGCGCGTAGCCGGTGTACGTGGTGTTGTTGAGGATGACCAGGAACAGCGAGTAGCCAAGGCCCAATGTGATCACCGCGAGGTGCACCCCTCGCGCTCGCAGCGCGGGCAGCGCGAAGAGCAGCCCGATCGGCACCGAGCCGAGCACGCCGATGACCAGCGCCAGCTCGAACGGCCAGCCGTGCGCCGCCAGTCGCGCGGCGATCAGGGCGCCGAGGCCGGCCAGTGCGTACTGGCCCAGCGAGAGCTGGCCGGCATACCCGATGAGCACGACCAGCGAGAGGAGGGTGATCGCCGTTGCCAGCATGGTGGTCCCGGCCTCGAGCCACGTCGTCGGAAATGCCAGCCAGGCCACGATCCCCAAGGTGGCGACCACCACGGCGAGGGTGATCGGTCGCACCTGCCCGGATCCCACCGCGGGAAGCCGCTCCGCCAGGAACCCGCGCACGGGCAGCGAGCGTCCGCGCAGCACGATGACCAGGGTGATGACCACGAAGGGCACCGAGCGCGCGATTCCCGGAGTGCTGACGTAGCGCGCCGCCTCCGACTCGATGATCCCCAGGATGATGCCGCCCAGCAGCGTCAGTGGGAAGGACTCGAAGCCTCCGATCAGCGCCGCCGCCAGGGTGGGGATGACCATCAGGGTGAGCGTCTGGATCTGCACGCCGGACAGTGGCGCGAGCAGGCATCCCGCCGCGCCGGCGAGCGCCGCACCCAGCGTCCAGTTGACCAGCGAGATGACGTTCGGCGACCAGCCCAGTGCCGTTGCCGCGCGCTGGTTCTCGACCACCGCGGCGGTCGCCTTGCCGAAGCGGCTGTACCGGTACACGGACCACAGCGTCGCGGTCAGCGCGATGGCGATGCCGAGCAGGATCAGCCGGTCCTCGCCGATCACCAGCGTGCTCGCCGGGCGCAGCACGCGCTGTGGCAGGAACTGGGGGACGAGCTGCTCCTCGCTGCCCCACTTGATGTTGGCCGCCTCCTGCAGGACGGTCAGCACACCGAGGGTGGCGATCATGCGGATCACCGCCGAGGCGTGCTGCAGCGGTCGCATCACGAAGAAGTGCGTGGCGGCGCCGAGCAATGCGGAGAATGCGATCGCCGCGGCGAGGGCGATCAGCACCGGCCACCCCGACCCCTGCCACAGGTCGAGGAAGACGAAGGCGCTGACCATGCCCATCGCGCCGTGGGCGAAGTTGAGCACCCCCGCGCCGCGGTGCACCAGCACGATGCCCTGGCCGAAGAGGCCGTAGATGGCCCCCGGGCCGAGGCCCAGCAACGCGAAGCGCAGGACCTCGATCACCGGGCGCGGCTGGCTACAGGGCCTTCAGAAGGGTCTGGTTGATCGGCGCGAAGCTGCCGCTCTGCACCTTGAAGGTGTACACGCCGCTGCTGAACAGGCGGGCGAGGCTGGGATTCGAGTTGGGCTTGGTGAAGTCGATGATGCGGCCGGCGACGTTCACCGACGTCGCCGCGCTCAGCCCGGCCAGCACGGTGGCGGCGCTGACCGTCTGCAGCTTCTTGGCGACCTGGGCGAACACCATCACGCCGAAGTAGCTGTTCAGCGAGGTGGTGTCGGCGATGTTGTCCTGCGGCTGGGCACGGATGTCGGTGTAGGCCTGGTCGATGGTTGCGTTGCCGCTGTGCTCACCCGGGAAGTGGTCGTCGACCAGGATGCCGTCGGCGGCGGCGCCCAGCGTCTTGGTGTCGATAACGTTGGGGTTGGCGGCGATCCTCAGCGCGCTCTTGACGTCGACGCCGGACTGCTGCGCCGCCTTGAGGAAGGTGGTGGCCTGGGTGCGCGGGGTGAGCAGCACGATGCCGTCGGTCCCGTTCGCCTGCGCCGCGGCCACGATGGGCGCGAAGTCGGTGGTGCCGTTGGGGATGATCACCGGCGAGCCGGACATGCTCAGCCCCTTGCTCTGCACTGCGGTCTGCACGTAGTTGCCGAGGTTGGCCTCCGACGACACGTCGTCGCGGACCACGTTGATGTGCTTGGCGCCCTGCTGGATGAGCATGAGCGCGTCGCCCGCGTAGAGCGCCGGGGCCGACCCGTTGATGGGGAAGGCGACCTTGCTGGTGGAGTCCTGCGGCGTGACCACCTGGTTGGCGATGTCGGCGATGCCGGCCTGCTCGAGGATGGGGATGATCCGCGAGCCGCTGGCCCGGCTGTACGAGCCGACCACCGCCGCCGCCTTCTGGTCGACGGCCTGCTGCGCGCACGCCGCGCCGCCGTCCGGCGTCCCCTGGTCGTTGCAGGTGATCACGGTGAGCTGGCTGCCGTTGATGCCGCCCGTGCTGTTGATGCGCGCGGCGGCCGCCTGCGCACCGGTCCAGATCTGCACCAGGTTCACCGTGGTGGTGTGCGCCGCGGTGATGGTCATGATGGTGATCGGCGGACCAGCGGCGGCGCTGGCGCTGCCACCGGCGCCACCGGTCGGCGACGTTCCCGACGTGTTGTTGCTGCTTCCGCAGCCCGCCAGCAAGAGACCCGTGGCCGCCATGCATGTGGCAGCCGTGCGCCGTTCGACCTTCATCAAGACCTGCCCTCCAACCACTGGCACGATTGGCTGGTGAGCATGCAATATATATATAGTAAGTTCAAGCCTCACGAAAATGTGTAGCTGTGGCCGCGATTGGAGGTACCGCCATGGAAAGTGGTCTGGAACGTCGCGTCGCGCGACTGGAAGCAGTCGAAGCGATCCGCCAACTCGCCGCCCGCTATGCGCTTGCGCTGGACATGCGCGATCTCGACACCCTGGTCACCCTGTTCGTCGACGACGGTCGCAAGGTGTTCTACGCCCCCGGTGAGTCGGGCACCGCAGGAGGCGAGGCGCTCTGGCGCCGCTACGACGTGACCCAGCGCGCGTACTCCAACTCCCAGCACTTCATCCACCAGCACGTCATCGACGTCGACGACGAGGATCACGCCCACGGCATCGTCTACGCGCGCTGCGAACAGGAGATCGGCGAGGACACCTGGACGCTCTGCGCCTCGCAGTACTGGGACAGGTACGAGCGGGTGGACGGGCGCTGGGTGTTCGCCGAACGTCGTGGTGTGCCCTGGTACTTCACGCCGTGGCAGGAGGCGCCGGTGGGGGCGCGCAAGATGCGCTGGACCGACCGGCCGCATGGCGAGGCGGACCTGCCGGGATGCTGGCCGTCGTGGCAGGGTTTCTGGGACCGCGGGGCGCTCTGAGATGGCCATAGCAGTCGGACCCTTCAAGCATCTCTTCACGCCCGTGCAGATCGGGCCGGTGCAGATCAGCAACCGCCTCTACACGTCGGCGCACACCACCTTCGCGCAGACCGATCCCACCGGCTACGACCGCTGGACTGTGCTCGGCGAGCGCGCCGTCCACTACTACGCGGAGCGCGCCAAGGGCGGCTTCGGACTCATCGTGGCGGGACAGCTGCAGGCGCATCCGCAGGGTGGGGCCTACCGTCCCGGCGCCTGGACCAAGGAGGCGCGCCGCTGGTTCCTGCGCATCTCCGAAGCAGTTCATGACAACGGCGGCCGCATCTTCGCGCAGCTCAACCAGCACGGCCGCCTCAAGGGCGGCAGCGGCAGCGGCGACTGGGCGCCGATGTGGGGGCCCAGCCCGCTGCTGCCCACCTCGTACGGCCTGCCCCACCGCGTCAGTGGCGAGATGACGCGGGCCATGGACCACGACGAGATCCGCAGCCTGGTGGAGGGCTACGGCGCCGCGGCGTACAACGCGCAGCAGGGCGGCATCGACGGCGTCGAGGTGCACATGGGGCACACCCACCTCTTCTCCGAGTGGCTGATGCCCGCCTTCAACAAGCGCACCGACCAGTACGGCGGCTCGCTGGAGAACCGCCTGCGCATCGTCGTCGAGACACTGGAGTCGGTGCGGCGCGCCTGCGGACGCGATCTCGCGCTGGGCGTGCGCATGAACCTGGAGTGGCCCATCGAGGGCGGCATCGAGCACGCCGACGCCATCGAGATGGCCATGCTCCTCGACCAGACCGGGCTGCTCGACTACATCAGCTGCACCATCTTCCCGGCCGAGGCCTCGATGCCCACCAACCGCCTGCCACCGGGTTTCCAGATTCCCAAGGCGGCGGCGATCAAGGAGGCGGTGTCGATTCCCGTGCTGGCGCTGGGACGCGTCGTCGATCCCCTGGAGGCCGAGAAGATCCTCGCCGCCGGTCTGGTCGACATGGTCGGCATGACCAAGGCCAGCATCGCGGATCCCGAGCTGCCCAACAAGGCGCGGGAGGGACGGCTCGACGACATCCGTCCCTGCATCGGCGGCCAGCAGGGCTGCTTCGCGCGCATCATCCAGGACAAGCCGCTCTCCTGCACGCAGAACCCCGCGGTGGGGGAGGAGAAGCGCTGGGGCATCGGCACGCTGAAGCCGGCGCAGCGGGCGCGCACCGTGCTCATCGCGGGTGGCGGACCCGCCGGCATGGAGACGGCGATCACCGCGGCGAGGCGAGGACATCGCGTCATCCTGTGCGAGCGCAGTGGACAGCTCGGTGGCCAGGTCAACCTCATCGGCAAGGTGGCGCTGCGCGACGAGTTT
Organism: Candidatus Dormiibacterota bacterium; assembly: GCA_035995545.1. Classification (GTDB taxonomy): domain Bacteria; phylum Chloroflexota; class Dormibacteria; order Aeolococcales; family Aeolococcaceae; genus DASRDZ01. The sequence continues at coordinate 255,630 of DASYKI010000019.1, forward strand.
CTCGGCGTGGTGCGCTGGCGCGAAGGACAGGTGGCCAAGCTGGGTGTGGAGGTGCGGCTCGACACCGAGGTGACGCCGGACCTCGTCGAGGAGCTGCACCCCGACGTCGTGGTCGTCGCCACCGGCTCCGAACCCCGGCGCAACGGCCACTATCCCGAGCTGGCCATGCTGCCGGGCATCCCCGGCGGCGACAAGCCGCACGTGTTCAGCTACGCCGACGTGCTGCGTGGCGACGTCGACGGGCGCGCCCACGTGGTCATCGTCGACGGCATCGGCTACCACCAGAGCTCGGACGCGCTCGAGTACCTGGTGGCGCGCGGCACGCGCGTCGAGGGCGTCACCTCGGCGCCGGCGTTCGCCGCCGACATGCTCATCGTCGATCGCACCCTGTGGATCCAGGGCCTGCGTGGCAAGAGCGTGGTCTTCCACGACAGCACCAGGGTGCATGCCATCCACGACCGCTCCGTCGACGTCGAGGGGATGTCCCTCAACGGCAGGCGCTACAGCATCGACGACGTCGACGCGGTGGTGCTCTCACTGGGCAACGACGTCAACGACGGGTTGTTCCACTCCCTCAAGGGCAGCGTGCGCAGCCTGCACCTCATCGGCGACGCCCGCGCGCCGCGGCGCATCGAGCAGGCCGTGCACGAAGGACATGAGGTCGGTCGCCTGATCTGAGCAGCGCGGCTGCCTCGGGCCGTTCGAATTTTCACCAGCCGGCGGCGGGGCCGGGCTGGAGTCGCTTGGCCAGCACGTTGCGCAGGATCTCGTTGGTGCCGGCGGCGATCTCGAAGAGCTTGGCCTCGCGGTACCAGCGCTCCATGGGATGGTCGACGGAGTACGAGTACGCCCCCATGACGCGCATGCCGCGCGCCACCACCGAGGTGGCGATCTCCGAGCAGGCGATCTTGGCCATGGATGCGACGGTGGTGTGCGGCGACGGCTGGGTGAGCTGCCACGCGGCCCAGCTCGCGGCGAGCCGGGCGCATTCGACGTCGGTCGCCATCGACGCCAGCGTGTGCGCCACCGCCTGGTGCTCGATGACGGGACGGCCGAACTGCTCGCGCTCGCGTGCATAGGCGAGCGCCGTGTCGTACGCGCCCTGGGCCATGCCGACGCACTGCGCCGCCGCGTAGACGCGCTCGACCTCCAGCAGCTCCAGCGCGATGCGGCCGCCGGCGCCCTCGTCGCCCACCAGGCGGTCCTCGGGGACGAAGGCGCGGTCGGCGGCGACCTCGCAGCTGTGCGTGCCCTGCGCGGCCATCTTGGCGATGGGACGCACGGTGAGCTGCGCGCCGACGCGCGGCAGCAGCAGCATCGAGAGTCCGCGATAGCCGGAGTCCGGCTCGCCGGTGCGCACCAGGGCGAAGACGTAGTCGGCGACGTCGGCGCCTGTCGACCACGTCTTGCGTCCGCTGACCAGGAAGCCGCCGTCGACACGCTCGGCGCGCATCGAGGTGCGCGAGAGGTCGGAGCCGACGTCGGGCTCGGAGAGCCCGATCGACATGCGGATGCGTCCCGCCGCGATGCCGGGCAGCAGGTCGCGACGCTGCGCCTCGGTGCCGTGGCGCTCGATCCCCGGCGCGCAGAAGGTCATCGTCGGCGTGATCGCCGAGGCGATGCAGCCGCCGGCGCGCTGCAGCTCCTCGCAGGCGATGGCCACGCTGACGGGGTCGGCGCCGCTGCCGCCGTATTCCGGCGAGATGCACATGCCCCAGACGCCGAGACCGGCGAGGCCGTCGATGATCGCCTGCGGGTAGCGCTCCTCCCGGTCGTGCGCGGCGACGACGTGCGTCGGTGCGTGCTGCTCCAGGTAGCGGCGCAGCGTGCGCTGCAGCTCGCGCTGCTCGTCGCTGAGGCCGAAATCCACGGCGGGCTCAGGCGAAGGCGGCGATGACCGGTGCCAGCCGCTCGGTGGTGGCGACGGGATCGGGGAGCATCTGCGGCACCACGATGTTGCGCACGCCGGCGTCGACCAGCGCGCGCACCTTGTCGATGACGTAGTCGACCGGACCGGTGACCAGGAACTGGTCGGCGAGCCAGCGGGTGAGGCCGAGCTGGTCCAGCAGGTCGAGGTTGTGGCGGTTGCCGGCGTCGTAGGCCTGCTTGCCGTCGAAGCCGGCGCGGAAGGCGTTCAGCTTCTCGGCGATGTCCTCGGTGACGGTCACGCCCTTGTCGTACATGTTCTTGCGGAAGCGCACGTTGGCGTAGCTGGCCAGGTAGAAGCCGAGGTCCTCGATGCCCTGCTCGACGCTGTCGGTGACGTGGATGCGCACCATGCACCACACGTCGACGTCGTCGATGGTGCGGCCCGACTCGGCTGCGCCCTTGGCGATGTGCTCGCGCGCGAAGCTCGCCAGCTCGGGCGTCGCCCCGTTGCCGACGATGACGCCGTCGCCGATGCGGCCGCCCAGCTCCAGCATCCTGGGGCCGTCGCCGGCGATCCACACCGGCACCGGCGCGGTGTCCCAGTTCATGGTGAGCTCGCGGTCCTGGTACACGGCGGTGTGCTTGGCGCAGAGGTCGCGCACGCAGGTGGCGTACTCCTCGAGCTGGGCCATGCGCACCGAGGGGACGCCGATGTTGTAGGCGGCGGAGTCGCCGGGGCCGATGCCGAAGAAGGCGCGGCCGTCGGAGATCTGCTGGATGCCGGCGATCGCCGAGGCGGCCACGGTGGGGTGCCGCGTCACCGGGACGGTGACCATGGGGCCGATGCGCGAGCGCTTCGTATACGTCGCCGCCAGGGTCATGCCGATGTACGGGTCGGGCCACATCGTCTGCGAGTCGCCGAACCCGAACAGGGAGCAGCCCACCTCCTCGGCACGCTGCATCCAGGGCACGAAGCCGTCCTGCAGCCGGGGCGGCCGGGCCATGCCGAACCGAACTCCGCTGGTCATTTCAGCGAAGTATATGAGGATTGAGCGCCGCCCAGGAAGAGGGCTGGACGGCCCCCTTGACGAGGCGCGCGCAGACCCGTATGCTCCTCCCGCGTTTACCAATACTTTGCACAAATAGCCGTCCTTGGTTGGAGGTTCCCGGCAGCGCGATGAATACCTTCGAGAAGCGCAGCATCGGCATCGAGGCCGCGCAGCGGATCGTCGAGGCCGCCTTTCGTGAGGCCGACAGCATCGGCATCAAGGTCGCCGTCACCGTGGTCGACGAGAGCGGCCTGCTCAAGGCGTTCGGCCGCCAGGACGGCGCGGCACTGATCAACACCCAGTCGTCGCAGAGCAAGGCGAAGACCGCGGTCAGCCTGGGCATGCCCAGCCGTGCGTGGTACCCGATGATCAAGGACGACCCCGCCCTGCTGCACGGCGTGGTGGGCGCGCTCGACGTGGTCATCTTCGGCGGCGGCGTGCCGCTCAAGGCGGACGGGTACCTGATCGGCGCCGTCGGCGTCGGCGGCGGCTCCGCGGACCAGGATCACCAGGTCGCCGAGGCGGCCACCCGTGCCCTGGAGGGCGCCACGGCATGAGCACCGAATTCAAGCCGAGGACCTGGAGCCTCGAGGAGATGATCACCGGCAAGTCGCCCGATCCCACCAACAAGGACCCCCAGACCGGTGGGGACATCTGGCGCACCTGGCTGCTGGAGCGGACCGAGCACATCGACGTGGTGTACGCGAACGTCAAGGGCGGCAACCGCACCGGCATCCACATCCACCCCGACACCCACCACTACACCTGCATCATCAAGGGCGTGGCCGTGGTCTGGATGGACGGCACCATGCTGGAGCTGCATCCCGGAGATGTGGTCAACATCCCCATGAACGTGTTGCACAACTTCGGCGCCAAGCAGGGGCACGAGGTGTGGCTGATGGACATGACCAGCCCGCCGTGGGATCCCAAGCTGATGGTGTTCAAGCCTGAGCGCGAGGCGGAGATCGCTGCGCAGATGGAGGCGGCTCTGCGCTAGGGCAGATCTGGTTGCTCTCTCCTCCTGGAGGCCCTGCGTGTGGCGCGCGGGGTCTTCTTTTTTTGTGCGCAGGCTCGTCGGGAGCCGGCGTCAGCGCCTGGCAGGACCCAGCACGCAGGCTGCGACGCGCTGGCGGTGCCAGGCGACACCGCCGTATCCGTTGGCCAGAACGGCGGCGCGTTTCATCCAGATGTGGAGGTCGTGCGCCCAGGTGTAGCCGATGGCACCGTGGATCTGGAGCGCCGCACGACCCGCGGCGTTGGCGGCCTCGGAGGCGCGCACCTTGGCGGCGGAGACGTCACGGGCTCGCTCTGGCACACCGTGAGCAACGGACCACGCGGCCCGGTACACCAGGGGGCGGGCGAACTCCAGCTGGAGGAGGGCGTTGGAGAGCAGGTGCTTGACGGCTTGAAAGCTGCCGATCGGGCGTCCGAACTGCTCGCGGCTGCGCGCGTGCTGGCCGGCCATCTCGATCATGCGGTCGCCAAGCCCGAGGAGCTGCGCCGACACGGCGAAGGCGCCGCGGTCCACCGCGGCAGCAACGGCACGCGCCGACTCGGCTGCGCCGGCCAGGGCGGTGGAGTCGCGCGGCGCCCACTCCACCGAGAAGCAGTGCCGGCCCGCGTCCAGCCACGGGTGGGCCACCAGGCGAACGTCTCCCGGCAGGACAGCGTGCACCGCTCCCGCGTCGTCCTGCAGCAGCAGCAGATCGGCGGTATCCGCGTCGACGACGTGGGGCCCGAACGCCCGCAGGCCGACGGCGACTCGCGCACCACCACCCGCGATGTCCGCAATCCAGCGATCCTGCACACTCGCGGGAGCGAGCTCACCCAGCAGCGGCCCCGCGATCACCGCGGTATCCACGAGTGGGTCCGGCAGCGCAAAGCGCCCGGCCTCCTCCAGCAGGAGCGCGGCATCCACCTCGGAGAGCCCGAGCCCGCCCCAGCGCTCGGGAATCAGCAGCCCCAGCGCGCCCATCTCCGCGAGTCGCCGCCAGCGCTGCGCCGGTCGAGCCGCGCCGTCGAACTCCGCCCGCACGGCTGCGGCGGAGCACTCGCGCTCCAGCAGCGTGCGCACCGAGTCGCGCACGCTGCGCTGCTGCTCCTCGAACAGGAAGCGCATGGCGGGCTCACGCCCCCCGGGGAAGCTGCAGCACGCGATCCGCGACGATGTTGCGCTGGATCTCGTTGGTGCCGGCGAAGATCGGCCCGGCCAGCGACGCCATCCAGCCGTGCAGCCAGCGGCCGTCGAGCATGGCCTGGTCCCCGAGCAGGCGCAGCGCCGTCTCGTGGATGCGCACGTCCATCTCCGACCAGAAGATCTTGTTGAGGCTGACCTCCGGACCCAGCGGCTCGCCGTCGAGCAGCCGCGACACCGTCATGTAGGTGTGCAGCCGGTAGGCGTCGGCGTCCATCCAGGCGCCGGCCACGGCGTCGCGCACCGTCGCATCGCAGGACGCGCTCGACTCGTAGAGCACCCCCAGCCGGCGCACCGCCTCGACGTACCGCGCCGGGCTGCGCAGCAGGACTCCGCGCTCGAATCCCGCCGTGGCCATGGCCACCTGCCAGCCGCGCCCCACCTCGCCCAGCGTGTTGTCGACGGAGACATGCACGTCGTCGAAGAACACCTCGGCGAACCCGGGCTCGCCGTCGAACTTGGCGATGGGACGCACGGTGACGCCGGGCGAGTCGAGCGGCAGCATGATGTACGTGAGACCGCGGTGCCGCTCCGCCGCCGGGTCGGTGCGGAAGATGCCGAAGATCCAGTCGGCCCACACCGCGCGCGAGCACCACGTCTTCTGCCCGCTGACGATCCACTCCGACCCGTCGTCGCTGAGCCGGGCGCGACTCTGGATGGCGGCGAGGTCGCTGCCCGCGTTGGGCTCCGACCAGCCCTGGCACCAGATGTCCCTGCCGGCGGCGAGGCGCGGCAGGAAGCGCGCCTTCTGCTCGTCGGTACCGGCGCCGAGCAGGGTCGGCCCCAGCAGGAAGATGCCGTTCTGATTCACCCGCAGCGGTGCACCGGAGCGCCAGTACTCCTCTTCGAAGATCAGCCAGTGCATGAGGTCGACGCCGCGGCCGCCGTACTGCTCCGGCCACCACACCGCCGACCAGCGCCCCTCGTCGAGGGTCGCCTCCCAGCGCCGGTGCTGCGCGAATCCCTCCGCGGTGTCCATCGACGGCAGCGGCTCGGCAGGCACGTGGGCCTCCAGCCAGGCGCGCGCCTCGTCGCGGAACGCCTCCTGCTCGGCGGTGAAGCTCAGGTCCATGCGGACTGCGGGAGGTGGTCGACGCGCAGGCGTTCCAGGCGCAGCGTGGCGATGCGCCACTGCTCGCCGTCGCGCACGTAGGTCTCGTGGTAGTGGCCGAAACCGGCACGAACTCCCTCGCCCGGGCGCTCGACGAGGTCGAACATCGCCCACACGCCGCTGGCGCTGTCGTCCGAGTCGAAGGTGATCTCGGGCATGTGGCCCTGGTGCACGCTGCGGCCGTCGTCGAGAAAGCGGCGGACCAGGGCGATGATCGCCTCGCGTCCGCGCGCATCGTTGCCGCCGGCGGCGAGCGAGGCATCCTCGGTGAAGCACAGGGCCAGGTCGTCCCACCGCTTGGTGTCGACGAAGCGGAAGTAGCGTGCCTTCAGCTCCTCGATGGCGGCGCGATCGAGCAGCCGCCGCACCGCGGGATCAGACACCGACAGCGCTCTCGGCGAGCCGCTCGATGCCCTCGATCACGGCCGCGACATCGCCCGCGGCGCCCGGGACCAGCTGTCCCGGGAAGACGCTGACGTGCTCGAAGCCGGCCTGCTGCAGCGCATCCCACTCAGCGGGTCCCCAGGGATCGGCGACGCGCACGTAGTAGGTGAAGGGAAGGTGGTCGCGACCGGCCCGGCGCCGTTCGGACTCGATCGCCTCGCGCGCGGCCACGGCCTCGTCGAGCGTGCAGTGCGGACCGAACCAGCCGTCGCCGACACGCGCCGCGCGGCGCAGTGCGGGCGGCGTCAACCCCCCGACGACGATGGCCGGCTGCGGCTGCAGCGGCGGTGCCATCTGCACCGCTGCGAAGCGATAGTGGGCCCCGTCGTGGGCGACCGGCTCGCCCGACCACAGCTTGCGCAGGATGTCGACGATCTCGTCCATGCGGCCACCGCGGTCGTCGAAGCGCTCACCGACGGCCTCGAACTCCTCACGCAGCCAGCCCGATCCCACTCCCAGGGTGAGCCGTCCGCCCGAGAGCAGCTGCACCGTGGAGGCGGCGCGCGCGGTGACGAAGGGATTGCGCAGCGGCAGGATGTAGACGCCGGTGGCCAGGCCGATGCGGCTGGTTGCGGCGGCGAGGTACCCGAGCATCGACCAGACGTCGGCGAGCGGGGTCCGCGAGCTGTAGGCGCCGGGACGGCCGGTGCCGGAGTAGGGATAGGTCGGCTCCCACTCCACCGGAGTGACCAGGTGGTCAGAGAGCCAGATCAGCTCGTAGCCGGCCCGCTCGGCCGCCATGGAGATGGTTCCGTAGTCCTCGACGGGAAGGCCGAAGAGGTTCAGCGAGAGCTGCATCGGGGGCTCCTCATGCGTGCATGTACCAGCCGCCGCTGACGGTGAGCGCCTCGCCGGTGATGAACCGCGACGCGTCGGAGGCGAGGAAGAGCACCACGTCGGCGACGTCCTCGGGCTGGCCCCAGCGCCGCAGCGGGGTGCGCTCGACCTCGGGACGGAACTGGTCCTCGAACTTCTCCATGAAGCGCGTCCAGATCAGCCCGGGCGCCACCGCGTTGCAGCGGACGCCGTACGGGCCCATCTCGCGGGCCACGGTGCGGGTCAGTGAGTGCAGCGCGGCCTTGGCGGCCGCGTACGGCGCCTCGCGATCGGGAGCCGTGTACGCGGCCACCGAGCTGACGTTGACGATCGACCCCGCGCCCTTGCGCCGCATCGCCGGCAGCACAGCGCGGATGAGCAGCCAGGGACCGGTGATGTCGACGGCCATGGCCCGATCCCAGTCGGCGAGCTCCAGGGTGTCGACCTCGGCGAAGGGGTTGACTGCGGCGTTGTTGACCAGAACGTCGATATCGCCGGTGCTGGCACTCACCTCCGCCACCACGCGCGCGATCTGCTCGGGGTCGCCGCCGTCGAGCACGTGCCCGACGATGCGCTCGGCGCCGAACTCGCCGCGCAGCGCCTCGACGGTCTCGTTGGTGCGCCGCTCGTGCACGTCGGTGACCACCACGGTGGCTCCCGCGGCGGCGAGGGTGCGCGCGGTGGCGCGTCCGATGCCGGCGCCGGCCGCCCCGGTGACCAGGGCCACCCGCCCGTCGAGGTCGCCCATCGTGCAACTCTCCAACTGTGTGCACCGGCGGCAGCGCTCGGCTCTATTTCCACATATTATGTCAACAGAGCACGAGGCGGCCAGTGGGTTGGAGACGCATGCCGGGAACGCCACCGGGACTCGACGACCGCTACCGGGCGCGCGGCCTGCGCACCGACGAGCGCATCGGCTGGCTGCCCTCCCGCGCCGCCGGCCGCTGGCCGGACCGCACCGCCCTCGTCTGCGAGGACACCCGCCTCACCTACGCCCAGCTCTCCCGCTGGGTGACCCGCGTCGCCGCCTGGCTCGTCGACGCCGGCATCCGCCCCGGTGACCGCCTGCTCTGGCAGCTCCCCAACTCGGTCGAGGCGGTGGTGCTGCACCTCGCCGGCTGGCGCATCGGCGCCCTCTGCGTGCCGGTGGTCCCTGCGTATCGCGAGCACGAGATGGCCCAGATCTTTGCCGATGCACGGCCCTCCGCGGTGGTGTTCGCGTCGACGCTGGGCTCGCGCTCGCCCGTTGCCGAGATGGAAGCGTTGATGGACTCGGCCGGCGTGACGCCCCGGGTGCGCATCTCGGTGGGCACCGACTCGGCGGTGGCGCGGCCCGGCTGGACCACACTCCCGGCGCAACCGCCCGACACCGCGCTCACTGAGGACCTGTCGCTCCCAGACCCTGCGCACGCGGGAACCGCCTGCCTCCTGCTCTACACATCAGGCACCACCGCCAAGCCCAAAGGCGCGCTCCACTCCAGCGCGACACTTCTCGCCGAGGTGACGACCCTGGGCCGCTCCCTCGGCTACTCCCATCGCGACGTCAGCATCACCGGCGCCCCCATCTCCCACATCGCCGGCCTGCTGCTCACCGCCCTCCTCCCCTCGGCCTACGGCGCCAAGGCGGTACTGCTCACGAAATGGGACGCAGACACCGCCGTCGCCCTTGCCAGCAAAGAGAAAGCCACCTTCTCCTGCGGCCCCACCGTCTTCCTGCAGGGCTTCGTCGAGGGCTACGAGGCCAACCCCGAGCAGCACCCACATCGACTCAGCTCCTTCATGTGCGGCGGCGCCGCCATCTCGCCCTCGCTCATCGAGCGCGCCGACGCCGCCGGCATCCACGCCTTCCGCAGCTGGGGCATGACCGAAGCCCCCACCGTCGGCCTGGTCGGTCCCGACGACTCCCTGCACCTGAGAGCCCACACCGACGGCCGCAGCTCCGAAGGCTGCGAGGTCCAGGCCGTCGACGCTGACCGCAACCCCCTGCCTCCGAACACCCTCGGCGAGCTGCGCCTGCGCGCCCCCGAGCAGATGCTCGGCTACACCGACCCGACCCTCGACGCCGAGCAGGTGGACAGCGAGGGCTGGTTCTACACCGGCGACGTCGGCCAGGTCGACGCCGACGGCTGGATCACCATGACCGGCCGCCTCAAGGACGTGATCAACCGCGGCGGCGAGAAGTTCTCCGCCCAGGACATCGAGCACGCCATCAGCTCGCACGCCGCCGTCGGTGCCGTCGCCGTCACCGGCCTGCCCGACGATCGCCTCGGCGAATGTGTCGCCGCCTTCGTCGTCCTGCGCCAGGGCCGCGACTGGCCCGGCCAGCAGGCGCTGCTCGACCATCTCGAAGCCCAGAAGCTCGCCCGCGCCAAGTTCCCCACCGTCTGGCGCCAGGTCGACGAGCTGCCCATGACCATGTCAGGAAAGGTGCAGAAGAACCGCCTCGTCGAGCTCTGGGAGGCCGAGCGCGGCGCCGTCCCCGAGCCTGCGTAGGGGCACCTGCGAGCCCCCGGTTGCGCCACTGCGATCTATGTATACTATGCGCAATTAGAGGCAATTGCTGACCGTGTTGGAGGGTCAGGCTGTGGTCGCGAACATCGAACGGGCCGACGCGCCCGGAACGGCAACGGCATCGCGGACCGCACGCCGCTACCGCCTCATCTCGGCCGACTCGCACGTCACCGAGCCGGGCGACCTGTGGACGTCACGTGTCGACCCCAGGTTCCGCGACCGCGTGCCGCGCCTCGAGCGCTTCGAGAAGGGCGATGCCTGGGTGATGGAGGGCGTGCCCCGCCCGATCGCCTTCGGCTTCACCGTCTGCGCGGGCAACAAGCCCGAGGACATGCGCGACTGGATGTTCACCGAGGAGATGCGCGCCGGCGGCTGGGATCCCAAGGTGCGCTGCGAGGAGCTCGACGCCGACAACGTCGACGCCGAGGTCCTCTTCCCCAACCGCCCGTGGCAGTCGGTGGTCGCCAACAAGGATCCCGAGCTGCACCACGCCATGGTGCGCGCCTACAACGACTGGCTCAGCGAGTACTGCTCGTACGCGCCGGAACGGCTGGGTGGCGTCGCCGCGATCTCCAATCGCGGTGTGCGCGAAGCCGTCCAGGAGGTGGAGCGCGTCGCCCAGATGCCCGGCTTCGTCGGCCTGCTGCTCAACTGCTACCCGCACGGCGACACCACGATCCGTCCCGAGGACGACGACCTGTGGCGCGCCATCGAGCAGACCGGCATGCCCATCGCCATCCACATCCTGCTCAACGACCAGATGCCCTTCCAGCTCGACGCGCGCAAGCTGCCCGGCACGGTGCACTTCTACGACGCACCCAAGCGCCAGCTGGAGATCATCTTCTCCGGCATCCTGGACCGCTTCCCCTCGCTGCAGTTCGTGCTCACCGAGGTCGACTGCGGCTGGACCACCTACTTCGCCGAGCAGGCCGACGACAACTACATGCGCCACTCCAAGGCGACGCTCAAGGACAGGCAGCTGCAGCGCATGCCCAGCGACTACATGCGCGACCACTTCCTCTACACCTTCATCACCGACATGTACGGGCTGGCCAACCGGCATCGCATCGGCGTCGAGCGCATGCTCTGGTCGAACGACTACCCGCACATCACCTCGGACTGGCCGTACTCGTGGAAGACGATCAACGCGCAGTTCGCCGGCATCCCCGAGGACGAGCGTCACGCCATCCTCTCCGGCAACGCCGAGCGCGTCTACGGGTTCGGCACGCAGCGATGAGCGAGGAAGCAGTCGTCACCTACGAGGTGCGCGGCCCGGTCGCGCTGGTGACCATGAACCGCCCGCGCTACCGCAACGCGCAGAACAGCGCGATGACCTACGCGCTGGACCAGGCCTTCTACCGGGCCGCCGAGGACGACGACGTCGCCGTCCTCGTCCTGCGCGGCGCGGGCGATCACTTCTCGGCGGGACACGACATCGGCACGCCCGGTCGCGACGTCGACCAGCCCTTCGACCGCAAGGCCTCGCTGTGGTGGGACCACACCAACAAGGAGGGCGCCGCCCGCCGCTACGCGCGCGAGCAGGAGGTGTACCTGGGCATGTGCCGCCGCTGGCGCGAGCTGCCCAAGCCGTCGATCGCCATGGTGCACGGCGCCTGCATCGGCGGTGCGCTGATGCTGGCCTGGGTGTGCGACCTCATCGTCGCCAGCGACGACGCCTTCTTCTCCGATCCCGTGGTGAAGATGGGCATTCCCGGCGTCGAGTTCTTCGCCCATCCCTGGGTGCTGGGCCCGCGCGTTGCGCGCGAATTCCTCTACACCGGGATGCGCATGCCGGCGCAGCGCGCCTACGAGGTGGGCATGGTCAACCGCGTGGTGCCGCGCGACGACCTGGAGCGCACCACGCTCGAGCTCGCCGAGAGCATCTCCACCATGCCCCGCTTCGGACTCGCCCTCACCAAGAAGGCGATCAACGAGGCCGAGGACCAGATGGGCATGCGCTCCGGCATCGAGATCGCCTTCTCGCTGCACCACCTCGCCCACGCGCACAACTCCGAGGTGCAGGGCGACCAGCTCGGCGGGGTGACGGTCGAATCCCTGCGCAACGGTAGCGAGCGCCCGAAGGCCTGAGGCACACGGGGGTGAGCGTCCCGCTGCTGTCGTCGCGCGGTCCGCTCGACCGTCGCCATCTGCTCTTCCGGCGGATGCCGCGTTTCCAGGGGCTCGGTGGAGTCGTGCTGCGGCGCCTGGTCACCCTGGTGCCGATGCTGCTGATCATCTCGATCGCGGCCTTCTCGCTGGCGCTGCTGCTGCCCGGCGATCCCGCCACCGCGGCCTTGGGACCCAACCCCACCGCCGAGCAGATCGCCGCGGCGCGCAAGGCGCTCGACCTCGACAAGCCGGCGCCGGTGCGCTACGTGTCGTGGCTGGGCAAGGCGGTCACCGGCGACTTCGGCGTCTCGGTGACCACCGGGCAGCCGGTGCGCGAGGAGCTGGGCCGCCGCTTCGGCGTCACCGCCTCGATCGCCGGGTTCACGTTGCTGCTTGCCGCTGTCCTCGGCACCCTGATCGGCGTGGTGCAGGCGGTGTTCGCCAACCGATTACCGGATCGCGTCCTGCTCGGCGCGGTCTCGCTGGGGCTGTCGATCCCCAACTTCTGGCTGGCCACGCTGCTGGTCGCCTTCTTCGCGGTGCGACTCGGCTGGCTGCCCGCCATCGGCTACGTGTCACCGAGCGAGTCCGTCATCGAGTGGGCCAAGCACCTGGTGCTTCCCGTGGCCACGCTCGCCGTCTTCCCGGCCGCCGAGCTGGCCCGGCAGATCCGCACCGGCCTGGTGCACGTGCTCGGCCTCGAATACATCCGCGCCGCGCGAGCGCGTGGATTCGGACCGCTGCGGGTCATCGGCAAGCACGCCCTCAAGAACGCGGCGGCGCCGGCGCTGACCATCTTCGGGCTGCGCGTCGGCTACCTGCTGGCCGGCTCGATCATCGTCGAGCAGATCTTCGTGATGCCGGGTCTCGGCGCCTACACCCTGGCGGCGATCACCAACCGCGACGCCACGGTGATCCAGGCCATGGTGCTGATCACCGCGGTGATCGTGGTGCTGGTCAACCTGCTCGTCGACGTCGCCTACATGGCGCTCAACCCGCGGGTGAGGGTGACGTCGTGAGCGTCGCCAGCATCGGCGTCCCCGCAATCGCCAGCCGCCCGGCGGGCTCGGCCCTGCGCCGCACCTGGCGCCGCTACCGCCACGACCGCATGGCGATGACGGCGCTGATCGCGATCACCATGGTCCTGCTTGCCGGTCTGCTCGCCGGAGTGCTGGCACCGTACGATCCCACCGCGGTGACGCCCGACGTCCTCGCCGGTCCCTCGTCCGCGCACCTGCTCGGCAGCGACGACATCGGTCGCGATCTGCTCAGCCGCGTCCTCTACGGGACCCGATTCTCGTTGCTGGCCAGCCTGGTCGCCGTCGCGGCGTCGACCGCGGTGGGCAGCGCCGTCGGCCTGGTGAGCGGCTACCTCGGCGGCAGGGTCGACACCGTGCTGATGCGACTCACCGACGCGCTGCTCGCCTTCCCCGGGCTGCTCGTCGCCATCGCCATCGTCGGCATCCTCGGGCCCGGCGTGCAGAACGCCATGCTGGGACTGTCGATCGCGTTTGCGCCGGCGTTCATTCGCCTGGTGCGCGGGCAGGTGCTGGCGATTCGCGAGGAACCGTTCATCGAAGCCGCCACCGTGTCCGGCGTCGGCGGCCCCACCATCGTGCGGCGGCACATCGTGCCCAACATCGCCGGCCCGGTGATCGTGCAGGCGCTCAGCACCATGGGGCTGGCGCTGCTCGCCGAGGGCGCGCTCAGCTTTCTCGGGCTCTCGGTGCAGCCGCCGGCCTCGAGCCTGGGCAGCCTGCTGGGACGCGGCTTCGCGGTGGTCAACGAGACGGTGCGGCTGATCCTCGTCCCGGGCCTGGTGATCACCATCTGCTGCTGGTCGTTCAACGCCATCGCCGACGGCCTGCGCGAGAGCCTGCTGGCAGAGAGCGAGGCATGACCGCCGTGCCCGGCGAGCCGCTGCTGGAGGTCGACCACCTCGCGCTCGACCTGCACCGGCGCCAGGGCGTGGTGCGACTCGTCGACGACATCAGCTTCACCGTGCACGCCGGCGAGTCGACGGCGGTGGTGGGGGAGAGCGGCTCGGGGAAGACGCTCACCGCGCTCGCGGTGCTGCGGCTGCTGCCGCCCAACATCACCCAGTCCGGCGGCAGCGTCGTCTTCCGCGGACGCGACATGTCGCACGCGACTGCGCGCGAGCTGCGCGCGCTGCGCCGTGGCCACATCTCCGCGATCTTCCAGGACCCGTCGACCAGCCTGAATCCTGCTTTCACCGTCGGCAACCAGCTGGTCGAGACCATCCGCATCACCGACACGCAGATGTCGAAGCGCGCGGCCGTCGAGTACGCGGCCGAGCTGCTGCACCGCGTCGGCATCCCCTCACCGCGCGAGCGCCTCGGCTACTACCCGCACCAGCTCTCCGGCGGCATGGCCCAGCGCGCCATGATCGCCCTGGCCATCGCCTCGCATCCCGCCCTGCTGGTCGCCGACGAGCCCACCACCGCGCTCGACGTCACCGTGCAGGCGCAGATCCTCGAGCTGCTCGCCTCGCTCCGCGAGGAGCAGGGCATGAGCCTGCTGCTGATCTCGCACGACCTCAGCGTGGTGTCGCGCGTCGCCGAGCAGCTCGTCGTCGTCTATGCGGGGCAGGTGGTGGAGCGCGGGGCGACACGCGACGTGCTGCGCCGCCCGGCGCATCCGTACACCGAGGCGCTGCTGGAAGCGCAGCCGTCGCAGGGACGCAAGGGAACGACGCTGCGGGTGATTCCCGGGTCGGTGCCCTCGCCCGCGGCGATGCCGTCCGGATGTCGCTTCGCCTCGCGGTGCGCGTACGCGGTGGACCGCTGCGTCGAGCCGGTGCAGCCGGTCGAGATCGCCGGCGGGCGCGTGGTGCGCTGCGTCCGCCACGCGGAGCTCAGCCTGCGTCCCGCCACCGCCGTGGTGGTCGCGTCGGCGTCGGGCTCCAATGGCGCGGGCGCGCGTCCCGACACCGCGCTGCTGCGCGTCGACGACCTGGTCAAGCGCTATCCCACGGGCTCCACCGCGCTGGCCCGCGGTGGCGCCGAGTTCACCGCCGTGGAGTCGGTGAGCTTCCAGCTCGAACGCGGTGAAACCCTGGGCCTGGTGGGGGAGAGCGGAGCCGGGAAGTCCACGGTGGGACGCCTCATCCTCGGGCTCGCCGTGCCCACGTCGGGCTCGATGCTCTTCGACGGCGCCGGCATCGACGCGCCCAACCGCCGCCGCGATCGCGAGATCCGCCGCCGCATCCAGGTGGTGTTCCAGAACCCCTACGCGACCCTCGACCCCCTGATGACCGTTGGCCGCACCATCGCCGAGCCGCTGCAGTCGTACGAAGGACTCGACCGCGCCGCCTGCGCACCGCGCGTCGCCGAGCTGCTGGAGAAGGTCGGGCTCGATCCCTCCTTCGCGCGCCGCTATCCCGGGGAGCTCTCCGGGGGACAGCGCCAGCGCGTCGCCATCGCCCGTGCCCTGGCGCCACGCCCGGACCTCATCGTCTGCGACGAACCCGTGTCCTCTCTGGACGTCTCGACACAGGCCCAGGTCATCAACGTCCTGGAGCAGCTCCAGCGCGACGAAGGACTGTCGTACCTGTTCATCGGCCACGACCTCTCCCTCGTGTATCACATCAGCCACCGCGTGGCGGTGATGTACCGCGGCCGCATCGTCGAGCTCAACACCGCCGCCCACATCTACGACAACCCGCAGCACCCCTACACCAAGCTCCTGCTCGCCTCGCGCCCGCAGATCAGCAGTGCGGCGGCGGAGGCGATCCCTTCGACGGGTGCCGCCACGGAAAGCGGAGTGTCCCTCGCCGCGCCTCACACCGGCTGTCCTTTTGCGACACGCTGCCCTGCGGCGATGGACGTGTGCACCGAGGTGGAGCCGGAAGCCACCCACGTCAACGGGGGCCTGGTCCGCTGCCACCTCTACACCACAGGAGCAGTGCAGCCCGCCGCCATCGCGCAGCCCGCCGTTCCCGCGTGACCGCGCCCGCGCCAGCTCCTCCGCTGCGCATCGGCATCCGCTACGACATGCGCTCGTCCCCCCAGGGCACCTCCCAACAGCGCATGCACGCGCAGGCCCTCGAACAGTGCGCGTACGCCGACTCCCACGGCATCGACCACGTCCAGCTCTCCGAACACCATGGCAGCGACGACAGCTACTGCCCCTCGCCGCTCATCCTCGCCGCCGCCATCGCCGCGCGCACAGCCCACATGCGGCTGCTCATCGCCGCACTGGTGCTCCCGCTGCACGACCCCGTCCGCGTCGCCGAGGACGTCGCCGTCCTCGACGTGATCAGCGGCGGACGCGTCGAGCTGGCCTGCGCCCCCGGCTACCGCGAGGCTGAATATGCAATGTTTGCTATCGACCCGGCCGAGCGCTGGACGCGCACCGACGAGGGCCTCAGAGTCCTCCGCGCCGCCTGGACCGGCGAGCCCATGCAGTACCGCGGCGCCCCGCTCGACGTCTGGCCGCGCCCCCTGCAGCGGCCCCACCCGCCGCTCTACGTCGCCGGCCGCACCCTCGCGGCAGCCCGCCGCGCCGCCGCCCTCGCCGACGGCATGCTCCCGGCATCCGCCGACCCCCGCCTGCACCAGGCATTCCTTGCAGAACGCGAGCGCCTCGGCCTGTCGTCGGGCCGCTGGTACACGCCAGGGACGACCCACGCGGTGATCGTCACCGAGGATCCCGAGCGCACCTGGGCGCAGCTCGCCCCTCACGCGCTGCACGATGCCCGCACCTACTCAGGATGGGCCGCCGCCGCCGGCCTCCCCTACGCCGACACCTCGGACGCCGCCGCATTGAGGGCCGCCAACCTCTACCAGGTGGTCACCGTCGATGAGTGCAGAGCACTGCTCGACAGCCTGGAACCGGGCCGCAGGTTCGTCCTGCACCCGCTCCTCGGCGGCGCCGACCCGCAGCTCGGCTGGACCAGCCTGGAGCTCTTTGCCACTCGCGTCCTCGCCGCGCAAACCAGCGATTGACGCGCCTCTCCGCATTATGTAGTATTTTGCACAATTAGACCCAGGCGGCAGGCCGGGTCATCCACAGATGGTTGGAATTTCAGAGGTCGCGCAATGGCCCAGCAGGTCGCCGAGGCGCCCGCCCGCACGTACCCGATCATCTCCGCGGACTCGCACTTCACCGAGCCCGCCGACCTGTGGGTCACGCGCCTGGACGCCAGGTATCGGGATCGCGCCCCGCACGTCGAGCATCGCGAGACCACCGACGTGTTCGTCTGCGACAACACCGAGATGTTCCCCATCGGGATGATCCACGGTGTCCGCTACAAGGGCGGCGACGTCAAGCTGGACGGCCGCTACGCCGACGTGCCGTCGAGCGGATGGGATCCCACCGCCCGCATCGCCGAGATGCGCGTCGACGGCATCGACGCCGAGGTGCTCTATCCCACCATCGCGATGCGCTTCTTCGCCATCGAGGACGTCGCCTTCGCCAACGCCTGCATCGCGGCGTACAACACCTGGGCGGCGGAATTCTGCAGCAGCGATCCCAACCGCTTCAAGGGCATCGGCATGGTGTCGCTCGACGACGTCGACGCGGCCGTGCGCGAGATGGAGCGCTGCCGCGAGCTGGGGCTGGTCGGGGTGATGATCGCCGTCTTCCCCGACGGCACCGAGCCGTACCACGCCGAACGCTACATCCCCTTCTGGACCGCGGCCGCGCGCATCGGCATGCCGATCAGCCTGCACACCGCCAGCGAGCGCCGCGTCCGCGGCGGCCAGAGCCCGACCGACCGCTTCCTGCACTACACGCTGGTGCAGCGCACCTTCATCGGCATGATCTACCAGGGCATCTTCGACGCGCTGCCCGAGCTGCAGGTGGTCTCGGTGGAGAACGACGCCGGCTGGGCGGCCAACATCATCGAGCGCATGGACTACGTCGACGTCAAGGCGCGCTTCCGCAACCTGCACCAGGACCATCTCAACAAGGAAGCGCCGAGCACCTACTGGCGCCGCAACATCAGCTACACGTTCATGCGCGACCACGCGGCGATCGCCTGCCGCAATCTCATCGGCCTCGACCGGATCATGTGGTCGTCGGACTTCCCCCACGGGGACAGCACCTGGCCGGATTCGCAGCAGGTCATCGACGAGCAGTTCGCCGGTGTTCCCGAGGCGGACGCAAAGGCAATCCTCCACGACAACGCCGCGCGCATGTACGGGTTCCCCAGGGTGTTGCAACCAGAATGAGCACGGGAGACAGCCGAGTGGACCCGACCCGCACCCGCACCTCGTACGACGTGATCTCCGCCGACACCCACGTGCTCGAGCCCGCCGACCTGTGGACGTCGCGCATCGACGCGCGCCATCGCGACCGCGTGCCCCGCATCGAGTGGCTGGAGCAGGGCGGCGCGTGGGTGATGGAGGGCTGCCCGCAGCCGATCTCCTTCGGCTGGACCATGGCCGCGGGTCGTGCCCCCGCCGACCTCACCGACTGGCTCACCCCCGACCAGGTGAAGCCCGAGCTCTGGGGCGACCCGGCCAACCGCCTGGCCATCCAGGACGCCGACCGCATCGACGCCGAGATCCTCTTTCCCAACCGCCCCTTCCAGGGCGTGGTGGGCAACACCGACGCCGACCTGCACAACGCCATGGTGCGCATCTACAACGACTGGCTCAGCGAGTTCTGCGCGTACGCACCGTCGCGACTCGGTGGCGTCGCCGCCATCCCCAACCGCGGTGTCGCCGAGGCCGTGAAGGAGGTCGAGCGCGCCGCGCAGCTTCCCGGCATCGTCGGCTTCCTGCTCAACGCGTACCCGCACGGCGGCACCTCGATCCGCGACGAGGACGACCCCGTCTTCGAAGCCGTCGCCGCCACCGGCAAGCCGCTGGCCATCCACATCATGCTCAGCGACGGGATGCCGTTCCAGATCGACGCGGGCACCCTGCCCGGCGCCGGCCACTTCTACGACTGCCCGGGACGCATGCTGGAGATCATCTTCTCGCGCCTGCTCGACCGCGTGCCGAACCTCAACATCGTGTTCCACGAGGTCGACTGCGGCTGGATCCCGTACTTCCTCGACCAGGCCGACGACAACTACCTTCGCCATGCCAAGGCGACGCTCAAGGACCAGAACCTGGCGCAGCTCCCCAGTGAGTACGTGCGCGAGCGCTTCGCCTTCTCCTTCATCCACGACACCGTGGCCATCGCCAACCGGCACACCATCGGTGTGCAGCGGATGCTCTGGTCGAACGACTATCCGCACATCGCGTCGGACTGGCCGGCGTCGTGGAAGAACATCAACTCAGCATTTGCCAGCGTGCCCGCCGACGAGCGGCACGCGATGGTGGCGGGCAACGCACTGCGTCTCTACGGGTTCGGGTCGTCCTAGCCCGCTGCGCCGCAGCAGCTTCTGAAGCAGGACAGAAAGCCGTCACGAGGTTGGAAGACATGAGGGCCAGGCAGCACATGGCTGTGGCACGCGCGGGCCTACGGCTGGCGCGAACTCGAGTGGTGGCGGCCAGCGCCGTCGCGCTGGTGACGGCGACCGCGTGCGGGAGCGGCGGTGGCACCGCTGGACCGTCGGCGACGGGCACGGCGGCGCAGCCGGACCTGACCGCGATCCTGCGCTACCAGGGCGTGGTGGGCCCCAGCCAGGATCCTATCCGTCCCCAGCAGTCCTGCGAACCGCTGACGCTGCGGGTGATCTTCGACAGCCTCTTCGACTTCGACAGCACCGGCAAGCTGGTCCCGTCGCTGGCGACCGGCTACGAGGTGCGTCCCACCAACGTGCTGCGCCTGACGCTGCGCCAGGGCGTCAGCTTCCAGGACGGCACGCCGTTCAACGCCGACGCGGTCGCGTTCAACCTCAACCGCGTCCTCACCGACCCCGCGTCGACGATCAAGGCGACGCTGGCCGACCTGCAGAGCACCACGGTGGTCGACCAGAACACCATCGACCTGCAGATGAAGCGCGCCGCCGTCGGCCGCATCCTGCCCTCGCTGGCCGACCGCGCCGGCATGATGGCCTCGCCCACGGCGGTGAAGGCCGCCGGCAGCAGCGCCGAGTTCGCCAAGGCGCCGGTGGGTGCGGGCATGTACAAGGTGACCGGCACCATCGTCTCGCGGCAGAGCATGTCGGTGCGGCGCTGGGACGGCTACTGGGACAAGACCGGGCAGCTGCTCGGCGGCATCGACTTCTCGGAGATCCCCTTCTCCTCGCTGGTCAACGCCATCCAGGCCAAGGACGTCGACTGGGTGTCGCCGCAGACCGTCGCCGACGGCAACAGCCTCAAGTCGAACAGCGCCATCAAGCTGCTCACCGGCCCCGGCAGCCAGTTCCGTCTGCTCATCATGAACGAGACGCTGGCACCGTTCACCGACCCGCGGGTGCGCCAGGCGATCTCCTACGCCATCGACCGCGAGGCGCTGGCCAAGGCGCTCACCCAGGGCACCGTGCACGCGACCTTCCAGGAGTTCCCGCCGACGAGCGCGGCCTACGATCCCAACCTCGACAAGAACCCGCCGTTCCCGCACGACCCTGCCAAGGCCCGCGCGCTGCTGCAGCAGGCGGGTGTGGCCGGCACGATCTCGTTCGACGCCTACGTCGGCGCCAGCGCGACCTCGTTCGTGCAGATGGGTGAGCTGATCGCCGCCCAGCTGCAGCAGGTGGGCATCACCATGAACGTGAAGACCATCGACATCGCCCAGGCATTCCCGACAGTGTTCCTCAGCGGACCCACCAAGCACGGCACCGCGCAGGCGGCGTCGTACGGCGGTGTGGCCACCGCGGACCCCGACCAGCAGCTCCACGACCACTTCCTCAGCGACGGCTCGGTCAACGCCGGCGGCAACGAGGCTCCTGGCCTGCGGCCGCTGCTGGAAGAGGCCGAGGGCACCGCCGACCCGGCGGCCCGCGCCGCGCTGTACCGCCAGGCCAACGGTCTGGTCGTGCAGCAGGTGCAGGACGGCGTGCCGATCTTCTTCGACCCCGCCATCACCGCCACCCAGAACTACGTCGGCGGCGTCAACAGGGCCTATCAGTACTGCGATTCGCGCTTCCGCGGCGTGTTCATCAGCAAGGGCAAGACACCCGTCGCCTAGGAGGGAAACCAGACATGGCAAAGGTCAAGAAGCCGAGCTTCGCCAAGGACACCAGCTGGGACGGCCTGGGCTGGGACGAATACGACAACGGCGCCCGGATCAGCAGCTTCATCCTCGGCCACCCCGACGATCCGGACGCACCGGTCATCTTCACCGGCGTCTATCCGCCGGGGTCGCGCACCGAGGCGCACCACCACGTCAACGACTACGCGGAGATCCTGCTGGAGGGATCGCAGCAGATCACCGGCAAGTGGCACCACGCCGGCGACGTTCGCATCGTCAAGGCGGGCACCGGCTACGGTCCGCTCATCGCCGGGCCCGAGGGATGCCGCACGGTGGTGATCTTCCGCAACCAGGACTGGATGTCCCGCGGCGGTCGCATGACCAAGGCGGGCGACGGCGAGACCCCCACCACGCGCGAACCCTGAGCGGGATGCGAGGTGACCGAGGCGCGTGCTGCCGTCCAGCACGGTAGTCGCCAGGTCGTCGTCGAGCGGCTCCCCGTTCCGGAGCCGCTCGATGACACCGCCGTCCTGGCGGTCGAGGCCAACGGCATGTGCGGCAGCGACTGGGAGCAGTACCGCCGCGGCGCCGACGCCAACGACTTCGTCACCTTTCCCCTCGTGCCCGGACACGAGACGGTCGGTCGCATCCACAGCATCGGCGACGTCGCGCGGGCACGCTGGGGCGTCGACGTCGGTGACCGCGTCGCCGTCAACTCGCTGGTGTCCTGCGGCATCTGCACGCATTGCCTGGCGGGACGGCGCCTCTTCTGCCGCGAGCGTCTGATCTACGGCTACACGCCGACCTCGGTGGCGCCGGGACTCTGGGGCGGCTACGCCCAGTACATGGCGCTGCGTCCCAACACGATTCTCTATCGCGTCGCCGAGACGGTGAGCAGCGAGGACGCCGTGCTCTTCAACCCGCTGGCGGGCGGATTCGACTGGCTGTGCCGGGTGGGCGGCGTCGGCGCCGGCGACAGCGCGCTGATCATCGGGGCGGGCCAGCGTGGACTCTCCGCGGTGGTCGCCGCGTCGGTGGCCGGCGCGTCGACGATCATCCTCGCCGGTCGCGGGCGCCATCGCTGGAAGCTGGAACTCGCCGCCGAGCTGGGCGCGACGCACGTCGTCGACATGGAGCGCGAGGACGTCGTCGATCGCGTGCGCGAGATCACCGGCGGTGCAATGGTCGATTGCGCACTCGACACGACTCCGATCGCACTGGAGCCGGTGCGCATCGCCGTCGACTCGGTGCGGCCGGAGGGCGTCGTCGTCTTCGGCGGGCTCAAGGGCGGCGCCGACCAGGTGCCCGGACTCTCACCGGATCGGCTGTGCGCCCGGGGCATCAGCGTGCGCGGCGTGGTCGGCGTCAGCGACTGGTCGAAGCAGCAGGCGGTACACACGGTCGCCTCGGGGAGGTACCCTCTCTACAGATTCCACACGCACACCGTCGCGCTCGACGAGATCGACCGCGCGCTGCGCATCATGGGAGGCGAGGTCGAGGGGGAAGAGGCACTGCACGTGACAGTGAAGTGCACGTGATTCGGCACAACCCCTGGTATTGTTTCACAATATGAACATCAAGAGCGGGGCCGGTCAGAGGACTCAGGTGCGTCGCCCGCGGGTGGCGCAGGTGGTTGCGTCTGCCCTGCGGGACCAGATCCTCACCGGCGCGCTGCGCGACGGCGGGGCGCTTCCCAAGCAGGAGGAGCTGCTCGAGGAGTTCAACGTCAGCCTGCCCTCGCTGCGCGAGGCGCTGAGCATCCTGGAGACCGAGGGGCTGCTCACCGTGCAGCGAGGCAACGTCGGCGGCGCCATCGTCCACGCACCGACTCCGGAGCAGACCGCCTACACCGCGGCGCTGGTGCTGCAGTCGCGCCGCGTCACCGTCGACGACGTCGTCTACGCGCTGCGCCTGCTCGACCCGCTCTGCGCCGCCCTCTGCGCCGGGCGCAAGGACCGCCGCCGCACCCTGGTCCCCCAGCTCACCGAGACGGTCGCCGAGTCGCGCGGCGCCCTCGACGAGCCGGAGCGCTACGCCCGGCTGGCCCGCCTCTTCCACGAGCAGATGGTCGCCCTCTGCGGGAACGAGAGCCTCACCCTGATGGCGGGTGCCCTCGACTGGATCTGGGGCGCGCACGACGACCAGCTGGCCATCCGCACCGCGCAGCTCGGTCCCGCCGTCGAGCGCAAGGCCCGCGAGACCTCGCTCAGCGAGCACGAGCGCATCCTGGCGGGCATCGTCGCCGGAGACGCCCGCGGGGCGGAGGACGCCGCCCGCGAGCACTACACGGGGCCGGCGGACCACGCGCTCATCGGCAGGGGGCTCATCGTCAACGCCGGCTTGCTGCAGGAGCCGGCGCTGCATGCCCGGCGCGGCTCGGATGATCGGATCATGGCGGTGGCGAATTCCCGGATGGGGCGCCACACGCGTGGGATCTCCGCCGAGGATGGGGCGGCCGCCAGCCGGTAGAGGCCGGCAGGACGTGCTCTAGCGCCTGGGCGTCATGTCCAGGTCCGGCGGGGGCATCTCGGGAACCTTCCACTTGAGATACCCCTTGTCGTACAGCTCGTGGTACGCATTTGCCGCCCCCACCATGGCTGCAAACGTCACCTCGAACTGATCCCAATCCTCAGCGTCGATGGCGCGCTTGACCGCCCCGACCTCCTCGACGATGAACTTGTCGATGTTGTCGTTGTACTTCGGCCGCAGGAACGCGCCCTTCTCCATCAGGGCAACGGCTTCCTTCAATTGGAACGCCGCCAGCGGCTTGTTGTGCGCCTTGCCGGCGTAGTAGCACTTCCAGATGCGCCCGCCCACCAGCGGCATGATCTCCGCCATCCCGGGCAGCAGCGGGCCCAGGTTGTCGAGGCTGAACCGACCCTTCCCGGTGTCGATCTCGTGCTCGTGCTCGTGGTGGTGGTCGTGGTGGCCGTGGTGCTCGTCGGTGCTCATCGGTTCCTCAAGTGGTAGCTTCTCGACAATCTTTTCAAAGGATTATAGGATGGCCCCAGATCCCCCATGACCACCATCGAACCCTCGGAACGGCTGCTGAGGACGGACGCCCCCGTGGCCGCCGTCCTCGAGGACGTCGTCACGCCTGCAGACCGGCGCGCCGCCTACCTCGAGGCGGGACTGTGGGACGGCACGACAATGGTAGGCAACGTCGAGCACCACGCACAGAGCAGGCCTGACGCCCTCGCCGTCGTCGACGACCACGGCCGCCGGGCCACCTACGCCGAGCTGTGGCGCGACGCCACCACCCTGGCCGCCCACCTGGTGGCGCACGGCGTCCGCCCCGGCAACGTCATCTCGGTGCAGCTGCCCAACCGCTACGAGGCTGCCGTCGCCGCCGTCGCGGTGCAGCGCGCCGGCGCCGTGCTCAACCCGCTGCTCCCCGGCTACCGCCGCAAGGAGCTGCGCCACGTGTTCGAGACCGCGGGCACGCGCGCCATCGTCACCATGGCCGAATACCGCGGTTTCGCCTACGGCCCGATGATCGACGAGCTCCGCGCCGACACCGGCCTCGACGTCCACCACGTCGTCGTCGGCGGCAGCGCAGCCGGCGCCGCGTCGCTGCACGAGGTGCTCAACGCGCCGCCGGAGACCGCTGGTCTCCCCGAACACCCCAGGGCCGAAGCCGTCTCCGAGCTGATCTTCACCTCGGGCACCGAGGCCGCCCCCAAGGCGATCATGCACACCGAGCAGACCGCCAACTTCAGCGTCCGCGTCGCCTATGCCGACCTGAACATGACGCCCGACGACGTGGTCTGGATGCCGTCGCCGGTCGGCCATTCGACCGGCTTCAACTACGGCCTGCGCATGGCCCTTTACAACGGTGTACCGCTGGTCCTCCAGGACCAGTGGAACGCGGGCACGGCCTGCGACCTGGTCCTTGCGGAGCGCTGCTCCTACACGATGGCCGCGACGACGTTCCTCAAGGATCTCGTCGAGGAGGCGGCCCGCCGTGGCGTCAAGCTCGCATCGCTGCAGCGCTTCGGCTGCGGCGGCGCGCCGGTGCCGCCCGACCTGGTCGAGGCCGCGCTGCAGCAGGGCATCCAGGTGCTGCGCCTGTACGGCTCCACCGAGGTGCTGGTTGGCACGTGGAACCGCCCCGGTGCACCGCTGGACAAGCGCAAGCACACCGACGGCAGCCCGATGTCGCACGTCGAGGTCGAGCTGCGCGACGACGAGGGGCGCCCCGTGCAACGCGGTGCGCAGGGCGAGATCTTCACCCGCGGTCCCAACACCTGCGTCGGCTTCTTCCGCGACCCCGAGCGCACCGCGCGCATCTTCGACGACGGCTGGGTGCGCTCCGGCGACGTGGCCGTGATGGACGAGGCGGGCTGCATCACCATCGTCGGCCGCAAGAAGGAGATCATCATCCGCGGCGGCATGAACATCACCCCGCGCGAGATCGAGGACATGCTGCAGCAGTTTCCCGAGGTGCACCGCGCCGCGGTGGTCGGGCTGCCCGACGATCGCCTCGGCGAGCGCTGCTGCGCCTGCGTGGTGCTGCGCGACGGTGCCACCCTGGAGTTCGCCGGCATGGTGCAGCGGCTGCGCGCCGCGGGCATGGCCGACTACAAGCTGCCCGAGCGCCTGGAGATCCTCAGTGAGCTTCCCACCACCGCGTCGGGCAAGATCCAGAAGCATGAGATCGTGCGAGGCCTGATGGAGCGCGACCCCGCCGGCCGCTGGGACCGGGCATGAGCCTGCACACCGGCGAGCGCGTGCAGCTGGAGCTGCGCCCGCTGCAGCAGGAGGGCGCCAGCGCCGCCCTGCTCGTCCTCAACCGGCCCGACCAGCTCAACGCCATCGACTGGTCGATGCTGCACGCCCTCGACGACCGCCTCGACGACGTCGAGGCCGACGCCTCGGTGCGCTGCCTGCTGCTCACCGGCGCCGGCCGCGCCTTCAGCGCGGGTGGCGACCTCAAGGGCTACATCGAGCTGCAGCGCGACTCGGTGCGCTTCCCGCAGTTCGTCGCCGACCTGCACCGCGTCTTCGGACGGCTGCGCCAGCTGCGCGTCCCCGCGGTGGCGCTGGTCAACGGCGTCACGGCGGCGGGCGGACTCGAGCTGCTGCTCAACTGCGACTTCGCCATCGCCGCCGACTCGGCGCGCATCGGTGACGGCCATCTCAACTTCGGACAGATGGGCGGTGGCGGCGTGCTCACCCTGCTGCCGCGGCTGGTCGGTCCCCAGAAGGCGGCCGAGCTGCTCTTCTCAGGACGCTTCCTCGACGCCTGCGAAGCCGAGAAGTGGGGACTGGTGAGCCGCTGCGTCCCGCCCGGCGATCTGCTGGCGGCGGGACTCGACTTCGCCGAGCAGGTGGCCCGCAAGAGCCCGCTGGCGGTTGCCAACGCCAAAGAGGTGATGACCACGCTGTGGGCCAACCACATCCCCATGGACGCGGCGATGCGATTCGAACGCGAGCGCAACGCGTACTACTGCCTCACCTCTGAGGACGCGCCGGAGGGGCTGCAGGCGTTCTCCGAGAAGCGCGAACCGCGCTTCCGGGGACGCTGAGACCCATGGCCGTGCACACCGGCGACACGACGCAGGCAACGGCGCCCGCGCCCCAGCCTGACATCGAGAGCGCGCCGTACTGGGAGGCCCTGCGCGCCCATCGCATCGTGCTGCAGCGCTGCACGGCGTGCGGCAAGCACCGCTTCCCCCCCATGCCCACGTGCCCGTACTGCGGCGCGCGCGGGCGCGAGGACGTCGAGGTGGCGGGCACCGGTCGGGTGTATTCGTTCGTTCGCGTACATCGCGCGCTGACCCCTGCGATGGAAGGGGAGACGCCCTACGCCGTCGCCGTGGTCGAACTCGACGAGGGTCCGCGTATGGTGGGACGCGTGGACGAGCGCGGCACCGCGGTGGCAATCGGCAACGCGGTGACGCCGCAGTTCGTCGACCACGACACCTGGACGGAGCTGCGCTTCCAGCCATGACAGCACCCCGCGCCGCCATCACCGGCGTCGGCTACACCGACTTCAGCCGCCGCTCGGGCCGCAGCGTCCTCGACCTCGCCGCCGAAGCCTGCGGCAACGCCATCGAGGACGCCGGCCTCGATCGCGCCGACGTCGACGGCGTGGCCAGCTTCATGGTGATGCACGATTCGGTGCCCTGCCAGGCGGTGGCCACCGCGCTCGCCCTGGGCGACCAGCGCCTGCTCCTCGACGTCGACCTCGGCGGCCAGGGGCCGTGCTACCTGGTCACCCTGGCCGCGGCCGCGGTGACCAGCGGCATCGCCCGCAACGTCGTGGTCTTCCGTGCCATGAACGGGCGCAGCGGCAACCGCGTCGGCACCATGCAGTTCGCCGGCATGGGCGCGCAGTACCGCTACCCCATCGGCTACGACGCCTACCTGATGTACGTGGCCATGTGGGGGCAGCGCTTCCTGCACGAGACCGGCGGCGGCGCCGAGGACCTGGGCGCAGTGGCCATCGCCCAGCGACGGTATGCGGAGGGCAACCCGCGCGCCGCGCGCCGCGAGCCGCTCGACATGGACGCCTACATGGCCATGCCGTACGTCGTCGACCCCTTCCGCGCCGCCGACTGCACCATCGAGGTGGACGGCGCCTGCGCGGTGGTGGTCTCGTCGGTGGAGCAGGCGCGCAGCCTGCGGCATCCTCCCGCCGTTGTCGCCGCGGGCGCCTACCGCGCCGGGCCCCGCTCGGGACTGGACATCGGCGATCATCTTTTGTGGCAGGACTACACTCGCAACTACACCAGTCTGCTCGCCGATGACCTGTACAGGACCGCTGGTGTCGGCCCGCGCGATGTGCAGCTGGCGCAGATCTACGACTGTTTCTCCAGCACAGTGCTGATCGGCCTCGAGGGTCTGGGGTTGGCCGGGCGCGGCGAGGCCGGTGGCTTCGTGCGCAGCGGCGCCACCGCCATCGACGGCGCGCTGCCGGTCAACACCAACGGCGGCCTGCTCTCCGAGGGGTACCTGCACGGCATGAACACGGTCACCGAGGCGGTGCTGCAGGTGCAGGGCCGCGGTGGCGACCGCCAGGCGCCGCGCCACGACGTGTGCGCGGTCACCTCCGGAGCGTTGATGGACGGCTCGGCGCTGATCCTCACCGCCGACAGATGAGGGCAGCTTAACCCCGGGCACAAGCTTGACAACGCCCATGGCGCATGCTACCAATCACGTTCGCACCAAAATTTCAATCTATACGTAGTTGGGCAGGAACACCCGGCGTCCCTGCCCCCAAGTCAGGCGGGTCCACAGGTCGACGGTCTTTGAGCGCCCTGCGACGGCGCCCCATCAGTTGGAGGTTGGCATGGACTCGCACAGCATCTTCTCGAGGCGGTGGCGGCCCGCAGTCGGCCTCGCCGGCATGGGCCTGGTTCTCGCCGCCTGCGGGTCGAGCACCAACAACAGCACGGCCTCGAATGCGGCGGCCAGCGGGCCTCCCATCTACATCGGCTACAACGGCGAGCTGAGCGGCCCGTCGGCCGCCTTCGGTGTGCCCACCCTGCACGGCACCCAGCTGGCCGTCGACGAGATCAACAGCAGCGGCGGCATCGGCGGCCGCCCCGTCTCCCTCACCGTCTACGACAACGAGGGCAACGCCAGCAAGGCGGTCTCGCTGCAGAGCAAGATCGTCGGCGACTCCAAGAACCTGGCCATGATCGGCCTCAACTTCGGCGCCGACAACAAGGCGGCGCTGCCCGTGTCCGACGCGGCCGGCATGCCCACCTTCACCTTCGACTGGGTCGGCCTCTCCTTCGCCGGACCCACCCGCTACGCGGTGACCATCGACGTCGTCGCCGACAACGCCAAGCTCTTCTCGCTCTTCAAGACCACCAAGTTCCAGAGCGCCAAGAAGATCGCCATCTGGGCCGCCGACACGCCGGTGTTCCAGGCGGCCAACGCCGCGGCGGCCAAGCAGATCCAGGACGCCACCGGCATCGTGCCCAAGCTGATCTACTTCCCCGCCGGCACCACCGACTACAGCGCCCAGGCGGAGCAGCTCATCCAGTACGCCCCCGACGTCGTGCTCGACTCCGGTGCCACCGCCGCTGACATGGTGGGCCCGATCAAGGAGGTCAAGCGCCAGGGCGCGCTGCCCAACACGATCTGGATCAGCACCACCTTCGTCATCCCCGGCGTCACCACCATCGCCGGCCCGGCGACCGTCGCCGGCGGCATCACCGTGTCGCTGGTCGACTTCAACAAGGCGTCGGTGAAGAGCCTGGCCGCCAAGGTCAAGGCGAAGTACAGCGGCGAGAACCTCAGCTACGGCCAGGTCCAGGGCTACGACGCGATGATGACCCTGGCCACGGCGATGAAGAAGCCGGGCGCACTTGCCAGCCGTTCCGCGCTCAACGCGGCCATCGACGGCCTGCAGAACGTCAAGCCGATCGGCGGTCCTGAGGGCTACACCTTCAGCTTCGCTCCCGGTGCGGGCAAGCAGCACGACGCCTTCTCCTCGGTGGACGCGTACTCGTTCATCCTGCTGCAGCCGGACGGAAGCTTCGGCGCCTACGTCCCCGGCGCCTAGCAACAGGCAGGCAGCAGAACACGAGGGCCCGAGAACAGGTGTCGGGACGACAGATGCTTCTTGGGCGGGGACCGCTGCGCCGTGCGTTGACATACGCACTGGTTGCGGCGGTCCTCGTCGGGGCGGTCGAGGCCGCCCAGCCGGGTGACTTCCAGGCGCAGACCTGGGCGTGGGTCGCCGCCACCGCGATCATGCTGTTCGGGTTCAACCTGATCTTCGGCGTGACCGGCCAGATGGTGTTCTCGCACAGCTTCTTCTGGGGCGTGGGCGCGTACATCAGCGGCGTGCTCACCGTCGTCTACCACTGGAATCTCATCCCCGCGCTGCTGGTCGCCGTGATCGGCTGCGCGCTGGCCTCGTACTTCTTCGCCGGGCTGCTCGTCGGCCTGCGCGGCTTCGCGCTGGCCATCGCCAGCTTCGTGCTGCCGCTGACCCTGCCCAAGCTCACCAACCTGAGCCAGCAGTGGACCGGCGGGATCAACGGGCTCACCGGGATCCCGCTCCCGGTGGGCTCGCTGCAGACCTACCTGGCCATCTGCCTGGTGGTCATGGTGGCGGGCCTGTGGCTCACCCAGAACCTCATCAGCGGGCGCTTCGGCCGGGCCTGGCGGCTCGTCGGGCACAACGAGATGATGGCCTCCAGCCTGGGCATCAGCCCCTCGCGCGAGAAGGTCGTCGTCTTCATCTTCAGCTCCTCGATCGCGGCCGTCTCGGGTGCGCTCTTCGGTCCCATCTTCGCCTTCATCGCACCCGACTCCTTCGACCTCAACGCCATGCTCAGCATCCTGGTGGGATCGGTGGTGGGCGGCGCGGGGACGATGATCGGCGGCGTCATCGGCGCGCTGCTCGTCGTCGAGGTGCCCCAGCTCCTGGTCGGCTATGCGGAGAACGCGGCGCTCATCTACGCCATCGTGCTGCTGGTGGTGCTGCGCGTGCTGCCCAAGGGCGTGGCCGGGACGGCGGTCGACTTCGCCTACAACCTCGGGCTGCGCAAGCTCAGCGACGTGCGCCACGCGCTGGGCAAGCTGCGCGATCCGCGGACCGTGCTGCGGCCCGGGGGCATGGCCGCCGACCAGCGACCCGACGACGCCGAGGCGGCCGCATCCGTGCTGCACGCCCTGGCGCCCGCCGTGTCGTTCGCGCCGGCCGGCAACGGCACCCACGTCGTATTGCGCGTCGAGGACGTGCACGTGCGCTTCGGCAACCTCCAGGCGGTGCAGGGCATGTCGCTCACCGTCGAGCCCGGCGGCTTCACCGGCCTGATCGGTCCCAACGGTGCCGGCAAGTCGACGCTCTTCAACGTGATCAGCGGCTTCGTGGCTCCCAACCAGGGGCGTGTGCTGGTCGGCGACACCGACGTCGCCGGGCTGCCGGTGCCGTCCCGCGCCGCGCTCGGCATCGCCCGCACGTTCCAGGAGACGCAGGTAGTGGGCGACTTCACCGCCCGCGAGAGCGTCGCCGTCGGCGCCCACATCCACGCGCGCTACACCCACCTGCACGCTCTCCTCGACCTGCCGCGCTCGCGCCGCGTCGAGGCGGAGACGTCGGCCTTCGCCGACGACCTGCTGCGCTCGGTGGGCGTCAGCGGCGCCTCGTGGCGTCGCGTCCGCGACTTCCCCTACGGCGACCAGAAGCTGGTGCAGGTGGCCCGCGCCCTGGCCATGCGGCCGCGCTTCCTGCTCCTCGACGAGCCGGCCGCAGGACTCAACGTCGACGAGGTCACCCGCCTCGGCGTGCTGCTCGATCGCGTTCGCAAGGAGGGTGTCGGCATTCTGCTGGTGGAGCACAACGTCCCGTTCGTCCTCGATCACTGCGACACGGTGATCGTCATGCACCACGGCGAGATGATCGCCGAGGGCCCCAGCGATCGCATCCTCGCCTCCGAGGCCGTGCGCGAGGCGTACCTCGGCACCTCGATGTCGCACCGCGAAGCCACGCAGGAGGTCACGGCGTAATGCTCACCAACCTCCACCTCATCGTCTCCAGCCTGGTGCTGGCGTCGTCGTACGCGCTGGTCGGCATCGGCTACAACCTCGCCTACTCGACGCTGCGGGTGATCAACTTCGCGCAGGGCCAGATCTACATGCTGGGCGCGCTGATCTTCGCAACGGTGGCGGGAACCGGAGTGCCGCTGATCCTCGCGCTGCTCACCGGCGTCGCCGCCGGTGCGCTGCTGGGCATGGCCATCGAGCGCTTCGTGATCACCCCGATCATGCGCCGGGGCTTCAGCCACGGCAACACGCAGGCTGCATTGCTCGGCACCGTCGCCGCCGGCATCGTGCTCACCGAGGTGGCCAACCGCGCCTGGGGCACCAAGGAGCTCGGTGCCGCAGCCCTGTTCGGCAGCGGCTCGGTGCACATCGGCAGCTTCGTCGTCGGCATCGACTCGCTCACCGTCATCGGCGGCGCCGTGCTCTGCCTGGTGGCGGTGTGGGCCATCCTCTACAAGACGTCGGTCGGGCTGCAGATGCGCGCGGTGTTCGCCGATCCCTCGGTGACCATGCTGCAGGGCATCAACTTCCGCACCGTCACCACCATCTCCTTCGTGGTCGGCGGCGTCATCACCGCGCTGGCCGGCATCCTGGTGTCGCCGCTGACGTCGGTGACCACCTCGTCCGGTCTGCAGCTCTCCATCCTCGGCATCCTGGCAACGCTGGTCGGTGGCCTGGGACGGATGTGGGGCGTGGTTCCCGCAGCCATCGCCATCGGGCTGAGCCAGTCCTTCGTGTCGTACTACATCACCAACCAGTACGCCGACCTGGTCACCTACGTGGGCATCTTCGTCGCCCTCATCGCCCCCTACTGGGTGTCGAAGCTGACCGGTGGCGCGCTGAAGTGGCCGCTGCGGCGGCAGCGCGCGGCGGCGGCGGCATGAGCGCCGTGCTCGAGGTCACCGGCGTCCACTCCGGCTACGGCCAGCAGCTGGTGCTGCGCGACGCGTCGATGCGCTGCGAGACCGGACAGGCGATCGCCATCATCGGTCCCAACGGCGCCGGCAAGTCGACGCTGCTCAAGACCATCTGCGGCATCGTCAAGCCGGCGCACGGCACGGTGACGTGGCAGGGACGCAGCATCGGCGGCCAGCCCTCGTACCGCATCGTCGCCCGCGGCATCAGCCTGGTGCAGGAAGGGCGCGCCCTCTTCTGGAACCTCACCGTGCTGGAGAACCTGCGCCTCGGTGGCGAGCTGGTGCACCGGCGCGACCGCGCCCACTACGCGCGCCGGCTCGAGGAGATGTTCGAGCTCTTCCCGACGCTCGCCGAGCGCCGCCACCAGCGCGCGGGAACGCTCAGCGGCGGCGAGCAGCAGATGCTGGCCATCGCCCGCGTGCTCATCCGCGAGCCGCAGCTGCTCATGCTCGACGAACCCTCGCTGGGACTCGCGCCCATCGTCATCGAGCGCATCTACCAGCTCATCGCCACCCTGAAGTCGTCGGGCATGGCGCTGATCATCGTCGAGCCGCAGCCGCAGCACGTCATGAACGTCGTCGACCGCGTCATCGTTCTCGACCGCGGCCGCATCGTCGAGAACGCCTCGCGCGCGGAGTTCGCCAAGCAGGCGGACGACCTCATCGCCACCTACCTGGGCGGAAAGCGCCAGCACTCAACCGTGGGATGACCTGAGGAGACAAGGTGCACAGCACGTACGTCATCAGCCTGACCCCGTTCGACGCCGAGGAGCGTCTCGACGAGGCCGGCCTGCGCGCCCACCTGCGCCGCCTGCGCGAGGGCGGCATCGGCGTCTACCTGGCGGGGTCCGGCAGCGGTGAGGGCTACGCGCTCAGCGAGGACGAGACGCTGCGCATCCTGCAGATCGGCGTCGAGGAGCTCAAGGGCCACGTGCCGGTGCGCCACATGGGCGTCGAGCCGCGCACCGCCAAGGACATGCTCCGTCTCGCCGACATCGCCGCCGAGGCGGGCGTCGACGCCATGCAGGTCTACTCGCTCGACGTCGGCCACGGCCACATGCCGCACCGCGAGGAGATGGACGCGTACTACAACGAGGTGCTCTCGCGCATGCGCCTCCCCGCGGTGATCTCGACGCACCAGTCGGTCGGCTACTTCCTGCCGCTCGATCTGCTCTCCGACCTGGTCGACCGCTACGACGTGGTCGGCATCAACGTGACCACGCCCGACCACGGCTACATCATGCGCATGATCGACCGGCTCGGCGACCGCGTCGAGATCCACTGCGGCGGCCCCATGCACGCCCTGTCGATCATGGCCCTGGGCGGCACCGGGTACCTCAGCAGCGAGGGCAACCTGGCGCCCAAGCTGTGCGTCTCGCTGATCACCCACTGGGACAACGGCGACATCGCCGCGGCCTCCGACGTGTACAGCCGGATCATGCACCTGCTCGACGTCAACGGACGCTACATGCACATCACCGCGACCAAGACGGCGCTGGCGCTGCTGGGCCTTCCCGGCGGCTACCCGCGCAAGCCGCGGCTCATGCTGGAAGGCGAGGCCCGTGAGGACGTGCGTCGCGTCCTCGAAGCGCAGAAGATCGCCGAAGTCGAAGGCATCGCCGCCACCGCTGGAGGAGTTCGCTGATGACCACCATGCCCACGCCCACCACCACGAACACGACCACTCCCAAGCCGATTCCCGAGCGCGGCAAGAGCTTCGCCGTCGACACCTCGTGGGACGAGCTCGGCTGGATGGAGCTGGCCCTGGGCATCAAGTCCTCGCGCTTCATCCTCGGCCACCCCGACGACCCCGACGCGCCGGTGGTCTTCCGCAGCTACTTCCCGCCCGGCTGCACGGTGCCGCCGCATCACCACCGCTGCGACTACGCCGAGATCATCCTCGAGGGCACCCAGCAGATCACCGGCAAGTGGCACAAGGCGGGCGACGTGCGCTACGTCGTCGGTGGCCGCGGCTACGGGCCGCTGATCGCCGGGCCCGACGGCGTGCACGTCATCGTCATCTTCCGCAACCAGGACTGGGAGACGATGTTCGGCAAGAAGTCCACCAAGGTCGAGCCCTACCTGGCTGCCCCCGCGGCGGAATGACCGCCGTCGAGTCGCGCCCGGCGGTCGCGACTCACTTCCGCCGTCTCTTCGAGCCGCTGCGCATCGGCACCTTCGAGGTGCGCAACCGCATCGTCAACACGACGCACGGCACCGCGCTGGGCGAGGCGCGCGACATCGACTACCTGCGGGCGCGGGCACGCGGCGGTGTCGGGCTGATGGGACTTCATGCCAGCCACGGCGTGTACAGCTACGCGCTGGGGCCGGCGCCGTACAGCACGACGCCGGACTGGGACCAGCGCCATCCCTCGCCGCTGACGGCGGAGGGCATCGCGCACTTCGACGACGCCGTGATTCCCGGGCTGCGGCGGCGTGCGCAGGTGATCCAGGCGGAGGGGGCGCGCTGCTTCGGGCAGGTGTTCCATCTCGGTGCGGCACCGCACGTGCAGGGCATCGCGCCGCCGCTGGCGCCGTCGGCGGTGTCCGATCCCTACGACGCGCTGACGCCGCATCCCCTGAGCGAGGAGGAGATCGGCGAGCTCGTCTTCGCCTACGCGCACGCGATCCGCCGAGTGGCCGAGGCGGGGCTGGATGCGGCGGAGATCCACGGTGCGCACGGGTACCTGGTCAACCAGTTCCTGTCGCCCTACTTCAACCGGCGCAGCGATCGCTGGGGTGGGGCGCGGGAGAATCGGGTGCGGTTCCCGCTGGCCATCGTGGCGGCGGCCCGCGAGCTGGTGGGGCCGTCCTTCCCGATCGGCATTCGCGTCGGCGTGGACGGTGACGGCGTGTCGCGCGGGCTGACCATCGCGGAGCTGGCCGAGTGCGGGCGGCTGATCGGGCCGCACGTGGCCTGGATCAGCGTCAGTGGCGGCAGCTACTCGGGGCTCGGCGACGGGTTCGAGGGGGCCTACGTCAGCCCCTGGTATCGCGAGCCGGCGTTCAACGCGCCCGCCGCCGCCGCGATGAAGCGCGGCGTCGACGTGCCCGTGTTCGTCACCGGGCGCGTCGTCGATCCTGCGATCGCCGAGGGCCTCCTCGCCGACGGCGCCGCGGACATGGTGGGCATGGTGCGCGCGCTCATCGCCGACCCCGACCTGCCGCGCAAGGCGCGCGAGGGGCGGGCGGACGAGGTGCGCATGTGCCTCGGCATGTCGGAGTGCCACTACATCGGTGCCCATCGCGTGCCGATGACCTGCGCCGTCAATGCGGCGGCAGGGCGCGAGTCGGAGATGGAGATCCGGCCCGCCGCGGTTGCGCGCACGGTGCTGGTTGTCGGCGCGGGACCTGCAGGTATGGAGGCGGCGCGCGTGGCGGCGCTGCGCGGGCATCGCGTCTTCCTCTGCGATCGCGAGCGCGCGCTGGGCGGGACGCCGCGGATCCTGGCCCGCGATCCCAACCGCCGGAACCTGCGCGACCATGCGGTCTACTTCGAGACCGAGCTGCGCAAGCTGGGTGTGGAGCTGCTGCTCGGGGACGAGGTGACGGCGGAGACCGTCGTCGAGTTCGCGCCGGATGCGGTGGTGGTGGCCACGGGGGGTGTGCCGCTGATCCCCGATGTGCCGGGCATCGACTCCTCCAACGTGGTCACCGGTCTCGCGGTGCTGCGTGGCGACGTCGACGTGTCGGGACGGGTCGTGGTGGCCGGGGGGTTGGACAGCCACATCGGGGCGCCCACCATCGCGGAATATCTTGCCGACCTCGGCTGCGAGGTCGAATACCTCAGCGAGCAGATGGACTTCGCCCACGGTGCGGAGGACGGGACGCGGCTGCCGCTGATGCATCGCATGCTCACCAAGGGGGTGAGGGTGTCGTTGATGCACCGGCTGGTGTCGGTGGACGGGGGCGGCGTGACGGTGATGAATACGTTCACGCGCGGGCAGCGGCGGGTTGACGATGCGACGGTCGTGCTCGCGTGCGGGTTGATCCCCGACGATCGGCTGGCCCGCGAGCTGAAGGGGCGGGTTGGCGAGGTGCACCTGGTCGGGGATGGGCTGGCGCCGCGGCGGATGATGCACGCCACCCTGGAGGGGGCTCGGGTGGGGCAGGCGCTGTAGGCGCTTGCCGTATGCGGCGGGCATCTTCTAATATTTAGGGCAAACACTGTGCCCAGGGGTACGGGGTTTTCCCCACCGGGTGGGGTTCCTCGGGCAAGGGTTCCCCGCACAAGGGATCCCCCGCACAAGGGATCGCCCACAAGGGATCCCCGAACAGGGTTTCCCCGGAACGGGGTTCTGGTTGGTTTTGGAGGAGCGTCGTGGCCGACACCGACATCAGGTTCACCATCGCGGCGGTGCGGCGGATGCTCTACCGCGAGGGCTGCGACAGCCAGACGGCGGGACACGTGAGCGCCCGC
Source organism: Candidatus Dormiibacterota bacterium (assembly GCA_035995545.1). Taxonomy (GTDB): domain Bacteria; phylum Chloroflexota; class Dormibacteria; order Aeolococcales; family Aeolococcaceae; genus DASRDZ01. The sequence continues at coordinate 292,630 of DASYKI010000019.1, forward strand.
GCGCCCGAGGACGCAGGCGCCATGTACGTGACGCCGTTCCAGTACTTCGACGAGACGCTGCCCGAGCACGTCGTCAAGACCACGCTCGACCTGCAGCTGCTCGAGGGTGACTGGGTGCCGTCCCCGGCGATCTCCTTCCACGCCGCCATCTACAAGGCGCGGCCCGACGTCATGTCGGTGATCCACACCCACTCGCCGGCGGTGTGCGCGGTGGGCACGACGGGACGGACCATCGGCATCTACCACGTGTCCTCGGCGCTGTTCTACAAGGACCAGGGGATCAGCGGTCCCAATCCCAAGGACGAGGCGATCGTCGGCGCGCTCGGCGCCGATCGCAACGTGGCCCTGCTGCGCAACCACGGTGCGGTGGTGGTGGCCGACACCCTGGAGAAGGCGGCGATCAAGGCCATGATGCTGGAGAAGGCGGCCCGCTATCACATCGACGCCGAGGCGGTCGACGGTGAGCCGATGAGCGACGAGGAGAGCGCCTTCATGCGCGGGACCCACGAGGAGTACTTCCTGCCGCAGATGTGGAAGGCGCACATGCGCCGCATCGAGCGGACGGACCCCGACCTGTGGGCGAAGCGTCCGGCGGCAGCGGCGGTGGCGGCGGCGCGATGACCCTGGCCACCCCGGCGCCCACGATGACGACGAAGCGCACCTACCCGATCATCTCCGCGGACTCGCACTTCACCGAGCCGGCCGACCTCTGGGTGCGCTACATCGACCCCAAGTACCGCGACCGCGCCCCGCACGTCGAGTCGCGTGAGACCACCGACGTCATTGTCTGCGACAGCGCCGACATGTTCCCCGTCGGCGTCATCCACGGCGTGCGCTACAAGGGTGGCGACGTCAAGCTGGAGGGTCGCTACGCCGACGTGCCGGCGAGCGGCTGGGATCCCGAGGCACGCATCCCCGAGATGCGGCTCGACGGCATCGCCGCCGAGGTCCTGTATCCCACCATCGCGATGCGCTTCTTCACCATCGAGGACCCCGGCTTCCAGGAGGCGTGCATCCGCGCCTACAACAACTGGGCCGCCGACTTCGGCCGCACCCATCCCGACGTCTTCAAGCCGGTCGGCATCGTCTCGCTCGACGACATCGACGTCGCCGTCCGCGAGATGCGCCGCTTCCGCGACCTGGGCCTGGTCGGCGTCATGATCGCCGTCTTCCCCGACGGCGGCCGCGCCTACCACGACGAGTCGTACCTACCCTTCTGGGCGGAGGCCGAGGCGCTGGGCCTGCCGGTGAGCATGCACATCGCCACCGAGCGCCGCGTCGACAAGGCGGAGCGCACCCCCACCGAGACCTTCCTCAGCTACACGCTGGTGCAGCGCACCCTGATCGGCATGATCTTCGCCGGCGTCTTCGACCGCTTCCCCAAGCTGCAGCTGATCTCCGTCGAGAACGACGCGGGCTGGGCGGGAAACCTCATCGAGCGCATGGACTACGTGCAGCGCAAGGCGCGGGCGCGCAACCTGCAGAGCGTCGGGCACCTCAACAGGGAGGCGCCCAGCCACTACTGGCGCAACAACGTGAGCTACACGTTCATGCGCGACCGCACCGCCATCCTCGCCCGCGAGGTGATCGGCGCCGACCGCCTGCTCTGGTCCTCCGACTTCCCGCACGGCGATTCGACATGGCCCGACTCGCAGCAGGTCATCGACGAGCAGTTCGCCGGCGTGCCCGAGGCGGACCAGAAGCTGATCCTGCACGACAACGCCGCCCGGCTGTACGGGCTGCCCTGATGGCGGCTGGGGCGGGACCGGCGAACTTCCCACACGTCTTCGAGCCGCTGCGCATCGGCGGCATCACGGTGCCCAACCGGCTGTTCATCTCGGCGCACAACACCGAGCTGGTGCAGCGCGACCCCGACGGCTACCACCGCTGGTCGGTGCTCGGCGACCGCGCCGTGGCCTACAACGCCGAGCGCGCCCGTGGTGGCTTCGGCATGGTCATGGTGGGACAGGCGCAGGTGCACCCGCAGTCGGGGACCGATCGTCCCGCGGCGTTCCACGAGCAGGCGCGCCCGCATCTCGCCCGCATGGCCGAGGAGTGCCACCAGCACGGCACCGCGGTGATCGTGCAGCTCAACCAGAACGGCCACGAGCGGGGCAACACCGGTCCCGACATGTGGGAGCCCATGTGGGGCCCCAGCGCCATGGCATCGGCGGCGTCCAACGCGCACGGCGAGATGTCCAAGGCGATGGACCTCGACGACATTCGCGATGTGGTCGGCGCCTTCGCCCAGGCGGCGCGCAACGTGCAGGACGCCGGCGTCGACGGCGTGGAGGTGCACGCCGCGCATCCCCATCTGTACGGTGAGTGGCTCACCCCCGCGTACAACAAGCGCACCGACGCCTACGGCGGATCGCTGGAGAACCGCCTGCGCATCGTCGTCGAGACGGTCGCGGCGGTGCGCAAGGCGGTGGGACGCAGCTTCGTCGTCGGCGTGCGCATGAACGGGGCGTGGACCATGCCCGGCGGGCAGACGGTGGAGGAGGGCGTGGAGATCGCCCGGCGGCTGGAGGCCACCGGCAACCTCGACTTCATCAACGTCAGCGGCTGGCCCGGCATCGGCAGCATCGGCTCGCAGCTCGGCTTCATGATGCCGTGGGCGGAGGAGATCAAGAAGGCGGTGCGCACCCTGCCCGTCTTCGGCATCGGGCGCATCGTCGACCCGCAGCAGGCGGAGGATGCCATCGCCGCCGGGCAGGCCGACATGGTGGGCATGACCCGCGCCGGCATCGCCGACCCCGAACTGCCGCGCAAGGCGCGCGAGGGGCGCGTCGACGAGATCCGCCGCTGTGTCGGCGCGGGACAGGGCTGCCTGACCCGCACGCTGGCGGGACGCGCCATCACCTGCACCCAGAATCCTGCGGTGGGCCTGGAGCGCTCCTGGGGCATCGGCACACTGCAGCGCACGGCTCGGGCCCGCTCGGTGCTGGTTGTCGGCGGTGGTCCCGCAGGACTGGAGGCGGCGGCGGTGGCGGCGCGCCGCGGCCACAGCGTCACCCTCGTCGAGCGGCAGGACGACCTCGGCGGCCAGGTGCGCCTGATCGGACGCGTGCAGCGGCGCCGCGAGTTCCTCGACGTGGTGCGCTGGCGCGAGGGCGAGCTCCGGCGCCTCGGCGTGAAGGTCGAGACCGGTCGTGAGATGTCGCCGGATGAGGTGCGCCGTCGCGCTCCCGATGTCGTCGTGGTGGCAACGGGTTCACGCCCGCGGGTGTGCGGCTGGTACCCGCCCATGCCCCATCTCGACGGCATTCCCGGCGCCGACACCGCCCCGCTCTTCAGCACCTGGGACGTGCTCGACGGTCGTCTCGACGGCGCCGCGCACGTCGTCGTCGTCGACGCCACCGCCTACAACCAGAGCGGCGACGTCCTCGAATACCTCGCCGAGCACGGCGTGCGCACCGACGCGGTCGCGCACGCGCCACTGCTCGCCGCGGGCATCGAATGGAACGACCGCGCCGACTTCGACGCGGCACTGCGCGGCCGTATCGGCATGCACCTCTCGACCGTCGTCGAGCGGCTGCACCCCGACGCCGTGGAGCTGCGCAACCTGCTCAGCGGCGAGCGCAGCCGCATCGACGGCGTCGACGCCGTGGTGCTGTCGATCGGCAACGACGTCGTCGACTCCCTCTACGACGCGCTGCGCGGCGACGGCATCGAGGCCCACCGCATCGGCGACTGCGTGACCCCGCGCGGCGTGGAGCACGCCATCCACGAGGGGCACCGCCTCGGGCGCAAGCTCTAGGGTCTGTCTTGGCCCTGACGCGCTCCCAGGAGGGAGTGCGATCCGAGTTGGAGCGTTGTGCCGTCGAGGTACGTCGTCGCCCGCTCAATTAGGACGGGCATCAGCGGAACCAGGATGGCGGCCCACGCGTCCAAGTCTGAGAGGGACCGATAGCGCATCCAGGCGTCGATCGCGGTGAACTTGGACTGTGGCTCGAACCATGAGAGATAGTGATCCCGCAGCGTTGCAGGATACCCGTCCACATGCGACTGGGGAGGTCGGGGCAACCCCGTGATCACCGTGTTCTGCTGTTCGAGCAGTGTTTGGAGTTCGGCGCTCGTGAGCAATTGGAAGAACATCGCACGTCCGCCCAGCCCGCCGGCAGGGCGCCCCGACGATGACTTCTCGAGCTCAACGCGAAAACGGCCCCCCGCAAAGGTGTCCTTGGCTTTGGCGTGGGTCTGCAAGGACAGGAACACGTTCAAACCCTCGGGAACTTCTCGGAGGACCCAGGCCGGATAGCTGAGCCGCGACACCCGCCGCATCCCCAGAGCTTCGAGTACCGGGCCAATCCCAGCACCTAGGCGCTCGTAGACCTGGGCAGCCTTGGGGACCTCCTCAAAGCTCATTCTCAGCCTCCGCGACGAACCGCTGTCCGGAACTTCCAGAGGCTACCACCGACGCCGGTGGCACTCAGGCGATCGCGGCGGTGAGTCCCTCGGCCTCGCGGATATGCAGCCCTTCCAGTGCGTGCAGCATCTCCCGCTGCTCCGACTCGGGCGGCAGCAGGTAGGGACGGCGCAGCACGCCGTTGCCCGCGGGAAGGTCGAGCACCTTGAGCGCCATCTTCACCCAGCGCGCCGTCGACGGCGCCCAGCGGTTGACCACGTTGCTGAAGCGCTGCACCGTCCGCGCCGCCTCGCCGGCCATGTCGAGGTCGCGCGTCGCCCAGCCGTCGGCGATGCGGCGGCAGACGTTGGGGATGACGTTGTTCTCGGCGAGCAGCGCGCCCGATGCGCCCAGGGCGAGACCCTGCAGCACGTTGAGCACGCTGGTGTACATGCGAACGGAGTCGGGGAGGGCGTCGCGCACCTCCATGAAGTAGCTGGTGGGCGGCCCCATCACGTTGACCGCGCACACCTGCGGGTGCTCGCGGACCAGGGCGGCGAGCAGCGACGGCGGCGCCGCGTAGCCCGCATAGGCGTGCACCGAGATCGCCAGCGGGTGATGCAGCTCGGCGAGCAGCTCGGCGAAGTACGCCTCCTGCTCACGCAGGGTGGGGATCATGCCGTGCCCGGCGTCGAGCTGGTAGATCTGCACCACGTCGACGCCCGCCGCGACCGCCTCTCGCGCGACCTCGTACATCGCCGCGGCGCTGCGCGACTCGCGCGGGTTGGCGTACACGGGCACGCTGCCGCCGCACACCTCGACGCCGATCTCGTAGATGCGGCGCAGCTCCGCGGTGGTCAGCACGTGGCCCTCCCCGGCGCCGCCGCTGCCCAGGTACACCCCGTTGCCGGCATCGGCGATGCGGCGCAGGTGGACGCGCAGGCTGTCCTCGTCGAGCGAGCCGTCCTCGCGGAACGGGGTCGCCGCCATGCAGAACATGGTGATGTCGGCGGGCATTCGTGGTCTCCGCGCGGCGGGTGGCGCGCCTACCGCGCGGCCGTTGCGGGTTCGCGCTGCGCGCTCCCCGCACCGATCTGTCCACCCGAGACCTGGCCGTCGAAGCGGAACACGCGCTGTGCGTTGCCGGCCAGGATGGCGTGGCGCTCGTCCTGCGGCACGTTGGCGAAGGCCGCGTTGATCGTCTTCCAGGAGTACGGCCAGTCCGAGGTGATGTGCGGGTAGTCGTTCGACCACATCATCCGCTCGACACCGATCAGCTCGCGGTTGATGATCGCGTAGGGATCGGTGATGAAGGCGGCGGGGAAGAACTCGCGCATGTACTCGCTGGGCCGCCGGGTCAGCTTGTGGTCGCGCAGCTGGGACTTGGCGTGGCGCTGGAAGTTGTCGTCGGCGGTGTACGAGAAGTAGGGCAGCCAGCCGCAGTCGACCTCGATCAGGGGAATGCGCAGGCTGGGGAAGCGGTCCAGCACGCCGCTGAAGATGAACTGCAGCATGCGGGTGGGCGCGTCGTTGAAGTGCGCCGTGCCGGGCAGGTCGCGGGCGCGCATGCGGTTCATCCGCGCCGTCATGGTGGCGCCGAGCCCGATGTGGATGGTCATCGGCTTGCCGGAGGCGGCGATCGCCTCCCAGACGGGGTCGTCCTCGGGGAGGATGTCGTCGGCGTCGCCGTGCGGGTAGGCCTTGAGCAGGAAGCCGACGAAGCCGGGCATCTGCAGGGTGCGCTCGACCTCGCCCAGCGCATCGCGCACGCCGCGGTTGGGGATCAGCGCGGTGCCGCCGAGGCGGTCGGGGGCGTGGGCGCAGAACTCGGAGACCCAGTCGTTGTAGGCCCGCACCATCTCCAGGTGCAGCTCGGGGTCCTTCTCCGAGGCGATGTAGGTGTTGGTGTGCCCGGAGGGGAAGAGCACCTCGGCGTCGAGGCCGTCCTCCTCCATCTCGCGCACCCTCGCCGCCGGGTCATAGCTGCCCGGGTTGATCTCGTCGAAGCGGCACCAGGGCCCCATCTCCTCGGGCTTGCGGTGGGCGCAGGCACCCCACGCAAAGGGGACGGGCTGGTCCTCGAAGCCGGGGAAGATCCAGGCGTCGCCCTCGGCGAAGCTCTCGATGTGGGGCACGCGGTCGCGGAAGCGCGCCGAGACCCGCGTCGTCCACAGGTCGCCCGGCTCGTTGAAGTGGCCGTCCGCCGAGATCAGGCGGTAGTGGCGCGGCGATCCGTCGGTCATTGCGCGCGGCCCTCTAATCCAACAAAACTTATATAGATGCTAGCCCGCCCCGAGGGGCGAGTCAATCAGCCGGCGGTGGTCGCGGCGAGCTCGTCGACGGCGCTCACCACCTCGGCCAGCACCTCGCGGGCCTCGTCGACACTGCCGGCCAGCTGCGGCGCCGGCACCTGGATCACGGTCACCCCGGCCTCCAGCAGGGCGGGGACCGACTCCAGCATCCGCGCCACCCGGTTGGCCGGCGTGGCGTCGCGCGGCGGGAAGATGGAGACGCGCACCCCCACGCTGGCGGGGTCGCGGCCGGCCTCGGCGCACGCCTGCGCGATCAGCGCCCGTCCCTCGGCCACCTCGGCCGGGTTGTTGCCGCCCATCGGCGACCAGCCGGTGCCCAGCTCGACGACGCGCCGGGCCATCCCCCGCGTGGTGCTGCCGCCGATCCACAGCGGGATGTCGTCGTGCACCGGGCCGGGGCTGCAGTACATGTCCTGGAAGGACACCGTCGCCGAGGAGAACGAGGCCGGCCGGTTGCGCCACATCGCCTTGCACGCGCGGAGCGTGTCGTCGAGGCGGGCGACCCGGCCCTCCATGGGCACGCCCAGCGCCGCGTACTCCTCCTCGTGCCAGCCGGTGCCCACGCCGAGCTCGAGGCGGCCGCCGCTGAGGCAGTCGACGGTGGCGGCCATCTTGGCCAGGAGCACCGCGGGGCGCAGCGGGGCGATGAGGATGTTGGTGCTCAGGCGCACCCGCGAGGTGACCGCCGCGATCGCCGCCAGGGTGACCAGCGGCTCGGGGTACTGCTCGTCGCCGGGGAATGGGAAGTGGCCGCTGCTGCCGGGGTGCCCGGTGATGACGTGGGCCAGGGTGACGTGCTCGCTGAGCACGACCTGGTCGATCCCGGCGTCCTCGGCGGCACGGGCCAGCTCGAGCAGGCGCTCCAGGTGAGGGCCCACCATGGGCTCCACGTGGGACAGCGCCACGGCCAGTTGCGGACGGGAGACGCCGGCACGCGACATGGCGGCATTATATGTGTTTTTATACACATAGCCCAGCCGAACCCACGCCCCGTCCGGTCAGCCCGGCGGGAGAAAGGACCATGCCAACCATGCAAGCTCAGAACGGGAACGGGAAGCGCCCGTACCGGCTCATCTCCGCCGACTCCCACGTCACCGAGCCGGGAGACCTCTGGACCTCGCGCGTCGACCCCAAGTACCGTGACCGAGTGCCGCGGATGGAGCGGTTCGAGAACGGCGACGCCTGGATCATGGAGGGCGTCCCGCGGCCCATCGCCTTCGGCTTCACCGTCTGCGCGGGCAACAAGCCCGAGGACATGCGCGACTGGATGTTCACCGAGGAGATGCGCTCCGGCGGCTGGGATCCCAAGGTGCGCTGCGAGGAGCTGGACGCCGACGGCGTCGACGCCGAGGTGCTCTTCCCCAACCGTCCCTGGCAGGCGGTGGTGGCCAACACCGACGTCGACCTGCACAACGTCATGGTGCGCGCCTACAACGACTGGCTCAGCGAGTACTGCTCGTACGCGCCGCACCGTCTCGGCGGTTCCGCAGGCCTGCCCAACCAGGGCATCCGCGAGGCCATCACCGAGGTGGAGCGCGTCGCCGAGATGCCCGGCCTGGTCTCCTTCAACCTGGCCTGCTACCCGCACGGCGACACCACCCTGTCGCCCGAGGACGATGACCTCTGGCGCGCCATCGAGCAGACCGGCATGCCGATCTCGATCCACATCGGATTGAGCAACGCCATGCCGTACCAGCTCGACGCGCGCAAGCTGCCGGGCACGGTGCACTTCTACGATGCGCCCGGCCGCATGCTGGAGATCATCTTCAGCGGCGTGCTCGACCGCTTCCCCAAGCTGCAGTTCATCATGACCGAGGTCGACTGCGGCTGGCTGCCGTACTTCGAAGAGGTCGCCGACGACAACTACATGCGCCACGCCAAGGCGACGCTCAAGGACCGCCAGCTGCCCAAGCGTCCCAGCGAGTACATGCGCGACCACTTCAACTTCGCATTCGTCACCGACACCTACGGCATCGCCAACCGGCACCGCATCGGTGTCGACCGCATGCTCTGGTCGAACGACTACCCGCACATCGTCTCCGACTGGCCGTACTCGTGGAAGACGATCAACGCGCAGTTCGCCGAGGTTCCGGCCGACGAGCGCCACAAGCTGCTGGCAGGCAATGCCCTGCGTCTCTACCCGCGGTTCCAGGCAGCCTAGCCTGAACGGCGGCGTCGCTTCGGCGGCGCCGCCGTGACCGCGCGGGCGGCCATCGTCACCGGTGCATCCGCCGGCATCGGCCTGGCGGTGTGCGAGGCGCTGGTGCGCCAGGGCTACGCGGTGACCATGGTGGCGCGCGACGCGGCGCGCATCGAGGCCGCCGCCGCGCAGTTCGCCGAGTCCGGCGACGTCACCGCGATGTCCGCCGACGCCGGCGACGAGTCGGCGCTCGCCGAGGTGGTGGGCGCGCACCTCGACTGGTACGGGCGCATCGACGCCGTCGTCGCCAACGCCGGCTTCGGCGGCGCGGGAACCGTCGCCGACACCCAGGCGCGCCATCTCGAACGGGCCTGGCGTGCCAACGTCGCGGCACCGTTTGCGCTGGCACGCCTGGCCATGCCGTCGCTGCGTCGCGCGGGCGACGAGCACGGGCGCGCCTGGTTCGTGGTCACCGCTTCGATCTCGGGCGTGCATCCGTCGCCCGGCTTCGCCGCCTATTCGGCGAGCAAGGCCGCGGCGGTGTCGCTGGCGCAGTCGATTGCCGCGGAGGAGGCGTCACACGGTGTGCGCGCGTGCGCGCTGTGCCCGGCGTTCGTCGACACCGCGATGACCGAGTGGACGCGCGACTCCGTGCCGGCCGACTCGATGCTGCAGCCTGCCGACGTCGCCGAGACGGTGGGCTACCTGCTGCGACTCTCGCCGGCGGCGAGTGTCACCGAGATCGTCATCGGACGCACCGGGCAGCCACGGTTCAGCCCCTAGACGCTTCGGCGCCTCAGCCCTGCAGGGCGCGGTCCAGTGCGGCGACGTCGTCGGGCGAGAGCTCCCAGTCGCCGGCTTTCGCATTGCTGCGAACCTGCTCCGGCGAGGTGGCGCCGGCGATCACCGAGGACACCGCGGGTCGCGACGCCAGGCCGGCGATGGCCAGCTCCAGCAGGGTGTGGCCGCGCTCGCGGGCGAAGGCCTCCAGGCGCTCCAGCACGTCGAAGGCGGCGTCGGTGAGCACGCTGGCGGCGCGCTGTGGATTGTCGCCGAGGCGGGTCCCCGGAGGCAGGGGTGCGCCGCGCCGGTACTTGCCGGTGAGCGCGCCGGCGGCGAGCGGAAAGAAGGGCAGGATGCCCACGCCGCAGCGCAGCGCGGCGGGAACCACCTCGCGCTCGGCCTGGCGCTCCAGCAGGCTGTAGCGGTTCTGCGCGCTGATGTATCGCGAGCCGTGCGCGGTGCGCGCCGTCCACTCGGCGTCGACGACGCGCCAGCCCTCGAAGTTCGAGGACCCGATGTAGCGCACCTTGCCCTCGTCGACCAGCTCGTCGAGCGCGGCCAGGGTTTCGTCGACGGGAGTCACGTTGTCGGGCTCGTGGTACTGGTAGAGGTCGATCCAGTCGGTCTGCAGGCGGCGCAGCGACGCCTCGACGGCGTGGCGGATGTAGCGACGCGAGCCGCGCGCGATGGCGCCGTCGCCCATGTCCATGCCGAACTTGGTGGCGACGACGGCGTCGTCGCGACGGCCGCGCAAGGCCAGGCCGAGGGACTCCTCGGAACCGCCGCGGCCGCCGTAGATGTCCGCGGTGTCGAAGAGGGTGATGCCCTCCTCCAGGGCGGCGCTCACCGTGTCCGCCACCATCGCGTCGTCCATCTTGATGCGGAACTGGTTGGTGCCCAGGCCGACCACCGAGACGGTGAGGCCGCTGTCGCCGAGCTGTCGATAGTGCATGTCAGGCCATGGTATCGGGTGCGACCGCGGCGACGTCAGCGCAGGTAGCTGGCGATGCCCTGCAGGTGGCGCAGCATGCGATGCCGTGCCAGGCCCACGTCGCCGGCGATCATCGCCTCGGCGATGCGGCGGTGGGCGAGTCGCACGTCGTCGGCCTGCTGCTGGGGATGCTCGGGAAGGCGCGTGCGTTCGCGGGTCAGGCGGCCGAGGCTGCGCACGAAGAGCAGCATCGCGGCGTTGCCGGTGAGTCCCGCCACCATGGCGTGGAAGTCCTGCGCGTGCACCACCGCCTCGTCGACGCTCGCTGCGGCCTCGGCGTCGAGCAGCTCGCGGAGCTGGGCGATGCCTGCTTCGCTGAGCTGCTCGGTGGCGGCCTGCACGCAGGCCAATTCCAGCGCGGTGCGCGCGTCGAAGACGAAGCTCGGCGACACGTCGCGCGATTGCAGGTAGAGGGCGATGGCGTCGGTGACCGAATCGGCGTCGGGTTCGATCACCACCAGGCCGCCGCCGGGACCGCGCCGCATCACCGCCACCGACTGGTGCTCAAGGAGCCGCACCGCCTGGCGCAGCACCGGGCGGCCGACGCCGTAGCGGGCGAGCAGCTCGTCCTCGGAGCCCAGCACCTCACCGACCGGCCAGCCGCGCTCGACGATGTCGCGACGGATCTGCAGCGCCAGAGTGATGCCGCGGTTGGAACTGGCGCGCCGCCCGTCGCCCGCCTCGAGCCCGTACTCCATGGGGAATTCTATGGTCGCGCCCCCGCTCTCAGGCATCAGGCAGGCGCCGGGCGCCACGCCGAGAAGCGCCGCTCGACGATATCGCCGACCCAGTACATCAGCAGGCTGAGCACCGCGGCGACCACCAGCGGGGCGAAGTACTGCGCCGTCTGCAGCTGGTTGCCGTAGAACGACATCAGGCCGCCGAGCCCCTCCTGCGAGGTGAGCAGCTCGATGCCGATGGTGGTGACGATGGTGCGCCCGATGGCGATCTTGAAGCCCGAGGCCAGGAACGGCACCGTCGCCGGAGCCACGATCTTGCGGAAGATCTCCCGCCGCCGCGCGCCGTAGACGTGTCCCAGCTCGATCAGCGTGGGATCGACGCTGCGCACGCCGGACTCGGCGCTGATCACGATGGGCAGCACCGCCGACAGGAAGATGGAGATCAGGCGCAGCTTGACGCCGAGCCCGAACCACAGGATGAAGAGCGGGAACAGGGCGATCACCGGGATGGAATAGAGGATGCGCACCTGCACGTCGACCATCGCCGCGGCGGCGGGCGTGCGGCCGAGCACCATGCCCAGCGGCGCGCCGACGATGACGCCGAGGACAAGTCCCACCATGAAGGTCCACAGCGTCACCCAGGTGTTGGTGAGCAGCTCGTGAGTGCCGATCATGTCGACCGTCGCCTGGGCCACCTTGGTCGGCGTGGCCAGGAAGATCGGGTTCACCGAGGCGCCGACGATCTGCCACAGCACCAGCAGCAGGACGACGCTCAGCCAGGGCAGCGCGCGCAGGATGCGGCGGCGGCGCCGTCCCCGGGCGAGGCGGGCCAGGCGGCTCTGCGCCAGCGCGTCCGCGGTGAGGCCGCCGGTCGTGTCGACGATGCTCTGCGCCATGGCTCAGGCCGGCTGCAGCGCGGCGCGCGAGCGCTCGTTCTCGGGCAGCAGCACCTCCCACAGGCGGTCCTGCAGGGCGCGGTACTGCGCCGTCGCATCGGAGGATCGCCCGCGCTCGCGCTTGTCGACGTCGACGTGCAGGATCTCGAGGACGCGCGCCGGCCGTGCCGACATCACCACCACGCGATCGCCGAGGTGGATCGCCTCCTCCAGGTCGTGGGTGACCACGATGGCGGCGAAGCCGCGCTGCTGCTGCCAGCGCAGCAGCTCGTCCTGGAACAGCCGGCGGTTCTGCGCGTCGAGAGCGCCGAAGGGCTCGTCCATGAGCAGGATCGACGGGTCGGTGGCCAGGGCGCGGGCGATGCCGACGCGCTGCTGCATGCCGCCGGAGAGCTGATGCGGGTGGTAGTCCTCGAAGCCGGTGAGCCCGACCATCTCGATCATCTGCCGTGCCCGCGCCCGCTCGTCGTCGTGCAGGGCGCGGTGCAGGCGCATCTCCAGGGAGAACTCGACGTTGCTGCGCACCGTGCGCCAGGGGACGAGGCCGACGTGCTGGAACACGTAGCCGATCTCGGCCGGCGGCCGCAGCACCGGGTGTCCGGCCACCTCGGCGTGACCCACGATGTCGGACGCGGGCACCAGACCAGAGAGGATGCGCAGCAGGGTGGTCTTGCCGCAGCCGCTGGGCCCGATCACCGAGACGACCTCCCCGGCCGCCACCGACAGGGTGACGTCGTCGAGCGCCTGCAGCGCGACTCCGTCGGGACGCAGGTACGAGTAGCTGAGCCCCTCGACGCGCGCGACGGTGGAGCCTGAGGGCGTCATGGGACGACCGCAGGCGTTCGCGTCTCCCAGTCGGCGCTGAGATCGCGGTGCTTGATCAGCCAGTCGCCGCCCTGGCGCACCAGCACGTCGCGGTAGCGCAGGCCGCGCAGGCGGAGGAACACCTCGCCGTCGCTGTCGCCCGCCAGCGAGCTGAAGGCGTAGGTCTCGACGCTGGCCGTGTCGCCGTCGAGCTCGACGTAGATGTTGGTGAGCATGTGCATCGAGCCGAGCACGGTGAACCGCGACGCCGCCTGGTTGATGTAGCCGACGATGGCGTCGACGCCGTTGAGCTCGACGCCGTTCCAGACCCCGGTGCAGTCGGCGGTGAAGCAGGTGGCCATCAGCGGCCAGTCCTTGCGATCCACCGCCGCGGCGTAGCGCAGCAGCGTCTCGCGGACGACCGCCTTGTCCTCCATGGCGGTCATGGCGTGTACTGCGGGGTGTCGTAGGCGGCGACGGACTTGTCGACTCCGAGCTGCGTGACGGCCGCCTTGACGAAGCGCGGGTCACCGATGTTGGCCATGTTGAGCTGGCCGCTGGCCTTGGGGTTGATCGACTTGTAGTAGACGTTGGTGATGTAGCCCGCGATCTGCGCCAGCTCGTAGCCGCCGTTGGTCATCCACTGCTTCTTCTGCCAGTTCCACACGAAGCTCTTGTCCGAGGCGCTCTGCGTTGCCAGGCTGGCGTTGAAGTGGTTCACCGCCTGGTCGAAGAAGGGCTCGTCGGTGACCAGCTTGCGCGTCGCCTGCAGCGAGCCGGTGACGTAGCGCTGGATGGCCTCGGCGGTGTCGGGGTTGCTCATCGCGTCGGTGGTCGTCCACCAGCTGACGCCGTCGCCCCAGTCCTGGTACTGCGAGGCGGGCGGTGCGATGGTCAGCACGTGCAGGCCGGCCGTCGCCTTGATGGGGCCGGCGAACTCGGCGCCGATTCCGGTGAAGTCGACGCGCCCGGCGATCAGTGCCTGGCCGCGCTGGGTCTGGCCGCCGGCTACGACGTAGGTGACGTCGCTGTCGGACATGCCCGCCTCGGTCAGCAGGTTGTGCACGATCACGTAGTTGGGGTCGGTGGGGTTGGCGCCGGTGGTGATGCCCACCGTGTGGCCCTTGAGGTCCTTCGCCGAGTTGATTCCGGACGTGGCGCCGAAGAGCAGGCCGACGTTGGCCAGCTTGTACTTGGTCATCAGCGCGCCGCCGATGTAGCGCACGTTGGGCGACTGCACCATGGCTCCGAACGCGCCGCTGGGCGACGCCTCGGCCAGGTCGACCTTGCCGGCCACCAGCTGCTGCATGGGGATCGCCGAGCCCACCGAGGGCTGGAAGTTGACGGTGAGGTTGAGCTTGTCGAAGTAGCCGAAGAACTTGGCCGTCTCGCTGGGGATGCAGCAGATCGGCGGCGGCTCGTTGAAGGGCAGGGCGACGTTGAGGCTGAGCGGCTTCAGCGTCGCCGGGGTTGCCGACCCCGCCGCCGCGCTCTGCGACGTCGTTGTGTTGTTCGACGACCCGCAGGCCGCCAGCAGCGTCGCCGCCACGGATCCCAGGATGACTGCGCGCTTCATTTCTGCACCTCGATGCCGTAAAGATCCGCCGCATTCCCTGAGACGACCGCCTCCACCTCGGACACCGGCAGGCCGGCGAAGACCTGCTCGATGGTGCGTCGCGAGTTGGGCCAGTCGGTGATCGAATGCGGGTAGTCGGTCGACCAGCAGACGTGGCGCATGTTGAGGCGCTCTCGCTGGGCGATGCCGGCCATGTCCACCACGAAGGTGGCGAAGATGTTGCGCTTGAAGATCTCGCTGGGCATGCGCTTGAAGTACTCGGCCGCCCCGGTGACGAAGCGCAGGCGCAGGTAGCTGTCGTCCATCTGCTCGGTGAGCGTGGGGATCCAGCCGATGTTGGACTCGACGAGCACCACCCGCAGGTCGGGGAAGTCGTCGAAGAGCCCGCTGAAGATGAGGTTGGTGGCCACGGGGATGGACTGCACCCCGGCGCGCGCCGCGCTGCCCATGGCGATGGTCCCGATCGACTTCATGTCGGGCCAGGACTGGCTGGGGTTGCCCGGCAGGAAGCTGCCGGTGTGCACCGCGACGGGGATCTTGGCCTCCTGGGCGCGTCCGAAGAAGCGCTCGTCGGCGTTGCGCTCGTAGGCGAACGTCCCGTTGGGGAAGCGGGCGATGATGGCCCCCTTGAGCCCCAGCTCGATGGCGTACTCGAGCTCGGAGACGGCGTCCTCGATGCCGGTGGAGGGGATGATCGCCTGGCCCACCAGGCGCCCCTTGCCGCGCTCGCAGAACTCGGCGATCCACTCGTTGTAGGCGCGCACGCAGGCGACCTGCAGCTCGGGCTCCTCGGAGTACGTCTTGGACCCTGTCAGGGTGACGCTGGGATAGAGCACCTGCGCCCAGAGGCCGTCGAGGTCCATCTCGTCGAGGCGGGCCACCGGGTCGAAGCTGGCCGGGCGGATGTCCTCGTAGCGCTGGCCCTCGGCCACGTACTTGGTGAAGTCGAGCCCCGCCGTGGCGGTGAGGCCGAGGTTCCAGGTGCGCTTGCCGTTGTCGAACGACCAGACGTCGCCGTGGTCGGTGTGCATCAGCTTGGGCGCGCGGTCGCGCCACTTCGCCGGCACCCGCGTCTCCCACAGGTCACCGGGCTCGTTGACGTGCGCGTCGGCGTCGATCACCGGGCAGGAGAGATCGCTGAACTGGCGGAACGTCCGCTCCATGCTGTCTGGGCCTCCAACCGAATACAGGTCCCGGAATTGCTCGGCGGCGAGCCTACCAGGGCGCTTGGCACGAGTCAACCAATCTTCTATAGGTATCGGTTTTCCCGACCGACGCCTTGACGAGCGACCGCACGGGAGCTACCCTCGGTGGCGCGGCATCCGAGCACGCCGTGCCAAAGTTGAGTAGATGCGGTTGGGGGACGAGCAAGCGTGACGCATGCCGACGGGATGACGTGGCGATGATCGACGGACGGCCACCGTCCGCGCCGCCGGGCGTCATCGCCCGCGACCGCGACGACGTCGACGACATCCTCGACGGCCTGCGGGCCTTCATCGACGCCGAGGTCGTGCCCCGGCATCGCCGCCGCAACGACGAGCTGGTCGAGCGCGCCGAGCTCTACGACACGGACGGCCGCTACCGCCCCGAGGTGCTGGCGCTGATCCGCGAGGTGCGCGAGGCGTCGGCGCGTGCCGGCTTCTACTCGATGCTCGTGGCCGGCGAGGAGGGCACGCCGCAACTCGGCTTCGACGCCCTGTACCGCGTCTGGCAGGCCATCTACCATCGCTGCGGCACCGAGTTCTGGCTGGGCCACCACACCGTCGCCCACTGGGCCCGCGGGCCCAGCCACCTGCTCACCCACCTGCGGCCCGCGGTGCGCGAGCAGATCATGCCAGACCTGATGGGCGGCCGCACCACGACATGCTTTGCCATGTCGGAGCCCGACGCCGGGTCCGATGCATGGCGGATGCGCACGCGTGCGGTTCGCACGGCCGACGGCTGGGTGCTCAACGGCACCAAGCAGTGGATCACCAACGCGCCCTATGCGGCGTACGCGGTGGTGTTCGCCGTCACCGACGACGCCCAGGCGGCGCAGCGGCGCGGCGGTGTCACCGCGTTCCTGGTGCCCACCGACGCGCCGGGCTTCGTCGTCGACCGGGTGATCCGCTTCTTCGGCCACACCGGTGGCGACGAGGGGATCATCAGCTTCACCGACGTGCACGTCCCCGACGAGCACGTGCTCGGCGAGCCCGGCGAGGGGTTTCGCCTTGCCATGCAGGGTGTTTCCACCGGGCGCCTCTACAACTCCGCGCGTTCGGTGGGGCTCGCCCAGTGGGCGATCGAGCGCGCCGCGGCGTACGCCTCGCAGCGACTCACCTTCGGCAAGCCGGTGATCGACAACCAGGGCATCTCCTTTCCCCTCGCCGACCGCGCCACCGAGGTGCACGCCGCGCAGCTGATGGGGCTCAACTGCGCGCGGCTGCTCGACAGCGGCGCACCGGCGCGCACCGAGCTGGCCATGACCAAGCTGTTCTCCACCGAGACCGCGGTCCGCGCCGTCGACACGGCGATGCAGGCACACGGGGCGATGGGCTTCACCAACGAGGTCGGTCTCGGCGAAGCCTGGCACCAGGCCCGGCGCATCTGCGTCGCCGACGGTGCCTCGGAGATCCTGCGGCGGCAGATCGCCCGCTCGCTGCGGGGAGAGGCGTGACGGGGGGAAGGCTCTCATTCGGCCGCACTCCGGCGGCGAATGACGGCCTGGGGGCGCTCCCCCCACCGGGCGCGTCAACGCCCAGAAAGGATCTGGGTGACGTCGACGCGCTGATGCTCGACGGGGATGCCCAGCTCGCGGACTTCGCGGCGCAGGTCGACGATGTCGTGAGCTCGTGGGGCGGTGAGCCGCGCCAGTACTTTCGCGGACGCGGTGGCGCGGTGCGCGACCTGTACCGCGCGCTCGGTGCACGCGACTGGCTGGCGCTGAGCTGGCCCGCCGAGTTCGGTGGCGCGGCGCGGCCGCTCGCATACGAGTACGTGCTCTGGAACCGCCTCGCCTATCACCGCGCGGCGCGGCCCGAGCTGGGTGCCACCATCGTGGCGCGCGTGCTCATGCGGCATGGCACCGCCGCGCAGCAGGAGGCGTACCTGCCGGCGATCCGCGAGGGACGGGTCTGCTTCGCGCTGGGATACTCGGAGCCCGAGGCCGGCAGCGACCTCGCCTCGGTGCGCACCCGCGCGGTGCGCAGCGCCGGCGGCGAGACGTACGTGGTGCAGGGCGAGAAGGTGTGGACGTCGGAGGCGCACCATGCCGAGTACCTCTGGTGCCTGTGCCGCACCGGCGAGCAGGACGAGCACGGGCGTGTCCTGACGCTGCTGATCGTCGACCTCGCCGCGCCGGGCGTGACCGTCCGTCCCATCCCCACCATCGACGGCCACCACGTCAACCAGGTGCTGCTCGACGGCGTCGAGGTGCCGGCCACGGCGCGCATCGGCGAGGAGAACGCCGCCTGGGCGATCGTGCGCGAAGGCCTTGCCGCAGAACGGCATCTGCAGTTCATGCCCGGCCGCGTGCGCCGCGACCTCGAGGATCTCGCCGACCTCTGCCGTCGCTGCGACGTGCTCTCGCGCGATGCCACGCAGGCGGCGCTGGCACTGCTGGCTGCGCGCGTGGCATCCGCCCAGGCCAGCGCGATGGCCAACCTCGCCGAGGCGGCCTCGGGTGCGATCTCGCCGGTGTCGGCGGCGTGCACCAAGGTGCTGGGCAGCATGCTGGCGCAGGACATCGCCGCCGCTGCCTTCGACCTCTGCGGCACAGCCGCTCTCGACGAGAGCGAGATCGCCGAGCTGCTCTGGCGGCAGACGCGCATGGAGACCGTCGCCGGGGGCAGCACCGAGATGCTGCTGGGCATCGTCGCGGCGTCGGCGCTGAGGCTGAGGGCGACGACGTGAGCTCGGGCGCCGGGCGCAGCCCCCTCGATGCCATGACGGTGCCACGGGTGCTGGGGCTGCACGGCGTGCACCTGCGCGACAAACCCGCCATCGTCGAGGACGGCGGCGCGGTGACCACCTTCGGGGGGCTGTACGAGCGCGCCTCCGCGGTGGCCGCGGCGCTGCGCGTGCACGGCGTCGAACCCGGACAGCCGGTCGGCATCGCGCTGCAGTCGTCGGCGGACTACGTCGCGGCGGTGCTGGGCGTGATGGTGGCGGGCGCGGTGCCGGCTCCGCTCAACACCCGGCTGGTCGCCGGTGAATTGCGCGAGTACCTGGAGCGGGTGCGTCCCGTGGTGGTTCTGGCCGACGGCACCGCGCCGGTACCGTCGGTGGACGGCGTTGCCGTGCTGCACCTCGACGCGGCCGGGCCGGTGGCGTCGCTGGTCAGCGCGGTGGCGTCGCGCACACCGGCGCCTCCGCCGTTCGTCGAGCCGGCGTCAGCCGATCCCGCCATCGCCTTTCCCACCGGCGGCACCACCGGCCTTCCCAAGGCCGCGGTGTGGAGCCACGGCGGTCTGACCGCGGCGCTGATCTCCGCGTGCATGCCGCTGGGCATCGGCCGCGGTGACGTCGAGCTGTACTTCTCGCCGATGTACCACCTCACCATCGTCACCGGGCTGCTCGCCGTGCTCTACACCGGTGGCAGCGTGCGGCTGCTGCGCCGCTTCGACGAGGAGGCGGTCGTGGGCGTCCTGCGCGCTGAGGCGGTGACGCGCTTCTTCGGCACTCCCGTGGTCATCGAGCGCATCCTCGCCGCCGGCGGCCCGTCGCTGGGCAGCCGCACGTCGTTGCGCAGCCTGGTCTTCGGCGCCAGCCGCAGTGGACCCGACTTTCCCGCGCGACTCCACGCGGCGCTGCCGTCCGTGTCGCTGATGACCGGGTACGGCGCAACCGAATTCGGCGCGGTGACCCGCGTCTATCCCGACGAGGTGCTGCGCGGCGACGCCGGGGTGGGCAGGCCCGTCGCCGGTGTCGAGCTGAGCATCCGCGACGAGGACGGCGCGGTGCTGCCACTGGGCGCGGTGGGGGAGGTGGCGGTGCGCTCGCCGATGGCCATGCTCGGCTATCTCGGCGACGAGTCGCCGCGCGTCGTCGACGGCGACCGCATCCGCTCCGGCGACCTCGGCGCTCTCGACGGCGACGGCCACCTGCACCTGCACGGCCGCAGCAGCGAGCTGATCAAGACCGGCGGCGAGAACGTGTTTCCCACCGAGGTGGAGCGCGTCGTGGTGCAGCACGCGTCCGTGCTCGACGCTGTCGTCTACGGCGTCGAGGATGCGACCTGGGGGGAGCGCGTCGAGTGCGCGGTGATCGCCGCGCCGGGCGCGTCGCTCGATCTCGCCGCGCTGCGCGCGCACTGCGCCGAGCGGCTGGGCGGCTACAAGGTGCCCAAGCGCTTTCGCGCCGTCGACGCCTTTCCCCGCACCAGCACGGAGAAGCTCGACCGCGGTGCCCTGCGCACCGCCGCGCTGCGCGAGGAGCAGCCGGCGTGAACCCGTTCCTCGTCGACGCCGAGGCCGGCCTGCGCGACTTCCTCGACAGCGTGCGTCGCAGCACGCGCGGTGCCGGGATCGCCATGCGCAGCCGCGAGGAGCACACGCTGCCACGCCCGCTCTGGTTCGGCCTCGCCGAGCTGGGCGTGCTCGGCCTGGCGGCGCCGGACGGCGACGCCGGCTGGCTGGCCGCCGCGTACCACGAGCTGGGCGCGGTCCTCTGTCCGGGTCCGCTCGCCGCCACCGCGATGGCGCTGCAGCTGCTTCCCGCCGCGGAGGCGGCGCTGGTGCGCAGCGGTGAGCTGCTTGCCAGTGTCGGCAGCGACGGCGTCTATCCCTGGGGTCTCGACGCCGGCGTGTTGATCGCGATGCACGACGACGCCGCATCGCTGATCGATGCCTCGGCGCCACGCCTGGCCATGGCGACGCTGGCGCGCGAGCCGTGGGCGCGCGTCGACGGCGCGCCGCTGCATGCCTTCACGGGCGGCCGCCGCGCCGCCGGCTTCGGCGATCTCGCGGTGAGCGCGCTGGTGCTGGGCGCCTCCTCGCGACTGCTGGAGATGTCCGCCGAGCACGCTGCCGCGCGCCGCCAGTTCGGCAGGCCGATCGGCACCTTCCAGGCCGTGGCCTTCCCGCTGGCAGAGGCGCACGTCGCCCTGCACAACGCGGGATGCCTGGCGCGCGCAGCGGCGCAGGCGCTGGTGTCGGGACACGACGCCCGCGCGCTGTGCGCCGGCGCGCGCACGGTCACCGACGCCGCCGCCATCGAGGTCGCCCGCACCGCGCACCAGGTGCACGGCGCCACCGGTTTCACCGAGGAATCGCCGGTTGCGGCGTACAGCACCCGCATCCGTCAGTGGACATTGCTGCCGCCGTCCGGCGAGTCGCGCCGTGCCGCGCTCCTCGCCGGGCTCGGGCAGCAGGACGAGCAGGATCAGCAGAGCGTCGACCAGGCAGTCGCCTGGTCGGGCGACACACGGAGAATGAGCCAGTGATCGGGGACATGATCATCACCGACGCCACCGTGCACGCGTACAACTGGACGGAGTCCAACTGGGCCATCCCCGAGGCGCGCATCACGAGCCAGGCGGGACCGGGCTTCCACGCCTCGGTGACACGCGACGACGCCTACCGCCTCAACGCCGAGGAGTTCGGCCGCGACTGGCAGGCCGACGAGCTGGCCGAGGTGCTCTTCCTGGAGTCGCCGATCGACCTCGCCGTGCACCACGGCACGCCGATCTTCGACTTCTACAAGGACGGCCACTCGGCGACGGCCAAGGGATACACGCTGCGCGACATGGCACCGGGCCGCGTACTCGTCTACGGCGCGGTCAACCCCTACGAGGGGAAGAAGGCGCTCGACGAGATGGAGCACATGGTCAAGGAGCACGGCATCGACGGCATCAAGGTGTACGCAGCCACCTACGCCAACGGCCACACCACCGAGGTCGCCCTCGACGATCCCAAGCTGGGCGTTCCCTTCGTCGAGAAGGCATTGGAGCTGGGCATCCGGGTGATCGCCACCCACAAGGCGATTCCCTTCGGTCCCGTGCACCCGGCGCCCTACGGCATGCGCGACCTGCCCGAGGTGTGCGCGCGCTATCCCGAGATGAACTTCGAGATCGTGCACACCGGCTTCGCCTTCGTCGAGGAGACGGCGCTGCTGGTGGGCAGCTTCGCCAACGTGTGGTGCAACCTCGAGGTGAGCAGCTCGTTCGTGATCAACGCGCCGCGGCGCTTCGCGGAGTTCATGGGCAAGTTCCTGGCCAGCGGCGGTGAGGATCGCATCCTCTTCTCCAGCGGCTGCGCCTTCGTGCACCCGATGCAGACCATCAAGGAGATCCTCGCCTTCGAGATGCCGCGCGACCTGGTCGAGGGCTACGGCTACCCGGAGATCACCGAGACCACCAAGCGCAAGATGCTCGGCGAGAACCTGCTGCGCCTGCACGGCATCGACCCCGCCGCGCTGGCCCTGCACACCGCCAACGACGACTGGGCGCGGCGCCGCGCGGCGCTGGGCGAGGTGGAGCCGTGGTCGCACCTGCGGTCGCGCATGCGGGCGCTGGCGTGAGCGGCGCGGCGCCCTCGCCGCGGCCCGAACCGGCGGAGGCGGCGGTGTGGGCCGCCATCGCCGAGGTGGTCGATCCCTGCAGCCGGCTGTACGGCACCGACCTCAGCCTGGTCGACCTCGGCATGGTCGAGCGCGTCAGCGTCGACGGCGCCGGTGCGGTGCACCTGGAGCTGTTGCTCGACGACCCGCTGTGCATGTACACGTTCGTGCTGCAGAAGGAGCTGCGCGAGCGCATCGCGTCGCTCGACGGTGTGTCGAGCGTCGACATCGTCGTGCTGCCGGACTTCAGCTGGAGTCGCGAGCGGGTGAATCCCGCGGCGCGCGCGCGGCTGCTCGACGACGGGCTGGTGCGCAACCTGCGTCGCGTCCCGCTGTCGGCGCCGTCGCCGGCTGCTCGCCTCGGGTGATCCGGATGGCCGAGGACGTCGAGGCAAAGCTGGAGAACCGCGTCGGCACGCTGCTGCTGTCGCGACCGCCCGTCAACGCGATGCGCACCCAGACCTACCGCGAGCTGGCGGCGTCGCTGCGCACCCTGCAGGCCGATCGCTCCTGCTCGGCGATCGTGATTCGCTCGGCGGTGCCCGGCATCTTCTGCGCCGGCGCCGACGTGCGCGAGCTGCCCATGACCCGCGAGGTCGACGAGGAGCGGCAGCTGCTGACCCGCACCTTCTTCGCCCAGGTGCTGCGTTCGCCGGTGCCGATCATCTGTGCTGTCGACGGCCCGGCGCTCGGCGCGGGGTGCCAGCTCGCGGCGGCGTGCGACGTGCGCCTGGCAACGCGGGGCGCGCGCTTCGGCGTGCCCGAGATCACGGTGGGACGGTGCGGCGCGGGCCGCTACCTGATGCGCGTGCTGCCGCAGGGTACAGTGCGCCAGATGTATTTCACCGGAACCCCGATCAGCGCTGAGCAGGCGTTCAACCTCGGCATGGTGGCCGAGCTGCTCGACGACGCAGACGCGCTGCACCGCCGCGCCGCCGAGCTGGCCGCCGGCATCGCCGCCAAGAGCCCCACCGCGGTGCGCCTGGCCAAGCAGTCGCTCGACATCGCCGAGGAGCTGTCCGTGCTCGCCGGCTACGAGGTGGAGCAGCAGTTCAGCCTGCGACTGGCAGCAACTCCGGACGCCGCCGAGGCGGTGGCCGCCTTCCGCGAGAAGCGCCAGCCACACTGGAGCGAATGACCGGCTGATGTTCGACTTCACCCCCACCCAGGAACAGCAGGACATCCTCTCCGCGGTGCACGACCTCATGCAGCGCATCGCCACCGACGAGTACCTGCGCATCCACGACGAGGCCGAGGAGTACCCGTACGATCTCTACCAGGCCTTCGTCGAGATGGGCCTGCTCGGGCTGCCCTTTCCCGAGGAGTACGGCGGTCTGGGCCGGGGCATCCTCGACTTCGCGCTCGTCGCCGAGGAGATCGGGCGCCGGGGCTACGACCTCACCGCCGTCTACGGCATCCCCATCTTCAACGCGCTCACCGTGGTCCGCCACGGCGACGAGGCACAGCGGCGCCGGTACGTCGGCGACCTGCTGGCTGGCCGCCTGCGCTTCGCCGTGGCCATCACCGAGCCGGGGTCCGGCTCCGACGCCGGCTCGATGCGCACGGCGGCGCGCCGCGTCGAGGGCGGCTGGCTGCTCAACGGCGAGAAGATCTTCTGCAGCGGCGCGGCGGTGGACGACACCACCATCGCGGTGTACTGCCGCACCGATCCTGCGGCGTCGCGGCAGGAGGGGCTCAGCCTGCTGCTCATCGACAACCGCACGCCGGGGCTGGAGATCAACAAGGTGCGCACGCTGGGACGGCACATGCTGCCCACCACCCAGCTGCTGTTCACCGACTGCTTCGTCCCCGAGGACCGGATCGTCGGTGCGCCGGGCGACGGCTGGGCCTGCCTCTTGGGCGGCCTGCAGCTTGAGCGCATCGTGACCTCGTGCGCCTACGTCGGCAACGCGCAGACGGTCGTCGACGAGGCGCTCGCCTACGCCAAGCAGCGCGAGCAGTTCGGGCGCCGCATCGGTGACTTCCAGGTGATCGCGCACATGCTCGCCGACATGCAGACCGAGGTCGACGCGGCGCGGCTGCTCACCTATCGGGCGGCGTGGGTGCTCGACCAGGGGCGCGACGCGCTGCTGGAGATCTCCATGGCCAAGCTGTTCGGGTCGGAGGCGTTCCTGCGTGTCGCCAACCAGGGCACGCAGATCCTCGGCGGCTACGGGTACACCATGGAGATGCCGATGCAGCGCCACCTGCGCGCGGCGCGCGGCGCGACGATCACCGCGGGCACGTCGCAGATGCAGCGCGAGACGATCGCACGGCGGCTCGGGCTGCGTCCGCGATGACTCAGCCCGGCACCGGAGCGCCGCCGCCGCTCGAGGGCGTGCGCGTCCTGGAGTTCGGCAACCTGCTCGCCGCGCCGTGTGCTGGCATGATCCTCGCCGACCTCGGCGCCGAGGTGGTCAAGGTGGAGGCGTTCGGCGGTGACCCTGCGCGCGAGCTGCAGACCGCGGCGTTCATGGGCACCGGCACCAGCCCGACCTTTCTCGCCTTCAACCGTGGCAAGCGCTCGGTTGCGCTCGACCTGCAGACGGCGGAGGGCATGGAGGTCGCGCGCCGGCTGGTCTCCCGCAGCGACGTGCTCGTCGAGAGCTTCCGTCCCGGCGTCATGGACCGCCTCGGTATCGGGGCTGAGACCCTGCTGGCCGCCGATCCGCGCTTGATCTATGCCTCGCTCAGTGGTTTCGGCCACGTCGGACCGGAACGCGGCCGCCGCGGCGTCGACCTGGTGATCCAGGCGGAGAGCGGCATCATGTCCGTCACCGGCCAGGCCGACGGGCCGCCCACCAAGGTCGGCTTCACCGTCGTCGACGTCGCCGCCGGGCACGTGCTGGCGCAGGCGATCCTGGCCGCCCTGATCCGCCGCGGCCGCACCGGCGGCGGCGACCACGTCACCGTGTCGCTGGTCGACGTCGCACTGCACCTGCAATCGGCGCCGATGACCGAGTATCTCGCCACCGGAACGCTGCCGCCGCGCTGCGGCAACGCCGCGCCGATGACCGCGCCCGCCGACCTCTTCAGCACCGCCGACGGCCACCTGGTGATCTCGGCCTACCTCGACCGCCACTGGCGCCAGCTCTGCGAGTCCATCGGCCGCTCCGAACTCCCCGACGACCCCCGCTTCGTCACCAAGGTCGACCGCGTGCGCCATCGCGACGAGCTGGTGCAGGAGCTCGAGGCGACGCTGCGCACCGACACGTCGCGCGGCTGGATGGCGCGCCTGCAGGGCGCGGGCCTCGCGGTCGGCATGGTCAAGTCGTACGCCGACATCGAGTCCGATTCGCAGGTGCAGGCGATGGGCACGGTGATCTCGGTGGGGGAGGAGCGTCCGTTTCGCACCGTGCGCCTGCCCGCGCAGTTCGCGTCGTGGTCGCCGCAGCACCGGCTTGCGCCGCCCGACGTGGGCCAGCACACCGACGAGGTGCTGCGCGAGATCGGCTTCGGTGACGCCGACATCGCCCGCCTGGCAGCGTCCGGCGCGACGCGCACCGCCGCCGCGGCGACGTGACCCGGCGGCGCATCGACGCGTCGCTGCGCGGCTTCGAGCTTCCCACCCTCCGCCATCACTGGACCGACCGCGACGTCATCCTCTACGCCCTCGCGGTGGGCGCCACGGCCGGCGAGCTCGACCTGATCTACGAGGGCCGCGGCCCGCACGTCCTGCCGACGTTCGCGGCCATCCCGTCGAGCCACTTCCTCCCCGCCTTCCTCGACGCGGTCGACTTCGACATCGCCGACCTGCTCCACGGCGAGCAGTCGATCGTGGTGCACCGTCCCATCCCGCCCACCGCGAGCGTCGACACCACGCGCCGCTGCATCGACGTCTGGGACAAGGGCGCCGCCGCGATCGTGGTCTGGGAGAGCGTCACCGCGGACTCGTCCGGTCCCCTGTTCACCTCGACGGGCGCGTCCTTCATCCGCGGCGCCGGTGGCTTCGGCGGCGAGCGCGGACCCTCCGGCGCCCGCCACGTCCCGCCGGAGCGCCCGCCCGACCACGTCGTCACCGTGGAAACCCTGCCCACCCAGGCGGCCCTCTACCGACTCACCGGCGACCGAAACCCGCTCCACGTCGACCCCGCCGCCGCCCGCGCCGCCGGCTACGACCGCCCCTTCCTGCACGGCCTGGCCACCTACGGCATCACCGGCCTGGCGCTGACCCGCACCCTCTGCGACGGCATCCCCGAGCGCATCGTCGCCCTCGAGTCCCGCTTCGCCGGCATCGTCTTCCCCGGCGCCACCCTCACCCTCCACATCTGGCAGACGGCTCCCGGCGAAGCCGTCCTCACCGCCCACACCCCCCACGGCCCCGCCCTCACCGCCACCCACGTCCGCTTCCGCCTCTGAAGCAACGACTGCTCACCTTCGACGAGCGCCACTTCCGAGCGCTGCGCCCGCTGACTGGCGGTCGCTTCACCCTCCTGCCGAGCGACGCTCCAGCCGGCTGAGCGCCCAGGTCAGCTCGCGGCGGTCTGCCTCTCCGGCGTCGCAGCCGCAGCGTCGACACCCTTGGCCATCATCTTGTAGAGCATCCGCAGGAACGCCTCGCGCTCCTCGGGATCGAGCCGGCGGGCGCCGGGGAAGTCGTCGAAGAGGAGCTGGATGCGGCCGCGCAGCTTGTTGCCGGCGCGGGTCAGCACCAGGTTCTTGATGCGCCGGTCGTCGGGGTCGGTCTCGCGGCGGGCGAGGCCTCGCTCCTCCAGCGCGTCGGCGATGGCGGTGACGAAGGAGCCGTCGCAGTGGAGGCGGGCGCCCAGCTCCTTCATCGACAGCGAGCCGTCGATGAGCCGCAGCGCCTTGGCGCACGGGCTGGGGACGCCGAGGTCGGCGAAACCCTGCTCGAAGTGGACGCGGACCTGGAGGAAGAGCTCGCCGAGCGCGTCAGCAAATTCCCGGGGTGGGTGCATGCCCCCGGAACACTCCTTCTCCAACGGCCGCGGCATGGTGGGGAGCATAGCACATGAGTAGGTCATTGGTTGACAAACTCAAGGATTCCCGTTAGTCTGACGGAAGTTCAGTCACTCAATGGTTGGGTCGCTCAGGTTTTCAGGAGCGGCCGCAACGGGAGCATCGCCATGACCGTCTCCTCGCTCCGGATCCGGCCCAGCACCCCTCGTGCGGCCCGCCCAGCCAGCGGCCCGTGGCTGGTGCTGGTGCTCGTCGCGCTGGCGCAGTTCATGGTCGTGCTCGACGCCACCATCGTCAACGTGGCCCTCCCGTCGATCCAGCGCGGACTCAAGATGTCGTCGACCGACCTGCAGTGGGTGGTCAACGCGTACACGCTGGCCTTCGGCGGCTTCCTGCTCCTCGGCGGACGCGCCGCCGACATCTTCGGACGCAAGCGACTCTTCCTCATCGGCATCGCGGTGTTCTCCGCGGCGTCACTGCTCGACGGGCTGGCCACCAGCTCGGCGATGCTGGTGATCGGCCGAGCCCTGCAGGGATTCGGCGGCGCGCTGGTCGCGCCCGCGGCGCTCTCGATCCTCACCACGACATTCGCGGAAGGACGCGAGCGCACCCGCGCCCTCGGTGTCTGGAGCGCCGTGGCCATCGGCGGTGGCGCGGTCGGGCTGCTGCTCGGCGGCCTGCTCACCGACCTGGTCTCGTGGCAGTGGGTGTTCTACGTCAACGTTCCGGTCGGCGCCGCCACCCTCCTGCTCTCCGCGCGCTACGTGCCCGAGAGCCGCGCCCCCGGCGTCAGTCGCGACATCGACTACGGCGGTGCGCTGACGGTGACCGCGGGACTGCTGATCGCCGTGTACGCCATCGTCAACGCGCAGTCGGCGGGCTGGATCTCGGCGCAGACGCTCAGCTTCGGCGCCGTCGCCGTCGCACTGCTGGGCTCGTTCGTGCTCATCGAGACCCGGCACAAGAGCCCGCTGATTCGCCTCGGCATCCTGCGAGTCCGCTCCTTGGCCTCCGCCGACCTGGTCATGCTGGTGGTCGCCGCCGGGATGTTCGGCATGTTCTACTTCGCCTCGCTGTACGTGCAGGGCGTGCTCAACTTCACCCCGCTGCAGGCCGGCCTCGCCTTCCTGCCGGTCACCCTCGGCATCGTCGCCGGCGCCGGTCTCTCGCAGCAGCTCATCGCCCGGTTCGGCGTGCGCGCCACCGCGATCCTGGGCATGTCCCTCGCCGCGATCGGGTTGCTCATCCTCAGCCGCATCCCCGTGCAGGGCAGCTATCTCGCCGACCTGCTGCCCGGCCTGATGGTCATGGCCTTCGGAATGGGACTGACATTCGTGCCCCTCACCCTGATCGCCACCACCAACGTGTCCGCCGAGGACGCGGGGCTGGCATCGGGCCTGCTCAACAGCGCGCAGCAGGTGGGCGGTGCGCTCGGGCTGGCCATCATGGCCACACTGGCCGTGGACCGCGCCACCAACAACATCACCGCACTCGGCCACGCGCCGTCGACCGCGGACAGGATCGCGGCGACGGTCAGCGGCTACCAGCTCGCCTTCCTGGTGGCGGCCGGCCTGATCGCATCCGGTGTGGTGTTCATGATCGCCATGCTGCGCCGCAGCGACGTGGAGCGCATCGACGCGATGGAGGAGGAGGTTCCCACCGCCATCGCGGTCTAGCCCTGCGCGGCCGCCGCGATCAGCTCGTCCCAGACACCGCGCACGTGCTGCCCAGCCGTGTGCAGGTTGCCGATGGCGACGCGGATCGCGTAGCGGCCGCGCAGCCGTGTGTGCGATAGGAAGAACCGCCCGCCGGCATTGACGCCGTCGAGGATGCGCCCGTTGAGCGCGTCCAGCTCCGACTCGTCGTCGACGCCGGCGGGACGCGCGCGCAGGCAGACGACACTGAGCGGTGCCGGCGCCAGGCGCTCCCAACCGGCCGCGCCGTCGACGGCAGCGGCCAGCTCGGCAGCGAGCCGCACGTGTTCACGCAGCCGTGCCGCGATGCCCTCGGCGCCGAACGCGCGCAGCACCATCCACAATTTCAACGCACGGAATCGCCGCCCCAGCGACACGCCGTAGTCCATGAAGTTGACCACGCTGTGGTCGTCCTGGGAGCTGGTGAGGTACTCGGGCACCAGGCTGAACGCATCGCGCAGCACCTCGGGACGCCGCGTGTAGAGCACGCTGCAGTCGAGCGGCGTGAACAGCCACTTGTGCGGGTTGACCACCAGCGAGTCGGCGCGGTCGCAGCCGTCGAGCACCCAGCGCAGCTCAGGGACAACCGCCGCGGTGCCGCCGTAGGCCGCGTCGACGTGCAGCCACAACGCCTCGCGCTCGCAGACGTCCGCGATGGCCGCCACCGGATCGACGCTTGTCGTCGACGTCGTCCCCACGGTGGCGACCACCGCGAACGGCAGCCACCCCGCCGCGCGATCCTCCGCGATGGCCTGCTCCAGCGCGCCGGCGTCCATGCGGTACGCGCTGTCGGTGGCGATGCGCCGCAGCCCTTCGCGCCCGGTGCCGAGCACGATGCCCGCCTTCTCCACCGAGGAGTGCGCCTCCTCGCTGGCGTAGTAGCGCAGCCGCCCGATGTCGCTGCGGCCGGCCAGCCCGCGCTCGCGAATCTGCGCGCCCGGTATGGCTTCGCGCGCCGCGGCGAGGGCATAGAGGGTGCTCGCCGACGCGGTGTCGTTGATGCAGCCGAACAGCGGCCCGGGCAGGCCGAGCAGCTGGCGCAGCCAGTCGAGGGTGACCTGCTCCAGCTCGGTGGCGGCGGGCGAGGTGCGCCACAGCATCGCGTTGCTGTTGAAGCCCGCAGTTAGCATCTCGCCGAGGATCCCCGGCACCGACCCGGTGGTGCCGAAGTAGGCCATGAATCCCGGTGCCTGCCAGTGCGTCAGGCCGGGCACGATGAGCCGGTCGACGTCCGCGAGGATCTGTTCGAGAGCTTCCGGATGTTCGGGCGGGGTGGCGGGCAGCGCGTCGCGCAGCGCGCCCGGCTGCACCGCGGCGAGCACAGGCCGGCTCTCCAGGCTGGAGAGGTAGGCGGCGACCTGCTCGACCACCGCGTGGCCGTGGCGGCGCAGCTCCTCGGTGCTGATGTCGCCGAGGTCGCCCGCCGCCGTGCGGGAGGAGTCGTGGATGGTCATGGCCGAGAGGATAGGCGCGCACCATGCGTGAGATGGGCTTCGGCAGGGGAGTAGGCTTCCGCCATGGACGACCACCACGGCCGAGTCGGCGTCGGCGACAAGGAGCGCGCCCTGCTGCATCGCCTGGCCGCCCCGCTGCGGGTAGCCCCCGGCAAGCGCGTCGAGCTCCCCGGCGACTTCGACCCCGGACACACCGCCGGCTTCGTCTCCCAGGACGCCGCCGCCGGCGATCTCGCGGCGACCACGCGCCTGCTCGGCGAGCTGCAGTCGCGCCTGGCCGCGCAGAGCGTTCATGCCATGGTCGCCATCGTGCAGGGCCTCGACGCCTCGGGCAAGGACGGCGCCATCGCCAAAGTGATGAGTGGCATCAACCCCTCCGGAGTGCGCGTGCACAGCTTCAAGGTACCCAGCCTCGAGGAGCTGAGGCACGACTACCTGTGGCGCTACACCTGCGCGCTGCCCGAGCGCGGCAGCATCGCCATGTTCAACCGCTCGCACTACGAGGAGGTGCTCGTCGTGCGCGTGCATCCCGAGCTGCTGGAGCGCCAGAAGCTGCCCTCCGACGGCCAGGACCCGCACATCTGGACGCGCCGCTACCGCGAGATCAACGAGTGGGAGCGGCACCTTGTCGACAGCGGCATCCACGTCGTCAAGCTCTTCCTCAACGTGTCGCGCGCGGAGCAGCGCCGCCGCTTCCTGGAGCGCATCGACAATCCAGAGAAGAACTGGAAGTTCTCGCCCGACGACATCGCCGAACGCCACCACTGGGACGCCTATCAGCGCGCCTACTCCGACGTGCTCAGCGAGACCAGCACGGCGTGGGCGCCGTGGCACGTCGTCCCCGCCGACCACAAGTGGTTCGCGCGACTCTCGGTCGCCGCGGTGCTCGTCGAGGAATTGATCCGCATCGACCCGCGCTACCCGGCGGTGCCCGACGCGGTCAGGGCCGAGCTGGCCGCCGCGCGCGCGGAGCTGGTCGCCGAGGACAGCAGGGTCTGATCGGCCTACAGGCCCTCGACCGCCTTCTCGGCGGTGCTCAGGTCGCCCCCGGTCGCATCGGTGGTGCCGATCTCGATGAGCGCGATGTGATCCACCGCCGACACGATGTAGAAGTGGATGTGCACCAGCAGGCTCCCCGCGGAGTTGGTCTGCTGGAAGTCGAAGGCCATGGCGGTGCGGCCGGCGATGGTCATCGGCGCGCCGTTGGTGAGCGTGTAGTTGCCCCCGCTGGAGGTGGCGCCACTGCCGCCGCCACTGCCGGAGAAGAAGTTGATGTCGCTGTCCGGCGTGGTGCTGGTGATCGTGTACGCGGCGATCGTCGTCTTGTTGTGCCGCGCCGCGATGTCCAGCGGCGGTGGGGTGGTTCCGGTGGCGAAGAACTGCGCGATGTTGGTCATCGAGGTGATCACCGAGCGCGTCGTCGTCCACTGGCCGCTCAGGGTGACGGTGTGGTTCTGAAAGGTCTTGAGCGGGATGGGCGTGGTGCCCGTGCTGCTGTCGGTTGCGGTGCTCGCGTTGCTCTGCGCCGATGCGGCCGCCGGCTGCACGGGCAACCCGTTGGAGTCGAGCTGCGTGCCACCGCGGTACAGGAACACGACACCGGTGGCGGCGCCGCCCAGCGCCGCGACGGCGGCCACCAGGCCGACCGCGACGGTGACCCGTTCGCGCAGGGTCTTGCGCACACCGCGATGGATTGGCCGGTACGGAGTCGCCGGCATGCCGCCGGCCGGGGCGGCCTGATATGGCTTGCCACACACCGCGCAGGTGCCGGGTTGCTCCGCGGCGAGCAGGTGCTCGGGACACCAGTACCAACCGGATGCCGCCGGCTGCTCCTGCGGCCCCTCGGTCTGCGATGGCTGGAGCGGGGGCGCCCCCGACGGGATCACCGGTGTCTCGCCGGGCGGAGTTTCGGGTGCCTGGCCCCGGTCCACCGGGTACATCAGACCTGCCGGACGATGGGCAGCGGCCGCATCGAGCGCGGGGGCTCGGTGATGGCGCCGACCTCGTAGAGGATGGCCCGAAACTCGTCACCGCTGATCTCGTCGTGCTCGACGAGGGCGTCGCGCACCGCCTCCATCGCGACCCGCTTGTCGAGCAGCAGGCGGCGGACCTCGTCCTTGCACTCGTGCAGGATGCGGTTTGCCTCGTCGCGCAGCCGGGGGTCGCGCAGCGCGGCGCTGACGTCGTCCTCGATCAGCGAGCGGCCGCTGAGCACGCCGAGCGAGAGCATGTTCTCCTCGCCCATGGCCAGGTTGGCGATCATGTGCAGCACGTGCTGGGTTGCGGCCTCGAGGTCGCTGCCCGGCCCGGTCGAGGTCTCGCCGAGCCAGATCTCCTCGGCAACCATGCCGGCCAGGTAGAACTTGATGTTGCCGAGCATCTCGCTGCGCTTGGCACCGAAGGTCTCGTCCTCGAGGTGCCCGTACGCCATGCCGAGCGCACCCGCGCGCTTGCGCACGGTGATGATGGTGACGGTGCGGTGCGACGCCAGGAAGTGGCAGGCCATGGCGTGTCCCGCCTCGTGGATGGCCGTCGCCGCCTTGACGTTGGGACTGTAGGTCACCTGTTCGGCCAGCCCCGCGTCGTTGGTCAGGTAGGCGCGCCAGAGGTCGTCCCAGTTGAGCGCATCGCGCCCGTCCTGCAGGGCCAGGATGAGCGCCTCGTTGACCAGGTTGCGCAGCGCGGCCGGCGAGTACCCCTGGGTGAGCCGGGCGATGCGCTCCAGGTCGACGGGTTCGTGGGTGACCTTGCTGAGGTAGTAGGCGATGATGTCCCTGCGGCCATCGCGCGAGGGGATGCCGACGTGCATCTTGCGGTCGAAGCGGCCGGGACGGACCAGTGCGGCGTCCAGCGTGCTGGCCATGTTGGTGGCACCGATGATCAGCAGGTTGTGCCGGTCGACGGTGCGCGGTGGCAGGCGGAGGTGGCGGCGGAGAAAGCGCTGCATCCGTGGCGGCTTGTCGACACCGTCGATCTCGGTGAGCAGGGCGTTGACCAGGTTCATGCCGCCGCCGCCCATGCCTCCGGGCATGACGTACCTGCCCACGATGGTGCCGAGCCCGCCGCCCGCGCTCCTGCCGCCGGCATTGGTGTTGCCGGAGCGCGACCCGCCGATGGAGTCGAGCTCGTCGATGAAGATGACGCAGCCGCCCCAGCGATCCGAATAGCGGCGAGCCTTCTTGAAGGTGCTGCGGACCTTGAGCTGGGGGATGCCGAGGAACATGTTGGCGAAGCCGGCGCCGCTGGCGTACATGAACGGCACCCCGGTCTCACCGGCGATCGCCTTGGCCAGCAAGGTCTTTCCGGTTCCGGGAGGACCTTCGAAGAGGACGCCGCGCGGCGGGTGTCCACCCAGCTTGCGGAAGTCCTTGTAGCCTTGGAAGACGCGCATCACCTCGCGGGTGGAGCGCACGATGTGATCCTGCCCGCGCACGTCGTCGAAGCCGACGTCGTACTCACCGGGGAAGATCGTGTAGGTCGTGCCTCGCGCCAGGAACCAGAAGAGAAAGGCGAACTGGGCGACGATGATGAACGGCAGGGTGATGAACTGGATGACGAAGAAGACGTAGGTGCGCAGCACGCCGCCGGCGACGTTGCCGAAGTTGCGCGTCGCCTCGGCGGGGTT
Organism: Candidatus Dormiibacterota bacterium; assembly: GCA_035995545.1. Taxonomy (GTDB): domain Bacteria; phylum Chloroflexota; class Dormibacteria; order Aeolococcales; family Aeolococcaceae; genus DASRDZ01. Next base: position 326,389 of record DASYKI010000019.1, read on the forward strand.
GATCTGCTGGCTCGGGCCGCCGGGTCCGCTGAAGCTGACGCCCAGCCACGCGAAGAAGATGATCACCAGGTAGAACACCGCCGCGATGGCGAACACCCAGGTCAGCGGCCGCCGAATCCGTCGCCACACCTTGGACATCGTCGCCACCTCTCCTGGTCCCGATTCGCCCCTGCGTGCGAGAGATTCTATGCCCAGCCTGGCTCAGGGGGGTTGTCCGAACTCAGGGCGTGACGTATCATGACAGTGTCGCTATCAGAAACTCTGAGGGCACATGTGATGACCACAGAGCGCGAACAGCAGCCGGCTTCCGACTTCGCCTTCCCCAAGCAGCGCAAGGAGCCGCTCACCGACGCCTCGCACGTGCGCAACGCCATCGCCCGCTTCGACCAGGTCGAGGATGTCAGCGACGCCGACCGCGACGAGGCCTGGCGCCGCATCACCAGGGCGGCCCGGGAGTTCGACGTCGAGGTGTCGGCGGAGAGCTGGCGCGAGCTGACGGCGGGAGGCAGGGCGCACAAGCGCTGAGCCACGGGGGGGCGCTCAGGCCGCGGGCGCGCCCACCGGTGCGCCCTGCATCGGCGCGACAGCCTGTGCCAGCGCGCCCAGCTCCTCGTCCCAGTCGCTCGGGTCGTGCAGCGGCATCAGCACGAACTTGGTGATGCCGCTGTCGACGTAGCGCTGCAGCAGGGGGACGAGGGCGTCGTCCCCCTGCGCAACCACGTCCTCGACGTCGACGCGCGGGCGCCCGCGGCGGCGCAGCATCAGCGTGTCGACGGCGGCGTCGTCGAGACGCTGCGGTGTGTAGAGCACGATGGTGCCGAAGTGGCCGGGATCGATCTCGCGCCCGCTGCGCCGCGCCGAGTCCTCGATGGCGCGGCGTCCGGTGCCGGCTTCGTCGGGAGTGTTGAAGCTGCCCAGCCACCCGTTGGCGAGCCGCCCGACGCGGTCGAGCTGGCGATCGCCGGCGCCGCCGAGCCAGACCTCCATCCGTCCCAGCGGCTTGGGGCGCACCTCGACGTCGTGGAACTGGAAGCGCGCGCCGTCGTGGTCGACCCGGCCCTCGCTCCAGAAGCGGCGCAGCAGCGGCAGGGCCTCCTCCAGCCACGCGGCGCGCTGCGCCGGCTCCAGGCCGAACGCCTGGTGTTCGCGCGGATTCGGCGCACCGAGCCCGAAGGCGGGCAGCAGCCGCCCGCCGCTGAGGCAGTCGAGGCTGGCCAGCTCCTTGGCAACCAATGCGGGGTTGCGCCCAGGCAGCACCATGACGCTGAAGCCCAGCTTGAGTCGCGTCGTCAGCGCGGCGGCAAAGGCGAGACCGACGACGGGATCGACGACGTCGCCGCCGATGCGCTCGCTGAGCCACAGCGAGTCGAACCCGTGCCGCTCCAGCGCGCCGACCAGTGCGCCGAAACGCGACGCGTCCGGCGTGCGCGCCGCCGCGGTGCCGAGGCCATAGCCGATGCGCACCGACATGAGGAGGTCAGGGTAGCGCCGCGACGGTCAGGGATGCAGCGCGGGGTCGACGATGACGAAGCCGCCCGAGTAGGGCACGCCGTTGAGCTGCACGCGTTTCACCCCCGCGCCGGCAAAGCAGTAGCGGCCCTGCGACGACGCGGCCAGCGGCTGCCCGCGGCCCGCGCCGGTCACTCCGCTCAGCGTGTACGTCGCCGCGTCGTGGTTGGCGAGCAGCAGGCATCCCCCGGCGGGGACGCGCACCCACTCGGGTACGAACTTTCCCGACTCGACAAGGCTTGCCGGCTGCGGTCGCAGGCTCTCCGCGGCGCCGACGCTTGCGGGGATGCTCCATGGCTGGTGCCACACCAGCAGGATGGCGGCCACCGCGGCGACCGCCCACGACACCGGCACGGGCGCGTCGTCGCGGGAGCGCCAGTGGGCCGCCTGGCGCACGATGATGCCCAGCGGTGTCCCGTAGGCGACGTGTCCGAAGTACGCGATGGCGACCAGGTCGGGATGCCCGGCGATGCCGTACGACCCCGCGTAGGGCGTGATCAGGGTCATCGACTCCAGCCACAGCGCCCAGGGAATCGCCAGCCACCAGCGCCGTCCCAGCCCGATCACCGCGTAGGCGACGCCGAAGCCGACTCCGTTGGCGACGTTGTACGTCCAGCCGGTGAACTCGGTGAGCGGGCTCGAATGCGATGCGTCGAGGATGAACAGCCCGTAGCTGTCGATGGGCGCGAAGAGCCGCAGCCCGAGGGCGAGGAACGGCGCGCGCACCAGGTCGTAGGCGATGGTGCCGACGATGCCGCCCAGGGCGCCGGCGACGATGGCGACGTGCAGGTCAGGATATGCACCGGTTCGGCGCAGGACGACGGCGAGGCCGGTGATGAACAGCAGGCCGGGCACGGCGAGCGCCCAGTACCAGACGGCGAACGAGCCCAGCCCGTACACCCAGGCGAGCAGCGGCCACACGGTGAGCAACCCGAAGGCCAGGCACATCGCCGCCAGCACGCGCTGGCGCGGCGGGCCGGAGAAGAGGGGAGGCCGCCGCGGCGTCGGATGCACTGGACGGCGATTGTAGGGCGCGCCTGCCTGGGCGCTGTGGCAGTGCGGCGAGTGCATCGCACCACGCAAACGCAAGGGGGTTGGTGCGCGCCGCCCAAAGGCGCCGATCCGGCCGGGGCGGTACCGTGGCAGAGTGGTCCAGGCCTTCGACGCTCGAGCCTTGCTGCCTCCCGCCGCGGACGAGTGCCTCCACCCCGACGGCAGCCCGCGCGAGCCCTACAGCACCCTGCTCGCCAACGTCGCGGGCGGCGACGCCGCCCGCCTCGCCGAGCTGCAGCGCATCGCCGGCGCCTGGTTCGCCGAGCGCGGCATCACCTTCGGCGGCTCCGGCGAGGCCGAGGATCAGGCGGCGATCTTCCCGTTCGACCCCCTGCCGAGGATCCTCAGCGCCGGCGAGTGGACCCACCTGGAGCGTGGCCTGGCCCAGCGGGCCGTGGCCCTCGACCACTTCGTCGCCGACTGCTACGGGGCCCAGCGTGCCCTGCGCAACGGGGTGGTTCCGGCCAGCCTTGTCTACAGCTCGACCGGCTACCTGCGCGACGTGGTCGGCGCCGCGCCGCCGCGCAGCACCTGGTGCCACGTCTGCGGCATCGACGTCGTCCGCATCGGCGGCGACTTCGCGGTGCTGGAGGACAACGTGCGGGTGCCCTCGGGCGTCGCCTACGCGCTGATGAGTCGCGCCGCCATGGCCGACATCGTGCCCGAGTGGCTCGACGCCGCCGGGGTGCGCTCGATCTCCGAATACCCGCGCCGGCTGCTCAACATCCTGCAGCGCATCGCCCCGCGTCCGTGGCAGGCGGACATCGCCGTGCTCACCCCGGGGCCGTTCAACGCCGCCTACTACGAGCACGGCCTGCTCGCCCGCGGCCTCGGCGCAGCCCTCGTCGAGGGCCGCGACCTGTGGGTGCACGACGACCAGGTCTACCGCCGCGGCGAGGACGGCGGCTTCATCCACGTGGACGTGGTCTACTCGCGCGTCAACTCGGAATGGATCGACCCGCTGGTGTTCCGCTCCGAGTCGGTGCTGGGCTCACCGGGGATCATCGAGGCGTGGCGCCGCGGCAACGTGGCCCTGGCCAACGCGCCGGGCACCGGCGTCGCCGACGACAAGGCGATCTACCCCTACGTGCCGGCGATGATCCGCTACTACCTCGGCGAGGATCCCGTGCTCGGCAACGTGGCCACCTACGACCTCACCGACGACACCCAGCGCCGCCACGTTCTGGCCGGCATCGACCGCATCGTCTTCAAGCCGGTCGACGCCAGCGGCGGCTACGGCATCCACTTCGGCCGGCTGATGTCCCGCCTGGAGCGCGACGACATGGCGGCGCAGGTCACGGCGCGGCCGCGCGACTGGCTGGCCCAGGAGGAGGTGGTGCTCTCGCGCGCGGTGTGCGTCGGCGCCGGCGGTGGCCTGGAGGCGCGCTGCGTCGACCTGCGGCCCTTCGTGCTGCTCGACGAGCAGCCGTGGATCGCCCCTGGCGGGTTGACGCGCGTCGCCGGCTCGCCGGAGACGCTGGTGGTGAACAGCTCGCAGGGCGGAGGCAGCAAGGACACATGGGTCCTCAGCAGCTGACCTTCGCCATCTCGCACCGCACCGTGCTGCACTACAGCGCGACCGTGCACGCCTCCTACAACGAGGTGCGCATGTACCCGCGGCATCGCGGCGGCCAGCGCGTGCTCGCCTTCGCGCTGACCAGCGCGCCGGCGGCGGCGCCGCGCAGTCGCGTCGACTTCTACGGCAACGTGGTGCACCGCGTCGACGTCGCCGCGCCGCACCAGCTGCTGGAGCTGACCATGCAGTCGGTTGTCGCCGCCGCATCGCCGCAACGCCACGTGCCCGAGGCGTGGTCGCAGCGCACCCTGCAGCGCGACCCCAACCTGGAGTTCGCGCAGTCCAGTCCGCGCGTTCCCCTGGAGAAGGCCACCGCCGAGCTGCTGCACGCCTGGGTCGGCTCCGACCGCAGCTTCGACGCGCTCGGCGAGCTGGCCCGGCGCATCCCCACCGAGTTCCGCTACGTCACCGGCGCCACCACGGTCGACAGCTCGATCGGCGACCTCCTCGACGGCGGCGCCGGCGTCTGCCAGGACTTCACCCACCTGTTCTGCGCCCTGGCCCGCCACGCGGGCTGGCCGGCGCGCTACGTCAGCGGTTACCTCGGTCCCAAGCCGGAGGAGGACGAGGTGGTCGGCGAGTCGCACGCCTGGGCCGAGGTGTGCGGCAGCGACGGCCGCTGGGTCGGCCTCGATCCCACCCAGGGCGGCCTCGCCGACGCGGACGGGGCGCACATCCGCCTCGCCGTCGGCCGTGACTACGGTGACGTCGCGCCGCATCGCGGGCTCTACTTCGGCGGTGCCTCCGGGTCGCCGCCCGAGGTGTCGGTGCGCGTCGCCCGGATGAGCGCGCAGGACGTGATCGCCGCGCATCGCGGCGGGCCGATGGAACGCCAGCAGCAACAGCAGCAGCAGTGAGCGCTGCCGCGCGAGTCAGTCGCCGGAGGCTGGCGGGGGCGGCGTCGTCCAGTCCACGTTCACCGTTTGCGCGACGTCCTCGTGTTCGCGCAGCCACCTGCGCGCGAACGGACACCACGGCACGACGGTGAGCCCCTCGGCCGCTGCACGCTCGATCGCCGCGCGCACGAGTGTGCCGCCGATGCCGTGGCCGCCCAGGGCGTCGGGCACCTCGGTGTGGGCGAGGATCAGCCGTCCAGGGTGGCGGATGTAGACCAGCTCGGCTTCGCTGCCGTCCTGCTCCAGGACGAAGCGTGAGTGGTCGGGGTCGTCGCGGACGTCGGGGGCTGTGGCGCTGTCGCTCATGCCCCGATGGTAGCCGCGCCGCTCAGTTGCCCAGCTCGAACGGCGGGTACACGTCGGTGAGTCCGAACGCGAACGCGTACATCCGGGTCGACCAGCGGACATAGCCCCCGACCAGCAGGCGTCCCCAGTCGGGGAACCTGCCGGTGAAGAGGACGGGGATCCAGAGCACGAGCTGAAGGATCCCCACGATGAGCCCGAGGACGTAGATGATGAAGAGGTGGGGGATGAGCAGCAGCCAGCGAGCCAGCCCCCCGATGAGCGGCACCGCGAAGAACCTGTTGTACTGCGGCTGTGCTGGGATCTCGACCTGGATGGGGTACGGCATGCAGGGACCTCCCGACGTGCTCCGTTGGGCAACTCCGCCCAGGCTAGTGGTCCCGCCCCCATGCGCGCCAGGCCCCGTGCTCAGTTGCTGAGCAGGAGAGCGCTCAGCGCACCGCGGAGCGCTGGAACACGCGGATCGCCACAGTCGTCACCACGGCGGCGAAGACGACAATCACGCCCATGCTCAACATGGCCATGTGGCGGGGATCCGACATGCCCCAGATGTCGCGCAGCCCGCTGCCGCTGCGATCGATCAGCCCGTAGCGCAGCACCGCCAGCACGTGGGTGAGGGGAAGGATCTTGGCAAACGCGGCGAGCCCTGCGGGCAGCGCGGAGATGGGGAAGATCGAGCCGGCGAAGAACCACGGCACGATGGCGATGGCGGGCAGAGCGCCGACGTACTCCTCCTGGCTCTTCATGCGGTTGGCGAAGATCTCGGCGAGCCCGTACATGCCGATGGCGAAGAGCGTCGCGGCGCCGACGAACCAGGCGACGCCCTCGGCTCCGAACACGAAGTCCGCGCCGCGCAGCCTGGCGGCGATGAGCAGCGCCCCGACCTGCAGGGCCGAGATGCCCAGTGCCACCAGCATGTTGCCCAGGACGATGAGCTGCCGCGGCACCGGCGCGGCGAGCAGCTCGCGCTGCGCGCCACCCTCGCGGTCGACGATGACGCCGAGCCCGGCGAACATGCAGTTGAGCGGCACCAGCAGGCCCACGGTGCCGATGGCGACGAAGGTCAGGTAGCTGTTGCCGGTGCGGGCCATGGTGGTGGCCAGCGCGGGCGCGATGACCAGGGCGAAGAGGATCGGGGTCAGCAGCGGGACCATGATCTCCCGCGGGGTGCGCGCGCTCAGCGAGAAGCGGCGCCGTGCCAGGGTGAGCAGTGCGGTGGAATTTGCCGTCATTGTCTGATTCCTTCTACGCGGCGAGCCGCGTGCCGGTGAGGCGCAGGTACACGTCGTCGAGGGTGGGCGGACGCATGCTCAGCGCGGTGTGGGTGAGGTCAAGCTCGGCGATGACGGTGACCGCCTGGGTTGCCGGGATGTCGTGCAGCGGCACGGTGAGCGTCGAGCCGATGCGGAACGAGTCGTCGCGAGCCACGCCGCGTCCGCGCAGCCGCGATAGCGCCGCGTCGCCGTCGCCTTCGACGCGCAGCTCGACGATCTCGCGTCCCATGCTGGCCAGCAGCGCCGCCGGCGTGTCGAGGGCGACGATGCGTCCCTCGTGCATGATGGCGATGCGGTCGCAGAGGCGGTCGGCCTCGTCGAGGTAGTGGGTGGTGAGCAGCACGGTGGTGTCGCTCTCGTCGCGCGCGGTGGCGATGAGGTCGAGCAGCTCGTAGCGGATGCGCGGGTCGAGCCCGACGGTGGGCTCGTCGAGGAAGAGCACCTGGGGATGCGACACCATGGCCCGGGCGATCTCCAGCCGGCGCCGCTGGCCGCCGCTGTACGTGCTGACCGCTCGGTCGGCAAGCTCGGCGAGACCGAACCGTTCCAGCAGGCCGGCGATGCGACGTGCACCCTCGGATGCCGCGACGCCCCAGAGCCGCGCGTGGATCTCCATGTTGCGCCGCCCGGTCAGGCCCCGGTCGACGACGGCCTCCTGGAAGACGACGCTGCTGGCCCGCCGTGCCTTCAGCGGCGATGCCACCACGTCGACACCGGCGAGCCGGGCGCTGCCCGACGTCGGTGCGATGGTGGTGGTGAGCATGCCGATGGTGGTGGACTTGCCCGCGCCGTTGGGACCGAGCAGTCCGAACACCTCGCCGGGCGCCACGGTGAAGTCGATGTGCTTCACCGCTTCGACGCCGCCCGGGTACGTCTTGCCGAGCTGCTGCACGTCGATTGCGTGCAGATGTGAGCTGGGTTGCATGTGCTGTGGTCTCCGATGTCGGGGAGGATGCTGTCGTGGAGTGGACGGCGCAGCCCCGAGCGATGTGACACGATGGCCGGCGCCGCGCCTCCATGTCACATTTCGGCGCCGTGTCTCGTCCCATCCCCAGGCACCCATCCCCGACGGAGCACCATCACCCAATGCCGGACAGCCGAACGGACATGACCGTCTCGGTGGCGTGGCAGCAGCACCACCGCCACCTCCTCGACATCGCCTATCGCATGCTGGGCAGCCTCAGCGAGGCCGAGGACGTCGTCCAGGAGGCGTTCGCCCGCCTGGTGCGGGTCCCCCTCGACGAGATCGACGACGTGCGCGGCTGGCTGGTGGTGGTGACCAGCCGCCTCTGCCTCGACCACCTGCGCTCGGCGCGGGTGCGGCACGAGGCCTATGTCGGTCCCTGGCTGCCCGAGCCCCTCGTCGACATCGCCGGCGAGGATCCCGCCGAGCGGGTCACCCTCGACGAGAGCGTGCGCATGGCCCTGCTGGTGGTGCTGGAACGCCTGTCGCCACCGGAGCGCGTCGCCTTCGTGCTCCACGATGTCTTCCAGTACCCCTTCGACGAGGTGGCCGCAATCATGGGGCGCTCGGTGGCAGCGTGCCGCCAGCTCGCCAGCCGGGCCCGCCGCCAGGTGCAGGCCGAGCGCGGCGCCGGTCGCTTCGACGTCGAGCCCGCGGTGGCCCGTCGCGTCGTCGAGCGCTTCATCGCCGCCGCCGCCAGCGGCGACCTCGACGCGCTGGTCGCCGTCCTCGACCCCGAGGTGACCGGCGAGACCGACAGTGGCGGCATGCTGCCCACGCCGCGCCGCCGCATCGTCGGTCGAGACCAGGTGATCGGTGTTCTCGGCGACTGGCTGCGCATGATGGAGGTGCGCCTGGTGGCGGCGCCGGTCAACGCCGAACCGGGCGCTCTCGCCTACAGCGGCGACCGTCTCATCGCGGCCATCTCCGTGTCCGTCGAGGACGGCCGCATCGTCAACCTCCACGCGGTGGCCAATCCCGACAAGCTGCGCCACGTCCGCGCCGCGCTCGGCGAGGCGCCGCCTACTTGACGATGACGGCCATGTTGCCGAAGGTCGACCAGAAGCTGGTGAACTGCGCCATCGAGAAGGTGCGGAAGGTGCCGAACTCGACGTCGAGCAGCGTCACCGTCTGGTTGGCAACGTCGATGCCGGTGAGTGTCACCGCGTGCTCGCCCACCGCGTACGGCACGGTGGTGCCGTCCCACGCGGTCCAGGTGCTGGTGGGCACCGCGGTAAAGGTCGTGTCTGTCCAGATCACCACGGGGTAGCCGTCGGAGAGCGCCTCGTAGACGGTGGTGGCGCTGATGCCGGTGCCGGCGACGACGGTGTGCCCGGCGGCCTGTGCGGCCGCGGCAATCGGCCCGTAGTACACGCCGTAGCCGGTGGCCGCGGGCTCGGACCCGTTGACGTTGCCGACGAAGGTGGTGAAGGGGTTGCCCCACTGGACGACGTTGCCCGACGCGTCGAGCACCGCCGCACGGGGGTCGGCGCCCATCACCGAGAGGATCCAGTCCTGGGTGACGGTGGTGCCGCGCGCGGCGAGCGCCGCCTGCAGCGCCGCGGACTCGCAGTCCAGCGAGTACTGCTGGGTGATCGCCGGGGTGGCGATGGTGTTGGTGTGGATCGCGGCCGCGGCGACGCTGCCCGTCGGTGACGGCGATGCGGATGCGGATGGCGGCGCGGTTGCTGTGCTCGACGGTGTTGCCGCTGCACCGCTTGCGGCCGCGCTGCTCGTGGCTGCACCACCGCCACCGCTGCTTGCGGTGGTGACACTCGTCGTTGCCGGCACCGTGGCCGCGGTGGTGCTCGCGGTTGCGTCGGCGTGCGCGTCGGTGAGGGCGAGGACGGCCGTCGCTCCCAGCGTCGCCAGCAGCCCTGCCGCCCCGATGCGCTGGAGTCGCCGTGTCGTTGCCATGCTTCAAGCCTGGTCACCCCGCCTGGGAAATCCCTGTGTGGGCCCGCGGCGTTGTCTGGGAGAACGCCGTGAATTCGCTCAGTCCGGGATGTGGCGGATGTCGCCGTTTCACCGGCGTTTCATCCGCCAGGCGCTACACTCCATCGCACCCCTCCCTAGTTGGACAATCGATGTCGACATCTCGCGCGCGCCGCCGGCGACTCGCGCTCCCGCTGCTCCTGCTGACCGCGCTGCTGCTGTTGGTGTCGACGGCCGTACACGGTTCCAGCGCGGTGGCCGCTCTTCCGCAGGCACAGCACCACGCCCGCGCCGCCTCCGCGCCGAAACTCGCGGCGACGTCGCAGCCCACCGGCATCGTCTGGCACTCCGAGTCGGCGCCGCTCGGCGGCCTGCTCCGCACCTGGAGCGTGGCGGCACCGGCGCATCCACTGGCGGCGCGGCTGCCCCTGCTGGTCCTGCTGCACGGCCGCGGCAGCCCGCCCATCGCCGAGGCCGACCGCAGCGGCCTGCTCACCGCGGTCAGCACCGGCCACCTCGTCGAGGTCTATCCCGCCGGCTACGGGCTGTCCTGGAACGCGGGCACCTGCTGCGGTGTGGCTCACGACCGCGGCATCGACGACGCCGCCTTCCTGCGCGCGCTGGTGCAGCGTCTCGCCGTCAGCCCCGGTGTGGATCCGACTCGCGTCGTCCTCGCCGGGTTCAGCAACGGCGCCAAGATGGCGCTGGACATGGCCTGCGGCCACGGTCTCGGAGTCAGCGGCGTGACCCTGCGCGCGGTCGTGGTCGTGGCCGCGTCGGCGGTGTCACCGTGCGCCTCCGGTCCCTCCGTGCCGGTGGTGCAGGTCGCCGGGACGCACGACCCGCTGGTGCCCTACGACGCCGCGCACGCCATGCCGTCGCACGCCGGCTCCGGGTTGACGCCGGTGGTCACGGAGTTCGCCACCTGGCGCGCCGCCGCGGCCTGCGGCTCAGCGACGACCAGCAGCGACGGCAAGCTCAGCGTCGCCAGCTGGTCCTGCCGCCGCGGACCCATGCAGCTGGTCACCGACGCCGGCGGCGGGCACACCTGGCCGGCGGGCGCCACCGAGGCCATCCTCGCCTTCCTCGCGCCGCTGCTGACCGATCCGTCCATAGCTCAGGCGCACGCGGCGTAGCCGCGCCGAAAGGCGTGGGCTGAGCACCACCGCGGCGGCGATCAGGGCCGCGGACGCTGCGATGACGGCGACGACCGGACCGCCGAGTCGCAGCCCGGCCAGCGCCAGGGTCACGGCGATGGCGGGGTAGGCCCACCGCGAGGACGTCACCGCCGAGATGCGTGCACCGATGAGCACACCTGGCACGCTGCCGGCGATGAGCAGGAACGTCGTCCCCAGGGCGACACCGCCGAAGAGCAGGTGTCCCACCGCGGCCGCCGCGGCCAGCGGTGCCGCCTGGAGGAGGTCGGTGCCCACCAGC
>DASYKI010000020.1:0-45414 GCA_035995545.1 Candidatus Dormiibacterota bacterium
CGGCGACACCCGATAGCCCTGTTCCTGGGATCATTGGAGCGGCAATGAGCATTCTCACCAAGGTCCTGGGCGACCCCACCAAGCGCGAGGTCCGCCGCCACGAGCGGCGCGTCGAGGGCGATTTCGCGGTGCGCGGCGGCATCCATACTGTGGTGGTCGCAGAGCATCACTCGCGCTAGACTCCGTCCCTCGTCACACAGCGAGCAACTGAATGCCCATTGGCGGAATCATCAAGAAGGTTTTCGGCACCTCTCACGAGCGCGAGATCAAGCGCTTGCGCCCGCGCGTCGAGCGCATCAACGCGCTCGAGCCCGCGTGGGAGAAGCTGACGGACGCGGAGCTGCGCGGCAAGACCGCCGAGTTCAAGCAGAAGCTCGAGAACGGCGCCACCCTCGACGACATCCTCGAGGAGTCGTTCGCCACCGTGCGCGAGGCGTCCAAGCGCGTCCTCGGCATGCGCCACTACGACGTGCAGCTCATCGGCGGCATGGTGCTGCACGAGGGAAAGATCGCCGAGATGAAGACCGGCGAGGGCAAGACGCTGGTCGCCACCCTCGCCCTCTACCTCAACGCGCTGCTCGGCCGCGGTGCCCACCTGGTCACCGTCAACGACTACCTGGTCCGCCGTGACGCGGGCTGGAACGCGCCCATGTACCACCTGCTGGGCATGTCCACCGGGGTCATCTCCGGGCAGGACCAGTCGTTCGTGTTCGACCCCGACTTCGTCGACGACACCCATCCCGACGAGCGCCTGCGCCACCTGCGCCCCTGCTCGCGGCGCGAGGCGTACGCCTGCGACATCACCTACGCCACCAACAACGAGCTGGGTTTCGACTACCTGCGCGACAACATGCAGGTCAGCCTCGACGCCTGCGTGCAGCGCCGCCTCTGGTTCGCCATCGTCGACGAGGTCGACTCCATCCTCGTCGACGAGGCGCGCACCCCGCTGATCATCAGCGGCCAGGCCGACGAGCCCACCGAGAAGTACTACACGTACGCACGCCTCATCCCGCGACTCGTTGCCGAGGACGACTACACCCTCGACGAGAAGACCAAGTCGGTGGCGCTCACCGACGAGGGCATCGCCAAGATGGAGCAGTGGACGGGCATCCGCAACGTCTATGACATGGAGCACGTCACCGAGGCGCACCACATCAACCAGGCGCTCAAGGCGCACGTGCACTTCCTGCACGACCGCGACTACATCGTGGTCAACGGCGAGGTGGTCATCGTCGACGAGTTCACCGGACGCACCATGCCGGGACGGCGCTGGTCGGACGGGCTGCACCAGGCGGTCGAGGCCAAGGAAGGCGTCAAGGTGCAGCAGGAGAACATCACCCTGGCCACCATCACCTTCCAGAACTTCTTCCGCCTCTACCGGAAACTGGCAGGAATGACCGGAACTGCCCTCACCGAGGCCGAGGAGTTCCACAAGATCTACAAGCTCGAGGTCGTGCCCGTCCCGCCCAACCGTCCCAACGCGCGCAAGGACGAGTCCGACCTGATCTACAAGAGCGAGGAGGGCAAGTTCAAGGCGGTGGTGGCGGAGATCGTGGAGCGCCACCAGAAGGGCCAGCCCATCCTGGTCGGCACCACCTCGATCGAGAAGAGCGAGCGGCTCTCGCGCCTGCTGGAGAAGCAGGGCGTCGCCCACGACGTCCTCAACGCCAAGCAGCACGAGCGCGAGGCCGCCATCGTGGCCAACGCCGGCCAGCGCGACTCGGTGACCATCGCCACCAACATGGCCGGCCGCGGCACCGACATCCTGCTCGGCGAGGGCGTCGCCGACGTCGGTGGCCTCTACATCATCGGCACCGAGCGCCACGAGTCACGGCGCATCGACAACCAGCTGCGCGGCCGTTCCGGCCGCCAGGGCGACCCCGGCGAGACGCGCTTCTTCCTCTCCTTCGAGGACGACGTGATGCGCGTCTTCGGCGGCGAGCGCATGCAGGGCATCATGGATCGCCTGCGCATCGACGACGACACGCCCATCGAATCGCGCATGGTGACGCGCCAGATCGAGGGTGCGCAGGCGCGCGTCGAGGGCCACAACTTCGACTCGCGGCGCCACGTCGTCGAGTACGACGACGTCATGAACAAGCAGCGCGAGGTGATCTACGGCGAGCGCCGCAAGATCCTCGAGGGCACCGACACCCGCGCCAACCTGGTGTCGATGGTGGAGCGCATCGTCCGCGAGGAGGTCCCCGCCTTCTGCGAGGGCCGTCGCAACGACTGGGACATGGAAGCCCTGTGGGACCGCATGCGCCAGTTCGCCCCGCTGCCCCCGCTCGCCGAGGTCGACCTCGACACCCTCGGCAGCGAGGTCCCCGAGGTCGAGCAGACGCTCATCGACGAGATGGTGTCATCGTACGAGGAGCGCGAGGAGAAGTACGGCGTCGAGATCATGCGCCAGGTCGAGCGCTCGCTGATGCTGCAGGTCATCGACCGCAAGTGGGTCGCCTACCTGACCCAGATGGACCATCTCCGCGAGGGCATCGGCCTGCAGTCCTACGCCCAGGTCGACCCCCTGCTCGAGTACAAGCAGCAGGCCTTCGGCGCCTTCCAGGAACTCACCGACGAGATCCAGCGCGAGATCGTCAAGATGCTCCTCCACGTCGAGATCCAGCTCGTCCAGCAGCCTCCCGCCGAGCCGCCTCCGGCCACGGTGGAGGAGGAGGCTCCGCCCAGCGGCCGCGCCGACACCCCCGGGGGTCCGATGTCGCCCGAGGACGTCCCCGCCGCCCGCCCCGCAGCGGCGGCGGCCAGCGGGCGCCTGGCGGCGGTCACCGGCTTCCAGTCGGGCCGCCCCGCGGTGCGCAACGTCATCGAGTCCTCAGCCGAGGGCGAACGCCGCGCCTCCGGTGCGCCGGCCGCAGCCGCCGCCCTGGGCGGCAACGGCAACGGCCCCGCCGCGGCCAACGGCAAGCCTCGCAAGGTCGGCCGCAACGACCCCTGCTGGTGCGGCAGCGGGATGAAGTTCAAGCGCTGCCACGGAGCCAACGGCTAGCCCGTCATCGCCGCCGCCGCCGGCTGATCCCCGTGGCCAGCAGCAGCGCGCCGGCCGCGACAAGCACCGTGGTCCCTGGTGACGCCGAGGTGTTCGGCAGTCCAATGCCGGTGGTGGCCGCCTGCGTCGCGACCGAAGCGGGCGCGCTGGGCACGCCCACGAGCACCAGGCTGTGGCCCTCTCCGGCGGCCACACCCGTCACGTTCTGAACGGCCGCCGACACCGCCGGCGTGGCTCGCACGACCTGCCCCCCGTCGCCGAGCTGCCCGGCGCCCCCGTCCCCCCAGGTGATCAGGCCGCCGTTCCGGGTTCGGGCCAGCACATGCCGCCCCCCGGCAGCGACCTCGATGACGTCGCCGGTCCCGGGCACCGCGGCAGGCGCGTGCCGCTCAGCAGCGCCGCCCGAGCCGAGCCGCCCCGCATCGGCGCGCCCCCAGCCCAGCACCGCACCCGAAACCCCCGCAGCAACGCTGAACCCATCTCCCGCAGACGCCTGCACGACGTCATGCCCCACCAGCACCGGCGCGACGCGGTTCGCGGTGCTCCCGTCCCCCAGCTGCCCGTGATCGTTGAGCCCCGCCGCATAGAGCGCGTGATCGACGCCGGCGAACAGCGAATGCCCCTGCCCCAGCCCCACGCCGGCAACGGCGGGAAGCCCCCCGACGAGCACCGGCGCCGACCGCCCCGCGGTGTCGCCAACGCCGAGCTGCCCCGACCGGTTGTCGCCCCACGCATAGACGGCGCCGTTCGCGGTCACCGCCGCACTGTGCTGCCCGCCCGCCGCCACCCGCACCACCTGCAGCCCGTCGAGCGCCGCCACGTGCACCGGCCGGAGCCGGCCCGACAGCGTGTTCACGCCGTCGCCGATCTGACCCTGGGCCGCCTCGCCCCAGGCGAACACCTGCCCGGACGACGTCACCGCCACGCTGTGATGGCATCCCGCCGCGATCCCCACCACGCCGCCCGGCAGCCCGGTCACCGGCTCCGGCAGCGCACGCCGCGCGGTCCCGCCATCCCCCAGCTCACCGTCGTCGTTCAGCCCCCACGCCCACACCGCCCCGTCCGCGGTCAGCGCCAGGCTGTGATAGCAGCCCGCCGCAACCGCACTGACGCGCGGAAGCCCTGACGCAGCAACGGGAAACGGCGCCGAAGCGCTGGCTCCGTCGCCGAGCTGCCCGTAGCCGTCCTGCCCGAACCCGACGACACCGGGGCCGGGCGACGCCGCCTCCACGTCCGCGGGCACGGCGAGCGCGCCGAGCAGACCGGCACACGCAGCAACCGGCAGCGCAGCCGCGAGAGCGCGCACCACCGAGCGGCGCATCACCCGCTCCTCCGCGAGTTGAACGCGGCCAGCTGCGGACTTGCGGCCAATTCGTGCCAGAACGTGTCCTCCGCCCCGGCCGAAGCTCCCATCGACCCCACCGGCAGCCCGGTGGCGGGCACGCCGCACACGTGCGGTCCCGGATCGAGAACCGACGGCACCACCGGCGGCGTCAGGTTGGGCGCGCTGAAGTCCAGGACGTCCGCGATGTTCGACGACGCCGCATCCCGCACCGTCAGCGGTTGCAACCCGAAGCGCCACTCCACGAAGCGCGCGATCGCCGTGTGGTCGAACACGACGTGCGACACCTCACCGCGGGGCGAGAACGGCGACACGATGTAGGTGGGGACACGGAACCCTGCCTGCGCGTGGTCCTCGAAGCCCGTCACGGTGTCCTTGCTGTTGGGCACGTGCGTCGACGCGTCGCGGAAGCGCGGCGGGCGGACGTGGTCGTAGAAGCCGCCCCACTCGTCGTAGGTGATGATCAGCACGGTCTTCGACCACAGCGGCCCGTGCATCAGAGTGTTGACGATCAGCGAGATCAGCGCCTGGCCGCGGCGGATGTCGGCGTGGGGATGGTCGTCATTGGAGCCGCCCTGTCCCTCGCCCAGGAAGAAGGGATCGACGTAGCTGTAGCTCGGCAACTGCCCCGACGCCGCCTGGGCGAGGAAGGTCTCGAAGCCGCTGCTGATGGTGTAGTACTTCTGGCCCCACAGTCCCAGCACGGGAAGGTCGCTGAAGTAGTACTGGCAGCTCACCTTGGCGGCCTGGAGGCTGTCCCAGATCGTCGGCAGCAGCACGTCGGGAGTGAGGCCGTTGCTGATGCGGTCGGTGGCGGCGGCGTGGGTGAAGATGCGGTTGGGATAGGTCGGCCCCAGCAGCGAGCAGAACCAGCGGTCGCAGACGGTGAAGTTCTCCACCAGCGCCCGGCTGGCCGGCAGGTCGTCCGCGGTGTAGTAGCCGAGCGGCAGGTCGTCGAACTGCTGCTTGACGCCGCCGACGTCGACGTACGCGCTGCGAAAGCCGTCGCACGCACCCAGCGCGAGCTGCGCGCGCCCGCCGTCGTAGGAGTGGTCGGGGTCCTGCAGCGCGCATCCCTGCCAGTCGGGGCTCAGCTTGTAGGTGCTGTGGGCCACGCCCCCGGGGTCGCGGTACTGGAGGCCGCCCTGCGCCCCGTCCGCGCCTGGCACCCAGCCGAGCATGTGGTCGAACGAGCGGTTCTCCATGCAGAGCACGACGATGTGGTCGATGCCGCTGCTCTGCGGCGCGGGCAGCCGCCCCGTCGCCCCGAGAACCCGTCCGGCAGGGCCGCGAAGCGCCCCCGCGGTGGCCAGTGCGCCGGCAGTGCCGGCCATGCCCGCCAGGAAACGACGGCGCGTGATCGCCAATGTGGTGAACCTCCCAATTCCTTGGCGGCCACGCTAGCGGCGGCGGACTTGTCGGCGGGTGGTGAAAGGGTTAAGAGCCCGTTCTTGACAATCTGAATCGGATTAGTCAAGAATTCTGAGGTTCTCTTTGCACTCTTTTGCCCGCCGCCCAGGAGTCCCAGCCCCATGCCGACACCCGCCCGCCTTCGCCGCGTCCTCCTCGTCCTGCTCGCCGCCGTCGCGACGGGTGGCCTGGCGGCCTGCGGCGGCGCCCAGGCGACCGGCAGCGGCAGCGGCAGCCCGGCCCCTGAGGGCCCGGTCACCCTCCGCCTCGGCTACTTCCCCAACCTGACCCACGCCGTGGCCATGGTCGGGGTGGAGAAGGGCTACCTCACCCAGGCACTGGGCTCGACGGTCACCCTCAAGACCCAGACGTTCAACGCCGGCCCGGCCGCCGTCGAGGCCATCTTCGGCGGGGCCCTGGACATCGCCTACGTCGGCCCCAACCCGGCCATCAACGCCTACAGCAAGAGCAAGGGCAGCCTGGTGCGCATCGTCGCCGGCGCCGCCTCGGGCGGTGCCGCGCTGGTGGTCCGCAAGGCGGCCGGCATCACCAGCGCTGAGCAGCTGCGCGGCCGCAAGCTGGCCAGCCCCCAGCTCGGCAACACCCAGGACGTCGCCCTGCGCTCCTACCTGGCCGCGCACGGCATCCACGTCGATGCGCAGGGCGGCGGCGACGCCACCATCACCTCCACCGACAACGCCACCATCCTGCAGCTCTTCAAGGCGGGCAGCATCGACGCCGCCTGGATGCCCGAGCCCTGGGTGACCCGCCTGGTCAGCGAGGCCGCCGGCGCCGTCCTGGTCGACGAGCGCAGCCTGTGGCCGAACGGGCAGTTCCCCACCACCGAGGTGCTGGTCACCACCCAGTTCCTCAACGCACACCCGCTCACCGTGCAGCACTTCCTCGAAGGCCACCTGGCGTCGCTGCAGTGGCTGCAGGCCAATCCCGCCGCCGGCCAGTCGGCGGTCAACGACGCCCTGCTCAAGCTGACCCAGAAGAAGCTCGACACCACCGAGCTGGCCACCGCCTGGCAGAATCTCCAGTTCACCCTGGATCCGCTGCCGGCCGCCCTGGCCAAGCAGGCGGCAGCCGCCCACGACGCCGGCCTGGTGGCGTCGACCGACCTGCACGGGATCATGGACCTGCGCATCCTCAACAGCGTGCTGCGCAGCAAGGGGCTGGCCACGTTCAGCAGTGGAGGCTACGGATCGCAATGACAGCAGCGCTGGTCGAAACGGGCCAGTACGAGGTCACCGACACTGTGGCCGTGAGCGAGCCCGGCATCGCCGTCTCCATCGACGGCGTCAGCAAGACGTACGGCAGCGGGCGCGACCGGCTGCTCGCCATCGAGCGCATCGACATCGAGGTGCAGCGCGGCGAGTTCGCATGCATCGTCGGCGCTTCGGGATGCGGCAAGTCGACGCTGCTCTCGCTGATCGCGGGTCTCGACAAGCCCACCGCCGGCAGCATCACCCTGCACGACGACGGGCGGCCCGCGCTGATGTTCCAGGAGCCGGCCCTGCTTCCCTGGCTCACCGTCGCCGACAACGTCGACCTGCCCCTCAAGCTGCAGCGCGTCGACAAGGCGCAGCGACGCGAGCGCGTGCAGGAGCTGCTGCAGCTGGTGCACCTCGAAGGCTTCGCGCGCAAGCGTCCCCACGAGCTGAGCGGTGGCATGCGGCAGCGCGTCGCCCTGGCCCGCGCGCTGGCCCAGACCACGCGCCTGCTGCTCATGGACGAGCCCTTCGCCGCCCTCGACGCCATCACCCGCGACACGCTGCACGAGGACATCGCGCGCATCCACGCGACCACCGGCATCACCGTCGTGTTCGTCACCCACAACGTCCGCGAGGCGGTGCGGCTCGGCGATCGCGTGGTCATGCTCTCCTCGCGGCCGGGTCGCGTCGTCGCCGAATGGGACGTCGAGATCAGCGGCCCGCGGCGCATCGAGTCGCCCGACGTGGGTGCGCTCAGCGTGGTCATCACCGACCGTCTGCGCGAGGAGATCGGCCGCCATGGCGGTTGAGGCCGCCTCCGCCAAGTTCGAGGCGGGGCTCGACCAGCTCGACCTTCCCGGCGGCGACACCACACGCTGGCCGCGCCGCCTCGCCCGGGTGGCGGTGCCGAAGCTGGTGGCGGCGGTGGTCCTGGTCGGCGTCTGGCAGCTCCTGGTCACGCTGCAGATCTGGCCGACCTACAGCGTGCCTGGCCCGGGCGAGGTCTGGACGCGCTTCCTCGACATGGTCCGTGCCGGTGGCGTGGCCTCGGCGGTCTGGACCAGCGTTCTCCACGGCGCCGAGGGCTACCTGATCGCGCTCGCGGTGGGCACGCCGCTCGGCCTGCTGATCGCCCGCGTCCAGGTGATCCGGGTGGCCATCGGCTCGCTGATCGCGGCACTGCAGAGCCTGCCGTCCGTGGTCTGGGTCCCGGTGGCGATCATCTGGTTCGGCCTCTCCCAGACGACCATCCTCTTCGTGGTGGTGATGGGGGCGGTGCCCTCCATCGCCGGTGGCATGGTGTCAGCCGTCGACCAGATCCCGCCGCTGCTGCTCCGCGTCGGCGACGCCATGGGCGCCCGCGGCCTGGCCCGCTACCGGCACATCCTGCTGCCCGCGGCGCTCCCCGGCTACGTCGCCGGGCTCAAGCAGGCGTGGTCGTTCTCCTGGCGCTCGCTGATGGCCGCGGAGCTGATCGCCAACGGTGGCGACCTCGGCGTCGGGCTCGGCCAGCTCCTGGAGTCGGGTCGTTCCAACACCGACATGCCCGCCATGCTGGTGTCGATCCTGCTCATCCTCGCCGTCGGCGTGCTGGTCGACGCGCTGGTGTTCGCGCCGCTCGATCGCGGTGTGCGGCGGCGCCGGGGGCTCTCGGCGGTCTAGCCGGCGCCTGGCTGGTCGCCCAGGGCGGCGAAGGTTGTCGACGTGCCGGTGCCGTAGGCGAGATGGGCGCTCAGGTCCCTGGCCAGGGTCGGCAGGTCGTACTTCCAGATCGGCTGGTAGAGCTTGGCCAGCGGCAGGGTGACGTAGCTCGACAGCCAGACGATGGCGCCGAAGGGAGGCCCGAGCGCGGCCACCGCGGCGCGCGGGACGTGCAGTGACCCGGCGACCACGCCGAAGGCGCCGCCCCAGCCCATGCCGTAACCCCAGTGCATGACGTTGTTGACCAGCGCCGCCCTCTCGACGGGGATGTCGCGCTGCAGGAGGGCCTGGGCCAGCCGCCGTCCTAGCTGTGCCGGCGCGGGGGCGTCCTCCCAGCGCTGCACGTCGAGGGTGAACTCCCACCGCAGCGGGCTGCTCTCACCGCCCCCGCGCCGGTAGCGCTGGTACCACACGGCGTCCATCGCCACCGTCCCGGCGGCACCGGCGAGCAGGCCTCGTGCGACGGCTCCCAGCGGGGTCACGGGCGGGCACCTCCGTGCTGATCCCTATCCGGATGCGCAGGTGTCCAGTGTGCTCCGGTGGGTTACCCCGGTGGCGAGGTCGGTGATGGTCACCGTCTCCGTGGCGGGGCAGACGTTCCTGTTCCACTCAACGGTCAGCGCCATCGATCCGTCCGGGTAGCTCACCGCGGACAGCGGTGCCGTCGTCCCCGACCAGACGACGCGGCCGGTGGGGACGTCCACCACCATGTGGGTCCTCGACACGCTCGGCCTTGGGCTCTCCTCGAGCAGCGCCCAGGTGTTGCGCATCAGCCCGCGGGCGTTGCCCTGCAGGGCCCCCTGGAGCGCACCGCCGGCGATGCCGCGCAGCTCATAGCCGCTCGAACCGCTCGCCTCGAGCACGAGCGTGCCGTCGTTGGAGGCGTCGATGGGCGTGGGGCTCTGGGTGCTGTAGACGCGCCGGGCGATCTCCTTCCCGGTGGACAGCCGGATGACCCGGATCATGTGGTACGGCCCGCCGGAGGGCACGCGCGGTCGGCTGATGCCCACCGAGACGGAGCCGCCGACGGAGGCGACACCCGAGTGCGATCCTGGCGGCGCCGGCGTCGGCGTGGCCGGCGGCTTCTCTGGCCCGGATGCCGGCTGCGGGTCGGGATTGCCGATGAGCACTGCGACGTCGTTGCGAACGCTGCAGGTGACGGTGTGCCAGGACAGATGCGAGGGGCTGTCCGGCGGCGCCTCGGCGAAGCTGGCACTGACGTGTCCGGCGCCGTCGACGAGCAGCAGGTCGCGCGGCGTGCCGGTCGGACCCTGTTCGAGGCAGAGGGTGCGGTCGTCGTCGGAGAAGTACAGGGGATACGGCTGGTAGGTGTTGCTGTTGATGTGCCGCGAATTGGGGGGCAGATCGATGCGCTGTCCCTGCGCGGTCAGCTCGTACGTCTCACCGTCTCCGGTGAGGATGCGCTGGCCGTCACCGGACTGGCGCACGGACTCGCCCGGCATCAGGAAGGACACCGCCAGCCAGCCCACTGGGCGACCGGTCTGAGTCAGCGCGATGGCGCGCATTCGGTTGGTGGCATCGGGCACCCAGATCAGCGGGATGTCCGCCGGCGGCCGGGTGTTGGGTACCCCGCGGGGTGGCCCCGCGGGGTACCCGTTTGGACTGCCGCCGTGAACCAGCAGTCGCGGCAGCCCGATACCTGCGAGAAGCACTGCTGTCGCGGCCGCCACCGCGAACAGCATGCGGCCGCGTCCCACCCCTCTCGGGGCGCGGTCGAGAGTTCTGGCTTCGACGTTGCGGACAACCCTGTCCGCAACGGTGAGGCGCCGGGCCAGCTCCTCGCGATGGGCGAGGTAGTCGTGGAGCAGAGTGCGCTCGGTGCTCATGTGGTGACCTCCTTGCGCAGCTTCTCCAGCGCCCGGTGCAGGTGCCGGCGGACGGTGCCGGGCCGGCAGCCCATGGCGGCGGCGCACTCGTCGAGCGAGTAGCCGTGGTGGTAGTGCAGGGTGAGGACGGCGCGCTGGCCGGGGCTGAACGCCCGCCACGCGGCCGGCCAGTCCACCGGCGATTCGGCGAGGTGGGCGGGCAGCTCGGCCACGTCGGTGTCGGCCGGGGCCTCGAGCCGCAGGCGGGCCAGGCGGTTGCGGCGCGTGCGCAGCGCCTGGCGCACGCAGATGCGCACCAGCCATGCGGTGCGCCGCGAGGGGTCGCGCAGCCGGTCCCAGGAGCGCCAGGCGAGCAGCAGCGCCTCCTGCACCGCGTCCTCGGCGGCGCCCGCGTCGTCGAGGATGGAGTGGGCGATGGCCAGCAGCCGCGGGGTCTCCCGGCGGATGGCCGCGGAGAAGCCGTCGGCCAGGTCGTGCTCCTGGTACGCCTCGTGCTCCTCGGCCAGTGACACCGATGCGGTCTGGACGACCACCGATTCCTCCCTTGGCTGCCGGGCCCGCCACCGTTGGCGTGGCCTTCGTGTGCCCTCGTAGTCAAGGAGGCCGTTCACACGCCCCCGGTTGACACGCCCGGACAAATCCACATGACGGACCGCCAGGCCGCCGCCTTGCAGCGCCGGGCTCGCTACCATCGGGCCATGAGCGAGCTCTCCTCCAGGTCCCAGGCGCTGTACGAGAAGGTCACCCAGCTTCGGGAGCATCTTTGACCTGCCCGGCAAGCGGGCCCGGCTGGAGGGGCTGGAGCGCGACATCAGTGACCCGTCGCTCTGGGACGACCCCCGCCGCGCCGGCAAGCTGACCCAGGACGCCAGCCGCCTCCGCGACGAGATCTCGCGCTGGGACACGCTGCTGCAGCGCACCGCCGACGCCCGCGACCTCGCCGAGCTGCTCGACGCCGAGCCCGAGGAGAGCATGGAGGCCGAGCTCGCCGCCGACCTCGACAGCCTCGACCGCGAGCTCAGCGAGCGCGAGATCGACCTGCTCTTCAACGACCCGTACTCCGACAACCCCGCCCTGATCAGCGTTCACGCCGGCGCCGGCGGCACCGACTCCCAGGACTGGGCGGAGATGCTGCTGCGGATGTACCTGCGCTGGGCCGAGGAGCGCAAGCTCGACGTCGAGTTCCTCGAGGAGTCGGCGGGGGAGGAGGCGGGCATCAAGTCGGCGACCATCCGCATCGGTGGCGACCGTGCCTTCGGCCGCCTCCGCGCCGAGCGCGGCGTGCACCGCCTGGTGCGGCTCAGCCCGTTCGACTCGGCGCATCGCCGGCACACGTCGTTTGCCCTGGTCGAGGTCTCCCCCGAGGTCGAGGACGACGTCGACGTCGAGATCAACCCCGACGACGTGCGCACCGACGTCTTCCGCTCCAGCGGCGCCGGCGGCCAGCACGTCAACAAGACCTCGTCGGCGGTGCGCCTCACCCACATCCCCACCGGGGTGGTGGTGACCTGCCAGAACGAGCGCTCCCAGCAGCAGAACCGCGACGTCGCCTGGCGCGTCCTGCGCTCGCGCCTGCTCGCCCTGCAGCAGGCCGCCCACGCCGAGCGCGTGGCCGAGCTCAAGGGCGAATCCATGCCCGCCGAGTGGGGCTCGCAGATCCGCTCCTACGTCCTCCACCCCTACACCATGGTCAAGGACCACCGCACCGGCGTCGAGGTGGGCAACGCCCAGGCCGTCCTGGACGGGTCCCTCGACCCCTTCATCGAGGGCTGGCTGCGCTGGCAGGTCGGCCAGAACGAGGCGGCCGGCAACGGCGCGGCGGCGGCGACGTCCTAGCCGCCCAGGGCCGCCCCGAGGCCGTCGAGCCGGGTTCCAGCCCAGTCACAGCTGGCTGGGACTGGCCCACCAACAGGGGAGCGCGGCTATACTCGGACCCGTCCTGCTCCCAGGTCCCAATTCGCACCACCACGCCATACCACTGCGAACCTGACAGGGCACCCGCTCCACCGGGCCGGCCGGAGACGCGGGGACGAGCGAGCCGGCCATCGTTCGGAGCGGCCCCCTGCGCGCACCGACGACATCGCCCGCATCCGAGGGGTGACAGCCGACACGGCACCACGCCGAACCTGCGGCTGCGCCCAGCCCGAGCCAGCCCCCATCCCCAGGTCCTGCCCATGAGCGTTCTGACGCTCCCCCGTCCAGCCCTGGCCGCCGATCCGGCGCTCAGGCCGGTGATCAGCTTCCACGGCGTCGGCAAGACGTACCCCAACGGGACCGTCGCGCTGCGCGACGTCGACCTCGCCATCTACCAGAAGGACTTCGTCTTCCTGGTCGGGGCCAGCGGCGCCGGCAAGTCCACCCTGGTGCGCCTGCTCATCCGCGAGGAGGTGGCCTCCAGCGGGCGCATCTTCGTCGACGGGCAGGAGATCACCCGCATGCCGCGGCGGCGCCTGCCCAAGCTGCGCCGCAAGTTCGGCATCGTCTTCCAGGACTTCAAGCTGCTGCCGCGTTCGACGGTGGCGCAGAACGTCGCCTTCGCCCTCCAGGTCACCCGGCCGGGGCAGCGCCACCTCAAGGAGAAGGTGGAGGAGGCACTCTGGATCGTCGGCCTCGAGGACAAGCTCAACAAGTGGCCCGACGAGCTCAGCGGCGGTGAGCAGCAGCGCGTGGCCATCGCCCGCGCCCTGGTGCACCGGCCGCGCATCTTCCTCGCCGACGAGCCCACCGGCAACCTCGACCCCGACACCTCGTGGGGCATCGTGCAGCTCCTGCTGCAGATCAACCACCGCGGCACCACCGTGCTGATGGCCACGCACAACCGCGAGGTCGTCGACCTGGTGCGCCGCCGCGTCATCGCCATCGAGAACGGGCGCGTCGTCCGCGACGAGATGGAGGGGCAGTACCTCAAGGAAGGCGAGGCCACCATATGAGGCGGGTGCTCGCCAGCCTGCGCTTCGCTGCGGTCAGTGCTGTCCAGAACTTCCGCCGCAACCTGGCCGTCTCGCTGGCGGCGGTGTTCACCATGGGCCTGATCCTGCTCATGGTCGGCGGCACCCTGCTGGGACGCCACACCATCAACCAGGTGCTGGAGACCGAGCAGTCGCGGGCCAGCAACATGCGCATCTACCTCGACGACGGCGCCTCGCTGGCCCAGATCATGGACTTCCAGAGCCGCCTGCAGCACGACACCCGCATCCAGTCGGTGCGCTTCGTCAACAAGGACCAGGCGGCCAAGGACGCGGCGCAGCAGGAGGAGACCTTCGCCGAGTCGCTGCGCGTGCTGGGCAGCAACCCGCTGCCCGCCTGGCTGGGCGTGACCCTGCGCTCGATGAACGACCTGCAGGCGATCAACGACGTGGCCCACAGCAGCCCCATCGTGCAGCAGGGCAACCTGGCCACCGACTACAACCCGGACGTCATCAACAAGCTGCGCAGCGTGATCTTCGCCATCTCACTGATCGCATTGATCGTGGTGATCGTGCTGTTCTTCATCAGCCTGGTGATCATCATGAACACCATCCGCACGGCGGTGTACGTGCGCCGCCGTGAGATCGAGATCATGAAGCTGGTCGGCGCCACCGACTGGTTCGTGCGCTGGCCCTTCTTACTCGAGGGCATGCTCGGCGGCATCCTCGCCGCCGCACTCAGCGGCGTCCTGGTGGCCGTCGGCTACAACCTGGCCGTGTCCACCCTGCACCTCAAGCTGCTCTTCTTCCCGCTGCACTACGACGGCGGCTACCTCAGCGTCGTCTTGCTCCTCACCGGGGGCGCGGGTATCCTGCTCGGTGCGCTGGGCAGCTACCTCGGCGTCCGCCGTTTCCTCGCCGTCTGACCGAAACTCTCGACCACACACCCACTCCACGTCCCACCACCGCTCCACCACCGGAGACATGGCGATGTTCCGAGCCCCTCGCTTCACGCGACGCCGCGGCGGTCGCGCCGGCTCGGTCGTGCTCGTCGCCGCCACCCTGGCCCTGATCCTGGTGCCGGGTGTCCGTCCCGTCGCCGCCGACCAGCTCAGCGACGCGCAGAACCAGCGCAACGCGATCAGCAAGCAGATGGACCAGCTCAAGGCGGCCATCCAGAACGCCAAGGACGCGGAGTCGCAGGTGAAGGCCATCATCGCCTCGCTCGACCTGCAGATCTCCACCACCGAGCACAACATCAGCGACGCGCAGGCCAAGCTGGACCAGATCGGGCGCGACCTCGACGCCGCCCAGGCGAAGCTGGTGGACACGCGGGCCAAGCTGGCGCGTGACAAGAAACAGCTCGCCCAGCAGCTCGTCTACATCTACAAGCAGGGGCAGGCGAGCACCCTCAACCAGGTGATCGGGGCCAACACGTTCAACGACTTCTGGCAGAAACTCATCGACCTGCGCCGCCTGGCCAGCAGCCAGCAGACCACGCTGCGCATGGTCCAGGACGAGGAGAAGCAGGTCGTCGACCTGGTCGCCCAGGTGGCCGCTCAGAAGAAGCAGCAGCAGGGGTTGCTCGCCGACCTCAGGAACCAGGCCGACAACCTGCAGCTGCAGCTCGGGGCGCGCCAGGCGGCGGTGGCGCAGCTGGAGCTGGTGCAGGCGCGCGACGCGCAGCTGCTGGCGCAGGCCGAGCAGTCCCGCCGCGACGTCGACGCGGAGATCGCCAAGATCAAGGCAGAGATGGAGGCGGCGGCGCGCCGCGGCGGTGGCAACGGCCACTTCGTCTGGCCGGAGAGCGGGCCGATCACCCAGGGCTTCGGCTGCACGCCGTACCCGTTCGAGCCGTGGAGCGCCAGCTGCGCGTCGCACCACTTCCACAGCGGTCTCGACCTCGGCGCGTCGTGGGGCACGCCGGTCGGCGCCGGCGACAGCGGCATCGCCTACACCTACGTCAGCTCGTACGGCTACGGCAACCACGTGATCATCGTGCACGGCAACGGCTGGTTGTCGCTGTACGGCCACCTCGCCTCGTTCGCGGTGGGCAACGGCCAGGGCGTCGGCCGCGGCCAGACCATCGGCTACGAGGGCTCCACCGGGAACTCGACAGGGCCCCACCTGCACTTCGAGATCCGGCTCAACGACGTCCCCCAGAATCCCCTACAGTACCTGCCGTGATCCCGGACCCCCCCGAGCCCAGGGACGGCCCGCCGGGCCGCCCCAGGCAAGGGGTGATGGTCGGTGTGCTGCTGCTGGTGACCTGCTATCTCACCGGCCTGGCCGTCAACAACCTGGTGGTCAGTGACGTCGCCGGCACCATCAACCGCATCTTCCCGCGCATCGGCCAGGGCAACACCGTCGACACCACCTCGGTGAACGAGGCCTGGCGCGTGGTGCAGGACCAGTACGTGCTGCGCTCGGTCAGCGCCGACGTGGGCACCAAGGGCGCCGAGAAGGGCGTCATCGACATGCTCAAGCAGCAGTACAACGACCGCTTCACGACGTACTACAACGCCGACCAGTACGCGCAGCTGCAGCGCAACCTCAGCGGGCAGCGCAACGGGAGCATCGGCATCGCCCTGGAGGCGCGCTGCGCCGGCGAGACGGTGTGTCCGGCCAACACGACGGCCACCGAGCTGGTGATCGAAGAGGTGCTGCACAACCAGCCCGCCGAGAAGGCGGGTCTGCGCAACGGCGACGTGCTGGTCAGCGTCGACGGCGTCGACCTCGCCACCGCCGACCCCGACATCACCAAGCGACTCGACGACGCCGCCAAGCGCATCCGCGGCGCCCCGGGTACGACGGTGACACTGGGCGTGCTGCGCCACGGCCAGCCGATCACGGTCACCGTCACCCGCGCCGACCTGCACATCCCCGCCGTGTACTCGCAGCGCTTCGGCCCCGTGCTGGACGTGCAGGTGACCGGGTTCGACCAGAACTCCGGCTCCGACCTGCGCAAGCAGGTGCAGGACGGCATCGCCGCCGGCGCCACCTCGATCCTGCTCGACCTGCGGGCCAACCCCGGCGGCCTGGTCAGCGAGGCGCAGTCCATCGCCTCGCAGTTCCTCCAGTTCGTCAAGGGCAAGGAGGAGGACGTGGTGGTGCGCCGCGGCCGCATGGCGCAGAGCAGCAAGGCGCCCCTCGGCGATCCCAACACCGCGCAGAAGGTGGAGCACGACACCATCACCTCGGGCGGCGTGGCGCCCAACCAGAAGATGGTGGTGCTGGTCGACGAGAACAGCGCCAGCGCCTCGGAGATCGTCGCCGCCGCCCTGCACGACTACCACCGCGGCACCCTGGTGGGACAGCGCACCTTCGGCAAGGGCTCGGTCCAGGAGGACTTCCCGCTGCCCGACGGCTCCGACCTGCACCTCACCGTGGAGCGCTGGTTCGGGCCCAACGGGGAGAGCATCGACGGCACCGGGATCACCCCCGACCAGCCCACCACCCTGCCCGACCCCGACCACCGCTTCCGCCTCGACGCGCAGAGCGCCGACCCTTCCGTGGACACCCAGCTGCAGGCGGGGCTCGCCCTGCTCCGCTAGGGCCGGTCCGTGCGGGGTCCCGGGGTTATACTCCCGGCGCAGTGCCGGAACGATTCGATGTCGTCGTCCTCGGCGGAGGATCCGGGGGCTACGTTGCCGCGATCCGTTCCGCACAGCTCGGCCTCCGCACCGCGGTGGTCGAGGAGCAGAAGGTGGGTGGCACCTGCCTGCACCGCGGCTGCATCCCCACCAAGGCGCTGCTGCAGACGGCCGCCCTGGTCGATTCCGTCCGCGACGGCGCCCGCCTGGGCGTGACCACCGGTGAGGTCAGCGTCGACTATCCCGCCGCCTCGCGCAACCGCGACGCCGTGGTGGCCCGCCTGCACAAGGGCGTCGAGTTCCTGCTGCGCAAGAACCGCATCGAGCTGATCCCGGGGCGGGGCCGCCTCGCCGGCCCGCGATCTGTCGCCGTCGAGGGGCGTGACGAGGTCGAGGCGGGCGCGGTCATCCTGGCCACCGGCTCACGCCCCCGCAGCCTCCCCGGCGTCGAGGTGGACGGCCGCCACGTGCTCACCAGCGACGAGGCGCTGCGCCTCGACCACGTGCCGCGCTCGGCGGTGGTGCTGGGCAGCGGCGCCGTGGGCGTCGAGTTCGCCTCGCTCTGGCGGTCGCTCGGCGCCGAGGTCACCGTGGTGGAGATGCTGCCGCGGCTGGTGCCGCTGGAGGACCACGACATCGGCCTCGAGCTGCAGCGCGCCTTCGAGCGCCGCGGCATCCGCTGCCTGGTGGGCACCCGGCTCGACGCCACCTCGGTGGCGCTCAGCGAGGGCGGGGTTTCGATGACCGTCGCCGCCGAGGACGGCGCCGAGCAGCGACTCGACGCCGAGGTCCTGCTGGTCGCGGTTGGCCGCCGCGCCAACCTCGAGGACGCCGGCTTGGACTCCTGTGGGATTGCAATCGACGCTGGATTCGTCACAGTTGATGCCAGCATGAGCACGAACATCGCGGGGGTCCACGCCGTGGGCGACATGGCCGGCGGCCTGCAGCTCGCCCACAAGGCGATGCACGAGGGCGTCATCGCCGCCGAGGCGATCGCGGGCCGGTCCCCGCACCGCCTCGACCCCCGCCTGGTCTCGCGCACCACGTACTGCTCGCCGCAGATCGGCTCGCTCGGTCTCTCCGAAGCCGAGGCCCGCGAGGCGGGCCACGAGGTGCGCTGCGGGGTGATGCCCATGCGCGGCAACGCCCGCGCCCTGATCTGGGGCGAGAGCGAGGGCTTCTGCAAGGTGGTCGCCGACGCGCGCAGCAACGACGTGCTCGGCGTGCATGTCATCGGCCACGAGGTGACCGAGCTGATCGCCGGGCCCGCGCTGGGCATGCTGCTGGAGGCCACACCATTCGAGATGGGACGCGCGGTCGCCCCGCATCCCACCCTCAGCGAGGTCCTCGGCGAGGCCGCGCTCGCGGTCAGCGGCGAGGCCATCCATGTCTGAGCAACTCGCCGGCGCCGCCGGCAACCCTGCGGTGGCGGCGGCCATCCATGCCTGAACCACTCGCCGGCGCAGCCGGCAACCCCGCGGTGGCGAGGCCGTCCATGTCTGAACCACTCGCCGGCGCCGCCGGCAACCGCGCGGTGGCGAGGCCGTCCATGTCTGAGCCATTCGCCGGCGCAGCCGGCAACCCCGCGGTGGTGGCGGCCATCCATGTCTGAGGAGAGGAAGAAAGTGGCAGTAGCCAGGCCAGAAGCCGCAAAACTAGCCGGTCTCGACGCCGACCGCCTTCGCACCATGTTCCGGCACATGACCCGCGCGCGCGTCCTCGACGAGCGCATGTGGGTTCTCAACCGGCAGGGCCGCGCCCCCTTCGTCATCTCCTGCCAGGGCCACGAGGCCGCCCAGGTCGCCTTCGCCATGGCGCTCCGCCCCGGCTACGACTGGGTGGCGCCGTACTATCGCGACCTCGCGGTCACCCTCGTCCTCGGCATGACGCCTCGCGACCACCTGCTGGCGACCATGGCCCGCGCCGCCGATCCCAACAGCGGCGCGCGCCAGATGCCCGCCCACTACGGCTGCCGCCGTCTCAACATCATCACCGGCGGCTCTCCGGTGGCGACCCAGGTGCTGCACGCCGCCGGCGCGGCACTGGCATCCAAGGTGCGCGGTGAGGACGCGGTGGCCTTCACCTCGCTTGGCGAGGGCAGCACCAGCGAGGGCGACTTCCACGAGGGCCTCAACTTCGCCGCGGTGCACCACCTGCCGCTGATCACCGTCGTCGAGAACAACGGCTTCGCCATCAGCGTCCCGTGGGACAAGCAGATGCCGCTGAAGGACGTCGCCCTGCGCGCCCAGGCGTACGGCATGCCGGGCGTGATCGTCGACGGCGGCGATCCCGTCGGCTGCTACGCCGCCATGAAGGAGGCCGTCGAGCGCGGCCGCCGCGGCGAGGGTCCGACGCTGATCGAGGCCAAGGTCGCCCGCCTCACCCCGCACTCGTCCGACGACGACGACCGCGTCTACAAGACGCGCGAGGCGCTGGCGGAGGAGAAGCGGCTGGACTGCGTGGTGCTCTTCCGGCAGGAGCTGGAGCAGTCCGGCGTGCTCGCCCCCGGCGACGCCGAGGAGATGCGCGCCGAGGCGATGCGCGAGGTCGACAAGGCGCTGCAGGAGGCCGAGGCGTCGCCACTGCCGGCGCCGGAATCGGCACTGCTCCACGTGTACGGGGACTGACGCAGATGGCAACCAAGACCTACATCGAGGCCATCCGCGAGGGCATGCGCGACGAGATGGCGCGCGACGAGCGCGTCATCGTGATGGGGGAGGACGTCGGCGTCAAGGGCGGCGTCTTCAAGGCCACCGAGGGCCTGCACAAGGAGTTCGGCGAGATGCGCGTGATCGACACCCCGCTCGCCGAATCGGCGATCGTCGGCGTCGCCATCGGTGCCGCCATCAATGGGCTGCTGCCCATCGCCGAGATCCAGTTCCAGGACTTCATCATGCCGGCGGTCGACCAGATCATCAGCGAGGCGGCCAAGATCCGCTACCGCAGCAACAACGACTTCCACGTGCCCATGGTGGTGCGCGCGCCCTTCGGCGGTGGCGTGCACGGCGCGCTGTACCACTCGCAGTCGATGGAGGCGATGTTCTGCCACATCCCCGGGCTCAAGGTGGTGGTGCCGTCGACGCCGCATGACGCCAAGGGCCTGCTGCGCGCCGCCATCCGCGACCCCGACCCGGTGCTGTACTTCGAGCACAAGCGCGCATACCGCCTGATCAAGGGCGAGGTGCCCGAGGGCGACTACGTCGAGCCCATCGGCAAGGCCCGCGTGGTCAGCGAGGGGTCGGACATCGCCATCTTCACCTACGGACTGATGACCCACTTCTGCGCCGACGCCGCCGAGAAGCTGGGCGCGGACGGCTTCTCCTGCGAGGTGGTCGACCTGCGAACCCTGCGCCCGCTCGACCGCGCGCAGATCGTCGCCAGCGCGCGCAAGTGCGGCAAGGTGCTGGTGGTGCAGGAGGCCAACCTGGCGGTGAGCATCGCCTCCGAGGTGGCCGCGATCGTCGCCGAGGACTGCTTCGAGTACCTCGATGCGCCGGTGATGCGGCTTGGTGGCCCGGAGATTCCCGGAGTGCCGTTCTCACCGCCGCTGGAGGAGTTCTACATGCTCACCCCGGCGAAGATCGAGACCGAGCTGCGCAAGCTCGCGGCGTACTGAGTCTCGTATGGCAGTCACCGTCACCATGCCGCAGCTCGGTGAGAGCGTCACCGAGGGGACCATCCAGGCCTGGCTGAAGCAGCCGGGCGATCCCGTCGAGATCTACGAGTCGATCGCCGAGGTCAACACCGACAAGGTGAACGCGGAGATTCCGTCACCTGTGGCGGGAACGATGGGGGAGCATCTCGTGCCGGAGGGCACCGTCGTCCCGGTGGGCGGGGAGATCTGCCGCATCGAGGGGGCGGAGGTCGAGGTGGCCGCGACACACCCTGCCACGGCCACGACCGCCGGCGAATCGCCGTCCGTGACGGCGGACTCGTTCTCCGCCGAGGGAATCCCCGCGGCGCTCGCACCCGAGCCTGTCCCCGTGGCGGCGGCGGCGAGTTCGTCGCAGGAGTCGTCCGCCGCAGCACCGCAGGGCGCGGACGGCCTGCACCTCACGCCCGCGGTGCGCATGCTGGCCCGCGAGCACGCGGTGGACCTGACCCAGATCACCGGCAGCGGCATCAACGGTCGCATCACCAAGAAGGACGTCCTCGAATACGTCCAGCGCCGCGACACGGCGCAGCCGGCCGGTGGCGTGGCCGCGCGCCGCGCTGAGGCCGCCGCCGCCCAGGCAGCGCCGCCTGCGGGCGCAGCCGCGACCCCCGCCACACCCGCGCCCGTGCGCCAGCCCGCGCCGCCGCCGGCGGTTCCCGTGTCGCAGGGTGCGGGCGACACGCTCGTCGCCCTGACCCCCATGCGCCGCGCCATCGCCGAGCACATGTCCCGCAGCGTGCTCACCTCCCCGCACGCCTGGACCATGGTCGAGGTCGACATGACCCGGGTCGCCCGGGCCAGAGCCCGCGCCCGCGAGGAATTCAAACGCCGCCACGGCGTCGACCTCACGTTCCTGCCATTCGTGGCCAAAGCCGTCATCGCGGCGCTGCGCCGCCATCCCTCGCTCAACGCCACCTGGACCGACGACGGCGTGCTGCTGCGCAACGACGTCAACCTCGGACTCGCGGTCGCCCTGGAGGACGGCCTGGTCGTCCCGGTGCTCAAGGGAGCCGACCGCCTCAGCATGGCCGGCCTCGCCCTCGCCGCCCAGGACCTGTCCGACCGCGCCCGCGCCGGCCGCCTGCGCATCGAGGACGTCGAGGGCGGCACCTTCACCCTCAACAACGCCGGTGCCCTGGGAACGGTGATGTCCCAGGCGATCATCAACCAGCCGCAGGCCGCCATCCTGGTCATGGACGCCATCGTCAAGCGACCGGTGGTCGTCGAGGGCGATGCCATCGCGGTGCGCTCGATGATGAACCTCTGCATCTCCTTCGACCACCGCATCAACGACGGCCTTCCCGCCGCGCGCTTCCTGCACAGCGTCAAGGAGACCCTCGAAGCCGTCGACGACAGCACCGAGCTCTGGTAGGAGGCCTCAGCGCGGCGGAGGCGCCGCCCCACCAGGTGGGGGCCCGATCAGGAGCTCGCGTCGCGACGCTGCGAGCCGGCCGCGATCCCGAGCGCCGCGACCCAGCCGATCACCGTCCATCCCAGGAACAGGTTGACGATGCCCACGATCAGATCGGCCCGGCAGCTCCTGGCCACGGCGATCACGGTGGGGATGAAGTACACGGGCAGCACGACCACGATCAGCACCGCCACCACGAACTCCGGCGGCCCGGTGACGTGAAAGTCGAACCCGTTCTGCATCGCCGATCCCTCCCTTCCGAAGCCTTCCCTGAGGCCGGCAATGCTACGGCATCCGTGCCGCCAGCGGGCATCGAGCCGGCCCAGGCGGTGTTGCGGCCGGCAGCGCCGACGTCTCCGCGAACACGCCGAGGACGGAGAGACCGTCGTACGCGCGCAGGTCGACCTTCCGTCCATCGGACAGGGTCAGCTTGAGACTGCGCAGCCACAGGCATCCCGCCCGGAAGCTCGCCATTCCCTCCTGCTTGACCGACAGCCGCAGGACCATCTGCACCGGCCGCCTGCTCGGATCGTCGGGCGGGACGACGAGTGGAAACCGACCCTCCACCCCCAGGCCGAGAATTCTCTGGGTCTGGGGATCGTCCCAGTCACCGGTCTTGTCACACGATGGCAGGCAATGGGTGAACCCCACATAGGTGACGCCCAGGCCCGCGTCGCCGTCGACGCCGTCGATCCGGACCACGGCGACTGGCTCCGCGGTCGTGTTGTGCACATCGAAGGTGGCGACACCATCGTTGGTCACCAGCGTTCCGTCCGCCAGCCCCGGATGCAACTTGACGGGAACGCTCAACCTCAGGCCAAGCTCCAGCGGCGAAGCCGGCGGCGTGGGCGCTTCGCCTGCACCACATGACACCGCGCAGAGCGCGGACGTCGCTACAGCGGCGGCGAGCCGGCGGCCGTGTAGTCCCAGCATCCGTACTGAGGGGTGAGAGCTTCCGCCTGCGCCGTGGCCCCGGGTCCCCATCCCGGCTTGTAGTAACAGGTCCAGTAATCCCACGCCCAAGTGGGCGAGTGGTTGCCGTCGTAGTCATACCAGCCGCCCATCCACGGCAGGCCGGTATTCGGTCCGCGAAGCGTGTGCTCGCTGTAGAACCTCTGGTAACTCGTGTCGGTTGCAGCCGCCTTGAAGCTGATGGAGCCACCGAATGCCTGACCCCATTGGGCCTCGAAGTCGACAGCGACCTGGGTGGTCTCAGAGCCCTGCAGATATTTGACTTGTGTGCCCGTATCCGGGTTCCAGTGAGCAGCGGCGCCTTCGATGCCAGACATGGCGTCCCCCGGCCGCGCGCCCTGACCAGTGCGATTGACCAACTCGAATGTGTCGTTGCCGCCATTGTTGGCCACGTCGAAGACCGTTTCGAATTCAGAGGTGAAACAGGTTTGGGTGTCGCATCGATCGACCTTGTGGTGCTCCCACCGCCACAGGTCTTGCCCCGCGTGCTCCCACCAGCCGTAGCCACCAAACTTGCTCAGATCACCGCTCGGGCCACAATCGTCGCCTGGCGCGGGTGGTCCCCAGCAGTCACCACGGTGTTTGAAGCTAACCGTTCCACCCGATGTGTATGTCGAGTCCTTCCCACCGGAGACCGAGAAGGGACCGGCCTGAGCGCGCACACCCCAGTCGAACGTCTGGGTGTAGTTGTAGTCCTGCTTGGGTTGCACCGAGTCGCCAGGCACCTTGGTGGACCATCCTCGGAAGGCTTCGAGGTTTCGCTGAAGGCTGGAGGTCGTGCAGTCATTGGCAGAGTTGCCTGACCACCAGTCGAAGTGCGAGCTGCAAGCTCCGTCATTTTGCGGGGTCGGAGCGTCGTTGGCGGACGCAGGATTGCACCCGGTGACCGCGCACGTGCCGTTGCTCGGCAGACCGGCGTTCGGCGTATCGGGGGTCGTCGGGATGACCGGCACCGACTCCGTGAAGTTCTGGCCGGGGCCACTGAACGATCGGAGATCTCCCGGGCCGGGCGCGCAGTCCGGCGGCATGTTGTGCAGAGTCGCGTACACGCAGCTCCCGCCGTTGACGAACAGGTAGGCAGCATTCGTACTCGGACCGAGAACGGACCCTTGCGCAGCTTGCGACGGAGCCTGCGCAGCCGCTGAGCTCGCGGTGGGCACGGCCGGTGAAGGGCCGCCGGGTTGAGGTAGCCCCGCGGTTCTGTTGGGGGCGCCAAGGGATGTGGGATCGTCGGTCACCGGTGGTGTACCGAGCGGATGCTGCCGCGCCGCCGCGATCAGCAGAACGGGGTGGAAGGTGAGTTTGTTCCCCATCTCGCGCACGTGCTCCGCGGTAGGGCCTTCCGTCGCAATGGCCATCAGCATGTGCGTACTGTCCAACGGCTGAGCGACGATGAGCATGAAGCCGTTGTTGATCGACGGCAGAACCGTCTCGAGCGGCAATGTGATGCTCAGCCCCAGGTCGGGAGCGACAACACCGCGGGTAACCGTCGCCCAGCCGCCATTGAATCGTGTCTCCAGCATCCAGAGGCCGTTCGCCAGCCGGGAGTCGGCCAGGCCGCTTACCTGGAAGGTGAACGTCGGCGGTGCAACCTGGGCGGCGGCCCCTGCAGGGGAAACGCAGTTGGCGCCCAGCGCGCTGGATGCCGCCAACAGCACCGAGGCGCGACGTGTCGCGCGCCACCTACCGCGAGCGATACGTGCGTCAAGCCAAAGCCAGTTGTGTCTCCCGCCGAGACCCATGTCGATTTCCCTTACCGCCGTTCAGGAAAACGGCCCCTTCCGTTGGGCTAGCCCGCCCATATCGCGGCGTTCCACGATTTGGCGAGACAATAACAACGGCCCGACACGCGAGTCAAGGGTTTCTCGGACAACCGCCCGCGCTGACCGCGCTGTCAGTCCGGTTGCAGGTGGGGGTAGCGCCAGTCGACCGGCGGCACGAAGGTCTCCTTGATCGAACGGGGTGAGACCCAGCGCGCCAGGTTGGCCATGGAGCCCGCCTTGTCGTTGGTGCCGCTGGCGCGCGCACCGCCGAAGGGTTGCTGGCCGACGACGGCGCCGGTCGGCTTGTCGTTGATGTAGAAGTTGCCAGCGGCGTCGCGCAGCCGGGTCATCGCCTGCTCGACGGCGACGCGGTCCTGGGCGAACACGGCGCCCGTCAGCGCGTACGGCGAGGTGGAGTCGACCAGGTCGAGCGTCGACTCCCAGGCATCCTCGGGATAGGGATAGACGGTGAGGATGGGCCCGAACAGCTCGCGCTGCATCAGCTCATGACCAGGGTCGTCGGTCTCGAAGATGGTGGGTCGCACGAACCAGCCGGCCGACGAGTCGGCTTCGCCACCAGCGATGGTTCGCAGGTGCGGATCGCTGCTTGCCGCCCTCAGCGCCGCCTCGTGCTTGCGAAACGCCCGCTCGTCGATGACGGCGCCGAGGAACGTCGAGAAGTCAGCAGGATCGCCCATCGGCAGCGACTCGGTGGCGTCGGCCAGAGCGCCGCGCATCAGCCGCCACATCGGCTCCGGCACGTACGCACGCGACGGCGCCGAGCACTTCTGCCCCTGGTACTCGAACGCACCCCGCAGCAGTCCCACCAGCAGCGCCTCCGGCGACGCCGACGCATGCGCCACCACGAAGTCCTTGCCTCCGGTCTCGCCGACCAGGCGCGGGAACGTGCGGTAGTTGCCGATATTGTCCGAAACCGACCTCCACAGCGCATGGAACGTCGGCGTCGACCCGGTGAAGTGCACCCCGGCGAGTCGCGGATGCTGCAGCGCGATGTCGAGCACGCCCGCGCCATGCCCGGTGACCATGTTGACCACCCCCGGCGGCAGCCCCGCCTCGGCGAGCAGCGACATGATCAGCGACGCGGCCAGCTGCTGCGTCGGCGCCGGCTTCCAGACCACGACGTTGCCCATCAGCGCCGGCGCGGTGGGCAGGTTGCCGGCGATGGAGGTGAAGTTGAAGGGCGTGATCGCCACCACGAAGCCTTCCAGCGGACGCAGCTCGGTGCGGTTCCACACCCCCGGCGGCGATACCGGCTGGTCGCGCATCAGCTGCGCCGCGAAGTGCACGTTCCAGCGCCAGAAGTCGATGAGCTCGCAGGCCGCGTCGATCTCCGACTGGTGGACGCTCTTGCTCTGCCCCAGCATGGTCGCGGCGTTGATCCGGTCGCGCCAGGGGCCGGCGAGCAGGTCGGCGGCGCGCAGGAAGATGGCGGCGCGCGTCTCCAGCGAGGTGCGCGACCACTCCGGCCACGCGGCCAGGGCGGCGTCGACGGCAGCCTGCACGTCGGCGGGCGTCGCCTGGGGCATCTCGCCGAGGAGCAGCCCGTGGTCGTGGGGCGCCCGCACCTCGAGGGGCGTGCCGTTGCCTCCGGCCACCTCGCGGCCGCCGATGACCATGGGCAGGGCCTGCGCCTGCGCGGCGGTGTCGCGCAGGGCGGTGCGCAGCGAGCCGCGCTCGGGGCTGCCGGGCGCGTAGCCGAGCTGGGGCTCGTTGCGCGGAGGGGGGAGCGAGGCGGGGAGGGACATGCGGCTCCGATTCTGCCAGCCCCGGCCAGCGTGCAGCAGTCGCGGTGTAGAGTTGGGCGGCAGCATGAAGCCCCTCAACGTCGCCCCCAGCCAGGACGCGCGGCCCCTGCACCAGCGCCTTCTCCCCGAGGGAGTCGAGCGCCGGCCCCCCTGGCTGACCGTCAGGCTCCCCACCGGTGACGGCTACGCGCGCATCAAGTCGCTGGTCGAGGGGCTGCAGCTCAACACCGTCTGCGAGGAGGCGCGCTGCCCCAACCTGGGTGAGTGCTGGAGCCAGGGCACCGCGACCTTCATGGTCCTCGGCGACGTCTGCACCAGGGCCTGCGCCTTCTGCGCCGTCAAGTCCGGCAAGCGCGGCGGCGACGTCGACGAGGACGAACCGCGCCGCGTCGCGCAGGCGGTGCAGCGCATGGGGCTGCGCCACGCGGTGGTGACGTCCGTCGACCGCGACGACCTGCCCGACTTCGGCGCCGGCATCTTCGCCCGCACCATCGCCGCCATCCGCGAGCTCTCGCCCGGCACCACCGTCGAGGTGCTGACGCCCGACTTCCAGGGCAGCGAGGAGTCGTTGCAGACGGTCATGGCAGAAACTCCGGAGATCTTCAACCACAACGTGGAGACGGTGCCGCGCCTCTACCGCCGGGTGCGTCCCAGAGCCGACCTGCTGCAGAGCCTGCGCCTGCTGCAGTCGGCAAAGCGCATCGAGCCGCGGTCGCGCACCAAGTCGGGCTTCATGGTCGGCCTCGGCGAGGACATCGACGAGTGCAGGGCGCTGATGCGCCAGATGCGCGACCACGACGTGGAGATCCTCACCATCGGGCAGTACCTGCGGCCGTCGCTGAAGCACCATCCCGTGGTCCGCTTCTGGACGCCGGACGAGTTCGCCGAGCTGCGCGCCTACGGTGACGAGCTCGGCTTCCCGCACACCGAGAGCGGCCCGCTGGTGCGCAGCTCGTACCACGCCGCCGACCAGGCGGTCGCCGCCACCACCGCCCCGGCATGACCGCCGCCGCCCTGCCGCCGCTGCGGTGGGCCTGGCTTGGCACGATGCCGTACGCGGACGCGTGGGCCCTGCAGCGCCGCCTCGCCGCGCTGCGCCGCGAGGCCGCCCTCGACGACTGCGTCATCCTGCTGGAGCACCCGCCGGTGTTCACCATGGGCCGCAACGGCAAGACCGAGCACGTCCCCGGCGGCCCTGAGCGGCTGCGCGCGCTCGGCGCCGAGTACGTCGAGGTCGACCGCGGCGGCTCGGTGACCTTCCACGGTCCCGGCCAGCTGGTCGCCTATCCCATCGTGGGGCTCGCCGAGGTCTTCCCCCTGAGCGGCGTCCCCGGGCAGGGCGACGTGCTGCGCTACCTGCGCGCCTTGGAAGCCGCACTGTGCGAGGCCTGCGCCGCCCACGGCGTGGCGGCCGCCCGGCGGCCCGACTACACGGGCGCCTGGGTGGGAACCGACAAGGTCGCCGCCATCGGGGTCAAGCTCAGCGGCGGGGTCACCCAGCACGGCGTCGCCGTCAACGTCAGCGACGAGCCGCTGCGCTGGTTCGCCGAGGTGGTGCCCTGCGGCATCGAGGACGGGGGCGTGACGGCCATGCATGGCCACGGCGCCGCGGCCGACCTCACCCCCGAACGGCTGGCCCCGCTCCTCGCCGAGCGCCTCGCCGCCGCGTTCGGCCGGACGCCGCTGCCGGCCGGCGCCGCGCTGGATGCTGCGACGAGGCCCGACAGAGAACCCGCCAGGACGTGAAGGCCTGTAGAGGAAAGCGCCGCGGAGCGGACCTCGGGAGGCTCGGGAGCACGTCGGCACTAGCCAACCGGTTCATCACTCTTTACCATCCTTGCTTGAATGGTGCATCCGTTCGGTCGCATGCTGTCAACGTTCCAACAACCAAGGGATGGCTGCCAACCATCCCGGAAGGGAAGCACCCGTGGCCACGATCATCCGTACCCGCGTTTTGAACCAATTGTCGTGGGCCGCCGAGGACGAGGATCTTCGGAATGAGCGGCGCTCCGCCCTCTGCGAGCTGGACGGCCTGCTGACCCAGCTCGAAGAGATCAACATGCGCGGCGTCGAGGTGCCCGGACGGATCCGTGTCGCCCTGCAGCGCCACGGCATCGCCAACCGCCCGGCCGACACTCCCGCCGTCATGATCGAGGCGATCTTCGTCGAGCAGGAGCGCTACATGCTCCGTCCCGAGCAGGCCAAGCCGGGCGTCACCGGCCACGCCCGCGACCTCGACGAGCTGCGCCGCCGCATCGCTTCCTGAGAGCCGCCAACTCGCTAGGCTTCGCCGTCGTGCACGACGAAGCCCTGGCCGGTAAACAGGCAGCCGGCGCCGAAGCCGCCGCCCTCGTCGAGGACGGCATGGTGCTCGGCCTCGGCACCGGGTCGACCGCGAGGTGGTTCATCGCCGCCGTCGGCGACCTGGTCCGCCAGGGCATGTCCCTCACCGGCGTCCCCACCTCGCTGGCCAGCGAGATGCTCGCCCACGACGCCGGCATCCCCCTGGTCGAGCTCGGCGCCCGGGGCATCGACCTCGCCGTCGACGGCGCCGACTCGGTCGACCCCGACCTGCGCCTCGTCAAGGGCCTGGGCGGCGCCCTGGTCCGCGAGAAGATCGTCGCCGCCGCTGCCCGCCGCTTCGTCGTCGTCGTCGACGACGGCAAGCTCCACCCGCACCTGCGCGGCTCGGTGCCCGTCGAGCTGGTCACCTTCGGCTGGCACGCCACCCTCGCGGCCCTGGAGGCCACCGGCGCCGCCTTCGAGCTCCGCAAGGGCAGCGATGGCGAGCCCATGGTGAGCGACAACGGCAACCTCATCGCCGACGGCCGCTTCGGCACCATCGAGGACCCCGAGGGCCTTGCCGCCCAGCTCGACGCCGTGCCCGGCGTGGTCGGCCACGGACTCTTCCTGGGCATGGCCGACCTCGTCCTCG
This sequence comes from Candidatus Dormiibacterota bacterium, assembly GCA_035995545.1. Taxonomy (GTDB): domain Bacteria; phylum Chloroflexota; class Dormibacteria; order Aeolococcales; family Aeolococcaceae; genus DASRDZ01. The sequence continues at coordinate 29,526 of DASYKI010000020.1, forward strand.
CCGGCCGCGCCGACGGAGGCGTCGAGCGCCGCACCGCCGCGGGGTAGAGTTCCCACACACCCAGCGGGCGGATAGCTCAGTCGGTCAGAGCGTCTCGCTTACACCGAGAAAGTCGGGGGTTCGAGTCCCTCTCCGCCCACCAGAACGGGCTTCATCCCGGGTTACGTCCCACCACCAGGCCGTGAGCCAGGGTCGGACACCTAGGGAGCCGGGTCGGCCGGCACCTGCCGCAGGAGCTGCTCGGCCCTGGCGTCGTCGCCGAGCCGCCGGTGCGCCTCGACCGCCCGCACCAGCGCACTCTGGGCCCGGTCGCGATACCCGGCGGCGAGGGCACGCTCGGCGGCCTCCTCCGCGGCTTCTGCCGCCCGGGCGTACTCGCCCTGCGCCATCGCCGCGTCGGCGATGCCGATGAGCGCCCCGCTGATCCATGTCGAATGGCCGATCTCGGTGGCCACGGTCAACCCCTGCAGGGCTGCGGCCATCGACTCTTCCCAGCGCTGCTTCAGCCCGAGGTGCTCGGCCAGGTTGCAGTAGCCGCAGGCCACACCCGCCTTGAGGCCGACGCTCTCGAACGCCTCGATGGACTCACGGTCACACCGCAGCGCGTCCTCGGTCATCCCCAGTGACCACAGCACCAGGCCGAGGTTGACCAGGGACGCCGCCGCCTCCTCGGCGTTGCCGATGCGTCGCGCCAGGGCCAGCGCCTCCTCCAGCGTTTCGCGCGCGCCGCGAATGGCGTCGAGATCGGCGTCGTTCGCGAAGTCGTGCTGCAGGCCGCCGAGGACGCGCAGCGCGGTGGCGAGCAGGTGCAGGTCCTCCTCGGCCTCGAAGGCACGGCGCGCCTGCTCCGCGTGGTCGAGCGCACCGGCGGACGCGCCGGCGAACTGCTCCACCCTGGCCAGCATGATCAGGATCTGGCCCTGCAGTCGTGCGTTCCGATCATCGAGCAGGGCCAAGCCGGCGTTGAGCGTCTCGGCGGCACCGCGCAGGTCGCCGATCATGCTCTGACCCGATCCCTCTTCCAACGCCAGAGCGGCAGACTGCTCCGCGGTCAGCGATTCATGCGCGGCTCGCGCGGCGGCGATCGTCGCGATGCTTCGCTCGTATTCGCCCAGTTTGCGCAGCGTCGATGCCTTGCCCAGTACGGCGCGCACGTCGCCGGTGGTGTCGAGCACCTCGTCATAGACGGCCAGCGCGGCGTCGTACGAACCCCGCACCTCTTCGAGCTGGGCGCAGCGAAGCAGGAGTGCGGGTCGCTGCACGGTCGCGCCCGTTGCCTGTTCCTCGATGTCGAGGGCCTGGCGCAGGTAGGTGATCGCCTGGTCGTTGGCGAAGAGGCGTTCCGCGCGCGCTGCGGCGCGCAGCACGTACTGGAACGCCTTGGCGTACCCCTCACCGACGTAGAAGTGGCGCGCCAGCAGGTCGACGCTGGAGTCATCCGCGCCCAGCAGGGCCTCGGCCGTCTCGCCCACGCTGCGGTGGAGGCTGGCGCGGCGGCGGCGCAGCAGGCGCGAGTAGACGACCTGGTGGGTGAGGGGATGGTGGAAACTCATGTAGCGGCCGGTGTCGCCGTCGACAGGGTCGAGCAGTCCTGCCGCGACCAGCGCCGGCAGAGTGGCGTCGATACCACCGGCCACTGCCCGCGCCAGCAGCAGGTCGGCGCGGCGGCCGATGACGGACAGGATTTCCAATGCGCCACGCTCGTCGTCGCTGAGCGCGTCGATGCGCGCGGCAACGACGCCTTCGACGGTGAGAGGAACCTGTTCCCCGTCCCACCCCGCGACGGTATGCCATTCGCCACCGCGCGCCACCAGCGCACCGCGCTCGACGAGTGCCCGCGTGACCTCCTCGACGAAGAACGGGTTGCCGCGCGTGTGGTCGAGCAGTGCCGTGGCCAGTCCAGGGCCCGGCGGCGTGCCGAGGATGCGCGTCGCGATCTCGCGCACTGCGTCAGCGCCGAGCGGCTGCAGGTCGAGTCGGACCGACGAGCCGCCGCTGCGTGCAACCAGGTCGTCCACCGTGACGCTCGCCGAGGGACGCGCCGATGCCAGCAGCGCCAGCGGCGCGGAGACAGCCGCGGTGACGACGTCGCCGACGAGGGCGACCGTCGGGCCGTCCGCCCACTGCAGGTCGTCGAGATGCAGCACGACAGGTCGCTGCGCGGCACCCGCGAGAAGGATGGCGACAACCGACTCGTGCAGGCGAGTCTGGAACGCCTGGGGTGTGAGCTGAACCGTGGGTGCGCCGGGCACACCGCAGAGAGTGCCGATGAACGGCAGCGTGTCGTCGAGACCGCGGGAGGCGAGCGCCGCACGCAGCACATCCAGCGCGGCATCCGAGGCGACGTCGACGATGCCGAGCAGCCGTCGCATGAGATCGGCGAACGGCCAGTAGGCGAGCTCGCCGCCGTAGGAGAGGCACCTGGCTTCCAACCACTCCCACTGCGACGCCGCGGCCCGCGCAGCCATCGCCTCGCAGAGCGAGGTCTTGCCCATGCCCGGCTCGCCGAGGACGAACACGGCGCCACCGAGTCCCTCGTCGAGGCGCGCCACGAACCCGTTCATCGCAGCCATCTCGCTCTGGCGGCCCACCAGTACAGCAGCGGCGCCCTTGCCATCGGGCACGCCGGCAAGCCGTGCATGCGGCCCGATCAACCGCCAGGCCGCGACCGGCTTGTCCTTGCCCTTGACCGAGAGCTCGCCGAGCGCTTCGAAGTCGAAGTCCTTGCGCGTCAGCTGATACGTGGTCTCACCGACGTAGGTCTCGCCGCTGGGTGCCGCCGCCTCCAGGCGCTGGGCGAGCACCACCACGTCGCCGAGGACGCCGTAGTCGAAGCGCACCTCGCTGCCGATGACACGCCCGATGCCATGGCCCGAGTTGACGCCGGCGTGCAGGCGCAGGCCCTGCGCGGCGGCAGGAAGGTGCGGCACGATGCGGGCCAGCTCTGCGTGCATGTCGATGGCCACGTGCAGCGCCCGCGCGGCATCGTCGTCCTGGGCGACGGGGGCGCCGAACAGCGCCATCAGCGCGTCGCCGGCGAACTTCTCGATGACCCCCTCGTAGCGACCGACGACGTTGCTCAGCGCGGCGACGACGGGGTCGATGACTTCGAGCAGCTGCTCGGGGCCGAGACGGTTGGTCAGCTCGCTGAAGCCGGAGATGTCGGCGAACAGGGCGGTGACCAGGCGGCGCTCGTCGCGCAGGGCTCGCTGGGGAGCGCCACAGAATCCGCAGAAGCGCATGCCGTCCGGGTTGGCGCCGGAGCACGACGCGCATTCCCAGGACATCGGGGTCAGTCCTCGGGTGGAGCCGTCAACGCCAGGCAGGCGTTGCGCCCGCCGAAGCCGAACGAGGTGCTCAGCACCAGGCGCGGCGACGCCTCGCGGCCGACGTGGGGGACGTAGTCCATGTCGCACGACGGGTCGGGGTTGTCGAGGTTGATGGTGGGCGGCAGGTACTGGTCGTGCATGGCCATAACGGCGAAGAACGCCTCCAGCGCCCCCGCCGCGCCGAGCAGGTGTCCGGTCATCGACTTGGTCGACGACATCGGCACGGTGGCGGCCGCGGCACCGAAGACCGCCTTGACGGCGCGTGTCTCCGCGGCGTCGTTGAGCTGCGTCGAGGTGCCGTGGGCGTTGATGTAGCCCACGTCCTCCGGCAAGGCACCGGCGCGCTGCAGCGCGCGCTCGAGGCAGCGACGCACCGCCGCGCCATCCTCGTCGGGCTGGGTGAGGTGCGACGCGTCGGAGGTGGCGCTGTAGCCAACCACCTCGGCGTAGATGCGGGCACCGCGGGCGCGCGCATGGCCGAGTTCCTCCAGGACAAGGACGGCAGCCCCCTCGCCCATCACGAAGCCGTCGCGATCGCGGTCGAAGGGACGGGAGGCGCGCTGCGGCTCGTCGTTGCGCGTCGAGAGGGCCTGCATCGCCGCGAAGGTGCCGATGCCGACCATGGTGACCGTGCCCTCGCTGCCACCGCAGACCACGGCCACGGCGTCGCCGCGGCGGATCCACTCGGCCGCCTCGCCGACGGCATGCGTCCCGGAGGCGCAGGCGCTGGTGATGCCGAAGTTGGGCCCCTGCGCGCCCAGGTCGATGGCCACCCAGCCCGACGGCGTGTCCGCGGTCATCGCCGGCACCGTGAAGGGCGAGACCCGGCGCACGCCGTCGCCGAAGAGCAGCAGGGTGGCCCGCTCCAGCCACTCCAGGCCGCCCACGCCCGAGGCGATCAGCACGCCGACGTCGGCGGCTTCGGCGCCGATGTCGAGCCGGCTGTCGGCGACGGCCTCGCGGGCGGCGACGATGGCGAACTGGATCGAGCGACTGCTGCGTCGCGCCTCCTTGCGGCCCATCAGCTCGGCGGCGTCGAAGTCCTTGACCTCGCCGGCGATGCGCACGGGGAGGCTGGAGGCGTCGAAGCCGCGGATGTGGTCGATGCCGCTGCGTCCGGCGCGGGCCGACTGCCAGGTGGTGTGCCGGTCGTTGCCCAGCGGACTGACCGCGCCCAGGCCGGTGACCACCACCCGCACCCTGCCATTGCCCTCGCTCATGCGGCAACTCTAGCCACAGGCAGGCGCCGCGGGCGCCGGCCGAGGCCATGGGCGCGCCCTATACTCCGGGGCGATGGTCGCGGCAGCCCGCATGTCCACCGCGGATCGCGCGGCGCGCGGCCTGCTGCTGCAGCTCCTGCGCCGGGTGCAGGACGGCCGCTTCGTCATCGTCGACGCCGACGGCGAGCACGTCACCGGTCCCCAGGGCGGCCTCGCCGTCCGCATCGACGTCCACTCGCCGGCCGTCTACCGCGCCGTCGCCGGCGGCAGCCGGGGCCTGGCCCGCACCTACGCCGACGGGCTGTGGGACACCGACGACCTGGTCGCCATGGTGCGCATCGCCGCCCGGGCCATGGACCACGTCGACCCCTGGCGCGCCCGCATCGCCTCCGCCACCCTGCCGCTGCAGCGCGCCTCGACGGCGTTCCGCAACACGCGGGCGCGCAGCCGCGACAACATCGAGCGCCACTACGACCTCGGCAACGACTTCTTCTTCCTGGTCCTCGACGAGACCATGGGCTACTCGTGCGCCTACTACGAGCGCCCCGACATGGCGCCGCTGGAGGCGTCGCGGGCCAACCTCGACCGCGTCTGCCGCCTGCTCGACCTGCGTCCCGGCGAGCGCCTGCTCGAGCTGGGCAGCGGCTGGGGGCCGCTGGCGCTGCATGCCGCCGAACACTTCGGGTGCCACGTCTCGACGGTGACCATCTCCCCGGCGCAGCGCGAGTACATCGACAAGCTGGCGCGGCAGCGCGGTGTCGCCTCGCTCGTCGAGGTGATCGTGCAGGACTACCGCGACGTGCGCGGCAGCTGGGACAAGGTGGCCTCGCTGGAGATGGTGGAATCCATCGGCGCCGCGCACCTGGGCACGTTCGCCGCGCAGGTGGGCCGGCTGATGCGCCCCGAGGGGCTCGCCCTCATCCAGGCGATCACCACCAGCGACCGGCTGTTCCGCATCGAGCGCTACAACCGCACGTTCATCAACGAGTACATCTTTCCCGGCGGGCACACGCCGTCGGTGGAGGCCATCCTCGACGCCTTCGGACGCAGCACCGACATGCGCACCGTCGCGGTGCACGACATCACCGCGCACTACCCGCCGACGCTGCGCGCCTGGCGCAGCCGGCTGCAGGAGAACTGGCCGCGCATCCAGGCACTGGGCCGCTTCGACGAGCGCTTCCGCCGCCTCTGGACGCTGTACTTCTCGTGGTGCGAGGCGTCGTTCCTGGAACGCCGCGTGCAGGACCGGCAGATCCTGCTGGCGGGCCGCAACTGGCGCGACGAGGACCGCCTGCTCGGCGTCTCAGTCGCGGGTGTGGTCGAGCCGCACCGGACTGCCCACGTCGAGAATGGCCAGGGGCTCCCGCTCCCAGATGCCAACCAGGAGATGCAGCCGGCGCAGTGAGCGCGGCGCCCACCAGTTGCGGTCGCCGAGCAGGCGCATCAGCGCCGGCACCAGGGTGGCCCGCACCAGGAACGCGTCCACCAGCACGGCGAGGGCGAGGCCAAGCCCCAGCACCTTGATGGTGGTGACGCCCGAGGTGAGGAAGGCGAGGAACACGATGGAGATCAGCAGCGCCGCGGAGGTCACCAGGCGGCCGGTGTGCTGCAGGCCCAGCGCCACCGCCTCCTCGTTGTTGCCAATCCTGTCGTATTCCTCCTTGATCCGGGAGATGAGGAAGACCTCGTAGTCCATCGACAGCCCGAAGGCGAAGCAGAAGAGAAGCACCGGGGTGCGGATGCTGATGGTGCCGGTGGAGGTGAAGCCGAGCAGGCCGGACAGGTGCCCGTCCTGGAAGACGAAGACCAGGGCGCCGAAGGTCGCCGACAGGCTGAGCACGTTGAGCACCAGCGTCTTGAGCGGGACCAGCACCGCACCGACCATGAGGAAGAGCAGCAGCACGGTGGCGACGACGATGACCGTGATGGCGATGGGCAGGTGGCCGAGCATCGAGTCGCGCGAGTCGAGCAGCGTCGCGGCGCTGCCGCCGACCAGCACTGGGAACGGCGCCGGGGTGCTGCGCACGGCCTTGGCCAGGTCGACGCCGGCGGGGGAGATGGGATCCACCGCGGGGGTCACCGCGAGCCACGTCGCCCCCGGCGCGGTGAACACGGCTGCGGTCGCGTCGGCAGGCGCCACCTGGCGGCCGCCCGCGAAATGGCCGGCGGCGGCGTCGACACGCGCGACGTTGGGGACTGCCGACAGCAGCAGCGCATAGGACCTCACCGCGCTGGCGTCGGCGCCGGCCGCCTGCGCTGCCACCACCGCGAGGCGCGACGAGGGGTTGTCGGCGAAGTTGCTGCGCAGCGCGTCGCCGACGACGCGCGCGGCGGCGGTAGGCGGCAGGATGCGCTCGTCATCGTCGCCCAGCGAGATGCGCAGGAACGGCGATCCCATCACGGCGAGAATCACCACCACGCCGACCGCCACCAGCACCGGATGCCGCATCACGGCGTGGGCGCGCCGGTACCAGAAGCGCCCGTCTCCGCCGCCTCTGCTGGGCAGGCGGCCCATCTCGATGCGCGGGCCGAGGATGTGCAGCACCGCGGGCAGCACGACCACGGCGCCGAGCGCTGCCAGCGCCACCACCCCGACACCTGCATACGCGAAGGAACGCAGGAACGCGATGGGGAAGACCGCCAGCGACGCCAGCGCGATGGCCACGGTCACCGCGCTGAACAGCACCGTGCGCCCCGCGGTCTGCAGCGTCCGCATCAGGGCGCGCTCGCGGGCGCGCCCGGCGCGCAGCTCCTCGCGGTAGCGCGACACGATCAGCAGGCTGTAGTCGACGCCGAGACCGAGGCCCATGCCGGTGGTCACGTTGAGCGCGAAGATCGACACGTCGGTGACGCCGGTGAGCAGGCGCAGGAGAAACAGCGTGCCGACGATGGCCACGCCGCCGACAACCAGGGGCAGCATGGCGCCGACCGCGCTGCCGAAGAGGAGCACCAACAGCACCCCGGTGATGGGCACGGTGATCAGCTCGGCCCGGTGCAGGTCGGCCGCCGACTGGCTGACGATCTCCGCCTGGGCCACCGCCGTGCCGCCGGCGGTCACCGTCACCGGCCCGCTGGACCCGTCGAAGCCGGCCGCGATGCGCTCGGCGGTTGCCCGCGTGGTGTTCTCGTCGCCGGTGGCGCGCCCGGTGACCAGCGCCTGGCGGCCGTCGCGGCTGGCCAGCGACGGCTGCGGCGGCGTCGACCAGAACGAGGTGACGTCGACCACACCGGGATCGCCCGCGAGTCGCCGCGCCACGTTTGCGCCAGCCTGGGCCACAACCGGATCCGTGACCGTGCCGGACTTCGCGGTCACCAGCAGGACGATGTTCGGCTGGGTGGTGCGGAAGGTGGACTGCAGCGTGGCGAGGGCGCGGCTCGACTCCCAGGAGGGATCGGTGAAACCGCCCGTGGAGAGGTGGGATTCGGCCGACGAGCCGATCAGCGCCGCGACCGCCAGCACCACGGCGGTGACGGCGAGCACGGCCCAGGACCGGCGCACGAGCAGGCTTCCAAGGAATCTCATCGATACCACTCAGCCCGCCCGCTCATGAAGGCGGTTATTCTAGCCGCGCGTGACTCATCGTGCCGTACTGCGAGACGCCCTGGCCGGTGTGCCGCTGTTCGCCGCCTGTTCCAAGCGCGACCTGCAGATCATCTCCCGGCACATGCAGGTCGTGGCCGTGCCCGACGGCGTGGAGCTGATGCGCGAGGGGGAGCACGGGGACGCGTTCTTCGTGGTCCTCGAAGGCAACGCCGTCATCGTCCGGGGCCGCACCGCCATCGGCGAGGTCGGCCCGGGCGACCACGTCGGCGAGCTCGCCCTCCTCGACCCCGCGCCACGCAGTGCCACGGTGACCGCACTGGCCGCGATGACCGTCGGGGTGCTGGACGCCCGCACCTTCGCCGCCATCGTCCGGGACGTGCCCGCGCTCAGCGGCAAGCTGCTCGCCGCCCTGGCCCGGCGGCTGCGCGAGCGCGATCGCGAGGCGACCGCGCGATGACCGCGGTGGCCATCGCCAGCAGCCTTCGCGCGGTGCCGATGTTCGCCGAGCTCTCGGCCGGGCAGCTGGAGCGGCTGGCCGAGAGCTCCTCGACGCACCGCCTGCAGGCGGGGGAGTGGCTCTTCCACGAGGGCGACGCCGGCGACAGCCTGTACGTCGTCACCGCCGGCAGCCTCGACGCCGTCGCCGAGCTCCCCGTGCCGGTCGTGGTCCGCACCCTGCCCAGGGGCCAGTGCATCGGCGAGCTGGCCCTGCTCACCGGCGAGCCGCGCTCCCTCGGTGTGCGGGCGCGCCGCGACTGCGAGCTGGCCCGCATCGGTCGTCCCGAGTTCGAGGCGCTGCTCCTCTCCGAGGCGGGCTTCGGCCTCGGCCTGACCCGCGTCCTCGGCGAGCGGCTGCGCGGCCACCGTTCCTCCGTCGAGACCCAGGCGGCGCCGCCCCGGGTGGTCGGTCTTGTGCCGCTGCACGAGGGCGCCCCGGTGGCCGCCGTCGCCGCCGAGCTGGCCGCCGCCTTCGAGGCAATGGGCCGCCTGGCCCGTCTCGACCCCGCCGAGCCGCTGCCGCTGGAGACGCTCGACCGCCTCGAGGCCGACCACGACCGCGTCCTGCTCGTGGCCACCTCGGCCGCCCGCGACGACCCCTGGACCGCCTACTGCCTGCGCCAGTCCGACCTGGTGGTCGGCGTCGCCTCCCGTGCCGCCGGATCCGCGGCGGGCGCGCCGGTGGCCGAGCGGCTGCGCGGCTGCGACCTCGCCTTCCTCGCCCCCGCCGGGGTCGAGCCCGACCTCGGCGCCTGGATGGATGCGCTCGTCCCGCGCACCACGCACATCCTCCGCACCGGCTCGCCCGCAGGGGCTCGGCGCATGGCCCGGCGCCTGGCGGGGCGATCGCTCGGCGTCGTCCTCTCCGGCGGTGGCGCCCGAGGCTTCGCCCACATCGGGGTGGTCGAGGAGCTGCAGCGCGCCGGCTACGAGGTGGATCGCCTCGGTGGCGCCAGCATTGGCGGGATCGTGGGCGCGCTCTTCGCCGAGGGCAGGTCGGCCGGCGAGGTCATGGAGGTCATGGAGGCGGAGTACGTCCGCACCACCCCGCTCAAGGGCCGCACCATCCCGCTGGTCGCCCTGTCGCGTGGCGTCAAGGGGTTCGCCGCCCAGCACCGCATCCACGGGGGCCGCTGCATCGAGGGGCTGGATGTCAACTTCTACTGCGTCTCCGCCGACCTGGCGGCGCAGCGGCTGGTCGTCCACCGCCGCGGGCTCGTCGCCATCGCGGTGAGCGCGACCCAGGCGCTGCCGGCGTTCGTGCCCCCGGTCCAGGACGGCGACCGGCTGCTCATCGACGGGGGCGTCCTCAACAACCTGCCGGTCGACCCCATGCTGGCGACGGGGGAGGGCCCGGTGATCGCGGTGGACATCTCCGGCGCGCTGCCGGCGCCGGGTCCCTCGCGGTCGCGCCTGCCGTGGATGCGGCGCTGGATCGTCGGCCCCGCCGCCGCGTGGGCCCCGCCCATCGCCGAGACGGTGCTGCGCAGCATCCTGCTCGGCAACGCGCTGACCGACGCCGCCGCCCGCGAGCGTGCCGACGTGGTCATCAGGCCCGACCTGCACGGCGTCTCGACGATGCGCTTCAAGGATGTCGAGGCCATCCGGCAGCGGGGCCGCGAGGCCGCCCTGGCCGCCCTCGCCGGCGGCCAGCTGGCCGCCATCCATCCCAGCGGTTCGGTGATGACAAGCGCCTGACGGCTTCACCTGGCCGCCGAGTTTGTGTCATCATCTGCGCGAACAGTTTTGGTCCGCTTCACTGAGAACCCGTGCCCGGGGTGAGCGATGAGCTGTTCTTGGAGAGGGTGGCCCGGCCCACGCCACACCTGACGCCGGGCGCGCCGATGGAGGTTCAGCGAATGGCAAAGGCAGCACCGGCCGCGCTGGCGGTCCAGGCCGTCGTCTTCAGCTTCGACCCCGACCCGGGGACCTCGCCGACGCGGGCTCTCCACGTGCTCACCACCAAGGGTGGCCTGCCCGGCGCCGACCTGGAGCGCGGCGAGCGCTTCGTCGACGCCGCCCAGCGCGCCGTGGCCGAGGCGGGCGTGCAGCTCGGCGGCCGCCGCGGGCGGGGCGCCGGCCTCCAGCTCGCCGGCATCGACGACGAGCCGGGGCGTGGCAATCGCACCGTGACGGCGTGGTACATGGCCACCGCCCCCTACGAGGAGGCCTCCGGGCCGGCCAAGTGGAGCTCGGTGGGCCGCGGCCTGCGCCTCGACGCCGGGGCCGGCAACGCGCTCAAGGCGGCCACCGAACGCCTCCGCTCGGAGACCCGCACCGTCGCCGGAGCCGCCGCCCTTCTCGGCGACGTCTTCACCGGCGACGACCTGCTCCGCCTCCACATCGCCCTCCACGGCGGTCCGCGGAGCAGCGAGCGCACCTTCCGCCGCCGCGTCCAGGAGCTCCGCGACGCGGGCATCCTGCGCTCCGTGCCGGAGCGCGAGGTCACTGCCCTGCGCCAGCGCAACGCCCGCTTCCGCTCCCCGGCGGGGACCGGCGGACGGCCGCCCGAGCTGCTCCGCTACTCGGGCAGCGGCGGCGAGGACGAGCAGCTCGCCGGGCTGAGGGCGCGCCGCTCCAGCTAGGGCCTCCCGGCCTCCAGGCTCGCCGAGCGGCGGCGCCGCCGCAGCCGGGGCGTGCCGGCCAGCTCGACGCTTCCTGCGCCGTGTCCGCGCAGCCATCCGGCCAGCTCTGTCCACAACGAGCGGCCTGCTGACGCACCGGTCAGCATCGACACGTGCCCGCCTGCGCAGCGCAGCACGTCGACGTGCAGTCCCTCGATGCCGGCCAGGGCCAGCGTCGACCCGGCGGGGACGATGTGGTCGCGCTCGGCGACGCAGGCGAGCAGGGGCAGCGGTTCCAGCCCGTAGCCGGCGCGGCGCGCCTCGGCACCGGAGCGGCCGTCGCGGAGGACACCGACCACCGCGTTCTCGCGGACCATGCGCACGGTGTCGAAGAAGAGCGCGCCTCCCAGCCGGCGCTGCTCCCACACCCAGCGGGACAGGGCGGCGTAGGCGTGGAAGGGGGCGGGCTGGCGGCGGATGCGCCAGCCGTCGCGAACGCTGCGGAGTGCGCGGGGGCTGAGCATGTGGAAGGTCTCCCGGATCGCCTGGGCGGGGACGCAGCCGTCGGCGTCGAGGGCGAGCACCGGCTTGACCGCGCGGCGGCGCAGGGCGCGGTTCATGCCGCCGGGCACGTGGCAGTCGACCGGCGCGGCGATCACGGCGATCGACCCGAGGCGGTAGTCGGAGAGCAGGGCGCTGCGCACCAGGGCGACGGTGCCGCCGGCGCAGTAGCCGACCAGGTGGATGCGGGGCTCGCCGGTGATCTCCAGGACGTGGTCCTCGACGGCGGCGAGCAGGGCGGTGTGGTCGTCGAAGCCGAGCAGGGCCTGGTCGGGGCCGGGGTCGCCCCAGTCGAGGAGGAAGACGTCGAAGCCGGCGTCGACCAGCGAGGCGGCCAGGCTCTGGCCGGGGGCGAGGTCGAGGATCCAGGGTTGGGCGACCAGGGAGTGGACGAGGAGGACGGGCTCGCCCTGGCGTGGGCCGTCGTAGCGGGTGAGGGTGGCGGCGCCGAGGCGGAGGACGACCTCGGCGGGGGTGGTGGCCACCTCGGCCTCGTGGACGCGGAGGAGGCGGTCGACGATGTGGGGCCAGGCGAGGATGCCTGCCACGATGCGGGCGAGGCGGGTGCGCAGGCGCCGCCAGGTGCGGGGGAGGGGGCCGCGGGCGACCAGGGTGCGGTCGGTTGTGGACGGGGCCACCAGGTAGTCGAGGGCGGCCACGGCCAGGAAGACTGCGATGGCGAGTGCGAGAAGGCCCACTCTTAGAAGGACGCTCTGGCCGCCGCGGGATTGCGGCCGTCCGGCCCTTGGTGCGTTGGCGTCCGCCCGCGGGTTCCCTCCTTTGCGCCAAGGCGGGGACTCTCAGCCCGCGTCGGCGTCCCAGGGGTCCTCGCCGCTGCTGAGCACGATGGTCACGGGGCCGTCGTTCTCCAGGGCGACGCGCATGTGGGCGGCGAAGCGGCCGGTGGCGACGGTGAGGCCGCGGGCGCGCAGCGCGTCGCAGAAGACGCCGTAGAGGCGCTCGCCGAGCTCGGGCGGCCCCGCCCTGACGAAGGAGGGGCGATGGCCACGGGAGCTGTCCGCGTAGAGGGTGAACTGGCTGACCACCAGGGCGGAGCCGCCCACGGCATGGAGGTCGCGGTTCATGCGGCCGTCCTCGTCGGCGTGGATGCGCAGGGTGGCGACGCGGTCGGCCAGACGCCGCGCGGTGTCCTCGTCGTCGGCGGGGCCGGCGCCGAGCAGGATGCAGAGCCCGGGCCCGATGGCGCCCACCACCTCGCCGTCGACGGTGACCTGGGCGCGGGTGACCCGCTGGACGACCGCGCGCACTAGCTGAGGAAGCGCAGCCCGCGGTAGATGCGCATCGCCTCGGCCTCGGCCTCGAGGAAGTTCGGCGCCGTCGCCCGCATGCCGTGGACCAGGAAGCTCCAGCTCCGCCGCCGCTCGTCGGTGGCCTCCACGGTGCCGAACGCGGAGCCCAGCGCCCGCGGCGGGTACATCTCGATGACCGCCCCGGGCAGGCGCTTGAAGATGGGACGGGCGACCAGCACCGCCTCCAGCTGGGCGCCGTCGGGGAGCAGGCCGGCGCGCAGCTCGATGTGGCGCAGCTTGGCGATGGGGTTGTCGGCGTCGCGGATGAGCACCCGCGCGGCGAGGCGCTCGCTGAGGTCGCGGAGGATGAAGAGGAGGGCCAGCGCATCGGTCTCGTCGCGGTTGAGGCGGACGAAGCCGGCGGCGCTGAGCGGCCCGGCCTCCGGCGCGTCGCGCTCGGCGGCGGCGGCCGCGTCGGCAAAGAAGAGCGACTGGAAGAGGTCGGACGTCGCGGCGTCGGCCAGCCAGGGCCGGTCGCCCCGCCAATCGCGCGTGGCCGCCAGCTCCTCGAAGCCCTCCTGGAGCGCCTCGTGCCTGTCGGGGTCGAGGCCGTGGATACGGACATGAATGACACGGCCCATCCCTGCATTCTACGGGCGTGCCACCGCCGCGACCCCCTCGGTTGGCTGCGAACGAGGTGGTACCCTTCCGGCTCGCTCGGCGCCCCGGGTGAGGTAGCTCAGTTGGTAGAGCACCGGTCTGAAAAACCGGGTGTCGGCGGTTCGACCCCGCCCCTCACCACCACGGCGGCGACCTCGGTGCATCAGCGCTAGAGTCGCGGGCGTGATCGACGACAGCGAGCTGCGCGACCTCGACGCGTTCGCCATCTACGACGCCGAGGCGCACCGCCTCGATGGCTTCTTCGCCACCCTGGCCGGCGACGATTGGCTGCGCGACACGCGCTGCCAGGGCTGGCGGCGGCGCGAGGTGCTCGCCCACCTGGCGGCGAGCGAGCGCTACAACCACGCCACCCTGGACGGCAGCGTGCCCGCGTTGATGGAGGAGGCCGGCAAGCAGGGCGTGACCACCATCGACGCCTTCAACGCGTACGGGGTGAGCGAGCGAGCCGAGAGAACGCCCGAGGAGCTGCTCGAGGAGTGGCGCCGTGAGGACGCCGACACCCGTCACCGCCTGCGCGAGCTGGGCTGGGACGGCGCATTGCAGACCTCCGTCGGGCCCTATCCCGCCGGGCGGCAGGCGTTCCACCTGGCCATGGAATACGCGGTGCACGCGGACGACATGGGTGTCCCCGTTGCCGACGGCGAGCGCCGCCTGCGCGGCACATGGCAGGCGCGCGTGGCCCGCTTCACGGTGCGCGAGTACGGGCGCGAGGTGGAGGTCGAGAGCGACGGCGCGGGCGGCAACGTGGTCCGCGGCGCGGGCGCGGAGGTGATCCTCGACGACGAGGAGTTGATCGACGCCTGCACCGCTCGGCTCCCCGAGGCGGCAGCGGTGCCGCAGGAGCTGCGGGACAGGCTCAGGGTGTTCGCGTGAAGGCTTGTCAGGTAGGCGCCTGACATGTCTCGTTTGCAACTATGCGCAGAAATGGGCTGTTGGGCCTTCCGGCCCATGTCTTCTGGCCCTATTCTGTGATGCATCGCCAATGGCACGCTCCCGGGTGCCAATCATTCGAACACGGGCTGGAGGAGATATGAAGAATTCCGCACACCCACGTCGCCGCCTGGCGATCGTTCTCGCCGTTGCCGGCGTCGGGACGGTCGCGTTAGCAGCATGCGGCAGCAGCAACAACAACTCGACCGGCAGCAGCGGCGCAGCGACGTCGGCGCCCGCAGGCAAGATCGCCCTGCTCCTGCCGGAGACCAAGACGACTCGCTACGAAGCGGCTGACAAGCCGTATTTCCTGGCCCAACTGCAGTCGCTCGGCTATGACACAAGCCAGGTGCTCTACAGCAACGCCAACCAGGACGCTTCGCTGCAGCAGAACCAGGCCGATGCCGCGATCACCAACGGCGCCAAGGTCCTTGTGCTCGACCCCGTCGACTCCGCATCGGCGGCGAGCATCGCCAACAAGGCCAAGACCGCCGGTATCCCGGTGATCTCGTACGACCGCCTCATCACCGGCAGCGCAGGCGTCAACTACTACATCTCGTTCGACAACCAGAAGGTCGGACAGCTGCAGGCACAGGCTCTGATCGCAGCGCTCACCGCGGCCGGCAAGACGGCGCCGCACATCGTCATGATCAACGGCTCGCCGACCGACAACAACGCCAAGCTCTTCAAGGGCGGCGCGCACAGCGTCTTCGATCCCCTGGTCAGCCAGGGCAAGCTCTTCATCGACAAGGAGTACGACACTCCTGACTGGAGCCCCGACCAGGCCCAGAACGAGATGCAGCAGGCGCTCACCGCGCTCGGCGGCAAGGTCGACGGCGTCTACTGCGCCAACGACGGCACCGCCGGCGGCGCTGTCGCGGCGATGAAGGCTGCCAACGTCAATCCCTGGCCTCCCGTGACCGGGCAGGACGCAGAGGTTGCCGGCATCCAGCGGATCATCGCCGGCCAGCAGTACATGACCGTCTACAAGGCGATCAAGCCCGAGGCCGCGGCCGCCGCCACCATGGCGTACGACCTGGCCACCGGCAAGACCGTTCCCAGCAACCTGGCTTCGGCCAAGGTCAACAACGGCGCCATGGACGTGCCCTCGCAGCTGCTGACACCGGTGGCTGTGACCAAGTCGAACGTCAAGGACACCGTCATCAAGGACGGCTTCCACACCGCAGCGGAGATCTGCACCGCGGCCTACGCGTCGGCCTGTACGGCGCTGGGCATCTCCTAGCAGCAAGCAACGGTTCTCGACCTGACGGCGGCGGGGCGCCAATGCGGAGCCCCGCCGCGCGACGGGGTG